>NZ_JAAFYS010000001.1:40000-1407507 GCF_012070395.1 Pseudoroseicyclus tamaricis | reverse complement strand
CGATGGCCCAGATTCCGGCAACGGTCAGAAGATACATGCATCCTGCCTTTCAGGCGGTTGTCCCGTCGGTATCCTGACGCGCGACGTGGCATCCTACAACCAAAGAGAGCGGACGAAACGGCCATTTAGTTTCGAGAACAAATGGCCGTTGTGTCTGGCTTTACGCCATTGCCGTCGCTTCAATTTCGAACAGCAAGCCGGAAACCGCGAGGCGGGTAGCTCCCAGAAGAGTCATCGGCGGTGCGACCCGATGGGGTCCGAACCGCATGCCCATCAGGTCTAAGTTCTTCAGCGCCTCGTCGACATCAGTTGCATAGACGCCGAGCTTGACGACATTGCCAAGATTCATGCCTGCGCCGTTAAGAACGGCTTCAAGGTTGTCCAAGGCCAGACTGATCTGTGCGCGCATCTCGCCTGGATGCTGGGGGGCGCCGTTTTCGTCCACTGCGGTCTGCCCCGCGCAAATCACTTGCCGCGTCGCGCCTTCGATCACCTCGGCCTGGTTGTAGCCCAACTTGATCGACCAGTCCCAGGGGTTCACTGCCGTCCGTTCCATGTCGAAATCTCCTTGTTTTTAGTTCCTAGAATCGGTGTAGGACGAAGTAGTGCCAAATTCTGTCACCATTTGTAATAAGGCTCGAGAGATGAACGTGAGAGTTAGACAAGACGCCATCGTTCGCAGCCTTCGCCGCAACGGCACATCCACTGTTGATGCATTGGCAGAAGAGGTTGGTGCCTCCCGCCGGACAGTGTTGCGCGATATCGGCGCACTGCGGAACGAAGGCTATGTGATCCATTCCGACGTCGGCCGCGGCGGTGGCCTCCAGCTTGACCCACAATCGATGCAGACACGTGCCAAATTGTCCGTGCCCGAAGTATTCGCGCTGCTGATCAGCGTCGCGGCGATGCGAGCCGCCGGGAATTTACCGTTCTCGGAACTTGCAGATGCGGGCTTGGCCAAGATCGAAAAAGCCTTGCCGTCGGACAAGGTGAAAGACCTATGCGCGTTTCTAGAATGCCTGCACATCGGTCAACTGTCACCTTTGCAGAATTTGTCGGGCATGGGGAAAATGGACCCCGACCTGCTAGGGGCCTTTGAGGCGGCGTTTCTGGGCCGGCACTTTATCCGGTTCGACTATCGCGATGCAAAAGAGCGCAAGACCGAGCGGCAGGTGGAACCGCAAGCCATGCTGATCCTGCCTCCGCTATGGTATCTCGTCGGCTGGGACCCTGCTCGCGACGACTTCCGCCATTTCCGCATGGATAGGATCAGCAGTCCTGAAGCGGTTCTGACTACAAGCTTTCGCCGTCGGCATGTGCCGTTCGAAGATGATGTCTGTCCCTACAGCGAATTGCACCCGGAGCTTCGAAGCAGTCATTCGTGTTAAATGCAGCATCCGACACACTGGGCTCGAAGCCGCCATCCGCCGCGCAGAGCCAGAACGCCCGCCGCGCGCTTCAGACGACTGTGGCTTCCGCGCCCAGGAAATCAAGGACGACGCGCAGGCGGAGGGGCAGAGAGCGGGATCCGCCGAGCCAGAGGGCATGGAAGGGTTCGTCTTCTGCCGTCGCGGAAGGGAGCAGGGCGACGAGGCGGCCCTCCTCGATGTCCTTCGCCACGGTGAAGCGCGTGAGGCGCGCGACGCCGAGACCAGACAGGGCCATGTGGCGGAGGGCTTCTCCGTCTGTCGCGCTGAGCCGGGGCCGGACGGACAGGTTTACAGTCGCGTTGTTCTCGAGAAAGCACCATGTCGCGGCGCGGCGGGGATAGGCGAAGCCGATCAGATCATGGGCTTCGAGGTCCCGGACCAACCCGGGCGTGCCGCGGCGATCCAGATATCGGGGCGCCGCGACTGTCACACGCTCGGCGCGCCCGAGGCTTCTGGCGACAAGGCTGGAGGGTGGCATCTCGCCAGCGCGCACGGCGATGTCCGCCCGTGTGCCGGCGAGATCGACAACCTGATCCGTCACCGCGCACGCGATCCGCAATCGCGGATGACGCACCAGAAACGGCTCCAGCGCCGGATAAAGGATATGGTGGGCATAGGAGGCCGAGGTGGTGATCCGGACCTCGCCTTCAGCAACCCGATCTCCGCGCGCCTCCCGCTCCGCCCCATCGAGGGCACCGAGGATGTCGCGTGCCCGGGCGTGGAACGTCTCGCCTTCCTGGGTGAGCGCCAGCGCCCTGGTGGTCCTCAGAACCAGTCGCGCGCCGATCCGGTCCTCAAGCCGTGAAACCGACTTGGAGACCGCAGAGGGCGTCAGCCCCGTCGCCCGCGCCGCAGCGGAGAAGCTCCCTTCCGCGACGACCCGGACGAACACTTCCAGGTCGCGCAATCGGTTCGGATCACCCAGCATCTGTTCCTGTGGATCACAAGTGTTGGTCTCAGGAGATCTCTAGTGCGAGGACGGGATGCGAGCCAGATGTCCGCTAACCTTTGGCGGGAGAAATCGACATGCCTATCGCGCTCTATGCCTTGGCCATCGGCGCCTTCGGGATCGGGGTCACTGAGTTCGTGATAATGGGCCTCCTGGTGGAGGTCGCCGAAAGCCTGTCGATCGGGATCGCCACGGCGGGGACCTTGATCTCCGGCTACGCGCTCGGCGTCGTGTTCGGGGCCCCGATCCTGACGGCGTTGGCGGCCGGGTGGTCGCACAGACGGCTCTTGCTCGGCCTCATGGCCATATTCGTCGTCGGCAACGCGGCCTGCGCGCTCGCACCCACCTATTCCTTGCTCATGGCGGCGCGGGTCCTGACGGCGCTGACCCACGGAACTTTCTTCGGGGTAGGCTCGGTGGTTGCGCAAGGGTTGGTCGCCCGGGAGAGGCAGGCCTCGGCGATCGCCATCGTCTTCACCGGCCTGACGCTCGCCAACGTGTTCGGCGTTCCGTTCGGCACGTGGTTCGGCCAGCGGACCGATTGGCGCATGACGTTCTGGGCCGTCTCGGCAATCGGCATCGCCGCCTGGATCGTGATGTGGGCGGTCCTGCCCAGGGACGGCAGCGGCGAGCGCAGCGATTGGCGGGCCGATCTGTCCGTCCTGGGCCGGCCACCGGTCCTCCGCGGACTCGCGATGACGGTGCTCGGCTATGCCGGCGTCTTCGCGGTCTTCACCTACATCACCCCGCTCCTGACGGAGACGGCCGGGTTCGAGCGCGCGGCCGTCTCCCCGATCCTTTTGGGCTTCGGCGGAGGGTTAGTCGTCGGCAATCTCATCGGCGGCCGGCTCGCGGACCGTCACCTCGCGCCGACCATCCTCGGATCGTTCTGCGCGCTCATGGTGGTTCTCGTGCTCCTCGGGGTCGGCGCCGAGACCCCGTGGGCCGCCGCGATCCTGACGGCGGGGCTCGGCGCGGCTGGCTTCGCGACGGTCGCGCCGCTGCAGACTTGGGTGATGGCGCAGGCCGGCGCGGTCGGACAGGCCATGGCCGGATCGGTGAACATCGCGGCCTTCAACTTTGGAAACGCCATCGGCGCCTGGGCCGGCGGCAGCCTGATCGCGGCCGGCGCGCCCTACGGCGCCATTCCGTTTCTGGCCGCGCTCTTTCCGCTCGCGGCACTCGGAGTCGGCAGCATCGCCCTGCATCGCGACATACCCCTTCCCAACTGAAAGGAAACCAACCATGGAATACCGCCAACTCGGCCAGTCCGGCCTGCGCGTTCCCGCCTTGAGCTTCGGAACGGGGACCTTCGGGGGGACTGGGCCCCTGTTTTCGAACTGGGGCACCACGGATGTGGACGGGGCCAGACGCCTTGTTGACATCTGCCTGGAGGCCGGTGTGACGCTGTTCGACACCGCCGACGTCTATTCCGACGGCCGTTCGGAAGAAGTTCTGGGGGCCGCGCTGGAGGGGCTGCGTGACGAGGTCATGATCTCGACCAAGACAGGCTTGCCCATGGGGGATGGCCCCGTGGACTGGGGGACAGGGCGAACGCGGCTCGTGCAGGCTGTCGAAGCCGCGCTCGGCCGGTTGCGGACGGACCGGATCGACCTGCTGCAGCTCCACGCCTTCGACGCCGCGACGCCGCCCGAGGAGGTCCTGACCACGATCGACATGCTGATCCGCGCGGGCAAGGTGCGGTATTGGGGCGTGTCGAACTATCCCGGATGGGCGGTGATGGAGCTGATCGCGGGGGCTGATCGGCACGGTCTGCCGCGGCCCGTCGTCCATCAGGTCTACTATTCCCTAATCGGGCGGGATTATGAATGGGACCTGATGCCGCTTGCCGCACGCCATGGTGTAGGCGCGATGGTCTGGAGCCCGCTTGGCTGGGGGCGTCTGACGGGCAAGATCCGTCGCGGCCACCCGCGCCCCGAAACGAGCCGACTGCACGAGACCGAAAGCCTGGGCCCGCCGGTGGACGAAGACCATCTTTTCGGGATCGTCGATGTGCTCGACGAGATTGCTGCGGAGACTGACCGGACGGTGCCGCAGATCGCCCTCAACTGGCTAATCAGGCAGCCCACCATCGCCAGCGTCATCGTCGGTGCCAGGACCGAGGAGCAGTTGCGGCAGAATCTCGGCAGCGTGGGCTGGGAACTCGGCGCCGATCAGATCGACCGGCTGACGGCCGTGTCGGACCGCCACGCGGCTTATCCCGGCTTTGCCTACCGCCGGCAGGAAGGGTTCGCACGTCTGTTCCCGCCGATGGTCCGGTGATGGCGCCGATCAAGCTGCCGGTCTGCCGCTCGCCGCCCAGAGCCTAGAACCTGGGCGGCATCGTCGGCCCATAGCGGCCGTTGGGCAGCCTACGCGATACCTGCCGCCAACGGCCCAAAGCGGACCTTCGCTATATGTGCACGAGGATCGTTGCCGGGGTCGCGAACACCCTTCCAGTCGTTCCAGTTCGCTTCGCGCGCCGCATCCTTTGGCCTTCAGCCCTTGGCGCCGTCGATCAGCCATGAAACCCTGAGGAGCAGTTCGAACCCCATAGGGCCCCTGCCAGCTTGGCAGCCAGCCGACTTCACCTACCTACCTCTACGAGCTGACGCCGGACGGCGTCGCGCATTGTATGTCCCCGGAAGGAGATCATCCGTGAAGACACCTCTCATCGTCGCCGCCGGGCTGTTCGCAGCCTCTGCCGCCACCGCCCAGGACAGCGAGATCACCGTCTCGTCGAAGATCGACACGGAGGGCGGCCTCCTGGGGAACATCATCGCCCTCGCGCTCGAGGACGCGGGCCTGCCGGTGGAGCGGCGCCTGCAGCTCGGCGGCACGCAGGTCGTCCGCGAGGCGCTGCTGGCGGGGCAGATCGATATCTATCCCGAATATACCGGCAACGCCGCCTTCTTCTTCAACGAGGCCGACAGCGATGTCTGGATGAACGCCGATGCCGCGCATGACCGCGCCGCGGAGCTCGATGCCGAGGCGCATGACATCACCTGGCTTGAGAGCGCGCCGGCGAACAACACCTGGGCCATCGCCGTCACCGGCCCGGTGGCCGAGGAGAATGGCCTCTCCACCATGTCGGACTTCGGCGAATGGGTGGCCGGCGGTGGCGACGTGACGCTCGCGGCCTCGATGGAATTCGTCTCCTCCCCCGCCGTCCTGCCCGCGATGCAGGAGACCTACGGCTTCGAGATGGGCGAGGACCAGCTGGTGATCCTGTCAGGCGGCGATACGGCCGCGACGATCCAGGCGGCGGCGCGGGGCACCTCGGGCGTGAATGCGGCGATGGTCTACGGCACCGATGGCGGCATCGGCGCCACCGGTCTCGTCGTCATGGAGGACGACCAGGGCGTGCAGCCTGTCTACGAGCCGACGCCGATCGTCCGGGCCGAGGTGCTGGAGGAATATCCGTCGATCCCCGAGGTGCTCGACCCGATCTTCGCCGAGCTTGACATGGTCACCCTTCAGGGCCTGAACGGGCGCATCCAGGTCGGCGGCGAGCCGGCCGAGGCCGTGGCGCGTGACTACCTGACGCAAGCCGGCGTGCTCGATTGACGGCTCAGCCCCGAGCTGTGCCGCTCGCCCGGCGGGGGTTTTCTCCGCCGGGCGTTCTTTTTGCGGTGCTTGGGCTGGCGGCGCTGCTTGTCCCGTTCATGACGCTCGCCGCCAACCGTATCGTCGCGGGTGAGGGCGTGCAGGTCTGGCAGCTGGCGACGCTGGCGGAGACGCTTCCCGGTATCGCCGCCGTTGGGGCCGGCCTGCTGCTCGGCGTGCAGGCCGGGCGACAGCGGCTGCGGGTCGCGGGCGCGATCATTGGACTCGGCGGGCTCTTTTGGCTGCTGATGCGCGGCGCGCCGGCTCTCATGGAAGGCGCGGGCGAGTATGCGCGTGTCTCGCCGGCCCTCGGCTTCTGGTGCCTCCTCCTCATTCTCATGCTGCTGCTCGCCGATGCGCTGGCGCAGCGGACGCCCGGGCCCGTAGCGCGCGCCGGGCTGCTCGCGGCGGTGCTCGGAACGCTGGGGCTGATCCTGTGGTCGGGCGCGCTGAGCCCGCTCTCGATCATGCAGGAATATGCCGGGCGGCGGGACGGCTTCGCTGACGCTGCGCTGCGCCACCTGGCACTGGCCTTCGGCTCTCTGGCCGTGGCGGCGGGCATCGGCTTTCCCCTCGGCATCCTCTGCCACCGCAAGGCCGGGCTGCGGGAGAGCGTGCTGCCGACGCTGAGCCTCCTGCAAACGATCCCATCGCTCGCCATGTTCGGCCTGATGATCCCCATCCTCGGCTGGGTGGGCGACAGCGTGCCCGGCGCGAGGGCCCTCGGCATCGCCGGCATCGGCTTCGCCCCCGCCTTTCTCGCGCTCGTGCTCTACTCGCTGCTCCCCGTCGTCGCCAACACCGTCGCCGGCCTTGCCGCGGCCCCGCCGGCCGCGCTGGAGGCGGCGCGCGGCATGGGGATGACGCCCGGCCAGCGGCTCTGGCGCGTCGAGCTGCCGCTCGGCCTGCCGGTGATCCTGACGGGCCTGCGCATCGTGCTGGTGCAGAACATCGGGCTCGCGGTGATCGCCGGCCTGATCGGCGGCGGCGGTTTCGGCACCTTCGTCTTTCAGGGCCTCAACCAGACGGCCACCGACCTCATCCTCTTGGGCGCACTGCCGACCGTCGCGCTCGCGCTCGTCTCCGCCATCGTGATGGACATCCTCGTGGAGCTCTCACGCCCGATCCCGAAGGACACCGCATGATCGAGATCGACGACCTCACCAAGATCTACGGCGACGCGACCGCCGTCGACCACGTCACCATGACGGTCGAGACGGGCACGATCACCGTGATCGTCGGCACCTCCGGCTCCGGCAAGACGACGCTGCTGCGGATGATCAACCGGCTGGAGGAGCCGACCTCCGGCGAGGTGCGGATCAACGGTGAATCGACGCTCGCCACCAAGCCGCACCTCCTCCGCCGCCGGATTGGCTACGCGATCCAGGGGCACGGGCTGTTCCCGCATCATACAGTGGCCCGCAACATCGGCGCGGTGCCGCAGCTCCTCGGTTGGGAGAGGGACAAGATCCGCGCCCGCGTGGACGAGCTGCTCAGTCTCTTCTCCATGGAGCCGGCTGCCTTCCGCAGCCGCTACCCGGCCGAACTCTCGGGCGGGCAGCAGCAGCGGGTGGGCGTGGCGCGGGCGCTGGCCTCCCGGCCGGACCTGCTGCTGATGGACGAACCCTTCGGCGCGCTCGACCCGATCATCCGGGCGCGGGCGCAGGACGATCTGCGCCGCATCCAGCGCCAGCTCGGCTCGACGATCATGCTGGTCACGCATGACATGGAGGAGGCGATCCGCCTCGGCGACATGGTGGCCGTGATGGACGGGGGAAAGCTCGTCCAGTACGCGACCCCGGCCGAGATCATCGCCGAACCGGCGACGCCCTTCGTGGCCGAGATGGTGGGCGACGTCGAGCGGCCACTGCGCCTTCTGTCGCTCATCCCGCTCTCCGAACTCGTCGAGGACGGCGAGGCCGAGGGCGCGGCGATGCCGGCGGGGGCCAGCCTGCGAGACGCCCTCGCGGCCTGCCTCTGGACGGGGCGCAGTGCCGTGCCGGTGGAGAAGGACGGCGCGACGATCGGGCGCGTGACCTTCGCTGCGATCCGAGCCCGGGCGGAACTGCACGCATGAAGGTCGGCACGATTCTCCGGCCCGCGCTCGTCCTCCTCCTGCTCGCCCTGGTGCTGCGGCCCGAATGGTTCGCGCCGGTCTTCGCACCGCTGGCGCCGCAGGGCGCTCCGGTGATCTATGAGCGCAGCTCGCTGTTGTCCCTCTCGCTCAGCCACCTCGGCCTTGTCGCCGCGGCCACGGCGGCGGCGACGCTGATCGCGGTGGCGCTGGCGATCTTCGTGACTCGCCCCGCGGGCGCCGCGTTCCGGCCCCTGTCGCGGACCATCACCAACATGGGCCAGACCTTTCCGCCGGTTGCCGTCCTCGCGCTCGCCGTCCCCGTGCTCGGCTTCGGCGCCGGTCCCACCCTCGTCGCTCTCTTCCTCTACGGGCTGCTGCCGATCTTCGAGAACACGGTCACCGCGCTAACGACCCTGCCCCCCGCGACGATGGAGGCGGCCCGGGGGATCGGGCTGAACCGCTGGCAGCGCCTCTTGCGGGTGGAGCTTCCGCTGGCCCTGCTGGTGATGCTGACCGGCATCCGCCTGTCGGTCGTCATCGCGCTCGGCACCGCAACCATCGGCTCCACCGTCGCCGCCCGCACGCTGGGCGAGGTGATCATCGCGGGGCTTCTGACCAACAACACCGCCTTCGTGCTGCAAGGCGGCCTGATCGTGGGCCTGTTCGCGGTGCTGATCTACGACGCCCTCGTCCAGCTCGAGGCGTGGCTCGCCCGGCGAACCGGCACGTCATGACGCAAGTTGACAACGCTTGAAGGACAAGGCGGCTCGTCACCGTAGATCGCCTTGTCATCAGCTCTGGCGTCCGCGTGCGTGCGATGCCGGCTTCCCGTGACCTTCCGTCCCAAGATCCCTGTTCGGCGGGAATTCCCGATAGACGACCGCGAAGGTCTCTTCCCGAACCTCTCCGCCGACGCCGAGGTGATCGTATTGCGGAGCCGATCGGGTTGGGTCCATGACGGCGCATGCTCAGGGCCAGCAGCCGCAGATGCTCCCGGGGATCCGCACCTCTCCCGTCCTGCCTTCTCGCGACATCGCGGCCTCCGACCTCTCGGTCGTAACTTACTCGTCGCGATCCGCAGCACTGTCCGAGAACAACACCCCAGCGACGCCGCGCTCGCCCGCCGTCGGCCGCTTCCGCGACGCCGCACCGTGGCGTGGCAGGTCGCGTGGATGTCAGGAGGGGGCCGGAAGTTACAATCTGGGTATGAGCGGTGAAAAGTCCGCCGTGGAGCGGGACGACGGGCGTTTAACTTGCCGCCAAGCCCCTGAATCTAGGGCAGCGCCGAAAATCCGTCCGCCGATGCCCGGCCACCAGGGCGGCGAGCGCCGGGGGCTCCAGCGCCTCCACGGCGGCGCCCCACTGGTACAGGTGCCAGACCATTTCCAGGTGCCCGGCGGCCCTTAATCGGACGGTGAGTGAGCCGTCCGGCTCGTCGGTGAAGGTCTGGGCCGGATGGAAGACGAACTGCCGGGCGGCATCGGCGGCCGCCGGAGCGAAGCGCCAGACGACGGGGCCAAATTCGGCCTCGGCGTCGTACGACGCCGAAGGCGCGGGCGGAGAAGTCCTCAAGGTCGAAGTTCGGGTCCCGGGCGAAGACGCGGCCGGTGATCTCGGCAGCCTCGACCCGGTCTAGGCGGAAGCGGCGCATGATCCCGTCCCCGCCTGAGGGCCGCGCGATCAGGTAGCGCCGGGTGCCGAGCAGCAGGCGGTGCGGGTCGATCAGACGCTCCTGCGTCGTCCCGGCAGCGCCCCGGTAGCGCATCTGCAGTTCGCAGGGCTGACGCAGGTCCTCGGTCACGGCGCCGAGCAGCGAGAGGTCGACCGCGACGCGTGGCCCCCAGCGAGAGGCGAAGCCCTGCGCCTCCGGGAGGGCCTCGGCATCCGCCTCCGCGCGGCGAGCGAAGGTCGACGGCATCGCGGCCAGCACCCGGACGCGCAGCGCTTCGAGCGCGCGCGCCTGCTCGGGCGCCCCCTCCTGCCCCGCCCGTCGGATAGCGAGATTGAGGGCGACAAGCTCGCTGTCGCGGACGCCCTGCGCACGCGCCCAGCGCTCGAACTTCTGGTCGCGGTCATCGACCCTGGCATTGGCCGGGCGGCGCTCCATCAGGAGGATCTTCGCCAGACCCCGCATCCGGATGATCTGCATCTCTTCATGGGTGAAGGAGACTGAGAGGGACACTTCGTAGAAGGTCTTGCGTAGGATGAACCCCTTCCTGACCGAGCCGTGAGAGAGGGCGACACGCAAGGGGGCGCCTCAGAGAGATCCACGGGTGGCGGGGGCAGAGCCACCGTCCCTTTCATCCGCGAATTCAAATGAAGTCGCGGACCAGAAACTCCGATTTTGGCGCAGCCATGTTCCACTATTGCGCCCGCGCCACCCCCAGACATGACCCCCATAGTGGTTGAGGGTACGTATGGGGGTCCTCTTCGCATGCGCAAATGTCATGATCTCTTCGCCTCGATCATCAGATCGACCTGCCGCTTCGCTTCTTCCAGCCTATTGCCTCAGATACAGTCAGACTGCCATCTGGTCGCCTGAGAACAGATTTCTAATATTTAGAGAGGGGGTAAAAGAGCCCCTGTGGGTCTGCGGTCCGGAAGTTTTTGTTAGAGAAATCCTGAAACTGTCGTCTGACGTCGATTTCCCTGTATTCCTTGGAAATTTTTCTCATCACCAACATATCGCCAATATTCGCAAGCACTACAGGGGAAACTGACGGGGGCCGTTTGGCCATAGTCTCTTCCTATTCCAGTGGTTAGGTCACCACAAATCCCTGAAAACGAGGGTTTGATTGGTGCCTTTGCTGCTTTGCCCCCCACTTTCGGCCGACCTCAACCGTGGGTATCCCGGTATCCCGCTAATTCAGCGTCACGTTAACCTGCTACTCGTTAAACCTTGATCGCCTCGCCGTCCGTCTCCCCGTCTGGAGCGGACTTTACCTCAAAGTGGAGGAGGATGTTCGGCTTCCGGGCCGCGAGAAGTCCAGCGTGACGTCGTTGGCATAGGCCTAGAGGTCGAGGTCCCGTAAGATGAACTCGCTGCCGTTGTCGACCCTGATCGTGTTCGGATAGCCGATCCTGGCACAGACCCTTTCGAGGGTCTGGACCACGTCCTCGCCGCGGTAGGCGAGCCGGGGATCAGCTGCTGGACATAGCCGAGAATGCGTATCGGCGGCGGTCAGGATCCGAAGCTTCGTGCCTGTGGCGAGCTGGTCGTGGACGAAGTCCATCGCCCATACCTCGTTCGAACCGGCAGCCTCCTGCCGATCCTCCCGCAGCTTGGCCTTCACCCGCCGCTTCGGGTGCTTGTTCCGTAGCTGTAGGCTCAACTCATTGTATATCCGCCGAGTTTTCTTCATGTTGATCACCCATCCCTCACGTCGCAGCAGGACGTGCACGCGCCGGTAGCCGTAGCGCACGCGCGTCTCTGCAATCTCCTTGATCCGTCTCCCGACGGCCGCCTGGTCGGTACGCCGGGACTTGTATTGGACCGTCGAGGTGTCGAAGCGAAGGGCCCCACAAGCCCCCCGGATCGACACGCCCCAATCGATGCACATCCCGCGAACCAGCTCGCGCATCCGACCAGGCTTCAGAGCTTTCGGCGGATGACGTCCTGCAACATCCCGCGGTCGAGCGTCAGGTCGGCGACGATCTTCTTCAGCCGCGCGTTCTCGTCTTCCAGCGCCTTCAGCCGGCGCATCTCGTCGGGCAGCAGGCCGCCATGCCGTTTCTTCCAGTTGAAGTATGTCGCATGACTCATCCCGGCCTTGCGGAAGATCTCCGCAACCGCCGTGCCTTCCTCAACCTGCTTCAGCACGAACGCCTCCGTGAAGCTCGATGCCTTCATCGTCCTCAGCTCCTATCCCAGACAGGGGATGGTAGCCGAAAACTCCAGCTTCACGCGGCCCAAGTCTCAGGGAGCAGAGCAGAAAAGAGCCAGAAACTCCAGCCGGCGGTGACCCGAGACTGAGGAGCGGAGCAGAAGCGCCTCATGCGTCGAAGTCAGATGCTTCGGAAACAGATTGGCGCCATGAACTTCTGACGCGATCGGGAGCACTTCCAGATTGTTGACCATCTCAAGGATGAGTGCCCGAGTGGACGGAGCGAAGCTTGGCCGGATGCCGTTGAGCGCGCACTTGCTCTTAACAGATGCGCGTTATCAAGCGGGCACGCCGCTGACGCGGGGTTTTCGGGCCGTATGTGGGATAGAAGAAACACTCAGTGGGGTCATCCTGCCCTCAAAGTAGGCGTTCCGAAATCATTCCGTTTAACGGCGGAAGCACGCGACGCATTTACGTTCCGCTGAAAAGCCTCATTCGTAGCTGACTGAGGTTACTTTCATAATGAGCCTAATCAATGCTAGCATACCCGCAGCCGCCGAGGCGGTTCTTGGTGGAATTCTGCACAGAAGTTATTTCGTTGCTGACGACGTTGACGGCCGCGTTACCATCCAGACAACCGGCCCCATCCCCAAAACTGCGCTCTTCGATCTCTTTGATGCAGCGCTTCGCGCGAACGGACTCCGTATCGAAGACCAGGGTGGCCTGTTCGCAATCGTCGAAGGCTCTCGTGGTCCCGTAGGTCTCTTACCAGCAAACGGAATCGGCTACGACGAATATGCCGTGCCCATCGTGATCGCGCCTCTACGCTTCGTATCGGCGAATGAGATGGCCGGACTGATGGCCCCGCTGGCGGAAGGGGGCCTCTCCATAACACCGGACCAGAACAGAAACCTACTGCTGCTTTCCGGGAGTGCCACCATTCTGAGTGCGGCCGTAGAAGCCCTCAATATCTTCGACGTCGATGTAATGCAGGGCCGGTCGGTGGCACTGTTTCGCCTGGAAGCCGCTGATCCTGATGATATTGTTGAGGAGCTCCGGGCCATCTTCGAAAGTCAAGAAGGAGGCTCGCTCGACGGTGTCATCGAGTTTGTGCCCAATGAGCGGCTCAATTCGGTTCTCGTCCTCACGGCCCGTTCGGAATATCTGGACCGCGCACGTCGCTGGATCCGCGACCTGGACCGCAGCGCTGGCCAGTCTCAAGCGTATACGCGCATCTACACGTTGAACAACCGCCGCGCCGAAGAGGTCGCGCCAATTTTGGACCAACTCCTGAGCGAGAGCCCAGCTGTTACCTCCCTCGACGGAGCAGACGAAGGGGCCGGGGCGGGAGCAATAACAGGAACACACGTCGCAGCCGATCCGGAGCGCAATGCACTGATCGTGCGAGGGCTGCGCCGAGAGCACGACGAGGTTGGCCGGGTCCTCGCGGATCTTGATCAGCGCGCACCTCAAGTGGCATTGGAGGCCACGATTGTCGAGGTTACGCTAAATGACCAACTGCAACTTGGCGTGCGGTGGTTCTTCGAGAACAGCAACCTTAGGGTTGGCTTCACGGACGCGGCGAACGGAAGCTTCGGGCAAAACTATCCAGGCTTCTCGTCAGCCTTTTCCGTCGGCGACGCAGGGTTTGTTCTCAACACCTTGTCAGGTGTCACCGATGTCAGCGTGATCGCGTCTCCAACATTGGTAGTGCTTGATAACAAGGAAGCGGTTCTCCAGATTGGCGACCAGGTTCCTGTTGCAACACAAACCTCTAATAGCACAACCAGTGACGATGCTCCTGTAATTACGTCGGTCAGTTACCGGGACACTGGCATCATCCTCAGTGTTCGCCCGCAGATCGGCGCGACTGGCCGCCTAACTCTCGATATCAGCCAAGAAGTCAGCAGTGTCATCGCGAACTCTACTTCGGGGATCAACTCCCCAACGATCCGGCAGCGTCAGATCGAGACCACTGTCGCCGTTCAAGACGGCAGTACTTTGGTGCTGGGCGGGCTCATCCAGGAAGGATCCGAGCAAAGGGATGCGGCAGTTCCTGGGCTCGGCGAAATTCCCGTGCTGGGGGCTGCGTTCCGTAGCCGGGATAGCCGCCGCAACCGGACCGAACTCCTGCTTCTCATCCACCCTCGCGTCATGCACGACGAACTCGACGCATTTGAATACACGAGCGAGATGCGAAATCGCATAGGCGATGCAGACGCCGATCTCATCCAAGGACTGGGGCCGCCGCGCCACAGCTTGGAAGACATGCTTCGCTGAAGAATAGTCGTGCCAAAGTTCGACTACAGAGGCATCGATGCGGACGGCGGCGAAATAAGCGGTAGCCTTATCGCCGGTGAGGAATCGTTCGCGATCAGCGAGCTCGCAGGCCGAGGGATCCACGTCTACGAGATCGGCGAACGTCTCCAAAGGAAAACTTCGGCACCATGGTACCTCAAGGAGGTCCGCCTGGGACCGTCTGGCGTCAACGAGGCGGCAGTTGCTGAATTTTGCCAGTCGCTGGCCACCATGCTAGGAGCAGGAGTGTCGCTACACGATGCTCTTGATATATCATCGAGGTCTGCACCGAGCCGCTCTTTGCGTGCGAGCGCGGGGCGGATGAGACAAAGCATCTCAGAGGGCCTGAATTTCGGAGATGCCGTGCGTGAAGGAGGTACCGCTCTCCCTTCGGAAATGGTCCTCTTCGCTTCTGCCGGAAGCATGGCCAACGACCTGCCGCAGTCGATGAGCGAGGCAGCGCGCTATTTCCGCCAACGTTCGGGGTTGCATCGGTCGATCCTCTCGTCCCTAGCCTATCCCGCATTTCTTCTCGCCGGCTCGGTCGCGGTGTTTTCGATGCTCATCTTCGTTCTTGTTCCCACGCTATACAGTGCCATGGCGAGCTCCGGTAAGGAAGGGACCGGATTGATCGGTACCCTTGAGTCTCTTCGCAGATGGATCGACGCTCATTCGCTAGCCGCCACCGGAGGTTTGGTTGTAGGGGTCACCCTCTTTGTACTTCTTGGTTGGCAGGTCGGGCCGTCTTTGCTGCGACGAATGCCGATAACCCGCGATCTATCGTACTTCCGGGAATACGCGCGGGTATCTACTTTGGTGGCTACGCTTATCTCCGCCGGCATGCGCCTTGAAGAAGCGATGTCTCATGCCGGAGCGCTGGCTAAGGCTCCAGACGCAAAGGAGCTTCTGGAAGACGCTCGGGCGAGACTGATGGAGGGTAAGGACGCCGCGCATGTATTCATGACCGATCGACATGTCCCCGTTGTCTTTGCGCGCCTCTTCCAGATCGGCGAGAGTTCCAATCGGTTGCCGGAGACATTGGCACTTGCAGCCTCCATACTCGATCAGTCGGCGGACGGCCGCGCAAAGGCTCTCACAACTGCAATTGGTCCAGCGGCTACTTCGCTTGTAGGCTGTTTCATCGGCACCATTGTCTATTTCCTCATCAGCGCCATGCTGGAGGTCAATCAGGTTGCGTTCTGACGCTGGCTTTACACTACTCGAAACGCTGTATGCGGCAGTGCTCCTTGGGCTCTTAGGCATCTTGGCTATGGCGATGCTCAGTCGGACTCTGAGGCTGACCGGCGAACTTGAACCGGAGATTGAAACAATCGAGTTTGCCCGTTCGGTACTAGCGGAGATTGAAGCGTTCGGCCCCGACTTCGGCCTCTCAGGCGAGTATGGTCAGCGCTTCTCTTACAGGGTGAACTTTGAGGAAACGGCCAGCTCGGAGCCGACACGCTTCGATGGCGTGGTTGACCTTGTTCAGGCGACCATTGAAGTCACGGACCGGCATTCCGACCATGAACCAGCGCAATTCGTGCAGATCTTTGCCATGACAGGTGGCCCCTGATGCGTCGGCGCAATCTCGGGCTGACTCTGCTCGAGACGCTCTTTGCGTTAGGGATCTCTGCGATGATGGCGGTTGCGCTTGCGAACATGTTTGCAACCTCAAATCAAGTCTGGCGAGCATCCTCCGACGCACCTCAAATTGTTGACGAGGCCATGTCACGTCATGATCTATGGCAGGCACTCGAACGCATGCCTGAACTGGGTAATGGGCTCGAAATTGGCGATGTCTTCGAGCCGACAGCAGCCGGGTTCCGATTTCTCGCACCCGCGGCTCCGGACGAACCTTTGGCCTGGTTCGCGATTGCCCACGAAGAAGAGGACTTGGTACTGACGTACCCAGATGGGACCAGCGCCAACCTGCGAACCGCTGTGGGTCAAGTGATTTTTTCCTATTACGGCGCTCCTCGACCCGAGGGGACCCCGCAGTGGAAGGAAACTTGGGAGGGCGCAGTGTTGCTTCCGCGTCTGATAAAAATTCAGACCAGCGGATCGAACGGGATCTGGAACGCCCCTTTCACGGCCTGGCCGGCAAAGGATGCGGCTCAAGAAGAGATATCGGCGTCCTCATTGGCTCCGCCGGGTTGGCCGTCACGACCATAACTTATCAGCTCAAAGCTACCATCTTGGCCCGGCTGGCGAAATATCCATTTGCGCCCCCACGGGTCGGCCACGCTCTCGGCGTCCAAGTACGGTCCGCTCCAACCCTCGACCCCCTGGGGGCGCAAGACAAGTGCACTCAAGCCCTCTGCCTGCGTCGGAAACTGCCCTGTATCAAGATAGTAGATCTGGATCGCAGCAGAAATGTTCGCAAGTTGAACTTCGGCAACGTGAGACCGAGCGCGCCCGAAAGTCTCGATCAGCCGCGGTGCGGCGAGCGTTGTTACCATGGCGAGGATAGCCAGAACGATAAGCACTTCTAAGAGAGTGATGCCAAGGCGAGCGTCTCGACGATCCGTCACGGTTACTTCCTTACCTTAGATGAGAATTGGCCCGGAGGTCCAGACAGCAAGGAGACCGAAACATAATGACGGGCCGAACGGTAGGCCACTGTCAGGGCGAACGAGCAGATAACTGACGATTCCAGAGAGCGAAGCGATGAGCACGACGCTTGGAAGCCCCAAGATTCCCACACAGCAGCCCGCAGCACCGACTAACTTTGCGTCTCCCAAGCCTAGATACTCGCGCCCGGTCCGTCGGAAGGTAACTTCACCGATTGCCCAAAACAGAGTATAGGCGAAAATGCCTGCGGCGGTCAGGCTGATCGGCTCGAGTGGATCTTGGGCGGCTCCACTCAAGAGACCTGTACATGCGACTGCAATCACGGCCAAGTTCGGGATACGTTTATTACAAGCATCGACAGCCGATATCCAGATGGAAAGCCCGGACAGCATGAGCGTAGGGAAGACGATCAAAGTTGGCGTGCTCAGCAGCGCCCAGAGCGTCAGGACAAGGCCAAGGAAGGTCGGAACGGCCGAGAGCCACAGGCGGCCCGATTCCGGAATCATACTCCTCACAGTCCTCAGCCTTCTCGTTCTTCTGGCAGCAGTCGCCCTTACCGTTCAAGCGCGCGCCCTCAGCAGCACCCAGGTCCTCCGGAGCATCAAGACGGTTTATGTCGATGAGATCCAGTGGCAATCAGCGAGAGCGGTATCTTTGCCGCTCGTAGGGGAGAGCATACTCTCTGCACAGGAAATGGACGAGGGCCCTGTCAACCTCGACGGCGAAGTTAACGAGGTGGAAGCTCTCGGGCGGGCCTCTCACTATACCGTGGTGAGATCGGAGCGACGCAATCACTATCTACTGCAGCGAGAGTAAATTGGTGAGATTGGCATGACGGTGTCGCAGCGGGATGATCTGCTCCCGCGGAAATGTACCGGCAGAAGCTACCGACTAGACGCTTCTAGTCGAGAGAGGCGCGGAACGCGCGAAAGGAGCGCTAACACTGAAACCGGTGGCAGATAGGTCGTGGCTCTCAATCTACGAAGTAGGTACCTAGGCTCTCTCTTTTGAACCGATCAGGTGCAACTCCTCCTATGAAAGCACTATCTGGAACAGAACCGAAAATTACTCAGACGCTCGCCAGGCAATCGTGTCGGAAGAGCTAACTGGTGCCGTGGCCGCGGCTGAAGTGAGACTGGCGCGCGTAGGGGAGCTTGCGGCCGATGATCTCCTCTCCATGGCGGAATTGGCCGGGGCGGAAGCCGATCTCGCCGCCGCCGGTGCCGGAGACATTCTTGAATACACGAACACCGAGACGATCGTCACATTCGCCTTGATGCTGCCGACCAGGCGCTCGTGACGATCGGCGAAGGTGTCACCGTCATCCTGCCGGATGACAGAAAGATCGAAGGCGCGGTCTCGGGAATAAGCTCCGTGGTGTCGAACGGGGCAATCGAGATCACCGTGAGTATGGAAGACCAGATTACCCCGGACGACCTTGAGGTTGCGGCGTCGTGCAGCTCCTCCTCGGGCTTCACCGGCCCTGAACCACGTCATCGTCATGACCCATGCCCGCTATTTGGCCGCCCAGCTCGACAGGCCGCGATGCGACGGGTGCCTCACGGCGAGCTCCAAAAGCCCATCAAAGAGGCATTCCCAACCGCGTGCGCTCATTCCGAACCGTCCTGGAGGCCTCCAAGGTTGGCACCCCAAAATCTGTATGATTGTATGACAAGGTATCCAGAACACGCATCGGGGCGGGGACATGGCACTGACCAAGCTACTGGAGCTCTCGGGCAGAATTAACGATCTGCTGAACGCGTCCTCCCTCCTCGCGTGGGACTCCCGCACGATGATGCCCCCCTCGGGCAACGCAACGCGCGGCCTGCAGATCTCCACCCTCACCGTCGCCGCCCGCGACCTTCTCTGCTCGGACGAGATGCGCCGCGCGGCCGACGAGGCGGAGGCGGAGGCGGGCACGGCGGAGGCCGACATGATCAGCGCCGTGCGCCACGCCATCGCCTACCATGACCGCATCCCGGCGGATCTGGTGCGACGGCGGAACGAGCTCGCGGTCACGGCGCATGACGTCTGGGCGGAGGCCTGCCGGCAGAAGGACGCCTCCATCTTCCTGCCCGCCCTCGAAGACACGGTGGAGATCTGCCGCGCCTGGGTCGATCATGCCGGCTACGAGGATCACCCCTACGACGCGATGCTCGAGCTCTACGAGCCGGGCAACACCGTGCGGAATCTCACGCCGCTCCTCCAGCGCCTGACGGATCACATCGTCCCGCTGGCGCGCGATGTTCATGCGGCGCCCCAGCCCGATGACAGCTTCCTCGGGCAGGTCTACCCCGAGCACATCCAGATGTCCGTCGCCGGCAGACTGGCCCGCAAGATCGGCTACGATCTCGATCGCGGCCGCCTCGACACGGCGCTCCATCCGTTCGAGATCTCCTTCACGCGCAACGATGTCCGCCTGACGACGTGGATCAACCGCACCTGGCTGCCGAAGTCCATCTTCACGACGCTTCACGAAGCGGGCCACGGCATCTACGAGCAGAACATCGACCCGGCCTATACCCGCACCCCGCTCGCGACCGACCTCGTCCTGCTCTACGCCGTCGGTGGCGTCAGCTTTGGCATGCATGAATCCCAGTCCCGGCTGTGGGAAAATCATGTCGGGCGGTCGCGCAGCTTCTGGGAGCATCACTTCGCCACGGTGCATGACGCCTTCCCCGAGCAGCTCTCCGGGCAGACGCCGGAGAGCTTCTGGCAGGCGGTGAACGTCAGCCGCCCCGGCGCGAAGCGCTCCTTCGCCAGCGAGCTGACCTACGACCTGCACACGATCCTGCGCACGGAGCTGGAGCGGGACCTGATCGCGGGGGACCTCAAGGTCTCGCAGGTGCGCGACGCGTGGAATGCCAAGACGGAAGAGATGCTCGGCGTCATCGTCAGGGACGACACAGAGAGCATCCTGCAGGATGTCCACTGGCCGACGGGCCAGTTCGGCACCTTCTGCAACTACACCATCGGCAACATCGTCGCCGCGCAGCTCTTCGCGACCGCCAGCCAAGCGGAGGGCGTCCAGCAAGGCCTCGACGCCGCCGATTACGCGCCGCTGCGTGAGTGGCTGACCGGCAACGTCCTCCGCCACGGCCGCCGTTACATCCGCGACGAGCTGCTGGAGGCGGCGACCGGCCGGACGCTCGATCTCGATCCCTATCTCGCCCATCTCGATCGGCGCTTCGCGGCTGTCTATGACATCGCGTGAGACGCAGATCCCAATGGTACAGGCCCTGACATGACACGACTGAACGAAACGGCAAAAGGCGTCTATGTCATCGCGCCCACGCCGTTCCTCCCCGACGGCGCGATCGACACCGCGAGCATCGACACCATGGTCGAGGCCTATATCGAGGCCGGCGCCGACGGGCTGACCATCATGGGCATGATGGGCGAGGCCCAGAAGCTCGCTCCCGAGGAAGGGCTGCAGGTCATGCGGCGGGTGCTGGAGCGGGTTCGCGGCCGCATCCCGGTCGTCGTCGGCGTCTCCGCCCCCGGGCTGGCGACGATCACCGGCCTCTCCGCGGCCGCGATGGAGGCCGGCGCGGCCGGTGTCATGGTGGCCCCGCCGGGGACGCTGAACACCGACGGCAAGATCCTCGACTACTACCGCATGGTCGGCGAGGAGCTGGGGGAGGAGACGCCCTTCGTCTTGCAGGATTTCCCGCTGGTGACGGGCGTCGCCATTGCCAGCTCGGTCATCGACCGGATCGTGCAGGACGTGCCGACCTGCGTGATGCTCAAGCACGAGGACTGGCCGGGCCTGTCGAAGATCAGCGCCCTGCGGCGCACGTCCGAGGCCGGCGGGCGGCGCATCTCCATCCTCTGCGGCAACGGCGGGCTGTTCCTGCCCGAAGAGATCGAGCGCGGCGCCGACGGCGCGATGACCGGCTTCGCCTTTCCCGAGATGATGATCGGCGTCTGCCGGCTGATGGCGAGCGGCGAGAGCGCCGCGGCCCGCGACCTCTTCGACGCCTATCTCCCGCTGATCCGCTACGAGAGCCAGCCGGGCCTCGGCCTCGCCATCCGCAAGCACATCCTCGCCAGGCGCGGGATCATCGCGCACCCAACGCTCCGCCGGCCCGGCCCGAAGCTATCGCCGGCCGACGTGGCGGAGATCGACACCCTCCTTGAGCGGCAGACGGCGCGGCTCGGACATCAGAGCGAATAGGACAGACACATGGATTTCGGAATTCGCGGCAAGACCGCGCTGGTCCTCGCCTCCTCCGGCGGCCTCGGCCTCGGCATCGCCCGGGCGCTCGCGGCAGAGGGCGCCCGCGTCTTCCTGACCGGCCGCACGAGCGAGAAGCTGGAGCGCGCCGTCGCGGCGATCGAGGCCGACGGCGGCGAGGCCGCGTGGCTGGCCGCCGACCTCGCCGACCCGGCCACGCCCGGCAAGCTGGAAGCTGCGGTGCGGGGGGCGTTGGGCCCCGTCGACATCCTCGTCAACAACACCGGCGGCCCGCCCCCGGGCCGGATGTCCGATGCGGATCTCGAGGTCATCGCCACCCAGTTCCGCGCCATGGTGCTCAGCGTCATGGCGATGACGGCCATCGTTGTCCCCGCGATGCGCAAGACGGGCTGGGGCCGGATCATCACGGTCGGCTCCTCGGGGGTCGAACAGCCGATCCCCAAACTCGGCATCTCCAACGCCCTGCGCGCCTCGCTGGCGGGCTGGTCGAAATCCATGGCCACCGACCTTGCGGCGGACGGGATCACCGTCAACATGCTGCTGCCCGGGCGCATCCACACCGACCGCGTCGACCAGATCGACGGCGGCGCGGCCGAGCGCTCCGGCAAGAGCCTGGAGGAGGTGCGCGAGGCCTCGCGCGCCACCATCCCCGCCGGCCGCTATGGCAGCGTCGAGGAGTTCTCGGCGGTCGCGGCCTTCCTCGCCAGCGCCCCGGCCAGCTACGTCACCGGCAGCATGGTCCGCTGTGACGGCGGCCTGATCCGGTCAACCTGAGGAGCGCGCGCATGGACCTCGATCTCGCAATCCGCGGCGGCACCATCGTCACCTCCTCGGGGCGCTACAAAGCCGATGTCGGCATCCGGGGCGGCCGCATCGTCGCCATCGCCGACACGCTCACCGCGCCCGATGAAATCGACGCGACGGACCGGCTGGTGATGCCCGGCGGGATCGAGGCGCATTGCCATGTCGCCCAGGAAAGCGCGGCCGGCCTCATGACGGCCGACGACTACCGCACCGGCAGCATCAGCGCCGCCTTCGGCGGCAACAGCACCTTCATCCCCTTCGCGGCGCAGCACCGGGGCATGAGCGTGGCCGAAACACTGGAGCTCTACCACGAGCGCGGGAAGGACTCCGTCCTCGACTACGCCTTCCACCTGATCGTCACCAACCCGGACCAGCAGGCCGTCGAGCACGATCTGCCCGAGGCCTTCCGGCAGGGCATCACCTCGCTCAAGGTCTTTCTGACCTACGAGCGCATGATGGTGGCCGACAGCACCTTCCTCGACGTGCTGGCGCTGGCGAAGTCGGCCGGCGGGCTCACCATGGTCCATGCCGAGAACAACGGCATGATCGACTGGATGTCGCGCCGGCTCGTCGCCGCCGGCCATACCGAGCCGCGCTACCACGCCATCAGCCACCCTGCCCTCGCCGAGGCGGAGGCCATCAACCGCGCCATCAGCCTGTCGAAGCTGGTCGATGCGCCCCTGCTGATCGTCCATGTCTCCACCCGCGAGGGGGCCGAGCTGGTGGCCCGCGCCCAGGCCGAGGGCGCGAAGGTCTTTGCGGAGACCTGCCCGCAATACCTCTTCCTCACCCGCGACGATCTCGACCTTCCGGGGATGGAGGGCGCGAAGTTCATGTGCTCGCCGCCGCCGCGCGATGCCGAGACGCAGGAGGTGCTCTGGCAGCACCTCGCCCGGGGCACCTTCACGGTCTTCTCCTCGGATCACGCCCCCTACCGGCACGACGAGAGCGGCAAGCTCGCGAACGGCCCGGAGGCGACCTTCAAGCAGATCGCCAACGGCATGCCCGGGCTGGCGGCGCGGCTGCCCCTGCTGTTCTCGGGCGTGACAAGCGGGCGGATCACGCTCGAGCAGTTCGTCGCGCTCTCCAGCACCAACGCCGCCCGCCTCTACGGGATGTATCCGCAGAAGGGCGAGATCGCCGTCGGCTCCGACGCCGACATCGCGATCTGGGACCCGGCCGAGACCCGCGAGGTCCGCCTTGAGGATCAGCACGACGCGATGGATTACACGCCCTACGAGGGGATGCGCCTGACCGGCTGGCCCGTCGCTGTCCTCAGCCGCGGCGAGCGGATCATCGAGGACGGCGCCTGCGTGGCCGAGCCGAAGCGCGGCCGGTTCGTCACGCGCGGCCCGTCGGACTACTTCGGCCGCCCGGGCATCACGGTGCCGGAGATGGACCCGGCCCGGAACTTCGGCGCCATGGTGAAGCCGTGAGCGGCTTCGGTGGCAAGGTGGTCGCGATCACGGGCGGCGCCTCGGGCATCGGGCTGGCCACCGTCCAGCTTCTCGCGGAGGCCGGCGCGCAGGTTGCCTCCATCGACCGCGCCGCCCCCGGCCCCGCCGCCTCGGCCGGCGCCCGGCTGGAGCTGCAGGGCGATGTGGGCGACGAGGCGGTGGTGGAGGAACAGGCGCACAATATCCGCGACACCCTCGGCCCCATCGACATGCTCGTCTGTGCCGCGGGCTTCTCGAATGGCAAATCGGTCCCCGACTGCCCGCTTGATGAATGGGATGCCATCCTGCGCACCAATCTGACCGGCTCCTTCCTCTGGTCGCGCGCCGCCGTGAGCCAGATGCGCGCCGCCGGCCAGGGCGGCTCCATCGTGATGATCGGCTCGCAGCTCGCGTTCGCGGGCGGGCGGTCCAATGCTGCCTATCTTGCGACGAAGGGCGCGCTGGTGAGTCTCGCCAAGTCCATGGCCGTCGATCACGCCGCCGACGGCATCCGCGTCAACGTGCTGGTGCCCGGGGCCATCGACACGCCCCTGCTGACCCGCGCCTTCGACCGCGCGCCGGACCCGGAGGCCGCCCGCGCCCGCTCCGTCGCCCGCCACCCGCTGGGGCGGCTCGGGCGACCCGACGAGATGGCCCGCGCCATCCGCTTCCTTTTGTCAGATGATGCATCTTTCACCACTGGTGCCTGTCTGAACGCCGAAGGCGGCTGGCTGGCGGGCTGATCCACCCCTTCTCCGCGATAAGGCGTTTGCCGATCCCGGTCTGTATGATTGTAATACAAGATACGGGGATCGGGGGACGTCGGGACACATGCTCACAGCAGCGATCGCAGGCTACGGAAACTGGGGCCGGAAGCTCGTGGCCTCCGTCGCCGGCAAGAGCGATGAGCTCCGCTTCGGTGTCATCGTCTCCCGCAATCCTGATCGCGTCGCGGAAGACGCCGCGCGGCTCGGCGCCGCGGTCGTGACGACGCTGGAGGAGGCCCTCGCCCACCCCTCGGTCGAGGCCGTCGTGCTGGCGACGCCGCACTCCATGCATGCCGAGCAGGTCAAACTCTGCGCCGCCGCCGGCAAGCCGGTCTTCGTGGAAAAACCCTTCGCCCTCACTCATGACAGCGCCGCTGAGGCCCTCGCCTGCTGCCCGGCGGACATGGTCGTGGCGGCCGGTCACAACCGCCGCTTCCTCCCCTCGGTGACGCGCCTGGCCGAGGAGATTGCGGCCGGCACCCTCGGCGACATCCTCTTCGCCGAGACCAACTTCTCCGGCAATGTCGTCGGCAAGTATGCCCCCGGCCAATGGCGGTCCAGCGGGGCGGAGAGCCCGGCCGGCGGTCTCGCCGGGGCCGGCATCCACATGATCGACCTCATCGTGCACCTGATGGCGCCGATCAGCGCGGTTGTCTCGCTCTCCGACCGGCAGGTCCTCGAGATCGAGATGGACGACACCACAGCCGCGCTGCTCCGGCTGGAGAACGGCGCCTCGGCCACCCTCGTCTCCATCATGGCCACCGTGCCGACCTTCCGCGCCAAGTTTCACGGCACTCGGGCGTCGGCCGAACTCGACGGCGAGACGCGCCTGATCCTGACGAGGCCGGGCGACGCGCCCGAGATCATCGACTTCGACCCGGTGGAGACCGAGCGGCTGGAGCTCGAAGCCTTCGCCGCCGCCATCGCAGGAGGGCGGGCCTACCCCGTCTCCCGCGGGGAGATCCTCAACGGGATCAAGGCGTTCGAGGCCGTCGGCGCCTCTGCCGAGGTGGGAGGCTGGGTGACGCTGTGACAGGGCCCGCCGCTCTCAGTGCCGAGACGCATCAAACCTGGGGGCGGGGCCTTCGCGGGCTCTGGGCGTTCGAGGACGACATGGTCTTCTTCAACCAGGGCGCCTTCGGCGCGGCCCTGCGCGAGGTTCTGCGCGAGCAGGACGCGTGGCGCACCCGGATGGAACGCCAGACCGGCCGCTTCTTCATGAACGATCTGCCCGGACTCCTCGCCGAGGTGACCCGCCCCGTCGCCGCCTTCGCCGGATCGGTGCCGGAGCGGACGCTCATGGTCGAGAACGCCTCAACCGGCCTGATGACCGCGATGACCGCCCTGTCCTTCCGGCCGGGCGACAGGATCGTCATCACCGACCATGTCTACGGCGCGGTCCGCAAGGCGCTCCAGCATGTCTGCCGCCTCACCGGCGCCGAGATCGCGGAGGTGGCTGTGCCGCTCCCGGTCAAGGGCCCCTCCGATTTCCTCCAGCCTCTCGCGGAGGCCATCGACGCCCGCACCCGGCTCGTCGTGATCGACCATGTCACCTCGCCCAGCTCGCTGGTGCTTCCGGTGGCCGAGATCGCCGCCCTCTGCCGGGAGGCCGGCACCCGGCTGCTGGTGGATGCCTCGCACGCCCCCGGTCTCGTCGAGGTCGAGGCGGATTCCATCGGCGCCGACTTCTACGTCGCCAATTGCCACAAATGGCTCTGCGCCCCCAAGGGCGCCGCCTTCATGGTGGTCGGCGAGGCCGCCGCCGCCGAGCTTGAGCTCCACCCCCTCGTCATCTCTCATGCCTACGGGCAGGGGCTGTCCGCCGAATTCGCCAAGATCGGCACGCGTGACCCCTCGGCCTGGCTCTCGGTCCCCGCGGCCATCGACGCCCATGAGCGGCTCGGCGGCGCCCGCCTGCGCGCCCGCGATGCGCAGCTGGCGCGGAGCGGCGGGCGTCTCGTGGCCGAGCGGCTCGGGACAGAGGTCTCGGGGCCGGACGAGATGATCTCCGGCATGGTCAGCGTCCGCCTGCCGGGCGCCTTCGGCGAGGCCAGCTGGCCCCGGGCCGGCGAGATCCGCGACGCGCTCTGGCACAGCGCCCGCATCGAGGCGCTCGTCGCCCCGCATTCCGGCGCGCTCTGGCTGCGCCTGTGCACCTTCGCCTACACCGAGCCGGAGGAGTTCGATCTCGTCGCCGCGGCCGTCAGCGCCCTCCTCCGCAAGGAGGCGCGCCCGTGATCGCCTTCCTCCTCCGCCGTGTCGGCGGCGCGCTCATCGTGATGCTGGCCGTCACCGCGATCGCCTTCGTCATGTTCAACTATCTCGGCGACCCCGTCGTCGCGATCCTCGGGCAGGATGCCTCCGAAGCCGCCCGGCGCGCGGTGGAGCAGCAGCTCGGCCTCGACCGGCCCATCCTCGTGCGCTTCTTCGTCTACCTGCGGGACATTGCGGGCGGCAATTTCGGCCTGAGCTACCGCCTCGGCCAGCCGGTGACCGAGGTGATCGTCGAGCGGCTGCCCGCCACGGTGGAGCTGGCCTTCTCCGGCATGGCCATCGCCCTGCTCATCGGGGTGCCGGCGGGCGTCTTCAGCGCCATCCGCCGCCGCTCGCCGGTCTCGCGGGTGCTGCTCGGCGGGTCGCTCATCGGCATCTCGGTGCCGACCTTCTTCGTCGGCGTCGTGCTGATCTGGGTCTTCAGCGTCAATCTCGGCGTCCTGCCCTCCTTCGGCCGGGGCCAGACTGTCGATCTCGGCTGGTGGACCACCGGCTTTCTCACAAGCTCCGGCCTCGCCGCCCTCGTGCTGCCCGCGATGAGCATCGCGGTGTTCCAGATCGCGATGATCATGCGCCTCGTGCGCGCCGAGATGCTGGAAGTCATCCGCTCCGATTACATCCAGTTCGCCCGGGCGCGCGGCCTGCCGGAGCGGCGGATCTACTTCCGCCATGCCCTGAAGAACACGCTGATCCCGGTGATCACCATCATCGCCCTTCAGCTGGGCTCGCTGATCGCCTTCGCCGTCATCACCGAGTCAGTCTTCCAGTGGCCGGGCCTCGGCCTTCTCTTCCTGCAGTCGGTCGCCGCGGCCGATGTGACCATCATGTCCGCCTACCTGATCCTGATCGCCGGCCTCTTCGTGGTGATCAACCTCGCGGTGGACCTTCTCTACTTCGCCATCGATCCACGCCTCCGGGCGCGGGCGGGCCGCTAGGAGGGATGCACGTGAGCGACCCGAACCATCCCGACCCCGCCACGAATGCCGAGCCGAAGACCGCCCCCGGCGGCGCCGGCCGCATCCTGCGCGCCCTGCGCTCGGCCTCCATCGTGCGCTCGCTCCGCAAGGACTGGGTCGCCATGCTGGCGCTGGCGGTGCTGCTGATCCTGATGTTCGCCGCGGCCCTGCCGAACCTGCTGGCGCCCTACCGGGTGTTCGACCTGACGCAAATCCAGCTGATGAACGCCTTCCGGCCGCCGGCATGGCTCGACGGGGGCAGCGCCGAGTTCCTGCTCGGCACAGATGACCAGGGCCGCGACATCCTCTCGGCCATCATCTACGGCCTGCGCGTCTCGGTGACGGTCGGGCTGGGCGGGGTGGCCCTCGCGGTGGTGATCGGCGTCACCATCGGGCTGATCGCCGGCTATGCCGGGGGCTTCATCGACAGTCTGCTGATGCGCGTCGCCGACGTCCAGCTGACCTTCCCCGCGATCCTTATCGCGGTGATGATCGACGGCGTCTCCCGCGCGATCCTCGGCAATGCCGGGCGTGACAATGCCGCGGTGATCGTCCTCATCATCGCCATCGGCCTGTCGGGCTGGGTGGAATATGCCCGCGCCGTCCGCGGCGCCACGATGGTCGAGCGGCACCGTGACTACGTTGCCTCCGCGCAGCTCAGCCGCGTCGGCACGGCCAGCATCCTCTTCAACCACATCCTTCCCAACGTCCTGACGGCGGTTCTGGTGATCGGCACGATCCACCTCGGCGTGGCCATCCTCATCGAGGCGACGCTCTCCTTCGTCGGCCTCGGGATTCCGCCCACGCAACCGTCGCTCGGCACCCTCATCCGGGTGGGCAACAATTACATCCTTTCCGGGGAATGGTGGATCGCGATCATGCCCGGATTTGCCCTGCTGGTACTCGTCCTCGCGATCAATCTTCTCGGAGACTTTCTTCGGGATGCCCTGAACCCACGCCTGAAGTGATTTTCGGGAAACCCAACATGGAGGCAATTGAAGACATGACGAAGCTCAATGGAATTCACGGCCGAACCCCCTTTCGCGGGCGGATGGCATCGGGTGCCTGCGCCGCGGCCCTCGCCCTCGGCATGGCCGGCTCCGCCGCCACGGCAGATACCCTGCGCATCGCCGGTCAAGGCGACATCGGCACGCTCGACCCGCAGGCGCAGAACTCGCAGATCACCATCAGCGTGCTCTCGATGGTCTACGAGTCGCTGGTAACCCGCGACGAAGATCTTCAGATGGTGCCCAGCCTCGCCCTGTCGTGGGAGCCCGTGGCCGACACCACCTGGCGCTTCGAGCTGCGCCCGGATGTCACCTTCCATGACGGCAGCGCCTTCGACGCCGAGGATGTGAAGTTCACCATCGAACGGGCTCAGGCGGAGACCTCCCAGTTCGCCAACTTCGTCGGCTCCATCGCCTCGGTGGAGGTGATCGACGACCTGACGGTCGAGATCGAGACGGCGATGGTCGACCCGCTGCTGCCCGACAAGCTGGGCTACATCATGATCATGGACAGCGGCTGGGCCGAGGCGAACGGCGTCACCGTCCCGCAGGACCTCGGCAACGAGGAAAACACCTACGCGGTGATGAACGCCAACGGCACCGGCCCCTACACCATCGCCGAGCGTGTGCCGGACAACCGCACCGTGCTGGAGATCAACCCCGACTACTGGGGCGAGATGGCCGATGACATCGAAGAGGTCATCTACCTGCCGATCAGCAGCCCCCCGACGCGGATCTCCTCGCTGATCTCCGGCGAGGTCGACGTCGTGATCGACGTGCCCCCGCAGGACGTGCAGCGGCTGGAGAGCACCGACGGCCTTACCGTCGCCCGCTCGCCCGAGCTGCGGACGATCTTCTTCGGCTTCGACCACGCGTCCGGCGAATTGCGCCACGGCGATGCGGGCGGCACCAACCCTTTCCAGGACCTGCGTGTTCGCCAGGCCGTCGACTCCGCCATCGATGCCGACACGATCTCCCGCGTCGTGATGCGCGGCCTCTCCCAGCCCACCGCCCAGCTGATCGCGCCAGGCAACTTCGGCTGGAACCCCGAGGGCGACGAGCGGGCCCCGTTCGACATCGAGCATGCGCGTGAGCTGCTGGCCGAGGCCGGCTATCCCGACGGGTTCTCGGTGCGGATGGACTGCCCGACCGACACCTACACCAACCCCGAGCAGATCTGTCAGGCGGTGTCGGCGATGATGTCGCAGATCGGCATCGACATCGACCTCAACCTGATCCCGCGGGCGCAGTTCATTCCCCTGCTCTGGGACAAGGACACCTCGTTCTTCATCATCGGCTTCAACACGGCCTATTTCGACGCGATGTATGTGCTCGAGACGCTGCTGATGACGCAGACCGGCGAGGACGGGGAAGGCATCTACAACTACAGCGGCTATTCCAACCCTGAGTTCGATGAGCTGGTCCGCGAAGCGCGCGTCGAGCTCGACCGCGATCGCCGCCAGGAGCTGATGTACGAGGCCTTCGCCATCGCCCGCGCCGACGTGGCCTATGCCCCGCTCCACACCCAGACGCTGGTCTACGCGATGCGCGACGGTGTCGACGTGCCGGTGCGCCCCGACAACTTCATCGAAATCCGCTGGGTGACGATGGACTGATCCAGCGGCCCCCGCGGATCACGCAGTGACACATGTGCCGGCCCGCCCAGCGGGCCGGCACGCCCCACGAAAAGGAAGGGCAGCCCGGGTGCGCTGCCAAGAGGACACAGAGTGACCAGCGCAGAAGCACGCTACCGGATCGGGATCGACGTCGGAGGCACATTCACCGATTTCGTCTTTGCCGAAACCGATACCAACCGGCTCACCTTCCACAAGCAGCCCAGCGTTCCGAACGACCCTTCGGTCGCCGTTGAACGCGGCATCGCGCATTTCATCGCCGAGGCCGGCATCCGGCCCGGGCAGATCGAGCTGATCTGCCACGGCACCACCATTGGCCTCAACGCGATCATCCAGCGCCGCGGCGCCCGCACGGCGCTCGTCGTCTCAAAGGGCAACCGCGACATCCTGGAGATCGCCCGCCTCCGCCTGCCCAGCTCCTACGATTTCACCGAGCCGCGCGAGACGCCGCTGATACCGCGCAACCACGTCTATGAGCTCGCAGCGCGGATGACCGCCAAGGGCGAGATCCTCGCCGAGCCCTCCGAGGCTGAAATCGACGCGCTTGCCGAGACACTGCGGGCCGAGGGGTTCGACGCCGTCGCCATCAACTTTCTCAACGCCTATTCCGACAGCAGCCTCGAGCGGCGCATCGGCGACGCGCTCCGCGCCCGGCTACCCGGCGTACTGATCGTGGAATCCGGCGTCATCTGGCCGGAATCGCGTGAATACGAGCGCTGCCTGCTGGTGGCGCTCAACGCCTTCATCCGCCCGATGATGACCCAGTATTTCGACCGCCTGACAGAGCGCGTCGCCGGCCTCGGCGTCGGCTGCCCGATCTACATCACCGCCAACAACGGCGGCACGCTCAGCCTCGACACGGCCAAGAGCCGCCCCATCGACACGATCCTCTCGGGCCCCGCCTCGGGTGTCGTCGCCGCCACCCGGGTCGCCCGCGCCGCCGAGCGCCGGCAGATCGTCACCTTCGACATGGGCGGCACGAGCGCCGACATCTCGCTCAGCCATACCGGGGAGCCGGACTTCACGGCCTCGACCTTCGTCGGCGACTTTCCGATCATGATGCCGGTGGTGAACATCCTCGCCATCGGCGCCGGGGGTGGCTCGATCATCTGGGTCGATGCGCAGGGCATCCTCAAGGTCGGCCCCCTCTCCGCCGGCGCCGACCCCGGCCCCGCCTGCTACGGGCGCGGCGGTACGGAGGCGACCGTCACCGATTGCTACGTCGCGCTCGGCATCATCGACCCCGCCACCTTCCTCGATGGCAAGATGACGCTCGACGCCGCCGCCGCGACCGAGGCGCTGGAGGTCATCGCCGCCAAGCTCGGCTTCGAGGGAGAGCATCGCGCCGCCGCGGCCGCCGAGGCGGCCCTGCGCGTCGCCACCGCCAAGATGGGCACCGAGATCGTCAAGCTCCTCGCCCATGCAGGGGCCGACATGCGCGACTACACCCTCCTTGGCTTCGGCGGCGCCGGGGCCACCCATGCCTGCATGCTCGCCGACGAGGCGCAGCTCTCCTCCGTCCTCGTGCCGACCGCGCCGGGGACGTTCTGCGCCCTCGGCGCCATCCTCGCCGACGTGCGCCGCGACTACGTGCGCACGGCGCGTCACCGCTTCGCCGGGCCGCGCGGCGAGGCGGGCTGGAATGCGATCAAGGGCACCCTCGCCGAGATGGAGGAGCAGGCCCAGGCCTGGATCCTGCTTGAAGGCGATCTGGTGGGCGAGCACCGCTTCGAGGTGACCTTCCGCCTGCGCTACCCCTCGCAGGCCTACGAGCTGGAGATCTCGATTCCCGAGGATCGGCGCGCGGACATGTCCGCCGCCGAGGCGGCCGAGCTGTTCCACGCCGAGCACGAGAAGCTCTACGGTTTCTCCGAGCGCGGCAGCGAGCTCGTCACCTCGACCCTGCGTCTGGCCGTGATCGGCAGCGTCGGCTCGGGCGAGCTGCCCGATGCGCCCCCGGCGGGCGCCGAGCCGCGCGCCCGCCGCATCGTCCGCTGGCGCGGCGCGGATATCGACGCCGCCGTCTTCGGGCGCGCCGATCTCGGCCATGGCTCGGCCTTCGACGGGCCGGCGATCATCGAGCAACCGGACACCACCACCTTCGTCCTGCCCGGCTGGCGGGCCGAGGCCGACAGGATCGGAACGCTGCACCTGACGAGGATTCCCCAATCATGACCCTTGATCCCGTCCTGCAGGAGATATTCCTGCACAAGTTCACCGCCATCACCGAAGAGATGGCGATCACGCTGCAGCGCTCCGCCCGGACGACCTACGTCAAGGAAGCGGGCGACTTCGGCACCGCCCTTGCAACGCCGGATGGCCACTTCTTCTGCTATCCCGCCGTGCTTGGCGTCAGCGGCTTCCTCGACAGCGACATCGGCCCGACGGTCGCCCGCGTGCCGGATCTGGAGCCGGGGGACGTGATCATCACCAACCACCCCTACGAGAGCGAGGGGCTGGCGACGCACATGCCGGATCTGCACCTGATTCGGCCGATCTTTCACGAGGGGAAGATCATCGCCCATGCGTGGGATTTCATCCATTCCGCCGATATCGGCGGCGCCGTGCCCTCCAGCATTTCCCCGCGCTTCCGCGACCTCTTCGAAGAGGGGCTGCAGATCCCGCCGATGAAGATCGCCCGCGCCGGCGTGCTGAACGAGGATTTCCTGCAGCTCTACCGGGCCAACTGCCGGACGCCCGACGTCAACCTCGGGGACATCAAGGCCATGCTCGCGGCCCTGCGCGTCGCCGAGCGCCGGATTCTGGAGCTCGTGGACCTCTACGGGGTGGAGACCTTCCTCGCCGCCCAGACGGCCGTCGTCGATTATGCCTCGCAGAAGGCGCTGGCCGTCCAGAAGACGATCCCCGACGGCACCTATTCCTTCTGGGATTTCCTCGACGACGACTACAATTCGGCGATCCCCGTCCGCGTTCGCTGCAAGCTGACCGTCGAGGCGGGCAAGGTGCATCTCGACTTCGCAGGCTCCGATCCGCAGGTCGCGGCGGCCTACAACATCCCCACCGCGGGCAAGCGGCATCCCTGGCTGACGCTGAAGATGATGCACTTCATCTTCTCCAACGACCGGTCGATCCCGCTGAACTACGGCGTCTTCCGGCACATGACGGTCAACGCGCCCCGCGGCAGCATCCTCAACCCCGAGCCGCCCGCCGCCGTCGGCATCCGCAGCGCCACGGCGATCCGCGTCAACGAGGCGCTGATGGGCGCCGTCGCGGCGGCGCGGCCGGAGCTCATCCCCGCGCCGAGCGGCGGCATCATGATCCCGCTCGTGCTCGTCGAACAGGACGAGGCCACCGGCGAGCGCAGCGTGCTGGTGCTGCAATCGCTCGTCGGCGGCACCGGCGCGCGCCATGGCTCCGACGGGGTCGACGGGCGCGATTCCAGCCTCGCCAACCAGCGCAACACCCCCATCGAGAAGACCGAGGAGGAGGCCGAGGCGGTCATCGTCGACTACTCTCTGCGCACCGATTCCGGCGGCCCCGGCCGCTGGCGGGGCGGCACCGGGGTTGCCTTCTCCGTGCGCATCGCCAAGCCCGGCAGCGCCATCCTCGGGCGGGGCATGGAGCGCTTCGTCTTTCCGCCCTGGGGCATGAACGGCGGGCGCCCCGGCGCCAAGGCCCGCGTCATCGTCAACCCGGGCACTCCGGGCGAGATCGACCTCGGCAAGATCGACATCTACCACCCCAAGGTGGGCGACATCGTCACCGTGCTCACCCCCGGCGGCGGCGGCCACGGCGACCCGCTCGCTCGCGACCCCGCCGACGTCGAGGCGGATGTGCGCCTCGGCTACGTCAGCGCCGAGGCCGCCCGGGCCGACTACGGCGTCGCCCTCTCCGGCGGCCTCGTCGATGCCGAGGAGACCGAACGCCTGCGCGCACAACTGAAAGGGGAGCGCGGCGACAGCGCCGGCTTCAACTTCGGCCCCGAGCGCGAGGCATGGGAGAGCGTCTTCGACGATACCGTCATGACCGAGCTCAACGCGCTTCTGATGACGCTCGGCACCTCGGTGCGCAGCGAGCGCCGCGCGCAGATCTTCTACAATGTCGTGCCGGGCCTCGAAGCCGGCAAGGGCAAGCCGATCGAGACGCTGATCGGCGATCCGGCAGCCGCGCGAGACCGGCTGGCGAAGGAACTGGACAACCTGCGCCAGCAGGTCGCCGCACGTATCAAGGAGGAGGCCCGACCATGACGACAGGACCCAGGCACGAGTATTACCTGCTGACGCCCGGCCCGCTGACGGTGCCGCGCGAGACGCACGAGGCCATGCTGCGCGACCGCAACCCGGGCGGCGCCGAGCACATCGGCATGACTCGCGACATCCAGGATTACCTGCTGCAGATCTGCAACGGCACCGAGACGCACGCCTGCGTGCTCCTTCAGGGCAGCGCCACCTACGGCGTCGAGGCCGGCTTCCAGACGCTGATCCCGAAAGACGGTCGCCTGCTCGTCATCGTCAACGGCTTCTACGGCGTGCGCCTGCGCGAGATCGCCGAGGCCGCGCGCGTCGATACCACCGTCCTGCAGCTCCCCACACTGCCCCTCCCGACACGCGCCGATATCGAGGCCGCGCTCGATGCCGATCCCGCCATCACGCATATCGTCCTCTGCCAGGCGGAAACGGGCACCGGCGTGCTCAACCCCGTCGAGATGGTCGCCGAGGTCGGGCGCGAGCGCGGCATCAAGGTCATGGTCGATGCGGTCGCCTCCTTCGGCGGCGTCGCCATCGACGTCGCCGCACTGGATCTCGAAGCGGTCTTCATCTCCCCCAACAAGTGCCTCGAAAGCGCGCCGGGCCTCGCCATCGTCCTCGTCAAAAAGTCCTCGCTGATCGCGGCGGAGGGGCGCTGCCCCTCGGCCGTTCTCGACCTGCACCATCAGTGGGACTTCATGCAGAAGACCGGCAACTGGCGCTGGACGCCGCCGACCCATGTGGTCGCCGCGCTGGCCCATTCCTGCAAGCGCCACGCGGCCGAGGGTGGCTCGGGCCCGCGGCTGGAGCGCTACCGCAGGAACTGGAGCATCCTCGTCAACGGGCTGCGGCAGAAGGGCTTCACTACGCTCCTGCCCGACGACGTGGCGATCCCCATCATCGCGACGTTCAACGACCCAGCCGATCCCGCCTATTCCTTCAAGGATTTCCACGCCGCCATGCTCAACCGCGGCATCGAGGTCTTCCCCGGACGCCTCACCTCTGAGGGGACGTTCCGCATCGGGGTGATGGGCGATCTCTACGAGCAGGACATGCAGCACATCCTGGCCCAGATGTGCGAGGCGCTGGAGGAGATCGGCGTGACGCTGCCCATCGGCGGCTCTGCCAAGACGATGGAGACGGCATGATGGAACGCATCCTCATCATCGACCCGCAATTCGACAATGACCCCGACGTCGAGCGCGAGGTGACCGGACCCGACACGCAGTTCGATATCGTCCGCGAGGTGACGTCGCCTGAGCAGGTCGACAAGCTGCGCCGCGCCCATGCTGTCGTGAACTGCCGAAGCCGCCACCACCTGCCCGAGGCGATCATCGCGAAGATGGACGAGGCCCGCGTCGTCGTGCAGGCCGGCGTCGGCTACGACCATATCGACCTCGATGCCTGCGCCCGCCGGGGCATCCCCGTCTGCAACACGCCCGATTACGGCACGATGGAGGTCGCCGACCACGCCATGGCGCTGATGCTCGACCTGATGCGCGGCACCACCGCCTACAACAACCGGCTGCTCGTGCGCGACGATTCCTGGAACACCAAGTCCCTCCCGGTTGCCCCCGTCCGCCGTCTGTCGGGGCAGGTTCTCGGCATCGTCGGGCTGGGCCGCATCGGCATGGCGACGTCCATGCGCGCCCGCGCCTTCGGGCTGGAGGTGATCTTCTACGACCCGCACCTGCCCGCCGGCGCGGAGCTCGGCGCCGGCCTTGGCCGGGTCGACGATATCGGCGAGCTCTTCGCCCGGTCCGACATCATCACCCTGCACTGCCCCCTCAACGAGAGCACGCGCACGCTCATCGATACGGATGCCATCGCCCGCCTCAAGCCCGGCGCCATCCTGATCAACACCGCCCGCGGGGGCACCATGGATCTCGATGCCGTGGAAGAGGGCCTGCGCTCCGGCAGGTTGAGTGGCGCCGGCCTCGATGTGCTGCCCGAGGAGCCGCTCGACCGCTCTCACCCGCTGCTCGCGGCGTGGACGGCGGGCGAGCCGTGGCTCGAGGGCCGGCTGACCATCACCCCGCATGCCGCGTTCTTTACCCCCGAAAGCCTGCGCGATATGCGCCGCCTGTCGGTGCTGGCGGCGATCCAGTTCCTGCGCGAGGGGCGGCTGCGCAGCTGCGTGAATGTCGAGCACCTGCGCGAACACGGCCGCTGGGATCACAGAAAGGGACGGGTGATGCAGCCTCGCGGCGCGGAATTGGACGCTCCCGCGTGACTACCCGCCGTCCCTCCAATACAGTTCAGGAAACTTCTGGGCGAGGCGAATGACGACGCAAGACCCGACAGCCGGCGGCTTTCCGAAACCGAAGCGGGAATTTCTGACCTCCGCGATTGCGGACGCGATTGCCGAGGCGGTGGCCGCCCGCCATCTCAGCCCCGGCACGCGGGTGGTCGAGACAACGCTGGCCAAGACCTACGAGACCAGCCGGGTGCCGGTGCGCGAGGCCCTCAAGATCCTGCATACTCAGGGAATTCTCACGGGTGGCGGCCACCGCGGCTACCGGGTGGCCGAGTTCTCGCGCGAGCAGATCGCGCAGGTCAACGAGGTGCGCCTGATGCTCGAGGTGATCCTGTGGCGGGATGCGCTCGTCCGCTGGCAGGAAAACGGCCCCTCCTTCGGCGGGATCGAGGCGCAGCTGGCGAAGATGGAAATCGCGGCGCGGACGGATAATTTCCGCGGCATCCTTCGGTGCGACCTCGATTTCCACCGCGCCGTCTGCGAGGCGGCCCATAATGAAATCGCCTATATGAGCTGGCAGGCAATTGCCCGCCATACGCTCATCATCTTCAATATCGCCCGATATCGCGACACCGATCTCAACCTTGTGGTGACACGCCACTGGGAGATGTTCGACTGGCTGAAAGCCCGGATCGATCAGGGGCCCATCGATGAAGACGAGGTCCGCGCTCTTCTGAAGGATCACATGCAGATCGACCGCTCGCCCGTCCGGTCTCCTGCGCCCGAGCGTGAGGCGCAGGAGTGATATTCTTGGGTCAGTCCTTGTCGCGAGAGGCGCGAAATTCCTCCAGCACCGCGTCGCTGGGGGGGTAGGTTCCCGCCAGCGGCGCCCCGGCCCTCACCTTCTCGGTGACGAAGGCTTCCAGCGCCTCCCGCTCGGCGGCCTCCTCGGCGATCTGCGGCGCGACGGCGGCGGGGATGACCACGATGCCGTTGGCATCCCCCATCATGACATCGCCGGGGAAGACGGTGACCCCCGCCAGCTCGATCGGTACGTCGAGATCCATGACCATCCGGTGCGAGGTCAGCGGTCGCGGGATGTTCGCTGCCGCAAAAACAGGCATGTCGATCCCGGCAATCGCCGCCGCGTCGGAGACGCCGCCATCCAGCACCGCCGCGGCCGTGCCCTTCGCGGCCAGATACGTCGTCATGATGTCGCCCATGAAGGCGGTGTCGCACTCCCCGCCCATCGCGACGGCCAGCACATCCCCCTTGCGGACGATCTCCACCGACCGCCCCTGCAGGTTGGGCCGTTCGCCCTTGTTTTGCGCCTCCAGAAGGTCCTCGCGGACAGGGAGCGTGTGAACCGTGCGGGCCGGGCCGACGAACTTGGTGCAGGCGGGATTGAGGGGCGCCGGCCCCTTCAGGAACGTGTTCCGGAAGCCGCGTTTCCACAGCAGCGACGCGACCGTCGGCACGGAAGACGTCATCAGGGTCGCCCGCAAGGCTTCGTCGAAATCGGCTGGTTCTGTCATGTCCGGCACAGTCCTTGAGGTGAGAAACGAATGGACAAAAACTAGGAGCTGTAAGATTGTAATACAACATGAATTCAGCGACCCCACCGCACCCTTCGGGGCTTGAAGGGAAGAGATCCATGCAAGGCCCCCGCCCGACAGAGCCGCCCGACCGCCCGCCGTCCGAGCGCATCGTCGAGGCGCTGGCCGGCATCGTCGGCGCCGATCGGGTCCTGACCGAGGCGACGGACCGGGCCCCCTATGAGACAGACTGGCGCGGCAAGTACCACGGCCGCTGCCTCGCCGTCGTCCAGCCCGGGAGCAACGCCGAGGTCGCCAAGGTCGTCGCCTATTGCAGCCGTCACGGTGTCCCCATCGTCCCGCAGGGCGGCAACACCGGCCTCTGCGCCGGCGCGACGCCGGACGACAGCGGCACCCAGATCGTCCTCACCCTGCAGCGCCTCCGGCAGCTGCGCAGCCTCGACGCGGAGGACGGCCACATCACCTGCGGCGCCGGCATGCCCCTCGCGGAGGCGCAGGCCCATGCCGAGGCCGCGGGCATGCTCCTGCCGCTCAGCATCGCCTCGGAGGGGACGGCGACCATCGGCGGCGTCGTCTCCACCAACGCCGGCGGTCTGAACGTCCTCCATTACGGCTCGGCGCGGCAGCTTTTGCTCGGCATCGAGGCGGTGCTGCCGGACGGCTCCGTCGTCTCGCGCCTCACCCCGCTGCGCAAGGACAACACGGGCTACGACCTCACCTCGCTCCTCGCCGGGTCGGAGGGCACGCTCGGCATCGTCACCGCGGCCACCCTCTCGCTCTCGCCCCGCCCCGTCGGCTACACGACCTTCCTCGCCGGCCTCGCCGATGTCGGACAGGCCCGCGCCACCCTACGCGCGGTGCGCACGCTCACCGCCAGCCCGGTCACCTCGTGGGAGCTCTTCTCCGAGGTCTCGGCGGAGCTCCTCGTCACGCCCCCCATGGCGACGACACTGCCGCTGGAGGGCCCGCACGCGTGGTACCTCCTCGGCGAGCTCTCCCATTTCGGCGAGCCCGCCGACATCCTCGATGACCTCGCCGAGATCCTCGTCGAGCACGACATCGAGGATGTCGTCGTCGCCACCTCGGCCCAGCAGCGCGCCGACCTCTGGGCCATCCGCGAGGACATCACCGAGGCCGAGCGCGCCGCGGGCCCGACCATCAAGCACGACATCTCCGTCGCCCCCTCGCAGATCGACAGCTTCATCGAGACCCTCCTCGCCGCCTGCCGCGATCTCGATGACACGATCCGCCTCAACATCTTCGGCCATGTCGGCGACGGCAACCTGCACATCAACGTCCTGCCGCGCGAGCGCGGGCAGGAGCTGCCCGAGGCGGACCAGGCCCGCGTCTCCACCTGCATCTACGATCTCACCCGCGATGCCGGCGGCAGCTTCTCGGCCGAGCACGGCATCGGCCAACAGAAGATCGCCCAGATGGCGCGCTACAAGAGCGGGGCCGAGATCGGCATGATGCGCCGCCTGAAGGCCTCGCTCGATCCCACAGGAATAATGAACCCCGGAAAGGTCCTGCCATGACGGTTCATGCCAGTGCGCGACGCGCGACCACCGCCCCGCACGCCGGCGCGGCGGAGCCGGGCCCGGCGACAGCGGCGCTCGACGTCCGGGATCTGGTCGTCGAGTTCGACACCGATGACGGCCCTCTCCGCGCGCTCGATCACGTCAGCTTCTCCATCGCCCGCGGCGAGGTCCTCGGCGTCGTCGGGGAATCCGGGGCGGGCAAGTCCCTGACCGGCATGGCCGTCTCGCGCATGATCCAGCCGCCGGGCCGCATCGCCGGCGGCGAGATATGGCTGGCCGGCAAGCGCATCGACCAGCTCCCCCGCGGAGAGATGCGCCGCATCCGCGGCAAGCGGATCGGCATGATCTTCCAGGACCCGATGACCAGCCTCAACCCGCTCTTCACCGTGGGCGACCAGCTGGCGGAGACGATGGGCGTCCACCTCGGCATGGGCCGAAAGGCCGGGCGGCGGCGGGCGGTCGATCTCCTCGACGAGGTCGGCGTCCCCTCCCCCTCCGACCGGGTCGACGCCTATCCCCACGAGCTGAGCGGCGGCATGCGTCAGCGGGTCGTCATCGCGCTGGCGATGTGCGCCGAGCCGGAGCTGATCATCGCCGACGAGCCGACCACCGCGCTCGACGTCGCGGTGCAGGCACAGATCCTCGACCTGCTCGCCCGCATCTGCCGCGACCACGGCACCTCGATGATGCTGGTCACCCACGACATGGGCGTCATCGCCGACATCGCCGACCGCGTCGCCGTCATGTACGCCGGCCGGATGGTGGAGATCGGCAGCTGCGCCGAGGTCACCGACGCTGCCCTGCACCCCTATTCCCGCGGCCTGATGGGCGCCATCCCGACGCTGGAGGATCGCGGCCAGCCGCTCGTCCAGATCCCCGGCACGATGCCCCGCCTCTCGGCGATCCCCGACGGATGCTCGTTCCACCCCCGCTGCGACAAGGCCTTCGCCCGCTGCCGCACCGACCGGCCGGAGCCCCTCGCGGTCGGCGACCGGAGGGTCGCCTGCCACCTCTACGACGACCTCGCACCGGAGGATGCCCAGTGACCGAATCCCCCCGGGCGGCGGAGCCGCATGTCACCGTCAGCCATCTTCGCCACCATTTCGACCTCTCCGCGGGCCGGCTGGCCCGCCTCGTCAGCGGCGGCGAGCGCAAGATCCTGCGCGCCGTCGAGGATGTCAGCTTCAGCATCGAGCGCGGCGAGACCTTCGCGCTGGTCGGCGAGAGCGGCTCGGGCAAGACCACCATCGCCCGCATCCTCGCCGGCCTGACGCCCACGCAATTGGGCGACATCCGCATCGACGGCCTGCCCGTCGGCGCGGCACGGGGCCGCTCGGCGGACAGCGCCGAAATCCAGATGGTCTTCCAGGACCCCTACGCCAGCCTCAACCCGCGCTGGAAGGTCGGCCGGATCATCGGCGAGCCCATCCGCCACCTGCCCGCCGAGGAGCGCGACACCCGCGTGGCCGAGCTGCTGGAGCTGGTGGGCCTGCATGCGCAGGACGCCGCGAAATATCCGCACCAGTTCTCCGGCGGGCAGCGGCAGCGGATCGCTATCGCGCGCAGCCTCTCGGCCAACGCGCCCTTCCTCGTCTGCGACGAGCCGACCTCCGCCCTCGATGTCAGCGTGCAGGCGCAGATCCTGAACCTGATGCGCCAGCTGCAGGGGCAGTTCGGCCTGACCTACCTCTTCATCAGCCACAACCTCGCGGTTGTCCGCTACATGGCGACGCAGATCGGCGTGCTCTACCTCGGCCGGCTGGTCGAGGTGGCGCCGGCCGCCCGCATCTTCTCGGCCCCCCGCCACCCCTACACGCAGATGCTGCTGGAGGCCGTCCCGGGCAGGGAGCGCCGCGGCACCGCGATCAAGGGCGAGATGCCGAGCCCCATCACGCCCCCAACCGGCTGCCCCTTCCACCCGCGCTGCCCCCATGTGGTCGACATCTGCCGCCGCGAGGTCCCCGCCTTCCAGCGCGGCGTCGCCTGCCACCGCGCCGACGAGCTCCAGCTGCCTGGAACGGCCGAGCGCGAGGCGGAGGCGCTGTAGGCGCGGGGCCCGGATCCATACCTCTATCATGCTGCCCGGATGACCTCCGCGCACAGGATCCCTGCATCGCCACGCATCGCCCCTGCCGCGAGCCCGCCCATCAGGGCGGGTCGAGCCCCCCTGCGACACAAAAACTAAAACCTTTTTCTTGAGTCTAAATTTTTTAGATGCCAGCCTGCGGCAAATCCGGTGACCGCCCCCGGCACCGCCTCACAACCAGGGCTGCCCCTTGTCAGACGTCACCACCTCGCCAGACCTGTCGCACGATGTCTCCACCGTGGAGTCGCGCCCGAAGATCGGCGCGCTCGTCCGCGCCGTGCGCCGCCGCCAGAACCTGACGCTGCAGGCGCTCGGGCAGACGTCGGGCCTCTCCGTCGGCTATCTCAGCCAGATCGAGCGCGACATCGCCACCCCCTCGCTCTCCTCCCTCACCCGCATCGCCCATGCGCTCGGGGTCGAGGTCGGCCAGTTCATGCCCGTCCCCCACGGCTCGGGCATCGTCAACCGTGCCGAGAATCGCGAGACCACGTGGATCAACGATGGCGGCATGACCTACCAGCGCCTCCACGGCGACTTCCCCGGCGCCACCTTCTCCGCCTTCCGCATCACGCTGCCCCCCGGCTTCGTGGGGGAGATCGACCGGCATGACGGAGAGGAATTCGTCCAGCTGGAGACCGGCGAGGTGCGCTTCGACATCGAGGGCCAGCCCCACGCGCTGGCCCCGGGCGACACGCTGCACTTCCGCTCCGACATGCGGCACCAGGCCTTCAACACCTCCGCCACCGAGGCGGCGGTGATCTTCTGGCTCGGCACCTCTCCGGTGCTGCGCCTGCGGCAGGAGGATACCCCCCGTGGCTAACGGCGCCCTTTCCCGCCTGCCGCTGGCCTACGTCGGCCAGCGCCTCGTCTTGATGCTCGTGACGCTCTGGGCTGTCATCACGCTGACCTTCTTCCTCATGCATGCCGTCCCCGGCGGGCCCTTCGTCTCCGAGAAGATGCTGGCGCCGGAGATCGAGGCGGCGCTCAATGCCAAGTACGGCCTCGATGAGCCGATCTGGCGGCAGTACCTGAACTACCTCGGCAGCGTGATCACCTTCGATCTCGGCCCGTCGTTCAAATACCCCGGCATGAGCGTCAACGAGATGATTGCCGAAGGCCTGCCCGTCACCGCGCAGACCGGACTTCTCGCCGTCCTTTGCGTCGTCGCGCTCGGCGTGCCGCTCGGCGTCGCCGCCGCGCTCAACCGCAACCGCTGGCCCGATACCGCGGTGATGACCATCGCCACCATCGGCGCGGCCATCCCCTCCTATGTCATCGCCACCGTCTGCCTCTATATCTTCGCGCTCCGCCTCGGCTGGGTGCCGGCCTTCGGGCTCGATGACTGGCGCGGTTATTTCCTGCCCGTCTTCGCGCTCTCGGGCTTCTGGCTGAGCTTCATCGCCCGCCTCACCCGCTCGTCCCTATTGGAGACGCTGGATCAGGATTACATGACGACGGCCCGGGCCAAGGGCCTCAAGCGCCGCAAGATCCTCCTCAAGCATGGGCTGCGCAATTCGCTGATCCCCGTCGTCACCATCATGGGGCCGGTGATCGCCAACCTGCTGACGGGCTCCTTCGTGATCGAGCAGATCTTCGCCCTGCCCGGCATCGGGCGGCATTTCGTGCTGTCGATCACCAACCGCGATTACACGGCCATCATGGGCATCACCATCTTCTACGCGGCGTTCCTGATGCTGATGATCTTCATCGTGGACATGCTCTACGTCTGGCTCGACCCGCGCATCGACTACCGGAGGCGCGCATGACCGAGCTGACCCCCACCCTCGCGCCGCTGGATGACCCCCGCTGGGCCCTGCTCGAGCGCGAGGACGACGCCGCCGAGATCATCGCCGCCCCCGTCCGCACCTACTGGCAGGATGTGCGGGCGCGCCTCGCGCAGAACAAGCCGGCCATGGCGGGGCTGATCTTCATCATCCTGCTGGTGCTGGCCGCGATCTTCGGGCCGATGCTCTCGCCCCATTCCTACCGGGCGCAGAACCTCTCGCTCGCCAACCTGCCGCCCATCCTGAAGACGACGGAAGTCGGCGGGGCGGAGGAGCGGCAGCTCGTCTTCGTCAACACCGGCAACCTCAACCTCTACGGCGTCGATGAGGGCGGCCATGTCACCGGCCTCCTTCCCGGCGGGCGCAAGGACATGATCAACCGCCAGACGATCTGGCAGGTCGGCGGCGCCGAGGTGGTGCTCGACTATTCCTCCCTGCCCCCCGTCCTCGCCCAAGAGGGCGGCCCCGGCCTCTCCCCCGGCCCCACCAAGTGGAACCGCACCTATCTCTTCGGCACCGACCAGCTCGGCCGCGACGTGCTCGTCCGCCAGCTCTACGGCGCGCGCATCTCGCTGATGGTGGCCTTCGTCGCGACGCTGGTGAACTTCGTCATCGGCGTCACCTATGGCGGCCTGTCGGGCTATCTCGGCGGCAAGGTCGACCTCGTGATGATGCGCATCGTCGAGATCATCTCGACCATCCCGCTCACGCTCTACGTCATCCTCATGATGGTCGTCCTCCAATCCGGCCTCATCTCGGTGATGCTGGCCATCGGCACCGTCTTCTGGGTGGATATGGCCCGCATCGTGCGCGGGCAGATCCTCACCCTCAAGAGCCAGGATTACGTCGCCGCCGCCCGCACCATGGGCGCGCCGACCCGCTGGATCATGGCCAAGCACCTTTTGCCCAACACCATCGGCCCGATCCTCGTCACCGCCACCATGCTCATCCCCTCGGCGATCTTCATCGAGAGCTTCATGAGCTTCATCGGCCTCGGCGTCACGCCCCCGCAGGCGAGCTGGGGCACGCTGACCTCCGACGCGGTGGAGACGCTGCGCCGCTATCCCCACCAGCTCTTCTTCCCAGCTACCGCCATCTCGCTGACCATGTTCGCCTTCAACTTCCTCGGCGACGGGCTCCGCGATGCGCTCGACCCGAGGCTGCGCCAATGACCGAGCTTCTGAACGTCACCGGCCTCACGACCTCCTTCCACACCTCGCGCGGCCGCGTGCAGGCGGTGCGGGGCGTGGACCTGACCGTGAAGCCCGGCGAGATCCTCGGCATCGTGGGCGAAAGCGGCTCGGGCAAGTCGGTCACCTGCATGTCCATCCTGCGGCTCTTGAAGCGCCAGGGCCGCATCGAGGGGGGCAGCGCCGTCTTCGACGGGCGTGACCTGATGGAGCTGGATGAGGATGCGCTGACCGACCTGCGCGGCAACGAGATCGGCGTGATCTTTCAAGACCCGATGTCCTCGCTCAACCCCACGCTCACCGTGGGCGAGCAGGTGATCGAGACGGTTCTGCGCCACCGCAACATCGGCCGCCGCGCCGCCCGCGCCCGCGCCGTCGAGCTCTTCGAGATGGTGCGCATCCCGTCCGCCGCCACCCGCGTCGATGCCTATCCGCACGAGTTCTCAGGCGGCATGCGCCAGCGCGTGATGATCGCCATCGCGCTGGCCTGCGAGCCCAAGCTGCTGATCGCCGACGAGCCCACCACGGCGCTCGACGTCACCATCCAGCGGCAGATCCTGAGCCTCATCAAGGAGCTGCAGGGCCGGCTCGGCATGGCGGTGATCCTCATCACCCACGACCTTGGCGTGATCGCCGAGACCGCGGACCGCGTGATGGTGATGTATGGCGGCATGGTGATGGAGGAGGCGCCGGTCGCCGAGATCTTCGCCCTGCCCCGCCACCCCTATACGCGCGGCCTCATGGCCTCGATCCCCGATCCGCGCACGGCGGGCGAGGGCCGCCTCTCCCCCATCCCCGGCACGCCGCCCGACATGAGCGACCCGCCCAAGGGCTGCCCCTTCGCGCCGCGCTGCCCGGTGGCGATGCGCGTCTGCGCCGAAGAGATGCCCCGGCTCTACGAAGCGGGCGGCCCGGCCAACCGCTCACGCTGCTGGCTGATGGACGAGGCGGCCCCCGCCCGCGCCCCCTACAACACGGAGGACGCGGCATGAGCCTTCTGCAGCTCGAGGGCCTCGCGCAGCATTTCAACGTCGGCGGCGGCCTCTTCTCCAAGCCCGCCAAGCTCCGCGCCGTCGATGGCGTCACCGTCTCGATCCAGAAGGGCGAGACGCTCGGCCTCGTCGGCGAGTCGGGCTGCGGCAAGTCGACCCTCGCCCGCTCGATCATCCGCCTTTACGAGCCGACCGGCGGGCGGGTGATCTTCGACGGCACCGACATCACGCACCTCTCCGAAGCCGAGCTGCGCCCCTTCCGCCGCCGCATCCAGATGATCTTTCAAGACCCGCTCGCCTCCCTCGATGGCCGGATGAGCGTGCGCGAGCTGATCACCGAGCCGCTCGATATCCTCAAGATCGGCACCCCGCGCCAGCGCCGCGAGCGCGCCAACGAGCTCTTGGAGACCGTCGGCCTCTCCGCCGCCCATGCCGGGCGCTACCCGCACGAATTCTCCGGCGGGCAGCGCCAGCGCATCGGCATCGCGCGGGCCATCGCGCTCGACCCCGATCTGGTGATCTGCGACGAACCGATCTCGGCGCTCGACGTCTCGATCCAGGCGCAGGTCGTGAACATGCTGGAGGATCTGCAGGCCAAGCTGGGCCTGACCTACCTCTTCATCACGCATGACCTCTCCATGGTGCGCCACATCGCCGACCGCATCGGCGTGATGTATCTCGGCAAGCTGGTGGAGCTGGCGCCCGCCGCCGAGCTCTATACCCGGCCCCGCCACCCCTATACGCGGCTCCTCCTCTCGGCCATTCCGGTGCCTGACCCGGCCGTCCGCAAGGATGCGCCCCCGGCGACCGACGAGGTGCCAAGCCCGCTCGACCTGCCCTCCGGCTGCCGCTTCCGCACCCGCTGCCCTCTGGCCAGCGAGATCTGCGCGAAGATCGAGCCCGAGCCGCGCGACTTTGGCGGGGGCCATCTGGCCGCCTGCCATCACGCCGATGAGTCGGCGCCCACCACTCCCATCACCAACCCGGAGAGAGAGAATGCGTAACCTCATGCTCCCCCTCGCCTTCGCGGCCGCCTTTGGCGCGCCCGCGTTCGCGCAAGGGGATCTGACCTACGTGGTCAACAACGAAAGCGCCACCTACGACCCCGGCCTGACGTCGGAGACCTTCGCGGCGCCGATCATCGGCAACACGTTTGAGGGCCTCGTGCGCTTCAACGAAGCCGGCGAGATCGAGCCCGCCATGGCCGAAAGCTGGGAGGTCTCCGAGGACGGCCTGACGTACACGTTCCACCTGCGCGACGCCAACTGGTCCGACGGCCAGCCCGTCTCCGCCGGTGACTTCGTCTATGCCTGGAAGCGGGTGCTCGACCCGGCCGCCGGCGCCATGAACCCCGCGATGTTCTACCTCATCGACGGCGCCGAGGCGTATTACGCCAATGCCGCCACCGGCGACGTGGCCATCTCGGCCCCCGACGACAAGACCTTCACCTTCACGCTCGCGCAGCGCGTGCCCTACATCATGCAGCTGCTCACCTACACCAACTTCTTCCCCGTGCGCGAAGACATGGTGGAAGCCGACCCCGAAGGCTGGACGCGCAGCCCCGAGACCTTCATCGGCAACGGCCCGTTCAAGGTGTCGGAGTTCAACTTCGGCGAAAGCGTCGTCTTCGAGAAGAACCCGGAGTACTACGACGCCGATAGCGTCTCGCTCGACACGCTGACCTTCCGCCTCATCCCCGAGCCCACCACGGCGCTGACGGCCTACGAGTCCGGCCAGGTCGACGGGATCGAAGCGGTGCCGGCGCCGGAAATCCCGCGCCTCATGGCGTCGGATGAAGGCTTCATGGTCGTGCCGTCGCTAGGCACCACCTATGCCTTCTTCAACCCGAGCGTCGCCCCTTTGGATGACGTGAAGGTCCGCCAGGCGCTCTCCATGGCCATCGACCGGCAGGAGCTGATCGACTTCGTCATGCAATCCGCCGACGTGCCGGCCCTCGCCCTCGTGCCCTACGGCATGACCATCGCGGGCGAAGACTTCCGCGACGGGACGAGCACCTTTGGCCTGGCCCCGACCGCTGAGGTCGAAGCCGCGCAGGAGCTGCTGGCCGAAGCCGGTTACCCGGGTGGTGAAGGCTTCCCCGAGACGGTGTTCGTGACCTACTCGTCGCCGCCGGTCGAGCGCATCATCGAGGCCATCCAGCAGATGTGGAAGGCCAACCTCAACATCGACGTCGAGATCCAGGCCAGCGAATGGCAGGTCTACTACCCCGAAGTGCAGAAGGTGGAATACCAGATCGCACAGATGGGCTGGGGCGCGGATTACCCGCACCCGATGACGTTCCTCGACATCTTCCTCTCCGACAGCCCAAACAACCTGGCTGGCTGGCAGAACGAGGAGTATGACGCCGAGATCGCCGCCGCCAAGGCCGCGACGGACGAGGCGGAATCGCTCGCCGAGATGCGTGAGGCCGAGGCCATCCTGATGAACGATCACATCATCCTGCCGATGTACCACCGCTACGCCTACATGATGATGTCGCCCGAGGTGGAAGGCTTCTGGCGCTCGACGCTGAACGTCCCCTACTTCCGCGACGTGACCGTCTCTGAATGAGAGACCGGGGCGCCCTCCCGGGGGCGCCCCTTCCCAAAAGTCACCCCGCCAAAGGCAGGATTGATCGATCCGCCCCGGCCCCTAGAGTGACCCTCAAGACCGCAGGCAGCCTTCGCGCTCACCGGCGGCCCCATCCCACAGGAAGGACAACCATGCGCCTCAATTCCATCATGGCCAGCCTGGCCGCCGGCGTCTCTGTCGCCGCGGTTGCGCCGGCCTTCGCCGAGACCCCGGCGGATACGCTTGTCATCGCCGACGCCATCGACGACGTCATCACGCTCGACCCGCATGAAGTGGGCGAGATCGGCGGCGTGCTCGTCTCCACCCAGGTCTACCAGACGCTCGTGACGGTCGACGTCAACGACGCCACCAACATCATGGGCGTGCTCGCCGACAGCTGGGACATCAGCGAAGACGGCCTGACCTACACGTTCCACATGAACCCCGAGGCGACCTTCGCCTCCGGCAACCCGGTCACCGCCGAGGACGCCGCCTATTCCTTCCACCGCATCGTCAAGATGAACGGCCGCACCGCCTTCATCATCACGCAGTTCGGCTTCACGCCCGAGAACGTCGAAGAGCGCGTCGTCGCCCTCGACGACGAGACGCTCCAGATCACCATCGACGAGGCCTACGCCCCCTCCTTCTTCCTCGTCACGCTCTCCTCCTACGTCGGCGCCATCGTCGAGAAGGCTCTGGTCGAGGAGCACGCCGTCGACGGCGATTTCGGCAACGCCTGGCTGAAGACCGGCGAGCAATCCGTCGGCTCCGGCCCCTTCACGCTGGCCCAGTGGGACCCGTCGGTCGCCATCGTGATGGAGCGCAACGAGAACTACTGGGGCGACGCGCCCGAGATGAACCGCATCGTGCTCCGCCACGTCGCCGAGAGCGCCACCCAGCGCCTGCTGCTGGAGCAGGGCGATATCGACATCGCCAACAAGCTCTCGCCCGATGACCACGCCGCCCTCGCCGACAACCCCGATGTGGAGACGATCAACGGCCCCTCCTCCGTCATCTACTACATGGGCATGAACGAGCGCGAAGAGCCGCTCGGCAACCCGCAGGTGATCGAGGCGATGAAGTACCTCATCGATTACCAGGGCATGGCCGACACGCTGGCCGCCGGCACGGTGAAGGTCCACCAGACGATGATACCCGAAGGGTTCCTCGGCGCGGTCGACTACAACCCCTACAGCTACGACCTCGAGCGCGCTCAGGAGCTGCTGGAGGAAAGCGGTGTCGAGCTGCCCATCGAGCTTGATATCGTGGTGTGGAACAACGCCCCCTACACCGATTTCGCCCAGGCCCTGCAGGCCACCATGGCGCCCGCCGGGATCGAGCTGAACCTCGAGGTCGTCGATGGCGGCCAGTGGCTGGATCGCTACCGCAACCATGATCTCGACGGCTGGATGGGTCTCTGGGGCCCCGACTACCCCGACCCCCATTCCAACGCCAAGGCCTTCGCGGTGACGGCGGCGGACTCGCCCGATGGCGTCGACACGCTGGCCGACCGCTTCGGCTTCGATCCGGGCGAGCTGAGCCCCCGCACCATGGCCGCCGTGCGCGAGCAGGATGCCTCTGTCCGCCAGAGCATGTATGAAGAGATCCAGCGCGAGCACACCGACATCTCGCCCTTCCTCTACATGTTCCAGGAGCAGCGGGCGATCGGCGTGCGCGCCGGTGTCGAGGGCCTGACGCTCGGCGTCACCTTCGCCGACGACCGCTACTGGAACGTCACGAAGTAAGCCTCGTAAACCATTGGCCCCGCCGCGCTTTTACGGGCGCGGCGGGGCCACCTCGTTCCCGCGGGGCCTGTCCCGCCCCAAGCCGATTGCTCGCCCATGACCACCAATCCCGGCACCCGCTCGACCCGTGCGGCAGGGCGCGCCCTGCGCCTTGGCGGCAGCCTCGCGAGCGTGGCGCTGACCATCGCGATCACGCTCCTCGGCCTCGTGGCGCTGACCTTCTTCATCGGCCGCATCGTGCCCATCGATCCGGTGCTGACCATCGTGGGCGAGAAGGCCCCGCCAGAGGTCTATGACCGCGTCTACCGCGAGCTCGGGCTCGATCAGCCGCTGATCACCCAGTTTCTCTACTACCTGCGCGACATCGCGCGCGGCGATCTCGGCCAGTCCTACACGACCGACCGCGCCGTCCTCTCCGACATCCTGCGCTTCTTCCCCGCCACCTTCGAACTGGCGGTGCTCGGCATCATCATCGGCGTCGCCCTCGGCGTGCCCGCCGGCGTCATCGCCGCCGTGAAGCGTGACACATGGGTCGACCATATCGTGCGCATCGTCGCCCTCATCGGCTACTCGGTGCCGATCTTCTGGCTGGCGCTGATGGGGCTGCTCGTCTTCTACGCCAAGCTGCAATGGGTCGGCGGGCCGGGGCAGCTCGATATCGGCTATGCCTATTCCTATACGCGGGTGACCGGCTTCATCCTCGTCGATACCGCGCTGAGCGGCGACTGGGCCGTCTTCGCCAATGCCGTCAGCCACATCGCCCTGCCCGCCCTGCTCATCGGATATTACTCCATGGCCTATATCAGCCGCATGACCCGCTCGGTCATGCTGGAACAGCTCTCCAGCGAATATGTGCTGGCCGCCCGCATCAAGGGCGCCTCGGAATACACGGTCGTCGTGCGCCACGCCCTGCGCAACGCCGCCATCCCGCTGGTGACCATCGTCGCCCTCTCCTTCGGCGGCCTGCTCGAAGGCTCGGTGCTGATCGAGACGGTGTTCTCCTGGCCGGGCCTCGGAAATTACATCGCCCAGTCGCTGCTGGGCGGAGACATGAACGCCGTCCTTGGCGGCACGCTGGTGGTGGGGACGATCTTCGTACTGCTCAACGTGGGCTCTGACTTGCTCTACCGCCTGCTCGACCCGCGCACGAAGGCGGCCGCCCAATGAGCGAGACAGCCGCCCCCCGCGCCTCCGCCCTGCAGGCCCGCCTGGCAGAGCTCAGCCGCTTCGCCCGCGCCTTCCGCCGCAACCCCTTGGGCATGGTCGGGCTCTTCATCGGCCTCCTCCTCATCCTCGCCGCGATCTTCGCGCCGTGGCTCGCCACGCATGATCCCTACGCGCCGGATTTCGGCGGGCGCCTCACCCCGCCGGGCGCGGAGTACTGGCTCGGCTCCGACGAGCTCGGCCGCGACATCTACACCCGCATCCTCTACGGCAGCCGCATCACGCTCTTCATCGTGGCGCTGGTCATCTTCACCTCCGCCCCCATCGGGCTCTTCATGGGGGTGATCTCCGGCTATTTCGGCGGCTGGATCGACGCGGTGCTGATGCGCATCACCGATGTCTTCCTCGCGGTGCCGAAGCTCCTCCTCGCGCTCGCCTTCGTCGCCGTCCTCGGCCCCGGCATCGTCAACGCCGCGCTCGCCATCACGCTCACCGCCTGGCCGCCCTATGCGCGCCTCGCCCGGGCAGAGACGCTGGCCGTCCGCAATGCCGATTACATCAACGCCATCCGCCTCGCCGGCGCCTCGCCGATCCGCATCATCGCGCGCCATGTCGTGCCGATGTGCACCTCGTCGATGCTGGTCCGCGTGACCTTCGACATGGCCGGCATCATCCTCATCGCCGCCGGCCTCGGTTTCATCGGCCTCGGCGCGCAGCCGCCCCTGCCCGAATGGGGCGCGATGATCGCCTCGGGCCGGCGCTTCATCTTCGATCAATGGTGGGTCGCCGCCATGCCCGGCGCCGCGATCTTCCTCGTCTCGCTCGGCTTCAACCTTCTGGGCGACGCCCTCCGTGACCTCCTCGACCCCCATGCCGTGAGGCGGACATGAGCGCCCTCCTGACCATCGAAGACCTCACCGTCGCATTCCCCCGCGACGGCGGCGGAGAGGAGCTGGCGGTGCGGGGTGTGAACCTGACGATGGGCCGCGAGAAGGTGGGCATCGTGGGCGAGAGCGGCTCGGGCAAAAGCCTCACCGCGCGATGCATCCTCGGTGTACAGGCTGTGCACGCCCGGTGCACGGCCCGTGCCATGCGGTTTGACGGGGTCGACCTGCTCACCGCCACCCCCCGCCAGATGCGCAGCTTGCGCGGCGGGCGCATCGGCATGGTCATGCAGGACCCGCGCCACGCGCTCGACCCGGTGCAGCGCATCGGCGACCAGATCGTCGAGGCCATCCGGCTGGGAGACCGCAAGATCAGCCGCCGCGACGCCTGGGCCAAGGCCCGCAACATGCTGGAATCGGTAGAAATTCGCGAGCCCGACCGGGTCATGCGCCTCTACCCGCACGAGGTCTCGGGAGGCATGGGCCAGCGCGTGATGATCGCCATCGTCTTCGTCCGCGAACCCGACCTGCTGATCGCCGACGAGGTGACCTCGGCGCTCGACGTCACCGTCTCCGCCCGCATCCTCGAATTGCTCGACGAGATGGTCACCCGCCGCAACATGGGCCTCATCTTCATCAGCCACGACCTAAATCTTGTGTCCCGCTTCTGCGACCGGGTGCTGGTGATGTATGCCGGCCGGGTTGTCGAAGAGATCGCCGCCGCCGACCTCCACAACGCCCAGCACCCCTACACCCAGGGCCTACTCGCCTGCATGCCGCAGATCGGCGGCCCGCAAGAGCCGCTGCCCGTGCTGCAGCGGCAGGAGAGCTGGCGGGAAGAGGGAGCGGGCGCATGAGCGAGATCGAGATCGAGGGGCTGAGCGTCTCCTATGGCGAGGGCCGCGGCCAACGGCAGGTGGTGCAAGGCGCGGATATCGCTGTGGAAAAGGGCGAGTGCTTCGGCCTCGTCGGCGAGAGCGGCTCCGGCAAGAGCACCATCCTGCGCGCCGCCATGGGCCTCGCCCCCCAGTGGCAGGGCCGCATCGAGATCGCCGGCGTCGACGCCCGCAAGGGCCCCCGCCCCGCCTTCCTCCGCAAGGTGCAGATGGTCTTCCAGGACCCCTACGCCTCGCTCCACCCCCGCCTGCTCATCGGCGAGGCCATCGCCGAGCCCATGCGCGTCAACCGCCTGCCCCGCGTCGCGGAGCGGACGGTGGAGCTGCTGGAGGCCATCGGGCTCACCGCCGCGCATCGCTACCGCTACCCGCACGAGCTGTCGGGCGGGCAGCGCCAGCGCGTCGCCATCGCGCGCGCCCTCGCGCTCGACCCCGAGGTGCTGCTGCTCGACGAGCCCACCTCGGCGCTCGACGTCTCCATCCAGGCAGAGGTTCTGAACTTGCTGAACAAACTCAGGGCCGAGCGCGGCCTGACCTACCTGATCGTCAGCCATGACCTGGCGGTGATCAGCCATATGTGCAGCCGCCTCGCGGTGATGAAGGAGGGCCGGATCGTGGAAACGCTGGGCCGAGAAGAGCTGACCACCGGCGCCGCCGCCGAGGCCTATACCCGCGATCTCATCGCGGCGAGCCGCTAGGATGGCGGTCGCGATCATCGGAGGGACGGGCTTTCTCGGCACCGCCATTGCCAAGGCGCTGGTGGCGCGCGGCGAGACACCCGTCCAGGTGGCCCGCCTGACCTCGCCCTACGAGGTGGTGACGGGCAGCATCACCGCCGCCGCCGACCGGGCGGACCAGCCCGCGCTGGAGGCGATCTTCGCCGAGCATGGCGTCACCCGCGTCATCGACGTGCTCACCCTGTCGCTGGAGAACACCCGCGCCCTCCTCGCCGCCACGGCGGCGGCAGGCGCGCGCTATGTCATGATCAGCGCCATCGACGTCTATGCCAATTACGGCGGGCTCATGGGGATGGAGACGCCGCCGGTGGTGAAGCGCCCCTCGCGCGAGGATGACCCGGTCCGCACGGCGCTCTACCCCTATCGCGGCAATCCGCGCCGGCCCAAGGGCTTCGACGATGCGCTGATCGACGATTACGACAAGGTGCCGATCGAGGCCGCCGCCCGCGAGGATGCGCGCCTCGATGCCACCATCCTGCGCCTGCCAGCCATCTACGGCCCCGGCGACAAGCAGGGCCGCTTCACCTGGATCACCGAGGCGCTCGCAGCAGGCGGCCCGATCCGCATGGACGAACGCGCCGCCGCCTGGCCGCAGACCTTCATCACGCTGGACGACGCCGCCGCCGCCGTGGCGCTCGCCGCCACCAGCGACTGCGGCGGCGAGACTTTCAACATCGCCCCGCCCATCCAGCGCACCATGGGCGAGTGGGCCGCCCTCTTCGCCCGGCTGGCGGGCCGGGACGGCGCCGTCGAGCTGATGCCTCCCGGCAGCGGCGGCCTGATGCAGGAGCGCGCCGAGGTCACCAACATGGCCTACCCGCTCACCATGGACGGCGCCCGCTTCGAGGCGCGCTTCGGCCCGGTGCAGCAGCGGCCCGAGGAGGAGGTGCTGCGCAGCCTCCTGCCCTAGCCGAGCCAAGTCCCTTTCGAGATGGCCCCCTCACGAGAGAGGCTCCGCCAACTCACGCCGCGGTCCCCCAACCGTCGTTCTCAACGCGGTCCGCGCCCGTCACCTCGTCCAGCAGCCGGCGCCAGTCGGCACGGGTCGTACCGACCGGAGCGCCGGGCCGCTTCAAGCTCTTCGCGGTCACCAGGCGGTTGAACCCAACCACCCAGTCGTCGACGCCCCCGCCCGTCACCTGCAAGGCGCCCGTCTGCACGTGGTCGCGCAGGCCGTCGACGTTGGAGACGAGCACCGGGCGGCGGGCGGCGAGGGCTTCGAGGGCGACGAGGCCGTAGGGCTCCCAGCGAGAGGGCATGGCGATGGCATCGCAGGCCGCGATGGCGGTGGCCGGATCGGCGGCAAAGCCGGGGAAGGAGATGCGGGGATCGGCGCCGGCGAGCTCTTCCAGCCGGGCGCGCTCGGGGCCGTCGCCGATGATCCGCAGGCGCAGGTCCTCGCCCTCGATCTGGCGGAAGGCCCGGATCAGGATGTCGAAGCCCTTCTGCCGGTCGAACCGGCCGATGGCGCCTATAGTACGCACCGGGCCCTCGGGCGCGTCCAGCGCGCGGAAGTCCGAGAGGTCGAGCGAGGGGCGGATGACCTCCAGCCTGCCCTCGGCGACCAGCCCGCGCCGCGCCATCCAGTCCGCCTGCGCGGCGCTGACCGCGACGACGCGCTCGAACATGGCGTAGCCGGTGCGCAGCAGCGTGTAGAAGCGCGCGGCCCGGGTCACGTTATGGGCGACGAAGCCGGCGGAGTAGCTGTGCTCGACATGGATGAGCGGCGTGCCGGGGTGGCGGGCGCGCAGGAACATGAGGCCCGGCAGCCCGCGCCAGCTGAGCGTCAGGTGCGAGACGATGACGTCGGCCTCGATGCGGGTGGCGGCGGGGCGATAGCGGGAGACGGGGACGATCTCGTGGCGGCCGAGCGCGGCCATGCCGGGGTCGCTGGCGATGAAATCGAGGTAGCGGGTCACGCCGCCGGGGTTCTGGTCGTCGATGAGGTGAGCGATGCGAAGCATGGGGAGGTCTCCTTGAGCGAAGGGTCAGGCGCCGGCCGGGCGGCGAAGCAGGGGCAGGCGCGCGGCGCCGAGGGCGTAGAGCACCGCTGCGGCGGCGATGGTCGTGGCGCTCTTGGCAGGCTCCTGCCAGAGCGGGCGGCGGGAGGCGGCGAGCGAGGCGCGCACCCGGGCCAGCGCCTCCTGCCCGTCACCGGAGGAGATCGCCCGGCGGGCGAGATAGCGCTGCATGTAGGCGCGGGCCGTGGGCGTGTGGCGGGCCATGAACTCCGGCGCGATGGGGGTGAGCTTGGCGACCAGCCGCTCCCAGGTGGCGAACTGGCGGGCGGTGCCGGCGGAAAGGCCGCTGGCCACGATGCGGTAGCGGGTCAGCAGGCCGGGGATGCCTTCGACATCCCAGTCGGTCGTCAGCTTGAAGCGCAGCCAGCATTCGACGTCTTCCGACTGGCGGAAGCTCTCGTCGAACCAGCAGGTCCGCTCCGGCTCCCCGGGGCAGGCGAAGGCGATGTCGTCCAGCGCGGCGCGGCGGATGACGGGGGCCGATCCGTTGCCGATAGGATTGCGCAGGAAGATGTGCGCCGCCGACACCTCGGTCAGGCGGGGGCGCTGCGCGATGCGGAGCGGCTTGCCGGCCGCGTCGATCAGCTCCGAGCCGGAGTAGCTGATGCCGACGTTCGGGTTCGCCTCCAGATGCGCGACGTGGGCGGCGAGCTTTGTCGGGCGCCAGAGGTCATCGGCGTCGCAGAAGCCGAGGAAGGCGCCGCGGGCATGGGCGATGCCGCTGTTGCGGGCGCCGGCGAGGCCGCGGTTGGGCTGCTGGATCAGGCGGATGCGGGCGTCGCCGAGGCTGCGGGCGACGGCGGCGGTCCGGTCCGTCGAGCCATCGTCGACGACGACGATCTCGAAGTCGCCGTAGGTCTGGGCGCAGAGGCCCTCCAGCGTCTCGTGGAGAGTGGTCTCGCAATTGTAGGCGGGCACGATGATGGAAGCGCGGGGCATGGGTCTGACCTTTCAGCTGGCGAAGAGGGCCCGGCGCACCGGCGCGGGCAGGAGGGGGGCGGTGACCGCGCCGAGGGCTGTCAGGCTGCCGCGGCGCAGGTCGGAGAAGAAGCCGCGCGGGCTCTCCTTGATTCCTGCGGCGGCGAGGCGGAGGGCCTCGCTGGCCGGGGCGCCGACGCGCAGGGCGCGGCGGGCGAGGTAGCGCAGGTGGATGGCCTCGGCGCGCGGATCGGGCTCGTAGCCGAAGCCGGCGGCGGTGCGCAGGGCCTTGCGGCGCCCTTCCTCCATCGCTTGAAGATCGGAGGAAAGGCCGGTGACGCTGGTGCGGTAGTGCACGAGCGTCTCGTCGATGCCCTGGATCCAGAGGCCCTTGGCGACGGCGCGGATCAGCCATTCGAGGTCTTCGTTGTGCACCATCGTGGTGTCGAACCCCTCGGTCAGCTGGAAGGCGGAGCGCCGCACGACGAGGTTCGACATCGTGCAGACCGGGTTCTCGCCCATCAGCACCTGCACGCTCAGCGGCTCTTCCGTCACGGTCGACTGGCTCGTCGAGCGGGAGCCGCGGAAGAAGGCGACGCGGGCGTAGGCGCCGTCGAAGCGGCCGTCGTCCATCACCTCGGCCATGCGCTCGAGCTTGTCGTGGGCCCAGATGTCATCGGCGTCGCAGAAGGCGATAATCTCGCCGCGCGCCACCGCCACGCCGTCGTTGCGCGCCCGGCTCGGGCCCTTGCCCTTGTTGATCAGCACGCGGACGCGGGGGTCGGCGGCGGCTCGGGCGAGGATCCGGGGCGTGCAGTCCGAGGACCAGTCGTCGATGCAGATCAGCTCCCAGTCGGTGTTGGTCTGCAGGGCGATGCTCTGCAGCGTGTCCTCCAGCGTGTCGGCGGCGTTGAAGCAGGGCATGATGATGGAGAAGCGGGGCATGTCAGAGGGCCTCCTTGAAAGCGGGGCGGTGAGCGGGGCGGAAGGCGGGAGCGAGGGCGGGCAGCGCCGCCCCGGCTTGCGTGATCGTGGCGACGACGAGGTAGCCGGTGGCCACCGCCGTCAGCCCGTGGGGAGCGAGGATCGCGGTGTTGGCCATGAGCGCGGCGGCGGTGACGCAGGTCACGGCGAACTCCACCTGCGGCCGGCCCTCGGCGCGCAGCCATTGAGCGGCGGCGCTCCAGATGACGCCGGGGATGGCGGCGAGGCAGAGGATGGAGACGACATCGCTCACCCCCTCCCAGCCGGCGCCGAAGAGCACGGGTACGTAGAGCGGCGCAGCAATGGCCTGCAGGATGACGATGGCCGAGATCGCGAGCCCGCCGAGACCGAGGGCGCCGCGCAGCGTCGCCAGCCGGTCGCGGGCGGTACACAGATGAGGGAAAAGCGCGACGGAGAAGGCCTGGGCAAAGGAATTGGCGAGGCCGAGGCCGGCGTTGAAGGCCATGAAGTAGAGGCCCAGCGCCTCGGCCCCCATCAGCGCGCCGATGATCAGCTTGTCGCCCTGCATCCGCAGCGCTTTGACGACCTCCACTCCGAGCACGGCCCAGCCGTAGCGCAGGAAGGGGGCGAGCGGCGCGGGCGTGACGGAGCGGTCGACGGTCCACGGGTGCAGGCGGCGCGAGGCGATGAGCCAGATGGGCGCGGCGATCAGGCGCGGCAGCACCAGCGCCAGCGGCCCGGGCGCCACGAAGGCGAGGAGCGCCGTCAGGGCGTTTGCGCCGACCACCTGACCCGCGGCGATGGCCGCGGTCTGGCGCAGCTTACCGGCGCGCATGGCGAGGGCGTTCTGCACGAGGCCGGCGGGCATGAAGAGATATTCGCCGGCGAGGATCGCGACGAGGGCGAAGAGCGCCGCGTCGCCGCTGACCTGCCAGATCACCGCGCCCACGCCGAGCTGCAGCGCGAAGAGGCCGAGGCACCAGGCCCAGAAGATGCGCTGCGCCGTGCGGCAGGTCGCCTCCAGCGCGTCGTCGCTGGCGGCGATGATGCGCTGGCCGGCACCGTTCTCGGTGAGGGCCTTCAGGATGTCGGCGGCGGCGAGCGCGGCGGCGGCGACGCCGATGGCGGCGACATCCATGGTGCGCGCCACGGCGACCACGACGAGCAGCCGCGAGGCCTTGGCCGCCGCCTCGGAGAGGCTGTAGGCCACGAGGTGCCGGGCGAAGGGGCCGATCTGGGCTGCGAGGGTCATGGGCGGTCTGTCCATCTGGCTGGAGCCGGAAAGCTCGTGTGTTGCCCGATGGATAAAGGCCCGCCCGCCCCCCGTCGCGCGCCCGGCGGGACAGCCGAGTGGCGCGACGGGAGAGCGACCTATCCTTAGGGATATGTTTAGGATGCGGCGAAGGCGATGGACGCCGCGCGCGGCCCCGCGCTAGGCTTTCCCCAGAGGCAGAAAAACCGGAACGGGGGGCACATGGCGCCGAGGATTGGGCAGGTTGTCTGCCGGCTGATGGGCGCCGCCGCTCTGGCCGGCTGCGCAGCCATCGAGACGGCCGACAATATCGAGCCGGTCGCCGAGGGCCGGGGCTACCAGGCCCAGTATCGCGCCCTCGCCTACCCGCCCGCCAACTTCCTGCAGGCGGAGGAGATCAATGCCCGCAGCTGCCGCTCGCCCGATGGTGCGGTGGCGGCCGAGGGCGCTGCCGGCAAGCTGGGCGCGCGGCTGCCCGAGGTGCTGCGCGGCGAGGTGCTCTCGCGCGGCGATCTGCTCGACCTGCGCCTGCCCGATGAGGAGACGTTCAGCGGCGAATACGTCATCTCGCGCGATGGCACGCTGAAGGTGCCCTATCTCTCCCCCATCCCGGCGCAGGGCCGATCCGCCGCCAGCGTCGCCGCCGACATCCGACAGGGGCTCGTGGCGGGCGGCTATTACGACGACCGGCCCGATGTCTCGCTGCTGGTGCTCGATTTCGCCTCGGCCCGCATCGGGGTGAGCGGCGCTGTCTTCGATCCCAACCCGGTGGATATCGGCGGCGTGCCCGGCGACGCGGTGGATGCGCGCCGGCAGGCCGCGCGGGGCAGCTCGACCGAGGGTCGTAACCTTTCCGTTGCGCTGCGCAGCGCCGGCGGCATCCGCCCCGATGCCGATCTCTCCGCCGTGCGCCTCACCCGGGCCGGCACGAACTACGTGATCGACCTGCGCGGCGCCATCGAAGGGCGGGCCTTCGAGGACGTGATGCTGCTGGCGGGCGACGAGATCTACGTCCCCTCGCGCTTCTGCTTTCAGGACGCGCTGATGAAGCCGAGCCCGATCTCGCCGCCCGGCATCTCGCTCTACCTCTCCAACCTCACCCAGCCCGCCACCGGCAACGCGCCCTCGGCCATCGGCCAGACGGTGCGCGAGGTGCCCTATGGCACGCGCTACATGCAGGCGGTGATCGATGCTAATTGCGTCGGCGGGGCGCGGGCGACCAGCGCCGACCGCTCCGCCGCGCTCTTCACCCGCAATCCGATGACCGGCGTCTCCGCCGTGATCGAGCGGCCCATCGAGGAGATGCGCGCCCGGCCCGACCGCGACGATTACGACCCCTACCTGCTGCCCGGCGATGCCATCGCCTGCTACGACAGCGGCGTCACCAACCTCGGCGAGATCGGGCGGGTGCTCGGCGTCTTCACCGCCGGCGCGCTCATTCCGTAAGGGCCTGCTCGCCCTGCCAGGCGTCCAGCGCCTGCCGGCTCTCGGCCCAGAGTTCCGGCAGCTGTGCAAGATCGCCCTCGCTGACCTCTCCGCGCTTGGCCGCCGTCTCCACCCGGCCCAGAAGCTGGCGCAGCGCGGTGAGCCCGAGCGTGGCGCAAGAGCCGGCGCATTTATGCGCCAGCGCGCCGAGCTCGGCCGGCGGCAGGTCGCTTGCCGTCAGCCGCGTGACGCCCTCGTCCATCTCGGCGCGGAAGGTCGCGAGAAGGCGCTCCAGATCGGCGGGGCGGATCGTCTGGGACAGCTCGCCGAGCTGCGCGCGGTCGATCAGCCCGCTAGCCGGCTCGGCCATGGTAACGGAGCCGCCAGAATAGCCCGCCGCGATGCCGCGGAGGAGACCGGAGAGCACCTTGCGGTCGATAGGCTTTGAGAGGCAATGCGCCATCCCCGCCTCGCGGAAGCGCTCCACCTCCTCCGGCAGGGCATGGGCGGTGAGGGCGATGATGGGCGTGGTGGCGGAGCGGCCGGAGCCGGCGCGGATCTTCCGTGCCGCCGTCTGGCCATCCATCACGGGCATCGAGATATCCATCAAGATGACGTCGAACGGGTGGGACTCGGCCCATTCCACGCCCGCGCGCCCGTCGACAGCCTCCGTCACCTTGTGGCCCTCGGATTCCAGCAGGCCGCGGGCGACGAAGCGGTTCATCTCGTTGTCTTCCACGAGGAGCACGTCGAGCGGCCGGACCGGGAGGGTGGCGTTGCCCCCCTGCCCCGGCAGCGGCGTCTCCTCCGCCTCGGCGGGCGGCAGGGAGAGGCGGACCCAGAAGAGGCTGCCCTCCCCCGGCTCGCTCTCCACCCCGATCTCGCCGCCCATGACGCCGACGAGGCGCCGCGCGATCCCGAGGCCGAGCCCGGTGCCGCCGGCCTGCCGGGAATAGGAGCTGTCGAGCGTCTCGAAATCCTGAAAGATCCGCTCGAGCTGGGCCTCCGCGATGCCGATGCCGGTGTCGGCGACGCGGAATTCCACCAGCCCCCCCTCACCCGGCAGCCGCTCCACCTCGATGTCGATGGAGCCGGCGCGGGTGAACTTCACCGCGTTGCCGACGAGGTTGAGCAGCACCTGCCGCAGCCGCCGCGAGTCGCCCCGCACGATGTCGAGGCCCGGGGTCAGCGGCCGCCAGCGCAGGCTGTTGCCGTTGCTCGAGGCCAGCGTCGCCGTCGTCTCCACCACCCCGTCGAGCAGGGCGGAGACGGAAAAGGGCCGGCGCTCGGCCTTGAGCTTGCCGGCCTCGAACTTGGCGAGGTCGAGCACGTCGTTGACGAGGCCGAGGAGCAGCCGGCCAGAGCTGTGCATCCGGTCGAGGAGCTCGCTCTGACGCTGGCTGAGGCTGTGATCGCGCATCAGCTGCATGGTGCCCATCAGGCCGTTGAGCGGCGTGCGCATCTCGTGGCTCATCACGGCGAGGAACTCCGCCTTGGCCCGCTCGCCGGCCAGTGCCTTGTCGCGTGCCTCGGTCAGCCCCTCCTCGGCCTCCTTGCGGCGCGAGATATCGCGGATGAAGGCCACGTAGATCGGGTCTGTCTCGTCGGCCGTGCGCGCGATGGAGACCTCGGCGGGAAAGCGGCGGCCGCTGCGAGAGACGGCTTCGGTCTCGTAGTGCAGGGCCGTCGTGCCGGCGCGGCCGTCCTCCTGGAAGAAGGCCCGCGTCGCCTCCTGCAGGGCGGGCGCCACGTCGGCGGGGTAGATCGTCTCCAGCGCCCGTCGGCCGATACCCTCTTCGCGGCTGTAGCCGAAGAGGCGGACGCCGGCGGTGTTCATGTCGAGGATGGCGCCGTCGCGGTCGCAGACGAGGATCGCATCGGCGGCCGCCTCGACGATGGCGCGCATCCGGTCCCCCGCCCGCTCCATCGCCTGCGCCTGCCGGCGCGAGACGCGGTATAGCCGGCGGAAGGAGTTGGTGAGCAGCGCGAAGCCGCCGAGCAAAAGCCCCAGCACGCCGACCATCTGCGCGAGGGTGCGCCGCACGTCCTCCCGCCGCTCGTCGGAAGATTCGGCGAAGCTGGCGAGCCCCGCGAGCGACAGGGCGCGCACCTGCGGCAGCAGCGCCTGCGCCTCGGCGGAGAGCGCTGGCAGCGCCGCCGCGAGCTGCGCGTCGGGGCTGTCGATGACGGGCACGGCGGCGTCGAGGAAGTCGGTGATCTCCTCATTGGCCGCGATGAATTCCGGCGACGAGCGCACGGCGCTGTAGGTCGAGGCCGAGGCGAAGGTGCCGATGCGGCTGTAGAACACGTCGAACCGCCGGCGGAGGGTGTCGAGGCTCACCTCCTCCTCCCCCGCGCGCTCGATGGCGAGCTGGAACTGCAGGAACTCCACCTCGGTCTGCGCGAGGCTCCACTGGGCATTGTCGGAATTGGCGGTGCCGAGATCCTCGATCTCCCGCAGGACGAGCCAGCCCATCCCCACCGCGGCGCCGAAGCACAGCAGCAGCAGGAAGACCCAGAGGAGCGTGCGCGAGCCCGGCGCCTCGTCGGCGGGGCCCGCGTCCTGCAGCACGTCTCGGCTCGGCTCATCCATGGCTCAACGCTACTCCGCGACGGTGATCCGGTCCAACTGCCAGATGCTGCGCGAGTAGATGACCTCGGTCTGGTAGTCCTCGCTGGCATCGAAGGGGTAGACGACCCAGAGCGGCCCCTTGTCGCGCACCGGCATCTCCTCGCCGTTGCGCAGGTAGGCCACGATGGGCCCGCCCTCGACCCAGTCCTCGCGGGGGATGTCGACGGCGTAGTCGTTGATGGCGGTGGCCGCGATGCTGTCGCCGGTGGCGCCGACGGCCTCCAGAAGCGTGGCGAGCTCGACGCCGGTGAAGGTCTGCACGCCTTCGGTCCAGGTCGTCTCGGTCTCGAAGGTCACGGGGCCGAGCGCTTCCAGCATGGCGCGGTCGAAGACGGCGCGGCCGTCGTCATTGGTCTCGGTGATGGCCCCGTCGATGGTGAGGAGGATGTCCCCCTCCGGCGTGCCCAGCTCCTGCGCGGCGAGCGGCAGGGCGGCGAGGGCGTAGACGGCGGCGGCGATGAGGTGGCGATGGAAGTGCATTGGCGTCTCTCCGATCTGGCTGGCAGGTCTATCTCACGAAGGCGGCGCCCCGTGCAGTCGGGCATCGGAAGAGGCCCCCTATCCCTTCGGATAGGTCGTCCCCCTCGCGGCGCGTCAGAAGGCCCCGCGCCCGCCGATCACCGCCTTCGCCGTCATGCCGATCAGCAGCAGGTCGAGCAGCGTCGAGCGCGAGCGGGCATAGGCGAGATCCATGTCGATCATCTTGTCGAAGCCGATCTCCGCCCGGCCGGAGACCTGCCACATCCCCGTCAGCCCCGGCTTCACGGCAAGCCGGCCATGGGCGCGGGCGGGATAGGCGGCGACCTCCTCGGGCAGCGCCGGGCGCGGGCCGACGAGCGACATCTGGCCCTTCAGCACGTTCAGCACCTGCGGCAGCTCGTCGATGGAGAAGCGGCGGAGGAGCCGCCCCACGCGGGTCACCCGCGGATCGTTGCGGGACTTGAAGCAGACGCCTTCCCGGTCGGACTGGGCGAGCAGCGCGGCGCGGCGGGCTTCGGCGTCGATATGCATCGAGCGGAACTTCAGCATGGTGAAGGGCACACCATCCTTGCCGACGCGCACCTGCCGGAAGAAGACGGGGCCCCGGCTCTCCAGCTTGATGGCCGCCGCGATGAGCAGCAGGATCGGCGCCGCCGCGAGCATCGCGATGGCCGAGAGCGAGAGGTCCACCGCCCGCTTGGCCATCGCCGCCCGGTCGCGCCCGGCCCAGGCGCGCACGGCGGCGCGGGCGAGGAATGCGGCATTGCCGGTGAGGTAGCGGCGCGCCATCCGGCGCGGCTCCATCGCCAGCCGCCAGACCCATTCGCAGCGCGCGGCGCGCACCAGCTTCGGCGCCCGGCGGACGCGGCCGGAGAGGAAATCGAAGAGCGCGCCGACGCCGAGCGTGATGCGCGCATCGAGATGGGCGGCGTGGCGGGCGAGCCAGACGTCCTGCGTCGGCACGCCCATCGCGACCAGCACGATGTCGGGCTGCGCGGCATTGATGGCGGCGACGGCGGCGGAGGCGTTCTTCGCCCCCTCGAAGCCATCGCGGGTGCCGACGACACGCAGGCCCGGGATGCGCAGGCAGAGGTTGCGCGCGGCGGCGTCGGCCACGCCCGGCTGGCCGCCGAAGAGGAAGACGCTGAGGCCCTTCGCCGCGGCGGCCTCCAGCAGGGCCGGCACGAAATCGGTGCCGTTGAGGTTCTCGGCGAGGCGGTCGCCGGCCATGCGGGCGGCGAGCTCCACCCCGATGCCGTCGGGCAGCACGAGGTCGGCGGTGTGCAGCGCGTCTTCATAGGCGCTGTCGCGGACCATGACGTTGGCGCAATGCGCGTTGAGGAAGGCGACGCGGCTGCGCCGGCCCGGCGCGAGCAGATGATCGATCACGCTGCGGGTGCTGGCGCTGACCAGCGGCAGGCCGAACACCCGTACGGGGGTGAGGCCCGAGGGGGCCGGCGGAGCGGCGCGGAGGGCGGGGGTCTGCTCTGAGGAGAGGGCGGGGACGGTGGAGACGTAGCTCATTGGAGGCGATCCTTTCACAATCGTTTCCAATGACTTGCGGGAGGAGACGCCCGCCGCTCAACGGCGCGGCCGGCGAGGTCTCGGCCCCGGATGGCGGGGCGCCGTCCCCGGCCGGAGAGCCTCCTGTCCCCGGCCGGATCGCGCGCTATCCCATCGGGCGCGCGCCCTTATCCGGGTGGGTAGGTCGCGCATGGCCCCTGCCCTGCTATTGACACTATCTTGAGTAATTTCGGGTCCGCGCCGCGAGCCGCGACCGGCCGCCCATGCTATGAAGCCCCACGCCGACTGAACGCCGGGAGCGCCAGCGCTCCACCACGGAGACGAAGCCCATGCGGATCCTGATTGCCGACGATCACGACCTTCTGCGCGACACGCTGGTGATGTTCCTCGCGAGTGAAGCCAACCTCGAGACGGAAACGGCCGCCAACTTCAGCGAGGCCGAGAAGCTCGTCGCCGAGCAGCCCTTCGCCCTCGTCCTCCTCGATTACGGCATGCCGGGAATGAACGGTCTGTCTGGCCTCTCACGCATCATGGAGATGCCGGGGGAGCACCACGTCGCCATCATCTCCGGCACCGCCGACCGCGAGGTGGCCGAGCAGACGCTCGCCGCCGGGGCCGCCGGCTTCCTGCCCAAGACGCTCTCGGCCAAGTCGCTCGTCAACGCGATCCGCTTCATGGCGATGGGCGAGCAATACGCGCCCCTCGACTTCCTGCGCGCCACGGAGGAGACGGTCGCCAACCCGCTCGCCGACAAGCTCTCTCAGCGCGAGATCGAGGTGCTGCAGGGGCTGACGGAGGGGAAGTCGAACAAGGAGATCGCCCGCGATCTCGACATCCGCGAGCCCACGGTGAAGCTCCACATGAAGACGCTCTACCGCAAGATCGGCGCCAGCAACCGCACGCAGGCCGCCATGATCGCTCGCGACCAGGGCCTGTTCTGACCTACGCTTTCCGGGTGCTCGGCTTTGGCATTGTGTGGTGAGGACGAGACAGCCGGCGGTTCGAACGCCCAATGACCGCTTAGAGCCCATTCCACGCCTTTGACAGCCTGCATCGACCGGCCGTTACCAACGCCTCATGTGCGGTCATCCTGAGGGCGTTGGCGAGACTCGAAGCTACACTGTCGATCCTCACACGCGAACGGCAGGCAGGGGGAAGAGGTGATTACGCCAAGTGGTGTTGGTGAGGCGGCCATCGGGTTTCTCGGCAGGATCCTCAGCGGGCAGTACGAGATGCAGGTCAGGCGGTAGGATACCGAACCCGGCGCAATGGCGCAGGACATGCGAAAGCATCGCCCCGTCGCGGTGCCCAGGCAAGGATCTAAGCGAAGCTCCACGGCCGCAACTGCGAACGCGCCGAGGTATCATTCACCGAACGCATATCCGAAGCGGGCAATTAGGGCGGCGTTGCGGCGTGCGACGATCTCGCGAAGCGGGTCCGTGTAATAGTCCGTGTAGTGGCCGCGCTGCGACTTGTTCTGGTGCGGGAGCGAAATAGCCCGACCGAGCCTGTCGCAGATGCGCGCCCAGTCCTGGGACAGCTGTTCGAACCGGGCGTAGAACGCGAGCGGGACCGGGTCTTCCCCATTGCGTCCGGCCAAGTGCTCGGACTGGGTCAACTGCGTATGGTAGGCGACGAAGGTTTGCGGTGAATTGAACTTGCGCGGGTTGGGGTTCCTCTTGAGCCCCTGGTCCCACGAACCTGTCAGGAACTCAGCGAAGCTCGGCGGCGAATCGCCGTAGGCGCCCGTGTTACGGGTAACGTGCAGCCAGCCAGACACCGCCCAGTCCCACGGGTTGCGCACGAAACAGAAGCTCCATGTTCGGGCGAAGACGGCGGGGTCTAGACGCTCTCCGAGATAGCTCGCCGCGCTTTCGGCTCGGGACATGTCGCGAACCGGATAGGATTGGGTGTCGGGGAACGCCTCGGCCAGTGCCGTCGAGACCGAGTATCCGGCCGTCTTGGGCAAATGCAGGAACAGCGCGTTGCGCGAAGGTATGAATAGGCTGGCCATCGTCTCACATTATTCAAATCGTTTCAGTGGGTCCGAGCCACGCCGTGAAGCACTGACGCTGTCCTAGTATATCTCTGGAAGGGGCACGATGCACAGTCTGGCGCCGGAACGCTCCCCAGACAATCCGGCTCGCATAGCGGACGCTCGTTCCAGCGGCGGAACGGCGGCTTCGTCCCGCATAGTTGACGTCGACCATCGACGTCCTCAGAAGACCCGGCCGAAGACCCGGCCGAAGCCCCCTTGGGACATCGAGTGCGTCACGCAGTGTGCAAGACCTCAAGCTGCAGCGCGGATTTCAAAAGACGGAATCCTGCCCGGCCCTCGATGACCTACCCGTCGGGATAGGCGGGGCATCCCACGGCGCCGGCCGGCTAACCCGGCAGGACGGCGCGCCCATCGCCCAGGTCTCGTATCTCTCCGGCCAAAGGAGAGCACACATGACCCAAGCCCGCCGCACCTTCGTTCCGCCCCTGCTGCGCCTGCCGCTCGTGCAACTGAGTTTCGGGCGGGTCCTCAAGGGGGGCCGCCCGAACGATCTCGGCCGCCTGCCGCGCTACGCGGGGCTCTTCGCCATCGCCCTCGTCTGCGTCTGGGCGCCGATCACCGGCTACCTGAAGACGGCGCCGCTGCGCTACACCTCGGGCATGTCGCTGATCCTGCCGGGCGCCGGGTCCTCCGCCTCGGTCAACCTCGACCAGATCGGGCAGGCCTCCTCCAACTCCAGCTCGCCCTTCTCCAGCAGCTCCGTCAGCCCGACGGAAACCTACAAGCGCCTCTTCGGCGCCGACCGCATCGTCGCGGCGGCCGCGGGCGAGATGGACATGCGGCGGGTCGATTTCGGCCAGCCGCGGGTGGAGCTGATCGACCAGACCGGGCTCATCCATGTCTCCATCACCGGCAACAGCCCCGATGACGCGCAGGCGCGCGGCGAGGCGCTGTTGCAGGCCTTCTTCTCCGAGATCGAGGAGCTGCGGACGGACGAGCTGCACCAGAGGCAGCAAAGCGGCCTCGGAGCCATCGACGATTACCGCAGCTCCGTGCTCGCCACGCGGGACGAGATCTCGCGCCTGCAGCGCGAGACCGGCCTGATCTCCGCCGAGCAGTACGGCGCGCTGGTGGCGGAGGCGGAGACGCTCGCCGCGCGGGTGAGCGACCTCGGCGCCACGCTCGATGACCGGACGGAGGCGGTGGCCGCCTTGCAGGCCTCCCTCGGAACCGATGCGCGCCTCGCCGCCTCTGCCCTGAAGCTGCACGCCGATACCGAGTTCGCGGCGCTGACGGAGGAGATGTCCGCCCAGGCCGCCCTTCTCTCCCAGGCCCGCGCCCGCTTCGGCGAGAGCCACCCCGACGTGCGCGCCGCCCGCTCGGGCTATGCCGCCGCCGAGGCCGAGGCCATGAGCCGCGCCGCCCGGCTCACGGGTCTGGGCGAGGCGGAGCTCGCCACGCTCGACATCAGCCATGTCGGCAGCCGCGCCGGCCTCCTCAGCGATCTCGTCGCCGCCGAGGCGGAGCGCGCGGGCCTTGCCGCCGAGCACGCCGTGCTCACCGAGCGCCTCGCGGCGGTCGAGGCCCGCAAGCTCGACCTCATCGAGCCCGCCGCCCGGCTGGAGGACATGCAGCGCGACTTCCGCGTGGCGGAGGCCGTCTTCGCCTCGGCCATGGCGCGGGCAGAGACGACGAAGACCGATGTCTATGCCTCCTACCCGCTCGTGCAGGTGCTCGAGGACCCCTCGCTGCCGGTGGAGCCCTCCTCGCCGAAGCGCAAGCTCGCCGTCGCCGCCGGCGTCGCGGGCAGCCTCTTCGCGATGATGGGCCTCCTCCTCGGCTGGATCCGCCGCCCGCTGATCACCAGGCTGATCCCCGACGACCCGGTGCAGCCCGGCGCGGCCCCCGCCTACGCGGTGCCGGCGGAATGAGCGCCGCGCCCGCCCACCTCGCCCCGCAGAACCTGGCGGAGGCCATGGCCTTCAAGGCGCTCCGCTGGACATGGCCCTTCTACTTCGTCGGCGCCCTCTACGTGGTGGGCCCGGTGCTGGGCTGGCTGCTGGGCGGGCTTGCCATGCTCTCGCTCTACCTCGGCCCGGCGATCCACCCGGGGCTGCGGGCGAAGGGGGCGGTGCCGGGCGTGGTGTGGCTCTGGATCATCGGGATGCTGGTGATGCTCGTCGCCCTCTGGGTCGGCCATGTCGACTGGGGGCTGGGCCTGAAGCAGACCATCAAGTCCTCCATCGGCTGGGCCAAGGGCTGGGCGCTGCTCGCGCTCTTTCCCCTCGCCGGGGCGGTGCTGCCGATCCGCCGGGAGATCCTCGTGCGGGGGCAATGCGTGGTGGGGGCGTGGACGCTGGCGCTCCTGCCCGTGCTCTTCGCCGCCCCATACGTGGGCCTGCCGGAGAAGATCTTCACCTCTCCGCTGAAGGCCATCGGCGGGCCGGGGCCGGAGTACTTCTCGGTCTACTTCTTCACTTGGGATCCGGCGAGCTGGACGCCGCGCTGGCAGTTCTACGCCCCCTGGTCGCCCTTCGCCGCGCTTCTCGGCGTCGTGCAGGTCGCCTTCGCGCTGGAGGAGCGGAACATCCGCTGGCGCGCCACCGGCCTCGCGGCGGGGACGGCGATGATCCTGCTGTCGAAGTCGCGCATGGGGCTCGTCGGCCTCGTCGCCTGCACCATCGGGCCGCGCCTCCTGCCGCTCCTCCTGAAGGGCTGGGCGTGGCAGCTGATGGCAGCTTTGGCCGCGTCGCTGGCGGTCGTGGGCACGGCGCTGGTGCGGATGGCGCTGGACGGCGTCGCCGCCTTCAAGGGCGCCCGCGCCGACAGCACCCGGGTGCGCGAGACGTTGCAGCGCATCGCCGGCGAGCGCTGGCGGGAGGAGGCCTTCTGGTTCGGCCATGGCACGGTCCATCCCGGCGCGCATGTCGTGGAATACATGCCCATCGGCAGCCACCACACCTGGTGGGGCCTGCTCTTCGTGAAGGGTCTCGTGGGCCTCTTCGCCCTGCTCGTGCCGCTGGGCGTCCAGACCCTGCTCGCCATCGTCGACGCCGCGAAGGGGCCGCGGGGGCGCCTGCCGCTGAGCATCCTCATGACGATCGTGCTGCTCTCCTTCGGCGAGAACCTGGAGATCGAGGCCTACATGCTTTGGCCGGGGCTCGTCGTGCTGGGCATCCATGCGGCGGAGCTGGCCGGAGAGCGTCGGGCGGCTGGAGTGCAGGCGGATTGGCGTGGTGCGGCTGGTAGGGAATATGTGAGGCAAGAAGGAATGGCTTGATGGGTCAAGATCGGAACGGGTTCAGCTCCCCTGTTGGAAGCTGAGAGGCCCCGCTCCTTCGCCACCCCGGACCACCCTGCTCACATCAGCATCGTCTCGTGGAACATTGCCTCGAAGCGCGGCGCGTCCACCCCCGTCGCCACCTCGCAATTGGCCCGCTCCAGACCCATGGGGCGGCGGTCGGGGATGGCCTGGCCGCGGGTGAGGGCGCCGGAGAGCTCGATGTCGATGCGCAGGCGCTCGCGGGTGAGCAGGTCCGGCGCGTGGCAGGCGGCGACGGCGAGCGGGTCGTGCAGGGGGCAGCCCGCAATGCCGGGGTGCATCTGCTCGTAGGAGCGGACGTAGAACTCGGTGATCTCCATCAGCACCCGCCCGGCCTCGGTGCCGTTGGCGCGGATATCGTCCATCATCTCCCGGGACATCAGCGTCGTCATCGTGGCGTCCATGCCGACGAGCGTGATCGGCGCGCTCGATTGCATGAGGATGTGGGCCGCCTCGGGATCGTTGTGGAAGTTGGCGTCGACCATCGGGCGGGCCACGCCGTGGATGCCGGGATGGGCGAGGGTCGAGCCCATGACCACAATCTCCTTCACCAGGCCCGCGATCTCGGGCGCCTTGGCGAGGGCGAGGCCGATGTTGGTCATCGGGCCGACGGGGCAGAGCGCGATCTCACCGGGAGCCTCCTTCACCATGCGGATGATGAAATCGGCGGCGTGCTCGTCCACCGCCTTCGCGGCGGGCTCGGGCAGCTCGACGTCGCCGAGGCCGTTGGACCCATGCACGAAATCCGCCTCGCGCGTGTAGGGCCAGAGGAGCGAGCGGGCGGCGCCCATGGCGACGGGCAGCTCGGGACGGCCGGCAAGCTCGAGGATGCGCAGCGTGTTGGTCGTGGCGATATCGACATCAGTATTGCCGAAGACGCAGGTGAAGCCGACCGGCTCCAGCTCGGGGTGGCGGAGCGCGTAGTAGATGGCGAGCGCGTCGTCGATGCCGGTGTCGACATCCAGCAGGATCTTCTGGGGCATGGGTCTTCTTCTTGAACGAGGGCTATACGGGGGCCATCCGCCGGCGGCGCCCCCGCAGGGCGCCGATGACGAGGGCGACGAGGGTGATCACGTAGGGCACCGCGTCGGTCAGCTGGTTGGGCAGGCCCTGCGCCTGAAGCTGCACCGAGAAGGTGTCGGCGATGGCGAAGAGCAGGCAGACGGCGGCGGCCCAGATGGGGTTGTCGCGCGCCAGCATGACGGCGACGACGGCGATCCAGCCGCGCCCGGCGCTCATGCCCTCGGCGAAGATGCCCACCGTGCCAATGGAGAGCTGCGCCCCGGCCAGCCCGCAAAGCGCGCCCGCGGCAATCACCGTCCACCGCCGGGTGCGGCCAACGTCTATGCCGAGTGTGGTGGCGGCCTCGGGGTTCTGCCCGATGCCGCGCATCCGAAGGCCAAGGGGCGTGCGGAAGAGCACGATTGCCACCACGATGACGAGCAGCCACGACAGATAGGTGATCGGCGTCTGCCGCGAGAAGATCCAGCCGAGCCAGGGGATGGTGTTGATCGCGGGGATGACGATGCGGTCGACCTCGGCGATGGCAGGGTCGGAGAAGACGCCCGCCTGCCCGAAGATCTGGCGGAGCAGATAGGCGGTGAGGCCCGAGGCAAGCAGGTTCATCCCGATGCACAGGACAATGCTGTCACCGCGAAACCGCGTGACGCCATAGGCGAGGATCGTCGAGAACAGCATCGTCGCCAGCACACCGCAGAGAACGCCGCCAAGGGCGGAGCCGGTGAAATAGCTGCCGACGATCGCGAAGAAGGCGCCGATGAGGATCTTGCCCTCCAGCGCGATGTTGAAGACGGCGACCCGCCCGCAGAGCACGCCGGCGAGCGCGGCGAGCAGGATGGGGGTCATGCCGCCGATGGTGGCGTTGACCGTGTAGGCGTTGAGCATGTTCATGGCCGGTCCTTCGGCCCCCGGCCGCCTCCCACCCCGTAGCGCAGCGAGACGAAGAGGATGATGATCGCCTGCAGCACCATCGACAGCACGCGCGGCACCTGGATCTCGCGCTGCATGGCGAAGCCGCCCGTTTGCAGCGCGGCGAAGAAGAAGCCCGCGAGCACCGCCCGCGCCGGGTTGCCGCCGGCCAGCAGCGCCGCCATCAGCCCCGACCAGGTGTAGCTTGGCGAGACGAGCGCGCCGTTCTGGAAGCGGTGATGCACCTCCAGCACCACGATGGCGCCGACGAGCCCGGCGATGGCGCCGCTGGCGAACATCGCGCCCAGCGCCTGCCGCTCGGTCCGCACGCCGCCGTATTCGGCGAACCGCCGGTTGAGCCCGCGCATCCGCAGCTCGTAGCCTGGCACGGTGCGCCGGTCGACATAGATCACCGCGGCGACGACGATCGTCAACAGGACGAGGCCCATGGTCACCGGCCCGAAGAGCTCCGGCAGTTCGGCGCCCGGCGGCACGGGGCGCGTCTGGGTGAGGCCGGTAGAGGTGTCGCGGAGGGGAAAGCCCGTCGCCCAGGAGGTGAGGCCGATGGCGGGGTAGCTGAGAAGCAGCGAGGAGATCAGCATCGGGATGCCGAGCCGCGTCTCTCCCAGTGCCGCCAGCGCGGCCCAGAGGCCGGAGGCGAGCATGGCGCAGAGGATGGCGATGGCGGCGAGAAGGAACCCCGGCAGCGGCACGGCATCGGCGAGATAGATGGGCACCACGGCGGCGACGAAGCCGCCGATGACGATCTGCCCGTCGCCCCCGAGGTTCACCATGCCGCCCCGCAACGGAATGGCGGCGGCGAGCGACATGCCGACGAGCGGGATCGCCCAGCTCAAGGTGTTGCGCCAGTTGCGGGGCGCAAAGGCGCCCTCGACGATCTCGCGGTAGGCGACGAGGGGATTGTCGCCCGAGACGAGCAGCATCAGCGCCCCGATGACGAGGCCGGAGAGGATTGCAAGCGGCACGGGGCCGGGGCGGAGGGACTTCAGGCGCTCCATCACGCGGCCTCGCCCGTGCGGCCGGCCATGAGCAGGCCGAGCTGCGCCTCGGTCGCCTCGCTGGCCGGAAGCTCGGCCAGGATGCGGCCCTCGTACATCACGAGGATGCGGTCGGAGAGGCCAAGGACCTCCGACATCTCGGCGGAGACGAGCAGCACGGCGCGCCCGGCATCCCGCTCCGCCACGATGCGGGCGTGGATCGCCTCGATGGCGCCCACGTCGACGCCGCGCGTGGGCTGCTCGGCGATGAGCAGCGGCGCCTCGTGATCGAGCTCGCGGGCGATGACGACCTTCTGCAGGTTGCCGCCGGAAAGGGTGCCCACCTTCGCCCGCTCGGAGGAGATGCGAATGTCGTTCTGCGCGATCAGCCGCCGGGCCCGCTCGGAGATGGCTGGGAGGTTCAGGAGCCCGCCGCGCGACAGCGCCGCGTCGCCCTGCCGGCCCATCAGCAGCGTCTCGGCCGCGGTGGCGCCGGCAGCGGTGCCGGTGGCCGCGCGATCCTCGGGGATATAGGCAAGGCCGGCCTCGCGGCGCTCGGCCACGCGGAGGGAGGCGATGTCCCTGCCCTTCAGCGTGACTCGGCCAGACCCGGGGCGGAGGCCCGCGATGGCCTCGATCAGCTCGCTCTGCCCGTTGCCCGCCACCCCGGCGATGCCGACGATCTCGCCGGCCCTTACGGTGATGGAGACATCGGCAACGGCGGGCTTCGGCCCCTGCCCCACAGTGAGGCCCGCGACCTGCAGCACAATCTCGCCGGGTGTCGCCGGGCCCTTGGCCACGTCGAGGCTGACCGAGCGGCCGGTCATGGCGGTGATGATCGCCTCGGGCGTGCTCTCCTTCGTCGCCATCCGCTCGGTCACGCGGCCCTGCCGCAGGACGGTGACGCTGTCGGTGATCTCCATCACCTCGTGCAGCTTGTGGGTGACGAAGAGGATGGTGCGGCCGTCATCCCTCAGCGCGCGGATCACGGCGAACAGCCCGTCGCGCTCCTGCGGGGTGAGCACGGCCGTCGGCTCGTCGAGGATGAGGATCTGCGCGTCGCGGTAGAGCGCCTTGAGGATCTCCACCCGCTGGCGGATGCCGACGGAAAGATCGCGCACCCGCTGTGTCACGTCGACCTTCAGGTCATAGCGTTCGGCCAGCCCAGCGACAGAGGCGATGGCGCGGCGCCGGTCGAGAAAGCCGCGGCGCGCGGGCTCGGCGCCCATGACGATGTTCTCCCAGACCGTCAGCTCCTCGAAGAGCTGGAACGCCTGGTGGACCATGCCGAGCCCGTGGCCGATGGCATCGAGGGCGGAGGTGAAATGCACCTGCCGCCCCGCGATGAGGATTTCGCCGTCATCCGGCTGGAGGAGCCCGTAGAGCATCGACATCAAGGTGGATTTCCCCGCGCCGTTCTCTCCCATTACGGCATGGACCTCGCCTTTCTTCACGCGCAGGTCCACGCCCTCGTTGGCCGTGACCGGGCCGAAGCGCTTGGTCACGCCGATGGTCTCGAGCTCCCATTGCATTCCGGCTTACTCGGCCATCTGCATCGGGTCGGCGACCTCCAGCTCGCCCGCCACGATCTGGTCGCGAAGGGCGGCGACCTGCTCGATCACCTCAGGGTAATTCGCGATGAGGCACTCGCTGTCCTCGACGCCGGGCTTGAGGCTGGTCAGCGTCATGCCCTCGTCGGCAAGGCCCAGCGCCACGATGGCGGGCTGGGTGCCCTCGATGATGCCGCGCACGCCCATTTCGACGACGATGTCGGTGTTCTTCTCGATGTTATCCATCACCACGCCCGGGGCCTGCAGGCACTGGTTGATATCCACCCCGAAGCCCGCCGCGCCCGGGAAATCCTCCAGCGCGCGGAAGACACCGCCATTGGTGCCCGAGGCCGCCGTCAGGATGCGGTCGGCGCCGCCCGAAGCCATGATCGTGGCCCGCTGCTGGCCGCGCGCGGGATCGGCGAAGGGATTGTCGCCGCCGATCCAGAGCGTCGGCGCCACCTCGATCTCGGGCATCACATGCTCGGCGCCGGCGATGAAAGCGTCGGTGTAGCGGTGGATGAAGGGGATATCGAGCGCGCCGATGGCGCCGATCGTGCCCGTCTCGGAGGTCAGCGCCGCGACGGCGCCGGCAAGGAAGGCCGTCTCGTATTCGCGGAAGACCGAGCAATGCACGTTCTCGGGCGCATCGGGCGTGCAGCTGTCGACCTGCAGGAACTGCGTCTCGGGATAGTCACGCGCCACGTCGGCGAGGATCTCGTCGAACTCGAAGGTGATGGCGACGACGATGTCGGCCTCCTGCGCGGCGGCCTCGAGGTTCTGCAGCTTCACCGTGGGGTCGGAGCTTTCGAATATCTTGGCGTCGAGCCCCATCTCCTCGGCGATGCGCATCGTGCCGTCGGCGCCGAGCTGCAGGAAGTCGTTGATGCCTACCGGGTTGGGCGAGACGTAGATGATCGACTGGTACTCCTGCGCGGAGACGGGCGCGGAGAGGGCGAGGAGGGAGGCGGCAGCGAGGGGGAATTTCATCAGGGGTATCCTTGTGAGTGGGCCTTTGAGGGGGTCAATAGGGCGTATCGCCGGCATCGGCGTTGATGGCCTGCCCGCGCACGAGCATGGCGTCGTCCGTCAGCAGGAACGAGATGACGGCGGCCACCTCGGCGGGCGCGATGTGGCGGCCGAGCTGGGGCATGGTCATCTGCGAGAAGACGGCCTCGGGGTCCTCACCCGTGACCTTGCTGTAATCCTCCGCCACCTGCCGCAGCATCGGCGTCGCGACCCCGCCGGGGCAGACGCAATTGACGTTGATGTCATGCGGCGCCAGCCGGGCGGCGAGGATGCGCGTCCACGAGATGACGGCGGCCTTGGAGCTGGAATAGGCGAGGCTGTCGAGATGGCCCTTCTTGCCCGCCTCGGAGGCGAGGGTGACGATGGCGCCGGGCTTGCCGGCGTCGATCATCATCTTGGCGGCGGCGACGGCCATCTCGTAGGCGCCGAAGACGTTGACCTTGTACTGCAGCTCCCAGTCCTCGCGCGGGATCGCCAGCGGGTCGGAATGGCGCACGATGGCGGCGCAGTTCACGAGGCCGTCGAGGGGGCCGAGCCTGGCGGCGACCTCGGCCATGGCGGCGGCGATGGCCTCGGGGTCAGCCACATCACAGGCGACGGAATGCGCGCCGATCTCCTCGGCGGTGCCGGTCAGGCGGTCGGACGGCAGATCGGCGATCATCACGCTGGCGCCCTCGGCGATCAGTCTCTCGGCCACGGCGCGCCCGATGCCGCTGGCGCCGCCGGTGACCAGCAGGGCCCGTCCGGAGTGACGCCGGGGAACGGGCGCGGCCCGCTCCGCCAGTCGGTGGTCGGATCGGAGTGTCTTGTATTCGCCCATGAATTCGTCCTGCAGCAGATCGTTCCGTCGGAGCTAGACGCCACGCCTCCCGCCGCGCGCGGTCAAGGCGAGGCGGGAGGGAGGGGCGCGACTTTGAGTATCAAAGAGGCAAAATCGGGCGATTAGGCTCACTTTTAGGCAGTGTGAATCCGCTGGTGCCAGGGCGGGCGCACCGGGGTCTCGGGGAGGGCCTGTCGCGCCGTCCAGAGAGGCCGACTCTGTTGCGGCGAGCACTCCCGAGCCTCCCCCGCGCTGGCCCGTTCCAGATCGGGGTCAGGCACCGGCACGGCGGAGAGGCTGGTGGCAGGGACCGGTCATCCGGCCTATCCTTGGCTCGACGCCGCCACGCCCTTGGGCGGCTTGAACACATCGGGCGATCGTCGCGACAACCGGCGTTACGGCCGGGCGGCAGACCTGCCATACAGAGGGCATTCCCGGCGCCGCCTGAGCGCCGCTTCGTCCGAGAAGGAATGACATGACGGCCGACATCCTTTGCCTCACCTCCCTGCCCCCTCACCTGCAGGCGGAGCTGGAGGACCGCTTCACCGTGCACCGGCTCTTCGACGCCGACGACCGGGAGGCTGTGCTCGATGACGCCGGCGGGAGTATCCGCGGGATCGTCACCGATGGCGGCAAGGCAGTGGACGAGGCGCTGCTGGAGCGGCTGCCGAAGCTCGAATTCGTCACCTGCTCCTCGGCCGGCTATGACCGCATCGACACCGCCGCCCTGAAGCGCCGGGGCATCCGCATGGGCAATGTCTCCCCGGCGCTGGAGGATGACGTGGCCGACACTGCCATCCTGCTGCTGATGGCGGCTCGGCGCGATCTGCCTCGCGCCCATGCCCATGTCACCTCGGGCGACTGGGCCGATGGCTCCTACCCGCTGCTCCACAGCTTCACCGGCGGCCGGCTCGGCATCGCGGGGATGGGGCGGATCGGGGCCGCGGTAGCGCGGCGGGCCGAGGGCTTTGGCAAGGAGATCGGCTATTTCTCACGAACCGAGAAGCCGGACGCGCCGGGGCGCCATTTCGATGACCTGACGGAGCTGGCCAAGTGGGCGGGCGACCTGATCGTCTGCCTGCCCGGCGGGGACGCGACACGCCACATGATCGGCGCCGAGGTGATGGCGGCGCAGGGGCCGGAGGGCATCCTCGTCAATGTCGGGCGCGGCTCGGTGGTGGACGAGGCGGCGCTGATCGCCGCGCTGACGGACGGCACGCTCGGGGCGGCGGGGCTCGACGTATTCCACGATGAGCCGACGCCCGATGCGGCGCTGACGGGCCTGCCGAACGTCACCTGCTACCCGCACCATGCCTCGGGCACGGTGGAGGCGCGCGGGGCGATGGCGCAGATGACGCTGGACAACCTCACCGCCTACTTCGACGGGCGCCCCCTGCCCTACGAGGTGTCGCTCTAGGCTGCAGCCGGCGCCCCGAGGGACTCTCGGGGCCTTTGGGGAAGAAGGCCCGCGTCCCAGGCGGGCCTCCTCCGGTGGCGGACGGCTCCTACCAGTCGGCCTCGACGTCACCGCCGGTGAACTGCACGCTCGCGTCGGTGTACTGGAAGAGCTCGATCTTCACGCCGTTCGGATCGTCGATCCACGCCTGCCACGTCTCGTCGACGCCCTTCTTCGGCGCGGTCGGCTCGATGCCCTGCGTGCGGATATGGGCGACCGCCTCCTCCAGATCCTCGACTTCGAGGCACAGGTGGTTGATCTGGTTCTTGCCGCTGTACTCCGCGGAGGCGTTCTCGAAGACCTCCACGAAGGTGCGGTTACCGGCATCGAGGTAGAAGCCGAAGAGATGGCCCTCGCGGGTGAAGTTGAAGACGGTCTTCATGCCGAGCACGTCCTCGTAGAAGCGGCGTGTCTCCTCGACGTCGCGGGCGAAGATGCAGACATGCGCGAGTTGCTTGAGTTTCAGGGCCATGGCGGCCTCCTGTCTTTTGGGTTGATCGAAAACGCGGGCCGCCGGACGGTCGTTCACCCCAGCCCGTCGCGGAAATCGTTGAGATCGGCATCGACGCTCGATGGCGCGTCGATCCAGTCGTCCATCGCCGCGCCGGTGACCGGGTCGCGGGCGGGGATGGGCAGCATCATGATGCGCTTGGCGGCCTCCCGCGCGGCGAGATCGTCGAGCCGGTCGCCGCGCATGTTGTCCCAGTCACGGCCCTCGGGATAGCCGCCGACGAACAGCACGTCATCGCTGCCGCCGACCATGGCGTGAGACACCCCCGCCGGCATCACCACGACATCGCCGACCTCCAGCCTGACGCGGATGCCGCCGGAGACCGAGAGCTCCAGCTCGATCCAGCCCGCTGCGACGCCCAGCGCCTCGTGGGTCGTCGAGTGGTAATGGGCGTAGTCGTAGATGCCCGGATAGTCCCAGTTGTTCGTCCAGCCGTTGCGGCGAAAGACCTCCCGCACGGCCCCTGCCCCGCCGCCGGGAATGGCGCCGCGGTGGATCAACAGGGGAAAGCGGCTGTTGGGGACGTGCCCCTCCGGGCGCGACGTATGGCGTTCGGTCTCCATCGGATCGGCTCCTGTTCAGGCGGCGCCGGCGGCGAGGCCGAGGCGGCGCATGTGATCCGCCGAGCGCGCGGCGAAGGCACGCCAGTCGGCGGGGTTGTCGTGCTCGGCGACGACGTGAGTCGCGGCGGTCTCCTTCATCAGCGGCACGAGGGCCTCCCAGTCGATGATCCCGTCGCCGGTGGCCCGCCAGCCATCCTCCGTTCCCATGCCATCGGGGCCAGCGGTGTCCTTGAGCTGGATGGCGACGATGCGGTCGGCGTAGCGCCGCAGCTCCTCAGCCGGGTCGGCGCCGCCGCGGACGATCCAGCCGCAATCGATCTCGAACTTCACGGCATCGGAGACGCCGAGGATGTGCTCGATGGGGCGGGTGCCGTCCGGCAGGGGTGCATATTCGAAGTCGTGGTTGTGCCAGGCGACGGTGAGGCCCCGCCGTTCCGCCACCTCCGCCCCGCGGGCCAGCCTCTCGCCCACGCCGCGCCAGAACTCGGGCTTCGGCTGGCGCTCCTCCGCCGGGACGAAGGGCGGGATCAGCACCTCGGCCTCCATCGCCTCGGCGATGTCGCACCAGCGCTCGGGATCGGCGGCCAGACCGTCCAGCGGCATGTGAAAGCCGATGATCCGCATCCCCGCCGCCCGGACCTGCCGGCCGAAACCGGCCGGGTCGGCCTCGTAAGCCGGCAGCCATGGCTCGATGGCGTCGTAGCCCATGGCGGCAAGCTCTGGCAGCTGGTCCCCCAGCGGGGGGAAGTTGCGCGAGGAGTAAAGCTGGTAGGCCAGGGGATAGCTCATGAGCCCTGCGGCTCCTTGTCCTTGTCGAACTCCAGAAGCTCGACCATCACGCCGAGGTCCTTGACCGTGTCGTAATAGGCGTAGCGGCCGTGGCTGCCGTCGAACTCGCCGCGCTGGAGCAGGCGGTGGCCCTTCTCCTCGAGATAGGCATTGCGCTTCGTCAGGTTCCGCGTGCGGAAGGCGATGTGGTGGCAGCCGGGGCCCTTCTCCTCCAGCAGGTCGCGCCAGGCGCTCTTCTCGGGGCCGGGCTGCAGGAATTCCACGTCGATGTTGCCGAAGGCGAACATGCGGATGGTGCAGCCGACGCGGGCCGGCTGGCCGTTGTAGATCGCCTGCGCCTCCTCGGGTTCGGCCGCCCTGCCCTCGGGGGGCATCTCCTTGCCGGTAAGGTCGGCGAACCAGCGGGCGGAGGCCTCGGCGTCGTGGGTGACGAAGCAGATCTGCATCACCTCGTCTTCGTCGAGGAGTCGTTTGTCGATCATGGAAGGTCCAATCCTGGGGGCCGCGCGGGACGGCGGCGGAGGGAGAGAGAGGGCCGGGCGGCGGCGGGAGCCCACCGCCCGGCACAGGACCCCCGGCGTCAGCCGAGGATCAGGTCGTAGTTCGTCTGCATCTGCTCGATGGCCTCGTCGGCGGTCATCTCCGGGTCGCTCCAGAAGTTGAAGAGCACGTCCCAGAGGGAGGACTGCCAGTCAGCGTCGACCATCGTGTGCGGGTTCGCCACCTGGTGATCGGGATCCTCGAGGTAGCCGAGGACGGCCTCGCTGCAGGCATCGATCTCACCGGCCGCATCGAGGCGGACGGGGGTGGAGCCCTTCTCGGCCGCGAACTGGGCCTGCACCTCGGGGTCGAGGACGACGGAGGCGAAGTCGAGCTCGGCCGCGTCCATCTCTTCCGACTGGTCGCCCAGCACGCCCCAGGCATCGACCGTCACGGGGATGGCGATGGCACCGGGGATCTGCATGCAGCCGAAGTCCTCGCCGGCCGTCAGGCCTGCGGCGGTCCATTCGCCCTTCATCCAGTCACCGTGGATCTGCATCAAGGCGTCGCCGGTGATGACCATGTTGGTGGTCACGTTCCAGTCGCGGTTGACGGAGCCTTCGTCCGCCGCCTCCTGGAAGCGCCGCAGCCATTCGAGCGTCGTGCGCATCTCCTCGCTGTCGATGACGTCGGGGTTCACCTCGCCGCCGTAGATGGCGTTGTAGAACTCCGGCCCCGCGACGGAGGCGGCGATGGCATGCGTCAGGTAGCCGATCTGCCATTGCTGCGCGCCGAGGGCGATGGGCACGACGCCCTGCTCGCGGATCATGTCGAAGTCGGCGAACATGTCGTCGAGCGAGGTCCAGGAGGTCGGATCGACGCCCACCTGCTCGGCCACGTCCATGTTGTAGTAGACCATGCCGTCGATGTGGATCGCGGTCGGGACCTTCATGATCTCGCCGTCGACGGTGATGCTCTCGATCACGGAGGATGGCAGATGCTCGAGGTAGCCGTTCTCCTCGTACCATTCGGTCAGGGGCCGGGCCATGCCCATGTCGGCGAGGTCGCGGTAGAAGCCTGGGCTGGATTCGAGGAAGACGTTGGGCGGATTGCCCCCCGTCACGAGGTTGAGCAGGCTCACGTTCGAGCCGGTGTCATGCGGGATCGCGATGTCGGTCCACGTGTGGCCCATCGCCTCGAAGTTGTCCTTGAGGACATTCAGCGCCGCCACTTCCGGCCCCGAGGACCAGTTGTGGAAGACGATCACCTCCTCGGCCATGGCAGCCGGGGCAATGGCCGTGCCGCATAGTAGGGCGGCAGTGAGGCCGGTCAGTCGGGTCTTGGTCGTCATCTTGGGTCTCCTCCCTTTCGATGAAGTCACCGCCGCTCTCCTCAAGCGGCGTCGATCGTCAGAGCCGCCCGCGAGGAGCGGCATCCCTCTCAGAGCCGCTCTCCGGACGCGGCGTCGAACAGGTTCGCCTTTCCTCTCGGGAAGGCGACGCTGATCTTCTCGCCCGGGCGCAGGCGGGCGGCGTCGCCGGGCTCCACCCGGTGCGACAGCAGCCCGTCGCCCCAGTGCAGGTAGCCGGTCGCATCCGACCCCGTGCGCTCGGTGTGCTGCAGCGGCAGCTCGAAGCGCCCCGCCGCATCGCCGATCGGCGCGTTCGGAGCCCCGAAATGCTCGGGACGCAGGCCGATCACCACCGGCGCCCCCTCCTCCGGGGCGCGGGCGAAGGCGTAATCGTCGAGGACGATGCGCTCCCCGGTCTCGAAGACGCCCGCGACGCCGCCATTCGCCTTGGCGATGTGGCCCTTCTTGAGGTTCATCGCCGGCGCGCCGATGAAGCCGGCGACGAACAGGTTGGCAGGCGTCTCGTAAACCTCGTCGGGCGTGCCGAACTGCTGGATGACACCGCCGTTCATCACGGCGATCCGGGTCGCCATCGTCATCGCCTCGATCTGGTCGTGGGTGACGTAGACCACCGTCGGGTTCAGCTCGTCATGCAGGCGCATGATCTCCAGCCTCATCTCGGTGCGCAGCTTGGCGTCGAGGTTCGACAGCGGCTCGTCGAAGAGCAGCACGTCGGCATGCTTGACGAGCGCCCGGCCGATGGCGACGCGCTGGCGCTGCCCGCCCGAAAGCTGGCTCGGCCGGCGGTCCATCAGCGGCTCGATCTGCAGCAGCTTCGCCGCCCAGTCGACCCGCCGCGCCACCTCCTCTCGCGGCAGCTTCGCGGCGGAGAGGCCGAACTTGAGGTTCCCGCGCACCGATTTCGTCGGGTAGAGCGCGTAGGACTGGAAGACCATCGCCAGCCCCCTGTCCTTGGGGTCGAGCTCGGTGACGTCGCGCTCGCCGATCATGATGCGGCCGTCGGTCACGTCGGTCAGCCCGGCGAGCAGGTTGAGCAGCGTGGTCTTGCCGCAACCCGAGGGCCCGAGCAGGACGAGGAACTCCCCGTGATCGACGCTGAGGTTGAGATCCTCAAGGATGTTCAGTCCGCCGTAGGACTTGACGATATGCTCGAAGGAAACGCGGGGCATCTGTCTATCCCTTGATGGCGCCGGCGGTGATGCCGGCGACGAAGAACTTGCCCACCATGAAGTAGATGACGAGCGGGGGGATCGCGGTGAGCAGCGCCGCCGCCATGTCGACGTTGTAGGTGGCGGTACCGGTGGAGACGGTGACCATGTTGGCGAGGTTCACTGTCATCGGCTGGGTGTTGAAGCCGCCGAAGGTGACGCCGACGAGGTAGTCGTTCCATACGTTGGTGATCTGCAGGATCAGCACGACGATCAGGATGTTGCCCGACATGGGCAGGATGATCTCCACGAAGATTTTCCAGAACGAGCCGCTATCCATGATCGCGGCGTTCATGATCTCTCGCGGGATGTCCTTGTAGAAGTTGCGGAAGATCAGCGTGAGGACGGGCATCGCCATGACGGAGTGGACGACCGCCACCCCCATGATCGTGCCGTAGACGCCCATCGTCCGCGTGATCGCGATCAGCGGGAACATGATGATCTGCAGCGGCACGAAGGCGCAGAGGAAAAGGAGGAACAGGAACGTCCCCGCCCACTTCACCTCCCAGAGGGCCAGCGCGTAGCCGGTCACCATGGCGAGCGTGATCGACAGGATCAGCGAGGGGACGAGGATGCGGACCGAGTTCCAGAAGCCGACCTTCAGCCCCTCGCAGGTGATGCCCGAGCAGGCGTCGTTCCAGGCGAAGTTCCAGGCCTCCAGCGTCCATGTCTCCGGCAGGGCGAAGATCTGGCCCTGCCGGATCTCCTCCATCGTCTTGAGCGAGGTCGTCAGCACCACGTAGAGCGGTACGCAGAAGAACAGCGCGCACATGGTCAGGAACACGAGGACGGCGATGGACCGGCCGTTCAGGCCCTTCCGGCGGCGAACGCGCGCCTGGTTGCGGACGACGGTGGCGCCGGCGGCGGCCTCGGTGACGTCGAGCTGGGTCATCTCGCCTCCCTCCGGCCGTTCTGCCAGGCGGTGAGCATCACCAGCGGCAGGAAGACGAGGAGCGTGATGCCGAGCATCATCACCGCCGCGGCGCTGGCATAGCCGAGGTTCTGCTTCTGGCTGAGCGCGTTGATGACGAAGTACGCCGGCACCCAGGTCGACTGCCCCGGCCCGCCGTTCGTCATGGCGAGCACGATGTCATAGGCCTTGATGACGCCGAGCGAGAGCAGGATGGCGCAGGTCAGGAAGGTGAACTTCATCATCGGGATGATGATCTCGATATAGAGCCGCGGCAGGCTCACCCCGTCGAGGCGCGCGGCCGACCAGATCTCGGAATTGATGGATTTCAGCCCCGCGATCATCAGCGCCATGTAGAAGCCGGAGGATTGCCAGATCGAGGCAAGGATGATCGCGTACATCGCGGTATCGCCCTGGGCCAGCCAGTTGAAATCGACCCACTCCCAGCCCCATCGGTGCAGCGTCGCCTCCAGCCCCATCGTGGGGTTGAGGATCCAGCGCCACGCCACGCCCGTCACGATCAGCGACACCGCCAGCGGGTAGAGGAAGACGGTGCGGAACAATGCCTCCCCCCGCTTCTCACGGTCGATCATCGCGGCAAGGATGAAGCCGAAGACGATCGCCAGCGCCGAGCCGAGGCCGAGCGTGACGAGGTTCCACAGGGCCGTGGACCAGCCAGCGTCCTGGAACAACCGGTCGTATTGGCGGGACCATTCGGTCCAGTCGATGGCGTAGTCTGGCACCCGGCGGGACCGGGTGAAAGACAGGTATATCGTCCATAGGATCGACCCGACGAACGCGACTGCCGTCACCGCTACGGCCGGCGTCAACGCGATCTGCGGGGCGATCCGCGTCCAACGGATCGTCATGGCTCCTCCCTCGTGCCGGGCCCTCCTCGACCCTGCACTCGCAGCGCTGTTGCTGCGTTGTATTAACGTTAATACTGAGATAGGATTCGCGTTGCGTCAACAACAAATGCGGACCGCCCGGGCGTGGCGGACAGGGAGGGAAGAGATGCAAGGGATGGACATGCCGCCGCTGGGCTTCGGCACCTACGGGCGCAAGGGCGCCGAAGGCATCGACGCCATCGGCTGCGCGCTGGAGACGGGCTACCGCCACCTCGACACCGCGCAGGATTACGACACCGAGGCAGAGGTCGGAGAGGCGATGCGCCGCTCGGGCCTGCCCCGCGGCGAGGTCTTCGTCACCACCAAGGTCCGCCCCGCCAACTTCGGCCCCGGCGCGCTGATCCCGTCCCTGGAGCGCAGCTGCGAGGCGCTGGGGCTCGAGCAGGTCGATCTCGCCCTGATCCACTGGCCGGCCCCGAACGGGGAGCGGCCGCTCTCCGACTACATCCCGCAGCTGGCGGAGGCGCGCGAGCGCGGCCTCGCCCGCAACATCGGGGTCTCCAACTTCACCATCGCGCTTCTCGACGAGGCGCTGGAGATCCTCGGCGGCGTGCCGCTCCTCACCAACCAGGTCGAGCTCAATCCCCTCTTCCGCAACCGCAAGCTCGCCGATCACTGCACCGCCCGCGGGGTCACCGTCACCTGCTATCAGCCGATTGCCCACGGCCGGATCGGGGAGGATCCGGTGATGCGCGAGATCGCCGAGGCGCACGGCGCCACGCCCGAGCAGGTCGCGCTCGCCTTCGAGCTCTCGCGCGGCTACGCGGCCATCCCGACCTCCGGCAAGGCGGAGCGCATCAAGGCGAACTTCGGCGCGCTAGACATTCAGCTGACGGAAGGTGAGATAGACCGGATCGAGGGCCTCGACCGGGGCCAACGCAGCATCGACCCGGATTGGGGGCCCGACTGGGACTGACCTGACGTGCGATGGGGGATCAGGTGGCGACACTCAAGGACATCGCGGAGCGGACCGGCGTCTCGGTGAACACCGTCTCGCTCGCCCTGCGCGGCTCGCCCCGCGTCGGGCAGAGCACCCGCGAGCGCATCCTCGAATCCGCCCGCGCCCTCGATTATACGCCGAACCACGCCGCGCAGTCCCTCGTGACCCGGCGCAACATGACGGTGGGCCTGCTGCTGACCGACATGACGAGCCCCGTCCTCACGCAGGTCGCCCAGAAGCTGGAAATCGAGCTGAAGGCGAAGGGCTACGTCACCCTCCTCGCCGCCTCCAACGGCGACGGCGAGGAGGAGGAGCGCGCGCTCGCCACCTTCCGCTCCCGCCAGGTGGACGGGGTGCTCGTCTACCCCAACCACCGCCGCCACCTCGACGGCATCCGCCGGCTCGCCGCCTCCGGGATGCCGGTCATCCTGCTCGCCGGCAAGGAGGTCGAGGGGCTCGACGTGGTGACCATCGACGAGCAGCACGGCAGCGCCCTCGCGGCGCGCCACCTGATCGATCTCGGTCACCGCCGGATCGGCCTGATCGACAGCGAGCGCGCGACGGGCAATGCCGAGAAGATCGACGGCTACCGGCAGGCCCTGGCGGAGGCCGGGATCGAGGTCGACCCGGCCCTCATCGTCGGCCCCGGCGGTCACGGGATCTCGCAAGGCTATGCCGCGATGGCGCACCTGCTCACCCTCCCCGACCCGCCGACGGCGGTCCTCGCCTCCACCGACCGGATCGCGATGGGGGGCCTGCGCTGGTGCCAGGAGAACGGCATCGACGTCCCCACCGACGTCTCGGTCTTCGGCTACGACAACGTCGAATACGCCGAAGCCGCAGCCCCTCCCCTCTCCAGCGTGAACTACCCGGCCGAGCAGATCGCGCAAGCCGCCGCCGAGCTGATGCTCGACCGGATCAACACGAGCGCGGATGCGACGAAGCGGATCGTCCTGAAGCCGGACCTGGTGATCCGGAGCAGCACGGCTGGTAGGTGAGGCCGGGGAGATGTCGGCAGTCGAGATCTAGACGGACGAGGGGTGGGCGTTCAACAAAATCCACTACGATGGCGGAGGAGCAGCTCGGGTTTCATGACGCCGTATATTGCAAGGCATAAGTGTTCCTAGGCTCAAGACAACTCTGCAACGAGCTGCGTTTCGTCACCGCTGCCGCGACGAACTGCGGCAAGGCAATCCGTGAACTTGTCCACCAGGGCTGACCTCACCCCATCCACCCGCGTCACGACCTCGAAGCGGGCCGTGTATCCCATCTCATCCGGAAGCAGCACCGACATCTCGCCGCGCCGTACCCAGGGCTCGGCCTGGTGGTCGGGGAGGTAACCAACGTACCGCCCTGACAGGATGAGGAGGGCCACCGCCTCCATATGAGCGGCGAAGCCCGCGGGCTCGGTGTCTTTGGCAAGCTGCTGGTGAAAATAGCTGCGCGAAACGAAGGGATGTTTGCCGATCTCGGCGAGGTTCAATTCGGAGCCTGAGCGCGCGGAAAGGGGATGCCGCCGCCCGCAGACGAGAAGTTGACGCTCGTCGAAGAGCCAATCGTAGCTGAGACTGCCGCCGTGGTGGAAAAAAGATCCAATTCCCACGTCGCAGCTGCCGTTCAGGACCGAGAGCTCGATGTTGTCGGGAGTGTCGACGTGGATGTGAAGCCGCGCCTCCGGCGCTTCGCGGGTGAAGGCGTCGATTGCATCCGGCAGGGGGCTGGCGGGGTTGCTTGACACGTGGTCGACCACGTGGATCGTCAGATCGCCCACCAGACCGTCCCGGAGGCCGGCGATCTGGGCCTCGAAGCCACCGACAGCCTCGAACAGCTTCATCGTCTCCTGGAAGACCTTCTCGCCCTCCTCTGTCAGCCGGAATCCCCCCCGGCCCCGATGGCAGAGGCGCAAGCCAAGTTGTTGTTCCAGCTCGGCCATCTGGTTGGAGACGGTGGATTGACCAAGGTTCAGCGCGGCCTGCGCCTGGGCAAAGCCGCCATATCGGACGATCTGCGTGAACAATCGAAGCAGCCGGAAATCCTTGTAAAACAAGCGCTGACCAACGTTGGGCTGGTTCATCAATCTCTATCCTTGGTGACAGACCGGGAACGCGCCTCAAAAGCGTGGCGCGGCCGAACGTCCTCAAGATAGAGGGCACAGCGCCGCGCTCGGCATGGACACGGCGGGGCGAGCTGTGCAATTCGGGCGCATTCTCCAAATGCCCGCTTCATCGGCGGCTTTCGAAGCCCCCTGCCCGATTATCTGGCGCGCCCATGAGCGCCCGGTCCTCGCATCGCGGAATCCAAATAAATGCCCCGCCTCTGCGATATTGAAGCGGCGGAACCTTTGCTTCCAGCCTGAGGGACAGACCTCTGCCGGAGCCATCATGCCGACGTCCCACAATCCCACGATGCCCAACATAGCGGCAGCACATCCTGCCTCATCAGGCGCTCCGGCGACGACGATGCGGGAGGGATTCCTGTGAAGGACGGCGCTGACAACCTCGCCCGGCTCCGTGCCAAATACGCAGACAGGACGGGCGGCGACATCGAGGACCCGAGGTTCGCCCGTGTGGCCAAGACCTTGTTCTCGGCGAGCGGCACCCGCGTGCCCCCTTTCGCGGGCCAGCCCACGTTCCTCTCCGCCCCTGCCCGCACGGTCGATCCGGTCAACCCGGACTTCAGCGGCCTCGATGTGGCGCTCCTCGGCATCCCCATGGATCTCGGCGTCACGAACCGGCCCGGGTCCCGTTTCGGACCCCGCGCATTGCGCACGATCGAGCGGATCGGCCCTTACAACCACGTGCTCGATTGTGTCCCGGTCGGCGATCTCGCCATGGCCGATATCGGCGACGTGCCATTTCGCGGTCGGTATCGCCTCGAGGAATGTCACGAGGATATCGAGGCCTGGGTCGACAAGATTGCCGAGGCGGGCGTGGTGCCCATCTCCGTCGGCGGCGACCATTCGATCACGCATCCGATCATGAAGGCTCTGGGCCGGACCCGACCGGTCGGCATGATCCATATCGACGCCCATTGCGACACGTCCGGGCCGTTCGACGGCACCAAGTTCCACCACGGCGGGCCGTTCCGAAACGCGGTGCTCGACGGTGTGCTCGATCCGCAGCGCACCATTCAGATCGGGATCCGCGGCTCGTCGGAATATCTTTGGGAGTTCAGCGCGGATTCCGGGATGACCGTGATCCACGCCGAGGAGATAACCGACGCGGGCCTGCCGGGCCTCATCGCCCGGGCGCGCGACATCGTCGGGGACGGCCCCACCTACCTCTCCTTCGATATCGACAGCCTCGATCCAGCTTTCGCCCCGGGAACGGGGACGCCCGAGGTGGGCGGCCTGACGACCCGCGAGGCCCTGGCCCTTCTGCGCGGCATGAAGGGGCTGAACCTGATCGGCGCGGATATCGTAGAGGTCGCACCGCAATACGATGCCACGACCAACACGGCCCAGGCCGGCGCGCAGGTGCTGTTCGAACTCGCCAGCCTGATGTGCTTCTCGCAAGCCGCCGGACGCAAAAGCGCATGAGCGACGCCTCGCAAATCGCCGCCGCGCCGAACCTGCCCCGGATGGATCGCACGCAGGTCACGGTCTGGGCGATGGCTCTGCTGCCGATCGCCGTGCTCTCGGTCTTCTACTTCTACCCGCTTATCCGCGTGCTGCTGATCTCGGTGACCGAGCCGACGCCGGGCTTCGGCAACTACATCGATATCTTCACCAGCTCGCCGGTGCGGAAGGTGCTGTCCACCACGCTGTGGATCTGCGTCGTCTCCTCGAGCATCTCGCTGATGCTCGGCTATCTCCTTGCATACGCGATCGTCCACGCGACGGGGCGCTGGCAAAGCTGGATGCTGCTTGCCGTGCTGTTGTCGTTCTGGGTGTCGATCCTGATCCGCGCTTTTGCCTGGATCGCCCTGCTGCAAACCCGGGGGATGGTGAACGAAACGCTGCAGGCCATCGGCCTGATCGACGACCCGATCCGCTTCATCCGCAACCCCTTCGGCGTCATCCTCGGCATGGTGCACTACATGATCCCCTACGCGGTGCTGCCGCTGATGGCGAACATGCGCACCATCGACACGCGCTATGTGCCCGCCGCACGTGGCCTCGGCGCCTCGCCCTTCGGCGCGTTCTGGCGTGTCTTCCTGCCGCTGAGCCTGCCGGGCCTCATCAGCGCCGGCATTCTCGTCTTCATCTTCTCGATCGGCTTCTACATCACCCCGGCCCTGCTGGGCGGCGGACGCACCACGATGGTGGCGGAGTACATCGCGCTGCAGGTGAACGAGACGCTCGCCTGGGGACAGGGCACCGCGCTCGCGTCCAGCATGCTGTTCGTCGTCTTCACGCTGCTGATCGTGCTGGGACGCATCGTGAAGTTTCGCAACATGTTCGGAGCGGCCTGAGATGGACAGACTCCGCGCCAACTTCGGCTTTGCCTTCACCCTCTGCATCGCCTGGACGCTGATCGCCTTCCTGATCCTCCCGTTGCTGGTGGTGATCCCGATCTCATTCACGCCGGAGCGCTACCTGTCGCTGCCCGAGGGCGAATATTCGCTGCGCCACTACGAGACGCTGTTCACCGACCGCATGTGGCGCAAGGGGATCATCGACAGCGCCATCGTCGCCCTCGGGGCATCGAGCCTCGCTATCTGCCTCGGCACGATCTGCGCGATTGGCTGCTGGAAGCTGTCTTCGGCGCTCGGTGAGACCATCCGCATTCTTGCCCTGACACCGATGATCGTCCCGCCGATCGTGCATGCGCTCGGGATGTATCGCGTCTGGGTCGATTTCGGCATGATCGACAGCTACGTCGGCCTCATCCTCGCCCACACGATGAAAGGCATCCCCTTCGTCGTGATCTCCGTTTCGGCGGTGCTGTCGAACTTCGACCCGCGCCTCGAGCAGGCCGCGCGCAGCCTCGGCGCCGGCCCGTTGACGGCCATGCGCCTGACCATCCTGCCGAACATCTGGCCCGGCGTGCTGGCCGGAGGCGTCTTCGCCTTCGCCATCTCCTGGGACGAGATCGTCGTCGCGCTCTTCCTGACGCAGCGCAACGTCTACACCCTGCCGCGCCAGATCTGGGACGGCATCCAGGACAACATCTCTCCGGCCGTGGCCGCGATCGGCGTCGTGCTGATCCTTGCCACCATCATCGCCGTGCTGGGGAAAATGCTCTGGGACCGCCGCATGGCCGCCCGCATCAGGGGGGCAGCATGAACCAACATCAGCGGCAGAACCACCCTGACCCGACGCCCCGCGCTCAAGCGGACCATGGAGATCCCGACATGACCGAGACCCAGGCCCCCAGCGGCGTGATGATCCAAAGAGTGGTCAAGCAATATGGCGAAACCTACGCGCTGAAGGACGTCAGCCTCGACATTCCCGCGGGTAGCTTCACGACGCTTCTGGGACCCTCCGGGTCCGGCAAGACCACGCTTCTGATGTCGATCGCCGGATTCACCCGGCCCGATGCAGGGCGCATACTCGCGAACGGCCGCGACATCATCGCGATGCCGCCGGAGAAGCGCGAGTTCGGCATGGTGTTTCAGGGATATGCCCTTTTTCCGCACCTGACCGTGGCCGGCAACGTCGCCTTCGCGCTGAAGCTTCGCCGTCGCCCCCGCGCCGAAGTCCAGGAGCGTGTGAAGCGCGCGCTCGACCTCGTCCAGCTCGGGCACCTCGCCGACCGGTATCCGCGCCAGCTCTCCGGGGGCCAGCAACAGCGGGTCGCCCTCGCCCGCGCGCTGGTGTTCGAACCGCAGGTGCTTTTGCTCGACGAGCCGCTGTCGGCGCTGGACAAGTCGCTGCGGGCCGACCTGCAGTGGGAGCTGAAGGCATTGCACGCCCGCCTCGGCCTGACCTTCGTCTACGTCACGCACGATCAGGAAGAGGCGCTGTCCATGTCCGACCAGATCGCAATCATCAGGGGCGGCGAGGTCGTTCAGTCAGGGGCGCCGAGCGCGCTCTACGAGAGGCCCAAGACCCACTTCATCGCCAGCTTCCTAGGCCGCAGCAACTACGTCGAGGGCCGGGTCTCCGGCCGTAACGGCACACCGGCTGTGGTGGCCGGCCCCCATGTTCTGGATCTGCCGCCCGGGGCCGACATCCCGGCCGAGGGGAACCCCGTGATTTTGGCAATCCGCCCCGAGAAGATCGCCGTGACAGTCGACAGCGGCAGTGGCCCCGGATTGCCCGGATGCCTGACCGCCTGGAGCTATCTCGGCGCAAGCGTCACCTGCCGGGTCGCAACCGATCTGGGCGAATTTCACGTGCAGCTCCCCACATGGCAGGCCGCGTTCGAGCCGCGGGAAGGGCAGGCCTTGCGCCTCCACTGGCCGCCCGATGCGGGCTGCATCGTACGCGACGACAGATGACCCTAAGACCATGACCCACCACTCAAGCAGGACGGAAATCATGAAGAACAGAAGACTCTCAAGCGATACCGAAACCCGTGTCGAGCGCTTCCGCGAGATGACCGACGGCAAGCTCGTCAATCGGCGCACGTTCATGACCGTGCTGGCCGCGCTCGGCGTGTCATCCACCGCCTTCCGCGTGACGCCGGCTCTCGCGCAGGGCCGCGAGATCGTCCTCGTCAACTGGGGCGGCGACGCAGTCACGGCGATGACCGAGGCCTTCGCTGACCCCTTCATGCAGGCAGACCCGGAATACTCCGTCTACGTCGACGGCTCGGGCCCCTCGTCGGGCGCCGTCAAGAGCATGGTCGAGAGCGGCGCAGTGACGTGGGACGTCGCCGACCGCAACATGCCTGCGTCGCTGGAGCTCGGCCGTCAGGGGCTGCTGGAAGAGATCGATTACACGATCGTCGATCGCAGCAAGGTGCGCCCGGAGCATGCCGGCCAGTGGGGCATCGGCAACTACATCTTCTCGAACGTGATCAGCTGGGACACCACAGTCTTCCCCGACTGGGAGCCTGCCGGCTGGGCCGATGTCTGGAACCTCGCCGACTACCCCGGCACCCGCACCCTGCGCCGCCACATCGACGGCCAGCTCGAGAGCGCCCTGATGGCCGACGGCGTCGCGCCGGAAGACCTCTACCCGCTTGACGTCGACCGGGCGCTCGCCAAGATCGCCGAGATCAAGGAGAACACGATCTTCTGGGGCTCCGGCTCTGAAAGCCAGCAGCTCTTCCGTGACCGTGAAGTGGTCATGGGCAACGTGTTCAACACCCGCGCCAGCGTCGTCCGGCGCGAGACCGACGCCGAGATCGAGTTCACCTACAAACAGGGCATCGTCTGGCCCGGCGCCTGGATCGTGATGAAGGGGAACCCGGCGGGAAGCGCCGTGTTCGAATTCATCGCCTCGACCCAGGACCCGGCGGCGCAGGTCGTCCTGTTCGAGCTGCTCGGCAATGGCCCAGTCAATCCCGAAGCCGCCTCGATGGTGCCCGACGAGCTGAAACCGCTCGACCCCGGCTCGCCGGAGAACTTCGCCAAGCAGATCTCGGCCGATGCCGAGTGGTACGCCGAGAATTCGGCCGAAGTCCTCAACCGCTACATCGAGACCATCTCGTGACCTTCGCGGACGCCGGCTCAGCCAAATGGTGCCGGGCTGGCGCCCGCCCCTTTCTCGCAGGGGCTGTCGACTGATGGCCTCTCGAACCTGCGTCATCCGCGGCGGGCGGATTCTGCGTCCCGGCGCGGATACTGCCCCCCCTGCCGACATCCTCGTGCGCGATGGCAAGATCGCCTTGATCGGCGCACCGGGCATGGAAGCCCCCGAAGACTGCGAGCAGATCGACGCGGCCGGATGCCTGCTGCATCCCGGCCTCGTCAACGGGCACACACACGGCCACGGGCATTATTCGCGCGCGCTGACCGATGACCTGACGCTGGAGACATTGCTGGCCGGGAGCTTCTGGCTGAACGGCAACCGCAGCCACGAAGACAAGTATCTGTCCACGCTGATCGGCGCTGCCGAGATGGTCCTGAAAGGCTGCACCGCCTGTTACGACCTGTTCTGGGAATTCCCCACCGCGTCCTACGAGGGGATGGCGACGGCCGGCCGCGCCTACAGCGACGTCGGAATGCGCGCCGTCATGGCGCCTATGGTGGCCGACGGCAGTTTCCTCTCCTCCATCCCGGGCCTGATCGAGGCCATACCTGAGGAATTACGCGCCGAGATCACGCCTTGGACCGCGCCGAGCTCCGAGGCCCTCCTGTCCCGCCTTGCCGCAATCGACGACGCCTGGCCGTTCGACCGCGATCAGGTCGCCTTCGCGCTCGGGCCCACCGTCCCGCTCCTGTGCAGCGACGAATTCCTCTCGGGCGCCGCGCGGCTGGCCCGCGACCGCGGTCTGCCGATTCAGACACATCTTTCCGAAAGCCGCATCCAGGAGGTGACCGCCCGCGAACGTTGGGGCCGGTCACTGACCGAACACTTGGCCGATGTGGGCTTCCTCGGCCCGAACCTCTCCGTCGCCCACGCCGTGTGGCTGAACGACACAGACATCGCCCTTCTGGCTGAGGCCGGCGCGACGGCGGTGCTCAATCCCAGCTCCAACCTGCGTCTCGGCTCCGGGTTGCCGCGCATGCGCCGCCTGCTGGACGCCGGGATGAACGTCGCGCTCGGCACCGACAGTGCCTCCTGCGGCGATCATCAGAACATGTACGAGGTGACGCGACTCGCCGGGTACATGTCCCACGTCCAGTCGCCCAACGCGGAAGATTGGGTGACCAGCGCCGAAGCCGCCCGCGCCGCCACCGAAGGCGGGGCGAAGGCGCTCGGCATGCATGGGATCGGCAAGCTCGATGTCGGCTACGCCGCCGACATCGTATTTCTCGATCTCGGCTGGGTGCACTGGATGCCTCTGCGCAACGTAACCATGCAGCTGGTGCAGGCAGAGGATGCCACTGCCGTCCGCCACGTGATGATCGACGGCCACATGATCGTGCGCGACCGCAGGCTGATGACCGTCGACCTGGCCCGCCTGCAGCGGCAGGTCACCGATGCGGTCGCCCGTCTCGATACGCTGAACGCCGACAACAAGGCGCTGTTTCGCAAGCTGCAGCCGGTCATCGGCCAGTTCTGCGCGGCGTTCTCCCCCCATCCGCAGGCCGGGGCGGCACCGCTGCCGCCCACCACCGGTCCAGCGGCAAAAGCCCTTCAAGACACGAGGACAGAGACATGAGCTTCCCCTATCCCGATTCCGGCGACTGGCGTGACATCCCGATCTTCGACGAGCTGACATCGCCCGATGTCGCCGCAGCCGCTGAAGCCGGCGCGCATGTCGTGGTGCCCTTCGGCGCGACGGAACAGCACGCCGGCCACCTGCCGCTCGGCACCGACACCTACCAGAGCGTCGACATCGCCCGCCGCGCCGCAGCCACTCTCAATCCCGAAGGCGTTCCCCTGCTCGTCGGACCAGCCGTGCCCTTTGGCCCCTCGGCCGTTCAGAGCGAGAGCCCGCGGGATTTCTCCGGCTCGATCTACGTCTCGCACGCCACCTTGCATGCCCTGTCCAAGGACATCTGCCTGGAGCTCGTCCGCCAGGGCTTCAAGGTGATCTACCTCATCTGCGGCCACGCCGAGAGCGACCCCGTCCTGCAGCTCGTCGCCAAAGAGGTGTCCGAGGAAACCGATGCATCCGTCCTGACCGTGCAATGGCTGATCGGCGCCCAACCGGACTACGGCAAGATCAAGCTGGCCCCCGGCTCACAGGGGCACGCCGGCGAAGGCGAAACGGCCCGGATGCTGGCTTCTGCCCCGCACCTCGTGCGGATGGACAAATGCGTCAGCTACCGCCCCGCTCTGCCCACCGATCCGGCACGCCAGGACCGGATGCCCTACCTCGGCGGTGCCATCGGTCGCTACAAGTATCCTCCCGAAGTCTTCGAGGGATTCGAGGACGGCCTCTGGGGCGATCCCGACTATGCGACCGCCGAAACCGGCGAAGCCTACTACAAGGTGGTGAACGAGTGGATCTGCGACGTCATTCGCAAGGAATACGCCATGTGGAGGCGCTCGGCATGACTGGCTCTTCGACACCCACCAGTGACACGACCACGACCTCTACATCGGCCCCTGACCACCGGATGGTGCCGTACTTCGACGAGATGACCTCCATCGAAGTCGGCAAGGCGATCGAGGACAATGCCGTCATCCTCATTTCGCTCGGCGCGACAGAGCAACATGGCGGTCATCTGCCTCTGGGCGCCGACACGATGCAGGGGATCGAACTTGCCCGCCGGACCGTCGCCAAGCTGCACGCCGAAGGCCATCCTGCCATCGTCGGGCCGGCCATCCCCTTCGGGCCGCGCGGCTTTCTGAGCGAAACGCCGATCAAGCTGCCCGGCAACGTCAACTTCTCCGCCCAGACCTTCATGCTGGTGCTGGAGGAGATCGGCCGCGAGATCATCGAACAGGGGTTTCGCCGGCTCTACTTTCTCGGCTTTCATGCCGAGAGCGACGCCCCGATGCAGATCGTGGCGAAGAAGCTATGCGAGACGACGGAGGCGAACGTGGTCACCCTTAACTGGCTCGTCGGCGCCCGCCCGCGCTACTCCAAGTACATGGAAGCCAAGGCGCAGGACGGTCACGGCGGAGAAGGCGAGACCTGCCGCATGCTGGCCACCGCCCCCCATCTGTGCCGGATGCACCTCGCGGAGCCCTGGCACCCCACCCCCCGCGACGACCGTCCCGACGCCGACAACCTCCCCTACCTCGGCGGCGGCGTCGGTCGGTACAAGATGGCAGAGCCCTATTTCGAAGGGTTCAAAAGCGGCATCACCGGAGACCCACAGCTCGCCACCGCCGAACGCGGCGAGTTGGTCTATGACCTGATGACGGGCTGGCTCGTCGATGTGATCCGCCACGACCTGAGCGGCACGGAAGACTACAGCCGCGCCGAGTTGTGATGGAGTTATTCTGCGAGTGGAGTATCGGGCGCGGGTCGCCGCTCGCATCTATTTCCCTAGCGTCGTCAACATTACAGAGGGCCTACTGAAAGGTCAGGGGGGTCTCCAAGCGACTTCGGGTCCACGGTGCTCGTGAGCGCGCCCGGTACGCAGCGATATCGTCTGCAGCCCGCGTCCGAAACGCAGGGCTACGATTCACTTGTGTGCCGGGTCACAGTAGAGAGGCCTTCATTTGGAAGGCAAGATCTACAGCAGCAGACAGACCCAGCCAACCAAACCGATGCGCCCATGCGCAGTCTCCGGCCCAAGTGGCTCACCCCGAGCAGGATCAACTTTTTGAGTAGAGGTCCACAAGCCCGGGCGCCTCGATATGGCCGCCCCCGAGGCAACAACCGACTGCAAGACTGCACGCATATACTGGCGTCGGACGCAGAAATTGTGCTCCTAGGCCTCGCGTTTCAGACCATCGAACGGCATTTTATGCAGCTGTCATTAACCTAATTAACAGATATTTCCGCTTCGCGGCACAAGCGCTTCATGCCATCCTCCCCTGCAGGAAGAGACAGACCGCCCACGGGCAGCTCGGTTTCAAGCAACAGATCAGAATCTGACACGTCCCCCTCGCCGGGCGGTTCGAGACGGCCGCGGCATGCATGGCCGTCCATTCCGGCGACGTCCGCGTCGCCGGCCCCGTCGACGTTTGCTCGCTCGTCGGACCATCGCCCCGGACACGGCGCAGACACCTAGGAGGAGGACAGCCCCAGCGGCTGGAATATCCTATGACCATCAAGAACAAATTGGCCCTCGCAACCGGCATCGCCACCCTCGCCCTGCAGGGCACGCTCGGCTTCGCGCAGGACGACATCCCACCCTACCCGGAGAACACGCCGCTCTCGCCGCAGCGCCCGGGCGATGTCTGGGAAGGCCACGAGGACACGCCCAACGGTGGCCGCCCCGAGATCAACACTGTCGAGGAGATGGTCGAGACCAGCGGCTACACCGCGCCCGCCGCCCTCGAATATGCCAGCCTCGCCGCCGTCGCCGCTGACGGCAACCGGGTCCCGACGCTGTTCTACCAGTGCAAGAACCCGCATGGCGGCACCGCGCTGAACGCGGAATATCGCGTGCCGCTCGGAGTGTTCGACAACGTCTATTCCATCGGCAACGACGCCAATACCATCTGGGCGTTCGACACCAGCGAAGGCATCATCCTGCTCGACACGCGGAACAGGCCGAGGGCTTCACGGTCGGCAACATGATGCGCATGGGTCTCGACCCGCAGGACATCGAGATCATCATCATCTCGCATGGCCACTTCGACCACACGGGCAGCCTTGAGTATCTCAAAGAGCTGACCGGTGCCTCCGTCGGCATGTCCGAAGCAGATTACCAGCTTGCGACGATCGCCGGCGAGATCCCCGAGCGTGACGAGAATGACTTCGTCATCACCGACGGGATGGAGATCACGCTCGGCGATACCACGCTGACCGCCCTCGTGACGCCCGGCCACACGCCGGCACCGTCTCGCTGATGATCCCGCTCACCAGGTAAGGCGAGGAGCACATGGGCTCCTACATGGGCGGCGTCGGTGCGCCGTGCCACATCGCCACCGTCAACCTGTGGCGCGAGTCGGTCGACCGTATGGCCTATTGGAGCGAGATGATGGGCGCCCGCCGGCGGCGCCCTCAGTGGCGCCGGATGCGCAGCGTCAGCACTGCCCAGACCGCCAGCAGCACGAGCGCGGAGTGCGCGGCGGCGAGATGGACGCTGAGCGCCTCCCCCAGCACACCGAGCAACAGCGCGCCGAGCGCCGGAAGGCCGCGGAACGTCATCGTGTAGAGCGCGAGCGCGCGGCCACGGACGCTCTCGTCGAGTGTCGTCTGCAGGTCGACTTGCGTGGCGATCCCATTGCCGAGCGTCGCGCCTGACATGACCGCCACCGCCAGCACCGCCAGCGGCAGGTTGGGGGTGGCGACGAAGGCGAGCGCCGAGAGCGCGGCGACGAAGGCCATGCCGATGGCGACTCGTCGGTTGCCGAACCGCGCGAAAAGGACCGACGCCGCCAGTGCCCCCACGAGCGCCCCGGCGGCCTGCGCCGTGGTGAGCAGCGAGAAGGCCCCTGCCCCGCTCGCCGGGCCGGCCTCCACCCCGCCGCTGAAGCTGTCGGCGAAGCTCGGCAGGAGTTCGAAGATCGGGCGGAGCAGGCCGGCCGTGGCGGCGAAGAGCACGAAGAGCAGCAGCACGTCGCGGGGGAAGGCTCGCAGGAGGCCGCGCCAGCTCGCCTGGCCGCGCGAGGCGGCGCCCGGCTCCGTCGCCGCCATGTGCCGGCCCACGATGGTCAGGACGACGACGAAGCCGAGGTAGGACAGCGCGTTGTAGCCGAAGATCCACTCCGGCTGGCCGGCGGAGATGGCCCAGCCGCCGAGCGCCGGGCCGATCATGCGGCCGACGTTGAAGGCCGCCGAGTTCCACGCCACCGCGCCCGAGACCTGCCCCTTCGGCGCCACGCGCCCCACAAGCAGCAGCCGCAGCGGATGGTCGAGCCCGTTCAGCACGCCTGTCGCGAGCGTGACGATCACCAGCGCCGGCAGCCCGGGCTCTCCCATCAGGGCCACGGCCAGCAGCGCCAGCGGCGGCAGCATCGAGGCGGCCTGCACGTCTCGGGCCAGCCGGGCGGCAGGGCGGCGGTCGGCCCATGTGCCGGCGAGCGGGGCGAAGACGATCGAGGGCAGAAGCTCCAGCGCCGCCAGCACGCCGAGGATCGAGGGGGATTCCGTCAGCTCCCAGGCCAGCCAGAAGACGACGACGCGCTGCGCCCATGTGCCGGTGATCGAAGCGAAGTTGCCGGCAAGGTAGAGCGCGAGATCGCGGTGCAGCAGAAGGCGCATGGGCCCCTCGGTTGAAATGGCGAAGGGGGCCCCCGAGGGCCCCCTTGTTGGCTCATGGCGGTGTTGTCAGGCAGCCTTGTCCTTCTTGCGCCTGTCGAAGACGCGCCGCTTGATGATCGGCCCCACGACGACGGCCACCGTCAGCGCCACGAGGATCTGGCTCGTGACGTTCGAGAACAGGTGCGTCCAGTCTCCGCGGCCGATCCTGAGGGCGAGACGCAGGTTCTCTTCGGCGAAGGCGCCGAGGATGAGGCCCAGCACGACCGGCGGCAGCGGGAACTTCAGCTTGTCCATCACCCAGCCAATCGCGCCGAAGCCGAGCATCAGGTAGACGTCGAACATCCGCCCGTGGATCGAATAGACGCCGATCAGCATCAGCATGATGATGACCGAGCCAAGGAGCGGGCGCGGCAGGTTCAGGAGCCTCGCGAAGCTGTTGGTGGCCAGCGAGCCGCCGAGCAGCACCAGAAGGATGGCGCCGAAGAGGAACTGCCACATGAAGCCGAACACGATGGTCGGGTTCTCGCGGAAGAGCATCGGCCCCGGCTGCAGCCCGTGGATGAGCAGGCCCCCCAGCATGACGGCGGCCACGGCGGTGCCGGGGATGCCGAGCGTCAGCGCCGGGATCAGCGCCGAGGCGGTGTCGGCGTTGTTGGCGACCTCGGAGGCGGCGACGCCCTCGGGCTCCCCCTCGCCCCAGTCCTGCGGGTTCTTCGAGGTGCGGCGCGCCTCGTTGTAGCTCATGAAGGCCGCCATCGACCCCCCGGCGCCGGGCAGGATGCCGATCCAGATCCCGATGATGGAGCCGCGCAGCCACGTCTTCCAGTAGCCCTTCATCGAGGGCAGCGACTTCCAGATCGGGTCCGTCCCGAGCTTGGAGCTGCTGACGCCGTCGGTCTTGAGCGGCGTCTCCAGCAGGTCGATCACCGGCGGCAGGGCGTAGAGACCCACGAGCAGGATGACGATGGAGATGCCGTCGAGCAGCTCAAGCTGGCCGAAGGTGAAGCGGTCGGAGCCGTAGATCGGGTCGGAGCCGATGACGGAGACGAACACCCCGAAGCAGGCGCTGATCAGGCCCTTCACGACGTTGCCGCCGAGCAGGAAGATGATCGAGGCGAGGCCGAAGACGGCCACCCAGAACACTTCCGACGGGCCGAAGAGTAGCGTGACCTTGCTGAGCGGCGGTGCCAGCAGCATCAGCGCGAAGGCCGAGGCGATGCCGCCGATGGAGGAGGAGACCACCGCCACCTGCAGCGCCAGCCCGCCCTGCCCCTTCTGGGCCATCGGGTAGCCGTCGAACGTGGTCGCCACGGCCGCCGGCGTGCCGGGGATGCGCAGCAGGACGGCGGGGATCGCGCCGCCATACATGGCGCCGTTGTAGATGCCCGCCATCATGCCGAGCGCGACGAGCGGCTCCAGCCCGAAGGTGAAGGGCACCAGCACCGAGATCGCCATGGTGGCGCTGAGGCCCGGCATGGCGCCGACGACGATCCCGGCGATGACGCCGATGACCACGGCCGCGAAATTGGTGAACCCGATAACCTCGGGCAGCGCACTCAGAAGGTCGCCATACATCGCTTACGACTCCCAGAGCATGCCGGTGGGGAAGTTCTGCGACATCCCGACCGAGAAAATGAGGTAGATCGCCCCGACGACGATCACGGTGGCCAGCGCGATGCGCGGCAGCGAGCGGTAGCCGAAGGTGTAGGTCACCAGCGGCAGCATCACGATGGTGCTGGCGTAGAAACCGGCGACGTCGACGGCGAGCGCGTAGAGCACGATGAGGGCGAAGGCCCCGAGGGCGCGCTTCGGCGAGTCGCTGAGCGGACCGGCCGGCTCGCGCTCTCCCTTTTGCTCGAGCGTCGCCTTGCGCTGGTCGGCGATGAGCAGGAAGACCGACAGGATGATCAGGCCGACGAGCATAGCGACCGGTAGCAGGGCCGAGATCGGGCGCAGCCCGGCAGCGGGAATGAGCAGCGCACCGGCGATGATCACGATGCCGATCGCGGTGATCGTCTCCGGCCGGGTCAGTCGCGAGGAAGGTTGTGCGGACATGTTTGGCGCCTCACGGGGGGGAATGTGCGAAAGCGCCGGGGGCAGCACATCGCTGCCCCCGGCTCACCCCGGCCCCGCTCAGGGGGCCGGAGACATCAGTTCCAGGGCGTCTCGTTCCAGACGCCTTCGGCCAGATCGTAGAGATCCGAGGTCAGGGCGCGGAAGTCTTCGCCGGTGACCACTTCGACGGGGTTCGCCGTCGCGGCCATGGCATCCATGAACTCTTCGTCGTCGGCGAGCTGGTTGAAGGCTTCGAGAAGCTGGGCCTCGACGTCTTCGGGCAGGCCGGCCGGGGCGACGAAGCCGCGCATGGAGCCGTTCACCAGATCGACGCCCTGCTCGCGGAAGGTCGGCAGGTCGGGGGCGAAGCGCGAGCGCTCGGCCTGGGCGACGCCCAGCACGTTCAGCTCTTCCTGGAATTCGGCAACCTCGGAGATGTTGAGGATGCCCATGCTCACGTGGCCGCCCATCAGGGCCGTCCGCGCCGGCGCGGAGCCGGAGAAGGGCACGATGGTGAACTCGGCGCCCGTCATCTCCTGCAGCTTGATCAGCATGAAGTGGTCATCGCCGCCGAGGCTCGACATGCCGACGGTGACGGCGCCGGGGTTCTCGGTCGCTTCCGCGATCAGCTTGTCGATGGTGTCGATATCGCTGTTCAGCGGGGTGACGATCACGTTGGGGTCGTTCACGACGTTGGCGAGGTAGGTGAAGCTCTCACGGTCGTAGCCGGCTTCACGGTCGAGCGTGCGGGCCATCATGCCGGGCAGGTTGAACGTGCCGATCGTGTAGCCATCGGGGTCGGAATTGGCGACCTCGGTGATGCCGATCTGGCCGCTGGCGCCGGGCATGTTGCGCACGATGAGGCTGGCGCCGTCGCCGAGGTACTTCTCGATGAAGGGCGCCGCGGTGCGGGCCATCACATCGGTGCCGCCGCCGGCATCGTAGCCCACGATGACCTCGATGGGCTCATCGGGGTAGTCCTGCGCCATGGCAGCGCCGGCAGCGAGGGCGAGCGTGCCCGCGAGGGTGGTGTTGAGGGCGAGTTTCAGCATGTTTTCCTCCGTTGCATGCTTGGGATTGTCTTACTCGGGCAGCGCGCAGCCGAGCTTCGTCAGCGCGGCGTCCACCCAGGTGCGGTCGTTCTTGCCGGCCTTGATCGCTTCCATCTGGCGCGTCTCGGCCTCCTGCTTGGCTTCGGTCTTGCGCAGGATCTCTTCGGCATCGGCCATCGGCACGGCAAGCACGCCATCGGCGTCGCCGATCACGATGTCGCCGGGGTTGATGACCATGCCGCCGAGGCTGATCGGCACGTTGATCTCGCCCGGGCCGTCCTTGTAGGGTCCGCGGTGGGTCACGCCCGCGGCGAAGGTCGGCAGGTTGGTCTCCACGAAGGCATCGACATCGCGGATCGCGCCGTCGATGACGAAGCCGACCACGCCGCGGTTGATGGCATGGGCCAGCATCAGCTCGCCCATCAGCGCGTTGGTGCAGTCACCGCCCGCGTCGACGACGATCACGTCGCCCGGCACGGCCATGTCGATGGCCTTGTGCAGCATCAGGTTGTCCCCCGGCCGCGCCTTCACCGTCACCGCCACGCCGGCCATGCCGCCGGAGGCGTGCATCGGCCGCAGCGACGGGCCGGCGGCCGTCATGCGCGACATGGCGTCGGAGACGTTCGCCACCGGGAGCTTGGCGAAGGCCTCCACCAGCTCCTTGCTGGCGGTCTCGGTGCGCTTGAGGATGCGGAATCCAACGGTCATCACAGGGTCTCCATGGCGGGCAGCGGCTTGTCGGCGAGCGTCAGCAGCTTGCGGTTGATGATGCGCTCGGGCGGCAGCGGCGCGCCGTCGAGCACGGAAAAGATGCCTTCCACGGCATTGCGGCCGACGCGGGCATTGGCCTCGGCCGTGACCCCGCCGATATGGGGCGTCACCACGATGCGCGGCTCGGCGAAGAACGGGTGCCCCTCGCCCGGAGGCTCGGTGGCGAAGCTGTCGAGCCCGGCGCCGGCGATGTGTCCCGACTGCACGGCAGCGACAAGCGCCGCCTCGTCGATCAGCCCGCCGCGGGCCGTGTTGATGACGAAGGAGCCCTCGGGCATCCGCGCCAGCGCCTCGGCATTGACGATGCCGCGGGTCTGGTCGGTCAGCGGGCAATGCAGACTGAGGATGTTGGACCGGCTCGCCAGCTCTTCGAAGCTCTCGCAGCGCCCGGCGCCGATCGCCTCGAACTGGGCGGGGTCGGCATAGGGGTCATAGGCCACGACCTTCAGCCCCAGCCCCTGCGCCATCCGCGCCGTCGCGCGGGCAATGGAGCCGATGCCCATGAGCCCGATGGTCGAGCCGGCGAGCTCCAGCCCGGAGAAGCCCGGCTTCTCCCAGCGCCCCGCGCGCAGCCCGGCGTCCAGCGGCAGGATGCGCTTCGATGCCGTCAGCAGCAGCGCGATGGCGTGCTCGGCGACGGAAACGGCATTGGCGCCCGTCGCCACGATCACGGGGATGCCCCGCTGGGCGGCGGCCTCAAGATCGATGTTGTCGACGCCCACGCCGTGCTTGGAGATGACCTTCAGCCCCGGCGCACTGTCCATCACCTCGGCATCGATCCGCCCCATGCGCGAGACGATGCCCTGCGCGCCCGTCTCGGCGAGGAGTTCGATGATATTGGCACTGTCGGCGTAGGCAGGCGTGTGAGCGGTCGAGAACCCGCGCGCCTTGACGATCTCCACCGCGGAGGGGTGCAGATCGGGTCCGGTGACAAGGATAGTGTTGCTCATGGCAAGCCTCTCGTGGCCTGGGCCCGGAGAATCCGGCCAGGGGCAGGTCTATCGTTTGTGAAGTCCGCGACGGGCTCCTCAGACCGGCGCGGCATTCCTCCGCCCACTTGCGTAAGGGATAGCGCATCTGCACAAAAGCGCGTAATTCTGGAGAGATGATTAAGAAAAACTGGATGAAGCCATGGACACGCGCCAGCTGAAGACCCTCTCCGCGATTGCCACGCATGGGACATTCGCCATGGCCGCCGATGTCGTCGGCCTGACCCCCTCGGCCGTCAGCCAGCAGATTCATGCGCTGGAACAGGAGCTTGGCGTCAAGCTCTTCGACCGGACCTCGCGCCCGCCCAAACTGACGGCGCCGGGCAGCCAGGTGCTGGAGCTGGCCCGCCAGATCCTGCTTCTGGAGGACGACACGAAGACCGCGCTCCGCGGAGACCAGATGGCGGGCACGCTGATGATCGGGTCCGTCCGCTCCAGCGCCCTCAACCTGCTCCCCACCGCGCTCGTCCACATGCGCGAGCGTTACCCTCGGCTGAAGACCAGCCTGCGCATCTCGCTCTCCTCCACCCTCATCGCCGACGTCGCCTCCGGCCGTCTCGACGCGGCGGTGGTGGCCGAGCACATGGGCATGCCGAACGCGCTGCGCTGGAGCCCTTTCCTGCGCGAGCCCCTCTGGCTGATCGCGCCCGAGGGCACGGAGGACCGCGACATCCTCCGCCTCCTCAACACCCGCCCCTACGTGCGTTTCAAGAGCGCGGTACCGCTGGCGAACCTGATCGACACCGAGCTGTCGCGCCTCGGCGTGGTGACGCAGGACGTGGCGGAGATCGACACGGTCAGCTCCATCGTCACCTGCGTCCGCCAGGGCCTCGGCATCTCCGTCGTCCCCCATGTCGCGCTCGCTGGCCCCGAGGACGCCGGCCTCATCCGCCTGCCCTTCGGCACCCCCCAGGCCACCCGCCAGATCGGCATCGTCGAACGCACCTCCTCCCCCCGCGCCGAAATCATCTCGCGCCTGCACGAGGTTCTGGCCGAACTGAGCGGGGAGCACGGGCTGCCCCGGGTGGGGCCGGAGGGCGCGGGGCGGGATGGTTGAAGGGGGGCGGCGGCGGCGGGTGGGTGGCGCAACGCAGTCGCTCGTGCCTTGTGTGCCTCGCTCTCGCTAGCCGGCCCTAGGCTCAGGACCCATTGATCAAGACGGCGATGCGTGATTCAGCCTTCGCCAGAAGGAGGCTGACGATGAGCGATCTTTACTGGCTGAGCGACGCACAGATGGAGCGGCTGCGGCCTACTTTCCTAACCCCATGGGCGACCCCGTGTGGACGGCAAGCGCGTCCTCAGCGGCATTATCTTCATCAATCTCAATGGCTTGCGATGGCGGGACGCCCCCGCGAATACGGTCCGCACAAGACGCTCTACAATAACTGGATCAGATGGAGCCGCACGGACGTGTTCGCCCGGATCATGGGCTCGCCGCCGAGTAGACCGATTGCCGGACGATCATGATCGACGCGACCTATCTGGAGGCGCACCGCACGGCCTCGAGCCTGCAAGCTCGAAAGGGGTACGTGGCCGCCTGATCGGCAGGAACAAGGGCGGCATGAACACCAAGCTCCATGCCGTCACCGACCGCGAGGGCCGTCCTGTCCGCCTTTTCGTGACCGCCGGCCAGGTCAGCGACTACAAGCGCGCGCTCGCGCTCCAGAGCGGCTTTCCGCAACCGGACTGGCTTTTCGCCGACCGCGGCTACGACGCCGACTGGTTCTATAACTCTCTGTCGGAAAGCAAGGTTCGGGCCTGCATTCCGTCGCGAAAGTCGCGCAGGGAGCCGATTAGATACGACAAGCGAAGATACCGCAGGCACCATCGTATCAAGATCATGTTTGGCCGCATCAAGGATTGGCGTCGTGTCGTCACTCGCTACGACCGATGCCCCAAGGCCTTCCTCTCGGCCATCGCACTCGCCGCGACCGCAATCTATTGGCTATGAGTCCTGAGCCGAGGAAAGTAGGCCGCAGCCGATCTATCTGCGCGTCGCTCAGCCAGTAAAGTTCGCTCATCGTCAGCCTCCTTCTGGCGAAGGCTGAATCACGCACCGCCGTCTTGATCAATGGGTCCTGAGCCTAGGCCATGCCTATACCTGGTTTCATACCACGGAATGAACAGCACCGAGCGCCAATCAACATAAATGGTGGGTGGGGGAGGTGATGGGCCTGACGCCCAACCTTCTCCATGTTTCAAACATCGTCAAACTGGCGCAATTAAGTCTCAACACCAACGGAGATGACGCAATCAGGAGCAACGCCGACTAAGTAAAAAACGTGCAACATGCTCCACCCGGATCTCGCACAGAGTCGGGAATTATGCCGGTCGACATCGCATACTTTTCTCGTACATCTGACGCAAATCGCTGACATTCTTGATGGTTGTCGGCAACCACCAGGCATAAACTGTTGCCACTACCCTTCCGAATATCGACCATCTTAGCTGACGCAAAAATTGCAAATACAACGTAGTCAAACGGCTTGCTCCCTTCCTTGACGTAGTGGAGCCGCTCTTTCATTGCGGTCTGAGCATCTCTTGCTGTATATAGCGCCGCCTCATGTTTCGAATTGAATCGGCCTTCCCCTACAGTCTGCCCCAAGGCAACTTTGTCGAACCCCCAGCTCACATTACGAATAATTCTATCTCTATCACTGTTCGCGTAGCTGCGCCGCCTCCGACGAAGATACTCATCCAGCTTTTCTTTCGGAATCGATGAAGGAATTTGATCAGCAAAACTCTGAGCGCCTCGGTCCGTGTAAAATACATCGGAAGCGACGCATCTTGCTTTAGGCTTATTACTAATAATGCAGCAATAATCGTCCATCATGACTAGAGCAATGCCCCGCCGTTAATGGACTCCAATTCCGCCCTGAGGTTAACCAGATCGGCAGTTCACCCTAGCAGGTACTCAAGAGGTAAACCGCCTGGAAGCGAACGACATCTTGTTTCCAGGAAATCTCTAAATTCATCCTCTCGCAGAAATATATCCATATGAGCTACAACCTCAACCAGTAGATCAATCTTCTCATTTGCGAGAGTAACTGAACGAAATACCTGATCTACAGAAACATCCTTGTTAATAATTCCCAAAAATCGGCGAACTTCGTCGTCAGTAAGTTGGAGTCTGGCCGCCAAGCTTAAATAAATATCTTTGTACTCAGATGGTGAAAAAACATCACCATCAATACCGCCAATGTCGCCTGCCCCCCAAATCCCACGCCAATTTCCGCCATCTTCCGAGCGATCTGCTCTGCAATCTTCTCTCTCGAAATCACTGGCATTGAAACAGGCCGATTTTCATCATTGCGGACCTCAGCGGTCCCGCCGACTCCCTCATGGCTAGAGAACAGTATCAAGGGCTTCTGTCTGAAATCAAAACCCAAGCTTGGTAAGACTTCTCCAACCAGTTGCGGACCGCAGCGGGCCGGTTCAAGCTTGATGTCATCCCTGCCAAGGAAACCGAAGTCCTCCGCAATATCGCAGAAAACATCGAAGACACCGAGCACATACTCATCTGAGCTTCCGCCGTCCCTCGACAGCTCGCGGTCAAGTTCCGCGAAGCTAGCGCACTTCGCAAACGTGCAGCCGTAAGCTGTGAAGTCATTAAGATAATCGAAGGTTTCGTTGTCATCAAACACAAGGATCCGACATAACTTCTGCTGGTCAGTCGAATGAACGCTCTGAAGCATACCGGGCCTCCAATCCTGTCATAATTTCTTAACGAGTCGTCGCGGCAACACAAGCGTGAAGTGATGCCACGTTAGCTCGGCGTCGCGGCCCTTATCTAGCTCGGTTTGGAAGTGATCGAGGTCACAACCCATGTACTTCCGAGCCATCTCTTGCGCATAATGCAACCCGTAGCCGGAGCCCTCGATACCAAGCGCGACGACTCGTCTGCCTCGAGCTTGGTCGTTGAAGACTCGATGCTCTTCGTCTTCGTCGAGCCGCGGACCGATGTTCGAGATCCTTAAGCCGAGGTTGTTGGTAGACTTTTCTGAAATCAATATCGCAGTATTCGGCGCAGCGTACTTCTGAGCATTCTGTGACAGTGACAATAGAACCTCTTGCAGACACCATTCTTCGACATACGCCTCTAACTTGGGAAGACTGACGAACTCAGGAAGAAGTATGTTTCTATCTGTGAAAGCTTCGCTAGCCCCGTAGAAGGCGTGATTTATTACATCTCTGATATCGATCGAAGATCTTCCTGTCGCAACCCACCTATCAACTGCGGACCCCGCAAGGCCGAAACGCGGTTCGATTGTCGATGGATCATACGCGGTGTTTTCCAATGCATAGGTCATCCTGTCAACGCTCGCCGAGTATCTTCGATAATCGGTCATCACCGTGCGAACTTTTTGCAAGGTTCTTTGGTCAGGACCTCGTTCAAGCCTCTCGATAAGTTTGCTCAACTTTTCGTTGGAGGAAGCCAGACCCTTCGCCGACTTCTTCAACTCATGCGCAGAACGTAAGCGTAACTCAATATCCCATGTTTCTTTGCTATAGATACCTCCGATGGTATTCCCAGTAGCTTGACACACGAACTTTACCAAGGATTGCCAATTTTCCGCCTGAACCGGTCGATGTTGAAACTCGATTAATGCAATCGCGGCATGTCCTAAACCCTCAGCTATTCTCCAAAGAACCCTTGCAAGTAGCACTCGCTCCGGGTTGCGCCCACGAAGGGCGGAAAGGCGTGGCTCGGGTCCGAGAGCATCGTTGAGCCACCGAAAGTCGACACCTTCATCAGCGAACTGTGCTATTATTGCCGAAAGCGTGCGCTCGGCGTTGACTTTGGCGTCCAGAATATTCTCGATATCAGACCAACCCCTCTGAACGAATAGTTCGGGCCTTTCGCCCTTCTTGAAAGAGAAGATCGACAGCGATCTGGCGCAAAGCAGGTTCTGAAAAACAGCGGCAAGGTCACCCTTCCTATCACCAATCGTCCGGGTGCTCATCATTGTTCTGCTCAGTTCTCGAACGCCGCCAAAAATCTCTCGTTGCAAAACATGTGGCGCAAAGACGCTTATCACTCCCTCGATTTTCGATCGGACGGTCTCTCGAAAGGCATGAGGCATCACACTCACAAATTCAATGACACCCCAACTTAAGCCGGAAAAACGAATAGGTATCGCGCAAGCAGACCTCCCCCAATCTGAATCCTCATGTCCATTTGGAAAACATAAAACCTGATCTTCCGGGATTGCCGCACCACTTGCTTGCTCAAACAGTACGCAATACTGTTCTGCATTAAGAAAGCTGGCGCGCGCAACGATTGACCGCTTTGGGAACGGACCTTTCGAGATTCGAACTACTTCCTCAGCAATCAGTCGAGATCGGCCTGGGGGTATTGCGCTTCGAGAATATTGCGCATAGGCCTCCAAAGAAATCGCACCATGCTTGGGGGCGCTCCGGTAGATATTACATTCATCTGCATTGAATGGATAGGCCAAGTACCTCGCAAGCCGTCGACCGAAGTCAACCCCACCCTCACCGTCCGGGTCTGCGCTTGCGTGATACTGGAGCCAGTTTATTAACATGTTAATTGACTCGGCGATGAAGACGGACCAATTTGTAAATCCAGAAAGCGCTCTGGCGCGTGCCGTATCCTCAACCGGAAGAGCACCTGGCCCATGCTCGGATACCGAAATTTCCAGAGTATTCGCCTGGACGCTTACAACTCTCTTGCGAATATCGCTCACCCCTGAGAAGGATCGGAAGGCGAAGCAAGCGTTCCGCTTTTCGGTGCAAACAAGATACAATGAGGCTGCAAGCTTGCTATAAAAAGTTGGCGGCACTGACTCGTATTGCTTTGAGACCTCGTTCATCCTCGCGCTCTTCAGCACGCAAGAGCCAATCAAGCATTCACTTTCCAACTGAGATTGCGATATCTTTGGCCTTGCAAAAGCATTTCTAATTATCTCTTCAGTTGTGCAAAGCAGTCCACTATACTTGCCTCGCAGTTGAGATGTTGCATCGGCCAGTCGCTGAACTTCGTAAACAACAACACTCTGAAGGGACGCCAATCTTTCCGCTTCTCGATTACCCAGGTCTACAAGTGTAGGTCCAAACACATATATGAGCTCCTTGTCGGCGGCGGCCCGCAGCATCAATGGAAAGTTTGCACCCAGAATTCGCCAGGTGCGCGTCTTGTCCTTGTCCGAGAAAAGGTAAAGTAGTGCTATCGCATAGTGTGCTCTTGCTGCATAGTGATTCATCATCAGACGAAAGAGAAGGTGAGGAAAAGATGGGCTTTGCAGCGCGACTTTCACGAAGATGTTTTCAGAAAACTCCTTCCACTTCTCGATATCGGAACTGAAAAGCTCAAGAAATTCCGTATAGTCTGTGGTTTCACATGGAACTCTGAGGCCAAGATGATCTAAGTAATCCCGAATGATTTCCACGGAGTTTGATCGAAAAGTCGCGACTTGTATGCCGGCTTGATGTGCGCACGCACTTTGAATCTGTGAGAGCGCCACGTTACGCACTGGATGCGCGTCAAGTATTCCAGAATCAAGTACTACTGGCATCTCGCTTCGTTATACCCCCTAATTTCTTTTGGGTGATCGACAAGAAGGGGAAGTATCTTTTGGGGGGATCATCTGATCGCCATATAGCTCTAAGGCAATACCAACTTCGATGCGAGGCCCAAGGGGGCAAGCAGACAGCAAGCCAAAAGCCTTAGATAAAAGCTTGCGTTGATGGTACGTACGGAGGGTTGCAGGCATGGCACAAATTTTGATGCGTCACCCTAAGGTGGCATTCTTTCTGCAAACCACAAAGCAAGAAATGATCCGGGCGGTCTGAGTTGGAGAGCCTGTTCAACGATGGTTCGGTCGACTTGGCTAGTAATCCGTCTCCACATAGACGGCTGAGCAATCGTAGGCGACCGCCGCCGCCGTGGCGCCGTTGTTCATGTAGTTGCGCGGGCTCAGGAGTTGCGCAGCTGCGGGAATGTCGGTGTCGAGCAAGGCCTCGACCACCGCCCCGCTGACCTTCTCGACCACCCGGACGCCGATCTCGCTGCTGTTCGGAGCGGCGAGAAGCGTGAGGGTCAGAACGTTCGTCGTGCTCGCCACCGGAAAACTCGCCCCGAGATCGGCGAGTGTCGGTGCACCCGAGGCATCGTTCTGCACCAACTGCCAGTTCGTGGGTGCCGCGCTGGAAGCCGATGCCGATGCAGTTCACCATGGCCGACAACGTCAGGGTCGTGGCCAGCGCCGCCGTCGATCCGTAGAGGCCGAAGAACCCCATGCCGATCGCCTGCAAGGTCACGAGCGAAAGTCGGTTCACATAGGTGAAGCCGCCCAGCCCATCGTCATTGCCGTGCCAGCAGACCCAGCCGGCCGAGCGTTCCTCGGCCGCCGCGTCGGCGGTGGCGGCGCGGGTAACGCGCCAGCGGCGCATTGAGGTCGAAAGGTTGTTGGTGGCGAGTGTCGGCGTCGCGACCGTGCCGACGGCGGTGCGCGGCATGCCGTTGGTGTTGACGGTCGTGCCCGAGGACGGCGCCCAGGTCGCGATCCGGTTCATCCCGAAAAGCGGCTGCAGCGGGAAGAACCGTCCCGAGGGGCGCTGAACGTCGAGCCCCCCCCCCCCGGCGCGGTCGCGGGCATAGAGGACGATCTTGCCGGTCGGCGGCGGCGCGGGAACGGCGCTCATCGCCGGAAGCACGACGGGCTCGGGCATCTCGACCCGGCCGCTGCTGCAGTCGATGCGGATCGCCCCATCGAAGGCCAAACCGTCCGGGCTGACCTTGAAGCTGAAATCGTCGCTGCTGAGAAGTCCCATCAGCGCCCGGGCCGAAAAGCCGGTCTTGAAGGCGAAGGCAGCGTCGTTCCCGGCTGCGGCCTTGTTCACCGTCGCCTCGATCCCGGCGCCGGCGTTGTTCAGGAGCACCGCGGGCGTGTCGACCGAGAGCCGGTTGTAGCTGTCGGCCGTCCCGCCGCCGAGGCCCAGAAGCTGCGAGGTGAGGTTCGCCTGTGGCATGCCGACCTGCGTGACGGCATTGGCGAAGGTGACGGTCGGCGTGTTGACCACCGTCGTGCCGTTCGCGCCGGAGTTGCCGGGCCGATGTTGACGACCGTGTTCGACCCCGACGCACCGCCGGTGCCAAGGTTCACGGTCTTGGTGAGGCCGGTGGTCGTCGCCCCTATGCCCATGCCGTAGGTCGCCGTGCCGATGGTTGCGGACGCGCCCGAGACCGTCACGGTGCCGGAGGCCGTGAGCGTGCCCGAGAAGGTTTTGTTGCCGGTGAAGGTCTGGGTTCCCGCCAGGATCGCCATTTCCTACGAGGTGTTCGGCAGCGTGTAACTGCGGGTCGTGCCGGCGCTGATACCGGAGAGCGAGAAGACCGCCTTCTTTGTGGCGTCGGCCTCGTTGATCAGGCTGAAGACGGCATCCGAGATGTCGCTCGGCTCGCCTACGACCTCACAGGCAGTGCCGGTCCAGACGTGCAGCAGTTCCTCGTCCTCGACCCACGCCCGCCAGCCGGTCCGGGGCGGCAGACGCAGCCAGGCGCCGTCCGTCCAGAGCGCGACGTTCAGATCCCAGCCGGCCCAATCGCCCGTCGCGCCCGAGCCGACGATGTAGCGATCGCCATCGGTGGGGCTGCTGGGCGGCGCTGTCAGATCGCGGTCGAGCACGGAAAGCTGGATGAGCCCATCGAGGATCCGCAGCGCCTCGTTGTGGGTGACATGCTTCTGGGCCTGCGCCGCCAGGATGTAGGGCAGCAGCAGATGAGTCGTGGCGTCGGACATGGGATGGCCTTCAGAATAGTAGCGTGACGGTCTTGGGCGTGCCCCGCCCGACGAGGGCGGAGAGCTGGAAGATGCGGATGTCGAGCGTGTCGCCGGGACCGAGCGGTGCGCCCCAGTCGGCGGTCTGTTGCGCGGCGGTGTAGACCGCGCTGGTGGTGGCGGTGCTCAGCACCCGCTTCACGGTGGCGCCGTCGAGGATCTCGACCTCGTAGGCTTCCAGTTCCTCGGCCAGCGGCACCTCAAGCCCGCCTCCAGCTGTCGGCCGCGAGCGCGCGGGACCGACGCGTCCAGCGGATCGTCAGATCGCCGGGCGTACGCGGCGTGCGGCACGGCTGCGCGACATAGGTCTCGTCGCTGACCGAACAGCTCGCCGGGCCGATGCGCCAGTTCCAGGGGATGCCGAGATCGGCCTCGGCGATTGGCAGCGTGGCGAGGCTGTCGTCGAGCACCACGACGCGGGCGCCAACCGGCCCAGGGTTACCCATCGCGCCTTCCGTGCCGCGTTGGCCGCGCAGAAGCCGCGTCAGTCTATAGCGGCCGGGCGCCAGCAGCTCAGCCGCGCCCGCCTGGACGATCTCCCAGACGCCGGGCGCGCTCTCGATGGCCAGGGCGTTCGCTCCGCCGAATAGGGTCAGGTCCTCGACGCTCTCCAGCGTGCCGGTCAGCAGATCGACCACCAGCGCATTGCCGAGAGCGCGACGTGGGGCCCGCGTAGAAGTCCGAGACCAGAACTCCGAGCCGGGCGCGACTGCCGAACGTGGTCAGCAGCTCGAAGCCATCGGTCGAGGGACTGCGGAACACCGCCATCTCGCCCGGCCAAGGAACCGCGTGCGCGGCGGCCAGCGGCCGATGCGCGGGCTGGTCCTCGGTCAGTTGCGGCAGGTCCATCAGCACCGCTTCCGGCGCGCCGAAGACAACGGCGAGTGTCAGCGAGGCGGCGCGGGGATCGCCGGGCGGCAGATCGGAAGTCGCTCGGTCCTGGCGCACCGCCTCCATGCCGCGCGCCTCCGCGTCGGCGATGGAGACGAGCCGCAGATCGACCAGCCGCCCATCTTGCTCCAGCCGGATCGCGTCGGCCGGATCGAGCGCGAGCCGCGAGGGCGGCAGACGGAATGCCGCCGCCTCGCGACCCACCTACGCCTCCATCAGGGCACGGCGGCAGCGCCGCTCGGCTTCCTCTGGCGGCACCGCCATCGGAAAGCTCTCGGACGCGATCCGCGTCGTGTCCACCGTGATGCGTCGGTCCTCGACGAGGGCGGCGTCGTAGTCCTCGTCCGCTCGGGCGACTTGCCACTTCAGCGGCTGCGGCAGTTCCGTCTCCTGGCCCAGCGTAAGTTCCAGCACGTCGCCCTCGCGAGGGGCCACCAGATCGTCAGGCGCGATGCTCGCCACCGCCGCTCGCGCAAGCATGACGAAACGGATCACGCCGTCGGTCTCGACGGCGTCGCACCCGAAATGCCGCGCCAGCGTGGTGATCGAGGTGCGCGGGCTTTCCAGCGCCGTGATGGCATAGCCCTCGACCGCGCCCCAGAGGCCGGTGACGTCGATCCGATCCTCCGGCAGCCCGGCGCGCAGACAGAGGTGCCGGACGAGCGCGGCTAGAGACACTGACCCGAGCCATCCGGTCAGCCAGTGGCCGAGCCGCCAGTTGGGGCCATCGGTCCAGACGGCGGTCAGCGCCGGAAAGAATGGGTACGGCCGCGCGTCCCAGGTCCAGGCGGCTCATTCGGGCACATGCACCATGCGGCCGCCGTAGACCGAGGACACCGGGTTGTTCGCGGCCTCGCCCCAGAAGAGGTAGGTCGCTTCGACATAGGCGCGCTGAATAGCGTCGTCCCGCCAGCCCCGCGAGAAATGCGGCGTGAAGCTCTCGGACGACTTCGGGTCGAAGAAGACGTTCGGCTGGTTGGTGCCGCGGTCGATGGCGGGACAGCCGAGCTCGGTGAACCAGATCGGCTTGGATTGCGGCGCCCACGCCGTCGGCGTGCCGCTCTCCACCCCGCCCGGGCGGTTGTAGTGCGCGTTCGACCACTAGGCGCGCAAATCCTTGTAGCGAAAGACCCACGGCTTGGCCGCCGCGCCATCCGTGATCGAGGTCCGCACCTGCGCGCTCCGATCGGCCGCGCTGGCATAGAACCAGTTGAAGCCTTCGCCGCCCGCGATGTTGGTTTGCAGATAGGCGCGGTCGTAGATCGCGCGCCAGCCCTCGGCCGCGTCCGCATGCTCGAACCCGTCGCGCCAGTCGGAGAGCTGCATGTAGTTGTCGATCCCGACGAAATCGATCTCCGGATCGGCCCAGAGCGGATCGAGGTGGAAGAACACGTCGTCCGAGCCGTCGCCCGGCTGGTGCCCGAAATACTCCGACCAGTCTGCGGCATAGCCGATCCTGGTCCCGGCCCCGAGGATAGAGCGCACATCCGCGAGAAGATCCCGATAGGCCTGCACCGCCGGATAGGTGGACGCGCCCGAGCGGATGGTCGTCAGGACGGGCATTTCGGTGCCGATCAGGAACGCATCGACCCCGCCTGCTGCCGCGCAGAGATGGGCGTAGTGCAGCACTATGCGCCGCAGGCCCCAGTCGCCGGGCGTGCCGATCCAGCTGACGCTCTCGCCCGAGACACTGAAGTTCGCAGGTGTCGCCGCCCCGAACAGCGCCGCCACCTGCGCGGCGGCCGTGGCGGTCTTGTCCACGGTTCCGGCGAACCCCGCTGCAGGCGAACAGGTAATCCGGCCGCGCCAGGGGAACGCGGGCTGGCCGGTCTCTGCGGCGTTGTCGGAATACTGGTTCGGCAGCGTGTTGCCGGGCGGCACGTCCATCAGGATGAACGGGTAGAAGGTGACGCGCAGCCCGCGCGCCTTCATCTCCTGGATCGCCCGTACCACGGCGAAGTCGGAGGGCGTGCCGCCATAGACCGGGCGGTCCTGGTCGTCGCGGCTGACGAGGAATGCATCGCCGCGGCTGACACCATTGACCGACCAGCTGGCGGGTGAGGTCGACTTAACCGAGACCTCGACGCCCGGCCGCACCTTGCAGGACCCCGCGCGCAGGTCGTCGCCGACCCAGGCGACGACGAGGCTGACGCTCTCGATCGCAGGCGCCATCGCCTGCAGCCGGTCCAGCGCCTCCACCATGTCGGTGGAGGCGGCCAGCGCGTTCATGTTCTCGGGCACTGTCGCGCCACCATCAGTCTTGCGGATCGCCTGCGTCGCGTAGGTGAACTCGCCCGAGGACTGGATCGAGCAGTTCAGTGGCCTTCTCAATGTCAAACCACCCGCCGATCCTCCAAGGTCGACGACAGACATCGGCCAGCGCATCCACGAAACGATCCACCCACAGATCAGAGGTCAAGCCGCGGCAAGCGCTGACCGATATGCCGTCGTCGCCGAGGCGGCTATCTGGCCGGGATCGCACGACGCCGCAGCGATCGTCAGGCTCCAGGCGGAGCGAAGCAAGTCGGGGATGACGCCGACAGCCGACGAGCTGGCCGCCGCCCTGAACGATGACATCGAGACGCTCGAAATTGACGTCTTCTCGCCGCGCCTCAGGCACTTCTTCAACGTGGAACTCGCCGAGGCGCTGGCCAGCCCTCGGAAGGCTCTCGACTGGCACGTGGGTACCGGCTGCAGCGGCTGCGAATACCTTGGCTACGTGTGGAGCGCGACCACCCCTGAGCATCCTGACCACTGCATGCCGATGGCGAAGGCGCAGGGACACCTTAGTTCCATCGCCTTCCTTCCTCGTGGCGCTCGGCGCGCGCTCGGCGACCGCAACATCAATACCACCGTATCGCTGGCACCTTTGCAGGCCGACGACGTGGCCTTTGATTGCCATCCCAAGCTGCGCGCAACGCGGACGGTCGTCTCGGGCCGCGCGCAGTCGTTGGCGACCGGCAGCAGCGACATCCCCGCCGGTTCGGGCACGTCGGCCGTCATTCCGAACAGGGCGGATCTTAATCTCTATCTTTCGGCCGACTTCGACGTCGGCAGCGGCCTGACCCTAGCCTTCGGCGTCGGCGGTCACTCGTTCGCCAGCGGACAGCGGGAAAAGATCCAGGCGCAGGTCTTCGTGAACGACACCCGAAGCGTCCAGAGCGAGACCCGTGAGCTGATGAGCTTTCTCGCCTATGTTGAAAGGGCGCTCTCAGATGCCACGAAGGCCAAGGCGGATGCGACGGTTCAGATTTACATCTGGGACAGCGTCACCTACGAGCACATGCTGCGTGTAATCGGCCGCAACCTTCAGCACGTCTTGGCTGACGGCAGTCTGAAAAAGCTGGCATGGCTGTTCCCACCGGAGGAGATCATCGAGAACGCGAAGCTTCGCTCGGTGAATGCGCCAATCACGATCGTCCGCAACGCGGTGCAGGCACTCGTGGCGGCACCCATCCCCCATTACTACTCGCTGCTCGGACTGGCACGGACTTATGCGCCGCCACCGAAACCGGGCTCGAGGCCGTTCGAGTTCCGCGTGCCGGTGATCTTTGAGGATCCGCTGTCTGATCAGGTCCCGTCGGAGCGGCCGCACGAGATCTGGACCCGCATGGGCCAGCCCCGTCCATGGAGCCAGCAGGTCACGCAGCTGCGTTCGACGGTGACGATGAAGCTGCACGCGCTTCATTCCATCATGTGGCGCCTGCGCCTCGACCTCCAGGGCCAGCTGCGTAGCCGCGCGCCCAAAATCACGGAGATCAAGCCGCCGTCATCGCTTCAGAGGGTGAGTGCCGACGGGCAGATCTGGTACGCCTTCGCTCGACTCAACGCGCAGGTCGTCAGCCTGGAGCACGGCATTTCCTTGGCCATGCCCATCCACGAGCGGGAGGCGAAGTATCTCGCCGCGCGGCTGGAGGTGGAGCTGACGGGAGCCGATCTGGCAGCCGCCGCATCGACGCTCGGCATCACGCCGCGCCCCGGGGTGCGGATCTACACGCTCGCCGAGGGATCCCGCGAAGCCAAGTTCGAGGAGGGCGACTTCCTCTGCTCGCTCTCTCCCGCTTCCGTACCGGATTTCTATTCGCGCCGGATTGGCGAGTTCACCGGCGACATACCGCTCGCCTCCGACCTGCCGGTCTGGATCAGGGAATTTGGCTCGCCGGGAACCCTGACGGCGACGCAGCTGCTCGCCATCGATCGCGACGCTCGTCTCATCGCAATATACTTCAAGCCCGAGGTCGACGCCTATTTGAGACGGATCGAATCCACGCTTGACCTGCGCCGCGACGTCGTCCTCGATCGCCGGGTCCAGGACTTCCTGACGGGACGGCTCGAGACAGCGCTCAGAGCCATCGGTAACCCGCCCCTGGCGATGAGCGCCGGCACGCCGACGGCCAACGTCATCGGGAAAGCGGCTCCCAAGACCGCAACCGCCCATGTCCCCGTGGCGGACGTGCTCTGGGATACAAAAAAAGATAGCGCTCAATCCCACGGGCAGGAATGCCGCCGGAACACGGGCGACGCTGGAGTCCCTCGGCACCGAGCTCAACGATAGCCAGTGGGACGCATGGCGGGAAGCGATGGAGAAGCGCCTCGCCCTCATCTGGGGACCTCCCGGAACGGGGAAGTCGCAGACGCTGCGCGCCATTCTGCTCGGGCTGCTGCTGGAAGCTCACGCCGCCGGCAAGACGATCCGAATCCTCGTGACGAGTAATACCTACGACGCGACCGACAACGTCGTGCTGCGCACCTTCCGTCAGATCGTGGCGCTAGGAGAGGCGGAGACAGGCAAGGTGCAGCTGGCGCGTCTGCGTTCCGGTTCGAAGGAGGACGCTCCGAGCCTTCCGGCGGGCGTCAATCTCCTCAACGACAAGGATGCGCCCGGCATCCGCGAGCTGCACGATCTGCTGACCGCCGGGACGACGTCCGCGATCGTGTCGGCGCCGCCGCAGCAGGTGGCCAAGTTCGCCGGCCTAAAGGGCAACGTCGCCCAGCCGCTCTTCGACGTGGTTCTCATCGACGAAGCATCCCAGATGGACATGGCCAACGCCGTGCTCACCCTTGCCCCGCTGGCCGAAGGTGGCTCTACGATCGTCGTCGGCGATCCCAAGCAACTGCCGCCCATCCAAGCGGTGCAGGCGCCGCTCGGCCTCGAGAAGCTCCTTGGTTCCGTCTACGACTTTGTGGCGGACCATAGGCGAGTGACCTCGAAGGACCTGCTGGAGAACTACCGTTCGAACAGCACGATCGTCGGCTTCGGGCGCTTCGCCGGCTATCCGGCCGGTCTTACAGCCCGCTACCCGGATCTGCGTATGCGGCTGGAGACGCCGTTCCCTGCGGCGGCGCCGGCGAACTGGCCCGGAAATCTCGCGTTCGGCACCGAGTTCGCCCGGCTGCCGGAGCCCAGCCAGCCCATTTCGGCCTTCATCTATCCGGAAGGACGAAGCAGCCGGTGGAACGACTTCGAGGCCCAAACAGTGGCGGCGCTCCTCTCGACGCTTCGGGGTCACCTAGGCGCCGGTCTTGATGGAGACCCGCAGGCGAGCGGCGCAGGGCTGCATACTGCGATCAGCTTCTGGACTGACGCCGTTGGCGTGGTGACGCCGCACCGCGCCCACAAGGCGCTGGTAGTGTCCAAGCTGCAGGCCCTATTCGAGCCGCTCGGTGACGATGGCAGGCTCATCCGCAACGCGGTGAATACTGTGGAACGCTTCCAGGGCCAGCAGCGTGACGTGATCATCGCTAGTTACGCCTTGGGCGATCCTGATGCGATCGCCGACGAGGACGAATTTCTTCTGTCGCTCAATCGCTTCAACGTCATGGCCTCACGACCGCGTGCCAAGCTCGTAGTGTTGGCGAGCCAAGAGGTAATCAATCATCTACCCGGCGATTTGGAGGTAATGCGCGATTCGCGGCTTCTGAAGTACTTTGCCGAGACATTCCTCGATGATCGCACCGACTGCGAAATCCTGTTCATGGATGGACATTCTGTTGGCCGGAAAAGCGGCTCGTTCAGAGTTCGCAACTAGATGATAGGCAGACAACAACCCGAAACATATGACCAATCCGAACGAACGGCGGACTCCGAGATCAACCGATTCAATTCTCAACAACAGGAGACATTAACTATAGAGGTCGTCCATCTGGAGAGGGTACAGCGGCAACTTTGTGCCATTTTGCTCCCTCGAGTTCGACTGGGCCAGTTTCCGTAAGATCCGGTAGCGTGGCCGCTCTCCCGGAACACTACGAACGGCAGCTTTGGGCTGAACCGCTTCGATTTGAGGCGGGTCCTATGTCTTGGAAAATGTTCGATATATGCTCCATCACACCGGACGCCACTGTTGTCGAAGTGCTTAGCCTATCAACGCCAGAAGACCTTTAGTTTCAGCGCCTTGCAAGAAATTCACCAAATTGGCGCAGTCATGAGGTCGAGAGAATATCGGCCATGAGAGACCGCTTCCCGGCCTCCTGGCGACAGGGTCGGTGCTCAGCCCCTGCCGCATAACCCTCGAAAACAACGGAAAAATCCGGCCGCAGCCGGATCGGGAGAACGCTTTCTCGGGGGCAAGTGGCGGAGACGAAGGGATTCGAACCCTCGAGACGGTTTCCCGCCTGCACCCTTAGCAGGGGTGTGCCTTCGACCACTCGGCCACGTCTCCGCCGGCGGGTCTATCAGCCGACGGACCAGAGGAACAAGGGATATTCGCACCGCCCGGGCGAAAACACGCGCCGTGGACCGGCCCGTCCCCCCTGCCCGGCCACGTGACCCCACGGTCCTCGCCCCAGTCACCAAAGCTTCAGCGGCCTGACATGGCGCCGTCATCACCGGGGAGGAAGCGGTGGCCATATCGCACCCATGGAGACGGACATGTCCCTTCGCACCACCCTCCTCGCCGCCCTGCTCGGCACGGCCGCCGCCCCTGCCCTCGCGCAGGAGGCGCGGGAGTTCCCCGCCACGCTGACCGCCCATGCCCAGCTGCCCGGGGCCACCTTCCTCGATGCGCCCGAGGATGCGCCCGCCTACTTCCAGCGCTCCGGACGCTTCACCGCCGGCGCGCGGGTGGAGGAGCCGGGGGCGATCACCGATGAGGTGACCGGCCTCTCGCGCCCCTTCGAGGGCCAGCCTCTGCAGGGCTTCTCCGGGATCCGCTCGCTCGGCGATGACCGCTTCCTCGTGCTGACGGACAACGGCTTCGGCTCCAAGGCGAACTCCGCCGACGTGATCTTGATGTTCAACATCGTCTCCGTCGACTGGGAGGCCGGTGCGGTGAACGTCGAGGAGACCATCCGCCTGCACGATCCCGACATGGTCGTGCCCTTCCCGATCATCGCCGAGACGACCGAAAGCCGCTACCTGACGGGGGCGGATTTCGACCTCGAATCCATCCAGCCGGTCGGCGACCACTACTGGCTCGGCGACGAGTTCGGGCCCTGGCTGATCGAGACGGACAGCACGGGCCGCGTCCTGCAGGTCATCGCCACCGAGCCGGCGGGCGAGCTGATCCAGGGGCCGGACAACGCCTTCCTCTCCATGCCGAACCCCGGCGGCACCCTGCCCGCGATGATGTCGCAGCGCTCCGGCGGCTACGAGGGCATGGCGCTCTCCGAGGACGGCACGACGCTCTACCCGCTGCTGGAGAAGCCGGTCTTCGACGCGGCGACCGGCGCGGCGGAGGAGGTCTCCGGCCGGCCCGTGCTGCGCATCTTCGAGTACGACACGGAGGGGAATGGCTGGGGCGACCGCACCCGCTACTACCCGCTGGAGGATGCCGGCCACGCCATCGGCGACTTCAACATCATCGAGGGAACCCGCGCGCTGATCATCGAGCGCGACAATGGCACCGGCGACGCGCGCGACGGCTGGGCGGAGACGCCGGCGGAGTTCAAGCGCATCTACCTTGTGGATCTCGAGGAGGCCGACGAGAACGGCGTGTTGCGCAAGATCGCCTATATCGACCTGATGAACATCCAGGACCCCGAGGGCCTCGCCCCCCGCGGCTCTGTGGACGGCGTCTTCACCTTCCCCTTCGTGACCATCGAGGATGTCGACCGGGTGGACGAGACGACCATCGTCGTCGCCAACGACAACAACTACCCCTTCTCGGTCGGCCGCGAAGAGGGCGTGGCGGATGACAACGAGATGATCCTGCTGGACGTGGCGGAGTTCCTGACCGCCGAGTGAGGGCAGATCGGGAAGGCGTGGGGGCGGCTCACAGGTGCCGCCCCTTTCGTTTCTTGAGCGAAGGGCGGGCGAAACCTGGCACGACCTACCCGCGCCGGCCAAATGTGCCACGGTCCGCAGGCGCAGGGCGAGCGCCGGCCCGTGGGGTGGCGCTTCGACGGCGCCGCTGGTGTGCTTTATGCCAGCCAGGGACCTCCCCGTGGCCCACCTCCCCGTGGCCCACTGAGCACCAAGCCCAGCCAGAGCGTCAGCCCGTGGGGACGGGCAGGCGCTCGCCCTGCGCCTTTGGCGCGTACCGGGCGGGCGACAGAGCGGCGGCGTGGGGAAGGTGGGTTACAAACCCACCCTACGAGAGCGCGCCGGCCGCCGGCGCCGCGTAGGGTGGGGTGGGTTTTCAACCCACCGCCACCGCCTCAACCGGAGACGACCGCGAACCCCGATCCTTACGTATTGAACAGGAAGTGCATCACGTCGCCGTCCTTGACGACGTAGCCCTTGCCCTCGGCGCGCATCTTGCCCGCCTCCTTTGCGCCCTGCTCGCCACCGCCGGCGACGTAGTCGTCGTAGGCGATGGTCTCGGCGCGGATGAAGCCCTTCTCGAAATCGCCGTGGATCACGCCCGCCGCCTGCGGGGCGTGGCAGCCGACGGGGATCGTCCAGGCGCGGGTCTCCTTGGGGCCGACCGTGAAGTAGGTCTGCAGATTCAAGAGCTGGTGGCCGGCGCGGATGAGTCGGTCGAGCCCCGCCTCCTCCAGCCCCATCTCTTCGAGGAACATCGCCTGCTCCTCGTCCTCCAGCTGGGCGATCTCCTCCTCGATGCGGGCGGAGATAACGACGTGGGAATTGCCCTCCGCCGCCGCCATCTCGGCGACCCGGGCGGACTGGGCATTGCCCGTCGCAGCGGCGCCCTCCTCGACGTTGCAGACGTAGAGCACGGGCTTGGCGGTGATCAGCTGCAGCATCGTCCAGGCCTTGCGGTCCTCCTCGGCCACCTCGATCGTGCGGGCGGGGCGGCCACCCTCCAGCGCCTCCTGGGCGGCGGCGAGCAGGCGGTCCTGATCCTTCGCCTCCTTGTCGTTGCCCTTGAGCTTGCGCACGAGGTTGGCGCGGCGCCGCTCGACGCTCTCCAGATCCGCGATCATCAGCTCGGTCTCGATGACCTCGGCATCAGCGATCGGGTCGACCCGCCCCTCTACGTGCGTGACGTCGCCGTCCTCGAAGCAGCGCAGCACGTGGGCGATGGCATCCGTCTCGCGGATGTTGGCGAGGAACTGGTTGCCGAGCCCCTCCCCTTTGCTCGCGCCCTTCACCAGCCCGGCGATGTCCACAAAGGTCATGCGGGTGGGGATGATCTGCTTGGAGCCGGCGATCTTCGCCAGCACCTCGAGCCGCGGGTCGGGCACCGCGACCTCGCCGACATTCGGCTCGATGGTGCAGAAGGGGAAGTTCGCCGCCTGGGCGGAGGCCGTCTTCGTCAGCGCGTTGAACAGGGTCGACTTGCCGACATTCGGCAGCCCGACGATCCCCATGCGAAAGCCCATGCTCGCCTCCTTAGCGTGAAACGCCCGCATCTACGGCGGCGGGGGGCGGGTGGTCAAGCAGGGCGCGAGAGGAGAGATTCAGGTTTACATCAACCTAAATTCCGCCAGACTGGCCCCGACCCCAGAGGGAGAGACAGACCAGATGCCCACCCCCACCCCTTACGTGTTCTTCAAGGACGGCCAGTGCGAAGCGGCGATGCGCTTCTATGCCGGCATCTTCGGCGCGCCGGAGCCGGTGCTCTACCCGGCCGGCGACATGGGCCAGCCCGGCTACACGATGCATGCCGAGGTGCACCTCGGCGGCGGCATGCTGGCCGGGGCCGACGATTTCGACGGCACCACCCCGCCCATGGAGGGCAGCTCCATCATGGTCTCCAGCCCCGACATCGCGGAGACGAAGGGCTGGTTCGACGCGCTCTCCGAAGGCGGCGAAGTGCGGATGGGGTGGGAGGAGAACTTCTTCTCCCCCGGTTTCGGCTCGCTGACGGATCGCTACGGCATCCGCTGGATGGTCACGACGGAGCAGGACGAGGCCGGAGACGGCAGCGCGGGGTGAGAGGGCAGGACCGGGGGGCCAGCCCCCCGGAGCCCCCCGAGGGTATTTTTGGCCAGATGAAGAGGGGGCCGGAGGGACCGGGGCGCCCCCCCGGGTCCCGAGCGGGCGGCGCGTAGGGCGCGGATCGCCTGTTTCATCTGGCCCAAAATACCTCCGCCGGAGGCAGCGAAGCTCCCTCTCGCGCGCCGGCGCCGCTGATCGGTCCGGGCGGACTTTTCCCGCCCCCGAGGCTCGGCTAGAGAGGCGGCGCCGCAAGGGGAGACATCCATGCAAGAGCCCGCCATCACCGAAGAGCTGATCGCCGCCCACGGGCTGACCGCGGACGAATACCAGCGGATCCTGGAGATCATCGGGCGGGAGCCGAGCTTCACCGAGCTCGGCATCTTCTCGGCGATGTGGAACGAGCATTGCTCCTACAAGTCCTCCAAGAAGTGGCTGCGCACCCTGCCCACCACCGGGCCGCAGGTCATCTGCGGGCCCGGCGAGAATGCCGGCGTGGTGGATATCGGCGACGGGCAGGCGCTCGTCTTCAAGATGGAGAGCCACAACCACCCCTCCTACATCGAGCCCTACCAGGGCGCGGCGACCGGGGTGGGCGGCATCCTGCGCGACGTCTTCACCATGGGCGCCCGGCCCATCGCGGCGATGAACGCGCTCTCCTTCGGCATGCCGGATCACCCGAAGACCCGCAGCATCGTGCACGGGGTCGTGGAAGGCGTCGGCGGCTACGGCAATGCCTTCGGCGTGCCGACGGTGGGGGGCGAGGTGCGTTTCCACCCCAGCTACAACGGCAACTGCCTCGTCAACGCCTTCGCCGCCGGCCTCGCCGATGCCGATGCGATCTTCTACTCGGCGGCCTCGGGCGTCGGCATGCCGGTCGTCTACCTCGGCGCCAAGACGGGGCGTGACGGGGTGGGCGGCGCCACCATGGCCTCCGCCGAGTTCGACGAGACCATCGAGGAGAAGCGCCCGACGGTGCAGGTCGGCGACCCCTTCACCGAGAAGCGCCTGATGGAGGCCTGCCTCGAGTTGATGGCCACCGGCGCCGTCATCTCCATCCAGGACATGGGCGCCGCCGGCCTCACCTGCTCGGCCGTCGAGATGGGCGACAAGGGGGGCCTCGGCATCCGCCTGCAGCTCGATGACGTGCCCCAGCGCGAGGCGCGGATGAGCGCCTATGAGATGATGCTCTCCGAGAGCCAGGAGCGGATGCTCATGGTGCTCCGCCCCGAGAAGGAGGGAGAGGCGCGCGCCGTCTTCGAGAAGTGGGATCTCGACTTCGCCATCGTCGGCGAGACGATTGAGGAAGATCGCTTCCTCATCCTCCACGGCAACGACGTGAAGGCCGACCTGCCGCTCTCCCGCCTCGCCTCCTCGGCGCCGGAATACGACCGGCCGTGGGAGGAGAGCGCCGCCCCCCCTGCCCTCGCCCCGGTGCCGGCGATTGCGGCGATGGATGGCCTTCGCGCGCTGATCGGCTCGCCGAACCACGCGGCGAAGCAATGGGTCTTCGAGCAGTACGACACGCAGGTGATGGGTGATACGGCGCGGCGGCCGGGGCTCGGCGCCGGGATCGTGCGGGTGCACGGGACGGGCAAGGCCATCGCCTTCACCTCCGACGTCACCCCCCGCTATTGCCGCGCCAACCCCGAGCGGGGTGGCGCGCAGGCGGTGGCGGAGGCCTATCGCAACCTCGTCTCCACGGGGGCGACGCCGCTGGCGGCGACGGACAACCTCAACTTCGGCAACCCCGAGAAGCCGGGAATCATGGGCCAGTTCGTCGGCTGCATCCGCGGCATCGGCGCCGCCTGCGAGGCGCTGGACATGCCCATCGTCTCCGGCAACGTCTCGCTCTACAACGAGACCGACGGCACCGGCATCCTGCCGACGCCGACCATCGGCGCCGTCGGGCTCATCGCCTCCCCCGGGGACGCTATCGGCAGCCGGCCGGAGGCGGGCGACATCGCCCTCCTCCTCGGCGGCATGCCGGCGCATCTCGGCCAGTCGGCGCTGCTGTGGGAGATGTTCGGCCGCGAGGATGGCGAGGCGCCGGAGGTGGACCTTGCCGCCGAGCGCGCCCATGGCGACTTCGTTCTGGCCGGCCGCGCCCATATCCGCGCGGCGACGGACCTGTCGGACGGCGGGCTGGCGCTCGCCGCTTTCGAGCTGGCTGAGGCGGGCCAGACGGGCGTGACGCTCGACATGGCCGGGACCGCGGCGCTCTTCGGCGAGGATCAGGGCCGCTACCTGCTGGCCGCCGACGAGGCCGGGGCAGCGGCGCTTCAGGAGGCTGCCGCGGCGGCGGGCGTGCCGCTGATGGCCGTGGGCCACTTCGGCGGCGACGACATCGTCATGGGCGGCGAGCGGGCGGCGGCGGCGGAGCTCTTCGCCCTCTATCGCTCGGCCTTCGCGGCGGCGCTGGCCTGAGCGGGCGCGCCGGCCTCAGACGGCCGGGCGCTCGATGGCGAAGAGGTGGCAGAGGCCGTGGAGGTCCACCTCCCGCTCGCGGCTCATGCCGATGCTGCGGGCGGTGGCGGCGGAGGCATGGTTGGGCAGGTCGACCAGCGCGATGAGCCTCTCGTGCCCGGCGGCGAAGCCGAGGTCTCGCAGGCCCTCTCCCATCTCCCGGCCGAGGCCCCGGCCCCACCACGGCTTGTCCAGCATCCACGCCAGCTCGATCTCCTCGACGCCGTCGATCTCGACCACCAGGATCCCGCCCCGGCCGATCAACTCGCCGCTGTCGCGCCAGGTGGCGGCCCAGAGCGTGTAGCCGGGGTGCGAGGCGTGGCCGCCGGCCATGGACCAGTCCATCTCGGCGGCCGTCTGCTCGCGGGTGCGGGTGAAGTTCGGGAAATGGCGGCGCACATCCTCGTCGGCATAGAAGGCGGCGAGCCTGTCCAGATCCTCCGGGCGGGGGGCGCGCAGGATCATCCGCTCGGTCCGCAGGACCTCCTCCCCCGGTGCCATCCGCCGGATGAGCTGCGTGCCCGATCCCCCTGCCATCCCGTCTCCTCCGCCCGCCACCTTGCGACTCCCGCCCACCGAGCCTAGATTCCAGCCCGAATGCAAGGCGCCCGCGAGGACACCCCGATGCCGATCACAGCCCATGAAATCGAAAGCCTGATCCGCAAGAGCTTTCCCGACGCCCAGGTCACGGTGGAGGGCGACGACGGCGCCCATTTCGCCGCGCAGGTGGTGGACGAGAGCTTCCGGGGGATGAACCGCGTGCAGCAGCAGCGCGCCGTCTACGCCGCCCTCGCGGGCAAGATGGACGGCGCGCAGGGCGAGCTGCACGCGCTGGCGCTGACGACACGCGCCCCGGACTGACCCGCGGGCGACCTTTTCACGCACAGGCCCCGCCGGACGGGGCGAATGGAGACGGACATGACCGCTCAGGACCAGATCAAGACGACAATCGACGCAAACGACGTGGTGCTCTTCATGAAGGGCACCAAGTCGATGCCGCAATGCGGCTTCTCCTCCCGCGTCGCCGGCGTGCTCAACTTCATGGGCGTGGATTTCGCCGACGTGAACGTGCTGGAGGACGAGGGCGTGCGGCAGGGGATCAAGGATTTCTCCGACTGGCCGACCATCCCGCAGCTCTACGTCAAGGGCGAGTTCGTCGGCGGCTGCGACATCATCACCGAGATGACGCTCTCCGGAGAGCTCGACCAGCTCTTCGAGACGAAGGGGATCACCTTCTCCAAGGATGCCGCGGACAAGATCCGCGAAGCCAACGGCTGACGGACGGCGGCGCCCCGGGCGCCGCCTGTTCCCCGCCCCGCGGGGCCTCCGCTCACGTGCCAAAGTGCAACAGTGCGGCGGAGCCTCGGGGGCACGGGGCACCTCCTCGCTAGGCACCGGCTCAGGGGAGGCTATTTTCGCAGAGGGTTCTGCTTGCTGCCGGTGTCACGTGTCACTTCGTCTCGCATATTCGCGCGTGCCCGGTGAGGGTCCGTCAGGCTGGTGCATGCCGTGACCACGGCCCTCACCCTCGTTGCCACGCTCGTCATCCTGCTCGCCGTCGGCCTTGCCGTGGTGACCGGGCTGAAGCGGGTTGAGGCACGGCGGCGCGAGGACTTCGAGGAGATGGCCGCCCGCCGCTCCTGGCAGCTCAACATCACCGGAGAGGTGCTCGGCCGCCCGGCCATCACGCGGCTTCAGCCGCGCGGGGGCACCAAGTGGGTGGTGGAGAGCCGCCGCCGCTCGGGCGACGACTCGGTGCGGGACCTGCAATCGACGGAGTTCTCGGCGCGCGATCCGCACTGGAGCGAGGGCACGATGGTCATGGCCGGGCCGCTCTCGCCCGACGTGGCGGCGCTGACCGGGCTCATGCAGGGGCAGATGGACGGCGAGATGGGCGAGAAGCTCCTCACCCGCCTCATCGGCCCCGGCGCCGCCGGCGATGCCGGCGCCCTGCGCCTGCAGGACGGGCCGGACGGCGTGACCATCCTCGCCTCCTGCGCGCTCGGGCACCGCTTCGAGACGCAGGCGCTGGCCCGCACGCTGATGAGCTGGGAGCCGCTGATCCGCGGAGAGCGCGGCCACCCGGTGCTGATCATCTCCCGCGACGGAGTCCGGGTGCGCCTGCGCCACGCCATCGCCCGCGCGCCCGACATGGAGCGCTTCATCGACCTATCGACGGAGCTGGCGCGCCTCGGCGGGTGATCGGGCCGGGGACGAATTTCGCGCGGAATTCGGGACGGAAATCGCGCGATTTCCGTCTCCGGGGGCCGGCGGGCTGTCTAAGATCGCCCCAAGTAGACAGAGACGGTGGGTTATCAACCCACCCTACGACCAGCGCGATCCGTAGGGTGGGTTTCCAACCCACCTTGCCCCGGCCGCCTCGCAACGCCGCCGCTGCGCCCCCGCCCGGTACGCGCCAAAGGCTCAGGGCGAGCGCCTGCCCGTCCCGGCGGGCTGGCGCTTTGGTTGGGCTTGGTGCTCCGCCCAGGTCGGGGAGGGGCTTGGCTGGCATAAAGCGCACCGCGGCACTGTCGGGGCGCCATCCCACGGGCAGGCGCTCGACCTGCGCCTGCAACCGGTACGACAGGAGGCGGGGTCGGAACGGGGAAAAACGGAAAAGGCTCGGAGACCTTAGAGGGAAAGCAAAGACGCCCGCCGGTTACCAGCGACAAGACCTTCCAGGAAGCCAGCGAGACCCGCGCCTCCCCCAGCCCCTCCCCTACTGCCGCTCGCAGAAGGCGTAGAGGGTCACCTCCTCGCCGACTTCGCCGTCGTACCAGCTGAGCGTCGCCTCCTCGCCCTGGTCCCACCAGACGTAGTGGGAGCCGTCCGAGGGCCAGCCGTAGCGGGCGCCGGAGCCGCTGACCTCCTGCTCCAGCGTCATCATTCGCCCCTCGACGACCAGCACCACGACGGCCGGGTCGACGCCGTTCACGTAGGTCACCGGGATCTCCACGCCGCGCTCGCAGAGGTAGCGGGTGGTGATGACCTCCGCCGACGCCGCCGGCGGGAGCAGCGCGAGGGCCGCCGCGCCGGCGAGCCAGCGGGTCACTGCGCCTTCTCCTCGACTTCGTCGGCCAGCGACTCGGCGCGGGCGGCGAGCTCGGCCAGCGTCTCCGTCACGCCCTCGGGCATCACGGGGACCTCGACGCGCTCCGGCTCGGGCGCCGGGCGGGCCTTCAGCTCCTCCAGCTCGGCGGTGAGAGCGGCGGTGCGATCCTCCGCCTCCTTCACCCTGTCCTCCAGCCCGGCCGTCTTGTCGGCGAGCATCAGGCCCGCCATCAGCAGCATCCGTGCCTCGGGCATCCGGCCGATCTGGGCGGAGAGCTCCGCCGCCTCGGCATCCAGCATCCCGGCGGCCGATTGCAGGAAGGGCTCCTCGCCCGGCTGGCAGGCGACCTCGAAGCTGCGGCCGCCGATCTTGATCTCCACCTGCGGCATCACTGCGCCTCCTCTTGCCCGGCCTCGAGGACGGGGCGGAATTCCGCCAGGATGGCGTCGATCTCGGCAATCTCGGCGGCCCGCGAGGCGGTCAGCGCCTCCAGCTCGGCCTTCATGGCACGGTTGATCAGTTCGGGGTCGCTCACCCCCTCCTCGGCGGCGCGGCGCAGCTGCTCGGAGGCGTCGCGCAGCTCGGCATTCGCCTCCTGCAAGCCCTGCAGTTCGCCGTCGAGCCGGCCCATGCCCTCGCGGTGGCGTTCGGCCTCGGCGGCCTGCTCCTCCTTCGCGCGCTCCAGCTTGCCCTTCAGGGTGCGGATGCGCTCCTCAAGCTGGGCGTTGGCGGTCTGCTCCTCGTCCAGCGCCGCCTCCAGCCGGGCGAAATCCTCCGGCCCCTGCCCCGCCACCGGCCGGTTCATGGCGCCCATGCCCGCCTGGATGCGGTGCAACGCCTGTGAAATCCGTGCCTCCAGCTCGTGAAGCTCTTCCATGCCGTCCGTCCCGCCTTGCGCCCGTTGCTCTTGGTCTCGTTGGCCGGCGGCGGCCCTGCTCGTGGCACCGTCCGGCATCGTCTTTTTCTGGCCTCGCGCGCCGCGCCGCCGGGCCCATGACCCACGAATCGCGCTCGCGCGCCGACAGGGTATGCGAGGCGGCGGGAAGCGGCAAACGGGGGAAGGGTTTATCGCCGAAGGGCTTAGCCTGCGCCCTTCAAGCGGGCTTGATCTCCCCCCACCCGCTGTTATGCACGTTTGCGCCCGGCCAAAGACGGCTGTTTCAACGCGATTTCGGAAAGGAAAGACCTTGGACATAGCTGCCCTGCGCGAGGCTCATCCCGAGCACTGGATGAAAGCCGCCGCCATCCGCACCCTGACGCTGGATGCCGTCGCCGCCGCCAATTCCGGCCATTCCGGCATGCCCATGGGCATGGCCGACATCGCCACGGTGCTCTTCGAGAAGCACCTGAAGTTCGACCCCAAGAACCCGCTCTGGCCCGACCGTGACCGCTTCATCGTCTCCAACGGCCACGGCTCGATGCTGCTCTACTCGGTGCTCTATCTCACCGGCTACGAGGGCATGTCCCTGCAGGACATCAAGGATTTCCGCCAGTGGGAGAGCGCGACCCCGGGCCACCCGGAGTACAACCACTCCCCCGGCATCGAGACGACGACCGGCCCCTTGGGGCAAGGCATCGCCAACTCCGTCGGCTTCGCCATCGCCGAGGAGAGCCTGCGCGCCCGCTGGGGCAAGAAGATCATGGATCACCGCACCTGGGTCTTCGCCGGGGACGGCTGCCTGATGGAGGGCGTGAGCCAGGAGGCCATCGCGCTCGCCGGCCACCAGAAGCTCGGCAACCTGACGGTCTTCTTCGACCACAACTCGATCACCATCGACGGGCCGACCTCGCTGGCCGACTCGACGGATCAGTGCGAGCGGTTTTCCGCCTCCGGCTGGCACGTGCAGAAGATCGACGGGCATGACCCGGTCGCCATCGACGAGGCCATCGAGGCCGCCAAGGCCGACCCCCGCCCATCGATGATCCAGTGCGAGACGCATATCGCCCTCGGCTCCGCCGCGCAGGACACCGCCAAGGGCCACGGCGCGCTGACCGACGACAAGGTCGTCGCCGACGCCAAGGCCGCCTATGGCTGGGACGCCCCCGCCTTCGAGATCCCCGCCGACATCAAGTCGCAGTGGGAGTCGATGGGCGAGCGCGGCGCCGCCGCCCATGCCGAGTGGAACGAGCGCATCGGTGCCCTCTCCGACGCCAAGCGCGCCGAGTTCGAGCGCAGCTTCGACCGCGAGGCGCCCAAGGCGCTCTCCGGCCGCATCAAGGCGCTGAAGAAGCAGATCTCCGAAGAGGGGCCGAAGGTCGCCACCCGCAAGAGCTCCGAGATGGTGCTGGAGGTGGTGAACCCGGTGATGAAGGAGACGCTGGGCGGCTCGGCCGACCTCACCGGCTCCAACAACACCAAGACCGGTGATCTGGGCATCTTCTCCCCGGAGGACCGCAAGGGCCGCTACATCCACTACGGCATCCGTGAACACGGCATGGCCGCCGCGATGAACGGCTTGGCCTCGCATGGCGGCGTGAAGCCCTATGGCGGCACGTTCTTCTGCTTCACCGACTACGCCCGCCCGGCCATCCGCCTCTCCGCGCTGATGGGCGTGCCGGTGATCTACGTGATGACCCACGATTCCATCGGCCTCGGCGAGGACGGGCCGACGCACCAGCCGGTCGAGCACCTCGCCATGGTGCGCGCGACGCCGGGCCTGCTCACCTTCCGCCCCGCCGACACAGTGGAGACGGCGGAGGCGTGGGAGATCGCGCTGAGCCAGACGAAGAAGCCCTCCGTGCTCGCGCTCACCCGCCAGGGCCTGCCGACGGTGCGCACCAAGCACACCACCAAGAACCTGACCGCCCAGGGCGCCTACGTGCTGGCCGAGGCGGAGAACAAGCGCCGCGTCATCCTCATGGCGTCGGGCTCCGAGGTCGAGGTGGCGATGGAGGCCAAGAAGGCGCTGGAGGCCGAGGGCATCGGCACGCGCGTCGTCTCCGTCCCGTCGATGGAGCTCTTCCGCGAGCAGGACGAGGCCTACCGCAAGCGCGTCCTTCCCGCCGGGCCGGTGCGCGTGGCCATCGAGGCCGGCGTGCGCCAGCCTTGGGACTGGCTGCTCCTGGGCGAGCGCGGCCGCGAGCAGAAGGCGGCCTTCGTGGGGATGGACAGCTTCGGCGCCTCCGCCCCCGCCGAGGTGCTGTTCGAGAAGTTCGGCATCACCGCCGGGCACACGGTCGAAAAGGCGAAGGCGCTGCTCGGCTAGGGCGGCTGCTCAGCGGAGCGCCTGCGGCGCATTTGATGCTTGCGTTGAGGGGGCTGTCTGCCCCCTCAACCTCCCCCGAGGATTTTCGGGACCAAAGACAGGGGGGCGCGTTGCTGCCCTTCCGAGTCGGCCTCAGCGGACGAGGCGCCAGGGGCCCGGGCCGGCGACGGCAAGGGCGAGGCAGCCGCCGGCGATGGCCCAGTTCTTGACGAAGATCGTCATCTGCCAGGGATCCTCCGGCTGGAGGTGGAAGATGCTCGTCACCGCGCAATATCCGGCGAGGCTGAGGGCGACGGGGGCGATCCACGCGCCCGCCACCAGCGCGAGGCCGGCCGCCGTGGTGTAGATGAGCGCCGGCCAGTAGAGCCAGAGGGGCCAGCCGCGCATGGCGAGGAGTTCGTAGACCGGCTCGGGCGCCAGCACCTTCTGCACCGCGCCGCCGAGGAAGAGCACCGCGAGGAGGAGCCGCGCCGCGAGGAGCGCGGCGTCCTGCCAGCGGCTCAATGACCCGCGGCCTTGTCCGCCGACTTGTCCCCGCCGAAGAGGCCGAGGAGCGGCGTGATCACCTTGGTGGCGACGGGGATCAGCACCAGCCCCCAGGCGAGGCCGAGGATGCCGTCGCAGAAGGCCGTCACCGCCCAGGTGACCGCGCCCTCCAGCGTGCCGAGGGCATGCGCCGCCTCTTCGGCGAGGTGGTGGATCCAGTCGTAGAGCACCGGCCAGCCCAGCACCTCCAGCCCGTGGACGATGATGTTGCCGCCGACCCAGAGCATCGCCGCCGTGCCGACGATGGAGAGCAGCTTGAGGAACCACGGCATCCCCCGCACCAGCCCGCGCCCGATGGCGCGGGTGACGCCGAGGCGCCCGTGATCGACCATCTCCAGCCCGAGATCATCGGCCTTCACGATCAGCGCCACCGAGCCATAGACGGCGAGGGTGATCGCCACCGCGACGACGGCGAGCGTCGCCGCCTCCAGCCAGAAACTGTCGGCCTCGATGACCGAGAGCGAGATCGTCATGATCTCCGCCGAGAGGATGAAATCGGTCTTGATGGCGCCGGCGACCTTGCGCTCCTCCAGCTTGGTCGGGTCCTTCACCTCCATGTCCTCGGCCACCTTGTGGCTGGCATGGGGGAAGAGGACGTGGAAGATCTTCTCCGCCCCCTCGAAGCAGAGGTAGGAGCCGCCGAGCATCAGGAGCGGCGTGATCGCCCATGGCGCGAAGTTGGAGAGCAGGAGCGCGATGGGCAGCAGGAAGATCAGCTTGTTGCGGAGACTCCCCTTGGTGATCTTCCAGATGATCGGCAATTCGCGCTGCGGCTTGAAGCCGGTCACGTATTTCGGCGTCACCGCGGCGTCGTCGATCAGCACCCCGGCGGTCTTGGCGCCGGCCTTCGCGGCGGCGCTGGCCACATCGTCCACCGAGGCGGCGGCCACCTTGGCGATGGCCGCCACGTCGTCGAGTAGTGCCAGAAGTCCGCTCATGTCCGCCCTCGCTGCTGCCGGCTCAATCTAGACCCGCCCCCGGCCGCGGCAACCCCGCCCGCGCACGGCCCCGTCCCCTGCGTCTCCCGCCGCCCCCATTTCATCTGGCCAAAAATACCCTCGGGGGGCTCCGGGGGGCAGCGCCCCCGGTCCCGCCCCTCGCGCCCTTCCGGCCGCCCGCCGCAGCGGATAGCCTCAGCCCATGACCACGCGCCTCGCCCTTGCCCTCGCCCTCCTCGTCGCCGGCGCCATCGCGGTGGACCTCTGGCAGGGCTGGGGCGGCACGCTCTTCGTGCTTCGCTGGCTGGTCGATCTCATTCACTGGCTCGCCTTCTGGCGCTAACATCTGCCGGCGCGGTTGACCTTTCCGGCCAAATGACAATTCTGCCGGCCAAACGCGCCGCACCCGGCGCGAAACCCGGAGGGAACGACATGGCTGTGAAGGTGGCAATCAATGGGTTCGGGCGGATCGGGCGCAATGTGCTCCGCGCCATCATCGAATCCGGCCGCACCGATATCGAGGTGGTGGCGATCAACGATCTCGGCCCGGTGGAGACCAACGCCCACCTGCTGCGCTACGACAGCGTGCACGGCCGCTTCCCCCACAAGGTGACGACGACGGACGACACGATCGACGTCGGCCGCGGCCCGATGAAGGTGACGTCCATCCGCAACCCGGCCGAGCTGCCGTGGGGCGATGTCGACATCATCATGGAATGCACCGGCATCTTCACCTCCAAGGAGAAGTGCCAGCCGCACCTCGAGACGGGCGCCAAGCGCGTGCTGATCTCCGCCCCGGGCACGGGCGCCGACAAGACCATCGTCTACGGCGTCAACCATGAGAGCCTGACGGCGGACGACATCGTCGTCTCCAACGCCTCCTGCACCACGAACTGCCTGGCGCCGGTGGCTTACGTGCTGAACAAGGCGATGGGCATCAAGCGCGGCTTCATGACCACGATCCACTCCTACACCGGCGACCAGCCGACGCTGGACACGATGCACAAGGATCTCTACCGCGCCCGCGCCGCGGCGATGAACCAGATCCCCACCTCCACCGGCGCCGCCAAGGCCGTCGGCCTCGTGCTGCCTGAACTGAACGGCAAGCTCGACGGTGTCTCCATCCGCGTCCCCACCCCGAACGTCTCGGTGGTGGACCTGACCTTCGAGGCCGACCGCGACACCACGGTCGAGGAGATCAACGACGCCATCCGCGCCGCCGCCGATGGCGAGCTGAAGAACATTCTCGGCTATACCGACGACAAGCTCGTCTCGATGGATTTCAACCACGATCCCCATTCCTCGACCTTCGCGATGCCGGAGACCAAGGTGATGGACGGAAACTTCTGCCGTATCCTCAGCTGGTACGACAACGAGTGGGGCTTCTCCAACCGGATGAGCGACACCGCCGTCGCCATGGGCAAGCTGCTCTGAGGGAAGCGCGGGGCGGCCGGTACGGCGCCCCGGAGGCTTTTGACGTAAGCGAGAGGGCGCGGGCTTCGGCCGGCGCCCTTGACGTTTCCAGGGCGGGGCGGTCTTGAAGGCGGGACTTCCAGCCCGCGGTGAGACATGCTGAACGCCGACCAGATCCTGCAGGAATTCATCACGCTCTGGGTCGTCATCGACCCGATCGGGACGGTACCGGTGTTCCTCGCCGTCACCGCCGGCATGAGCGCGGTGGCGCAGCGCAAGGTGGCGGTGAGGGCCGTGGCCGTCTCCGCCGCCGTGCTGCTGGCTTTCATCGTCCTGGGGCAGCTGGTGCTGGAGGCGCTGGGGCTGGGGCTGCCCTCCTTCCAGATCGCCGGCGGGCTGGTCTTGTTCCTCTTCGCGCTGACGATGATCTTCGGGCCGGCCAAGCCGCAGCGGGAGATGGCCGAGGAGGGGATGACGCAAACAGCGATCCACCCCATCGCCATCCCCTCCATCGCCTCGCCGGGGGCGATGCTGGCGGTCGTGATCCTGACGGACAACGACCGCTTCTCGGTGCAGCACCAGCTGCAGACCTCACTGATCCTGCTGGTGATCCTCGGCCTGACGCTGGGCTTCCTGCTCATGGCCGGCCCCATCCTGCGTGTCATCGGGCCGGCCGGCGCCTCGATCGTCAGCCGGGTGATGGGCATGATCCTCGCCGCCGTGGCGGTGGACGCGGTGCTGCAGGGCCTCGTGCAGATCGGCGCGCTGGCGCCGTTCTGAGGGGTTGGGCCGCGCGGAGCATGGAGATCTGCAGGCTGTTTGAGCGCGTCAGACACCGCGCGCGCACCACGTTGGAGCCCGCCTCGTCGCATCTGCGGGTAACCAAATCGTAACGCTCCCGCCGGGAGCCGTCCGACGCGAAGGCGACGGCCCGAAAGAAATTTCCCTTTGACTATCGCGCGTTGAGAGGGAAACCGGACAGTCCGGAATGCCCGAAACCACGGCTCCCCGCCATGCATCTCATGCAGGGCGCTACGGACGTGTTAGCGGTAGTGCCGCAGCGCAGCATCACTATCTTACTCCTCGAACGACACAGGCCAGCTTAAAAAGGAGTGACCACGCATGACCACGTTCAACAAACTCCGCACGGTTCTCGCCAAGCGCGCTGCCTATAACCGCACGGTGACGGAAATCCGCTCCCTGCCGCTCGACATCGCGCTGGACCTCGACCTCTACCCCGGCGACGCCAAGCGCATCGCCCGTCAGGCCGTCTACGGCTGAGGCGTGCCCTGCGGGGCGCGCCCGACCACACGGCGCGAGAGCCGACAGGACGACGACCCAAGCCGCCCCAAGGGGCGGCTTTTCATTTGCCGGGGCTCAAATTCCGGTGGGCGCGTCCAGCTTCTCCTTCAGCCGCGTATCCACGGCGGAGGGGACGAACTTGGAGACGTCGCCGCCGAGGCGGGCGATCTCCTTGACCAGCTTGGAGGCGATGGCCTGATGGCGCGCCTCGGCCATGAGGAAGACCGTCTCCACCTCTGAATCCAGCGCCCGGTTCATGCCGACCATCTGGAACTCGTATTCGAAATCCGCCACCGCCCGCAGGCCGCGGATGATGATGCCGGCGCCCACGTCGCGGGCGCAGTCGATCAGCAGGTTTTCGAACGGGTGGACGACGATCTCGGTGCCGCGGGCGCGGGCAATGGCGCCGATCTCCGCCTCGATCATCGCGACGCGCTCGTCGAGAGAGAAGAGCGGCCCCTTGCCCTGATTGATGGCGACGCCGATCACCAGCCTGTCCACCATGCGGCAGGCGCGGGAGATGATGTCGATATGGCCCAGCGTCAGCGGGTCGAACGTGCCGGGATAAAGACCGATGCGCATCGCGCCCCCCTGCCCTCAAGTCATTGAAAGGCAAAAAGTCATGCGCCGCGCCGATTGGCAACCCCCATGGAGCCCGCCACCCGGCGCGCCGCTCAGTGGCCCATGATCATCCCTTCCAGGGCGTCCTTCTCCATCGCCAGCTCCGACAGGCGCGCCTTCACCACGTCGCCGATGGAGATGAGGCCGACGAGCCTCCCGCCCTCCATCACCGGCAGGTGGCGGAAGCGCCCGTCGGTCATCGTCTGCAGGACGGCGTCGGCGCTGTCCTCCGGCGTGCAGGTGACGGGGCCGGCGGTCATCATCTGCTCTGCCGTCTCCTCCAGGCAGGCGGCGCCGCGCCGGCCGATCTCGCGCACGATGTCCCGCTCGGAGAGGATGCCGGCGGGCGCCCCCCCGTCGGTGGAGACTATGACGGCGCCGATGCGCTTTTGGGAGAGCATCTGCACCACGTCCGCCACCGGCTTGTCCGGCGCGACCGAGACGATCTCGGCGGAGTCCTTGGACTTCAGTATCTGTCTGACGAGCATCATGTCCTCCCGGCACTCTTACCTGAGGTCAAGCCTCGCCTCCGCCCGCTCCTCCTGTCAACCTCTGGCGCTGATAGGACACCCTTGCCCGGCAGGGCGCCTCGGGGTACCGCCGGAGGGCGGCAATTTCGGGAGACGACAGATGCAGGACCTCACCCATTACCTCGGCGGCGCGGCGACGGCCGGCACCTCGGGCCGCTTCGCCGATGTCTACAACCCCGCCACGGGCGAGGTGCAAAGCCGCACCCCTCTCGCCTCTGCCGAAGAGGTGGACCGCGCGGTAAAGATCGCCGCCGAAGCCCAGCCCGCCTGGGCTGCCGTCAACCCGCAGCGCCGGGCACGCGTGATGATGGAGTTCGTGCGCCTGCTCAACCGCGATATGGACAAGCTGGCCGAGGCCCTCTCCCGCGAGCATGGCAAGACGCTGCCCGACGCCGCCGGAGACGTGCAGCGCGGGCTCGAGGTCGTCGAGTTCTGCATCGGCGCGCCGCACCTGCTGAAAGGCGAGTTCACCGATGGCGCCGGCCCGGGGATCGACATGTATTCCCTCCGCCAGCCACTCGGCGTCTGCGCCGGCATCACGCCCTTCAACTTCCCCGCCATGATCCCGATGTGGATGTTCGCGCCCGCCATCGCCTGCGGCAACGCCTTCATCCTCAAGCCCTCCGAGCGTGACCCGTCGGTGCCGCTGATGCTCGCCGCCCTGATGGAAGAGGCCGGCCTGCCCAAGGGCATCCTGCAGGTCGTCAACGGCGACAAGGAGGCAGTGGACGCGATCCTCGACCACGAGGGCATCTCCTCGGTCGGCTTCGTCGGCTCGACGCCCATCGCCCAGTACATCTACTCGCGCGGCTGCGCGGCCGGCAAACGCGTGCAGTGTTTCGGCGGCGCCAAGAACCACATGATCGTCATGCCGGATGCCGACCTCGACCAGGCCGCCGACGCCCTCGTCGGTGCCGGCTACGGCGCGGCGGGCGAGCGCTGCATGGCCATTTCCGTCGCCGTGCCCGTGGGCGAGGAGACGGCGGACCGGCTGATCGAGAAGCTCGTCCCCCGCATCGAGCGCCTGAAGGTCGGCCCCTATACCGGCGGCGCGGAGGTCGATTACGGCCCGGTCGTCACCGCGGCGGCGAAAGAGAACATCCTGCGCATGGTCGAGGGCGGCGTCGAGGCCGGCGCCGAGCTGGTCGTCGACGGGCGCGGCTTCTCCCTGCAGGGCTACGAGGACGGCTTCTTCGTCGGCCCCCATCTCTTCGATCGGGTCACGCCGGACATGGAGATCTATCGCAAGGAGATCTTCGGCCCGGTGCTGACCACCGTGCGCGCCGGCTCCTACGAAGAGGCGCTGAAGCTGGCAATGGACCATGAGTACGGCAACGGCACCGCGATCTTCACCCGCGACGGCGACGCGGCCCGCGATTTCGCGTCGCGCGTGAACGTCGGCATGGTGGGCATCAACGTGCCGATCCCGGTGCCGCTGGCTTACCACACCTTCGGGGGCTGGAAGAAATCATCCTTCGGCGATCTCAACCAGCACGGGCCGGACTCCTTCCGCTTCTACACGAAGACGAAGACGGTCACGGCGCGCTGGCCGTCGGGCATCAAGGATGGCGGGGAGTTCAACTTCAAGCCGATGGATTGATGGCCGAGGGCGGTGGGTTGAAAACCCACCCTACGGCGTAGCGGGCCAGTCGCCTCCCCGCCCGGAATCAAGCCGAAGGCGCCGGGCGAGCGCCTGCCCGTCCCGGCGGGCTGGCGCTCTGGCTGGCCCTGGCGCTCAGCGGCAGTCGGCGAGGAGCTTGGCTGGCATAAATCAAGCAGCGGCGATGTCGCGGCGCCACCCCACGGGCAGGCGCTCGCCCGGCTCCCGTCACGCCACCTCGGCGGGCGCCCCGGGCAGGTTCTCCGGCGGCAGCGTGCCGGGCATCTCCGGCGCCGCCCTGAACGCCTCCGCCACCCTACCGTTGTGCTTGCGCGCCATCAGGCACTCGAAGGAGCCGGCCCGGAAGGCGCGGCACGCCGTCGGGCGCTCGGGGTAGATGCCGCAGACCGCCTCGCCGAGGGGCGAGCGGGCGAGCTGGGCGCAGTGGCCGCCGCACATGCGCAGGAAGCGCACCTTCCCCACGGCGAACGTCGCTTCCGCCGGGATGGCGCGGCCGCCATCCTCGGGCAGGAGCGCGATATAGGTCTCGCGGGCGCCGAAGCAGCAGGCGCCGCAGGTGATGCAGTCAGGGATGTCGGAGGGCATGGAGGGGCTCGGGGAAGGCGCACCGGGCCGAGCGGCTTCTGTCCGCCGGTGGATGCGCCGCGGGCCTGTAGCGCCGGGCGCGGGCGCCGGCAAGAGCCCGCGCGTCACGCGGAATTGGCATGACGCCGCGCCCCGCCCGTGCAAGATGCGCGCCAACCGCCCAAACTCCCGGGAGAGCCTCATGACCACCCGCCGCGCCTTCCTCGCGCAGAGCGCCCTCGGCGCCGCCGCCCTCGCCGGCCTGCCCCGTGCCGCCTTCGCCGCCGGCCACCAGGTGACCATCCAGGATTTCGCCTTCTCGCCCGCCGATCTGACGGTCGCGGCCGGCGATACCGTCACATTCACCAACAACGACGGCGCCCCGCACACCGCCACGGCGGACGGCGGCGCCTTCGATTCCGGGCGCATGACGCGCGGCATGATGAGCGCCATCACCTTCGAGACGCCCGGCACCTACCCCTATCACTGCGACTTCCACCCCAACATGACCGGTACCATCACCGTCACCTGACGCGGGCGCGCTTGCGCCCTGCCCCGCCCCCTGCAAAGCTCCTCCGACGAGCAGGGAGCGGGCGATGATGCAGCCGGATTTCACCATCGGCATCGAGGAGGAATACCTCCTCGTCGACACCGAGACGTTCGCCCTCGCCGATGCCCCTCCGGGCCTGATGGAGGAATGCTCGCAGGCCCTGCACGAGGGGCAGGTGAGCCCCGAGTTCCTCCGCTGCCAGATCGAGATCGGCACCCGCGTCTGCAAGACCATCCCCGAAGCGCGAGATGAGCTACGCCAGCTGCGCGCCCTCGTGCGGGACAGGGCGGCGGCCCACGGCCTCGCCCCCATCGCCGCCTCCTGCCACCCCTTTGCGGACTGGCGCGATCAGGAGACGACGGACAAGCAGCGCTATCACGAGCTGCAGGATGATCTCGCCGGCGTCGTCCGCCGTGCCCTGATCTGCGGGATGCACGTCCATGTCGGGCTCAATGACGACGCGCTGCGGGCCGACCTGCTCGGGCAGATGGCCTACTTCCTGCCGCACCTGCTGGCGCTGTCCACCTCCTCTCCCTTTTGGAAGGGGGAGGATACCGGCCTGTCGAGCTACCGCCTCTCGATCTTCGACAACCTGCCCCGCACCGGCCTGCCACCTCATATCGACACCTGGGCCGAGTACCGGCGGGCCGTGGACGTGCTGATCGAGCTCGACGTCATCGAGGACAGCTCCAAGATCTGGTGGGACCTGCGCCCCTCCCACACCTACCCGACGCTGGAATCGCGCATCTGCGACGTCTGCCCCCGGCTGGAAGATGCGCTCTCCATCGCGGCGCTGACGCAGTGCCTCATGCGGATGCTCTGGCGGCTGAGGGTGCGCAACCAGCGCTGGCGGCGCTACGACAACTTCCTGATCGCCGAGAACCGCTGGCGGGCGCAGCGCTTCGGCATCAAGGGCGAGCTGATCGACTTCGGGCAGGGCGTCATCACGCCCATGCCTGTGCTGCTGGAGCACATCATCGAGCTGGTGCGGGAGGACGCCGAAGAGCTCGGCTGCCTCGCCGAGGTCGAGGGCGCCCGCAACATCATCCGCAGCGGCACCGGCGCCGAGCGCCAGCGGGCGGTGAGAGCGGAGGCGGAGGAGCAGGGCAAGAGCCGGGAGGAGCAGATGCGGGCCGTGGTGGCGCATCTGGTCGAGGAGTTCTCGGCCGATCTCTAGCTTGCACATCCGGAACCTGGAAGGTCGCTGAGCGCCTCCCTCAGGCCCCGGACTTTACATTTTCCAACTATCTCAGCGGGAGCGCACCGAGCCGCCGCTATTCTCCGTCGCGTCCACCTCGCCGCCGCCGTAGAGCGCAATGGAGGCGCCGGAGGAGGCGCTGGCCTCGGCCGTCTCGCTCGCATGGGCGCGCATGCTGGCGCCGCTGGCGGCGTCGAGCAGGGCCACCTCGCAGGCCAAGTCATCGGCCCTCAAAGAGGCGCCGGAGCGGCCGGAGGCGTGCAGGGTGCCGCAGCTGCCACTGGCGTTCAGGTTGGCGCCCGACGATGCGGCGAGCTTCACCTCCTCTGCCTCGGCCTCCAGCCACAGGTTTGCCCCGGAGCGGCTGTCGGCCGTCACCCGCTCGGCCACGATGCCCGCGATCCGCAGGTTCGCGCCGCCGGTGGCCCCGGCGGTGAAGGCGCCCTCTGCCGAGGGCACGCTGCTCTCCACGTTGGCGCCGTGATCGGCATTGATGCCCCGCACCTCGGGAAGGTGAACCGTCACGATGAACTCGTCCTGCCGGAAGAGCTGGAGGAGCCCTAGCGGCAAGTGTTGATCGCGCCCGATCTTCAGCCTGTCGCCGTCCACCTCCACGACCAGCCGGTCGATGTCTCCTTGGCGCGCCTCCGCCTCGACGAAGAAGTCGCCCTCGCTGATCACCGCCTCCACGCCGTCGGAGACGGAGATAGTGTCGAAGCCGGCGGCGTCGTAGCCGCGGGTTTCGGCAAGGGCGAGGGAGGGAAAGGCGATGGCCGTGGCAAGCAGGGCGACGGCGAACGGGGCCTTGGTGGCGGCGGATCTGGCGAAGGACGTCATGGGCGGTCTCCAGTTACGGTTACCGCCCACTAAATGTTAACGCCTTTAACTTTCAAGTCCTCGTGAGGAGATTTCTTGCGGCTCTACTCCGCCGCCACCTTCCGGGCCTTCAGCATCGGCGCGAGGAAGCGCCCGGTGTGGCTCTCCGCCACCTCGGCCACTTCTTCCGGCGTGCCGGTGGCGACCAGCGTTCCGCCGCCATCGCCGCCCTCGGGGCCGATGTCGATGAGCCAGTCCGCCGTCTTGATGACGTCGAGGTTGTGCTCGATTACCACCACGGAGTTCCCCTGCTCGACCAGCTCGTGCAGCACCTCCAGCAGCTTGCGCACATCCTCGAAATGCAGGCCCGTGGTGGGCTCGTCGAGGATGTAGAGTGTGCGCCCGGTGGATCGCTTGGCGAGCTCCTTGGAGAGCTTGACCCGCTGCGCCTCGCCGCCCGAGAGCTGCGTCGCCTGCTGGCCGACCTTGATGTAGCCAAGGCCCACCCGCACCAGCGCATCCATCTTCTCGCGGATGCTGGGGACGGCCTTGAAGAACTCCTGCGCATCTTCAACCGTCATATCAAGAACGTCGGCTATGCTCTTGCCCTTGAACTGAATTTCCAGCGTCTCGCGGTTGTAACGCGCGCCCTTGCAGGTCTCGCAGGTGACGTAGACATCGGGCAGGAAGTGCATCTCGATCTTGATGACGCCGTCGCCCTGGCAGGCCTCGCAGCGGCCCCCCTTCACGTTGAAGGAGAAGCGGCCCGGCTTGTAGCCGCGCGCCTTCGCCTCGGGTAGGCCGGCGAACCAGTCGCGGATGGGCGTGAAGGCACCCGTGTAGGTGGCGGGGTTCGAGCGCGGCGTGCGGCCGATGGGGCGCTGATCGATGTCGATGACCTTGTCGAGGTGCTCCAACCCCTTGATCGTCTCGCAGGGCGCGGGCGTCTGCCGGGCGCCGTTGAGCCGCATGGAGGCGGTCTTGAACAACGTCTCGATGGTCAGGGTCGACTTGCCGCCGCCCGAGACCCCGGTGACGCAGACGAACTTGCCGAGCGGGAAGTCGACGCTGACCTCCTTGAGGTTGTTCCCGGTGGCCTTGACCACCTGCACCTTCTTCTTGTTCCCCGCCCGCCGCTCCGCCGGCACCGCGATCTCGCGGCGGCCGGCGAGGTAATCGCCCGTAAGGCTCTTGGGATCAGCGGTGATCTCCTCCGGCGTGCCATGGGCGACGACGTGGCCGCCATGCACCCCGGCGCCCGGGCCAATGTCGAAGACGTAATCCGCCTCGCGGATCGCCTCCTCGTCATGCTCCACCACGATCACCGTGTTGCCCTGGTCCCTCAGGTTCTTCAGCGTCTCCAGGAGGCGCCCGTTGTCGCGCTGGTGCAGGCCGATGGAGGGCTCGTCGAGCACGTAGAGAACGCCGGTCAGGCCCGAGCCGATCTGGCTCGCCAGCCGGATGCGCTGCGATTCCCCGCCCGAGAGCGTGCCGGAGTTGCGGCTGAGCGTCAGGTAGTCGAGCCCGACGTTGTTGAGGAAGCCGAGCCGCTCGCGGATCTCCTTGAGGATGGCCTTGGCGATCTCGTTCTTCTGCTTGCTCAGGCTCTCCGGCACCGAGCTGATCCACTCATGCGCCTCGCGGATGGAGAATTGCACCACCTGCCCCACGTGCAGCCCGGCGATCTTCACCGCCAGCGCCTCCGGCCGCAGCCGGTAGCCGCCGCAGGCATGGCAGGGCTTGGTGTTCTGGTACTGCTCGAACTCCTCGCGGATCCAGGCGCTGTCCGTCTCGCGATAGCGGCGCTCCATGTTGGGGATGACCCCCTCGAAGACGCGCTTCACCTGATAGACCCGCCCGCCCTCGTCGTAGCGGAACTGGATCTCCTCCTCCCCCGAACCGCGCAGGAACACCTGCTGGACATTCTCCGGCAGGTCCTTCCAGCGGGCGGACTTGGAGACGCCGTAATGCTTGGAGATGGCCTCGATGGTCTGCAGGAAGTAGGGGCTCTTGCCCTTCCGCCACGGCGCGATGGCGCCGTCGGCGATCTTGAGCGTCACGTCCGGCACCACGAGGCGCTCGTCGAAGAACAGCTCCACGCCGAGGCCGTCGCATTCCGGGCAGGCGCCGAAGGGGGCGTTGAAGGAAAAGAGCCGCGGCTCGATCTCGGGGATCGTGAAGCCGCTGACCGGGCAGGCGAACTTCTCGGAGAAGGTGAAGCGCTCTGGCGCGGGGGGCTCGCCCTCCTCCGCCGTCGGCGCCGTCTCGAGGATGGCGATGCCGTCGGCGAGGTCGAGCGCGGTGCGGAAGCTGTCGGCGAGCCGCGTCTCCAGCCCCTCGCGTACGACGAGGCGGTCGACGACGACGTCGATGTCATGTCGGAACTTCTTGTCGAGCGTCGGCGGATCGTCCAGCTCATGGAACTGGCCGTCGACCTTCACGCGCTGGAAACCCTGCTTGCGCAGCTCCAGCATCTCCTTGCGGTACTCGCCCTTCCGGTCACGCACGATGGGGGCGAGGAGGTAGGCGCGGGTGCCCTCCTCCATGCCCATGACGCGGTCAACCATGTCCTGCACCTGCTGCGCCTCGATTGGGAGCCCGGTTGCGGGGCTGTAGGGCGTGCCGCAGCGCGCGAAGAGCAGGCGCATGTAATCGTAGATCTCGGTGACCGTGCCGACGGTGGAGCGGGGGTTCTTGCTCGTCGTCTTCTGCTCGATGGAGATCGCAGGGGAGAGGCCGGAGATGTGGTCAACATCCGGCTTTTCCATCATGTCGAGGAACTGGCGCGCGTAGGCGGAGAGCGACTCGACATAGCGGCGCTGGCCCTCGGCATAGATCGTGTCGAAGGCGAGCGACGACTTGCCGGAGCCGGACAGCCCGGTGACGACCACCAGCTGATCGCGCGGGATATCCACGTCGATGTTCTTGAGATTATGCTCCCGCGCGCCGCGGACTTCGATGTTTTTCAGTTCGGCCACTTCGCACCCCCGGGCAGGACTCAAGCGGAACACATAGTCGCCTGTCGCCGAGTCTCCAACCATGAACAGAACGTTAAGGGAACATATTGGCGTGCGGCCGGCGTGCTGGCGCGAGATGCGGCGTCACCGCTGCCTGCCGTTGCGTCAACAGAGCGTGTTCTGGGTGGTCACGCGGTGCTCGTTTTTTAGGCTGTCCGTCGGGGGCAAACTCAACTCAAGGATCGACCAATGAAGTTTCTGACTACCCTCGCCATCTCCGGCGCCTGCCTGACCCTCGCGGCCTGCTCCGGCACAGGGTCCGGCTCCGGCGAGACCGGGGGCGGGGATGACGGCATTCTCTCCGACGGCCTCTACGAGCTGGAGCTGCCGGCCGACACGTCGGTCTACGGCCCCGCCATCGTGGGGGAAATCGACGCCTGGCAACAGCGCAACGAGACGGGCCAGGCCGCGACGAACCTGCCTGTCAGCGGCACCAGCACCTACCGGGGCGGCTTCGCCGGCTCGCTCGGCAATGACGAAGAGGAGGTGGGGCTGCAGGGCGATGCGACCCTGATGGTGAACTTCGGCAACCAGGACGTCAGCGGCCGCTTCGACGGCATCACCGGCTACGAGGAGAGCGGCGACAGCTTCCCCGTCTCCGGCGGGTTCGAGCTTGAGGGGGCGTTCCGTCACGGCCACCGGATCTCGGGCGATCTCTCTGGCACGATTTCCGACGGCAGCGAGACCGCCGTCATCGACGGCACGCTCGACGCCAAGCTGACCGGCAACGGCGCGTCCGGCGTGCTCGGCACCTTCGAGGGCAGCGCCGGCGATCTCGACCTGTCCGGCATCTTCACCGCCGACAGGTAGGCCCTCCGCCAGGCCGGGCCCGGCCCCGCCGCTCCATAGGGGCGGGGCCGGGGCAGTGGCCGGGCGAAACGCGCACGGAGGCATTTGCTATCGAATAACAGCGGCCCCGACATTGACCGGCAGAGACAGCGGCGCATGTGATCGGCCAGACCTTAATTCCACAGGGAACATCCTCATGCGCCTCACCGCTTACGCGTTCCTCGCCGTGCCGCTCGTCGCGGCGGCCTGCTCCGCCACAGGGGTGGGTACCCCGACGCCTAATAACCCCGTTCCAGTCGACCCCGCCCCAGCCGATCCCAGCCCATATGTCCCCGGGCCGATCTTCGACCTCGAGGCTCCGACTAACTCCGCCAGTTTCTACGGACCAGAGGCCGCGACCGATTTCGAAATATTCAACTACCGCAACGAAGCTCAAGAGGTCGCCACCAGCCTGCCCGCCTACGGCACGGCAAATTACGACGGCAGCTTCGCCTCAATCATCGACAGCAGCGGGGATTACTCCACACTCTTCGGCGACGTCGACTTGGACGTGAATTTTGGCACAAAAGACGTCACGGGTAGCTTCCACAACCTCGGCGCCCGCAAATCCGAACTTGAGTATTTCGACGTCAATGGCGAGCTTTATGTCGCCGGTGACCTGAGCGGCGCCGGCATCGATGCCGACGTGGCGGGTGTTCTAGAATCGGGCGTTGACGTATACTACGTCGATGCCGCCTTGGCCGCCGAACTCACCGAGAATGGCAACAGCATGCTCGGTATCATCGGCGGTTCTTTTTACGACGAGGATGACAACGAGATCCCTCTCGGCGGCGTTATGCACGCCGACTAAACGCCGGATCGGAAAGGCGGCCCCCCGGGGCCGCCTTTTCTTATTCAGATGTGGATCGCCCGCCCGTAGGCCGCCAGCACGCTCTCGTGCATCATCTCGCTGAGCGTAGGGTGCGGGAAGATCGTCTCCATCAGCTCGGCTTCCGTCGTCTCCAGCGTGCGGCCGACGACGTAGCCCTGGATCAGCTCCGTCACCTCGGCACCGACCATGTGCGCGCCCAGAAGCTCGCCGGTCTTCGCGTCGAACACCGTCTTCACCATCCCCTCCGGCTCACCCAGCGCCACGGCCTTGCCGTTGCCGATGAAGGGGAAGCGGCCGACCTTCACCTCGAAGCCCGCCTCCTTCGCCTTTGCCTCGGTCAGCCCGACAGAGGCGATCTGCGGCTGGCAATAGGTGCAGCCGGCGATGGTGCCCGGCTTGATGGCGTGCGGGTGGCCGCCGGCGACCAGCTCGGCCACCATGACGCCCTCGTGGCTGGCCTTGTGGGCGAGCCACGGGGCACCGGCGATGTCGCCGATGGCGTAGATCCCCTCGGCGCCCGTCCGGCACATCTCGTCGACGACGACGTGGCTCCGGTCGATCTTCACCCCGGCCTCCTCCAGCCCCAGCCCCTCGACATTGCCGACGATGCCCACGGCGGAGATGACGGTGTCGAACTCGTGCTGGGTGACCTTGCCGCCCTGCTCGATATGCGCCGTCACCTTGCCGTTGCCGCGGTCGAGCTTCTTGACGCCGGCCTTCTCGAGGATGGTCATGCCCTGCTTGGCGAACTGCTTCTTGGCGAAGGCGGAGATCTCCTCGTCCTCCACCGGCAGGATCCGGTCCATCACCTCGACGACCGTCGTCTCGGCGCCGAGCGTGTTGTAGAAGCTGGCAAATTCGATGCCGATGGCGCCGGAGCCGATGACGAGGAGCTTTTTCGGCATCCGCGGCGGCTTCAGCGCGTGGCGGTAGGTCCAGACGAGATCGCCATCCGCCTCCAGCCCCGGCAGCTCACGGGCGCGGGCGCCGGTGGCGACGACGATGGCCTTGGAGGTCAGCTCCTCCGTCCCGTCCTTGGTCTTGACGGTGACCTTGCCCTTCCCGGCGAGCTTGGCCTCGCCCATGATGGTCGTGACCTTGTTCTTCTTCAGAAGGCCGCGCACACCGCCCTCCATCTGCTTGGCCACGCCGCGCGAGCGCTGGACGACCGCGTCGAGGTCGAAGCCGATGTCGCCGGCTTTCAGGCCGTAGTCCTTGGCCCGCTCCATCAGGTGGAAGACTTCGGAGGAGCGCAGCAGCGCCTTGGTCGGAATGCAGCCCCAGTTGAGGCAGATGCCGCCGAGATGCTCGCGCTCGACGCAGGCCACCTTCAGACCGAGCTGGGCGCCGCGGATGGCGGCGACGTAGCCGCCGGGCCCGGCGCCGATGACGATCATGTCGAATTGCTGGGCGGCCATGCGGCTCTCTCCTCCGGCTCAAAATCGGTTCAACGCTAAACCATCTGCCGGGGCGCGAAAAGGCAACCCCGCCATCCGCCGGGCGCAAGGCTCTCCGCCCCCTGCCTCTCGCTCTCTTGCAAGTCGCTGGGGCAGCGCCCCTCCCCGTCCGCCCCCCTTGCCCGCGCTCGCCGCATCGCGTCCCCAGCGCCGGGCGCGCCGGGGTGGGTGGGCGGGAGGCGGCCCGGCGCTGCGCCGTCAGGCGGCGGGGTGCGCCTCTTCCTCCCTGAGCGCGTTCACCGTGCTCATGTAGCCGCCATTGGCCAGCCAGTCCGCCTCCTCCGGCGAGGAGGTGCGCCCCAGCGCCTCGTTGCGGAAGGGGAAGCGGCCGAAGCGGCGGATCACCTCGCGGTGGGCACAGGCATGCAGCAGGTACTCGGGGTAATCGTCGAGCCGGTCCTTGAAGAGCCGCACGGCGCGGTCCTGGTGGAAGTGGTTCTCCGAATGCTCCAGCGGCATGTAGAAGAAGCAGCGCGCCGGCGCATCGATGCGCAGGTCGTAATCCTGCCCGATGGCCGAGATCGCCGCCTCCAGCGCCAGATGGTCGGAGGCGAAGGCGCGCGACGTGCCGCGGAACATGTTCCGCGGGAACTGGTCGGTCAGGATGATGTAGGCGAGGCAGCCGGAGGGATAGGTCAGCCAGAGGCTGCCGATCCCGTCCATGACGTTGCTCCACAGGCCCTGGAAGCGCTCGGTGATCTCGGCATCCAGCTCGGGGCCGCCGCCGTACCAATCCTTCGGCGAGCATTCGTCGAGCCAGAATTTCAGGACGTCGTCGGGACCGGACATGGCGTCACCTCTGCACAAGCAATCTTCGCTTGGCCCACAGATGTGGCACGCACCCCCTTATGCGTCCAGTCAGGCATCCCCGCCCGGCTTATCTGTTGCCTTTGCGTCATCAAACGCGGGGTCTTTCGGCAGCGGGGAGCCATCTTCGCCCTTTTCCGCGCCACTCTGCGCCTCGGCGGCCTCCGCTTGCGCCTCCTCCTCGGCCTCGATGTAGGCCTCCTGCGCCATCTCGGCGACAAGCGGGCTGGCGTTGGCGAGGACCGGCGCATAGGGCACCTGGTCCGCCACCGTCTCGGCCGAGCGCTCGCGCTGCGTCATCCGGTAAAGGCCGTAGGCCGCCAGAGCGAGCAGCAGCAGCGACATGTAGGCCCAGTAGCCGCCGGGGCCGAACTGCTCCATCACCCAGCCGACGAGGATCGGGCCGAAGACGGCGCCGACGCCGTTCACGAAGAGGAAGCCGCCGGAGGCGGCGGCCATGTCCTCCCGGTCGAGGTAGTCGTTCCCGTAGGCGATGAGCAGCGCGTAGAGCGGGTTGGAGGCGCCGCCGATGGCGGCGGCAGCGATCACCGCGAAGATGAAGCTGCCGGGCAGGATCATGCCGAGCAGGCCCACGATGCCGCCGGCGAGGGCGATGTAGATGATCAGCTTGCGCCGATCCATGCGGTCGGACAGCCAGCCGATCGGGTACTGCAGCGCCAGCGCCGCGATGTAGATCGCCGAGATCATCGTCGAGATCTGCGGCACGGTCATTCCCGCCTGCGCGCCGTAGACGGCCGCCATGCCGAACTGCGCCGCGAAGACGCCGCCGAGCAGGAACATCCCCACCGCCGCAAGCGGCGAGGCGGAGATCAGCCGGGCCAGGGGCAGGGGCTTGGTCTGCGCGAAGGCCGGCACCGTGCCGACGGAGAGCAGGATCGGCGCGAAGGCGAGCGACACCAGCATCGAGGGGATGATGAAGAGCACGTAGCCGCCGATATCGCCGAGCAGCACGATGTACTGCGCCACGACGATCCCGGCGAGCTGCACGATCATGTAGAGCGACAGCGAGGTGCCCCGCGTCTCGTTCGTGGCGCTGTCGTTCAGCCAGCTCTCGCAGGTGATGTAGACGCCGCAGAAGCAGAAGCCGATGACGGCGCGCCCCAGCATCCAGGCCCAGGGCTCCACCAGCGTCGGGTAGAGGATGAGGATGGCGGAGATGGCCGAGCCCAGCGCCGCGAAGACCCGCACGTGCCCGACGTTGCGGATCAGCCGCGGCGCGATGCGGCTGGCGAAGAGGAAGCCGGCGAAATAGCAGGCCATGACGTAGGACATGGTGGAGGTGGAGAACTCCTCCATCGCACCGCGCAGGCCCAGCAGGGTCCCCTGCAGGCCATTGCCGATCATCATCATGAAGAGGCCGATGAAGAGCGGCCAGGAAGAGCGCAGCACGGTGAGCATGGTGGTGGTCCTTTCGTCTCCCCCGTCTCTCGCGGCGCGCCCTAACGCACTTGGCCGGACGCGACCATATCTGTCGCTACGGGACGAGGCACCGGCAACTCCCCGCCCAACCCTTGGGGCGGAAGACAGCCCGGCAGGGCCGGCGCCACGGTCAATCTGGGATCAGCAGCGACGAATCCCCGTAGGAGAAGAAACGGTACCCCTCCTCTATGGCGTGGGCGTAAAGCTCCATCACCCGCTCGCGGCCCATCAGGGCGGAGACCAGCATCATCAGCGTCGATTTGGGCAGATGGAAATTCGTCATCAGCCCGTCGGCGACGCGGAAGCGGTAGCCGGGGCGGATGAAGATATCCGTCTCGCCGTCCCAGACCTTCCCCTCCGCCGCCTCGATCAGCCGCAGCGCCGTGGTGCCGACGGGGATGACCCGCCGCCCCTCGGCCTTGGCCCGGGCGATGGCGGCGGCGGCCTCGGCGCCGACCTCGCCCCACTCGGCATGCATCCGGTGCTCGGAGACGTCGTCGACCTTCACCGGCAGGAAGGTCCCGGCGCCGACATGCAGCGTCACGTGGGTCCGCTCGACCCCCGCCGCCTCCAGCGCCGCCATCAGCGGCGCGTCGAAATGGAGGGAGGCGGTCGGAGCCGCGACGGCGCCGGCGCGGGCGGCCCAGATCGTCTGGTAATCCTGCCGGTCGGCCTCGTCCGCCGGGCGGCGGCTGGCGATGTAGGGCGGCAGCGGCATGGCGCCGGCCTCGGCGAGGGCGGCGTCGAGGTCGCCCTCTGCCTCCAGCCGGATCACGGCCATCTCCCCCTCGCGCCCCTCGAGCCCCGCCGAAAGGCGGGGAGAGAAGACCACCCGCTCGCCCTCGCGCCACTTGCGCAGCGGCTTGACCAGCGCCGTCCAGAGCCCCTCGCCCTTCGGCGCCGCCAGCGTCACCTCGATCCGCGCCTCCGCCTCGCCCCGCCGGCGTGTGCCGGTCAGCCGCGCCGGGATCACCCGGGTGTCGTTGAGCACGAGCAGGTCCCCGGCCCGCAGGATGCCGGGCAGATCGAAGACATGCCGGTCCGCCAGCTGCCCGCCCTCGGCATGCAGCAGCCGGGCGGAGGAGCGGGGGCGCGCCGGGCGGGTCGCGATCAGTTCCTCCGGCAGGTGGAAGTCGAAATCGGAGAGCTTCATTCGGCCTCCGGCGGCGGGCGGCGGAAGATCTCGCGGAACATGCCGGGCGTCAGGACGGAGAGCGGGTTCACCGCCACCGCCGGCTCGCTCACCGGGCCGGCGAGCGTGAAGTTGAAGCCGATCAGCCCCTCGCCCGGCCGCGTCAGCACCGAGCCGATGGAATTGATGAAGTAGAACGGTGACACGACGCCCTGAAAATCCATGATCCTGGAGGCGGTGCTGTAATAGCCGTCCAGAGAGATGCCAAGGCCGGGCCCCACGGCGCTGGCCTGCCGCAGGGTGATCAGCCCCGGATCGAGCCGGAACGCCGCCTCCACCTCGTCGAAGACCAGCCCCTGCCCGCCGAGCTGCTGCAGCGCACCGACGACGGAGACGGCGTCGAGCAGCGCCGCCATCGCCGGCGCGTCCTGCAGGCGGATGTCGGTGACTGTGAGCGAGCCGTCATAGCTGCCCTCGCCCTCGGCCGGCAGCAGCACGAGGTCGAGCGCGCCGCCCACCGCCGTCTCGAAGAGGTCGAGGCTGCGCAGCACCGCCCCGGCATCGGCGGAGCGCAGGCGCACCGCCAGCCCCTCCGCCGTCGGCTCGGTGGCGCCGGCGACCTCCTGCCCGCCGTTGACGAGGGCGGCGAACTGCCCCGAGAGGCCAGCGCCGAAGCTGCCCTGGAAGCCGGTGAGGGCGATCTCGTCCGTCACCTGCAGCCGGTCGAGCGCCACCTCCAGGGGCCCGCTCTCGGCGCCGCTGGCGAACTCGGCGCGGCCGAGGTCCAGCGTGCCGCCGCGCATCTCCACCTGCGCCGGCAGCCCGGCGCCGCGGCCGACGAGATCCACTGGCGCATCCAGCCATCCGCCGACCTGCAGCCGGTCGAAGCGGGCGCGGGCGAGGCCGCCCTCGGCGTTGAGAGAGACGGCTCCCCGCACATCCAGCCCCGGCGCCGTCAGGAGCAGCCCCTCCACCTGCGGTACATCGCCCAGCGTGCCGGAGAGCTCCAGCCGCCCCGCCGTGCCCGCCGGCTTGCGCCAGCCGACCTGCGGGATGGCCACGGTGAGGCCGGCGAGGTCCGACGTCAGCCGGAAGGCCGGCGGCCCACCCGGCGGCAAGGAGACGGCGAGGTCGCCCGCCCCCTCGCCGACGACGGTGCCGGGCGGCAGCGCGATGTCGAACTCGTCGAGCACGGCGGGGTTGATCGTCACGTCAGCCGTCAGCTCTGCCACCGGCCGCGGCGCGCCGCGCGGCACGATGGGGAGCCGCCAGGCGAAGGTGAAGGGCGCGGCGCCGATCCGCGCCGGCCCGCCGATGCGCAGCGCGTCGTTGTCCACCGTCAGGTTGAGGGCGGAGGTGCGCAGCTCCCGCCCGGGGACGAGCTGGTCGCTCACCACCTCGCTCAGCGCCGCCTCGATCTCGTAGGTGACGGAGCCGGGCGGCGGGCGGGTGGTCAGCGGCATGCGGATCACGCCCCAGGCGCGCATCCGCCCGTCGGCCAGCGTCACCGGGCGATTGGCCTTGGTGAGGAACTCGAAGGGCGGCTGGTCGAGCAGCGACAGCCCGGCGGTGATGCTGCCCGCGGCGGCGAGGCGCACCTCGATCGGGCGCGGGTCGATGGAGATGTCGGGCATCGAGAAGCTGGTGCCCGCCATGTCCAGCCGCCCGCCCTGCGGCGGGCTGACGAACCCCTCCTCCAGCAGGACGGTCATCGATCCGCCATCGAAGGTCAGCGCCCCGGCGCCGCCGGTGATGGGCGGGTAGGTGCTGACGGCACGGATCGTCGCCGCCTCGAAGCCCGCCGTCACCTGCATCCGCGGCGGCGCGCCTGGGCGGAGGGCGAGGCCGGCGGCGACATCGGTGAGGGTGCCTTCGGGGATGTTCTCCACCACCCAGCCGCGCAGGGTAGCGGCGGCGTCCGGCGGCCAGAGGGCGCGCGCCTCGGCCATCGTCAGGCGCGGCAGGTGGGCATCGGCCGAGACGCGCCAGCCCTCCGGCGCCACGGCCACCTCCCCCGCCCCCGTGAGGCGCGGGCCGGCGGAGAGGGTCATCCCTGCCTCCGCCACCTCCAGCCGAAAGGGCTCCAGCCCCAGCCGGATCGTCGCATGGGCCTCGTCCAGCTCCAGCGGCGCGGGGAGGAGGCCGGCGAGGTTGAGGCTCGAGTCGGAGAGGCGGAACTGCCCCGTCAGGCCCGAGGGCAAGCCGTCCTCCATCCCTTCCAGCCACGTCTCCCCCTCCGCCTGTACGCGGCCCCAGTCGCTCAGCAGCTCCACCCGCGAGAAGGCCAGCGCCCCGCTGGCGGCATCGAAGGCGAGCGCGGCGCTGGCCGCCTGAAAGGGGATGCCGGGCGCCGCCGGATCGGGGCTGAGCGTGCCGGCCCCAATGGAGAGTTCCGCCGCCAGCGGCCCGAGCGCCCCCGCCTCGGTGACCGAACCGGTGAGCCGGGCAGAGAGCGGCGCGTCGAGCAGGCCGAGCCACGAGAGCGCCGGGCTCTGCGTGGCGATGTCGCGGGCGGCAACGTCGCGCAGGTCAAGCGCGATCTCGGCAGCGGGGCTGCCCCGGGCGCTGCGATACTCCAGCGCCAGCGTGGTGACATAGGCGCGCCCGGAGAGGAGGGCGAGGTCGCCTGTCAGCCGCGTCTGCCCGTCCGCCACCTCCAGCGCCAGCCGCCCGCCATCGACGACCCAGGAGCGGCCGGCGCGGCTGTCTTGGTAGTTGACCACCAGCCCCTCGGCGCGCACCGCCTCCAGCGCCGCCAGCGCCGGGCGGTCGAAGAGCGCGTCGAAGCCGGCGAGGAGGCCGGTGAATCCCTCCGCCTGCCCCACTTCGGCTTCCGTCTCCCCGAAGCTGAGCGCGAGGTCGCCGCTGGCGGCGCGGCGGAGGGAGAGCTCGGCCCCCGTTATCACCACCTCCTGCACCAGCAGCTCCCGCTCCAGCAGCAGGCCGCGGGGGGAGAAGAGCATGTCGATCTGCGGGATCACCGCCACCTCGCGCCCGCCGGCATCGCTGAGCCGGGCGCCGGCGAGGCGGACGCGGGGGTGGAGATCCTCGCCGACGATCAGCGACATCTCCCGGAAGGCGATCTCGCCGCCCTCCAGCGCCGCCTCGGCCCCCGCTTCCACCCTTCGGGCCACCCAGCTCGGCGCCGAGACCTCTTGCCCGATGAGCAGGAGCGGCGACAGCAGCGCGGCCAGCAGCACGGCGCCGACGGCCGCGGGGGCGCCGCGCGTCAGGATCAGCCAGCGGCGGCGCCGTGGCGTGGGCGCGGTGCCCCCCTGCCCGGGCCCCGCCGGCGCCTGCCGCGCCTCGCTGTCTATCGCCATGCCCTCGCCTGTTGACATCCCCCCGGCGAGCCTAGAGCACGTCGGCAGCTGCAGCAAAGCGAGGATGACGATGCCCGAGACGACGCCCGAGCCGCTCGCCCCCGGTGCCGCCCTGCCCGACCTGACGCTGGAGAGCAGCGACGGCGCGCCCGTCCGCCTGTCCGAGCTCAGCCGCGCCGCGCTGATCTTCTACCCCCGCGACGCGACGCCGACCTGCACGAACGAGCTGAAGGCCTTCTCGGAGCTCGCCGACGAGTTCGCCGCCGCCGGCTGCCGTCTTTACGGGATCTCCACCGACAGCCTCGCCAGCCACGCGAAGTTCATCGAGAAGCAGGGCCTGCGCCTGCCGCTCCTCAGCGATCCCGAGGGCGCAGCGGCGGAGGCCTTCGGCGTCTGGGGCGAGAAGGTGAATTTCGGCAAGCGCTACATGGGCATGATCCGCTCGACCTTCCTCGTCGGGGACGACGGGAAGGTCGCCGAAGGCTGGACGGTGAGCCGAATCGCCGGGCACCCCGAGGCGGTTCTGGAGGCGGCGCGCCAGCTCTGAGCGGCGCGCGCTGTGCAAGGGCCTTGTTGCAGGCGCGGGAGCTCCTCCTCGAACCATCGACGCCGGATGCGCGAGAAATTGCCGATACTTGCGGATTCCCGGCGGAAGAGCGCATGAGATTCGCCCTGCGCTTGCACGGCTGGAACACGGCCGGTAACAGCTTTCGTGGGGATGTTGCTAAATCGCGGCACCCCGAGGGGACAGCAAGGGGGATATGACAGCGTGCGATCACGACTGGCACAGGCGATCCATTCCATCATGGAGCGCCGATTCCCCGAACGCAGACTCTTCCTGAAATCCGACTCGGAGACGCGGTTCATCCGCCTCCGCCCGGGCATGCAGCTCGGAATCTGGTCCGGTGCGACGCTGCTCGTCGGCTGGGCGATCATCGCCACCGCCATCCTGCTGATGGATTCCATCGGCGCCGGCAACTTCCGCGCCCAGGCCCAGCGGGACAGGGTGCTCTACGAGGACCGGCTGAACGCCCTCTCCGAAGAGCGCGACATGCGCGCGCAGGAGGCCGTCGCCGCGCAGGAGCGCTTCGCCTCCGCCCTCGACCAGATCTCCACCATGCAGAGCGAGATCCTCAGCCTCGAGGATCGCCGCCGCGAGGCCGAGCGCGGCCTCGACGTGGTGCAGGCGACCCTGCTGCGGGTGATGAACGAGCGCGACGATGCGCTGGCGGAAGTCGACGGCCTGACCGGCGGCCCAGACGGGGCGCCCATCCTCGCCGCCGCCGCCGACGAGATGACGGGCACAGTCGAGATACTCTCCGACGCCCTCGCCCGCACCGCCGAAGAGCGGGACATCATCGCCGCCGACGCCGATTTCGCCCTCTCCCACGCCGCTGAACTTGAGCTGGAGCTGCGGCTGATGGAGGATCGCAACGACGAGATCTTCCGCCAGCTCGAAGAGGCGATGAACGTCTCCGTCGAGCCGCTGGACGACATGTTCCGCGCCGCCGGCATGGACCCCGACGACATGATCACCGCCGTGCGCCGCGGCTATTCCGGCACCGGCGGGCCGCTGACGCCGCTCGCCTTCTCCACCATGAACGAGGCGCCGGATACCTCGACGCTGCGCGCCAACGGCATCCTCTCCTCGCTCGACCGGATCAACCTCTACCGCATCGCCGCCCAGAAGGCGCCGTTCTCGATGCCGGTGCGCGACAGCTTCCGCTACACCTCGCCCTTCGGGCAGCGCTGGGGTCGGATGCACGAGGGCGTCGACATGGCCGGGCCCGTCGGCACGCCCATCTATGCCACCGCCGATGGCGTGGTGACCCATGCCGGCTGGTCCTCCGGCTACGGGCGGCTCATCAAGATCCGCCACGAGTTCGGGATCGAGACGCGCTTCGGGCATCTCAATGCCATTGATGTGCAAGTGGGGCAAAGAGTCTCGCAAGGCGAGCATATCGGTGATATGGGAAATTCTGGAAGGTCGACCGGCCCCCACCTGCACTACGAGGTGCGTGTCGGCGGTGAACCGATCAATCCCATGATCTACATACGAGCTGGCCAAGATGTTTTCTAAAAGCAAGATCAACGAACCCGGGCCGAAGGCTGGCGACGCCCCCACGCAGACCAGCGCGCCCACCCCCGCACCGACAGGAGAGTCTCGCCCAGTGACGCCGAAGCAGAAGCCGCCCGCATCCGTCCTCTCCCCCGATCTGGTGATCGAGGGCAACATCAAGACGACGGGCGACATCCAGATCGAGGGCAACGTCTCGGGCGATATCCGTGCCCACCTGCTCACGATCGGCGAAGGCGCGACGGTCAAGGGCGAGCTTGTCGCCGATGACGTGGTGATCCACGGCCGTATCGTCGGCCGGGTGCGCGGCCTAAAGGTGCGCCTCACCTCCTCCGCCCGCGTCGAGGGGGATATCATCCACAAGACCATCGCCATCGAATCCGGCGCCCATTTCGAGGGCTCGGTGCAACGCCAGGACGATCCGCTCTCCGGCCAGACCGCCAAGTCCCTGCCGAAGCCGAAGACGACGGAAGCGGCCGAGTAAGCCTCTTCCCGGAGCTATCCAGAAGGCCCCGCCCCCCGCGGGGCCTTCTGTGTTTCGGGGGTGCGGGTTGTGGACGACCCGGGGTCGTGACCCGCTGAGCGCTGGTGCTCACGGGCCGGCTGGCTGGCCTCGGGCAACCGAAGACGCCGGCCCGGGCCCCTCAGCGGGAGACGTAGCGGCGGGCGAAGGCGAGGAGGCGGGCGTCGCTGCCCTTCGGGCCGATGAGCTGCAGCCCCATCCGCCGGCCGGGAATCGGCATCGTCACCACTGGCAGGCCGATCAGCGAGGCGGGCACGACGACCTCCATCCAGCGGTGATAGCTGTCCATCCCCTGCCCCGCGATCTCCTTCGGCCAGTCCCACTCCGCCGGGAACGGGAAGCACTGGGCCGTCGGCAGCGCCAGCATGTCATGCGTCTCGAAGAGCCTCACCGCGCGGCGGTACCAGTCCGACCGGATCGCCGAGGCGCGCAGCACCTCGGAGGCGGTCAGGGCGAGGCCGCGCTCGATCTCCCACACCGCCTCCGGCTTGAGCTCCGCACCCTCCTGAGCAAGCAGGGCGCCGAGGCTGCCGGCGACGGCGAAAGAGCGCAGAGTTGTCCAACTCTCCCACAGCGCCTCCGCCGGGAAGGGCGCGGCGACGGAGACGACGCTGGCGCCGGCATCCGTGAGGCGGGCGAGCTGGTATTCGCAGGCGCGCAGCACGCCCTCCTCCATCGGCAGGGCGCTGTCCCAGTCTCCCAGCCAGCCGATCCTGTCCCCCACCGGCGACTCGCCCGGCAGCGAGCGGTAGTAGCCGCCGCCCACCGGCTGGTGCCGGTCGGGCCCCGCGATGACGGAGAGCATCAGCTCCACGTCCGCCGGCGTGCGCCCCATGGGCCCGAGGGTGGAGAGCTGGTGGAGGAAGAGGTCCCCCTCCGGCTCGCCCGGCACCAGCCCCCAGCTCGGCCGGAGGGACCAGATGCCGCACCAGCCGGCGGGGTTGCGCAGGCTGCCCATCATGTCCGACCCGTCGGCGAGCGGCACCATGCCCGTCGCCAGCGCCGCCGCGGCCCCGCCGGAGGAGCCGCCGGCGGAGAGGGACGGCTCGCCCGGGTTGCGGGTGACGCCGAAGACCGGGTTGTAGCTGTGCGAGCCGAGGCCGAACTCCGGCACGTTGCTCTTGCCGATGACGATGGCACCGGCGGCGCGCAGACGCGCGACGTGCAGGTCGTCATGCTCGGCCATCTGGCCGGCGAACATCGGAGAGCCCATGGAGGTGGGGAAGTCGGCGGCGTTGGCGAGATCCTTCACCGCCAGCGGCAGGCCATGGAGCGGCCCGCGCGGCTCGGCATCGTCCGCCGCACGCGCCTCGGCCATCAGCACCTCCGGCTCGGCGAGGGAGACGAGGGCGTTCAGCCCCGGGTTCCGCTCGGCGATGACGGCTAGATGCGCCTCCATCACCTCGGCGACGGAGACCTCGCGGCGCGAGAGCATGGTGGAGAGCTCGGTGGCGGAGCGGCGGGTGAGATCGCTCATGGCCGGCCCCCCTCAGCGGCTCGGCAGAACACATCGGTCAGGCATGGCCGGTCGGAGCGGGCGGGACGGCATGAGCACATACAAACTCACCATCTATGAGCTGGACAGCGCCGCCCCGCGATCGGAGCATGGCGCCAATGTCGAGGATATCATCGCCCGGAACCCGAGCGGATACCAATGGGACTGGGGCTGCTGGTCGGGGCTGACCCTCTCCATCCGGGGGGAGGCGCTGCCTATTCAGGCAGAGGTCGACGATCCCGATGCAGGAGTGGCCGGCGCGCAGCTCAATGACGACCACTTCTGCCAGGTGCTGAGGGCGCCGGAGCAAACCAGCCCCACGGTGATCGAGATCGTGTACGAGGCGACCTTGGCCAACCCCGCGAGCCCCTAGAGGCGGACGCCCGGCGCGCCGGGTGAGGGCGGAGGGGGGCGCTGCCCCCCGCCTGCGGCCCCCCCCCCGGGAGTATTTGAAAAAGGGCGAGAGCCTCAGTCGGCGCCGGCTTCGGCGCGGGACTTGCCGGTGAGCTGCTGGGCGAGCGTGGCGGCCATGAAGCCGTCGAGGTCGCCGTCGAGCACGCCGGAGGTGTCGGAGGTCTCGTGGTTGGTCCGCAGGTCCTTCACCATCTGGTAGGGCTGCAGGACGTAGGAGCGGATCTGGTTGCCCCAGCCGGCGGAGCCCTTGGCCTCGTGCGCGGCATTGATGTCGGCCGTGCGGCGGTCGAGCTCCATCTGGTAGAGCCGGGCCTTGAGGGCGTTCATCGCGATCTCGCGGTTCTGGTGCTGCGACTTCATCGAGGAGGTCGTGACGATCCCCGTCGGCATGTGGGTGATCCGCACCGCCGAGTCGGTCGTGTTCACGTGCTGGCCGCCGGCGCCGGAGGAGCGGAAGGTGTCCACCCGGATGTCGGAGGGGTTCACGTCGATGTCGATGTTCTCGTCCACCACCGGGTAGACCCAGACGGAGGCGAAGGATGTCTCCCGGGTGCCCTTGCCGAAGGGCGAGATGCGGACGAGCCGGTGGACGCCGCTCTCGGACTTCAGCCAGCCATAGGCGTTCTTGCCCGAGATCTTGTAGGCGACGGATTTGATGCCGGCTTCGGCGCCGGCCTCCTCCGACTGCATCTCCACCTCGTAGCCATGCGCCTCGGCCCAGCGGACATACATCCGCTGCAGCATCTGCGCCCAGTCGCAGGCCTCGGTGCCGCCGGCGCCGGCGTTGATCTCCAGGAAGGTGTCGTTGCCGTCGGCCTCACCGTCGAGCAGGGCCTCCAGCTCCTTCTGGGCGGCGCGGTCTGCGACGGCGGCCAGGGCCGTCTCCGCCTCTGCCACGACCTCGGCATCGTCCTCCATCTCGCCCATCTCGATGAGCTCGCGGTTCATGTCGAGATCGCCCTTGAGGCTTTCGTAGGCGCCGATCTGGTCGACCAGCATCTGCCGGTCGCGCATGAGCTTCTGGGCGCCGGCGGGATCGTCCCAGAGGGTCGGATCCTCCACGCGAGCGTTGAACTCCTCCAGCCTGTGCTTGGCCGTCTCCCAGCCGATCCGCTTGGCATAGAGGTCGAGCGACTTCTCGATCGCCTCGATATGATCTCGCGTCTCTGCGCGCATGGGGCACCTGTCTGGTTGGTCCGGGCCTGATACCGCCCACGGCGCAAGGCGGCAAGCGCCGGGCCGGGCGAGCCGGCCCGGCAGGGGCGGAGAGCGGGCTAGTAGAGGCCGCCGGAGGAGAGGGCGCCGTAGGAGGGCTTCGGCCCCACCGTCGCCGTCTCACCCGTGGAGGTGGTCACGTTCCGCGAGCTGGCACGCACCTCGTCCACCAGCGGCAGGTCGGCCGCCATGGCGAAGCCGCCGTCGAAGGTGATGCCGAAGAGCGGCTCCTCGCCGGCGCGGAAGCACTCGGCCACGACGTTCGGGCCCGAGGCGCTGCTCGGCAGGCGGGCGCCGGTGAAGCGGTCGATCTTGATGAACTGGCAATCGGCGGGGACGTTGAAGGGCCCGCCACCGTAGGACTGGATCGCCTCGGCCATGAACTCCTGGAACACCGGCGCACAGACGCCGCCGCCGGAGCCGCCGGGGATGGAACGGGGCGTGTCGTAGCCGATGTAGCAGCCCGCCGCGATGTTGGAGGAGAAGCCGACGAACCACACGTCCTTGGCGTCGTTGGTGGTGCCGGTCTTGCCGGCGATCGGCACCGGCAGGTTGATGGCGCGCGCCGCGGTGCCGCGCTGCACCACGCCCTCCATCATCGAGGTGAGCTGGTATGCCGTCACCGCGTTCATGATCCGGTCGCGGTTGGAGCGGATGTGCGGCGCCTCGCCGGGCGGCAGGCTCTCCAGCGAGCAATCGTCGCAGGAGCGCGGGTCGTGCCGGTAGATCGTGTTGCCGAAGCGGTCCTGCACGCGGTCGACCAGCGTCGGCTCCACCCGCTCGCCGCCATTGGCGAACATCGCGTAGGCGGCGACGATGCGGAACAGCGTCGTCTCGTCGGCTCCGAGGGCGGAGGAGAGGACCTGCTGCAGGTTGTCGTAGACGCCGAAGCGCTCGGCATATTCGGCGACCGTGTCCATGCCGATTTCCTGCGCGAGGCGCACGGTCATCAGGTTCCGCGACTGCTCGATGCCGGTCCGCAGCGGCGTGGGGCCGTAGAACTGGTTGGAAGCGTTCTGCGGGCGCCAGATCTCGCCACCCGAGGTGATCTCGATGGGGGCGTCGACGATGATCGTCGCCGGCGTGTAGCCGGAATCGAGTGCGGCGGCATAGACGAAGGGTTTGAAGGCCGAGCCGGGCTGCCGGTAGGCCTGCGTCGCCCGGTTGAAGACGGAGTGCTGGTAGGAGAAGCCGCCCTGGATGGCGAGCACCCGGCCGGTGTTCACGTCCATCGCCATGAAGGCGCCCTCGATCTCCGGCACTTGGCGGAGCGTCCAGCGGATGAAGGAGCCGTCGGAATCGGTGATCATCCGGCGGACCATGACGACGTCGCCGACCTCGAAATTGTCGAAGAAATCGCCGCGCAGCCAGGAGATGTCGTCACGCGGCACCACCTGCGGCTCCCCGCCCTCAAGCGGCACGCCCTCGATCCCGACGAAGAGGGACTGGTCGGCGATGTCGAGGACGACGGCCGGCAGCCACTCGCTCTCGAGAGCGATGTCGCGCGGCACGTCGGCGGAGGCCAGCGCGGCGCGCCATGCCTCCTCGTCGGCCAGCGCCTCGGCCGGCAGGGTCACGCCGGTGCCGCGCCAGACACCCTGCCCGCGGTCGAACTCCTCCAGCGCGCGCTGGAGCGCCTGGGCGGCGACGGCCTGAAGCTCCGGGTCGATGGTGGCGCGGACGGAGAGGCCGCCGGTGAAGAACTCCTCCTCCGAGTAGCGGGCGGAGAGCTGGCGGCGGATCTCGTCGGTGAAGTAGTCGCGCGGCGGCAGCGAGCGGCGGAAGGGCTCGATATCGCCGGACTGCACGGTGCGGAGCGGCTCGGGGCGGGCCTCCGACAGCTGGTCCTGCGTGATGTAGCCGTCCTCCGCCATCCGCCCCAGCACGTAGTTGCGCCGGGCGATGGCGTCGTCATGGTCGCGCACCGGGTGCAGCGTGCCGGGCCGCTGTGCGAGCGCCGCGAGGTAGGCGGCCTCAGCTGGCGTCAGGTCGGAGAGCGGCTTGTTGTAATAGGTCTGCGCGGCGGCGGCGACGCCGAAGGAGTTCTGCCCGAGGAAGATCTCGTTGAGGTAGAGCTCGAGGATATGCTCCTTGTCGAGCGCCCGCTCGATGCGGGTGGCGAGGATCAGTTCCTTGATCTTCCGCTCCGCCGTGCGCGAGCCGTCGAGGAGGAAGTTCTTCATCACCTGCTGGGTGATGGTGGAGGCGCCGCGGATGTCGCGCCCCCGGCTCTCGATCGCATCGACGAAGGCGGCGGCCATGCCGCGGACGTCATAGCCCGGGTGGGTGTAGAAGTTCTGATCCTCCGCCGAGACGAAGGCGTGCTTGACCGTATCGGGGATCTCCTCGGCGGGCACGAAGATGCGCCGCTCGGTGGCGAATTCGTCGATGATCCGCCCCTCGGCCGAGTAGACGCGGGAGATGGTCGCTGGCGTGTACTGGGCCAGCACCTCGATGCTCGGCAGGTCGCGCCCGTAGGCATAGAAGATGCCACCAAGGCCGAGACCGGCCATGATGGCGCCCAGGGTCAGCAACGAGAAGATGCCGCCGAAGAACGAAAAGATGAATCTGAACATGACCTGCCGGGATATCCTCGGCGCCATATAGGCGGTTGGGAAGGCCGGGTCAAAAGCACGATTGCGACAGGCGGTGGGAAATCGCCGGCGGATTGGCGGGGTGGCGGGCGGTGGAGGGGGGCTGTCTGCCCCCCGCTGCCGTTGGCAGCCCCCCCGAGGATTTTCGGGACCAAAGACCGGGGGGCGGTGGCTGGCGTTCGGCGCCTCGGCCGGCGGGGGCTTACTGGCGCAGGAGCGGGGCGCGGGCCTCTTCCGTCGCGGCCCAGCGGCGCAGGGCGGAGGTGATGCCGGCGATGATCTTCGCGCGGCCTTCGGCGCTCGTCAGCTCCGCCCGGTCGCGGGCGGAGGAGAGGAAGCCCACCTCCAGCAGCACGGCCGGGAAATCCGCCGCCGTGAGAACGGCCAGCAGAGCCTGGCGCTGCGGGTTGGTGCGCAGGCGGGCGCCCTCCTCGCGCAGGGCGGTCAGGAGGGCATCGGCGAGGCGCAGGCCGGAGGGGCCGGTCTCCGTGCGGGCCAGCTCCATCAGTATGGTGGCGATGGAATCGTCCTGCCCCGACAGGTCGAGCCCGCCGAGGATGTCGCCCCGCTCATGGCGCTCGGCCATGCGGGAGGAGGCCTCGTTCTCCGCCGAGGCGGAGAGGGTGTAGATCGAGGCGCCCGAGGTGACCTCGTCATCCTCCAGCGCGTCGGCATGGAGCGAGATCATCACGTCCGCCCCCGCCGCGCGGGCGATGGAGATGCGGTCCTGCAGGGGGACGAAGACATCCTCCGTTCGGGTGAGCACGGCGCGCATCCCGGCGCGGGTGAGCGCCTCCGACAGCTCCAGCGCCAGCGTGAGCATGACGTCGGCCTCGTCGAGGCCGGCCCGCTGGGCGCCGGGGTCGAGGCCGCCATGGCCGGGGTCGATCACCACCGTCAGCGGGGCGGCCTCCTCCGGCGCGGCGGGCGCCAGCGCGGCGGTGGCCGGGTCCGGCCAGCCGGGGCTGGCGGGGGCGCCGGCGACGGCGGTGGCGCTCTGCGCAGAAGCGGCGACGAGGGAGACGCGGAGGGTCGCGGTGCCCGCCGCCTCGTCGACGTCCAGCCCGGCGGTGGCGATGCGCATGGGGGCGCCCAGCTCCAGCACCAGCCGGGAGAGGCCCGGCTGGACGGGGCCGAAGCGCACGCCCTCCGCGTTGTCGGCATTGAGCAGGCCGGCGCGGGTGGCGCCGCGGAAATCCAGCTCGCGGAAATCGAGGACGAGGCGCCACGGCTCCGCCAGCGTGTAGGCACGGTAGGGAACGGTCTGCGACAGGTGCAGCTCCACCCCCAGCCCGTCGCCGTCGTCGCGGATCTGGCTCTGCGCCACGTCGAGCCGGGCGAGGGCCGAGAAGTCCTGCGCCGGGGCGGCGGCCGCGAGGAGGATGAGGAGCGCCGCGAGGAGCGCCCTCATGCCGCCGCCCGCCTTGCGAAGAAGGCGGAGAGGCGGGCCAGCCCCTCCTCGATATCCGCCGTGGCGCGGGCGTAGGAGAAGCGCATCCAGCGGTGCCCCTCCTCGGGGTCGAAATCGAGCCCCGGCGTCACCGCCACGCCGGCCTCGGCGAGGATCTCCCCGGCGAAGGCGAGGGAATCGCCGGTGAAGGCCGAGACATCGGCATAGATGTAGAAGGCCCCGTCGGGCGGCGCGATGCGGCCGAGGCCCATCGCCGCCAGCACCTCCACCATCATCGCCCGGTTCGCCTCGTAGACGGCCGCGTTCGCCTCCAGCTCCTCCGGGCAGTCGAAGGCGTGGAGGGCGAGTCGCTGCGCGGCGTGCGAGGGGCAGATGAACATGTTCTGCGCCAGCCGCTCGACGAGGCGGACGTGGTCCGGGGGCACGACCATCCAGCCGACCCGCCAGCCGGTCATCGAGAAGTACTTGGAGAAGGAGTTGATGACGTGCACCTCGTCCGTCACCTCCAGCGCCGAGACCGGGGCATTGCCGATGCCGTGGTAGATCTCGTCGGAAATCAGCGCGATGCCTCGCGCCTCGCAGGCCGCCGCCATCTCCGCCAGCCGGTCACGGTCCAGCATGGCGCCGGTCGGGTTGTTGGGGCTGGCGAGGAGCAGGCCGTTCAGGCCCAGCCCCTCCAGCTCCGCCGGGACGGGCTGCATGCCGTTCTGCAGCCGGGTGCGGATGTGCACCGGCTCCAGCGACAGGGCCCTCAGGATCTGCCGGTAGGAGGGGTAGCAAGGCAGCCCGAGGCCGACGCGGGCGCCGGCATCGAAGAGCGCGGTGAAGGAGAGCAGGAAGGCGCCGGAGGCGCCGGCGGTGACGATGACGCGCGCCGGGTCGAGATCGACCCCGTACCACTCGCCGTAATGGCGCGCGATGCGGGCGCGCAGCGCCGGGATGCCGAGCGCCACGGAATAGCCGAGCGGATCGCCCGCCATCTCCTCCCCGAGGCGCGCCAAAGCGCCCGAGGGGGCGCCGGTGCCGGGCTGGCCGACCTCCATGTGGATGATGTGGCGCCCGGCGTCCTCTGCCGCGCGCGCCTGCTCCATCACGTCCATCACGATGAACGGATCGACCGCGCCCCGCCTTGAAACCTGCATTCGCCCGCCCCTATTGTCGCGCCAGTTCTGCCAAGGGCGGGGGTGCCCCGTCAACGCACCCGCCGAAAGAGGATTTCCCGATGCGCCGCCTTCACGCCCTTCTGATCGCGGGGACGACCGCCCTCGCCTCCCCCCTCGCCGCGCAAGGCCTGACCGACATGACGGACGAGGAGCGCAGCGTCTTCCGTGAGGAGGTCCGCTCTTATCTGCTGGACAACCCGGAGGTGCTGATGGAGGCGATCGGCGTCCTCGAGCAGCGCGAGGCAGAGATGGCGGCGATGGCCGACCAGCAGCTCGCGGCGGCGAACGCGGATTCGCTCTTCAGCGACGGCCATTCCTGGGTGGGGGGCAACCCGGAGGGTGACATCACTCTGGTGGAGTTCATGGATTACCGCTGCGGCTATTGCCGGCAGGCCTTCGCCGAGGTGGAGCAGCTGGTGGAGACCGACGGCAACATCCGCTTCATCCTGAAGGAGTTCCCCATCCTTGGGGAGCAGTCGCTGCTGGCCTCGCAATTCGCCGTGGCGGTGAAGCAGCTGCACGGCGACGACCTCTACAAGGAGGTGCATGACGCGCTGATGGTCATGCGCAGCGACGTGACGCCGGATTCGCTGGCCCAGCTGGCGCAGACCTTGGGGCTGGAGCCGGGCCCGGTGCTCGACCACATGCTCTCCGAAGAGGTGGAGACCGAGATCCAGGCGAACCACGACCTCGCCAGCCGCCTGCGCATCAACGGGACGCCGACTTTCGTGATCGAGGACGAGATGCTGCGCGGCTACGTACCGCTGGCCTCGATGCAGGGCGTAGTGGCGGATCTGCGCGAAGAGGGGTGAGGGGGCGCGCCGGGGATACCGGTTGGGCTAGGCCTAGGCCTCATCGGCGGGCGCCGGGCCTGAAGCCCGGCGTGCCGCCTTCGCCCCCGTAGGGCGGGCTTCAGCCCGCCATTTTTCTTCACCGCCATTTCCGCTCGCGTCCCAATCCACTCGCCTGCCGCTCTTCTCCCTGCGCGGAATCAAGACCGCAGGCCGCCGCGCGAGCGCCGGCCCGTCCCCGCGGGCTGGCGCTCTGGCTGAGCTTGGTGCCTCGCTCGGAGCGAGGAGGGGCTTGGCTGGCATAAAGCGCGCCGGAGGCCCCGTTGCAGCGCCACCCCACGGGCCGGCGTGAGAGCGGTGCGCCAGGGGCGACGTCTTCCAGATCAGGGAACGCCGGGCCAAGCGCGGACCGCGGCGACGGCTTGCACACCCGCCCCACGGGGGCACGGCCAACCGCCCTGCGCTACTCCGCCGCTTCCTTCTGGGCGGCGAGCTGGGCGGCCTTCTTTTCGACCTGCTCGACGATGTGGTCGATCATCTGGTCGTTGCTCATCCGGTGGCTCTGCTTGCCGGCGAGGTAGACCATGCCGTTGCCCGAGCCGCCGCCCGTGAAGCCGACATCCGTCATCAGCGCCTCGCCCGGCCCGTTCACCACGCAGCCGATGATGCTCAGGCTCATCGGCTCCTTGATATGGGCCAGCCGGTCCTCGAGGACCTCCACCGTCTTGATCACGTCGAACCCCTGCCGCGCGCAGCTGGGGCAGGAGATGATGTTGACGCCGCGGTGCCTCAGCCCCAGCGACTTCAGGATCTCGTAGCCCACACGCACTTCCTCCACCGGATCGGCGGAGAGAGAGACGCGCACCGTGTCGCCGATGCCCATCCAGAGGAGGTTGCCGAGGCCGATGGCGCTCTTGATCGTGCCGGACATGAGCCCGCCCGCCTCGGTGATGCCGAGGTGAATGGGGGCCTCCGTCGCCTCGGCCAGTGCCTGGTAGGCGGCGGCGGCGAGGAAGACGTCCGACGCCTTCACCGAGATCTTGAACTCGAGGAAGTCGTTGTCCTCGAGGATCTTGATGTGATCGAGACCGCTCTCGACCATCGCCTCCGGGCAGGGCTCACCGTACTTCTCAAGCAGGTCCCGCTCGAGGCTGCCGGCGTTCACGCCGATGCGCATGGAGCAGCCGTGATCCTTGGCGGCGCGGATGACCTCCTTCACCCGGCGGTCATCGCCGATGTTCCCGGGGTTGATGCGCAGGCAGGCGGCGCCGGCCTCGGCGCTCTCGATGGCGCGCTTGTAGTGGAAGTGGATGTCCGCGACGATCGGCACCGGGCTCTCGCGCACGATCTCCTTCAGCGCGCGAGACGAATCCTCGTCGGGCACCGAGACGCGCACGATGTCGGCCCCGGCCTCCGCCGCCGCCTGGATCTGGGCGATGGTGCCGGGCACGTCGGTCGTCAGCGTGTTGGTCATCGTCTGGACGGAGATCGGCGCGTCGCCGCCCACGGGGACATTGCCCACGTGGATCAGGCGCGATTTGCGACGCTCGATATTGCGCCAGGGGCGAACTGGATTGTGGCTCATGAGTCACCATCTGGGGCGTCCCGGCCGGCCGGCAAGGGGCGCATGGGTGGGTCGCGCCGCCTAGTCGCTCAGCGGGGCCTCGGCGACGCGGACATATTCGGCGAGATCGGCATCGTCGGCAAGGTCGGCGGCGGCATATTCCTCAGTCAGCGCCTCGGCGGCGAGGACGATGCCATCCGTCACCGCGCCGCGCGGACCGGCGGGCCCGTAGTGCTGGCCGTTGACGGCGAAGTAGAGCGCGCCGGACTCGCCGATGCGCACCGTCGCAGGCTCTTCCGTCTGCGGCAGCTCGTAGGTCTGCCCGGCATCGAGGATTCCCTCGAAGATCACCGTGCCGGAGGCGGCGCGCACGCGCAACCATGCCGGGCGGACGGCGACGAGCATCACCTCGGGCGCTTCGCCCTCCGTCACCTGCACGGCGCGGGGGGCCGGCAGCTCCGCCCCGGCATCGGCGAGCGCGGCGGTGCCAAGCTCCCCGGAGCCAACGTCACCCGGCGCCACCTGCGGCGCCGTGACGCCGCCGAGCGAGGCGGCCAGCATCTCCGCCTGACGGTCGCGGCGCGGATCGCCGGACCCGCCCGGCGCGAGCGCGCCGATGGAATCGGGGTCGAGCGAGGCGATCGGGCCGTCGCGGCGGGTGAGCACCGGCACGTCGAGAGCCTGCGGGCGATAGAGCCGCTCCAGCGCCTCGGCCGAGGGCAGCGTCATGGAGGCGAGCTCGTCGCCCTCCCCTACCGTCTGGGCGCCGCGGGTGGCGCCGGCGAGCGGATCGACATCGGAGAGCACCACCGGCGGCTGCTCCACCGGGGCGAACTGCACCTTCTGCACCTCCTGCAGGAGGGACCAGCCGCCGTAGCCGAGTCCCGCGATGAGCACCCCGAGCACGGCCAGAGAGCCGATGGCCCGCGGCTCGATGCCCGAGAACATGCGCTCACCGGCCGGGATGAAGGGCGTCGTTGAGGAGGCGAAGATGTCGCGCCCCACGCCGGAGGCGGCCATCCGCTCCTCCCGCGTCGGTTTCACGGAGGAGGCCGACTCCGACATGCCGTGGGCGGTGACGAAACCGCTCTCCCGGCAGAAGGTATCGAACGCCCAGTCCGGGTCCATGTTGAGATAGCGCGCGTAGGAGCGCACGTAGCCGGCGATGAAGCCGGGTGTGTCGAATGCGGTGGGATCGCAATTCTCGATCGCGGCGATGTAGGCAGCCTTGATGCGCAGCTCTCGCTGCACGTCGAGAAGGCTCTTGCCCATTGTCGCGCGTTCGCCACGCATCAGGTCGCCGAGCCGAAGCTCGAAAGCATCGAAGCCCTTGGCTTCGTCCTCCTGGGCGTCCTTGTCCCGCCTGAAGCCGCGACCAATCATGAGCGCGAGCCGCCTTTCTGCCTGCCAGTCATCCCCCGGGCGCGCTCGAATCAAACGTCGCCGCCTGCCTGCGCCTAACATACACCAGCAAGAGTCGCACCCGCAGAAAAGAATTGAGAATTGGTTCGGCGCAAAGCCGCGCACAGCCTTAAAACTTGATACTTCGTTCACTTCGCCCCTAGTTCCGAATGGTTAAGGGGCGGTAAAAAATTGGGCGCCCGAGGGCGCCCATTCCTGACGTTGCGGCGGGGTCTCCCTGCGTCTCAGCCGGCCAGCTCGATGCGGTTGAGCGCGCAATGCGACCAGAGCGAGTCGAGCGCCTTGACCAGCGCGTCCGTCTCCTTCGGGCCGTGCACGGGCGAGGGCGTGAAGCGCAGCCGCTCCGTCCCCCGCGGCACGGTGGGGAAGTTGATGGGCTGCACGTAGATGCCGAAATCGGCGAGCAGCATGTCCGACAGGCGCTTGGTATGCACCGGGTCCCCCACGATGAGGGGGACGATGTGACTGCCATGGTCGATGATCGGCAGGCCGAGGCCCTTGAGCCGCGTCTTGAGGATCTTCGCCTGCGTACGGTGCTTGTCGCGCAGCGCCTGGTCTTCCTTCAGATGCTTGACGCTGGCAGCCGCCCCGGCGGCCACGGCCGGCGGCAGCGAGGTGGTGAAGATGAAGCCCGGCGCGTAGGAGCGGATGGCGTCGCACATCTTGCCGGAGGCGGAGATATAGCCGCCCATCACGCCGAAGGCCTTGCCGAGCGTGCCGTTGATGATGTCGATCCGCCCGGCGAGCCCCAGCTCCTCCGAGAGGCCGCCGCCGCGCCGGCCGTACATGCCGACGGCGTGGACTTCGTCGAGATAGGTCAGCGCGCCGAATTCCTCGGCGAGGGCGACGATCTCCTCCAGCGGGCCGAAATCGCCATCCATCGAGTAGACCGATTCGAAGGCGATGAGCTTCGGCGCCGAGGGATCGTCGGCCTCCAAGAGCTCGCGCAGGTGAGCGAGGTCGTTGTGGCGGAAGATGCGCTTGGCGCCGCCGTTGCGGCGGATGCCCTCGATCATCGAGGCGTGGTTCAGCGCGTCGGAATAGATGATGAGGCCGGGGAAGAGCTTCGGCAGCGTGCTCAGCGTCGCGTCATTGGCGATGTAAGCGGAGGTGAAGAGCAGCGCCGCCTCCTTGCCATGCAGATCGGCCAGCTCGCCCTCCAGCTCCTTGTGCCAGATGGTGGTGCCGGAGATGTTCCGCGTCCCGCCGGAGCCGGCGCCGGCGGCGTCGACCGCCTCGTGCATGGCGGCGAGGACGACGGGGTGCTGGCCCATGCCGAGATAGTCATTGCCGCACCAGATGGTGACCGGCTGCTCGGTGCCGTCGGGGCGGGACCAGCGGGCATGAGGGAAGTGGCCGCGATCGCGCGCGATGTCGATGAAGGTGCGGTAGCGCCCCTCCTGGTGAAGGGAGTTGATCGCCGTATCGAGCATCGCATCGAAATTCACGAAGCTGTCCTTTCCTTCTCATGCCGGCCCGGCCAAAGCGGCGCGTGTCGGGCCCCTGCCGAGGGGCCGGCACTTTCTTGCCCGACGGGCCTATCCCCCGCCTTGATGCAGGTCAACATTCCCCGCCGATCCGGAAAACCCGACTTTCCCTATATAAGGCATTGGGAGCGCCCCGCAGGAGGGCGGGCGGACCCATCGTCATCACGGGTTGGTCAACGCCCGCGCCGATCGGGTCGCCAGGTTTCCGATAGCGGTCAAGGTGCCGCCCCGGCGTGACGGTTCCGTTAGCGCGCCCGGCCCGCCAACCCGGCCCGGCGCCCCTCCACGCGCGTTTGCCGCAGGGCTGGACGGCGCCCCGAGCCGCCCCTAGCCTCACGCGCAACCCATGACAGGAGCCCCGCGATGAGCCTCGACGCCGTCCTCGACAAACTCGATTCCGATCTCGACGATGCGCTGGAGCGGCTGATGGCCCTGCTGCGCCTGCCCTCCATCTCCACCGACCCGGCCTACAAGGAAGATTGCGCGAAGACGGCCGACGCCCTCGTCGCCGATCTCGCCTCCATCGGCTTCGAGGCGACCGCCCGTCCGACGCCCGGCCATCCCATGGTCGTCGCCCATGGCGGCGAGGGCGGCCCGCACCTGCTCTTCTACGGCCATTACGACGTGCAGCCGGTCGATCCCTTGAACCTCTGGGATCAGCCCCCCTTCGAGCCGATCATCGAGGAGCGGCCCGAGGGCAAGGTGATCCGCGGGCGCGGCGCGGCGGATGACAAGGGCCAGCTGATGACCTTCATCGAGGCCTGCCGGGCCTGGGTGGCGGTGAACGGCGCCCTGCCCTGCCGCATCACGATCTTCCTCGAGGGCGAGGAGGAATCCGGCTCCCCCTCCCTCGTGCCCTTCATGAAGGAGAATGCCGAGGAGCTGACCTGCGACCTCGCGCTGATCTGCGACACCGGCCTCTTCGATCCGGAGACGCCGGCCGTCACCACCATGCTGCGCGGCCTCCTCGGGCAGGAGATCACGATCACCGGCCCGGACCGCGACCTGCATTCCGGCAGCTACGGCGGCGCCGCTATGAACCCCATCCGCGTCCTCGCCCGCGTCCTCGCCAGCCTGCATGACGAGACCGGCCGCGTCACCGTGCCCGGCTTCTATGACGGCGTGCCGGAGATCGATGCGCAGATCTCCGAGCAGTGGGAGGGCCTCGGCTTCGACGACGATGCCTTCCTCGGCGCAGTCGGCCTCTCCGAACCCGCCGGCGAATCGGGGCGCTCGGTGCTGGAGATGCTCTGGTCGCGCCCGACCTGCGAGATCAACGGCATCTCCGGCGGCTACGAGGGCGACGGCTTCAAGACCGTGCTGCCGTCGAAGGCCTCCGCCAAGGTCTCTTTCCGCCTCGTCGGCACGCAGGACCCCATCGCCATCCGCGAGAGCTTCCAGCAGATGGTGACGGACATGCTGCCCGCCGACTGCGAGGTCGACTTCCACGATCACGGCGCGTCCCCCGCCTCCGTCATGTCCACCGACAACCCGGCCTTCGAGCAGGCGCGGCAGGCGCTCTCCGACGAATGGCCGAAGGAGGCCGCCTTCATCGGCGCCGGCGGCTCGATCCCGGTGGCGGGCTACTTCAAGAGCATCCTCGGCATGGATTCGATGCTGATCGGCTTCGGCAAGGATGATGACCTCATTCACAGCCCGAATGAGAAGTACGATCTCTCCAGCTTCCACCGCGGCATGCGCTCCTGGGCGCGGGTGCTGGAGCGGGTGTCGAAGGGCGCCTGAGGGGCCCGAGGCGTGCGCGTGTCGCAAGGTTAACGCGCCCGTAAGACCTGGGGCGCGCTCATGGCCAATGGCGGCGGAAACGCCAAGGTTCGAGCCATGTCGCGCCCGTTTCTGGCCCAAATGCGGCCTTACCTCCGGGGTCATGCCCCCGCCGGATTCCCCCTTGCTCCCCCTCGACACGCCGCTGAGACCGGACGACCCGGCCTTCGGCCTGCACGAGGCCGAGCGCCTGCTGCTGGAGCCGGCGCCGCTACCGGCGAAGAAGGGGGTCAGTCCCGGGAGCGTCGTCCTGGTGCCGGTGAGCTTCATCACCTCGTACCTGTCGGTCTTCGCGGTGCAGAACATCGAGGATATCAGCGCGCACCTGGCCGAAGGCACGCATGGCAGCCTGCACATGTTCGCCCATTACGCGCCGCCGGTCCTCCTCTCCCTCCTCCTGCTCGCCGTCCTCTGCCTCTTCACGGCCGACCAGTTCCGCCAGCTGCGCTCCTCGGCGCTGCGGATCATCGGCTACAGCGGCATCGCCGGCATCGTGATCGGGTTCGTGCTGTCCCTGTTGGGATAGGCGCGCGGGGCGCGGGGTCTCGTTTCAAGCGAGGTGAAGGCGCGCCGCGGAGGGCCCTCCGCACATCCGCTCTCACAGATCGATCAGGCGTCGAAACGGCCACGCCAACAGCGGCCGAAGCCGCTGCGAAGGCAGCCTGGTGAGGCTGCCCGCGAGCAAGGAAAGAAGGGGAATGGCGCGGTTGACGGGGCTCGAACCCGCGACCCCCGGCGTGACAGGCCGGTACTCTAACCAACTGAGCTACAACCGCGCGTGGGGGGCCTTCTATGGGGAGCGGCGGGGGGCGTCAAGCGACAATCTTCACCTTTCTCGCCCACCCGCACCGGGCCTTCCGCGCCCCTCTTGCAGGCCTTGCCCAGCGGCGCCCGAATATGGTCTTCACGGGCAAGAGACCGCGCCAGATGAGGGATGGGACCATGCGCCACCGCACCGCTTCGCTGCTGATGATCCTTCTGTCGGTCGCCGCCTGCGCCGCCCCGCCCGCCCAGCGGGCGGTGGTCATGAATACCGGCGAGGAGGAGCTGCTGAACATGCGCGCCGGACCGGGCCTCGGCTACGCGGTGATCCTCGGCATACCGGAGGGCACGCAGGTGATCCGCCGCGACTGCATCACCGAGGTTGGCCAGCTGTGGTGCCGCGTCACCCCCGTCTCCGGCCCCAACGTCACCGGCTACGTCTCCGCCGACTACCTCGCGACCGCCAGATAGGGCGCGCCGGCCTGAGCGCGGCGGAGGAGCCTGTGCGAGGGGGAGTGGTGGGTGATGAGAGGCTCGAACTCCCGACATCCTCGGTGTAAACGAGGCGCTCTACCAACTGAGCTAATCACCCTTCGCCGGCCCTCTACCAAGCGGGGGTAGGCGGAGGCAAGCGGTGGCGCGGCTCAGTCCGCCGGGCGCAGCTCCTCGTGGGCGCCGGAGGAGAGGAAATGGGCGACGCCCTGCCCTCCCGGCAGCTCGGAGAGCCGGTCTTCCTCGTAGCCCATCGCCGCGGTGCGCAGGACGCGGCTGGTGATGCCGTGCGTGACGAGAACCGCCGGCCCCGCCAGCCCCTCCAGAACCGCCGTGGCGCGCCGCCAGAGGGCGTCGAAGCCCTCGCCGCCGGGGGCGCGGGCGTAGAGGTCGAGGAAGTGCATATCCTCCGCGTCGGGCTCTTCGCCGAGGATGTCCTCGCGGGTGCAGCCCGTCCAGCGGCCGACGTCGATCTCGCGCAGGCGCGCGTCTTCGCGGGGGGGCGTGGGCCAGCCGGCGACCTCGGCGATGATCTCCGCCGTGCGTCGCGCGCGGCCCTGCGGGCTGCACCATAGGGCGTGGCTCTGAGCGACGCCGCGGGAGGCGAGAAGGCGGCCAAGGGCGCGGGCCTGCGCCTCCCCCTTCGCGGTGAGGGGCGAATCGAAGGCGCCCTGCCAGCGGCCCTCGGCATTCCACTCGGTCTCGCCGTGGCGGATGACGTAGAGATCCGGCAGGTCCATCGGGGCACTCTCCTAGGCTGGCACGGGCCCTAAGCGGCCGCGTCGGCCCGTGCCTAGTCCACCCCGCGCCGCACCGCCAGCCCGGGCCGCCAGCCCGGCGGGCCTGCTTCAGCGCAGCTCGTCCGTCCAGACCTCGAAGCCCTGCAGGTCCGCCGATCCGAAGCTGTGGGTGAGCGGCACGTCGGCGGCGTCGCGGCCGCGGGCGATGAGCACACGGCTCTGGCGGGGGACGTTGTTGCGTGGATCGAAGACCCACCAGTCGCCGCCTAGGTAGACCTCCATCCACGCGGCGAAGTCGCCGGGCGCATGGGGCAGCGGCACGCCGACATCGCCGAGGTAGCCGGTGCAGTAGCGGGCCGGGATGTTCATGCAGCGGCAGAAGGCGATGGCGAGGTGGGTGTAGTCGCGGCACACTCCCTGCCCCTCCGCCAGCCCCTCGGAGGCGGTGCGGGTGGAGCGGGCGTGCTCGTAGCCGAAGCGGATGTGGTTGTGGACGAAGTCGCAGATCGCCTGCACCCGCGCCCAGCCCGGCTCCGTCTGCCCGAAGCGCTGCCACGCCTCGTCCGACAGCACGTCGGTGTCGCAGTAGCGGCTGCCGAGGAGGAAGCCGAGCACCTCGTCGGGCAGCGCCTCCACCGCCAGCTGCGGGGCGCCCGGCGCGTAGGGGTCGGTCCGGCCGGCGTCGCGGATGACGGCGTCGGTGCTCAGCACCAGCTCGCCGGCGGGGGCGACGAAGCGGTTGCACCAGTTGCCGAAGATGTCGCGGTAAGCGTGCATCGGCACCGAGGGGGTGGTGATCAGGTGGTCGGGACGCTCCAGATCGGCGGCACGCGAGTAGTGCACGCTGAGCATGGCGATCATGGGGGTGGGCTGCGCGAGCTGGTAGGTCAGCCGGCAGCCGATGGACAGGCGCATCAGGGGATCCTCTCGGAAAGGGAGGGGCCGGCCATCAAGGCGCCGGTCGCTCGGGCATCAGGGGCCGGAATCGGCGTCGATCGTCATGGAGCGAGGCGCGCCTGCCCGCCTGTACATCGGCGCGAGGGGCGCCGGAGCAGTCAGAGCGAGGGGCGTGGTGGGTGATGAGAGATTTGAACTCCCGACATCTTCGATGTGAACGAAGCGCTCTACCACTGAGCTAATCACCCGTGGGCCGGGGAGATAACGCCCTCCGCGGCGGGGTTCAAGTCGTCTCTTGCGCTTGAGATTGCTGAGCGTCCTCATGGGTCGGGCGGCGGGGCCGCTCCAGCCAGCCGAGGCAGGCCTCGCACCAGGCGGAGACGTTGTCGCGCATGACGCCTTCCAGCAGAGCCTTGTGGCGCTCGCGCCGCTCCTCCAGCGGCATTGCGAGGCCGCGGGCGATGGCGCGAGCGATGTCATCGGCGTCATAGGGGTTGATGAGCAGCGCCTCCTCCATCTGCTCAGCCGCGCCGGCGGTGCGGGAGAGGACGAGCACGCCCGGGTCCTCCGGGTCCTGCGCGGCCACGTATTCCTTGGCGACGAGGTTCATGCCGTCGGCCAGCGGCGTCACGAGGCCGATGCGCGAGACGCGGTAGAGCGCCGCCAGAGTGTCCCTCGGGACGGGACGGTGGATGTAGCGGATCGGCGTCCAGTCCAGCTCCGTATGGGCACCGTTGATCTTGCCGGAAAGCGATTCCAGCTCGTCGCGGATCTCGGCATAGGCGGCGACATCCTCGCGCGTCGGCGGCGCGATCTGGAGGAGCGAGACCCGGCGGTCCCCCTCCTCGCTCATGTCGAGGAAGCGCCCGAAACCGCGGAAGCGGCCGGGCAGGCCCTTGGAATAATCGAGCCGGTCGACACCGATGATGATGTCCTCGCGCGGCGACAGGTTGAGCAGGCTCCGTCCGTCATGCTCCGTCGCCATCTCGGCGAAGCGCTCCGCGTCGATGCCGATCGGCAGGGAGAGGACGTCGAACTTGCGCTTGCCCACCTTCAGTCGGCCGTCGAGCATCATCTCGCCCTTGCCGGCGGAGCGGAAGGTCTCGAGGCAGCGCGCCACGTCCGCCTGCGTCTGCAGGCCGACCATGTCGAAGGCGGCGAACCAGTCGAGGAAGAGCTCCCGCTCGCTCAGCGCGTCGAGGTCGCCGGCATGCGGGAAGGGGATGTGCAGGAAGAGGCCGATCCGGCCGGTGACGCCTTCCTTCCGCAGCGCCTGGGCGAGCGGCAGGAAGTGGTAATCCTGCACCCAGATCATGTCCTCCGGCTCGGCAATGCGGGCGATCATACGCGCCACGCGCTCGTTGAGCGCAACGTAGCCGGGAAAATAGCTCGGCTCCATCGCCAGCAGGTCCGCCCGGTGATGGCAGAGCGGCCAGAGCACGGAGTTGGCGTAGCCGAGGTAATGGGTCTGGTGATCCTCTTCCGTGATGCGAAAGGCCTTCTTCTCGTATCCGTTCGAGGGCAGGTCGGCGAACTCCTCCGTCGCCTCGTCCACGACATCGGGATGGGCGCCGATCCAAAGGCCCCCACGCTCGCTCAGCGCCTCGTGGATGGCGACGACGAGGCCCCCCGAGGGGACGTCGCCCATGGGAATGCGGTTGGAGACAACGATCAGCCGGCCAGTCATGGCGTCAGGTCCTTTCGAGCCAGGCGGAGAGCAGGGCACGGAGTTCGGAGGGGGTCTCGAGGCGCATCGGCGCGGCGCTGTCGCCGGTGCCGATCTTCAGGGCGGTGCCGCCCGCCGCGAGCGCCACCTCCATCATCGCCTCATCGGTCTTGTCATCGCCGGCGGCGAAGGGCGTGCGGCCCGCGAAGGGCCCGTCCATCAGCGCCTGCACGGCGCCGCCCTTGGAGACGCCCATGGGATGCAGCTCCAGCGCCATCTTGGCGTGGTGCAGCTCGTAGCCGTCATGGCGGGAGACGATCTCGGCCATCGCGGCGCCGGCGGGCTCAAGCAGCCCCGGCGCCTGCCGGAAGTGCAGGACGATGGAGACAGGCTTGTCCTCCACCAGCACATTCTCCTGCCGCTCCGCCCAGTCGCGGGCCTCGGCCTTCACGGCGGCCAACTCGTCGGTGCCCACGGCCTCGTGCTGCCGGAAGACGCCGTCGATCCGCCGCTCGGCCCCGTGGGAGCCGATCACCGGCCCGGGAAAGCCCGGCAGGAACTGGTCGATGTCGGAGACCTTGCGCCCGGAGACGAGCGCCGTGGCGCCGCCGGTCCGCTGATGCAGGCGCTCGAGCATGGAGAAGAGGTCGAAGGGGACGTGCACCCCGTCCGGCGTTTCGGCCAGATCGACGAGGGTGCCGTCGAAGTCCAGAAAAACCGCTGCTTCGCCCAAGGGCGGCAGCGGAATCGGATCGGTGGAGGCGGGGCGTGTTGCTGAGGCTGGGTCTGTCATGTCTGCTGCTTACGCCCGTGGTATACCCCTTGTTGACGATACTGAGCAAACGCGCGGCAGGGACGGACAGTTCCATTTTCGGCAAATGCACAAGGTCGGGGCACAGGATGCGCGTAGCGGGTATAGATCAGGCAGAGGCTTGACCTCAAGTGGGCTTGAGGTCGCAGGCTGACTTCTCCTTGATTCGGATGCACCCATGACCGCCTCGCCTCTTCCCGCCGTCGATCCCGCCCCGCCGCGCCTTCTCTCCCCCGGCTCCCGTGGCGCGCTGGCGCTGATCTCCGCCGGGATCGGGATGCATGCCTTCAACGACCTCGCCATCGCCGCCTCCCTGCCCATCGCGCTGGAGGATCTGGGCGGTCTGCGACGCCTCCCCCTCCTCTACGCGCTCTACTTCGTCGCCGTGGTGGCGGGAGGGCTGACGTCGGCGCAGCTGCGGGCGCTGGTCGGGGCGCGGGTGCTGGGGCTCGGGGCCTGCGCCGCCTTCCTCGCCGGGCTGGGGCTGATGGCCGGCGCCGGCTCGCCCGCGCCCTTCCTCGCCGGGCGGGCGCTGCAAGGGCTGTCGGACGGGCTGATCGTCGCGCTCTGCTACGGCCTGATCCCGGAGCTCTTCCGCCAGAGCCTGTTGCCCCGTGTCTTCGCGGTGGAATCGGTGGTCTGGGCGACGGCCGCGGTGCTCGGCCCGCTCCTCGGCGGGCTGGCGACAGAGGGGGCCGGCTGGCGGGTGGCGATGCTCGTGGCGGCGCCGCTGGCGGTCCTCTTCCTCCTCTGCGCCGCGGCGGTGCTGGAGGGCAGCCGCGGCGCCCCGGCCCGCAAGCTCGCGGCGCTCCTGCCCGCCGGCCTCTGCCTCGCAGGTGCGGCGGCCATCGCCCTCTCGCCCCTCCTGCCCGGAGGGGCGCTGCTCGCCCTGCCCCTCGGCCTCGCCCTCGCCGCCCTCGCCTTCCGCCTCGACGGGCGCCTCGCCGCGCCCTTCTTCCCGGGCGGGGCGTTCCGCAGCGGCGCGGTGGGGCGCGGCACGTGGCTGATCCTGCTGATGCCGGTGGGGCACGCGGCCAGCCAGGTCTACCTCGCCTTCGCGCTGCGGGAGATCTGGGGCCTCTCGCCCATACTGGTCGGCTTCATCATCGTGACGCTGGCGCTGAGCTGGAGCGGCACCGCCTTCGTCATCGGCCAGCTCCGTTCCCGCGCCGTGTTCGAGGCGATCCTCCGCCACGCGCCAGCGGCGCAGGTGGCAGGCGCGCTCTGCATCGCCGGGGCGCTGGCGAGCGGGACGCTGCCGCTGCTCATCGCCGGGCAGGTGCTGGTGGGCATGGCCTTCGGGATGAGCTGGGGCCCCGCGATGCAGGCGATCATGGCGGCGACGCCGGCTGGAGAGCGCTCGCGCACCTCCTCCTTCATGCCGTCGATCCAGACGGCGGGGAGCGCCCTCGGCGCCGGGCTCGCCGGGCTGGTGGCGGGGGCCACGCAATTGGTGGGCGAGGTGCAGGCGGGCACGCCCGCCCCCGCTGTCCTCTGGCTCTGGGGGAGCACGGCCGCCATCGCGCTCCTCGCCCTCCTCGCCGCGCGCGGCATGCGGATCGGCGAGGCGGACGGGGAGTGAGCGCTGATGGCGCTCCCCGGCCCCAGCCGCTATCACGGGGGCCATGTCCCTGCAGCTCATGCTCGATGTCGACGGCGTTCTCGTCACCGGCCGCCCCGGCGACGGGCGCCCCTGGGCGACGAGCCTCGCCGCCGATCTGGGGCTGGAGCCGGAGCGCCTGCAGGAGAGCTTCTTCCGCCCGCACTGGCAGGAGATCGTCACCGGCCGGGCGGAGTTGGAGCCGGCGCTGGCCGGGAGCCTCGCGAAGATCGCCCCGGACCTGCCGGCGCGGGACCTCATGGACTACTGGTTCTCCCGCGACTCCCGGATAGACGCCGCGCTGCTCGACGAGGTGGCGAGCCTCCGCGCCGGCGGCCTGCCCGTCTGGCTGGCCACGAACCAGGAGCATCGCCGCGCCGCCTACCTGTTGGAGACGCTCGGCCTCGCCGCCCATGTCGACGGCATCCTCCACTCCGCCCGCCTAGGCGCGATGAAGCCGGAGCCGGCATTCTTCGCGGCCGCCGAGGCGGCGGCCGGCGGCGAGGGCCCGTTCCTGCTGGTCGACGACAGCGAGCGCAACGTCACCGCCGCCCGCGCCGCCGGCTGGCAAGCCGAGGTCTGGACGGGCGAGGCGCGGCTGGCGGATCTGGTGGCGGCGGCGCGGGCACGCTGACCGACGGGGCCTTGAGCCTCCGGCCCGCAGGCGCAGGGCGAGCGGCGGCCCGTTGGGTGGCGCTCCGACGCCCCCGCTGCGCGCTTTATGCCAGCCAAGCCCCTCCCCGCGGGCCGCTCAGCACCAAGCTCAGCCAGAGCGCCAGCCCGCGGGACGGGCCGGCGCTCGCCCTGCGCCTTTGGCGCGTACCGGGCGGGGGAAGAGCGGCAACGTCGCGCAGCGGTGGCTTGGAAACCCACCCTACGGGGGTCTCGATCCGGCATGGCCTGGTGCCGAAGGGGGAACGGTGCCCGGCGGGAGGAGACGGCGGGCCAAGGTGGGTTACAAACCCACCCTACGGTGGCGCCCCACCTTTCCGACCGCCGGGCGATTATTCGCGCCACCCCGCGTAGGGTGGGTTTTCAACCCACCTTCCACACGCCGCACTCCTCCGCGCCCCGCACAAACCCCCAACGAATAAGGGCCCGCCAAACCGGCGGGCCCCCTTCATTCCGTCCCCGAAGGTCAGTGCGCCGTGGCGCCCTGCCCTTCCGGTTTCGCGGCCTGGGCGGCGGCGAGGGCGGCTTCTTCGGCCTCCTCGTCCCACTCGATGGGCTCGGGCTGGCGCACCAGCGCCGCCTTGAGGACCTCCGAGACGTGGGAGACGGGGATGATCTCCAGCCCCTCCTTCACGTTGTCGGGGATCTCCGGCAGGTCCTTGGCGTTCTCCTCGGGGATGAACACCGTCTTGATGCCGCCCCTCAGCGCCGCCAGCAGCTTCTCCTTCAGCCCGCCGATGGGCATCGCGTTGCCGCGCAGGCTCACCTCGCCCGTCATCGCGATATCCTTGCGGATCGGGATCTGCGTGAGCACCGAGACGATGGAGGTCACCATCGCCAGCCCCGCGCTCGGCCCGTCCTTCGGCGTCGCGCCGTCCGGCACGTGGACGTGGATGTCCAGCTTGTCGAACTGCGTCGGCTTCACCCCGATAGAGGGCGAGACGGAGCGCACGTAGGACGAGGCCGCGTCGATGCTCTCCTTCATCACGTCGCCGAGCTTGCCGGTCGTCTTCATCCGGCCCTTTCCGGGCAGGCGCAGCGCCTCGATCTGCAGCAGGTCGCCGCCCACTGAGGTCCACGCGAGGCCGGTGACGACGCCGATCTGGTCCTCCTTCTCGGCGAGGCCGAAGCGGTGCCGCTCGACGCCGAGGAAGTCGGCGAGGTTCTCCTCGGTGACGGAGACCTTTTCGGCCTCCTTCTTGACCAGCTTGGTCACGGCCTTCCGGGCGATCTTGGCCAGCTCGCGCTCGAGGTTCCGCACCCCCGCCTCGCGGGTATAGGTGCGGATCATCGCGGTCAGCGCCGCGTCATCGATCTCGAACTCCTTCGCCTTCAGGCCATGGTTCTTCATGACCTTGGAGAGAAGGTGCTGGCGGGCGATCTCGCGCTTCTCGTCTTCCGTGTAGCCGGAGAGGGAGATGATCTCCATCCGGTCGAGCAGCGGCCCCGGCATGTTGTAGCTGTTGGCCGTGGTCAGGAAGAGCACGTTGGAGAGGTCGTATTCCACTTCGAGATAGTGGTCGACGAACGTCCCGTTCTGCTCCGGGTCCAGCACCTCCAGCATGGCGGAGGCCGGGTCGCCGCGGAAATCCTGGCCCATCTTGTCGATCTCATCGAGCAGGATCAGCGGGTTGGTCGTCTTCGCCTTCTTCAGCGCCTGGATGATCTTGCCGGGCATGGAGCCGATGTACGTCCTCCGGTGGCCGCGGATCTCCGACTCGTCCCGGACACCGCCGAGCGAGATGCGGATGAACTCGCGCCCCGTCGCCTTGGCGACCGACTTGCCGAGGGACGTCTTGCCGACGCCGGGAGGGCCGACGAGGCAGAGGATCGGCCCCTTCAGCTTGGTCGAGCGGGACTGCACAGCAAGATACTCGACGATGCGCTCCTTGACCTTCTCGAGCCCGTAGTGGTCGTCATCGAGGACCTTCTCGGCATGGCCGAGGTCCTTCTTGACGCGGCTTTTGGTGCCCCACGGGACGGAGAGGATCCAGTCGAGGTAGTTGCGCACGACGGTCGCTTCCGCGCTCATCGGCGGCATCGACTTGAGCTTCTTGACCTCGGCGTCGGCCTTCTCGCGCGCTTCCTTGGAGAGCTTGGTCTCCTCGATGCGCTTCTCGAGCTCGGCGACCTCGTTGCCGCCGTCCTCGCCGTCGCCCAGCTCCTTCTGAATCGCCTTCATCTGCTCGTTGAGGTAGTACTCGCGCTGCGTCCGCTCCATCTGGGATTTCACGCGGGTCTTGATCTTCTTCTCGACCTGCAGGACGGACATCTCCCCCTGCATCAGGCCGTAGACCTTCTCCAGCCGCTCGGCGACGGAAAGCGTCTCCAGAAGCTCCTGCTTCTGCTTGACCTCGATGCCGAGGTGCCCCGCGACGAGGTCCGCCAGCTTGGCCGGCTCCGTCTCGTCGGTGACGTTGGCGAGCGCCTCCTCGGGGATGTTCTTCTTGACCTTGGCGTAGCGCTCGAATTCCTGCGCGACGGTCGAGACGAGCGCGCGCACGATCTGGTCGTCACCGGGGATCTCGGTGAGCCCGGCCACCTTGGCCTCGAAGAAGCGGTCGTTCTCGACCCACTCGGTGATGCGCACGCGGGCCTTGCCCTCGACGAGCAGCTTTACGGTGCCGTCGGGCAGCTTGAGCAACTGCAGCACGTTGGCCAGCACGCCGGCCTTGTAGAGCCCGTCAGTGGCCGGATCGTCCTCGGACGGGTCCATCTGGCTGGCGATGAGGATCTGTTTGTCGTCGGCCATCACGTCCTCGAGGGCGCGGACCGACTTCTCCCGCCCCACGAAGAGCGGCACGATCATGTGCGGAAACAGCACGATGTCGCGCAGGGGAAGCACGGGATAGGAGGGGCGAAGGGGGTCGTTCATGCTCGGTTCCTTGTCTGGCAGGCCGGTGTGCCCCGATGATCGGCAGCGTGGCCGGCCCCACTTTTTTTCGAACGCGTCAGGAAGCTGAATCTAGGCGGCGATGGCCGCCATTCAACCGCCCCGGCTCCATTGCCGGTACCATGCCCCCGCCGCCTCAGAGGGGCAAGGCCTTCCCCCGGGGCGCCGGGGGGCCGCCGGCGCGGATGGCGACCGCACCAAAAATGCCCGCCTGCCGTCATTCCCCTGCCCCGGGCCTGCCGCATTAACCCTGCACAACCCGGTCCCACAGCGCCGCACACCGACCGGGCAGAGGCCCGCAGGCCCGGCGCCGGCACGCGCGGCTCCCCCGGCCCGCGGTTCGGGAAGGCAAGGCAGGGCGACAGACATGTTCAAGCGCATCATGCGCCAGCGGCGCAGGCTCTTCGTCGGAATCGCAGGCGTCATGGCGGGAGCGATCCTCCTCTTCGGGCCGGGCCTCGCCGCCCAGCTCTCGGCGCTGGCGATGGCGCTCTGCTCGGCGCTCATCGTCAGCTTCGCGCCCCGCTTCCGCCACTGGGTGGAGGCACTCGCCTTCGGCGTGCCGACGGGCGCGCTGCTGCCGGTGGATGCGGATGTGCGCATCGGCGTGATCCTCCTGACGACGGTGATCTTCCAGCGCTTCTTCTCCGGGCGCAGCCTCGACGGACTGCCCTTCCGCGTCAGCCTGTCCTCCGCCCGCTCCGTGACCGTCGATGCCCCGCCCCGCGTGATCTGGACGCGCCTGATCCCCGGCGAGAGCCACCCGGAGGATCACTGGACGGGCACGCTGATCGATTTCGACCACGACCCCGAAGATCCCGAGACCCTGCACCTGCGCTACCGCAACCCCGCCGGCCTCTTCGACGAGGTGACGGTGACCTTCCTCGAGCGGGCCCACCCCCGCCATTGCCGCTTCTACATCGAGCGCAGCGAGGGCGACTACTTCGAGGAAGCGGTGATGGATCTGCGCTTCATCGAGCTGGAGGAGGGGCAGACGCTGATCGAGTCGCACCTTTGCCACGAGCCCCTGCCCCTGCGCGCCGCCCTCGCCCGCTGGCTCGACGATGCCTTCGGCGACGAGTGGGACAGCTTCGCCGCCTCCGTCAGCCGCCGCACCGACTGGTCTTTGCACCGGCTGGCGCAGGAGGGGATGGCAGGCAAGGAGCGCAGCAAGGGCGACGCAAGGGTAATCTGGTAGCCGCCGGGGCGCCCGCAGGCCTCAGAGTCGCTCGATATCCCCCTCGGCGCGCCCGGCGTGGAACGCCGCCTCCCATGCCTCGAAGCTGCCCTCGGCAATCGCCCGGCGCATCCCCGCCATCAGCTCCTGATAGTAATGCAGGTTGTGCCAGGTGAGCAGCATGCCCCCGATCATCTCGCCCGCCCGCACGACATGGTGCAGGTAGGCGCGCGAGTAATTGCGGCAGGCCGGGCAACCACAGGCCTCGTCCAGCGGGCGCGGGTCGTCGGCATGGCGGGCGTTCCGCAGGTTCACCTGCCCCCGCCGCGTCCACGCCTGCCCCGTGCGACCGGAGCGCGAGGGCAGCACGCAATCCATCATGTCGACGCCGCGCTTCACGGCGCCCACGATGTCATCGGGCTTGCCGACACCCATCAGGTAGCGGGGCTTGTCCTGCGGCAGCATCCCCGGCGCGTAGTCGAGCACGCCGAACATCGCCTCCTGCCCCTCGCCCACCGCGAGCCCGCCGATGGCGTAGCCCTCGAAGCCGATGGCCGTCAGCGCCTCGGCGCTCTCGCCCCGAAGCTCCTCCGTCACCCCGCCCTGCTGGATGCCGAAGAGCGCGTGGGCCGGCCGGTCGCCGAAGGCGTCGCGGCTCCGCTGCGCCCAGCGCATGGACAGCTCCATGCTCCGCTTCACCGTCGCCTCATCGGCCGGCAGCGCCGGGCATTCGTCGAAGCACATCACGATGTCGGAGCCGAGCTGCCGCTGGATCTCCATCGAGGTCTCGGGGGAAAGGAGGTGCTTGGAGCCATCGATATGGCTCTGGAAGGTCACCCCCTCCTCCGTCAGCTTGCGCAGCCCCGCGAGGCTCATCACCTGGAAGCCGCCCGAGTCCGTCAGGATCGGCCTCTCCCAGTTCATGAAGCTGTGCAGCCCACCGAGCCTCGCCACCCGCTCCGCCCCGGGGCGCAGCATCAGGTGGTAGGTATTGCCGAGAAGGATGTCGGCGCCCGTCGCCGCAACGCTCTCCGGCATCATCGCCTTGACGGTGCCGGCGGTGCCCACGGGCATGAAGGCCGGCGTGCGGATCTCGCCGCGCGGCGTCTCGATCCGCCCGGTGCGCGCCGCGCCGTCGGTGGCCTGAAGATGAAAGCGAAAGCTCATGGCCGGCGCTCATATCCCCCGCCGCCCCCGCCGGAAAGCCTCAATCTCCCCCCGCCGGCCGTGCCCCCCTGTCTTTGGTCCCAAAAAATCCCGGGGGGCTCCGGGGGGCTGGCCCCCCGGTCCCGCACTCTCCACCGGTGCTACGCGCCCGCGTCAGGCCACCAGCACCAGCGCCGTGATCGAGCCCGTCAGCAGCAGCAGCCCCTGCCATTCCCTCCGGCTGATCCTCTCCCCGAACCACAGGGCCGATAGCGCGAGCGAGAAGATCAGCTCCACCTGCCCCACCGCGTTCACGTAGCCGACCCTCTGCAGCGTGAAGGCGGTGAACCAGCAGAAGGAGCCGGCGAGCGAGGTCAGCCCCGTCACCACGCCCACGCGCCAGCCGCGGGCCACCTTGGCGAGCTCCGCCCGCTGCCGCCACGCCATCCACAGCCCCAGCCCGATGGCCTGCGCGGCGGTCACGCACATCAGCGTCACCAGCGCCCGCAGCACCGCGTCTCCCCCGGGGAGGGAGAGGGAGGCGCCCCGATAGCCGACGCCCGCGAGCCCGAAGAGCAGCCCCGACAGCAGCCCCAGCCCCGCCGCGGGGTGCACCAGCCGGCGCCAGCCCGCCCCCAGCGCCGGCGTGTCGGTCAGCAGCAGCACGCCGCCGAAGCCCACCAGCATCGCGGCGAAGCCGGCGAGGCTCACGCCCTCGCCCAGCACGACCCAGCCGACGAGCACGCTCATCAGGACCTCGGTCTTCTTCAGCGTCATGCCGACGGCGAAGTTGCGCATGGAGAAGAGCGTCACCGTGCACAGAGTCGCAAGGATCTGCGCCAGCCCGCCCGCCAGCGCGTAGGGCCAGAAGGCGGCCGGCAGCGCCGGCACCGCCTGCCCGCTCCATGCCGCCCAGCCGAGCATCAACGCCGGCACCAGCGGGGCGGAGTAGACGAAGCGCGCGAAGGTCGCCCCGGCGCTGGAAAAGCCGGCCGTCTTCAGGTGCTTCTGCGTCGCGAAGCGCAGCGCCTGAAAGCCGGCGGCGGCGAGGGTGATGAGGATCCAGGGCTCCATGGCGGAGCCCTTACGCCCGCCCTAGCCGCGGCGCCAGATCGGGTGGGGCACCGGGTCCTTCCGCGCGAAGAGATAGCGGCGGAAGACCTCGGCGTAGCTGTCGTAGCGATAATGCTCGTTGATGCCGAGGTAGCGCTTGGGGTTGGCGCGGTAGAGGCGCGGCAGCCGGTACCACGGCACGCGCGGGTGCATGTGGTGCACGACATGCAGGTTGTTGTTGAGGAAGAGCAGCGCCAGTGGCCCCCTGTCCTCGATGATGACGGTCCGCGCCCGCACCTTCTCATGCGCCTGATGCTCGAGGAAGGTGCGGATCTTCAAGAGCGACAGCCCGGCATAGGCGGCGGCGAGGTAAGCCCAGAGCGGCATCGGCGCCGCCATCGCCACGCCCAGCGCCAGTGCCGCCGCCGGCAGGTGCCAGGCCCAGGCCCGCGCCACGGCCCGGTTGCCCCGCCGCATCGCCCGGAGGTCATTGGCAATGAACGTCGCCGTGCCGATGACGGGGCCGATCAGCAGCCGCCCGACCAGCGTGTTGTTGAAGAGGTAGATCCCCCGCCCCAGCGCCGGCAACCGCTCCCACGCCGTGCCGTCGAAGTAGTTCGTCTCCGGATCGTCGTAAGGGTCCGTCAGCATCGAATCGTGGTGGTGCGCGAGGTGCGTGTCGCGGAAGCGCCGGTAGGGGATCACCAGCGCCAGCGCCGGGAAGACCACCGCCTCGTTGAGCCAGCGCCGGCGGAAAGGATGGCCGTGGATCGCCTCGTGCTGCAGCGACGCATGTTGCGCGATGGCCCAGGCCGTCACCGGCACCGCCATCCACAGGCTGAGGGTGGAGAGCCAGAAGAGCCCCGCTGCCCACAGCGCATAGGTCAGGGCCAACAGGCCCAGCGTCGGCCATTCGGCCGAGTCCGTCTTTCGTGTCATGTCTGCCCCTGTGCCGCATGCCCCCGCGGCTATGTCACAGGATAATCCGCTGCAGTGCGGCGCGGCAGTCCGGAGATGCGCAACCTTCCTTGAACATTGTTTCGTTTTGTCACCATAAGGGAGAATGGATAAACGCGAGCGCGCCCTCATCTTCCGCGACCGGCTCCACCGGGCCATGGTCGATCAGGGCGTCAGCCAGGCCCGCCTCGCCCGGCTGGTCGGCTCCGACCGCTCCACCATCTCCCAGCTCCTGGCGGCGGAAAACGTGCGCCTGCCCAATTCCCAGCTCGTCGGGGAATGCGCGCAGGCGCTCGGCATCTCCTCGGACTGGCTGCTCGGTCTGACGGCCCGGCGCGAGCGCGCGGCGGACCTCGTCGCCGCCGCGATGAGCATGACGGAGGCGCCGCGCGCCCTGATCGACGAGCGCATCTTCGCCTGGCACCGGGAGGCGGCGGGCTACAAGATCCGCCACGTCCCCGCCGCCCTGCCGGACATGCTGAAGTTGCCGGAGGTGATGCAGTGGGAATACGAGCCCAGCCTCGGGCGGACGACGGAGCAGGCCATCGGCGCCTCCGCCGACCGGCTGGCCTGGATGCAGCAGAGCCAGTCGGATTACGAGATCGCCATGCCGTTGCACGAGCTGGCCACCTTCGCGCGCGCCGAGGGCTATTACGAGGGCCTGCCCGCCGAGGCGCGCCGGGCCCAGATCCGCCATCTGATGGCGCTGCATGCCCAGCTCTACCCGGCGCTGCGCGTCTATCTCTTCGACGCGCGGCGCCTCTATTCCTCTCCGGTGACGATCTTCGGCCCGCTGCTGGCCGTGCTCTACCTCGGCCGCAACTACCTGACCTTCCGCGACACCGAGCGGGTGCGCGCCATCTCCACCCATTTCGATGCGCTTGTCCGCGAAGCGAGCGTCTCCGCCCGCGACCTGCCAACCCACCTCGCCGCCCTCGACGCCGAAATCACCTGACCCCCGCTCCGCCCTCTCCCCCGGCGCCCCGCGAGTCGCCCCGGGTCAAGGACGCCGCAGGCGCCGCCAACGGCGGGCGAAGCTCCTTGACGCGGGGCGACTCGCCCTCACCATCGAGGAGGCCTGTTTGCAGGCAGACCTGCCAGCAAACGGCCTCTCGGCAGATGGAGATCCCTCTCACCCCTCCCGACGCTGGAATCAGCGCGGACAGGGATATGGAGGGCGGGCGGGCGATTGCCGAAGGCGAGGCCGCCCCGCCCTCAGCGCCGCAGCTCCCCCAGCTCATAGCCGTTGAAGTCCAGCATCTCGCGCGCCGCCTCCCTCAGGTCGCCCTGCACCTGACCCGGCCGCTCCAGCACGAAGCCGAAGGTCCCCTCCGGGCTTCCCAGCACGGCGACGCGGAAGCTCTCGTCGGCCCAGAGCAGCCAGAGAGGCCCCGCCGGCCCCTGCCAGCGCCCGGCGGAGAGGGGTGTCAGCTCCCAGCTGCCGCCGTCCCAGCCCAGCACGCCGCTGCCGTCCGCGGCGAAGCTCACCCGCACCGGCACGCCGACCCCCGGCCCCGGGCCGGGATAGGCGGCGCCTACCTGCCAGTCGCCGGCCAGCGCCGCCGCGTCGCGGGAGGTGGAGGCGATGGGCGCCCCCGCCACCCGCCAGACCTGCGGCGCCTCCTCCGCCGCCTTGCCGCAGGCGGCGAGGAGCAGCGCCAGCGCCAGCGCGCGGCGCATCAGAACGGCATCGGGTTGCGCTTGTGCGCCACCTCGATCTCCTCGATCAGCTCCGGGGACAGCTCGGTGCCGTAGCCCTCCAGGATGTGCTGCAGTTGCGCATCCGTGGTCGCGCCGATGATCGGCATCACCGGGAAGGGCCGCGTGCCCTGCCAGTTCAGCGCCATGTGCACCGGGTCCACGCCGTGGCGCCGGGCGATCTCCATGTAGACCTCCACGACGTCCAGCACCCGCTCCGAGGCCCGCCCGCCGAGCTCGGCCTGGCGCGACTTGCGGCTGCCCTCGGGCACCTTGCCGCCCTGGTACTTGCCGGTCAGAAAGCCCGCCGCCAGCGGCGAGTAGGAGAGGAGCGTCACGCCCTCGTGGATCGACATCTCCGCCATGTCGGTGTCCCAGAGCCGGCAGAGCAGCGAGTACTCGTTCTGCACGGTGACGACCCGCGGCGCGCCCAGCACCTCGGCCCGGTCGATCCAGCGGATCGTGCCCCAGGCGCTCTCGTTGGAGAGGCCGAACTGACCGATCTTGCCCTCCTCGCGCAGCGCCTTCAACGCCTGCAGGCAATCGTCCATGTGCGCGAGCGTCTTCGCCGTGTCCTGACCCGACGGGTCGAACCGCCAGTTCTGGCGGAAGCTGTAGGCGCCCCGGTTCGGCCAGTGGAACTGGTAGATGTCGATGTGATCGGTCTGCAGCCGCCGCAGGGACTCCTCCACCGCCGCGCGCACCGCCGCCCCGTCGATCGGTGCGCCATCCCGCGCCACGCCGCCCTCGCCGGTGATCTTGGTGGCGATCTTCCAGCCCTGCCGCCCGTACTTCGCGATCCAGGTGCCGATGTACTCCTCGGTCCGGCCCAGCGTCTCCGGCGTCACCGGGGCGACGGGATACATCTCGGCGGTGTCGAGAAAATCCAACCCGAAGTCCCGCGCCCGGGAGAGCTGGCGATGCGCCTCCGCCTCGTCCGTCTGGTTTCCGAAGGTCATGGTGCCGAAGCACCAGTCCGACACCTCGAGGGCGCCGCCGATCATGCGTCGTTTCATCTGTCGTCCCGTCCCGTGCTTTGGCGCGGCACCCTAAGGGTGGAGGCGGTGGGGGCAAGGGGCGATCGGGGGCGACGGGAGCGGGCCGGGGCGTGGGGGGTTGAGAGTGAGGGACCGGGGGCCAGCCCGTCGCCATTGGGGCTCGGACCGATGGCTCCACCAATGGCGACCCCCCGGGATTTTTTTGGACCAAAGACAGGGGGTGGTGAAGGCGCGCGCTGACGGGGAGCGGGCGCGGGGTGGGGAGCGGGGAAGGTGGGGTGGCGGGCGGGTGACGTGGGGGGCCTGCCCGTTTTCGCCCGGGGCTGTCGCTTTCGGCGCAGCCCGGGGGGCGGCGGCGGGTTAGGCCCGGACGGCCATGCGCCTGATGCTCACCTTCCTGCCGCTCCTGCTCTCCGTTGCCCTGCTCCAGCTCTCCTCCGGCGGCGTCGGCCCGCTGGACGCGTTGACGGGGCTGGAGGCGGGCTTTTCCACCGGCGCCGTCGGCCTCCTCGGCTCCGCCCACTTCCTCGGCTTCTTCGCCGGCTGCTGGTGGGCCCCGCGGCTGATGGGCTCCGTCGGCCACGCCCGCGCCTATGCCGGCTTCACCGCGCTCGGCGCCATCGGCCTCGCCGCGCATATCCTCGTCACCGACGCCTGGGCCTGGACCTTCTTCCGCATGGCCACCGGCCTCTGCGTCGCCGGCTGCTATACCGTCATCGAGGCCTGGCTCATGGCGCGGCTGACCAATGCGACGCGCGGGCGGGCCATGGGCTCCTACCGCGTGGTGGACATCACCGCCTCGCTCGTCGCCCAGTCGCTGATCGGCGGGCTCGCCGACATGCCGACCTATACCGCCTACGCCCTGCTCACGATCCTCTGCTGCGCCTCCATCCTGCCGCTCGCCGTCACCCGCATGGCGGCGCCGGCTGCGCCGACGGCCGGGCGGCTGCGCCCCGGCCTCGCCTGGCGCTGCTCGCCGCTTGCCGTGGCGGCGGTGCTCGTCTCCGCCGTCTCGGGCGCCTCCTTCCGCATGGTCGGCCCGATCTACGGGCAGGAGGTGGGGCTCGCCGCCTCGGAGATCGGCGCTTTTCTCGCCATTTACGTCGCCGGCGGCGGGCTGGCGCAGATCCCCGCCGGCTGGCTCGCCGACCGGCTCGACCGGCGGCGCGTGCTGATCGGCCTCTCCCTCGCCGCCATTCTCGCCTGCGCCGCCACGGTGCTGGCGGCGGGCGGCGGGCGCGGGGCGATCATGGCCGCGGCCATGCTCTTCGGCGCCGTGACGGTGCCGATCTACTCCGTCGCCACCGCCCATGCCCATGACTTCGCCACCTCGGAGGAGCGGGTGGAGCTCTCCGCCGCGCTGATGTTCTTCTACGCCGTCGGCGCCATCGCCGCGCCGTGGAGCACCTCGGCGCTGATCGCCGCGCTCGGCCCCTCGGCGCTCTTCGCCGTCATCTCGCTGGCCCACATCGCGCTGGTCGCCTTCTCACTTCTGCGGATGCGCGCCCGCCCGGCGGAGCGGCGGACGGCCTATGCCTACGCGCCGCGCACGAGCTTCCTCATCGGCTGGCTGACGCGCAAGGAGCGCGAGGCGCCTCAGAGCGAGAAGCCGGGCACCCAGTCGTAGATCTTCCGCCCCGGCAGGAGGATCGAGGCCACGCCCTCCGCGCTCCGCAACCCGCCCCCGCCGAGCGCGGCACCGGGGATCGCGGGCAGCCGCGTGCCCTTCGCCCAGGACGACCAGGCGTAGGAGAGCCCCTCCGGCCCGCTCGCCGGCTCAGCCAGCGTCACCTCGACGCGGCGGCCGTCCACCCGCACGCCCGTGACTTCGCCCCGCGCCATCTCGAAGCCGTGGCGGCCCGAGGCCGGGGCGTGGTCGAGGGCGAGCGGCCCCTCCCCCGCGAAGTCCAGCAGGAGGCGCGCACCCTCCGCCACGGCCGCAACGGGATGCGGCAAGGTGCGGGGCTGGCCGGAGAGCTGCGCGGCGATGCTGCGCCCAAGCGCCTCGCCGAGGAGGGCCTTGCCCTCGGCGCTGTAGTGCACGCCATCCTCCAGCGGCCAGGGGTAGCCGGCCGCGGCCAGCGTCGCGTCGCCGCGGGCGGTGGCGACATCGGCGAGGGCGAGCCGGTTCGGCCAGGCATTGCCGGCCCCCTCCGCCCCCGGCCCGGCGGCCTGCACAAGATGCCAGTGCATCGGCAGGCCAAGGGGCGCCAGCACGTCCGCCGTGACATCCATCATGCCGCCGAGGCGCGCGGCATATTCGGCGCGGACCATCTGCCGCTCGCTCTCGCCATGCGCGAAGAGGAAGGCAATGGCGCCGACCTCGGGGCCATCGCGCATGGCGGCATCGCAGACCTCCGACGTCACCCGCAGGAAGGCCTCGAAGAGCGGCGACAGATCCCCCGAGCAGGTGGAGAGGAGGCCGTCCACCTCGCGCGCCCCCTGCCGCAGGCCGAGGAGCCGGCGGCCGCCCTTGGCGCCCGAGCGCAGGATCACGCGGGCCGGCGCCTCGGGCCCCATCTCGTGCAGCACCCGCGCGCCGGCGGCGGCGGTGAGCGACATCACCCGCCGCTCATGCGGCGCGAAGGGCTCGAACCCCGTGATCGGCCCCTTCGGCGCCTGCCCCATCAGGCCGCGAAAGCCGTGGCCGTCGTCGGGGACGACGAGGCGCGGGTCCTCCAGCGGCGGCGCCTCCAGCCGTGGGCCGGCGTTGTGGACGTCGGCGTTCGACTGGCCAAAGGCCATGATCAGAAGGCTCTTGCCGCGCATGTCCCGCTCCCCCGCCACGACGGGGACGATGCCGGGGACGGTGGGTGGGGGCAAGGTGGGACCGCGGCGGCGCTGATCCGCGCGGAGGGGCGGGAGGTGAGTGAGGGACCGGGGGCCAGCCCCCGGACCCCCGCGGTATTTTGGGCCAGATGAAGGGGGGGCGGGCTAGCGGGCCTGTCGCGCAGGGAGCGGACTGGCGGGCGTGTCGCGTTGGGGGCGGGGTGGCGGACGTGCCGCGCAGGGGGAGAGGGGCGGGCCTTTTGGACGGATTGGCGGGGGCTCTGGCCAGCGGGGGCGGGCCTCGCTACATGGGCGGGGAACGACAGGAGAGACCATGGCCCGGCACCTCATCACCTCGGCCCTGCCCTATATCAACGGGATCAAGCATCTCGGCACGCTGATCGGCAGCCAGCTTCCGGCCGACCTCTATGCCCGCTACCTGCGCGGGCGCGGCCACGAGGTGCTCTTCCTCTGCGCCACCGACGAGCACGGCACCCCCGCGGAGATCGCCGCCAAGAAGGCCGGCCAGCCAGTGGCGGAATACTGCGCCGAGATGCACCACACGCAAGGGCGCCTCGCCGAGGGCTTCGGCCTCTCCTTCGACCATTACGGCCGCTCCTCCGGCCCGCAGAACCACCGGCTGACGCAGCATTTCGCCGCGCGGCTGGCGGAGGCGGGGCTGATCCGCGAAGTCTCCGAGCGGCAGATGTATTCCCACGCCGACGGGCGCTTCCTGCCCGACCGCTACATCGAGGGCACCTGCCCCAACTGCGGCTTCGCTGAGGCGCGCGGCGATCAGTGCGACAATTGCACCAAGCAGCTCGACCCGGTCGACCTGATCGAGCCGCATTCCACCATCTCCGGCTCCACCGATCTGGAGATGCGGGAGACCAAGCACCTCTACCTCCGTCAGTCCGCCATGAAGGACGCGCTGAACGAGTGGATCGACCAGCAGGCCGACTGGCCGATCCTGACGACCTCCATCGCCAAGAAATGGCTCAATGACGGCGACGGCCTGCAGGATCGCGGCATCACCCGCGACCTCGACTGGGGCGTGCCCGTACAGAAGGGCGACGAGCCCTGGCCGGGCATGGAGGGCAAGGTCTTCTACGTCTGGTTCGATGCGCCCATCGAGTACATCGCCGCAGCCCAGGAATGGGTGGATGCCGGGACCGGGACGGACTGGGAGCGCTGGTGGCGCACCGACAAGGGCGCGGACGACGTCCGCTACACCCAGTTCATGGGCAAGGACAACGTGCCCTTCCACACGCTCGGGTTCCCGGTGACGATCCTCGGCAGCGGCGAGCCGTGGAAGCTCGTCGATTACATCAAGAGCTTCAATTACCTCAATTACGACGGCGGCCAGTTCTCCACCTCGCGCGGGCGCGGCGTGTTCATGGACGCGGCGCTGGACATCCTGCCCGCCGATTACTGGCGCTGGTGGCTACTGTCGCACGCCCCCGAGTCCGGGGATGCCGAGTTCACCTGGGAGAATTTCCAGGCCGGCGTGAACAAGGACCTCGCTGACGTGCTGGGCAACTTCGTCTCCCGCGTCACCAAGTTCTGCCGCTCCAAGTTCGGCGAGGAGGTGCCGGCGGGCGGCGCCTATGGCGAGCGTGAGGAGGCCTTGATCGCCGAGATCGAGCGCCGGCTGCGCGCCTACGAGGCGCAGATGGAGGCGATCGAGGTCCGCAAGGCCGCCGCCGAGCTGCGGGCGATCTGGGTGGCCGGCAACGAGTACCTGCAGGCCGCCGCACCTTGGGCGACCTTCAAGGAAGACCCGGAAGCAGCCGCCGCTCAGGTGCGCATGGGCCTCAACCTCGCCGCGCTCTACGCCGTCATCTCCGCCCCCTTCCTGCCCTTCACCGCCAAGGCCCTCGCCGAGGCGCTGAAGCTGGAGGACACCGCCTGGCCGGGCTCCGCCGAAGCGGCGCTGGGCGCCCTGCCCGCCGGGCATGCCTTCTCGGTGCCGGAGAACCTCTTCACCAAGATCACCGACGAGCAGCGCGAGGAATGGCAGGACCGGTTTGCCGGGAAGGCGATTGCGCCGGAGGATAGCTGAGCGCTGCGTGGGGACGGGTGGGGGCGCTGCCCCCACACCCCCGAGGGTATTTTTTGGCCAGATGAATGAGGATCCCGCAGCGGGCCCGGGCCCGGGGGCCTGAGGCGCGGAGGTCGCCGGGCTAGAAATCCGTCGGGGCGCCGCCCTCTTCCTTGCGGCGGATCACGAACTCCTCCAGCGCGCCGCGCGCGGCATCGGCCATGGGCGGCGGCTCGAAGCTGGAGAGGATCTCGTGGTAGACGCGGTGCGCACGCTCCGGTGTCCAGACCGCGCCGCCGAGCTCCCATGCCTCGAAATTGCGCCAGTCGCTGACGAAGGGCGAGTAGAAGGCCGTCTCGTAGCGATCCTGCGTGTGCTGGATGCCGAAGAAATGGCCGTGGCTGCCGACCTCGCGGATGGCGTCGACGGCGATGTCCTCCGGCTCGGTCGCCACCAGCTCCGGCTCGAAATACCGCTGGATCATCGAGATCACCTCGCAATCCATGATGAACTTCTCAGGAGACGCGATCAGTCCGCCCTCCAGCCAGCCGGCGGCGTGGTAGACGACGTTGGCGCCCGATTGCACGGCGCTCCACAGGGCATTGCCCGTCTCCCACATCGCCTGCCCGTCGGGCACGTTCGCCGCGCAGGAGCCGGAGGCGCGCAAGGGCAGCCCGTAGAAGCGGGCCATCTGGCCGGTCATCTGGGTGGCGCGCATGTATTCCGGCGTGCCGAAGGCGGGGGCGCCGGACTTCATGTCGACGTTCGACGTGAAGGTGCCGATCACGCAGGGGCAGCCGGGGCGGACGTATTGAAAGAGCGCGATGGCCGAGAGCGCCTCGGCGATCGACAGCGTCACCGCCCCCGCCATCGTCACCGGCGCCATGGCCCCGGCCAGCGTGAAGGGTGTCACCATCACCGCCTGCCCCGCGCGGATCAGGCGCAGGCAGCCGTCGATCATCGGGTAGTCGTGCTTGAGCGGCGAGGAGGAGTTGATGTTGGTGTACATGTGCGGGCGGGCGCGGAACTCGTCCTCCGACAGCCCACCGGCGAGGCGCACCATCTCCATCACGTCCTCCACCCGGGCGGGCCCCAGCGAATAGGCGTGGGCGACCTTGTCGGTCAGCGTCAGCTTGTCGAAGAGCACGTCGAGATGGCGAACGGAGGCATGCACGTCCACCGGCTCCACCGGGTAGCCGCCCGCGAAATGGATGCAGTTGAAGGCCTGGGTGAGGCGCAGCAGGTTGGCGCATTGCTCCCGCGTGCCCGGCACCTTCCGGCCCAGCGACAGATCCATGTAGTTGGGCGGCGAGGAGACGTTGCCGAAGAGGATGTGCTTGCCGCCCACCGTGATCTCGCGCGCCGGGTTGCGCGGCGTGATGGTGAACTGGCTCGGCGCCTTGGCCACCATCTCCATCACGAAGTCACGGCCGATCCGGACATTCTCGCCGGAGACGATGGCGCCCGCCTCCTTCCAGATCTCGATGGCTTCGGGGTTGAGGTAATCTATCCCGATCTCCTCGAGGATGCGCATGGCCCCCTCGTGGATCGCCTGCACGCCCTCGGGGCGCAGCGGCTCCGTCGGGGCATCGGTGTTGAGCGGGATGCGCCAGTCGCTCTGGTGCAGATCGGCGCCGCCCCGTCGGGCGGTGTTGGCGGCGCGTCCGCCCGCGCGGCGGCGGCGTGGCTGCTCGTTCATGACGTCGTGCAATCCCCGAAGAGGCTCGGATGCAGCTTCGCGCAGGGGCCTTGCGATATGTTTCCTCTTTGCGACAGGAATGGTCGCGATCGGCCGTTCAGGCGCCCTGATCGAGCCAGCCCGGCAGATCCGCCAGCGAGGCCAGCACCGCCTCGGCATGGGGCGCCAGTTCCTCTGCCGGCGCCGTGCCGGTGAGCACGCCCACGGCCCGCATCCCGGCGGCGCGAGCGGCGAGGAGGTCATGCGTGGAATCGCCCACCATCAGCACCTCCCCCGGCGCCAGCCCGGTGGCGGCGGCAAAGGCGAGGAGCTGCCCCGGCTCCGGCTTCGCGCCATGCCCGGAATCGTAACCGGCGATGAAGGCGAAGGCGCCCTCGATCCCCGCGGCCACCAGATGGGCGCGCGCCGTCGCCTCGGCGTCGTTCGTGACGAGCCCCAGCACGTGCCCTGCGCCGAGCCGCTGCAGCAGCGGGCCGAGCGGCGCCACCGGGACCTGCGGCACGTCCTTGCCGGCGTCCTGGATCAGCGCGACCAGCGCCGCGTCGCTCATGGGCTCCGCCAGGTGCGGGGCGATGACCGCCGCCACCTCCTCCGCGGTGCCGGCCACGACAGGCGAGCCCGGCCGGAAGCGCTGCGCCTCGGGATCGTAGCCCATCGCATCGGCGATGGCGGCGGTCCGGGCGGCATCTCCCCCGGCCAGCCGGGCGCAGAAACCCGCCGTCCACGCGCCCCAGGTGGCGGTGAAATCGAAGATCGTGCCGTCCTTGTCGAGCAGGATGCCGCGGAGGGGCGGCGGAGACACGGTCATGTCCAGTGCACCTGCTCGGCGCCCGGCAGGGCGACGCGGGCCTGCATGAGCGCCTCCGGCGCATGACCCGTCTCGGCGGCGAAGCGGCCGACCCAGGCGTCGTCGAGCAGCAGGAAATCGAGGACGGAGGCCAGCACGGCGGGATCGCCCGCCCCCTCCCGCAGCCACGCCAGATCTGCCCCGGACGCGCCGAGGAAGACAGGCAGAAGCTCCTCGTCGCCCACCAGCCATGCCAGCGCCTCTATCCCGACGATCTCGGCATTCTGTGGCGTCACCCGTTCACTCCTTTCCTCGCTTGGAAACCATTTCTTAACTGTTGCAAGTTTTAACAAAAGGCGACGGACCATTGTTTCAGGACTCGCCGTGCCCGCCCGAGTGCTCATTTTCGACCCCACGGTCTCGAGCCGCATCCTCACGAGGGCGGCCCTGGCGGAGGCGCAGTACAACCTCGTCGTGGCGGAAAGTTCGGCCGATGCACAGGTCGAAATGATGCGCGGGCGGCCCGATCTCATCCTTCTGGGCGTCGTGGCGCCGGCGGCGGGGGCCTTTGCCTTCCTCGCCGGGCTGCGGGCCGACCCGCAGCGGCGCGGCATCCCCGTCATCGCCGTCGGCAGGCTGAGCGATCCGTCGCTGCGCCTCGCCGTGCTACGCGCCGGCGCCGACGACCTCTGCGACCGGCCGGTGGACCCGGTGCTGCTGCAGGCGCAGGTGCGCCGGCTGCTCCGCCGCTCCGACTCGCTGGCAGAGCTCTGCCTGCGGGAAGAGACGCACCGCGCCCTCGGCTTCGCCGAGGAGGGGGAGGAGTTCCTGCAACCCGGCCGCGTCAGCGTCGTCGTGCCGGAGGGGCAGGCCGTCCTTCCCGCCGTGGTGCCGGTGCTCGACCGCCTGCCCGGCGGCGGCGATGTGCTCGACCCGCGCAGCCTGCTGACGCGCATCGGCTCGGGCGACGCCGCCGATCTCTTCGTGATCGATGCGGCGGCCGAGGGGCTGCGCCCGGGGGAGCTCTTCCGCCTCATCGCCGAGCTGCGCAGCCGTGCCTCGACGCGGCACTCCGTGCAGATCGCCATCGTGCCGCCCGACATGACGGACATGGCCGCAATGGCGCTCGACCTCGGCGTCGACGATCTCGTCTCCGCCCGCGTGCGCCCGGCGGAACTGATGCACCGGCTGAAGGCGCTGCTCCTGCAGAAGCACCGCGCCGACCGGGCGCGGGAAAAGCTGCGCCGGGGCGTCGAGAACTCGGTGACTGACCCGCTCACCGGGCTCTACAACCGCCGCTACGCCCTGCCGGCGCTGAAGAGCGTCACCGATCAGGCGGCGCGCAGCGGGCGCATGGCGGCGGTGATGGTGCTCGACATCGACCACTTCAAGGAGATCAACGACCGCTTCGGCCATGCCACCGGCGACAAGGTGCTGGAGGAGGTGGCCCGGCGACTCGCCGCCCGGGTCCGCGTGGGCGACATGGTGGCCCGGATCGGCGGCGAGGAATTCCTCGTCGTCATGCCGGAGACGGATGCCGAGGCCGCCGCCGAAGCCGCCGAGCGCCTGCGCTCCGGCATCGAGGACAGGCCCTTTGAATCGAACCGCGAGGGCTGCCCTGCCCCGCCGCCGGTGCGCGTCACCCTCTCCATCGGCGTGGCGCTGGGCGCGGGCGAGCGCCCCGGCGAGCCGACGCTCTTCGAGCGGGCCGACGCGGCGCTCTACTCCGCCAAGCTGGCGGGGCGGAACATGGTGAGCCTCAGCCGCCCGGCGGCCTGAGGCCGGGCGGGCGGTGCGGGGCCCACCCGAGCCTTACCGCCGGAACGGAGGCCCGGGCCGACGCTCCACCTCGCGGGCCAGCCGCTCGGCAAAGGCGGCCCGATCGGCGGGCGTGGCCTCGGCGATCCGCGAGACCAGCGCCTCGCGCGCCACCTCGCCGCCGCGCAGCGCCAGCTCCTCCTGCCGCAGGAGCACGGCGCGCACCGCCTCGGGGTCGAACGGCTCGGCGCCCACGGCGGCGACCAGCGCATCCAGCGCGTCTGCATCGCGGCTCAGCACCCCGGCGCGCCGCAGCCCCTCGCCGATCTCGCTCCGCAGCGCCCGCCGATCCTCGTCGGAGAGGGCCCGGACGACGGGGCCGATCGACAGCTCCACCGGCGGCGGCCGGCCGGGGCCGACGCGGCCGCCCATCATCATGCCGACGGCGAGGCCGACGATCAGCAGGTTGAACGCCAGCGAAACCACGAGGACGGCGCGCCAGATCAGGCGCGTGCGCTGCGTCTTCGCCATCAAAGCCCCTCCGACCCGAACACGTCGGCCGAGGGCACCAGCTCTATCGTCACGCCGCCGCCGAAGAGGGTGGAGAGCGCGTGCCCGATGCTCCCCGGCGCGGCGACGCCGAACCACAGGCCCGTCAACGCCACGAGGACGAGGAAGGTCAGCGACGGCCAGCCGCCCAGCTCGTCGGAGAAGCCGCCGCCGGCGTCCATCGTGCCGCCGCCGGCCATTGCCGGCTGCATCGCCATGGCCACTGCCGGCCGCGGGCGCGGCTGGGCGCCGCGGGCATCGGCCTGCAGGCGCGCCATGAAGGCGGCGGAGGGGGCCGGCGCACCCTCGCGGGCGGCGCCGAACAGATCCTCGAGGTCGTCGTCCGTCTGCTCAGTCATCCTGCCACCCCAACGCGCTCCTCCTCGGCTGAAGGGCCGCCTTGAGCGCTCTCTTGCCCCGGGCGACCAGACTTTCGACCGCCTCGACGCCGATGTCCATGATCTCGGCGATCTCCGGGTTGCCGAGCTCTTCGAGATGCCGCAGCGACACGGCCTCTGCCTGCCGCGGAGGTAGCCCGGACAGCGCCTCCCGCAAGGCGGAGGCCCGATCCTCCTGCTGCAGCTGCGCGGCGACGGAGATCGTCTCGTCCTCCGGCTCCGGCGCCGCCTCCAAGGGCTTGGAGCGGCCCCGCCGGCGCAGTCGGTCGGTGGCGAGGTTCGCCACCACCCGGTAGAGCCAGGTGGAGACCTTGGCCTCGCCGTGGCGCCAGCCGGGCGCCGCGCGCCAGAGGCGAAGCAGCGCCTCCTGCGCCACGTCCTCCGCCTCCGCCACCTCGCCGAGCATCCGGTAGGCCTGCGCGAAGGCGCGCGGGCCGAGCCGCTCCGTCAGGGCCGCGGCCGCGCCGCGCTCCCCGGCGGCATAGGCCGCCAGCAACCCGGCATCCGGGTCGGCCGGGTCTGGGGCGGCGCTGTGGCTCATGGGGGCGAGATCTATGCTCACGGCCTTGCGTCGTCCATGGGCGCGGGCCCCCTCTGCGCGGGGACGCCCGGCAAGACCGAGCGCCCCCATCGGTGCGGTGTCAGCCCTCGTCACCGGCCCCACCTTCGTCGCTGCCATCCTCCGGCGCGGGCGGGACCGGGCGCTCGCCCTCCCCGAAGTGGGGACCCCAGTCGCGGTCACCGTCCCCGAAGCCGGGGCCCCAGTGGCGGTCACCGCCACGGAAGCCGGGGCCGCGATCCTCCCCCGCCCTGTCGAAGAAATGGCGGCCGCCCGGCCCCCCGCGCATCCCCGGGCCCGCCTCGAACTCCTCGGCGGAGACCTCGCCGTCGTCATCGGCGTCCAGCCGGCCGAACATCGCGGTGGGGTTCGGCATCCGCGCGCCGATCTCGCCCGAGGAGAGGGCGCCGTCCCGGTCGACATCCATGCGCGCGATCATCCGCTCGCTGATGTCCGCCGCCCGCGCCTCCGCCGCCGCGACGATGGCCGCGGCGACCTCCTCGGCGGAGAGGACGCCATCACCGTTACCGTCCACCGCCTCGAAGCGGCTTTCGGCGGCGCCGGTCATCTCCTCCAGCGACAATGCGCCGCTGCCGTCGGCATCCAGCGTCTCGAAGCTCGGCGGCCCCATCAGCGGGCCGGGGGCCCCCTGCGCCGTCGCCGCCCCGCCGAGAGCGGTCAGGGCCGCGGCCATCAGCATCATCCGTGTCATGTCAGGCTCCTTCCTCGATACCGGCCTTCGCTGCCGGACTGCCCCGTCCAACGGGCGGGGCCGGCGCCTCCGTCGCGGTGCGGGGCACGAGGTCACGGAGGCGCGAGGTCACAGATGAGCGCCGAAGGGTTTAACCTTCCGGGAACTTGCCCCATCTATGGAGCGAAGCCCCGGGAGACCCCGATGAGTGAGACACAGACCTCCGCCCCCTCCTCCGCCGCCCGTCTGGGCGAGCGCGAGATCGACGACCGGCCGCTCTGGCCGGCGCTGCGCCGCGGCTTCCGCCGGCGCTGCCCGCATTGCGGCGAGGGGCATCTGCTGCACTCCTACCTCAAGGTGAACGAGGCCTGCGACGTCTGCGGCGAGGATTATACCGCCCAGCGGGCGGATGACGGCCCGGCCTATCTGACGATCCTCGTCGTCGGGCACGTGATCGGCTTCGTCATCCACTTCCTCTGGTCGTGGTTCCAACCCGAGCCCTGGGTCATGGCGACGTCGCTGACGACGATCGCCGTCGTCCTCTCCCTCTGGCTGCTGCCGCGCATCAAGGGGGCCTTCGTCGCGCTGCAATGGTCGCGGCGGATGCACGGGTTCAGCGTCGCCTGAGCCCCTCCCGGCGGTGACCTTTACGGCGCCGGCGGGAAACCTTATGTTTTGCTCAGGAATAGCCGGAGACGCCCCATGCCCGACGATCAGCTCGAAGGCACACCGCTCATCAAGCCGTCGACGACCGATCATCCGCTCTACGAGCAGATCGTGGAGGCGTGCCGCACGGTCTATGACCCGGAGATCCCGGTGAACATCTACGACCTCGGCCTCGTCTACACGATCGAGATCGATGCCGAGAGCGCCGTGACCATCCACATGACGCTCACCGCCCCCGGCTGCCCCGTCGCCGGCGAGATGCCCGGCTGGGTCGCCGACGCGGTCGAGCCGATCCCCGGCGTCAAGCAGGTGGACGTGGAGATGGTCTGGTCCCCCCAATGGGGCATGGACATGATGAGCGACGAAGCCCGGCTGGAACTCGGCTTCATGTAAGGCGTGCAAGCAAGGGATTTCCCTTGCTTTCCAGATAGCATAAGAATGCCCTTGCTTTTATCCGAAGCAAGGGTTTTTCATTGCAAATGACCGCTGCCATCTTCACCGGCGACATCGTCGCCTCCTCCGAACGCGCCCCTGCCGAGGTGACGGACGCGCTGCGTCTCATCGAGGAGGTGGCCGGGCGGGACGGCGGCCGCTTCGAGCGGCACCGGGGCGACGGCTGGCAGATCCTGCTGCCCGAGGGCGAACTGGCCCTGCGGCTGACCCTGAAGATCCTCTGCGTCCTGCGTGACCGGCCGGACCGGCCCTCCTTCTCCCGCATCGCCATCGGGCTGGGGGAGGCAGAGGTCGGCGAGGGCGGGCTGGCCGCCGGCGAGGGCGCGGCCTTCAGCCTCTCCGGCCGGATGCTCGATGACATGCCGGCCCGCGAGCTGCTCGCCGTCGACGGGACGGGCATCACCCCCCTGCACCAGGCCCTGCTCGCCGCCTGCGGCGAGATCGCCACCCGCTGGACCGCCACGCAGGCGGAGGCGCTGCTCGTCGCGCTGGACGCGCTGGGAGACGCCGCCTCCCCCCCGCGCCACGAGGATCTCGCGCAGCAGCTGGGGGTGACGCGGCAGGCCGTGCAATCCCGCCTCTCCGGCGCCGGCTGGGGCACGCTTCTGAAGGCGCTGGGCGCATGGGAGGCCTCGCTTGATTGAGAGCTTCGCCCTGCTCCTCGCCGCCCACGCGCTGGGCGACTTCCTGCTGCAGAGCGATGCGATGGCCGCGCGCAAGGCCGAGGGGCGCCCCGGCGCCCTCCTCGCCCATGCCGGCATCCACCTCGCCCTCCTCCTCGCCCTCCTGGCCCCGACGGAGCCGCGGGCGGCGCTCGCCCTCCTCGCGCTGGCGCTGGCGCATCTGGCCATCGACGCGGGCAAGGCGCTCCTGCCCCGCCGCGGCCTCACCGCCTTCCTCGTCGATCAGGCGCTGCACCTGGCTTCCCTCGCGCTCCTCGCCCAGCTGATGCCGGGGCTGTGGGAGGCATCGCTCTGGGCGCCGTACCTCGCCGAGGCGCCGCGCCTGCTGGCCCTCGGCGCCGGCTTCCTCATCGCCGCGCGGGCCGGCAGCTTCGCCGTCGCCCTTCTGATGGAGGGCCTCGCCCCCGGCGGACTGCCGGCGGGGGAAGAGAGCGGCTCAGGCCTGCCCCGCGGCGGCGCGGCCATCGGCTACCTTGAGCGGGGGCTGATCTTCGTGCTGATGCTCGCCGGCCAGCCCGGCTCCATCGGCTTCCTCATCGCGGCCAAGTCGATCCTGCGCTTCGGCACCGTCTCCGAGAGTCGGGCCGCCAGCGAATACGTTATCATCGGCACGCTCGCCTCCTTCGGCTGGGCCATCGCCGTCACCTTCGCCGCCCAGGCCCTCGCCGCCCGGCTCTGAGCGCCCGGATCTGAACGCTGTCACGAAATCTTCGTCGTCTCGTTTCCCTCCCGTTGCGCCGGCTCCCGACAAGCTGCGCCAGACATTACAGGAGGCTCCAGATGTCCCTCATCCGCACCACTGCCCTCGCCGCGCTCGCCGCCGGCGCCGCGCTGCCGGCCCTCGCGCAGGACGCCGTCAGCTACGGCCCCCGCCCCGCCTACCTCATCAGCCAGATGGAAGAGGGCGAGCTGAAAGACACGCTCGCCGCCTGCGCCGCGCAGACGCCCGCGCAGACGCCCTTCTCCATCGGCCACCGCGGCGCGCCGCTCATGTTCCCCGAGCACACGGTGGAATCGAACCGCGCCGCCGCCACGATGGGCGCCGGCATCCTCGAGTGCGATGTGACCTTCACCTCCGATCTGGAGTTGGTCTGCCGCCACGCGCAGAACGACCTGCACACGACGACCAACATCGTCACCACCGACCTCGCCGAGAACTGCACCACGCCGTTCACCGCCGCCGAGGGCGAGACTCCCGCCTCCGCCGAGTGCCGCACCTCCGACATCACGCTGGCCGAGTTCCAGACGCTGATGCCGAAGATGGACGCCTCCGACGCCTCCGCCACCACGCCGGAAGACTACGTCGGCGGCACCGCCAACTGGCGCACCGACCTCTATGCCGGCAACGCCACGCTGATGACGCATGCCGAATCGATCGCCCTCTTCGACGAGCTGGGCGCCGATTTCACGCCCGAGCTGAAATCGCCCTCCGTCGAGATGCCCTTCAACGGCTTCTCCCAGGAAGACTACGCCCAGAAGCTGGTGGACGAATACGTCGCCGCCGGCATCGACCCCTCGCGCGTCTGGCCGCAGAGCTTCAGCCTCGACGACGTCCTCTACTGGATCGAGAACACCCCCGAGTTCGGCGAACAGGCCGTCTACCTGATCGACGACAGCTCCATCGAGGGCCTCGACGGCATGGACCCGGCCACCTGGGGCTGGACACCGGCCAAGCTGAAGGAGCAGGGCGTCAACTACGTGGCCCCCGCCATCCCCTTCCTCGTCACGCTCGATGAGACCGGCGAGATCGTCCCCTCCGAGCTCTCCATCCAGCTCGCCGACGCCGATATCGGCATCGTCGCCTGGACGCTGGAGCGCTCCGGCCCGCTCGCCTCGGGCGGCGGCTGGTACTACCACACGATCACCGACGCCATCGACAACGACGGCGACTACTTCGAGGTGCTCGACGTTCTGGCGCAGGACGTGGGCGTCGTCGGCGTCTTCTCCGACTGGCCGGCGACGGTGACCTACTACGCCAACTGCATGGGGCTCTGAGAGCTGCCCTGAGCCGGGCCCGGCGCCCTGCCCTGACGCAGGCGCAGGGCGCCACGGCGGGCGTGTCCCTTGAGAGAGGGGCGCGCCCGTCCTATCTTGGGGAAGTCGAAGGAGGCACCATGTTCGCGATTCCCGGAAAGCAGGCCGTCACCCTCACGCCGGCCGCCGCCAAGCAGATCAGCACCCTGATGAACAGGAAAGGCCACAAGGGCCTCCGCCTGGGCATCAAGAAGGGGGGCTGCGCGGGCATGGAATACACGCTCGACTACACCGACGCGGTCGATCCGCATGACGAGGTGGTCGAGCAGGATGGCGCCGTCGTCATGATCGCGCCGATGGCGCAGATGTTCCTCTTCGGCACCGAGATCGACTATGAGGTCTCGCTCCTCGAATCCGGCTTCCGCTTCCGCAACCCCAACGTGGTGGACGAATGCGGCTGCGGCGAATCGATCAAGTTCGAGGAAGGCCTCGGCGCCCAGACCCACTGAGCGCCGGCCCCGGGGCTCCCCGGGGGCGCCCCACCCGCAAAGCATCCGCCTGTGAGCGCAAACAGCGGCGCGCGCGATTGAAGCCCCCTCCCCCGGCTGCTAGCCGTGGATGCAAAGGGAGGGCGCCATGCCGAAGAAACTCGCCGCGGGCAACTGGAAGATGAACGGCCTGACCGCCGGGCTGGACGAGGTGCGCGCCCTGCAGGCCGCCCACCCGGAGCCTTCCGTCGGCATCCTGATCTGCCCGCCCGCCACCCTCCTCTCCGCCGTCGCGGGGGCGCTGGGTGGCACCGCCATCGCCGCCGGCGGGCAGGATTGCCACGCCGAGGCGAACGGCGCCCATACCGGCGACATCTCCGCCTCCATGCTGGCCGATGCCGGCGCCTCCCACGTGATCGTCGGCCATTCCGAGCGCCGGGGCGAGCATGGCGAGAGCGACGAGGATGTCGCCGCCAAGGCCGCCGCCGCCCACGGCGCCGGGCTGACGGCGATCATCTGCCTCGGCGAGAGCCAGGCCCAGCGCGAGGCGGGCGAGCACCTCGCCGTCATCACGGCCCAGCTCGCCGGCTCGCTGCCGGGCGGCGCCACGGCGGCCAACACGATCATCGCTTACGAGCCCATCTGGGCCATCGGCACCGGCCTCACCGCCGGGCCGGAGGAGATCGCCGAGGCGCACACGGCCCTCCGCGAGGCGCTGGAGGCACGGCTGCAGGACGGCGCGGAGGTGACGCTCCTCTACGGCGGCTCGGTGAAGGGCGCCAACGCGGCCGAGATCTTCGCCGTCCCCAACGTCGACGGGGCGCTGGTCGGCGGCGCGAGCCTGACCTCGGCCGATTTCTCGCCGATCATCTCGGCGCTGGAAGAGACCTGAGGGGGGCGCGTCGGGGGGTTGCACCCCCCGAACCCCCTGCCTTTCGTGGGGGCCTGAGGCCCCCACACCCCCGGACGGGTGGGGCTCTGCCCCACACCCCGCGGTATTTTTGGCCAGATGAAGCGGGATCCGGCGCTCAGACGGCGGCGATCGCCTCGGCGAGCATCTCGCGAACCTTTTCGGCGACGACGTCCAGCTCGGGGTTGCGCACGGCGGACATGGAGGCGACCGGGTCGACCGCCGCCACCTCGACGCCGCCTTCGACCTCCCGCAGGATGACGTTGCAGGGCAGCATGGCGCCGATGCGCGGCTCCATCCCGATGGCCGCCCAGGCCATCTTCGGGTTGCAGGCGCCGAGGATCTTGTAGCCCGCCATCTCCTCCCCCAGCTTCGCCTGCATCGTCGCCTGAACGTCGATCTCCGTCAGCACGCCGAAGCCATGGGCGGAGAGCGCCTCGCGGGCCCGCGCCTCGACCTCCGCCATGCCAGCGCCCTCGATCACCCTGTCGATCGTGTAGGCCATAAAACCCCTCCTGCTGGTTACCGCCCCATCACGCCGCAGGCCCGCCCCAGGGTCAAGCACCGGGTCAGGCGTTCGGCCCAGCGCCAGCTCTTGCACTCGGCCCGCGCCCGCGCGAGTCTGCGGCCCATGCTCCGGCTCTCCCAGTCCCCCACCGACCCCGCCTTCGTCCAGGATCCCTACCCGTTCTACGAGCGCGCCCGGGCGGGCGGCGACCTGTTCGAGTGGGAGGAGTACGGCCTCGTCTGCGCCACCTCGCACCGCGCCGTCGGCGCCCTCCTGCGCGACCGCCGGCTGGGGCGCGAGGCGCCGCCAGAATGCGCGCCCGAGATCGCCGAGCACCTGCGCCCCTTCTACGATATCGAGGCCCACTCGATGCTGGAGCTGGAGCCGCCGCGCCACAAGCGCCTGCGCGGCCTCGTCCTGCGCGCCTTCACCTCGCGCCGCATCGCCGCGCTTGGCCCCGGGCTGGAGGCGCTCTGCGCCGATCTCGTGGCGGCCTTCCCGGACGGCCCCTTCGACCTGATCGAGGCCTATGCCAAGCCGATCCCCGCCATCACCATCTGCCGCCTCCTCGGCACGCCGGAGGAGGACTGGCGCCAGCTCGTCGACTGGTCCAACGCCATGGTCGCCATGTATCAGGCCCGGCGGACGCCGCAGATCGAGGCGGCCGCGATGGGAGCCTCTACCGCCTTCGCCGCCTATATCCGCGAGGTCGTCGCCGCCCGCCGCTCCCGCCCGGGAGATGACCTGATCACCGAGCTGATCGCGGCGGAGGAGGCCGGCGAGAGCCTCTCCACCGACGAGCTGGTCACCACCTGCATCCTCCTCCTCAACGCCGGGCACGAGGCGACGGTGCACACCATCGGCAACGCCGCCACCCTGCTGCTGCCGAGGCCACCCGGCAGGGTGGACGAGGCGCTGGTGGAGGAGGTGCTGCGCTTCGATCCGCCCCTGCATATGTTCACCCGCTGGGTCTACGAGCCCTGCGAGCTCTTCGGCCACAGCTTCCAGCGCGGCGACCAGGTTGCCTGCCTCCTCGCCGCCGCCGGGCGTGACCCGTCGGTCTACGACGACGCCGCCACCTTCGATCCGTCCCGCTACGCTGGCAAGGCGCCGGCGCATGCGGCCTTCGGCGGCGGCATCCACTTCTGCGTCGGGGCCCCGCTCGCCCGGCTGGAGCTGCTGATCGGTCTGCGCGCCCTCTTCGCCGGCCCCGCCCTCTCCCTCGCCGAGCCCCCGCAATTCGCCGATCTCTACCACTTCCACGGCCATGACCGCCTGATGGTGACCCGATGACCCCCGAAGATTACGTCCGCCATGATGCCACCGCCCTCGCCGAGCTCGTCGCCCGCGGCGAGGTGACGCCGGACGAGCTGCTCGACGTCGCCCTCGCCCAGGTCGCGGCGCTGAACCCGAAGCTCAACGCCGTCGTCCACCTGCGCGAGGAGATCGCCCGCAAGACGATCGCCGACGGCCTCCTCCCCGGCCCCTTCCGGGGCGTGCCGTTCCTTCTGAAGGATCTCGGCGCCGAGGCCATCGACTTCCCCTCGCATAACGGCTCCCGCCTGCTGGCGGATACGAGCTACGGGCAGGACAGCGCCATTTTCACGCGCATCCGCGCCTCCGGCGCCGTCACCTTCGGGCGCACCACGTCTCCCGAGGGCGGCATCGGCCCGGCGACGGAGGCGGCCGTCTACGGCGGGCCGACGCGCAATCCTTGGGACAGCTCGCGCACGCCCGGCGGCTCCTCCGGCGGCGCCGGCGCGGCCGTGGCGGCGGGGATCGTGCCCTTGGCACATGGCAGCGACGGCGGCGGCTCCGTCCGCATCCCGGCCGCCTCCTGCGGGCTCTTCGGCTTCAAGGCGACGCGCGCCCGCTTCCCCGACGGGCCCTATTCGGGCGAGGGCTGGGCGGGCATGGCCATCGACGGCTTCCTCGCCCGCTCCGTCCGCGACGCCGCCACGATGATGGACGAATGCCAGGGCCCCGACCTCGGCGCCCCCTACTTCGCCCCGCCGCTGCGCAAGGGCTTCTCGCGCGCCATCGAGGCGCCGCCGGCCCGCCTGCGCATTGGCCTGTGCACCACGCAGTTCGACGGCACCCCCGTGGCGCCGGAGGTGGCGGCAGAGGTGGAGAAAGCCGCCCACCTGCTGGAGAACCTCGGCCATACCGTCACGCCGCTGCGCCCCGAGGCGCATCACGAGGGGATGATGCAGGCCTGGACGCGGATCGTCGCCTGCGGCACCGCCCTCTCCGTGCGCAAGGCGCTCGCCCGGCAGGGGCGGGAGCTTCGCGAGGGCGACGTCGAGGGTGTCACCCGCGGCGCCATCGCCTATGCGGAGACGCTCTCGGGCGCCGACTACCTCGAGGCGGTCGGCCAGATCCACGCCTACGGGCGGCAGATGGCGGCGATCTTCGAGAATGTCGACATCCTGCTCTCCCCCACCCTCGCCGAGCTTCCGGCAAAGATCGGGCGGTTCAACCACGAGACCGAGGATTACGTCGCCTTCCGCACCGGGCCCGGCGGCGTCTTCGCCTATTCCCCCTTCTGCGCCGCCTTCAACGCCTCCGGCCAGCCGGCCGCCTCCGTGCCCCTCGGCGAGGCGGCGGGGCTGCCCGTCGGCATCCACCTCGCCGCGGCGACGGGGGAGGACGAGCGTCTGCTCTCCCTCTGCGCAGAGCTTGAGCAGGCGGCGCCCTGGGTGGACCGTCTGCCCGCGTTCCGGCTTGCAAGCCGATAGATCGCCGTCCAACATCGCCCTGAGCAGGGGGACGAATGACGACGACAGCTATCGAGGCCCGCGCGGTCACCAAGAGGTTCGGCGCCGGCGAGATCACGGCGCTCGACGCCGTCTCCATCTCCATCGCGCAGGGGGAATTCTTCACCCTTCTCGGCCCCTCCGGCTGCGGCAAGACAACGCTTCTGCGCTGCATCGCGGGGTTCGAGACACCGACCGACGGCGCCATCCTCCTGTCGGGGAGCGACATCACCGCGAGCCCGCCCAACAAGCGCAACGTCAACACCGTCTTCCAGAGCTACGCGCTCTTCCCGCATCTGACGGTCGCCCAGAACATCGGCTTCGGCCTCAAGATGCGCGGCGACGACGCTGCCAAGGTCGACAAGCGCACGGAAGAGATGCTGGCGCTCGTGAAGATGGAGCAGATGGCCTCCCGCCGCCCCGAACAGCTCTCGGGCGGGCAGCAGCAGCGCGTGGCCCTCGCCCGCGCCCTCGCCCCGGCGCCGGAGGTGCTGCTCCTCGACGAGCCGCTCTCGGCGCTCGACCTCAAGCTGCGCAAGGAGATGCAGAGCGAGCTCAAGCGCCTGCAGTCCGAGACGGGCATCACCTTCGTCTTCGTCACGCATGACCAGGAAGAAGCGCTCACGATGTCCGACCGGATCGCCGTGATGTCGCACGGGCAGCTCCAGCAGGTCGGCTCCCCGCGGGAGATCTACACCCGCCCCGTCAACCGCTTCGTGGCCGACTTCATCGGCGAGACCAACTTTCTCGAGGCCGAGGCGAAGGGCGACAGCGTCACCCTCTCCACCGGCGACACGCTGCCCCTGCCCGGCGCCGGCACCGGCCCGATCACGCTGGCGGTGCGGCCCGAGCTCCTCCGCCTGACGGAGCCGGGGGAAGGCGACCTTACCGCCACCGTGCGCGACAGCGTCTATTTCGGCACCGACTGGCACTGCCACCTGCTCCTCTCCGACGGCACGGAGGTGGTCGCCCGCATGCAATCGCCGCCGACGGGCGAGAGCGGCATCGGCAAGGGCCAGCCCGTCGGCCTCGCCTTCGCCCCCGGCGCCCTGCGCGTGCTGGAGGACTGAGGCATGGCACAGAGCCGCACCCGCACGGCCTGGCTGCTGTCCACGCCCGCGCTCGTCGTGCTCTTCTGCGCCGCCGCCGGGCCGCTGATGATCGTCCTCGTCTATTCCTTCCTGTCGCCGGGCGAGTATTCCGGCGTCGTCTGGGACCCGACGCTGGAGGCATGGTTCCGCGTCCTCTTCCGGCGCGACATCTTCGACGGCACCGTCTCCCTCGCCGATGCGCACCTGACGATCTTCTGGCGCTCGGTGAAGCTGTCGCTGCTCACCACGCTCATCACCTTCGTCATCGGCCTGCCGACGGCGTGGTTCATCGCCACGCGGCCCGCGCGCAGCCGGCCGCTCTGGCTGTTCCTGATCACCATCCCGTTCTGGACGAACCTGCTGATCCGCACCTTCGCGATCATGCAGGTCATCCGCAACGAGGGGATCCTGAACACCGCGCTCCTCAAGATCGGCCTCATCGACAGCCCCATCCAGCTGCTCAACACGGACACCGCCGTGCTGATCGGCATGGCCTATGTCTACCTGCCGCTGATGGTGCTGCCGCTCTTCGCCGCCATCGACCGCTTCGACTTCCGCCTCATCGAGGCCGCCTATGACCTCTACGCCAGCCGCTGGCGGGTGCTGCGGCGGATCATCCTGCCGATCATCCGCCCCGGCATCGTCGCCGGCTCGATCCTCGTCTTCGTCCCCTCGCTCGGCGCCTACGTGACGCCCCGCGTCCTCGGCGGCGGGCGCAACATGATGCTCGGCAACTTCATCGAGCTGCAGTTCGGTCAGGGCCGCAACTGGCCCCTGGGGGCAGCGCTCTCCATGGTGCTGCTGGTGATCGTGACGCTGGCGCTGCTCGTCTACGTGCGTGCCTCCTCCCGGGACGAGGAGCGCGGCTGATGGCGACGAAACCCTTCTCCGTCACCCGCCTGCCCGGCTTCGGCGCCATCGCCATCGCCGCCTTCATCGCGCTCTACGCGCCGATCATCACGCTCGTGGTCTACTCCTTCAACGCCGCCAACTCGGTGGCGATCTGGGGCGGCTTCTCGCTCGACTGGTATCGCCTCGCCTGGGAGAACGACCAGGTGCAGCAGGCGGCGATCCGCTCCCTCGTCATCGCCACCTTCGCCGCCGGCTTCTCCACCCTGCTGGCGACGCTGGCCGCCGTGGGGACGACGCGGCGCGGCCGCTTCAAGGGGCAGACGATCATCTACGTGATGATCAACCAGCCGCTCATGGTGCCGGAGATCGTCACCGCCGTAGCGCTGCTGATCCTCTTCGGCGCCATCCGCACGGCGACCGGCATCCAGGGCCTCGGCTACCTGATCCTCGCCCATACCGCCTTCTGCATCCCCTTCGCCTACCTGCCCATCCGGGCCCGGCTGGAAGGTATGGACATGAGCCTCGAGACGGCGGCCGCCGACCTCTACGCAACACCATGGCAGGCCTTCCGCCACGTGACGCTGCCGCTCCTGGCGCCCGGCATCCTCGCCGGCGCGATGCTCGCCTTCGTCATCTCGCTCGACGATGTGATCATCACGGAGTTCGTGAAATCCGCCGGGCAGGATACGCTGCCCACCTACATGCTCGGCCAGCTGCGCCGGGCGATGACGCCGGAGGTCAACGCCATCTCCACCGCGCTTCTGGTGCTGACCGTGCTGCTGCTGACCGGCTTCTTCCTCATCACCCGGGGCCGCCAGAACTGACGGCCCCCAACACGTCCGCCACAGGGAGAAATACCATGACACGGACTTTGACGCTGACGACCACGGCCCTCGTGCTTCTGGGCGGCGCCGCCGCCGCGCAGGAGCTCAACCTCTACAACTGGGGCAACTACACCTCGCCCGAGCTTCTGGAGAAGTTCACCGAAGAGACCGGCATCGAGGTGACGGTGACGGATTACGATTCCAACTCCACCGCGCTGGCGAAGATCGAGGCCGGCGGCCACGGCTTCGACCTCGTCGTGCCAACGGCGAACTACGTGCAGATCTACGTCGACTCCGGCCTCCTCGCCCCGCTCGACAAGGACCGGCTGGAGAACTTCGGCAACATCGCCGAGCGCTGGCAGAACCCCGACTGGGACCCGAACCGCGACTACACCGTGCCGTGGCAATGGGGCACGACGGGCGTGTCGGTGAACACCTCCGTCTATGACGGCGACATCAACACCTCCGGCATCTTCCTCGACCCGCCGGAAGAGCTGGTCGGCCAGGTCAACGTCGTTCCCGAGATGTCGGACGTGATGGCCATGGCGATCTTCTACGCCGGCGGCGAGCCCTGCACCGAGGATCTGGAAGTGCTGCGCGAAGTGCGCGACGTGCTGATGGCGGCCAAGCCCTCCTGGCAGTCGATGGATTACGGCATGACCGACCGGATGAGTGCCAACGACGTGATGGCCAGCGTCAACTGGAACGGCTCCTCCATGCGCATCCGCCTCAACAACCCCGACGTGGCCTACGGCTACCCGCAGGAAGGCTACCCGATCTGGATGGACAACGTCGGCCTCCTCGCCGACGCCACGAACGTCGACGAGGCCTACCAGTTCATCGACTTCATCCTGGAGCCGGAGAACGCGGCGATGATCTCCGCCTTCGCCCGCTACGGCAACGGCGTGGCCGGCTCGGAGGAGTTCATGCCGGAAGACATGCAGACGGCGCCGGAGATCGTCATCCCCGACGAGCTGGCCGACGCGGGCGTCTTCCTGCCCACCTGCCCCGCCTCGGCCAACGATCTCTACACGCAGATCTGGACGGAGCTCCTGCAGTAAACGCTACGCAAGCGGGGGGCTGACTGCCCCCCGCCACTCGCGCCGTTCGCGGCATCGGCCCCGTGAGACGATGACTATCCGCCGCGATGTTGCGCTCCGCCTGCCGGTCAGACCGGCGCCCGCACGCTGGCGCTTCGGACAGCCAGTTCCCCGACATCACCCGCGCCTGACTTAGAACGACCGGTCCGACGCGCCCGGCCTCCCTTGGCAGCGTCCGCCAGCCTCAGTCAGCGTGATAGGCGCGGCCGGACGAGTCGAAGAGGTGCAGCTGGCTCGTGTCGAAGCGGAGGGACACGGTGTCGCCCGGGGCGACCTGGGAGCGGCCGTCATCCAGCGCGATGACAGAGGAGCCGTCGCCGAGGCGGGTGTAGACGAGCGTCCGGTCGCCGAGGTTCTCCACCACCGTCGCCTCGCCCGTCGTGTCGCCCTCGCCCGTCACGACATGCACCGCCTCCGGCCGGATCCCCAGCTCGTAGGTACCTCCCTCGGGGACATCGATGCTCATCGCCACGCGGGAGCCGTCGCCGAGGGTGGCCGTCGCCTCCTTGCCGGAGACCGCCACGTCGGAGTTAAGGAAGTTCATTCCCGGGCTGCCGACGAAGCCGGCAACGAAGCGCGAGGCGGGGTAGGTGTAGACCTCCATCGGCGTGCCGATCTGCTCGATCCGGCAGTCGTTGAGGATGACGATCCGGTCGGCGAGCGTCATCGCCTCCGTCTGGTCGTGGGTGACGTAGATCATCGTCGCCGCGATGCGCTGGTGCAGCTGCGCCAGCTCCACCCGTGTGCGCACGCGGAGCGCCGCGTCGAGGTTCGACAGGGGCTCGTCGAAGAGGAAGGCCGCCGGCTCCTTGACGATGGCCCGGCCGATCGCGACCCGCTGGCGCTGCCCGCCCGACAGCTGGCTCGGCCGGCGGTCGAGGAGCGCGTCCATCTCGAGGATGCGCCCGGCATCGGCGACCCTGGCCTCGATGTCCTTCTCCTTCATGCCGATGTTGCGCAGGCCGAAGGCCATGTTGTCGCGCACGGTCATGTGCGGGTAGAGCGCGTAATTCTGGAAGACCATGGCGACGTTCCGCTGGCCCGGCGCGATGTCCTGGCACTCCTTGCCGCCGATCAGGAGCTTGCCGCGGTCGATGGATTCAAGCCCCGCGATCATGCGCAGGAGCGTGGACTTGCCCGAGCCCGAGGGCCCGAGGAAGACCACGAATTCCCCCTGTTCGACCTCCAGGCTGATGTCCTTGATGACATCGACGGCGCCGAAGCTTTTCGAGACGTTCTGCAGCGAAATATCCGCCATGCCTTACCCCTTGATCCCCGCGCTGAGCGTGATGGCCTGCGTGACCCGCCTCTGGAACAGCAGGTAGGCGAGCGCGACCGGGAAACCGGCGAGCACGGCCGAGGCCAGCTGCCGCGCGTAATAGACGCCGAAGGCGTCGCTGACCTGGGTGATGCCGACCGTGATGGTCATCATCTCGGTCCGCGTGACCGCCAGGAACGGCCACAGGAAGGCGTTCCAGGCCCAGATGAAGGTGACGATGGAGAGGGCGGTGGTGACGCCCCAGTTCATCGGAATGTAGACCTTGCTCAGGATCCGCAGCTCCGAGGCGTTGTCCATGACGGCCGCCTCGCGAAACTCCTTCGGCACCTGATCGAAGAACTGCTTGTAGACGATGATGACCACCGGGTGGATCAGCTGCGGCAGGATGATCCCGGCCCAGGTGTTGAGCAGCCCCATGTTCGCGATCAGCACGAAATGGTTGATGATGAGCACCTGCGTGGGGACCATGAAGCTCGCGAGGATCAGCCACCAGAGCACGCGCCGCCCCGGAAACCGCAGCTGGCTGATGGCATAGCCGACGAGCAGCGAGGTGGAGACGGTCAGGACCGTGACGCCCAGCGCCGTGGCCACCGAGTTCACGTACCAGCTGCCGATCTGCGTCTGCGTCAGGGCGAACCAGTAGTGGCGGAGCGTCGGGTGCTCGGGCCAGAGCTCGATATAGGGCCGCACGACCTCGTCCTCGAGCTTGAAGGAGGAGACGATGCCCCAGTAGATCGGGAAGGCCCAGATGATGGCGGCGATCACCGTGATGACGGTGATGATCGCCCCGGCGATGTTGACGCGTCGCGTTCTGGCGAGGTTCATGTCTTGCGCTCCGCTAGTCGCAGGAGCTGGAAGTTCAGCACCGAGACGATGATGACGATCATGAAGAGCACCACCGCGATGGCCGCGGCCCGGCCGCCGTCATCGTTCTGAAAGGCGCGCTGGTAGATGTAATAGACCATGACGAGGTTGTCGTTGGGCCGCCCGCCAACGGAGAACAGGTAGACCTGGTCGAAGATCTTCAGCTGCAGGATCAGCTGGATCGTCAGGACCAGCGCCGTGACGGGCCAGAGCAGCGGCCATGTCAGCTTGCGGAAGACGGTCCAGCGGTTGGCATTGTCCAGCTCCGCCGCCTCGTAGATCTCCGCCGGGATGGCGCGAAGGCCGGCGAGGAACAGCAGGATCGAGAAGCCGCAGGTCCACCAGATCGTCACGAAGGCGACGGCCGGCATGAACCATGTCGACGTCTTGAAGATCGGCACACGGTCGATCCCCAGCGTGTCGAAGAGGTGCATGGCGATGCCGAACTGGAAGTTCAGCGTCCAGTCCCAGATCCGGTAGACCACGGAGACGGGCAGGATGTAGGGCAGGAAGAACAGCGCCAGCACGAGAGACTGCAGCCGCCCCGAAAGCCGCGTGATCCCAAGGGCGATGGCCAGCGCCACCAGCGTGCCCGGGACAACCGAGAGCAGCACGAAATAGGCCGTGTTCCAGAAGGCGGTGCCGAAGCGACGGTCGTCCGGCAGGCGGGTGTAATTGTCGAGCCCGGTCCACTCCGCCGTCTGCGGCCCGAAGGCGATGAGCGGCGCATCCTTGAACGACAGGATGAACATGTCGATCGTCGGGTAGACGAAGATCAGCCCGTAGATCGCCACGAAGGGGGCGATCAGGACATAGGCGATCAGCGTGTCTTTTCTCGCGTTGCGGATCACGACTGGTCCTCCCATCCGAACCGGTGGTCACGAAGGATGGGGGCGCACACGTGGCGCGCGCCCCCGCCAGGGAGTTACATGTCGTTGAGCTCGTACTGGATTTCCTCGACCGCTTCGGCCGGGTCCATCTCTCCGTTCAGCGTCGGCACGAAGTAGGTGGACATCACGTCGAACATCGGACCGGCGACACCCGAGAACTCGCTCTGCGGGTCGAAGATCATGTTGGACGTCAGCGTGGAGTAGGTCGCGTTGGGCTCCATCTGGGAATACTCGTCGGAAGCCGTCACACCGGCATTGGCCGGGATGTGGCCCGCGGTCGCCCAGAAGAGGGAGTTGTCGGAGATCCAGGACATGACCTCCAGCACCGCGTCGCGCTTGGCCGAGCCTTCATCCACGCCGTTGTTGGCGGGGATCGCGAAGGCGTGGCTGTCGGCGTAGGTCGACGCGTGGTCGAAGATCACCGGCAGCTCGACGGCGCCCCAGTCGAAGAGCCGGCCCTCGCCCGCGAGGTCGTTCATCGTCGGCACTTCCCAGACGCCGTTGATCATCATCGCCGCTTCGCCGGAGGTGAAGAGCGCGACGGTCGCGGGGTAGTCGGTATAGGTCGACTGCCACTCGTTGGTCGTCCAGTCCTGCAGCAGGGAGAGGGCATTCTCCAGCTTTTCGGCGTTGTCGCCGGCCAGGAATTCACCATCCGTCAGCAGCTCGCCGTCCTGCTGGCCCATCAGCGAGTAGATGGTGCGGTACATGAAGTTGCCGTCGGCCGTGACCGAGGCCAGCGGATAGGGGACGCCGGCATCCTTGAGCGCGGCCAGCGTTTCCTCGAAGCCCTCGCGGCTGTCGAGGCCCATGGGCGTGCCGTCCTCGCTGAGGCGCCCGGCCTGCTCGAGAAGGTCGCGGTTGTAGTAGAGGACGATCGGGTGCGTATCGAGCGGCACCGCATATTGCGCGCCATCGACGGTCACCGCGTTCCACGTGGCTTCCGCGAAATCGTCCTGGCCGAGGCCCATCTGCTCCCAGTCGGCATCGGTGATCGGCTGGAGCACGCCCTGGCTCACGGCCAGCGGAATGCGGCTGGCGTGGTAGGTCATGATGTCCGGCGCTTCGCCGACGGCGACCGAGGTCTGCACCTTGGTGTAGAAGGGCACGCCCCATTCGAGCGTCGTCGCGTCGATGGTGATCTCGCCTTCATGCGCGGCGTTGAAATCGTCGATCAGCGTCTTCATCCGCACGCCGTCGCCGCCGCTCAGGAAGTCCCACCAGACGACCGTTTCCTGCGCCTGGGCAGCCGTCGCCAGCGTGGCCCCGAGGGCCAGTCCCATAAGATGTTTCATCAGTCTCCTCCCAAAGAGCGACCGGTCCCCGGTCGCAGATGAATGTTACACTACCTTCGGATCCAATCAACGGACTTCGTGATATATACCCGTTCCACCGATACGGTCGTCAAAGCTCCACCTTGATCATCGAATAGCTGTAGGGCGGCAGCGTCATGCTGAGCGTGCTGCCGTCGATCTTCGCGCCGCTGCCCTCCTGGGGGACGACGGTATCCGGCGCCTCCATGGTGTTCGTCGCCTCCAGATCGTCATGGCGGATCAGGGTGTGGCTGGCGGACTTCGGCGTGCCGAAGCGCTCCAGCGACAGCTCGACCTCCAGCGGCTCGCTCCCGTTCCGGTTGATTGCGAAGAAGGTCACGCTGCCCGCGTCGCCATCGTGGACGCCGGCGATGTCGAGGTAGCTGACCCCCGCCGCCATGTCGGCGTCGTAGGTCGGGCAGTCGACATCGAGCTGCAGCGCGGTGCCGCGGCCGTGGTGAGAGGCGAGCTTGAACGGGTAGTAGATCGTCTGCCGCCACGCCGGCCCGCCCGGCTGCGTCATGATGGGCGCGATGACATTCACCAGCTGCGCGATGCAGGCGATACGCACCCGGTCGGAGCGGCGGATGAAGGTGTTCAGGATGCATCCGACCTGCAGCACATCCTCGAAGTTGTAGACATCCTCGAGGATCGGCGGCCAGTATTGCCAGTCCTTCCCCTCGAGGTAGAGCTGGTCCTTCTTGCGGGTGTGATACCAGACGTTCCACTCGTCGAAGGAGATCTTCACATCCTTCTTCGACCGCTTCTTGCCCTTCACGAAGTCGATCACGCCGCTCACCGTGCCGATGTAGCGGTCCAGCTTCTCCGGCAGGGCGAGGAAGTTCGCCGTGTTCTTCTCGTAATTCTCGAAATACATGTGCAGCGAGATGTGGTCGATATTGTCGTAGCTCTCCTCAAGCACCGTCGCCTCCCACTGCGGGTAGGTCGGCATGTCGGAGTGGGAAGAGCCGCAGACGATCAACTCCAGATCGCTGTCGAAGGCGCGCAGCGCCTTGGCCGTCTCGTTGGCCAGCTGCCCGTATTCCCGGGCCGTCTTGTGGCCGACCTGCCAGGGCCCGTCCATCTCGTTGCCGAGGCACCAGGTTTTCACGGCCCACGGGTCCTCGCGGCCGTTCTTGCGGCGCAGGTCCGACCAGTAGCTGCCGCCGGGGTGGTTCACGTATTCGACGAAGCTGCGCGCCTCGTCGAGCCCGCGCGAGCCGAGGTTGACGGCGAGCATCATCTCGATCCCCGCCTTGTCGGCCCAGTCGGCATATTCGTGGATGCCGACGTGGTTGTTTTCGAGGGATTTCCACGCGAGATCGAGCCGCGTCGGGCGATCCTCCTTCGGGCCGATCCCGTCCTCCCAGTTGTAGGCGGAAACGAAGTTGCCGCCCGGGTAGCGGCAGATGGGCGTGTCGAGTTCGCGCACAAGGTCGATCACGTCCTGCCGCATGCCGCTGGCATCGGCGCTGGGATGGTCGGGCTCATAGATGCCGGTGTAGACCGCCCGGCCGAGATGCTCGAGGAACGACCCGTATAGCCGCTTGTCGATGTCCGCGACCGCATAGCGCGCATGCGCGGTGACCCGTGCCCTCATGGAACCCCCTCCCTGGCGTACCTTAAATTCCGGTTTATACCGATTTTGATGATATGGATGCGAGGGGATCGCGGGTCAGTCAAGGATTTTCTGCGCGGATCAGCGCAGGCGCATGGTGATGTCCTGATCGTAATTGCCGAAGCCGCGCCCGAAAATGTTCATGCCTCCGGGGTGTTGGGCATCCTCCCGCACCCCGATCCGCACCCGGATCGACCGGTGGGTGTCGACCTCCAGATCCTTCAGGGTCACGTCCGACACCCGCAGGCCGTCGACATAGGTCCCGTCGCCGTTGATTCGCCATGTCTTCAGCTTGCCGTATTGGGAGCCGGCCAGCTTCCACCAGTCGGGGGTGAAGACGCCCCGCTTGTCACCGAAGTCGCCGGGTGACGTCCACGTTGCGACGTGGATGCCGTTGACGACCAGCGAGATGTCGGAGGGCCAGTCGGCAGAGGTGCCGGGCACCTCCGAGCTGAGCTCCATCGAGAACTCCAGGGACTGGACCGGCTTGTTCAAGAGCTTGGCATTATTGGGAAACTGGTATTCCACGAAGCCCCGGGTGAACCAGAGCAGCCCTGCCCGCATGCGGTCGGGGTCGAGGAAGGTGTCGGGCACGTCGAGCAGCCCGATGACCCCGTCGATGGAGCAGAGCCCGCAGGGCGCGGTGACCTCGACATGGGAGTAGAGGCCAAGCGGCATGGAGACCTCGATCTCGTCATCGCCGACCTCCGGCCGCTGATCCCCGAAGGCCACGAGGATCTCGGTGAAGACCGACTGGCAGACCTTCTGACTCCCCTTCCGCGCCCGCTGGATCTCGGTCACGACGAGGCCGACGTTCTCGAGCACCTGCATGTTGGAAGAGATCGTGGATTGCGGAAGCGAGAGCTCGGCCGCGACCTGATTGACGTTCATCGGCCCCGATTTCGCCAGAAGCTTGAGGATGGAGATCCGGACCTCGCTCGCCAGCCCCTTGAGCACCTCGAACTGATCGATCGGGTCGACGACGAGCAGTTTGTTGGTCATAGGGGAAACATCCTCACGCAAACGATGCGAGCATGTGTATCCGCGAACCGGGTATGAAAAAAGAGCTTATCTGCGTCGCGACGGGCAGTGCGACGATGTGTACCCCCGGCGCGGTGGGGCCGCACCGGACGGTCGGAGGGCCCCGCCGCTTATCGACCCTAAGAACGGCCGGGGCAGCGCCCCCTCCCCGCCCGGACGCAGGCGATGGCCCCGCCGCTCAGGCCCCCTCGAACCCGGCCAGCACGTTAACCGTGTTGATCCCCACCGCCTCGATCGCATAGCCGCCCTCCATGACGAAGAGCGTCGGCAAGCCGAGCGCCGCAATCTTCTCGCCGGCGCGGGTGAAGTCATCGCTCACCAGCCTGAAGAAGCTGATCGGGTCGTCCTTGTAGGCATCCACGCCCAGCGAGACCACCAGCGCCTCTGTGCCATGGGCGCGGATCTTGCCGATGGCATCGTCCAGCGCCGCGCCCCACTCGTCCCACGCCGTGCCCGACTTCATCGGGTAGTTAGCGTTGGCCCCCTCGCCGGCACCGGTGCCCCGCTCGTCGGCATGGCCGAGGAAGTAGGGGTAGGCGTCCGCCGGGTCGCCGTGGAGGGAGGCGAAGAGCACGTCCTCCCGGTCGTAGAAGATGTTCTGCGTGCCGTTGCCGTGGTGGAAGTCGATGTCCAGCACTGTGGTCCGCTGGCCGGCGGCGGCGAACATCTGGGCGGCCATGGCGGCGTTGTTGATGAAGCAGTAGCCGCCGTATTGGTCCGCCGTCGCATGGTGGCCCGGCGGGCGGCAGAGGGCGAAGGCGGCGCGGGCGCCGGCGGTGACCTCGGCCTGCGCTGCCTGGGCGGAGGCGGCGGAGGAGAGGGCGGCCTCCCAGGTGCCGGCGGTGATGGCCGTCTCGGCGGCGTGGCAATAATAGCCGGCCTTGCCGTCGATGTTGGTCGGGATGCGGTCGGTGCGCATGCCGCGGGGCGTGATGCAGCCGGCGATCAGCTCGCCGGCGTTGCCGTCGGCCTTCCATTCCGCGAAGGCGCTCTGCAGGAAGGCGAGGTAGCCGGCGTCGCAGATCGCCTCGATGGGCGCCATGTCGGCGGCCCCCGGCGCCACGATGTCCCCCATGCCGCGCGCCTTCAGCTCCGCCAGCACGTATTCCACGCGCGATGGCCGCTCGAAGGGCGTCACGAACTGGCCGCCCGAGAGCTCGGCCTGCGGGAAGTGCTTGCGGTGGTCTTCGGAGAAGAAGGTCTTCATCTGGCTCTCCCTGTGGCTCGGGGCCGAGGCTGCCCCGCCCCGAGCCGGCCCGCAAGGGCCGGTCGAGGCAGGCCCCCTCAGCCGGCGCTCACCCCCGCCTCGGCAAAGGTCGCCATGCCCGAATGGCAGGCGAGCGCGCCCTTCAGCACGCCGATGGCCAGCGCCGCCCCGGAGCCCTCGCCGAGGCGCAGCTCCAGGTCGAGGAGCGCCGTCAGCCCCAGCGCCTCCAGCAGCCGGGCATGGGCGGCCTCGGCGCCGGAATGGCCGGCGACGCAATGCTCCAGCGCGCCCGGCGCCGCCTTCGCCAGCACGGCGGCGGAGGCGCAGCAGATGAACCCGTCGAGGATCACCGGGATGCGATGGTGACGCGCGGCGAGGATCGCCCCGGCCATCGCCGCCAGCTCCCGCCCGCCGAGGCGGCGGAGCACCTCCAGCGGGTCGTCCAGCGCGCCGGCATGGGCAGCAAGGCCGGCATCCACCACCTCGCGCTTGCGGGCGAGGCCGGCATCGTCGACCCCCGTGCCGCGGCCGACCCACGCCTCTCCCCCGCCGCCGAAGAGCGCGGCGGAAAGGGCGGCGGCCGCGGTGGTGTTGCCGATGCCCATCTCGCCGGTCACGAGGAGGTCGGCGGCCGGGTCCACGGCGGCCCAGCCGGTAGCGAAGGCCTCCACCACCTCCGCCTCGCTCATCGCCGGCCCTTGGGTGAAGTCGGCCGTCGGGCTCTCCAGCGACAGGGGCGTGACGGAGAGGCGGGCCCCGAAGGCCCCGGCGAGCTGGTTGATCGCGGCGCCGCCGGCCTCGAAATTGCCGACCATCTGCGCCGTCACCTCGGGCGGGAAGGCGGAGACGCCGCGCGCCGCGACGCCATGGTTGCCGGCGAAGAGGCAGACGAGCGGCGCGCGCATCGCCGGCCGCGCCTCGCTCCGCCAGCCGGCGTACCAGATGGCCAGCTCCTCCAGCCGCCCCAGCGAGGCGGGCGGCTTCGTCAGTTGGGCATTGCGGGCGCTGGCGCCGGCGAGGGCGGCGGCATCGGGCTGCGGCAGGTCGGCGAGCGCGGCGCGTATGCCGGCGAGATCGGTGAAGCGGACGGGCATGTGTCCCTCGTTGCGTTTTCGTGCCCCCCTCTCTAACGCTCAGCGCCGCAAGGGAAAGCCCGGGGCGGACGGAATGGCACGCATTGGCGACATCGGCTGGCAGGGGCTGGAGCTGCGCGACATCGGCGCAGCGCTGGGGCTGCTCACCCGCCTGCCCGTGGGCCGCGTGGCGCATGAGCGGGGCGCGAAGGCCGCCTGGGCCTACCCGGTGGCGGGGCTGGCCGTGGGTCTGGTCTCCGGTCTTGCCGGAGCGATGGCGCTCTGGCTGGGGCTGACGCCGGCGCTGGCGGCGGTGACGGTTCTGGCGGCGCAGGCGCTGGGGACGGGGGCGCTCCACGAGGACGGGCTGGCGGACACGGCGGACGGGCTCTGGGGCGGCTGGGACAAGGCCCGCCGGCTGGAGATCATGCGCGACAGCCGCACGGGCGCCTACGGCGTGCTGGCGCTGGTGCTGGTGACGCTCGCCCGCTTCGCAGCGACGGAGGCGGTGATCGCCGCCGGCCTCCTCTGGCCGGCGCTGCTGGCGGTGCCGACGCTGGCGCGGGGCCTCATGGCCGCCGTCATGGCCGCCCTGCCCCCGGCGCGGGCCGATGGGCTGAGCCACGGGACGGGGCGGCCCGGCCGCGCAGGATGGCTCGGGCTCGGCCTCGGCGCGCTCTGGGCGCTGCTGATGCTGGGGGTCTGGGCGGTGCCGGTCGCCCTCGCCGCCGGCGCCGCGGTCGGGGCGCTGGCGCTGCTGGCCCGGGCGAAGATCGGCGGGCAGACGGGGGACATCCTCGGCGCCTGCTGCCTGCTGGCGGAGCTGGGCGGGCTCGCGGCCTTGGTTGCGCTGGCCTAGCAGGCCAGCGCCGCGGCGAAGCTCGCCGGGCCCGTGGCCGGGCCGATCTCCCGGGCCGCGAGCGCGCCGTCCGCCATCGTCACGGAGAGGATCGTCGCCCAGTCAGGGCTGGCCACGATCATCTCCGGAAGCCCGCCACACTCCCTGATTCCGCCAGAGATGTGGTCCTCCCCGATCCGGTGGTTCGTCACGCCCTCGAGCGCCGCGACCTCCACCAGCCGCTCCCCCTCCTGCCGCACCACGCGCAGAATCCGGGCGAGGTGGGGCCGGTCGACATAGGCGAGCTCGAGGCGCCCGTCGCCATCGAGATCCGCCGCGCCCACCGGCGCCAGCCAGCGGTGGCTCTGGCCGATGAACTCCGTCGCCGCCACCAGCCCCTCCGGGCCGTAGACGGCGAGCCGGGCGCCGAGGGAGAGGTCGCTCTCCACCACCACCGCCTCGGGGGAGCCGTCGCCGTCCATATCGGCAAGCCGCGGGGCGATATCTTCGAAGACGCGGGTCTCGGGCAGGCGCAGCCTGCGCGGGGCGGCGCCCTCCAGCTGGAAGGTCAGCGCCCCCCACTCGATCGCATCGCCGAGGATTCCGTGGTCATAGCGCCCCGTCGGCTCGCCGTAACTGGCGGAGAGCACGCGGGCCGGAGCCTCCTGAGGCAGAGCGGCGGTGCCCCAGACCAGCAGGCCGAGGAGCGCCGCGGCGCGCATCAGATCTGCTTTTCGGGCATCTGCACGACGAGCCCGTCGAGCTCGTCGGAGACCTTGAGCTGGCAGGTCAGGCGCGAGCGATCGGCGTCGGGCTCGAAGGCGAAATCGAGCATGTCCTCTTCCATCGGCTCCTTGGAGGGGAGCTTGCCGACCCAGTCGGGATGGACATAGACGTGACAGGTGGAGCAGGCGCAGGCGCCGCCGCAATCGGCCTCGATGCCGGGAATGCCGTTGTCGCGCGCACCCTCCATCACGGTGAGGCCGTTCGGCACGTCGACCTGATGTTCCTTACCGCCATGTTCGATATAGGTAATGCGCGCCATTGGAGCCTCTCGCCTGCGGGTCGGCCCCTAGATAGGCGAGCCGGCCGGGCATGGCCAGAGGGGGCGCGCAGAAGTGAGCCCGCCCCGCCACAGGAGCGGCCCGCCGGGGCGGCGCCGGGCTTGCGGCGGCCGGCGGCGCCCATATGGTCGGCGCCGACCCACGGCAGACGGCCCATGCGACGCGCCCTTCTCCTCCCTCTCCTCCTGAGTTCCGCCGCCTGCACGCCCGTCCCAGACGCGGCGGCGCCGGTGCCACAGGCGCTGGTGGCGGCCGAGATCGAGATCGGAGAGGACGGGCGCTGCTACGGGCGCGACATCCAGCCGGCGGTGATCGAGACGGTGACGGCGCAGGAGCTGGCGAGTCCCGAGGTCCGCGCCGAGGACGGCACGCTGGTCACCCCGGCGAGCTACCGCACGGTCACCCGCCAGAACATCGCCCGCGAGCGGCAGGAGCTGCGCTTCGAGACGCTCTGCCCGCCTGTCTACACGCAGGCTTTCGTGGAGAGCCTCCAGCGGGCGCTGGCCGCGCGCGGCTTCTACCAGGGCGTCGTGACCGGCCATCTCGACCGGGCCACGGGCCGCGCGATCCAGGACTACCAGCGCGGCCGCGGCCCCGACAGCGCGCTCCTCTCCCTCTCCGCCGCCCAGGCCCTCGGCCTCGTGGCGCTCAGCCCGGAGCAGCTGGACGCGCTGTGAGGGGTTGGTGGGCGGCTCTGTGGCTGGCCCGACAGTCCGGACGGCGGCGCTGACGTGGCGCGACGGACGCCCCTGCCTCCCGGAGCGCAAACGTCTCAGGCGCAGAGCGAGCGCCTGCCCGTGGGGTGGCGCTCCGACGACTGAGCTGCGCACTTTATGCCAGCCAAGTCCCTCCCCTCCCCGAGCGACGCACCAAGCTTCACCAGAGCGCCAGCGCGCCGGGACGGGCAGGCGCTCGCCCTGCGCCTTTGGCGCGTACCGGGCGGGGGAAGAGCTCCAGCCGGGCGCCAGCCAGGGACAAAGACCAACGCGAAGACCCGGCGCGCCCTCACGTAGGGTGGGTTTCCAACCCACCGCCCGGCCCACCACCGGGCACTCCCTCTCCGGCGCCGGGCGAGCGCCTGCCCGTGGGGTGGCGCTCCGACGGCCGCGCTGCGCGCTTTATGCCGGCCAAGCCCCTCCTCCCCTCTCCGGCGCCGGGCGAGCGCCTGCCCGTGGGGTGGCGCTCCGACGGCCGCGCTGCGCGCTTTATGCCGGCCAAGCCCCTCCTCGCTCCGAACTACGCACCAAGCTTCACCAGACCGCCAGCCCGCGGGACGGGCAGGCGCTCGCCCTGCGCCTTTGGCGCGCACCGGGCGGGGGAAAAGCGGCGGCGTTGGGATGGTGAGTTACATCCCCCCTACGAGGATGCGCGTGCCGGCGCAGCGTAGGGTGGGTTTCCAACCCACCTCTCACCACCCCCCCACTCCCGCTTGCGACACCCTCCCCCCCGCTCTATACGCGCGCCACCCCACGAGACAGCGCGAGACGAGGCCCCGCCATGATCATCACCCGCCGCACGGCCCTGAAGTCCGGCGCCGCCGCCGCTGCCCTGGCTGCCCTGCCCCGCGCCGCCTCGGCGCTCTACGCCCCGCAGCCCTCCGGCTGGCGCACCTACGAGATCACCACCCGGGTCGAGCTGCCCCGCGCCAGTGCCCCCGCTCAGGCCTGGGTCCCCGTCCCCTCGCTGGAGGCCGAGCTCTGGGCCCGCCCGGGTGAGACCACCTTCACCACCACCGCCGCCGAGGCGGAGCTGGTGGACGACCCCGCCCAGCGCATCCGCTTCGTCCATGCCGTCTGGGAGGCGGGCGACGAGCCGGCGGTGCTGGAGGTCGTCTCCACCATCTCCATGCAGGACCGGGCGGTGGACCTCTCCTCCCCCACCGGCGCGACGCTCTCCGAAGCGGAGGAGGCGCATTTCACCGCCGCCACCGCCCTGCTGCCGACCGACGGCATCGTCCGCGACACCGCCGAATCCATCATCGGCTGGGCCTGGACGGACAAGCGCAAGGCCGAGCGGCTCTACCAGTGGGTCGTCGAGAGCACCGAGCGGGACCCCGAGGTGCGCGGCTGCGGCCTCGGCGACATCGCCTCGATGCTGGAAATGGGCAACCTCAGCGGCAAATGCGCCGACCTCAACGCCCTCTACGTCGGCCTCGCCCGCGCCGCCGGCCTGCCGGCGCGTGACCTCTACGGCATCCGCGTCGCGCCCTCCGCCTTCGGCTACAAGAGCCTCGGCGCCGGCTCCGCCGACGTCAGCAAGGCGCAGCACTGCCGCGCCGAGGTCTTCCTCGAGAATTACGGCTGGGTGCCGACGGATCCGGCCGACGTCCGCAAGGTCGTGCTCGAAGAGCCGCCGAAGGACCTGACTCTGGAGAGCCCGGAGGTGCAGGACGTGCGCGCCGCGCTCTTCGGCGCCAGCGAGGGCAACTGGATCGTCTACAACGACGCCCATGACGTCATCCTCCCCGGCTCCACGCAAGGGATGCTGCCCTTCCTGATGTACCCGCAGGCGGAGATCGACGGCGTCGCACAGGACGAGCTGAGCCCCGACAGCTTCACCTACACGATCACCGCGCGCGAGCTGACCTGACCGCCATTACGGCATTGCCGGCCCGCCCCCCCTTTGCCAAGGGCGCCTCAGCCCCTACCTTCTAGTCTAGGTAGCAAGCGGAGGCAGCCATGGCTGGCGGATGGGCCCGCGACGGCGCGGTGGAAGAGCAGATCGAGGCATCGATCCAGGATGAGCTGGCCCGGCTGAAGGGCCGCCGTGCCCCGGTGGGCGAAAGCGCGCTGGAATGCGCCGAATGCGGCGAGGAGATCCCGGAGGCGCGCCGCGCGGCGCTGCCGGGCGTGAAGCTCTGCATCGACTGCCAGTCGGGCCGCGACAAGCGCTACAACCCCCGCTCCGGCATCAACCGCCGCGGCTCCAAGGACAGCCAGCTGAAGTAGCCCGAACACCGGGTTGGTCGCCAAAGGTGGGGGCCAGCCCAGCCTACTCGGCCGCCTCGATCACAGCGCCGCGTACCGGCCGGGCCTCGGGATCGGAGGCTTTCACCCACCCCTCAGCTCCGTCGATGAACTGCTCCGGCTCTGCCGGCACGAAGGCATCCGCCGCCTCGGTTGCGCAGTAACGGGTGACCTCCGCCTGCCCCGGAGAGCAGTCGATCAGGTTGAAATCGTTGGGCTCGCCGCGCTTGCGCGTCGACAGCCCCGTCCCTGCCTGGATGAAGAGCAGCGCCCGCCCGTCGGGCATCTCGAAGGTCTCTGCCCCCCAGACATGCAGGTGCCCCGTCAGCACGATATCCGCCCCGGCGCGGGAGAAGGCGCGGGCCGCGGCCACCGCCCCGTCCATCGGCTCCTTGTCGGAGCCGGGCGGGTGAACAATGGGGTGGTGCATGACGATGATCTTCAACGTCTCCTCCGGCAGAGCCTCCAGCCGGCGGATGACCTTCGTGAGCCGCTCATCCTCCATCTTGCCGCGCTGGTGGCGGTGCGGGTTCACCGTGTTGACGCCGATCACGGCGACATCGCCCAGCATCCGCTTCGGCTCCTTGTCGTCGCCGAAGGCCTCGCGGTAGCGGCGGAAGGGGTGGACGACGCGGAGCAGCATGTTCCACAGCGGCACGTCGTGGTTGCCGGGAACGACCAGCTTCGGCGCCTCCAGCCGGTCGAGCAGCGCCGCGGCTTCCGCGAACTGCTTGGGCCGGGCGCGTTGCGAGAGGTCGCCCGAGACGGCGACGAGATCGGGGGAGAGGCCGTTCACCGCCTCCACCAGCGGGTCCAGCAGCTCGGGCCGGGTGCGGCCGAAGTGCAGGTCGGAGAGATGGACGAGCCGGGCCATCAGGCCGCGTCCTCCACCCGCGTCCCGGCATGGCTCGACTTCGGCACCACGACCAGCAGCGAGTGATCGAGCAGGCGCATCTTCACCGGCGGGTCGAAGTGAAAGCGCTCGCCATCCATCGCCACGACCAGCCGCTTGCTCTTCTTCGGCACGGTGACGGTGATCTCGTGCCCGGCGAGCATGCCGAACTCCCGGTCCTTGCGCGCCTTCTTGAAGCCGAGCCAGACGGCGGTGCGCAGCATGGCGAAGCGCCCAACGTTCTGGCCGTAGTAGAAGGCGAGCTTGCCGTCCTCCGGCAGCTCGGCACCGTCGAGGTGGAAGAGGCGCAGCTGGAAGGGGTTGGAGCCGACGAAGACCATCGGCGTGTGCAGGTCGTGCCGCTGCCCGTCCACCTCCACCGTCAGCCGCATCCCGTGTCCCGGCTGGGCGAGGATCTTCAGGACGGACCAGTAGGCGGCGAGCCGCGAGCGGCCCCAGTTCTTGTAGACCGTCTCCCGGGCGCGGAGGATCGCGGGGTAGACGCCGAGGCTGGCATTGTTGAGGAACACCCGCCCGTTGACCTCGCCGACCGGGAACTCTCGCACCTCGCCGCCGGCCAAGGCGTCGACGGCGGCCTCGTCGCCCTCCGGGATGTCGAGGCCGCGGGCGAAGAAGTTGAAGGTGCCCATCGGCAGCGGCGCCATGGCGACGCCGGAGCCCTTCAGCACGTCGGCAATGCAGGAGAGCGTGCCGTCACCCCCCGCCGCGAAGACGGTGCCCTTGCCCTCCTCGCGCGCCTCCCGGGCGGCGCCGGCAATCTCCTCGGCGTTCTGGAAGGGGCGGTAGCGCACCTCGGTGCCCAGCCGCTCCTGCAGCATGCGGCGCAGGGCATGCAGCCGCTCCGCATCCCGCTTGCCGGAGGTTTCGTTGGCGATGAGCGTGAACGGGGAATCCATGATGTGCCTGTGCAAGGGGTTCCCGGGCCAACGCGGCGGCGCGGGAGGCGGTTCCGCGGAGGGAGCGAGGGCGGGGGGACTGGAAAGTCGGCCCGGGACCTCGAACCGCTCCCAAGCAGCCGCGGAGCGCCCCGTAGGGTGGGTTTCCAACCCACCGCCCCGCCCACCACCGGGCACTCCCTCTGCAGGCGCAGGGCGGGCGCCTGCCCGTGGGATGGCGCTCCGACAGCACCGCTGCGCGCTTTATGCCCGCCAAGCCCCTCCCCGCCCTGAGCGAAGCACCCAGCCCAAAAAGAGCGCCAGCCCGCGGGATGGGCAGGCGCTCGCCCTGCGCCTTTGGCGCGGACCGGGCAGGGGCACAGCTTAAGCCGGGCGCCAGCCAGGGACATATACCAACGCGAAGCCCCGGCGCGCCCTCACGTAGGGTGGGTTTCCAACCCACCGCCCCGCCCACCACCGGGCACTCCCTCTGCAGTCGCAGGGCGAGTGCCTGCCCGTGGGGTGGCGCTCCGACATTCCCGCAGCAGCACTTTATGCCAGCCAAGCCCCTCCCCGCTCCGAGCGACGAACCCAGCCCCACCAGAGCGCCAGCCCGCGGGACGGGCAGGCGCTCGCCCTGCGCCTTTGGCGCGTACCGGGCGGGGGAAAAGCGGCGGCGTTGGGATGGTGGGTTACAAACCCACCCTAAGAGGCGCGCGGCCGCCGCCACACCGTAGGGTGGGTTTTCAATCCACCGCCCGGCCCATCACCGGGTGCCCCCTCTCAGGCGCAGCCCGGGGAACTCCCCCTCCGGCCCACGCCCTCCCCCGCCGGAGCCTCCACCCTCACCCCCCGAACCGGCCGAACCGCAGCCCGCTCAGGTCGTGGCCCGGCGCCTTGCCCTGCATCAGGTCCGCCAGCACCCTCCCCACGCCCGGCCCGATGCCGAAGCCGTGGCCGGAGAGGCCGGTGCCCAGCCAGAGCCCCGGCACCGGGGCCACCGCGTCCACGATCGGCACCTGGTCGGGGAGGACGTCGATCATCCCCGCCCAGGCCGCGCGGACCTTCGGCTCCGGCAGGCCGGGGAAGCGGGCGTGGAAGGCCTTGGGGAGGAACGCCATCCGTCGCCGGCTCGGCTCCGGCGCGAGGATGCGCATCGCCTCGAAGGGCGAGGCGCCGTCCCACCGGCGGGGCGTGCCCCAGGCATCCGGGAAGCCGCGAGGCGCCGCCGGCAGCGGGATGTTCTCCATCGGGTCCGCCCACCAGAAGGGCAGGAAATCGCGCAGCGAGCGCAGCAGATCCGGCCCCACGAACACCTCGTGCCCCCAGCCCGGCGCCAGCGTGTAGCCGCCATCCTGCCGGTGTCGCAGGCCCAGCCTTCCGTCCACCGCGCCGCCGCCGAAGACGCCCGGCATCGGCTCCGTCGCCACCACTGTCGCCCGCACCGACGCCTGCGGGATCCGCACGCCGAGCGGGCCGAGGAACAGGCGGGACCATGCCCCGCCCGCCAGCAGCACCCGCTCGGTGCGGATGACGCCGTCCTCCGTCACCACGCCGCTCACCTGCCCGGCGGTCAGCTCCAGCCCCCTCGCCGCGCAGCCCTCGCGGATCGTCAACCCGTCCCGCACCGCAGCCCTCGCGAAGGCCGGCACCGCCTTCCACGGCTCGGCCGACATGTCGGAGGGGGTGAAGACGCCGCCCCGCCAGTCCCACCGCGCGTCGGGCAGAAGATCGGCCAGCTCCGGCCGCGACAGCAGGCGGATGTCGGTGCCATGCGCGCGCCCCTCCGCCTCGTGGCGGGCGAAGGTCTCCATGTCCCTGGCGTTGTCGGCCATGTAGAGGACGCCGCCCTGCCTCAGCCCGATATCCTCCCCCGTCCGCTCCGCCAGCTCCGGCCAGAGGCGATTCGCCTCCACCATGATCGGCAGCTCGCGCACGTCGCGGGCCTGCTGGCGGATGAAGCCCCAGTTGCGGCCCGATTGCTCGGCGGCGACGCGGCCCTTCTCCACCAGCACGGCCTTCAGCCCGGCGCGGGCGAGGAACCAGCCGGCCATGACGCCGACGATGCCGCCGCCGATGATCACCGCATCCGCCGCCTCCGGCAGCTCTCCCCGGTGCTCGGCCGGGCGGTCCATCGTGAAGGGAAAATTCATGCCGAGGCCTCCAGCAGCCGCTCCATGAAGCCGAGGCCCGCCTCGAACTGCGCCACGGTCAGGAACTCGTCGGCCTGGTGCGCCTGCTCGATATTGCCCGGCCCGCAGACGACGGAGGAGATGCCGGCCGCCTGGAAATGCCCGGCCTCGGTGCCGTAGCTCACCACATGGGTGCCGTTGTCCCCCGTCAGCCCGCGCGCGAGGCGCTCGGCCGCGCCGCCCTCCTCCGGCTTCAGCGGCGGCACCTGGAAGCCCAGCTCCGCCTCCACCCGGCAGCCGGGATGGCGCGCCTGCATGTCGGCCTCGATCCGTGCCCTCTCCTTCTCGAAGGCAGCCTGCCACTCCTCGATCCTGTCGCCCGGCACCACGCGGATCTCCAGCCCCAGCGTCGCGTGGCCGGCGGTGATGTTGTGGGCGGTGCCCCCTTCCATGCGGCCGACATGCGCCGTGGTGCAGGGCGGCACGAAGCCCTCGGCGAGCGGCCCCACAGGCCTCTCCCGGTTCTGCCGGCAGACTTCGTCGGCCCAGAGGACGAGCCGCGCCGCCTCCGTCACCGCCGAGACGCCGTCGAAGATCAGCGAGGAATGCACCTCGTGGCCCTTCACGTGCACATCCCACAGGCACCCGCCCTTGTGGCCGGTGATGACGCGCATCTCGCTCGGCTCGCCGATCACCGCCGCCGCTGCCCTGGGCACGCCGGCCTCCGCCATCGCCTCTATTATGGGCGGCGCTCCGTAGCAGCCCAGCTCCTCGTCGTAGCTGAGGGCGAGCTGCAGGGGCCGCGCGACGCCGCGCTGCGCCGCCTGCCCCACGGCCCAGATGGCCAGCGCGTCGAAGCCCTTCATGTCCGCCGTGCCGCGCCCGTAGAACCGGCCGTCCCGTTCCACGAGCTCGAAGGGATCGCTCGTCCAGTCCTGCCCGTCCACCGGCACCACGTCCGAATGGCCGGAGAGGAGGACGGCGCCCTCCACCTCCGGCCCCGCATGCGCCCAGAGGCCCGCCTTCGGCTCCCCCGGCTTCGGCACCCGGCCGGTGCGGGCGCCGCAGGCGCTCAGGTAGCTCTCCACGAAGTCGATGAGCTCCAGATTGCTGTCCCGGCTGACGGTCGGGAAGGCGATCAGGCGGGCGAGGATCTCTCGCGGGGTGAGGTCTTTCATGGCACTCCCTCTCGGTCGCTGCCCTTTTGCGCATCATCTGCGGGCAGGAAAAGCGGTAATTACCCTCCGCGTCACCCGAGGGCTTGTTCGGTCAGCGAAACTTGCTAGGCTCATGCCAACAAATTGGGCATAAACGCTGCCCAGCAGGGGAAACCATAGCAAAAAGAACCAGTTGGAGGTTCTGAATGCCCAAGGGGGCGCCGCCCGTTCTAGACGTCCGATCCTTGAGCACCGTCTTTCACACGCGCGCCGGAAATGTGCACGCGGTGAACGATGTGAACTTCACTTTGGGGGCCGGTGAACTTCTCGGCGTTGTCGGCGAAAGCGGCAGCGGCAAGTCGGTCACCATGATGTCGCTCATCGGCCTTCTGCCCTCGCCGCCCGCCGTCGTCGGGCCCGGCGAGGTCATCTTCGGCGACCGTGATCTGCTCAAGATCGACGAGAAGGCCCTGCGCGAGGTGCGCGGCGGCGAGATCGGCTTCGTCTTCCAGGACCCGATGACGTCGCTCAACCCGGTCTTCACCGTCGGCATGCAGATCGCCGAGCCGCTGCGCCGCCACATGGGCCTGTCCAAGAAGGCCGCCGCCGACCGCGCGGTGGAACTCTTGGAGCTCGTCGGCATCCCCGATGCCCGCCGGCGCCTCGGCGACTACCCGCACCAGTTCTCCGGCGGGATGCGCCAGCGGGTGATGATCGCCATCGCGCTGGCCTGCGACCCCAAGGTGCTGATCGCCGACGAGCCGACCACGGCGCTCGACGTCACCATCCAGGCGCAGATCCTCGAACTGATGCAGGAGCTGCGCGAGAAGCTCGGCATGGCGGTGATCTGGATCACCCATGACCTCGGCGTCATCGCCGGCATCGCCGACCGGGTGATGGTGATGTACGGCGGCCAGGTGGTGGAGCATGCGCCGGTGCACGAGCTCTTCGCCAACCCGCGCCACCCCTACACACAGGCGCTCCTCAAGACGGTGCCGAATGTCCATGGCGAGCGCGCCAAGCGGCTGACGACCATCGAGGGGCAGCCGCCGATCCTGCTGGCACCGCCCTCCGCCTGCTCCTTCCGCGACCGCTGCCCCCATGCGTGGGAGCTGTGCCATCGCGCCCTGCCCGCCCGCTTCCCGCTGCCCGGCGATCACGACGCCGCCTGCTTCCTCTGTGACCCCGGCCTCGCGCCGACCAGCCCGGAGATCCAGGATGCTTGACGCCGCCGCGCCCGCACCGGCCACCCCCGCCGCAGACGGGGCCCCGCCGCTCCTCGACGTGCGGGGGCTGAAGATGCACTTCCCCATCCATTCGGGGCTGCTCCGCCGGCAGGTGGGGGCCGTGAAGGCGGTGGACGGCGTCGATTTCACCATCCGCCCGGGAGAGACGCTGGGCCTCGTCGGCGAGTCGGGCTGCGGAAAGAGCACCTGCGGCCGCGCCATCCTGCGCCTCTACGACATCACCGAGGGCTCCATCCGCATCGACGGGGTGGAGATCGGGCACCTCAGCCAGCACGCCCTGCGCAAGCACCGCCCCACGATGCAGATGGTCTTCCAGGACCCTCAGGCCTCGCTCAACCCGCGCATGAACGTCTCCCAGATCATCCGCGAGCCGCTGGACGAGCACACCAAGCTCTCCTCCGCCGAGAAGGACGAGAAGGTGCTGGAGCTGATGGATGCCGTCGGCCTCAACCGCGCCTTCGCCCGCCGCTTCCCGCATGCCTTCTCCGGCGGCCAGCGCCAGCGCATCGGCATCGCCCGGGCCCTCGCGCTGAACCCCAAGTTCATCGTCTGCGACGAGCCCATCGCGGCGCTCGACGTCTCCATCCAGGCGCAGGTGGTGAACCTGCTGGAAGATCTGCAGGAGCAGTTCGGCCTCACCTACCTCTTCATCTCCCATGACCTCTCGATGGTGCGCCACATCGCCACCCGCGTCGCGGTCATGTATCTCGGCCGCATCGTCGAGCTCGCCCCTCGCGAGGCGCTCTATGCCGAGCCGCTGCACCCCTACACGCAGGCGCTCCTCTCCGCCGTGCCGGAGCCGGATCCCGCCCTCGCCCGCAAGGTCGAGCGGGTGATCCTGAAGGGCGACGTGCCCTCGCCGGCCAACCCGCCCAAGGGCTGCAACTTCTGCACCCGCTGCCCCAAGGTGATGGACATCTGTCACGAGATCGACCCGATGCCCCGGCACTTGCCCGGCGGCCGGCAGGTCGCCTGCCATCTCTACGAGGATACCAAGACGACCACCGATCCAACGGCGGCGCATAAACCGGGGCATTCGAGCGCCCAACAAGGAGTGAGTCCATGAAACTGAAGACAGCGCTACTCGGCGCGATCGCGGTCGGTGCCATCGCGCCCGCCGCCTTCGCCCAGCAAGGCGAGGATGGGCACGTCAATGTCATCTACTGGCAAGCCCCCTCCATCATGAACCCCTACCTCTCCGGCGGCACGAAAGAGATCGAGGCGGCCTCCCTCGTCCTCGAGCCGCTGGCCCGCTACGACGAGACCGGCGCCCTCGTGCCCTACCTCGTCACCGAGATCCCGACGCTCGACAACGGCGGCGTGTCCGAGGATCTGACCTCCATCACCTGGAACATCTCCCCCGATGTCACCTGGTCCGACGGCTCCCCGGTGACGGCGGAAGACGTGCGCTTCACCTGGCAGTACTGCACCGCCGAGGGCGGTGGCTGCGCGCAGGCGGCCAAGTTCAACGGCGTCGAGGACGTCGAGGTGGTCGATGACAAGACGGTCACCGTCCACTTCTCCGAGGCCAAGCCGAACCCCTACCTGCCCTTCACGGGCGGTGAGAGCCCGGTGATCCAGGCCGCCCAGTTCGCCGATTGCCTCGGCGCCGCGGCCCCCACCTGCACCGATGCCAACTTCTACCCCGTCGGCACCGGCCCCTTCACCGTCACCGACTTCCGCGTCAACGACGTGATCGAGCTGGAGGCGAACGAGAACTACCGCGATCCCTCCAAGCCCGCCTTCGCGACCATGACGCTCAAGGGTGGCGGCGATGCGGCGGCAGCGGCCCGCGCCGTCCTGCAGACCGGCGAGTTCGACTACGCGTGGAACCTGCAGCTCGCCCCTGATGTCATCGAGGAGATGAGCGCCGGCGGCGTCGGCACCCCCGTCTCGGCCTTCGGCACGCTCGTCGAGCGGATCGAGATGAACCTCACCGACCCCTCGCCGGACCTGCCGGAAGGCGAGCGCTCCACCGTCGCGCATCCCCACCCGTTCCTGACGGACCAGACGGTGCGCGAGGCGATGTCCATCGCCATCGACCGCGACCTGCTGGTGGAAGTGGGCTACGGCCAGGCCGGCCGCCCGACCTGCAACCTCGTGCCCGCGCCCGAGCTCTACGCTTCGGACAACATGGATTGCATGCCGCAGGACATGGAGCGCGCCAAGCAGATGCTGGAAGACGCCGGCTACGTCGACAGCGACGGTGACGGCGTGCGCGAGACGCCGGACGGCGAGCCCATGTCGATCCTCTACCAGACCTCCACCAACGCCGTCCGTCAGGACTTCCAGGCGCTGATCAAGGAATGGTGGGAAGAGCTGGGCATCGAGACCGAGCTGCGCAACGTCGACAGCTCCGTCTTCTTCGGCGGCGACCCCGGTAGCCCTGACACGTTCCAGCGCTTCTATGCCGACGTCGAGATGTACGCCAACAACTTCCCGGGCACCGACCCGGAGGCCTATCTCGGCGCCTATACCTGCGACAAGATCCCGTCGCCGGAGACCCAGTGGCAGGGCGAGAACATCAACCGCTACTGTGACCCGGCCTACGAAGAGCTGGTCGCCGAGCTTGCCCGCACCGGCGATCTCGAGGAGCGGGGCCGCATCGCCCGGCAGATGAACGACATGCTGACGAAAGACAGCAGCATCATCGTCGGCCTGGTCGATCGTGGCCGTGTCTCCGCCCATGCCAACTCGCTCGGCGGCGTGATCCTCAACACCTGGGACAGCGAGCTGTGGAACGCGGCCGACTGGTACCGCGTCGAAGAGTAAGCCAACCGGCCGGGCGGGTTCTCCCGCCCGGCCACTTCTTCAAGAGGAAACAGGTATGGACGAGGATCTGTGGGAAAAGGAGCGCCGCCTCTGGCTCGAGGGCCCCGAGGCCTACGAGGAGCTTCTGGCCGACGACGCGCTGATGACCTTCCCCGTCCCTGGCGGCCCGATGGACCGCTCGACGATCATCGATTCCGTCACCTCCTCCGAACGCTGGGAGGCCGTCGCGCTGGATGACCAGCATGTCCGCGAGATCGGCGATGCCCGGCTCCTGATTTACTCCGCCGAGGGCAAGCGGGAGGACAAGGGCTACGCCGCCGGCTGCGTCTCGCTCTGGCGGATGACGGAGGGCGGCTACCGCCTCTCCTACCATCAGCAGACCCCTCTCTAGATGCTCGCCTACACCATCCGCCGCCTCGTCCTGGCGATCCCGACGCTGATCTTCATCGCGTTCGTGATCTTCATGCTGCTGGAGCTGGCACCGGGCGACCCGATGGCGAACATGCCGCTCTCCATCCCGCCCGAGGTGCGCGAGCAGATGCGGCAGGCGCTCGGCCTCGGCCAGCCGTGGTACATCCGCTTCGGGCTCTGGCTCTACCAGTTCTTCGTCGTCGAGCCGCAATACTGGATCGACGCCGCCTTCGGCACGAACTTCGCCGACGGGGCGCAGCGCATCATCTCCTTCCAGTCCCGCTCGCCGGTCTTCGAGATCATCGCCGAGCGGGTGCCGCAGACGCTCTGGGTCGTCGGCATGTCCTACATCGTCGGCGTCATCATCGCCCTGCCCATCGGCATCGCCGGCGCCTACTGGCAATATTCCTGGTTCGACCAGCTCGGCACGTTCATCTCGATGGTCGGCTTCTCGGTGCCGACCTTCTTCACCGGCGTGCTCCTGATCGTCATCTTCGCGGTGAACCTCGGCTGGTTCCCCTCGATCTACAACACCACGCTGGTGGTGGAGGACTGGGAGAGCTTCCTCGCCCAGCTGCGCCAGATGGCGATGCCCGTCTTCGTGCTGGCGCTCTACAACGCCGCCCAGATCAGCCGCTACATGCGCGCCTCGATGCTCGACAACCTCGGGCAGGATTACGTGCGCACCGCCCGCGCCAAGGGGATGAACGAGCGGATCGTGGTGCTCAAGCACGTGCTGCGCAACTCGATGATCCCGGTCATCACCGTCATCGCCCTCGGCGTGCCGCAGGTCTTCGGCGGGGCGATCATCACCGAGCAGGTGTTCAAGGTGAACGGGCTGGGGCAGCTCCTCATCATCGCCATCCAGGGCTCCGACATCCCGATGGTGCTGACGCTGACCTTCATCTTCGCGGTGCTCATCGTCGCCTTCAACCTGATCGCCGACATCCTCTACGGCGTCTTCGACCCGCGGATCCGCTATGACTGACCGCACCGATCCGCACGAGCGCGCCGAGCCGCCGCCCTCCCCCGCCGTTCCCGCCGGCGGGGCGCCCGATGGCGGAGAGATCGCCGAGGCCGCCGGCTCCGCCGCGCCGGGGCAGAGCTCCACGAGCCTCTGGCGCGACGTCTGGGTGCAGTTCCGCGAGCACAAGGGCGCCGTGATCGGGCTGGCGTTCCTGATCTTCATCACGCTCTTCGTCATCGCCGGCCCGTGGATCTGGCAGGTCGATCCCGCCGATCTCGACATCCGCAACAAGGATGTCCGCCCGATCTACACCTGGCTCTGGGACCGGGAGGCGGACGTCATGTGGTCCCGCCCGCTGGGGACGGACAACCTCGGCCGCGACATCCTCGCCAACCTCATGCAGGGGGGCCGAGTCTCCATGGCCGTCGGCTGGGTGGCGATGCTGCTGGCGCTGATCCTCGGCACGCTGATCGGGGTGCTGGCGGGCTACTTCCGCGCCCTCGACGGGCTGCTGATGCGCTTCACCGACCTGATGCTGGCGCTGCCGCTGCTGCCGCTCCTGCTGGTGATGATGCTGCTCTTCCGCGACCAGCTGCGCGCCGCCTTCGGGCCCGAGCAGGGCATCTTCGTGCTCATCGTCACCGCCATAGGCATCACCTCCTGGATGCACACGGCGAGGATCGTGCGGGGCGACATCCTCGCGCTGAAGGAGCGTGAATACGTCCTCGCCGCCCGCTCCATCGGCACCCCCTCGCGGCGGATGATCACCCGGCACCTGCTGCCGAACGTGCTCTCGCCCATCATGGTCTCCGCCACCCTCGGTCTCGCCACGGCGATCATCACGGAGAGCGCCCTCAGCTTCCTCGGCCTTGGTTTCCCCTCCGACTACCCGACCTGGGGCAAGATCCTCTTCGACAGCGTCGAGCGCATGGAGCGCTTCCCCGAGCGCGTCATCTGGCCGGGCCTGTGCATCTCCCTCACGGTGCTGGCGGTGAACTACATCGGCGACGGCCTCCGCGACGCCCTCGACCCGCGGATCAGGGGCCGGTAGCGGGGAGTGCCGCACATGGTGGGTTACAAACCCACCCTACAGGTGCGCCGGGTGGATCATGGCCCGCCCGCGTAGGGTGGGTTTCCAACCCACCGCCCCGCACTACCGGGCGCCCAATCTCCGGGCGCAGGGCGAGCGCCTGCCCGTGGGGTGGCGCTTCGGGCGGCACAGCTGCGCGCTTTATTCCCGCCACACCCCACCCCGCCCGCCGCTGAGCACCAAGCCCCACCAGAGCGCCAGCCCGCCGGGACGGGCAGGCGCTCGCCCTGCGCCTTTGGCGCGTACCGGGCGGGGGCACAGCTCCACCCGGGCGCCCGCCAGGGACCTAGACCACCGCGAAGACCCGGCGCGCCCTCACGTAGGGTGGGTTTCCAGCCCACCGCCCGGCCACAACCGGGCCCTCCATCTGCCGGCGCAGGGCGAGCGCCTGCCCGTGGGGTGGCGCCGCGAAGGTCCCGCTGGTGTGCTTTATGCCAGCCAAGCCCCTCTCCGCTCGCCGCTCAGCACCAAGCCCCACCAGAGCGCCAGCCCGCCGGGACGGGCAGGCGCTCGCCCTGCGCCTTTGGCGCGTACCGGGCGGGGGAAACAGCTCCGGCCGGGCGCCTCGCACGAGGCAGGTGAGGGCCAGCCCCGAGTCCAGGCGGAAGACAGGGAGCTCCCCTGCCCACCAAATCACCACCTGCCACCCGGACAGGCGCCGCGCCGCCCGGACCGCCTCCGCCGGCATTGCCAGACCCACCGGCCGCCCCTAGGCTCCCTTTTCATAACAATGCCACCCAGGGAGACACCGATGCAGAAGACCCTGCTCGCCGCCACCGCTCTCGCCGCGCTCGGCACCGCCCTCGCCGCGCAGGACAGCGAGCTGATCGTGCTCGACTATCCGGGCTTCGAGAACCCCGACTACCACCCGGCCTATATCGAGCAATACGGCATGAGCCCCACCTGGTCCTTCTTCTCCGACGAGGAGGAGGCCTTCCAGAAGGTTCGCGCCGGCTTCCAGGCCGATGTCACGCAGATCTGCGCCGGCTCCGTCACCAAGTGGGCCGAGAGCGGCATCATCGAGCCGTGGGACACCTCCCGCATCCCCGAGTACGAGAACATCGACCGGAACCTGACCGGCGCCGAGGTCGGCGGCGGCGAGGAGGTCTACTTCATCCCGCAGAACTTCGGCTCCACCGCCATCGCCTACAACCCCGATGAGGTGCCGGAGGAGGACGTCTCGACCCTGCAGGTCTTCGCCGACCCGACCTACCAGGGCCGGGTGACGATGCCCGACAACGTCGACGACGCCTTCGCCCTCGGCTACCTCGCCACCGGCGTGTCGGACTGGACGAACGTCACCGACGAGCAGTTCGAGGCCGCCGCCGACTTCCTGCGCGCCGTTCACCCGAACATCCGCACCTACTGGTCCGACCCGGCGGAGCTGGCGCAGCTGATGTCCACCGGCGAAATCCTCATCTCCTGGGCGTGGAACGAGACCTACCCCACGATGATCGAGGAAGGCCGCCCCATCGGCTTCGAGCGTGAGCCGGCCGAAGGCTCCTCCGTCTGGCTCTGCGGCTACGTCAACATGGCCGACGGCGCCGGCTCGGAGGACAAGGCCTACGACTTCATCAACGCCATGCTCGACCCGGCCATCGCCCCGGCGCTGCTGGAATCCGGCTACGGCCTCGCCAACCGCGTCGCGCTGGACGAGATCGACCCGTCGGAGCTGGAGATCGCCGGCATCGGCTCCGTCGACGTGCCGATCCTCGCCCAGCTGCCGATCCCGAACGAGCTGCGCGAGAAGCATGCCGAGACATTCGAGCTGATCAAGGCCGGCTTCTGAGGTCGCGGGCGCCCGGGCACATCCCGGGCGCCCCACCCCGTCAGCCGATCCGCAGAGACGCGATCCTGCCATCGGTGACGGTGAACCGATGCGTCAGCGTCACGGGAGAGCCCCTGAAGCTGCCGACGACCCGGGCGCGCACCCGCTCCTCCCCCTCTTCGTGCCAGACCTCCAGCACCTCCGGCCGCGCCTCGTTGGCGAGCGTGGCGCGGGCGATCCATGCCGCGATGGCCTCCCGCCCCGTGACCCACTCGCCCTCGTCATAAACGCGGGCGCCCTCGGCGAAGGGGGCGAGCATGGCCGGCGCATCCAGCCGGGCGGCGGCCTCCAGGTAAGCGGCAACGGGGGGAGAGACGGGGGTCATGGGATTGTCCTCGATTGTTGTGCCGCCGATCTGGGCCTAGCATCGGCCCCGCACAAGAACGGACAAAATGGTGCCCCACACACCTGCAGGTAAGCGCCCCGACTACGACGCCGCCTCCGCCGGGATCGCGCGGGTGCTGAAGATCATCGGCGGGCGCTGGAAGCTGCTGATCCTCTTCGAGCTCTTCCCCGGCCGCCCCCGCCGCTTCTCCGAGCTGGAGCGGGCCCTCCCCGGCGTGTCCCAGAAGATGCTCACGCAGCAATTGCGGCAGCTGGAGGAGGATGGCCTCGTCCACCGGCAGATCTACCCCGAGGTCCCGCCCCGCGTGGAATACAGCCTGACGGATTGGGGACAGTCGCTCTGCCCGCAGCTCGACGGGCTTCTGGCGTGGCAGGAGGCGAGGCCGGAGCGGCCGCCAGAGGAGGCCTAACCCCCGGCGCCGCGCCCGTCACCTCAGCGGACGAGGTGCGCCCGTCCGCCGCGCCCTGCCCCGGTCGTCGCGGGGCCGGGGATGTCGGCGCGGCCGTAATGGCTGTTGAGGTACTGGCTCGAACAATCCGCTCCGATGGAGATATTGCCGCCCAGCGAGGCGTTGGTATCCGCGAACTCATAGTAGATGCCGCTCGCCGTCATCGCGCCGCCGGCGTTGAACTGCGGGCTGACGCCGATCACGTTGTGCGAGGAGACGGACTTGCCCCAGCCGCCCATCGACAGCGACCGGCGGCCGAAGAGATAGACGGAGAACTGGTCGCTGTCGCACCAGGCGCTCTTCGGCCCCCAGGTGATGTTGCCGGCGAGGCCGATGGTCTCGGCGAAGACGAAGAAATTCTCGAAGTGCAGGTCATTCCCGCCGCCGACACCGAGCCTCCCGTTGACGAGGAAGGCGACGTTGTGCGCCTGCACGTTCCCCGCGAACTGGGCGCCGCCATTGATGACGTAGATCGTGTTCGGCTGCACGTCCCCGGGCTGGATCGTCCACCAGCCGGACTTTCGGACGATCCGCGCCGAGCCGCCCTCGGTGACGAAGCCGGGCAGCAGGTCGCCGGAATAGGTGGTGTCGCCGGAATACCAGAAGGCGTTCCACATCTCAGACCAGCGGTCCTCCAGCGTCGGCAGGATCACCGGCGCGATCGACCGCTCGACCTTGAAATGCTCGGGCGGGATCTCCGCCGGGCTGTAGGGCGCGAAGGAGATCAGGTCCTCGCTTGGCGCCGAGAAGCGCACGCTCTCCTCGAAGTAGTCGTTGCCGCCGGTGGAGACACCGGTCTGCCCATGGATGCAGGTATCGCCGTAAAAGTCGTTGCCGCCGCCCGTCTGGATATGCCCGGTGGAGAGGAACGTCGCCGCCGCGCAGGCGGGCGGCGCATCCTCCCCCGAGCCCTCGCCCCCGTAGGAGAGGGCGACGGAGCTGGCATCGATGTCGAAGCTGTCGGTGCCCACGAGGTGCAGCAGGTAGGTCGAGAGCGCATTGCCCCGCGACTCGTAGCGGCGGGGCATGACACGCACGGCGGTCACATCCTCGGCCGGCATCCCGGCGGAGAGATATTCGACGAAGTCGCCCGTCTCGTTGTCATAGGCGCCGAACTCTACGTCCGTGCTGTTGACGATCCCCTCGGCGCCGAGGTTCATCTGCGCCACCGTCAGCGCCGTCTGCCGCGCCGCGTCCAGATCGTCGAGCTGCGTGGCGGCGGCGAGTGCGGCGGCGTCGGCCGCCACCTGCATCCGCGTCTGCTCGCGCGAGCCGTTGGAGTAATCGAGCGCCAGCCCCATGATCATCGCCGAGGCGAGGAGCATGAACATACCGTTGATGGAGCCCGAGCCCCCCTCCTCCCGCCAAAGCCGGCGGAGCGTCTGGCCCGTGCCCTCAGCCCGCATCATCGGCCTCCACGAGCATGGAGACCTCGGCGACGATGGTGCCATCCTTGATGGCATCGGCGAAGAGCGTGAAGGCACTGAAGGGGGCGGAAAGCGTGGAGGTCACGAAGCCGCCCGTTGTCTGAACACGCGCGGAGATCCCGCCGACGCTGGCGAACCGTTCGGCGAGCTGCGTTTCCGCCTCGCCCTCGCTCAACGCCCCCACGGCCACCTGACGCGACGCATCGCGGGCGGCAACGAAGAACTGCGACTGCTTCTGCATCAGCATCGTGGCATCCACGGTGATCCCGAAGATGAAGAAGATGACCGGGACCCACATGACGTACTCGACGGTCACACTGCCGTCCTGTCTGTGGATGGCCCGGCGCACGAGGTGCCGACACCGGTTGAGAATTCGCGCCAACATGGCTGCACACGCTCCCTTGGGAACTCAGATGACGACGCTAGGCGCGGCTCCCGGCGGATTTTGGGCGCCGCCGGGTCAATTCGGTGCCAATCCCGCCTCTCCCTTGCCGCATTTGGCGACGCTACGTCACCTGCCGCTCGGCGTGTTATCAAGGTGTTGCGTCGTGACCCTCACGTGAGCCGGCCCGCCGCGCAGACACCCCTTGCCCCGGCGCCGCCCCGGCCCTATCTTCACATCTGTCTTTCGGGACTATGGACATAAACGCGCACGCAATAAGCGGATCGGACCCGGGGGCGGTACCCGGCGGCTCCACCAAATGCCCTTTGTTGGGGGGATAATGGGGCCGAAACAGGATCGACGAACGTCTAAAGGTGTAGCTTTGTCCCGGTGAGGTACCACCGTTATCGGTCCGTACAGTACAATTGCCAACAACAATCGTGCTCCGATCGCCCTGGCTGCGTAAGCAGTCCGGAAGATCGAAATCTAAGCCCTTGCGCCTAGCAGTGTAAGGCGGGGTTCGCAGGCACCTGGCAACAGAAGCCTGCACTTTCCCCCTCTCGGCCCCCGCTCGAATCGTCCGTCCCGGCGCCCCCGCCCGGGCGCATGGCTCGCACCGCCGAGTGGTTCTCCCCGCTCCGGGAGCTAGGTGTAGCGGACACCTCACGAACAGGAGAGCCCCCCGGACATGACCGTCGCATCCCCCATGATCAAGGAAGAGCCGACGCTGATGCGTGCGCTCGGCTACACCGCCATCGCCGGCTGCGCCGCCTTCCTCCTCTCCATCCTCATCGCCGATTTCATTGTGCCCGATCACGACTGGCTCGCCGACACGATCAGCGACCTCGCCGCCGGGCGTTACGAGTTCATCGTCGATATCGGCCTCTATGCCTTCTCCGCCGCGCTGATCTGCATCGCGCTCCTCGCCGCGCATGTGCACATGGGCGGCTGGGGGTGGAGCCTCGGCCTCATCGGCTTCGCGCTTCTCGGCCTGATCGTCTTCCTCGTCGGCGCCCGCAACGAATATGGCGACAATGACAACGAGGGCGTCGTCATCCACATCTACCTCGTCTACGCGCTCGGCGCCCTCTTCGCCGCCACGCCGCTGGCCATGGCCCGTGGCGCCAGCCGCGCCGGCAAGGGCTGGTCGCGGGCGCTCATCGCGCTGGGGCTTCTCTGGATCGTCTCCGCCCCGATCTTCTTCATCGTCCCCACCAGCATCGACGGCATCTACGAGCGCTACCTCGGCGTCATCGCCCTCGCGATGGTCATCACCCTCGCCCGTTTCTTCATCACCCGCGCCCGCCACCTCTGACGGGCCCGGCGCGCCCCGCCCTCCACCCGCCTCCCTGTCTTTGGTCCCAAAAATCCTCGGGGGGGCCGGCTCCGCCGGCGGGGGGCAGACAGCCCCCCTCCTCCGCCGCCCACCCCGCACGACCGCCGCCATTGCGAAACTCTCGCGAACCTCCACCGCCGCCCCTCCCCTTTTCGCGGCGAAGGCCCTATAGATGCCCCCCGGAGCGAAGCGAGGCGGAATGACGGAGCAGCCCCAGACCGAGAGCCGGCCCGAAACCGAGAGTCGCAAGATGCTCGGCCGGCTGCGCGACGCGCTGGCGGAGGATGCCGCCGGTCAGGCCCGGCTGGACAAGATCGTCCAGCTCATCGCCACCTCGATGCAGACCGAGGTCTGCTCCATCTACCTCTTCCGCGATCATGAGACGCTGGAGCTCTGCGCCACCGAAGGCCTGCAGCCCGAGGCCGTGCACCAGACGCGGATGCGTCTCGGCGAGGGGCTGGTCGGGCGCACCGCCCGCAGCCGCACGATCATCAACACCGCCGATGCCCCCGCCGCCCCCGGCTTCCGCTACATGCCGGAGACGGGGGAGGAACGGTATTCGTCCTTCTGCGGCGTGCCGGTGCAGCGGCTCGGCGATTGCCTCGGCGTGCTGGTGGTGCAGTCCAAGGCCGCGCGCCAGTACACGGCCGACGAGATCTACGCGCTCGAGGTGGTCGCCATGGTGCTCGCCGAGATGGCCGAGCTCGGCGCCTTCATCGGCGAGGGCGCGGCGCTCGCCGCCCGTCATCAGCGCCCCGCCATGTTCCGCGGCACGCAGGGGCAGGAGGGCGCGGCCTCGGGCCATGTCTACCTGCACGAGCCGCGGGTCGTCGTCACCAACCCCATCTCGGAGGACCCCGAGCAGGAGCTGCGGCGCCTCCAAGGGGCCGTCGAGCAGCTCCGCTCGATGGTGGACGAGATGCTCAGCACCGCCCGCTCGGTCGATGCCGAGCAGGTGCAGGTGCTCGAGGCCTACCGCATGTTCGCCAATTCCCGCTCCTGGATGCGGCGGATGGAGGCGGATGTCGCCGCCGGCCTCTCCGCCGAGGCGGCGGTGGAGAAGGAGCAGGGCATGGCCCGCGCCCGCATGGGCTCGGCCGGCGATGCGTATCTGCGCGAGCGGATGCACGACCTCGACGACATCTCCAACCGCCTGCTGCGCATCCTCACCGGGCAGGGCCGCGACACCGGGGCGGAGATGCCGGACAATCCCGTGCTGGTGGCGCGCAACATCGGCCCCGGCGAGCTGCTCGACTACGGCAAGCGCCTCAAGGGCATCGTGCTGGAGGAAGGCTCCGTCGGCTCCCACGCCGCCATCGTCGCCCGCGCCTGGGCGATCCCGCTGGTCATCCATGCCCGTGGCATCACGACGGAGGCGCTGAACGGTGACGACATCCTCGTCGACGGCGACCAGGGCGTCGTGCACCTGCGGCCCGACGAGCAGGTGAAGAAGGCCTTCGCCGACAAGATCGCCATGGCCGAGCGGGCGATGGAGCGCTACGCCTCCCTCCGCGAGCTGCCGGCGGTGGCGCGCTGCGGCACCGAGATCGGGCTCTACATGAACGCCGGCCTGATGGCCGACCTGCCATCCCTGCCCTCCTCGGGCGCCGAGGGCGTCGGCCTCTTCCGGACCGAGCTGCAGTTCCTCATCCGCAACCAGATGCCCCGGCGCGCCGAGCTCTCGGCGCTCTACTCGCGGGTGATGGATGCCGCCGGCGACAAGCGGGTGACCTTCCGCACGCTCGACATCGGCTCCGACAAGGTCCTCAGCTACATGAAGCCCAACGACGAGCCCAACCCGGCCATGGGCTGGCGGGCGATCCGCGTCGGGCTCGACAAGCCGGGCGTGCTGCGCATGCAGCTGCAGGCGCTGATCCGCGCCGCGGCCGGCCGGCCGCTGACGGTCATGTTCCCCTTCATCGCCCACCCGTCGGAGTTCCGCGATGCCCGGGCCGAGTTCGACAAGGCGATGGAGCGCGAGCGCATCCTCGGTCATGTCCTGCCCTCGCAGACGGAGGTCGGCGCCATGCTGGAGACGCCGTCGCTCGCCTTCGCGCCGCAGAGCTTCTTCGAGGAGGTGGATTTCATGTCCATCGGCGGCAACGACCTCAAGCAGTTCTTCTTCGCGGCCGATCGCGAGAACGAGCGCGTGCGCCGCCGCTACGACACGCTCGACGTCAGCTTCCTCGACTTCCTGCAGATGATCGCCGACAAGTGCCGCGCCGCCGGCACCCCCCTCTCCTTCTGCGGAGAGGATGCCGGCCGCCCGCTGGAGGCGCTCTGCTTCGCCGCCCTCGGCTTCCCCATGCTCTCCATGCGCCCGGCCTCCATCGGCCCGGTGAAGCACCTGCTGCGCTCGGTGGACCTCAAGGAGGTCCGCGCCGAGATCGACCGCGCCCGCGCCAGCGGCGCCCAATCCGTCCGCGCCCCCCTCCGCCAATGGCTCAGCCGCGCCGGCTGGTACGTGGCCTGAGGGCCGGCGCCCACGCGCCTCGGCCTGTCACCAGCCTGACACCGGCCCTGCGGCGCGACACCTCGTCCCGTCGCTTCAACAAACGCGCCCTCTATCGACGCGCCCCGTAGGGTGGGTGTCCAACCCACCTTCCCCTCTCCACCCCGCGTCGCCATCTGCAGGCGCAGGGCGGACAAAAGCTGCGGCCGGGTCACAGGTCGCCCGGTATCGACGCGCCCCCGTAGGGTGGGTTTCCAACCCACCTTCCCCTCTCCATCCCGCGCCGCCAACTGCCAGCGCAGGGCGAGCGCCTGCCCGTGGGGTGGCGCCCCGACGGTCGAGCGGCGCGCTTTATGCCAGCCAAGCCCCTCCCCGGCCCGAGCGACGCACCAAGCCCCACCAGAGCGCCAGCCCGCCGGGACGGGCAGGCGCTCGCCCTGCGCCTCTGGCGCGCACCGGGCGGGGGACGAAGCGGAAATGTTGGGGAAACGGGTGACCGCGATGATCAACGACACGCCGCCCGGCCGACCCGACCCTAGCTCACCTTCACCGGCATCTTCCGCCGCGATAGCTCGCGGTGGAAGTGCTCCAGCACCTGCTCTTCATTGTAGGTGCGGATCAGCCGGCGGAGGCCGAAATGCACATGCGCCATCTCGGTATAGTAGCCCACGAAGGCGTAGTTCGTCCCCGCCCCGGCGAAGGCACCGAGGATCGGCACCGCCTGCGTGGCCAGCTTCTGGGTCAGCACCGTCGCGAACTTCGGCGCCACGCGGGCGATCATCTTGTGCAGCGCCGGGCCGGTGAGCGTCATCCGCGCGCCGAGGAAGGCCGTGTCGATGCCCTGGGTCTCCGCGCCCGGCCCGCCGGCGCCGAAGACGCGCAGGCATTCCAGCCGCACCTCCTCGGAATCCGGGTCCTCGCCGTATTCCTCGGCGACACCCTGCACGGCGCGGAAGATGATCGTCGTCGCCACCGGCACCTCGGCCAGTGCCGTGCCCAGCCCGCCGAAGCCGCCGAGCGCGCCCGAGGCGGTGCCGATGGCACGGTGCAGCGCATCGCCCTTCGGCGCCCCGCGGGCCCTCCGGGCGAGGTGGTAGGCCCGCTCCAGACCGATGCGCGCCGCGTTCTCGATCGCGGCGCGGCCGGACTTCGGGAGCAGCTTCAGCCCGTCCTCCACCTGCCCGCCGACGAGGTTGACGGCGCGGATCAGGATGCCGCCGGCGGCCAGCTGCCGCCGGGCCAGCTCGGCAATCTCCTCGCGCCCCGCGTCGTCGAGCGGGATGTCGGGGTTGACCGTGCGCATGGTGGGCGTGTCACTCATGGCAATAGAAATGGTGGAGGTCCCGCGCTTTGGCAAGCTTTGCCAGCTCGGCCGTGCGCGCCGGCCCGCTCAGGCCGCGCGCACCACCTCGCCCGCGACGCCGTCCCAGGCGCCCTCCACCAGCGCCAGCCCCAGCACCCGCTCGGGGTTGGTGGGCGGCGGCATCTCGACGCCGGTGAGCTTCTCGAAGCCGAAGCGCCGGTAGTAGGGCCAGTCCCCCACCAGCAGCATCCGCTCGTGCCCGCCGTCCCGCGCCCGCTCGACCACCTCGCCGATCAGCGCCGCGCCGAGGCCCTCGCCCTGCCGCGTCGGGTGCACCGCCACGGGGCCGACGAGCAGCGCCGGCGCCGCCCCCACCCGCACCGGCCAGCAGCGGATCGCCCCGATGACGATGCCCGTCCGGTCGCGGCGGAGCCGGCAGAGCGCCGGCACCGGCGCCACGCCCTCGCGCAGCCGGTAGGAGGACAGGCCCGTGCGGCCGGGGGCGAAGCAGCTGTCGAGCAGCGCCTCCACCTCCCACCAGTCCTCCGGCGTCTCCTGCGGATAAGCCTCCACCCTGCCTCTCCCTTTCGGCTGGACCCGGCCCTTACATGAGGCTAGCCCCGTAGCAAACCCGGCCCGGGCCCCATTCGGGCACCGTGGCCCGCGCGGGGATCGCCCCGCCCCCTCAGCCCCCTCAGCACAGGAGGAGCGCCATGTTCTACCGCCCCGAAGACGGCCACGGCCTGCCGCGCAATCCGTTCAACGCCCTCGTCTCGCCCCGCCCGATCGGCTGGATCTCCTCGCGCGGGGAGACGGGGGTGGACAACCTCGCCCCCTATTCCTTCTTCAACGCCGTCGCCTACACGCCGCCGCAGGTGATGTTCGCCTCCACCGGCACGAAGGACAGCCTGACCAACATCCTCGAGACGCGGGTCTTTTGCTGCAACATCGTGGAATATGCCGCCCGCGACGTGATGAACAAGACCTCCGGCAGCCATGACCGGGCGGTCTCGGAGTTCGACATCGCCGGTATCGAGAAGGCGGATTGCGAGACCATCCCCTGCGCCCGCGTCGCCGGGGCGCCGGCGGCGCTGGAGTGCCGGATGACGCAGGTGGTGGATCTGGAGGGCGGGGGCAGCCACATGGTGATCGGCACGGTGACCGGCGTCCACATCCGCGAGGATTGCCTCGTGGACGGCTTCTTCGACGTCACCCGCTTCGGCATGCTCACCCGCCTCGGCTACCAGGACTACGGCGTCATCCGCGAGACCTTCGAACTCACCCGCCCGAAGTAGCCCGAGGCCGGCACCCGCCCTCCCCCGTAGGGTGGGTTTCCAACCCACCTCCGCCCTGTCCACCAAGCGTCTCCCTCACAGGCGCAGGGCGGGCACCTGCCCGTGGGGTGGCGCTCCCACGGCGCCGCTGCGCACTTTATGCCAGCCAAGCCCCTCCCCGCGGCCCGCTGAGCACCCAGCCCAACCAGAGCGCCAGCCCGCCGGGACGGGCAGGCGCTCGCCCTGCGCCTTTGGCGCGCACCGGGCGAGGGAAAGGCTCCGGCCGGGCACACTGGCTAGATCGGGACACATCGGGCTTTGAGACAACCGCGACGCCCTCCCCCGTAGGGGGGGGTTCCCAACCCACCTCTCCCTCTCCACCCCGCACACCATCCGCAGGCGAAGGTCGAGCGCCTGCCCGTGGGGTGGCGCTCCGCCGGTCCCGCTGCGCACTTTATGCCCGCAACCCCCCTCCCCGCCCTGAGCGAGGCACCAAGCCCCACCAGACCGCCAGCCCGCCGGGACGGGCAGGCGCTCGCCCTGCGCCTGCGGCGCGCATCGGGCGGGGGGAAGAGCTCCGGCCGGGCACCCTGGATCGGGTCACATAGGGCTTTCGAGACAACCCGACACCCAGACCCGTAGGGTGGGTTTCCAACCCACCTCTCCCTCTCCAACCCGCGCACCATCCGCAGGAGCAGGGCGAGCGCCTGCCCGTGGGGTGGCGCTCCTACGGCGCCGCTGCGCGCTTTATACCCGCAACACCCCTCCCCGCCCTGAGCGAGGCACCAAGCCCCACCAGAGCGCCAGCCCGCGGGACGGGCAGGCGCTCGCCCTGCGCCTCTGGCGCGCACCGGGCGGGGCCACCGCTCAGCCCCGGCACCCCGCCCCCCACCACCCGCTTGCATCGAGCCCCGGCGAGGCGCTATCTCCGCCCATCCTTCAGACCGGAGACACCCATGGGCATCGACACCGAGCGCGACATCGAGGCGAACCTGCAGATCGGCCCGACCGACCGGGGCATGGTGCGGCTGTTCATCGAGGCCGGAAATACCGAGATCCCGATGGATTTCTCCCCCGACGAGGCCGACGAGATCGCCGAGGAGATCCGCGCGGCCGCCCGCGCCGCCCGCGACGGCGGCAGCCGCAAGCGCAAGGGCTAGGCCAGCGCTAGGAGACGAAGGCCCCCACCCCCGGGTCCCGGTAGGCCTGCAGACGCCGCGCCGCGTGGCGCGCGAAGGTCAACATCAGAGCTTTGCGCCGGGCGCCGGCGAGCTTCGTCTCCGGCCCGAGGCGCAGGATCTCGGCGTCGTAGCTGTCGGCGATGATCAGGCCGGTCTCCTCTGGCAGCAGGTCGACCGGGAAGTCCTCCCCCACCGCCCAGAAAAAACGGTCGCACCACGGCAGGTAGCCCTGCCACTTGTGGTCGGCCATGTAATCGGCGCGGGAGGACTTGCACTCGATCACCCAGATCTCTCCGCGCGGCCCCACGGCCATCACGTCCACGCGCAGACCCCGCTCGGGCACCAGCTCCTCGACGGTGACGAAGTCATGCTCCGCCAGATGTCGGCAGACGCCGCGGGCGATGAGCTGGCCGGGCTGGAGAGCGGGAAGGTCCATGCGCCAAACATGAACAATTGGTGAACACCGGTCAAGCCAAACGCGTGCCGTCCTTCACCGAGGCCGGTCCGCGCCTCTGCCCCGACGCCCCTGCCCGGTGCACGCCCCGTGCACGCCGGGTGCACGCTTCGTGCGGGCCTCTCTCGCCGCCCTGCCCCGGTCGCGGCGCGGGGGATGATCCGGGCGGGCGGGCGATTGCCGAAGGCGAGGCCGCCCCGCCCCGGATCGGCGCATCGCCCCCCTTGTCGAGCCTGCGCGGGCAGACTACCTGAGGCGCTGGCGGGTTTCTGCTCTTCTCGTGCAACGGGTCAATTCCGGTGGCCTTAAGCAACTCCGAGGGAGCTGGCTCTGTCCGGGTCCTGGCCCGGTTACCTGGCGCCCACCTGTATAAACAGGTCCTCGGGAATGGTTACCCGACGGCTGCAGCGGTTCCCGCCACTTCCTCCCCTCGCCCCAACGAGACCTCGCCGCTCATGCCCCGCCCGGCACGCGCCAAAGGCGCAGGCCGGTCCGCCCTGTTTCAGGAGCCCATGGCGCCTAGAGAGCCGCCACCAGTGCCGCGAAGTGGTCACCGCGCTTCTCGAAGTTGTCGTACTGATCGAAGCTCGCCGCGGCCGGCGCCAGCAGCACCACCTCGCCCGGAGCCGCCTCCGCCGCGGCGCGCTCGACGGCGGCCTCCATCGTCCGGCAGATCTCCGCCTCCACGCCGGGGAGCTGGCGGGCGAAGGCCTCCGCCTCACGGCCGATGACATAGGCCTTCACGACGTGGCCGAGATGCGGCTCCAGCCGGCCGAGGCCGCCCTCCTTCTCCAGCCCCCCGCAGATCCAGCGGATACGCGGAAAGGCGGCGAGGGCGTGGGCGGCGGCATCGGCGTTGGTCGCCTTGGAATCGTTGACGAACGCCACCCCGTCCCGCTCCCGGATCCGCTGGGAGCGATGCGGCAGGCCGGGGTAGCTGGCCAGCGCGGCCTCGATCTCCCTCGGGCCCAACCCCAGTGCCCGCGCGGCGGCGAAGGCGCAGCAGGCGTTCTGGTGGTTGTGGGCGCCGGGCAGGCCCGGCACCTCGCGCAGGTCGATGGAGGCGATCTGCCGGCTCTTGCGCCACTCGGTCAGGAAGCCCTTCCTCGCATAGACCAGCCATCCCGGCCCGCCCAGCTTGCGGGCTGCGGAGACGCGGATCACCCGGTCGTCCCCCGGCCCGACGGCGAGCTGGCCGGCGAGGTAGAGCCCCTCGTCCTCGTCCACCCCGATCACCGCCCGGTCCGGCCCGCCCTCGGCGAAGAGCCGGCGCTTGGCGGCGAAATAGCCGCCGGGGCCAGCGTGACGGTCGAGGTGATCGGGGGAGAGGTTGGTGAAGACGGCGATGTCGGGGGTCAGCGCCCGCGCCAGCTCCGTCTGGTAGGAGGAGAGCTCCAGCACGATCACCTCGCCATCGACGGGCGGCTCGATATCGAAGACGCCGCGGCCGATGTTGCCGGCCAGCTGCGCCGGCCGGCCCGCGTGGGTGAGGATGTGGTGGAGGAGCGCCGAGGTGGTGCTCTTGCCGTTGGAGCCGGTGATGGCGACGACGCGCGGCGGGCGGTCGAACTCCGCGAAGGCGGAGGAGCCGAAGGCGCGGAAGAACAGGCCGATGTCGTTGTCGACCGGCACCCCCGCCTCCCACGCCGCCCGGATCGCCGGGTGCGGGCTGGGGTAGAGATGCGGGATGCCGGGGGAGGTGACGAGCGTCGCCAGCGGCTCGATATTGGCGGGCTTCGTGAGGTCGGCGATCTCGATCCCCTCGAGGGCGACGGCCGCCTCCCGGGCGGGGACGCTGTCGTCCCAGCCGACAGGGATGGCGCCGCCGGCGATGAGGGCGCGGGCGGTGGCGCGGCCGGACCGGCCGAGGCCGAGGAGGCCGACGCGCTGGCCTTCGAAGCCGGTGGCGGGGATCATGGGCGAACCTCCGGAATGGGTGGAGAGGCCGGGGGGCTGTCTGCCCCCCGGACCCCCCGAGAGGTATTTGGAAAAGGGCGAGAGGGGGGCGGGTTTCGAGCCGGCGCGCGCGGCGTTAACGGACCTTCAGGGTGGCGAGGCCGATCATGGCGAGGATCAGGGCGACGATCCAGAAGCGGATGACGATCTGCGGCTCCGACCAGCCCATCTTCTCGTAATGGTGGTGGATCGGCGCCATCAGGAAGACCCGCTTGCCCGTGCGGCGGAAGTAGAAGACCTGGATGATGACGGAGAGCGCCTCGACCACGAAGAGGCCGCCGACGATGCCGAGGACGATCTCGTGCTTCGTCGCCACGGCGATGGCGCCGAGGGCGCCGCCCATGGCCAACGAGCCGGTGTCGCCCATGAAGACGGCGGCGGGCGGGGCGTTGTACCACAAAAAGCCGAGGCCGCCGCCGATCAGGCCGGCGCAGAAGATGATGATCTCGCCGGTGTCGGGCACGTAGTGGACGCCGAGGTAATCGGTGAAGTCCGTCCGCCCGACGGCGTAGGCGATGACGCCGAAGGTGGCGGCGGCGATCATCACCGGCATGATCGCCAGCCCGTCGAGCCCGTCCGTCAGGTTCACCGCGTTGGCGGCGCCGACGATGATGAAGGCACCGAAGGGCACGAAGAACCAGCCGAGGTGGATGAGCAGCTCGCGGAAGACCGGGAAGGCCAGCTCGCCCGTCAGCTCGGCGGGATGAAAGCTCATTGCCCACCACGCGGCGACGGCGCCGACGAGGATGCCGAGGCCGAGGCGCACCTTGCCGGGCACGCCCTTGGTGTTCTGCTTGGCCACCTTCGCGTAGTCGTCGGCGAAGCCGATGATGGCGAAGGAGAGCGTCACGAAGAGGACCATCAGGATGTAGGGGTTCGTCAGCTGCGCCCAGAGCAGGGTCGAGGTCAGCACCGCGCCGACGATCAGCAGACCGCCCATCGTGGGGGTGCCGGCCTTGGCGAGGTGTCCCTCCGGCCCGTCGGAGCGGATCGGCTGCCCCCGCCCCTGGCGGCGGCGCAGCACCTCGATCAGCGGCCGGCCGAAGAGGAAGCCGAAGACCAGCGCCGTGAGGAAGGCGCCGCCGGCGCGGAAGGTGATGTACCGGAAGAGGTTGAAGAAATCGCCGCCGTCGGACAGCAGCGTCAGCCAATAGAGCAAGGGATCAAGCCTCCTGGTCGCGGGACGCGCTGCGATGCCCCAGATTGCGGATTGCGTCAACGACCTTGGAGACCCGGGACCCCTTGGAGCCCTTCACCAGCACCACGTCGCCGGCATCGACGAGGCGGGCGACATGGGGGATCAGCTCCTCCGCCGTCTCCACCCACTTGCCGCGCCGCTCGTAGGGGAGCGCCTCGTAGAGCGCCTTCATGCGCGGGCCGACGCAGTGGATGAGGCCGAGGGCCGGCATCGAGGGATCCTCCGCCATGGCGACGTGCATCGCCACCTCCTCGGGCCCCAGCTCCAGCATGTCGCCGAGGATGGCGACGCGGCGCCCCTTCTCCACCCGGCCGGCACCGTCGCGCGGCTGGGCGGCGGCGAGGACGGAGAGGGAGGCGGAGAGCGAGGTGGGGTTGGCGTTGAAGGAATCGTCGATCAGGTCGAGCCGCTCGCTCTCTCGCGCCGGGTCGAGGATGACCTCCTCCCGGGTGCCGCGACCAGCCGGCGGGCGCCAGTCGGCGAGGCCGAGGAGCGCACGGGAGAGGTCGGCGCCGAGGGCGGTGGCCGCGGCCAGCGCGCCGAGTGCATTGAGCGCGAAGTGGCCGCCCTCGCTGGAGACCTTGAGCAGGAAGTCCAGCCCGCCGCCATGCGCCTTGGCGGTCGTGGCGCCAGGGGCGACGGTGACGGGGCCGAGGCGCCAGTCCGCCGGCGCCTCGGCGCCGAATGTGACGACCCATGCGCCGGCGGCGCGGGCGGCGCGGATCATCCGCTCCGACTGCGGGAGCGCGGCGTTGACGATGGCGGTGCCGTCGCCGGTGAGGCCGGAGAAGATGGCGGCCTTCTCGTCGGCGATGCCATCGAGGCTGTCGAACGCCTCCAGATGCGCGGCAGCGATGGTGGTGATCATCGCCACATGCGGATGGGCGAGCTGCGCCAGGGGGGCGATCTCGCCGGGGTGGTTCATGCCGATCTCGAGGACGGCGAACTCGGTCTCCCGTGGCATCCGGGCGAGGGTCAGCGGCACGCCCCAGTGGTTGTTGTAGCTGGCCTCGGCGGCATGGACCCGCCCCTGCCCCGCCAGCGCGGCACGCACCATCTCCTTGGTGGAGGTCTTGCCGACGGAGCCGGTGATCGCCACCACCCGCGCCCCACTGCGCGCCCGGCCGGCGCGGCCGAGGGCGGTGAGCCCGTCCAGCACGTCGCCGACGATGAGGAGCGGGGCATCCTCCGCCACGCCCTCCGGCACGCGGGAGACGAGGGCGGCGGCAGCGCCCTTCTCCAGCGCCTGGGCGACGAAATCGTGGCCGTCGCGGACGTCCTTGAGCGCGATGAAGAGGTCGCCGGGCTGGAGCGTCCGGGTGTCGATGGAGACCCCGGTGGCCTGCCAGTCGCTCGTGGCCCGCCCGCCGGTGGCCTGCGCGGCCTCGGCGGCCGTCCAGAGGCTCACGCGCGGCCCTCGAGCGCGGCGACGGCGATGGAGGCCTGCTCGGCGTCGTCGAATGGATGCGTCGTCTCGCCGATGATCTGGCCGCTCTCGTGGCCCTTGCCGCAGATGAGGAGGGCGTCGCCGGGGCCGAGGGCATCGACGCCGCGCAGGATCGCCTCCGCCCGGTCGGCGACCTCGGTGACGGAGAGGCCGCTGTCGACGGCGAGGGCACCATCCATGACGGCGGCGCGGATGGCGGCCGGGTCTTCGCTGCGGGGGTTGTCGTCGGTGACGATGACCTGGTCGGCGTGCTCCGCCGCCGCCCGGCCCATCAGCGGGCGCTTGCCCCTGTCTCGGTCGCCGCCGGCGCCGACGATGGCGACGATGCGGCCCATCACGTGCGGGCGCAGCGCCTCCAGCGCCACCTTCACCGCGTCGGGCGTGTGGGCGTAATCGACGTAGGCCGCGGCGCCGTTCTCGCGCGTCGCCGCCAGCTCCATCCGGCCGCGGACGGTGCGCAGCTTGGGCAGCGTCGCGAAGACCTCCTGCGGGTCCTCCCCGGAGGCGATGACGAGGCCGGCGGCGGCGGCGACGTTGGCGGCCTGGAAGCCGCCGATCAGCTCCAGCCGCAGCATGTGCGGCGCGCCCTGCCAGTCGAAGCGCAGCTCCTGCCCGGTCGAATCGAAGCGCTGCGCGCCGAGCCGGAGCCGGGCCTCGGCGCAGCGGCCGATGCCGATGACCTCCTGCCCGCGCGCTGCGGCGCGGCCGGCGATGTCGGCTCCGTAGGGATCGTCGAGGTTCGCCACCACGATGCCGTCCTCGTCCAGCACCCGCTCGAAAAGGCCGAGCTTTGCCTCGAAATAGGCGCGCATGTCGGCGTGGTAGTCGAGGTGATCCTGGCTGAGGTTGGTGAAGCCGGCGCCGATCAGCTGCACCCCGTCGAGCCGCCGCTGATCGAGCCCGTGGGAGGAGGCCTCCATCGCGGCATGGGTGATGCCGGCGCGGGCCGCCTCGGCGAGGGCCTTGTGGAGCGTCAGGCTGTCGGGCGTGGTGTGGCGCAGCGGCGTGGTGAAGTCGCCCTCCACCCCCGTGGTGCCGACGTTGACCGCGTCATGCCCCAGCTCCTGCCAGATCTGCCGGCAGAAGGAGGCGACGGAAGTCTTGCCGTTGGTGCCCGTCACCGCGACCATCACCGTCGGCTGCGGGCCGTACCAGAGCGCGGCGGCGCGGGCGAGCGCGGCGCGCGGATCCTCCGAGAGGACCAGCGCGGCGCCGGAGCCGGCCATCACGTCCTTGGCGATCTCGGCGCCTTCGAGGTCCGTCAGGATGGCGCCGGCGCCCTGGCGCAGGGCGTACTGGATGAACTCGCCGCCATGCACGCGGCTGCCGGGCAGGGCGGCGAAGAGCATCCCCTCGCGCACCTCGCGGCTGTCGATGGCGAGGCCGGTGATCCGCGCCTCGCGCCCGCCGCGGGCCGTCAGGCCCAGATCGGCCAGCGACGTGCCTGTCTGTCTCGTCATCTCGGGCCGCCCCTTCACTGTGAGGCTTGGTGTATACTCTCCGGCGCCCAGCGTTCAACGGCAGGGCGCAGGCCCATCAGCGGCGCGGTGCGGCGGATCACCTCCGCCGCCACCGGCACGGCCGTCCAGCCGGCGGTGCGGCGGGGCTGCGGGCCGGAGGTCTCCACCGGTTCGTCGAGGGAGATGATGATCACGTAGCGCGGGTCGTTGGCCGGGAAGATGCCGGAGAAGGTGGCGATGACCTTGTCGCTGTAATAGCCGCCGCCCGTCTCGATCGGCTTCTCGGCCGTCCCCGTCTTGCCGCCGACATTGTAGCCCGGCACCTCGGCGAGGCTCGCCGTGCCGTGCGAGACGACGCCGCGCAGGATGGAGCGGATCTGGTCGGAGGTCTGCCGGCTGATGATCCGCTCGCCCACCTGTGGGCCGTCCTGGCGCAGCAGCGTGGGGACGATCCGCGTGCCGCCGTTGGCGATGGTCGCGTAGCCCGCGGCGAGGTGGAGGGGAGAGACGGCGAGGCCGTGGCCGTAGGAGATGGTCATCATCGACAGCTCCGACCAGTTCTCGGGGAACTGCGGGCGGCCCGTGGGGGCCTCGGCCATCTCCACCTGCGTCGGCTCCAGCATGCCGAGGCTGTCGAGGAAGGCCTTCTGCCGCTCGATCCCCAGCATCTGCGCGATGCGCGCGGTGCCGACGTTGGAGCTCTCGGCGATCACCTCGCTGACCGGCATCGACGGGTCCATCCGGTGCGAATCGGAGATGCGGAACCGGCCCCAGGTGAGCGGCCCTTCGGTGTTGATGATCGTGTTGGGGTTCACCAGCCCCGCATCCAGCGCCGCCGCGGCGGTGAACGCCTTGAAGACGGAGCCGAGCTCGTAGACGCCCTGAAGCGAACGGTTGAAGAGCGGGCTGTCAGCCGGCGAGCCGGAGGTGGGCAGCGCCGGGCGGTCGTTGGGGTCGAAATCCGGCAGCGAGGCCATGGCGACGATCTCGCCGGTATACACATCCATGATGATGCCGGAGGCGCCCTTGGCGTTCATCAGCACCATGCCGGAGCCGAGCACCTCCTCCATCACCGCCTGCACCGTCAGGTCGAGCGACAGCTCCAGCGGGTCCTGCTGGTAGGGATCGCGCAGGCGGGCGTCGAAGTAGCGCTCCACCCCTGCCACGCCGATCACTTCGGCGGAGGAGACGCCCTCGCGCCCGTAGGAGGAGCCTCCGAGGATATGCGCCGCAAGCGAGCCGTTGGGATAAAGACGCATCTGGCGCGGGCCGAAGAGCAGGCCCGGGTCGCCGATGTCATGCACCTGCTGCATCTGCTCGGGGCTGATCTGCCGGCGGATCCACAGGAAGCGGCGGTCGCCGGTGAAGTCGGCGACGAGGCGCTCGTGATCCAGCTCGGGGAAGATGCGCGCCAGCTCGTCGGCCGCGAAGTGCGGGTCGATCATCTGCTGCGGCTGGGCGTAGAGGGAGTAGGTCTCCATGTTCGTCGCCAGCACGCGGCCGTTGCGATCGACGATATCCGCCCGGTCGGAGAGGATCGGCGCCGGCCCTTCGGCGGACTGGATCGTCGGCTCCTCGGCATCGGAGGAGGCGAGCACCGCCATCTGCCCGCCGATGGCCGAGAAGGCCGCGAAGAAGCAGAAGGCGAGGAACTTCAGGCGCAGCGCGGCGCGGCCGCGCATCTTCTCGCGCATCTCCTCGTGGCGATGGCGGCGGTTCTCCCGCTCGATGGCCTCGGTCGATTCGCCCTTGGCGCGGGCCTGGAGGATGCGGGTGAGCGGGCGCAGCGGCTGGCGGATCACAGCGGGTCCTCATCGGGGTTGATCGGCCCTTGGAAGCCGGCGGAGGAAAGCTCGACGACATCCTCGATGCCGGCCAGCTCGGGCAAGGGCTCAGGCACGTCGGCGAGGTGGCCGAAGGCGTCAGGCAGGATGGGCAGAAGCTCCAGCCGGTCGAAGTTGAGATCGGCCAGCTCGCGCAGGCGCTGCGGGCGGTTGAGCCACGCCCACTCGGCATTGAGGATGGAGAGCTTGGAGCGGTTCTCGCCGATCTGCGCATGCAGCTCGGAGACCCGGCGCAGCGAATCCTGCGTCTCGTAATTCTCCTGGTAGGCCCAGAAGGCGAGGCCCATGACCGACAGCCCCATGAGCACGTAGAGCAGACCCTTCATCTTGTGTCCCTCATTTGTGGCCCCTCATCACCGGCATCCCCAGATCGCGCGGCTGCGGCATCTCCACCGCCGGCGCATCCGTCCGCCGGCCGATCCGCAGGCGCGCCGAGCGGGCGCGCGGGTTGGCGGCCAGTTCGCCCTCGTCCGGCTCGACTGCCTTCTTCGTCACCGGCTCGAAGGTCGGCTCCGGCCCCGTCACCTCCGGCGCATGGCGCGAGCCGCCGCCGGTGGAGCTGCGCGCCGCGAAGAAGCGCTTCACCATCCTGTCCTCGATGGAATGGAAGGTGACGACGGCGAGCAGGCCGCCGGGCTTCAGCGCCCGCTCGGCAGCGGCAAGCCCCTGGAACAGCTCGTCATATTCCTCGTTCACCGCGATGCGCAGCGCTTGGAAGGAGCGCGTCGCGGGGTGGCTCTGCCCCGGCTTCTGGCGCGGCATGACGGAGGCGATGACCTGCGCCAGCTGCAGCGTCGTCGCCAGCGGCCGCGCGGCGAGAATCGCCCGGGCGATGCGGCGGGAGGCGCGCTCTTCCCCGTAGAGGTAGAGGATGTCGGCCAGCTCGGCCTCGGAGGCCTCGTTGACGATCTCGGCGGCGCTCGGCCCCTCCCCCGACATGCGCATGTCGAGCGGGCCGTCCTTCTGGAAGGAGAAGCCGCGCTCCGCCACGTCGATCTGCATGGAGGAGATGCCGAGATCGAGCACCACCCCGTCGAGCGGACCGTCGGCGAGGCTGTCGAGCTGGCTGAAGCGGCCCTCCTTCAGGGTCAGCTGGCCGGGAAAGTCATCGCGCCAGCCCTCGGCGAGGCGGAAGACCGACGGGTCGCGGTCCACGCCGATGACCTCTTCGGCGCCTGCCGCGATCAGCCCGCGCGCGTAGCCGCCCGCACCGAACGTTCCGTCCAGCCAGCGGCCACGCACGGGTGCGGCGAGGTCGAGAATCGGATCGAGGAGAACGGGGATATGCGGGGCGGCTGCCACGTCCATGGCCTATTCCGGCTCGAAGTCATCGTCGGGCGGCAGATCCGCCAGTTCCTGCGGGTCGAAATCGGGGCCGAGCTGGGCGAGGAGCGCGTCGTGATCGTCGCCCTCGTCCGCCACCTCGGCGCGCCAGATTTCGAAGTAGTCGCCGTAGCCGAGAAACTTCAGCTCGTCATCGCCCTCAACGCCAAGGCGCTCGCGCTGCTTCTGCGGCAGCACCATGCGGCCGTCCTTGTCGAGCACGATCAACGAGATCTGGCGGAAGAAGTAGCGGATCGCCAGCTTCTTCTTCGGGCCGGGATCCCAGCGCTGGTACTGGCGCTGACGACGCTCGATGCTCCGCACGTCCCAGCCGCGCAGGTAGCCTTTGAGGTCGTCGGAATACTGAAGATAGAAGCGGGTGGGCTGACCGGCGGTCCACTCAGGGTCCTGCTGGCCGAGGGCACCGCGGAACGGCATGGGGATGGACACACGTCCCTTCCCGTCGATCCGCTGGTCGTGTTCGCCTGTGAAGCTGCTCACCGGCGCCTGCCCTCTCAAACCCCCTAAATGTGAAAACGGCGGATCGGTCTGCTGCCACTGACCGATCCGCCGCCCTGTCCCCTCGAGGGGGAGGTCCGACTGCGCGCGCCACCTGGGGGGATGTCTGCTCGCTCGCGCGCCGGATCACGATGTTTCGAGAGGGAGCCGCCTGTATGAAACCTGCTCTCGTTCGTTGCGGGTTGGGGTCTTTGTCGCCCCGTTGTTTGTTGCTGCCCTCTCGGTAACCCTGTTCTGCCACGGGATTTACCCCCTGGCAACGGTATTGTCTGGGCGAAGCCGGGACAGAACGGTTTTGCCACAGCGAAACGGCCGGATTCTCAACTCGCGCGATTCATAGGTTGACGCACGAAATGGTGATCCGGAGCTCGGGAACATCCATATCTGGTAGAGAGGCCCGCAGATCGACTCAAAGGGTGGAGGTCAGCGGCCCGTAAATCAGTGAGGCAGAAAAGTTTTGAGCGGGCCGCTCAGGGGGCGGAATCCGGGCTCTCGGGGCCCGAATCCCGACCCTCACCCAGCCAATCCCGGGCGTCCCGGCCGAATCTGGCGGCCGATTCCGGTGCGGCCCGGCCAATCCCGGGCCGCACCCGCGAGTCAGGCCATGCCACCGCCGATGAGGCCGCGCGCGATCTTGGCGTAGGCGTCCGACATCACCCCCTCGCCCGTGGCGACGGGCGTGCCCGAGTCGCCGCCGAGGCGGGTGTCGAGATCGATGGGCAGCGCGCCGAGGAGCGGCAGGCCGTGACGCTCCGCCTCCTTTGCGACGCCGCCATGGCCGAAGATGTGCGCCTCGTGCCCGCAGTTGGGACATATATAGAGAGACATGTTCTCGATGAGCCCGAGGACGGGTACCTTCAGCGTGCGGAACATGTCGATCGCCTTCACCGCATCTATGAGCGCGACGTCCTGCGGGGTGCAGACGACGATGGCGCCGGAGAGCGCCGTGCGCTGCGCAAGGGAGAGCTGCACGTCACCGGTGCCGGGCGGCAGGTCGATGAGCAGCACGTCGAGCTCGCCCCAGGCCACCTGCCCCAGAAGCTGCTGCATGGCGCCCATCAGCATCGGGCCGCGCCAGATCACCGCCTTCTCCGGCTCCAGCATCAGACCGATGGACATCATGGTGACGCCATGGGCATGGGCCGGGTCGATGATCTTGCCGTCCTTGGAGCTGGCGCGCTCGCTGACACCCATCATGCGGGGCTGCGAGGGGCCGTAGATATCGGCATCGAGGAGGCCGACCTTGCGGCCCTCCTTCGCCAGCGCCACGGCGAGGTTGGCGGCGACGGTGCTCTTGCCCACGCCACCCTTGCCGGAGCCGACGGCGAGGATGCGCTTGATCCCCGGCACCGGCTGCGGCCCGCCCTGCTGCGGCGTCGGATGCCCGCCGATGCGGATCTGCGGCGGCGCCTCCCCCGCCCCCGGGCCTTTCGGCGCGGATTGGGGGGCGCCCTGCGGCGCCCGCGGCGGCGCGCCACCTGAGGAGCCTCCGGAATGGGCGGTCAGCGCCACCGAGGCGCTCTCCACCCAGTCCAGCGCCTGCACGGAGCCCTCGGCGGCGCGGCGCAGCCCCTCCATGTGGCGGGCGACCTCCGGATTCGGCGCCTCGATGACGAAACGCACGCGCCCGCCCTCCACCGAGAGGGCGCGCAGCATGTCGCGACTCACCAGATCGCCCCCGTCGGGCAGTTCGAGGCGCCTGAGCACCTCGCGAACCTCATTCATTCTGTCGGCCAAGAGGGCCTCCTGTTGCTTCTTCGCACCGTACGATCCGGGGCCGGAGGCGCCTGAAGCGCGCCCGATGCCCCGATCAAGGCAAAACCATCTGACTTTTGCCCATCGCGTGGGCATTTCACCTGCCGCCAGCCAATTATTCCAGCCACAAAAGAAATATGCGCATGCCGCATGGCAGCATTGCAGAAGCGGGCATTGTGCACTCGCAGCAAATGACCCAAATCTCCTCTCAGACAACGCCACCGGGTGGCAGAGCAGAACGGCAAGAACGCCGACGCGACGCAGCCCGATGATCAGGTAACACGAGCAGATGAGTTTCGATATGGCCCATGCAACCACATCCCGCGCTTCGACCTTCACCATCGGTCAGCGCTTCCGTGCCGGCTTTGCCATGGTGAGCGAGCGGGCCGCGCAGAACCGGGTTTACCGCTCCACCATCGCGGAGCTGAGCAACCTCAACGATCGCGAGCTGGCCGACCTCGGCCTGCACCGGTCGATGATCAAGGCCGTCGCCCGCACCGCGGCTTACGGCGAGTAACAGTTTCGGGGTACCGGGCTTTCCTCCTCCCTAGCCCGGCCCCGGTTCGATCCTGCCCTCTCCTCCTCCCTGGGCCGGATCTGACCAAGAGCGGCGGTATCCACCTCCTCCCGGATACCGCCGCGACGGAATAGACCGGCGCCCCTCCTCCTCCCTGGGCGTCAGGCCTGTAGCGGCGACCTCCACCTCCTCCCGGGGGTCGCCGCACCAGTTTCGAGTTTGGTGCCCACCTCCTCCCGGGCATCAGAACCCGGCGGACGCGCATCCTCCTCCCGTGCGTCCCGCCTGTAGCGGCGACCTCCACCTCCTCCCGGAGGTCGCCGCAACGCAGTTTTGGTTTGGTGTCCACCTCCTCCCGGGCATCGAATCCGGCGGCAGCGCATCCTCCTCCCGCGCTGTCGCCACCTAATCCGGGACGCGGCTCTCCTCCTCCCTGCCGCGAGCCCGGGGGCGCACGCCACCTCCTCCCGGCGGCGCCAAGGCAAGACGGGCCCCTACCTCCTCCCAGGGGTGCGTTTTCAGGCGGCGGTGCCATCCTCCTCCCGGCACCGCCGCCGCTTTTCCCCCTCACGTCAGCGTTATTACTTCAGCGGGTGACATAAAGCTGTTACCCGGGCTGGCGCATCAGTCCCGCTCGTCCTTGGACGTGCCCATGACGATGTAGCTGGTGATCTGCCGCACGGTCGGGATCGTCCCCAACACCTCGGCATGGAAGCGCTTGTAGGAGGGGAGATCCGCCGTCTCTACCCGAAGCAGATACTCGAAGGCACCGGCGACGTTGTGGCACTCGCGCACCTCCTGCGCCGAGGAGAGCCGTCGCTCGAATGCGTCCTGCGCGGCCTTGGTGTGCTCGCCGAGCCCTACGGAGACATAGACGACGAAGCCCCGCCCCATCGCCACCGGATCGGTCCGCGCCCGGTAGCCGGTGATGACGCGCCGGCGCTCCAGCTCCTGCACACGGCGCAGGCAGGCGGAAGGGGAGAGGCCCACGCGCCCGGCGAGCGCCTGGTTGCTGACGCGACCGTCGTCGGCCAGCTCACGCAAGATCCTGCGGTCAATATCATCCATTCCCGGCCTTCCTTGCGCAGATCGTTTCTACAGCCGCATCTTCGCAATTTCATCCGGCGGGCGCGAGGGCAGTCTTGCGGCATGATGGCCGACTCGACGATCCCCCTTCTCCTCTTCGCCCTCGCCGGTACCTGCTCGCCCGGGCCGAACAACCTCATGCTCATGGCATCGGGCGCCAATTACGGCTTCCGCCGGACCCTGCCGCACATGCTGGGGGTGGGGCTCGGCTTCTCTCTGATGATCTTCGGCGTCGGCATCGGCCTGTCGTTGGTCTTCGAGCGCTGGCCATGGGTGCAGACGGTGCTGACCGCCGCCTCGCTCTGCTACCTGCTCTGGCTGGCGTGGAAGATCGCCAGCGCCGTGCCGCCCGCCGACGGGCCGCGGGCGGAGGGGCGGCCGCTGACCTTTTTGCAGGCGGCGGGGTTTCAATGGGTGAATCCGAAGGCCTGGGCGATGGCGACGACGGCCACCACCGTCTTTGCCGCCGGCCACGGGTTACGGGACGTGCTGGTTGTCTCCGGCGCCTTCCTTCTCGTCTCCATCGTCTCGACGACGAGCTGGTCGGCGCTGGGGGTCGGCGCGGCGCAGGTGCTGACGGACCGGCGGCGCCTGAGGGCCTTCAACATCGCCATGGCGGTGCTGCTGCTGGCGACGCTGGTGCCGCTGATCTGGCCCTGACGTGGGTGGCGCCCGAGGGCCGGGGGGCCAGCCCCCCGGAGCCCCCCGAGGTATTTCCGGCCAGATGAAGGGGGATCAGAAGGGGATGTCGTCCGCGAGGTCGGCGGCGACGACGAAGCGGGAGACGACGTTCTTCACGCCCGCCTTGTCGAAGGCGATCTCCAGCTTGTCGCCCTCGATGGCGGTGATGGCGCCGTAGCCGAACTTCTTGTGGAAGACCCGCTCGCCGGTGGTGAAGCTGGACGTCGCCTCGAGGTCGATCGTCATGTTCCGCGCCTCGGCCGGCTGGGAGACGGGGCGCTGCTGGCGCGACTGCATGCGCTTCCAGCCCGGCGAGTTGTAGACATCCGCCCGCATCGCCCGCTCCTGCACCGCCGAGGGGCCGGCGGAGGGGGCGGCCGCGCCGAACCCGCCGCCATAGAGGCCGGGGGGCGTCAGCACCTCGATATGCTCCTGCGGCAGCTCGTCGATGAAACGGGAGGGCAAGGCGCTCTGCCATTGCCCGTAGACCCGCCGGTTGCCCGCGAAGGAGATGGTGCAGAGCTTTTCCGCCCTGGTGATGCCCACGTAGGCGAGGCGCCGCTCCTCCTCCAGCCCCTTGAGGCCCGATTCGTCCATGCTGCGCTGGGACGGGAAGAGCCCGTCTTCCCAGCCCGGCAGGAAGACGGCCGGAAACTCGAGGCCCTTGGCGGCGTGGAGCGTCATCAGCGTGACCTTCTCCCCCTGCTCCTCGCTCTCGTTGTCCATGATCAGCGCGATGTGCTCGAGGAAGCCCTGCAGATTCTCGAACTCCTCCAGCGCCTTCACCAGCTCTTTGAGGTTCTCCAGCCGGCCGGGCGCCTCGGGCGTCTTGTCGTTCTGCCACATGGCCGTGTAGCCCGATTCGTCGAGGATCATCTCGGCCAGCTCGACATGGGTGTCGGCCTCGCTGATCACCTGCCCATGCCAGCGGTCGAGCCCCTGCACGAGCGTGCGCAGCTCTTTCAGCCCCTTGCCGGAAAGACGCCCCTCGTCGACGCAGAGCCGGGCGCCCTCGACCAGGCTCAGCCCGTGCTCGCGGGCGGCGCGCTGGATGGTCTGCACCGCCTTGTCGCCGAGGCCGCGCTTCGGCGTGTTGACGATCCGCTCGAAGGCGAGGTCGTCCTCCTGGCTGACGGCGAGGCGGAAGTAGGCCATGGCATCGCGGATCTCCATCCGTTCGTAGAAGCGGGGGCCGCCGATGACGCGGTAGTTGAGGCCGATGGTCAGGAAGCGATCCTCGAAGGCCCGCATCTGGTGCGACGCGCGCACGAGAATCGCCATGTGATCGAGCGACATGGGGGCGAGGCCGCGGGTGCCGCCCTGCATCGCCTCGATCTCCTCGCCGATCCAGCGGGCCTCTTCCTCGCCGTCCCAATGGCCGATGAGGCGAACCTTCTCGCCCTCCTCGGCATCCGTCCACAGCGTCTTGCCGAGGCGACCCTTGTTGGCGGTGATGAGGCCGGAGGCGGCGGCGAGGATATGCGGCGTGGAGCGGTAGTTCTGCTCCAGCCGGATGACCTTGGCGCCCGGGAAATCCTTCTCGAACCGCAGGATGTTGCCCACCTCGGCACCTCGCCAGCCGTAGATCGACTGGTCGTCATCGCCGACGCAGCAGATGTTCTTGTGGCTCTGCGCGAGCAGGCGCAGCCAGAGGTACTGGGCGACGTTGGTATCCTGGTACTCGTCGACGAGGATGTAGCGGAACCAGCGCTGGTATTGCGCCAGCACGTCCTCATGCTCCTGGAAGATCGTGAGCATGTGCAGGAGGAGGTCGCCGAAATCGACGGCGTTCAGGTCGCGGAGACGCGCCTGGTATTGCGCGTAGAGCTCGACGCCCCGGCGGTCGAAGGCGGAGGCCTCGCCGGCCGGCACCTTCTCGGGCGTCCAGGCGCGGTTCTTCCAGTTGTCGATGATGCCGGCGAGCATCCGGGCGGGCCAGCGTTTGTCGTCGATGTTGTTGGCGACGAGGAGCTGCTTGAGCAGGCGCAGCTGGTCGTCGGTATCGAGGATGGTGAAGCTGGACTTGAGCCCCACGAGCTCGGCATGGCGGCGCAGCAGCTTGGCGTTGACGGAGTGGAAGGTGCCGAGCCACGGCATCCCCTCCACCGCCTCGCCCATGAGCCGGCCGATGCGGGTCTTCATCTCGCGCGCGGCCTTGTTCGTGAAGGTCACGCCGAGGATCTCGTTCGTGCGGCATTTGCCGGTGAGCAGCAGGTGGCCGATCCGGGTCGTCAGCGCCTTCGTCTTGCCGGTGCCGGCGCCGGCGAGCATCAGCACGGGGCCGTCGAGCGCCTCCACCGCCTCGCGCTGCGCGGGGTTGAGGTCGTCGAGATACGGCGCCCCGCGGGCGGCCATGGCCTGCTGGCTGAGAGGGGCGGGCTGGGCGGAGGATGCGGGCATTGGCGCCTCGTCGCTGCTCATGGCGTTAAGACTACCGCGAAGAGGCGCGGCTGGAAAGGGATCGTTCCTCGAATGTTCCAGTTCGTTAACGAGGTGTGAAGGGTGCGGGCGGTCGGTGGTGGCGCGGTGGGGCCAGGTGGCCGGGTGCAGGCGCAGGGCAAGCGCCGGCACGTGGGGTGGTGCGCCGACGGGGGAGCGGCGCGGTTTATGGTGCCACCGCCTCCTCGATCAGAGCGAGGAGGTGACGCCGCCGGAGCGCCAGCCCGCGGGACGGGCCGGCGCTCGCCCTGCGCCTCTGGCGCGTACCGAGCAGGGAAAGGCGAAGGCGTTGCGCAACGGTGGGTTGGAAAGCCACCCTACGAAGGGGCGCACCGGGTTCGGTTAGGGGTCTTCGGCCGCCCGGGCTCAAAAGCAGCGGCGACGTTGAGCCATGGTGTGTTGAAAACCCACCCTACGACTCAGCGCGCGTCTCGCCGTCTTCCGTCATCCGCTCCTGCACGGCGCTGGTGTAGCGCTCGTAGAGGCGGGCGAAGGTGCGGATGTCGTCCTCCGGCCAGCTGTCGTAGATCGACAGCATGAAATCCCACTTCTCCTTGCGGAACCGCGCGAGGAACCGCCCCGCCTTGGCCGTCGGCTCGAGGTAGGACTTGCGGCCGTCGTCCTGCGCCGCCCCCCGGCGGAGGTAGCCGCGGGAGACGAGCTCGGCGGCGAGGCGGGAGGCGCGGGACGGGGTGATCTGCATCTCCTCCGCCAGATCGCCGACCGTGGCCCAGGTGACATCGCCCCCCTTGCCCGGCGTGCAGCGGCGGGCGACGGAGGCGAGGGCCTGGAACTGCACCATCTCGAGGTCCGCCTCGATGCGGCGCAGGATGAAGGCCACCCACTCGCCCTTCGCCACGCGGCGGGCGTACTGGAACATGGCGAGGTCGAGCGCCAGAAGCGCCTCCGCCGTCTCCTCGCCCAGCCCGTGGGCAGCGATCAGCTCGGGTACGCCGTCACGGTATCCGGTCATCTTCGTCTGGCTCACGGCGCGTGGCTCCCCCTCTGCTGCCGGGGAGACATGCACATTCCGCGGGCGCCTGTCAATTTGATGCTCTTGGCAAGAATGTTCCGTTGACACATAATTGTGCCGGGCCTAGTGAGCGCTCAACCCGACACACAACAAAGATCCGATTTCGCCATGTCCGATTCTCCGCCCCAGTCGACGTCCCAGTCCTCGCCGCCGCCGCCCGAGGGCTCGACGCGGCTGGTCATCGCCTCGATCGCGGTGATGATGCTGCTGGCCGCCCTCGACCAGACCATCGTCTCCACCGCGCTGCCCACCATCGTCGCCGATCTCGGCGGGGTGGAGCACCTCAGCTGGGTGGTGACGGCCTACTTCCTCACCTCCACCATCGTCGCGCCGATCTACGGCAAGCTCGGTGACCTCTACGGGCGGCGGAACATCGTGTTCGTTGCCGTGATCATCTTCCTCGTCGGCTCCATCCTTTGTGGCCTCGCCAGCTCGATGCTCTGGCTGATCCTCGCCCGGGCGATGCAGGGCCTCGGCGGCGGCGGCCTCATGGTGCTGGCCCTGTCGATCATCGGCGACGTCATCGCGCCGACGGAACGGGGCAAGATCCAGGGCGTCTTCGCCGCCGTCTTCTCCATCTCCTCCGTGATCGGGCCGCTCATCGGCGGCACGCTGGTGGAGATCATCTCCTGGCACTGGATCTTCTTCATCAACCTGCCCATCGGCGGGCTGGCGCTCGTCACCTTCGCCATCGCCTTCAAGCCCACGGGCAACCGCCAGAAGCACCGGATCGACTGGGAGGGCGCGGCCGCCATCTCCGTCGCGCTGACCGGCGTGGTGCTGCTGACCTCGCTCGGCGGCTCGGAGTTCCCCTGGGCCTCGCTGCCCGCCGTCGCGCTCGGCGGCGTGACGCTGCTCGGCATCGCCGCCTTCATCTGGGCGGAATCGCGGGCGAAGGAGCCGATCATCCCGCTCGGCCTCTTCCGGCTGAACACATTCGTCGTCACCTCGATCATCGGCTTCGTGGGCGGCGCGGCGATGTTCGGCATCCTGACGTTCATGCCGCTCTACCTGCAGATCTCGAAGGGCGTCTCGCCCACCGTCTCGGGCCTGCAGCTGCTGCCGATGACCGTGGGGATCACCATCTCCTCGCGCTTCGCCGGCGTCTACATGGGCCGCAAGGCGCGCTACTACATCCTGCCGATCCTCGGCTGCTCGTCGCTGCTGCTGGGGATGCTCTGCCTTTACACGATCAACGCGCAGACGCCCTACGCGATCACCGGCACCTTCATCCTCTTCGTCGGCCTCGGCATGGGGATGATCTTCCCGGTCGTCACCACGGCGGTGCAGAACGCGGTGCCGCGGCAGGTGATGGGCACGGCGACGGCGGCGGGCATCATGTTCCGCCAGATCGGCGGGGCCATCGGCGCGGCGCTCTTCGGGGCGATCTTCGCGGCCCGGCTCGCGGCGAGCACCGCCGGCAGCAGCGTCAACCTGCCGCCGCAGCTCGCCAGCGGCGAGATCGGCCCGTCAATGATGGCCGGCCTCTCACCGGAGATGCGCGATCGGGTGGCCGAGCTGATCGTGCACGCGCTGCACCCCAACTACCTGATCGCCGCCGGGCTCGCCCTCGTCGGACTGATCGCCGCCTTCCGCCTCTCCGACAACACGCTGCGCGGAACCGCTCACGCGGCCGCGCCGGCGGCGGAGTGAGGCGGGCGCCCCTCCCCCCCGTTCTCCCCGGGGCGGGAGGGGCCGACTTCCCCCCATTCGGCCCGCCTGCCGCATTGCGGCCGGGCACGATCCGGTCCAGCCTCGCGCCGATTTTGACGAAGGGACGGATGTCATGACGATCACCAGGCAGCACGAGCTGGAGGCGCTCAAGGACATCGGCCGCATCGTCGCCGCCACCATGCAGGCCATGGCCGGCGCGATGGAGCCGGGGATGACGACGGCCGAGCTCGACGAGATCGGCCGTGAGCTGTTGGAGCGGGAGGGCGCGCGCTCCGCCCCGCAATCCACCTACGACTTTCCCGGCGCCACCTGCATCAGCGTCAACGAGGAGGTCGCCCACGGCATCCCCGGCCCGCGCGTGCTGGCGACGGGAGACCTGGTGAACATCGACGTCTCCGCCTCGAAGGATGGCTACTTCGCCGATACCGGTGCCACGTTCCGCCTCGGCCCCGTGCCCCCCTCGCTGGAGCGGCTCTGCCGCGACGGGCGGCGCGCCACGCAGATCGGCATCGACCAGGTGCGCAGCGGCCGGCCGCTGGGCGGCATCGGCGAAGCCATCGGGCAGTTCGCCTCCAAGCGCGGCTATACCCTGCTGCGCAACCTCGCCAGCCACGGCATCGGCCGGGCCCTGCACGAGGAGCCGGAGGAGATCCCCACATGGCCTGCGCGCGGCGAGCGGCGGCGCATCCGCAAGGGGATGGTGCTGACGGTCGAGCCCTTCCTCTCGCAGGGCGCGCTCTGGGCCGCCGATGGCGGCGACGGCTGGACGCTCCATGCCGAGCCGGCCGCCCCCGTCGTGCAATACGAGCACACAATCGTCGCCACCGACCGCGGCCCCATCGTGCTGACGCTCCCCGGCTGAGCCCCCTGCCCCGGCTTTTTCGCTCGGCGGAGGCCGCCACCCCCCTCGGGGGGATTGCGCCGCATCGCGGCATGACTAGGCTGGCCTCCGACATGGACAGCCCCGGGGGACGCGAGATGGCCGAGTTCAACAAGATCCTCATCGCCAACCGGGGCGAGATCGCCATCCGCATCATGCGGGCCGCCAACGAGATGGGGAAGAAGACGGTCGCCGTCTACGCCGAGGAGGACAAGCTCGGCCTGCACCGCTTCAAGTCCGACGAGGCCTACCGCATCGGCGAGGGGCTGGGGCCGGTGGCCGCCTACCTATCGATCCCCGAGATCATCCGGGTCGCCAAGAAGAGCGGCGCCGACGCCATCCACCCGGGCTATGGCCTGCTCTCCGAGAACCCCGATTTCGTCGATGCCTGCACCGAGGCCGGCATCACCTTCATCGGCCCCAAGGCGCAGACGATGCGCGAGCTCGGCGACAAGGCCTCCGCCCGCCGCGTCGCCATCGAGGCCGGCGTGCCGGTCATCCCCGCCACCGAGGTGCTGGGCGAGGACATGGAGGAGATCCGCCGACAGGCCGCCGAGGTGGGCTACCCGCTGATGCTCAAGGCCAGCTGGGGCGGCGGCGGCCGGGGGATGCGGCCGATCTTCAGCGAGGACGAGCTGGAATCGAAGGTGCTGGAGGGCCGGCGCGAGGCCGAGGCCGCCTTCGGCAACGGCGAGGGCTACCTCGAGAAGATGATCACCCGCGCCCGGCACGTCGAGGTTCAGATCCTCGGCGACAGCCACGGCAACATCTACCACCTGTGGGAGCGGGACTGCTCCGTCCAGCGGCGCAACCAGAAGGTCGTCGAGCGGGCGCCGGCCCCCTACCTCTCCGAGGCGCAGCGCGAGCGCATCTGCAACCTCGGCCGCCAGATCTGCCAGCACGTGAACTACGAGTGCGCCGGCACCGTCGAATTCCTGATGGATATGGATTCGGGGGAGTTCTACTTCATCGAGGTGAACCCCCGCGTGCAGGTCGAGCACACCGTCACCGAGGAGGTGACGGGGATCGACATCGTGCGCGCCCAGATCCTCATCGCCGAGGGCAAGAGCCTGACGGAGGCGACGGGAAAGGCCAGCCAGTACGATGTCGAGCTGCAGGGACACGCCGTCCAATGCCGGGTGACGACCGAAGACCCGACGAACAACTTCATCCCCGATTACGGCCGCATCCAGACGTATCGGAGCGCCACGGGCCCCGGCATCCGCCTCGACGGCGGTACGGCCTATTCGGGCGCCGTCATCACCCGCTACTACGATTCGCTCCTGACGAAGGTCACCGCCCGGGCGCCGACGCCCGAGATGGCCATCGCGCGGATGGACCGGGCGCTCCGCGAGTTCCGCATCCGCGGGGTGAGCACGAACATCGATTTCGTCATCAACCTGCTCAAGCACCCGACCTTCCTGAGCAACCAGTACACCACCAAGTTCATCGACGAGACGCCGGAGCTCTTCGACTTCCGCCAGCGGCGCGACCGGGCGACGAAGATCCTCACCTACATCGCCGACATCACCGTCAACGGCCACCCGGAGACGGAGGGCCGCGCCCTGCCCTACGCCGAGGCGAAGCCGCCGAAGCCGCCCGTCGCCTTCTCCAGCGACGTGCCGAAAGGCTCCGCCGATCTCCTCCGTGAGGGCGGCGTGAAGGCGGTACAGGAGTGGCTGCTGTCCTCCAAGCCGCTGCTGATCACCGATACCGCGATGCGCGACGGCCACCAGTCGCTCCTCGCCACCCGCATGCGCTCCATCGACATGATCGGCGCGGCGCCCGCCTATGCGCAGAACATGTCGGGCCTCTTCAGCGTGGAATGCTGGGGCGGCGCCACCTTCGACGTCGCCTACCGGTTCCTGCAGGAGAGCCCGTGGAAGCGGCTGACGGACATCCGCGCCGCGATGCCGAACATCCTGACGCAGATGCTGCTGCGCGCCTCCAACGGCGTCGGCTACACGAACTACCCCGACAACGTCGTGCAGTTCTTCGTGCAGCAGGCCGCCGAGGGCGGGGTCGATGTCTTCCGCGTCTTCGATTCGCTCAACTGGGTGGAGAACATGCGCGTCGCCATGGATGCCGTGGTGGAGACGGGCAAGATCTGCGAGGCCGCCATCTGCTACACGGGCGACATCCTCGACCCGGATCGCGCGAAGTATGACCTGAAGTACTACGTCGGCATGGCGAAGGAGCTGGAGGCCGCCGGTGCCCAGATCCTCGGCCTGAAGGACATGGCGGGCCTTCTCAAGCCCGCCGCCGCCACGCAGCTGATCCGCGCCCTGAAGGACGAGGTCTCGATCCCCGTCCACTTCCACACCCACGACACCTCCGGCGCCGCCATCTCCACCGTGCTGGCGGCGGCGGCGGCCGGGGTCGACGTGGTCGACGGCGCCATCGACTCGCTCTCCGGCAACACCTCGCAGCCCACCCTCGGCTCCATCGTCGAGGCGCTGCGGCATACCGAGCGCGACACCGGGCTCGACATCGCCGCCATCCGCGAGATCTCCAACTACTGGGAAGCCGTGCGCGGCCAGTACGCCGCCTTCGAGAGCGGCATGCAGGCGCCGGCCTCGGAGGTGTACCTCCACGAGATGCCGGGCGGCCAGTTCACCAACCTCAAGGCGCAGGCGCGCAGCCTCGGGCTGGAGGACAAGTGGCACGAGGTCGCCAAGACCTATGCCGACGTGAACATGATGTTCGGCGATATCGTGAAGGTCACGCCCTCCTCCAAGGTGGTCGGCGACATGGCCCTCATGATGGTCTCCCAGGGCCTCACCCGCGCCCAGGTCGAGGACCCGGAGGTGGACGTCGCCTTCCCAGACAGCGTCATCGACATGATGAAGGGCAACCTCGGCCAGCCCCCCGGCGGCTGGCCCCCGGCCCTGCAGGAGAAGGTTCTGAAAGGCGAAGAGCCCCTGACGGAGCGCCCCGGCGCCCTGATGCCTCCAGCGGATCTCGACGCGAAGCGTGGCGAGCTGGCAGAGGCGACCGGTCTGGAGCTGGAGGAGATCACCGACCGCGACCTAGCCGCCTACCTGATGTATCCCAAGGTCTTCACCGACTACGTCACCCGCCACCAGCTCTACGGCCCCGTCCGCGCCCTGCCGACGAAGGTCTTCTTCTACGGCATGGAGCCGGGGGACGAGATCGGGGTGGAGATCGACCCGGGCAAGACGCTCGAACTGCGCCTCTCCGCCGTCGGCGAGTTGCAGGATGACGGTGAGGTGCGCGTCTTCTTCGAGCTCAACGGCCAGCCCCGCTCGATCCGCGTGGCCAACCGCAAGGCGCAGGGCGGCAAGGCGGCGGTGCCGAAGGCCGACCCGGCCAACCCGCTCCATGTCGGCGCGCCGATGCCGGGCGTCGTCGCCACCATCGCCGCCCAGCCGGGGATGAGCGTCAAGAAGGGCGACCTGCTCCTGACCATCGAGGCGATGAAGATGGAGACGGGCATCCATGCCGACAAGGCGGGCGTGGTGAAGGCGGTCTATGTCACCGCCGGCGCCCAGATCGACGCCAAGGACCTCTTGGTGGAGATGGAGGCCGGCTAGGCCCTCAGCCGCAACCCGGCCAGCATCGTCGCCATCGGCGGCGGTGCGGCGGTGCCGTCGAACCGCCCCGCCAGCTCAAGGCAGGCGCGGCCGTGCACGAGCGACCAGACGAACGCCTCCGTCGAGCCCTCGCTGTCGCCCAGCGGCGCGAAGGGCGCGCAGGTCTCTGCCAGCACGGCATAGGCCGCGCCGCCGGCCTCCTCCACCTCGCCCTCCGAGACATGCTCGAAGGTGAGGTTGAAGACGAGGTTGAAGAGCCCCGGCTGCGCGCGGGCGAAGCGCAGGTAGCCCTCGCAGATCGCCTCCAGCCGCGCCCGCGGGTCCTCCCCTGCCTTTCGCCGCTCCTCCAGAATCGTCGCGGTGAAGCGGCGGAAGCCCTCCGCCGCGATGGCCGCCCTGAGCCCCGGCAGCCCCTCGAAATGATGCGCAGGCGCGGCATGGCTGACGCCGGCGCGAGCGGCGCAGGCGCGCAGCGTCATCGCCTCGAAGCCGCGCTCGTCGAGGATGGCGAGCCCGGCGGCGATGAGATCGGCGCGCACGTCTCGGCGGTGGGAAGGTGTGTCCATGACCCCGGAGTATCACGCGACTTGACAGCGTCAATCTTGCTTGACAGTGTCAACAACATCAACTTGACACTGTCAACTTCAGCCGGAAGTACCTGCCCCATGCCCCGCGCCCTCACGCTCGCGATGTCCGTCTCCGCCGTCGGCGTCGCCCTCGCCTCCTACCGCTTCGTCTTTCTGGGGTGGGAGCCGGCGTTCTTCACCGTCACGGCGCTGCACGCCCCGCCGCGGCAGGCCTTCCTCGCCGCGCATATCGTGCTCGCCCCCATTGCGCTCGTTGCTGGCGCATTCCAGTTCTTCCCCGGCCTGCGCGCCCGCCGCCCGCGGCTGCACCGCGTCACCGGGCGGCTCTACGTGGGATCCGTGGTGCTCAGCGGCCTCGCCGCCCTCGTCCTCGCCGTGACGACGGAGGGCCGTCCCGTCGCAGCGCTCGGCTTCGGCACGCTGGCGATCTTCTGGCTCGGCACCACCGGCCTCGCTCTCCGCGCCATCCTCGCGGGCCGAGTGGAGGCACACCGCCGCTGGATGACCCGCTCCTACGCGCTCACCTTCGGAGCGGTGACGCTGCGCCTGCAGCTGCCGCTGCTGCTCATTCTCTACGATTACGACTACACACCCGCCTCGCTCATCCTGGCGTGGAGCTCATGGGTCCCCAACCTCCTCGTCGCCGAATGGCTCCTCCGCCGGCCCACCCGCCCCGCGCCGGCGCTGCCGGCCTGAGCGGCGGCGCGCCTGCCCGGAGGAAAATCCGCGGAGGCCCCCTCTAGCGATCATTTTTCGCTTGCGGGCCCCGGCGCGGGCGAATATTTGAGCCCCACGAAACGGAGGCGGGCGTAGCTCAGGGGTAGAGCATTACCTTGCCAAGGTAAGGGTCGAGAGTTCGAATCTCTTCGCCCGCTCCATTTCGTCCCCCAGCAGACTGGATGGTCCCGGCACCATGTGGCGCCGCCCGCGCCCCGGGCGCGTCGGATCCACCTCGGCGCATATGTGCCAGTCGCGCATGAAAAAGGGCCGCATCGCTGCGGCCCTCATTCCTGTCCTGAAACCCTACCCGTCGAAAAGTCACCGGCCTTTACTGGCCTTGTTTCGTGCGCAGATCGGCGCTGATCGTGTCGCTCGCGCGCACGTCGATCCCCGCCGTCTCCTCCGCCTCCTCTTCGAACTCCGGCATCACCAGAAGGGTGCCGCTCTCTTCGCCGAACACGCTGTCTTGCGCGTACCAGATCGATCCGATCGCCAGCATGGCGACAAGAACGCCGACCACAATCGGGCCGGCCCAGAGCGAGGATGAAGAGGAGGCGCGTCTGTCATCAGACATCCGTCGTCTCCTTCAGGTCCTGATCGCTTTCAGGGGTCTAACGCCGCCTCTCGCGCCAGCGTTCCATAAGATTGGCAAGATCACATCCTGTTGCGAAAACGCCCCGCCGGGGCACCACCCCTGCGCCCTTTCCGCGCCCTGCCCGCCGGGCCGCTGAAGTATGATCGGAGGCCACGGCCGGCGCGGTTGACCTACCCGAGTAAATCCGTAAGAGATTCTCCCAGAGCCGCCCCGGAGGGGGGCCGCGCGCGGAGAGCCGCCCATGATCGTCTGTCACTGCCAGTCCATCACCGACGGGGACATCCGCTCCGCCATCGACTGGATGCGGGCATCCGACCCGGCGACGATCATCACGCCCGGCAAGGTCTACCGGGCGCTCGGCAAGTCGGCGGAATGCGGGGGCTGCATGTCCCTCTTCCTCGACACCATGCGCAGGAACGATAATCTCCGCGTACCGGTGCTACCCCGCCCCGGACGCAAGGAAGAAGGACAGACAGGGACATGCAGGGCGACGACAAGGTCATCGACTATCTGAACCGGGCGCTCCGCAGCGAGCTGACGGCCATCAGCCAGTACTGGCTGCATTTCAAGCTTCAGGAAGACTGGGGCCTCGGCAAGATGGCGGCCAAGAGCCGGGCGGAGAGCATCGAGGAGATGCACCATGCCGACAAGCTGATGGCGCGCATCATCTTCCTCGGCGGCCATCCCAACCTGCAGCGGCTCGACCCGATCCGCGTCGGGCAGGACCCGAAGGAAACGCTGGAGGCCGATCTCGCCGCCGAGCAGGAGGCCCGCGCCCTCTACAAGGAGGCCCGCGAGGTCAGCCACGATTGCGGCGACTACGTCTCGATGAAGCTCTTCGAGGAGCTCCTGGCCGACGAGGAAGGCCATATCGACTTCCTCGAGACACAGATCGACCTGCATGACCGTGTCGGCGCCGAGCGCTACGCCATCATCAACGCCACCGCGATGGACGAAGCGGAGTAAACCCTCCCTCCCCCATCGAGCGACACGCACGGGCGCCCCAACCGGCGCCCGTCCGCACGTCTGGCGGGCCGCTCTCCGCGTCCCCCCTTTTCATCTGGCCATAAATACCCTCGGGGGGTCCGGGGGGCAGCGCCCCCCGGCCTCTGCCACCCGTCCCTACCCTTCGAGGTTGAGCCAGGCAGCCTCCTGCGCCGTCAGCTCCACGCCCAGCGCCGGGAGCGTGGTGGCCAGCTCATGCGGGCTGCGCGGCCCGATGACGGCGAAGCTGGGGAAGCTCTGCGCCAGCACCCAGGCCGTCGCGACATTGTGGGCGGAGACGCCGCGCTTGGCCGCCAGCTCCTCCGCCCGGCGCAGGCGCTCCTCGTTCTCGGGCGAGGCGTAGAAGGCCTCGGGCCCCGTCCCTTCCTCCTCCAGCTCGCCGCGCTCGGCGGCGGGCAGGAAGTAGCCCCGCGCCTGCGAGGACCAGGCGACGTGGGCGACGCCCTTCTCGCGCAGGAAGGCCAGCGTCTCGGCATCGTTGGAGGTGAGGCAGCCCGGCCAGATCGGCGGGTCCATCACCGCGAGGCTGAGGTTGTTGTTGAGGATGCGCGGCGGCTCCAGCCCCTTCGCCTCAGCATAGTCCACCGCCTCCCTGAAGCGCGCCGCCGTCCAGTTGGAGCCGCCCCAGATGCCGATGCGCCCAGCGTCGCGCTCGCGCGCCACCGCCTCGACGAACTCGCCGACCGGCACATCCGGGTTGTCGCGGTGCATGATGTAGATAGGCGCCCGCTCCAGCCCCAGCCGGCCGAGCGAGAGGCCGAGCTGGACGCCGATGGCATCGGGCACGCACCACGGCGTATGGGCGCCCTTGACGATCACCGTCACCTCGCCGGCGACGCCGCGGTCGGCGATCCACTGGCCGAGCACCCGCTCGTAGAGGCCCTGCCCATAGATATGCGCGGTGTCGAAGGTGGTGCCGCCGGCCTCGCGGAAGGCGTCGAAGAGGATCGCCCCCTCCGCCAGCGTCTCGCGGTTGTCGCATCCGAGGATCAGGCGGCTGACGGGGCCGGCGCCCGGCATCTCGGCGGTCGGGATGCGCGGCAACCCGGCCGGCAGCGTGCCGGAGAGGTGGCGCTTCGCCCCCGCCCGCTCGGCAATGGTGGCGTAGCCCAGCTCCTGCCGCCAGCGGTCGAGCACGGCGTTGTTGCCGATGGAACCGGCGGGCGTCATCTTCGGGAAGGCGAGCGCCGTCTGGCCGGCTTCGATGGCGCGGCTCGCCGCCTCCACCTCGTAGGCGTAGAGCTGCTTGGGGGCCACCACCTGCTCCTCCCGCCGCTGGCCGCCCTCCTCGATCAGCAGCTTGGCGTCGGAGGGGCCGGTCTCCCGCCCCGGGATCCACGGGTCGAGGAGCGTGATGGTGCCCTTCTCGCATTCCACGCGGACGACGTTCTCCATGTTGCGGGCGACGGCGCAGGACACCTCGGCGGTGATGCCGCTCTCGAAGCCGAGGAGGCCATAGGCCACCTCGTCGACCCCCGTCTGACCCAGCCGGCCGGTGCCCTTGAAGGTCACCGGGTCGACGAAGCGCCCCTCCGCCAGCCCAGCGACCATGCGCACGGCGGAGACGGCGTAGCCACCGACATCGAGGATGCCGCCGCCGCCCAGCTCCAGCGCGTAGAGGCGCGACTCCTCCGAGAAGGCGGCCGAGAAGCCGAAGCTGGCGCGGACATGCTGCACCGGCCCCAGCGTGGTGACGAACTGGGCGAGCCGCTCGATCTGCGGGTGGCAGAGCCACATGAAGGCCTCGGCAAAGAAGACGCCCTCCTCCCGCGCCGCCTCGACCAGCACCTGCACCTCGGCGGCGTTGAGACCGGCGGGCTTTTCGCAGAGCAGGTGCTTGCCGGCGCGGATCACCATCAGCCCCTGCTCGGCGTGCCATGGGTGCGGCGTGGCGATGTAGACGGCATCGACGTCCTCGTCCGCCAGCAACGCCTCGTAGCTGTCGTATCGCTTCGCCTCGGCGACGCCGAAGCGCTCGCCGAAGCTGGCGCGCCGCTCGGCCGAGCGGGAGGCGATGGCCACCAGCTCCGCCCCGTCCGCCCCGGCGAGGCCGGTCGCGAAATTGCCGGCGATGCCGCCCGGTCCGATGATCCCCCAGCGTATGGTCATGGCTCTCTCCCTCTCCTGCCGCGCCCTTTGTGCATGGCGCGGCCCCCGTGTCACTCTCAGAGTTTGTAGGCTTTCTTGACCAGCCCGTAGGTCAGGTCATGGGCGACATCGTGCGCCTCGTCCTCCCCCAGCCGGCCGGTGGCGACCAGCGTGGCGAGGTAGGCGCTGTCCACCCGCCGGGCGACATCGTGCCGGGCGGGGATGGAAAGGTAGGCGCGCGTGTCGTCGTTGAAGCCGACGGTATTGTAGAAGCCGGCCGTCTCCGTCGTGTTCTGGCGGAAACGCATCATCCCCTCGGGGCTGTCGTAGAACCACCAGGGCGGGCCGAGCCGCAGCGCCGGGTAGACACCGGCCAGCGGGGCGAGTTCCCGAGACTGGGTGGTCTCGTCGAGCATGAAGAGGATGATCGTCAGCCGGGTGTCGAGCCCGTGGGCGTCGAGGAGCGGCTTGAGGTCCTGCACGAAATCGGTGCGGCCGGGAATGTCGAAGCCCTTGTCGCGGCCGAATTTCTGCAGGATCGCGCCCGAATGGTTGCGCCGCGAGCCGGGGTGGATCTGCAGGACCAGCCCGTCATCGAGGCTCATGCGCGCCATCTCGGTGAGCATCTGGCCGCGGAACGCCTCGGCCTCGGCCGCACTTGCCCGTCCTGTGCGGACGGTCTCGTAGAGCGCGGCGGCCTCCGCCTCGCCCAAGTTTTCCGTATGCGCCGTCGGGTGGCCGTGATCGGAGGAGGTGGCGCCGCCCACCTCCTTGAAATAGGCGCGCCGATTGCGATGCGCGGCGAGGTAGCCGGCCCAGGTGGAGACATCCTCGCCGGCGATCTCGCCGAATTTGGCGAGGTTGTCGGTGAAGCCGGGGAAGTCGGGGTCCACCACCGGGTCCGGTCGGTAGGCGGTGATGACCCGCCCGCCCCAACCGCTCTCGGCAATCGTGCGGTGATGGCGCAGGTCGTCGAGCGGGCTCTCCGTCGTCGCGATGGCCTCGATGTTGAACCGCTCGAAGAGGGCGCGGGGGCGGAAGGCCTCCGTCTTCAGGGCGGCGTCGATGTGATCGTAGAAGGCATCGGCGGTGTCCGGGCCGAAGGGGTCGGTCAGGCCGAAGACGTTCTCGAAGGAGTAATCGAGCCAGAGGCGGGAGGGCGTGCCGCGCAGCAGGTAGTAATGCTCGGCGAAACGCCGCCAGATCGCCCGGCCGTCCGTCTCCACCTCTCCCCCGTCGGCCCGGGGGACACCGAGCGAATCCAGCGAGACTCCCTGGCTGAAGAGCATGCGGAAGACGTAGTGATCCGGCTTCACGAAAAGCGTCGCCGGGTCGGGGAAGGGCTGGTTCTCGGCGAACCAGGAGGGATCGGTGTGGCCGTGGGGAGAGATGATCGGCAGATCCTTCACGCCCTCGTAGAGCGCGCGGGCGATGGCGCGCGTGCGCTCCTCCGGCGGGAACAGCCTATCGGGGTCGAGGCGGGGCATGGGCGGTCTCCTTCAGGGCGCGGCCGGATTGTCTGACAATGGCCTAAGGGCTCCGCGCGGGGGGGTCAATTCGCCGGAGCCGGGGCGGCCGGGGTTTGGCGAACGGCCTTGACGCGGCGTGGCAACACGTCATCTGTGGCGGCGATGCGGCAGGGCGATTGCGGAAGGCAGGGGCTTTTGCGACAAGACGGCCGCATCAGGGGCGGCGGGCGCCGTCCCGGCGACCGGGCCCCTCTGGCAAGCGTCTCGCGGCACGCTTGTGATGTCGGCGCAGACCCAGAAACTGCCGCAGGGAGGGGCATCGGCGCAGGCGCCGGCCCGCCCGAGATGGGGACCCGACATGCCCGACAGCGGCACGCCCGGACGATCGACGTATTCCTACTTCAAATGGGCCTTTCTCGTCACCGGCCTCGGCCTGGTGCTGGGGCTGGTGACCGGCTGGATCTACGGGCGCACGCCCGCCGCCGCCCTCTCCTTTCTCTTCATCACCGCCGTGCTGGCAGTGCTGGAGATCTCGCTCTCCTTCGACAACGCCATCGTCAACGCCCGCAAGTTGAAGACGATGAGCGAGATCTGGCGGCGGCGCTTCCTGACATGGGGCATCCTGATCGCCGTCTTCGGCATGCGGATCGTCTTCCCGCTGCTGATCATCGTCGTCGCCGCCGGCATCGGCCCGTGGGAGGCGCTGCGCCTCGCCGCGACGCAGCCCGACGAGTACTCGCACCTCATGCACGAGGCGCACCTGCCCATCGCCGCCTTCGGCGGGACCTTCCTGATGATGGTCTCGCTCACCTACTTCTTCGACGCCGAGAAGGACGTGCACTGGATCCGCCGCGTCGAGCGCCGCCTCGCCGGCGCCGCCCGCATCCGGGGGATCGAGGCGGCCTTCGTGCTGCTTCTTGCCGTCGTCGCCTCCACCCTGCTGCCGGCCGAGGAAGGACGGCAGTTCATCATCGCCGCCACCTACGGTCTGCTCACCTTCCTGCTGGTCGATGCCGGCGGGGCGATCATGGACGGCGGCTTGCGCTCCGGAGAGCGGACGGCGGTCGGCGGCCTCGGCGCCTTCCTCTACCTGGAGGTGCTGGACGCCAGCTTCTCCTTCGACGGTGTCGTCGGGGCCTTCGCCCTCTCCCACAACATCTTCATCATCGCCATCGGCCTCGGCATCGGCGCGATGTACGTCCGCTCGATGACGGTGATGCTGGTCGAACGGGGGACGCTGAACCAATACCGCTTCCTCGAGCACGGGGCGTTCTACGCGATCTTCGTGCTCTCGGTGATCATGTACCTGCAAGCCTTCGTGGCCATCCCGGAAGTGATTACCGGCTTCATCGGCGTGGCGCTGATCGGCGCGGCGCTTTGGTCCTCGGTCAAGGGTAGCCGAGCCAGGGGGGACTGACGGGGGGCTCGAAGCCTGCAGGGGGAGCGCCTCCCACCGGCGCCTTAGATCGGGACGGCGAGCCCGTGGCGAAAACGCCCGGAGCTCTCCCCCGCCCGGTGCGCGCCAAAGGCGCAGGGCGAGCACCTGCCCGTCCCGGCGGGCTGGCGCTCTGGTGGGGCTTGGTGCCTCGCTCGGGTCGGAGAGGGGCTTGGCCGGCATAAAGCGCGCCGCGGGGCGGTTGCGGCGCCACCCCACGGGCAGGCGCTCGCCCTGCGCCTGCAGATGTTCCGCCAAGTTGTGAAGGAGTGGTGGGTTGGAAACCCACCCTACGGGGGCGAGGCCCCCCGCTCAGCGGCGACGCCTGAGGGCGATGCGCTGCGGGCAGTGTGCGCCAAGGTCAGAGCGGGTGCCGGGCTGACGCCCGGTCTACGGGCGGCCCGAACGAGCGCATGAAAAAGGGCGCCGGAGGTCTCCCTCCGGCGCCCTTCTGTCTTCAGTTCTGCGCGCTTATTCCGGCAGCGCCCAGGCCATCATGTAGTCGCCGACGCCCGTCTCCATGAAGTGGTGCCCCATGGCGGAGATCATGACGTACTGGCGCCCGTCCACCTCGTAGGTCACCGGGTTGGCCTGGCCGCCCGCCGGCAGCACGACCGACCAGAGCGTCTCGCCCGTCTCAATGTCTATGGCGCGGAAGAGGTTGTCCGTCGCCGCGCCGATGAAGACGAGGCCAGAGGCCGTGACCACCGAGCCGCCGTTGTTCGGCGTGCCGATGTCCAGCGGCAGGAAGGAGGGGATGCCGAAGGGCCCGTTGCGCCGGGCCGTGCCCAGCGGGCGGTCCCAGAGCGTCTCCCCCGTCTCCAGATCGATGGCCCGGATGCCACCGTAGGGCGGGCTGGAACATGGCATGCCCGTCAGCTCGCTGCGCCAGCCGGCGTTGACGGAGATCGCGTAGGGCGAGCCCGCCTGCGGCCCGGCCTCGTTGTCGGCCGGCGAGCCGACCGATTCCGGCGCCTCGTCGATCGTGGTGTACTCGTCCGTTTGGTACGGGTCCTCCCGCTCGATCAGCTGGTTGTAGTTCGGGATGTCGTTGTAGTTGGCGATGATGATGCCGCGCTCGACATCCACTGCGACCGAGCCCCAGTCGGAGCCGCCGTTGTAGCCCGGGTACTGGATCCAGGGCGCATCGGCCGAGGGCGGCGTGAAGTAGCCCTCGTAATTGGCGCGGTGGAACTGGATGCGGCACCAGAGCTGGTCGATGGGCGTGAAGCCCCAGGCATCCTTGGCCTCCAGCGGCGGTTTGCGCAGCGTGTGCCAGACCGAGTAGGGCTGCGTATCTGAGATGTAGTCCGGCTCGATCTCGCCCTGCGGCAGGTCCTCCAGCTGGCCCACGGGCGTCAGAGGCTCGCCCGTCGCGCGATCAAGGATGTAGATGTCCCCCTGCTTGGAGGGCAGGATGATCGCCGGCGTGCCTTGCCAGTCCACCAGCGTGGGCTGCGAGCCGAGGTCATAGTCCCAGACGTCGCGGCGGACGGTCTGGAAGTGCCAGACCTCCTCGCCGGTGGTGGCATCGACGGCCACCAGAGATGTGGAGAACTCGTTCTCCGCCTCCGACCGGTTGGAGCCGTAGTAGTCGACCGAGGAATTGCCGAGCGGCAGGTAGACGTAGCCCAGCTCCTCGTCAGCGACGGCGGTCGTCCACATGTTGGGCGTGCCGCGGGTGTAGACGCGGCCCTCGGGCGGGCCGTCCCGCATCTCCTCGGGCGCGGCGAGATCCCAAGCCCAGGCGAGTTCGCCCGTCAGGGCGTCGTAGCCCCGCACGACGCCGGAAGGCGCCTCCTCGGCCTGACCGTCGAGCACCTGCGCGCCGGTGACAACGACGCCGCGCACGATGGCGGGCGGGGCGGTGACGGCGTACCAGCCGGGCACGCGCTCACCGATATCCTGCCAGAGATCGACGGTGCCGTTCTCGCCGAAGTCCTCGCAGGGCAGGCCCGTCTCGGCATCGACGGCGACAAGCTTGGCGTCCAGCGTCGCTTGGATGACGCGGGTGGCGCAGAGATCGCCCTCCCCCGCATCGGGGTCGCGATAGACGGAGACGCCCCGGCAGGTGGCGCCGTAGGGGATGGCCTCCGGCGGCACGCCGGGATTGAAGCGCCAGTTCTCCTCGCCTGTCGCGGCGTCGATGGAGATGAGGATGTTCATGGCCGAGCACATCAGCAGGTCGTCGCCCAGCTTCAGCGGCGTCGTCTCGGGCGAGTAGGTGCCCTCGGTCACCTCCGTCGGCATGTCGCCGGTCTGGTAGGAGAAGACCTCCACCAGCTCCTCGACGTTCTGCGGGGTGATCTGGGCGAGCGGCGAGTAGCGGGTCGCGTCGGCATCGCCGCCCCAGTAGGGCCAGTCCGCGCCAACCTCGAAGACCGGCTCCGGCTCAGTCGCGGCGGGGCCGTCTTCGGGTGCCTCCGACGTCTCGCCGGTCTCGGGGGCCGGGTCGATCACGGCGTCGAGGCTTTCCTCTTCGCTCGCGGTTGCCTCGGCGCCGGGCTCATCGTCCGTCGCGGTTTCAAGGTCATCGACGAAGAGGGCGTCCTCGCCCGGCTCGACCTCATCCAGTGTCGGCGCCTCGTCGGTCGCCGTGTCGGCGGCCTCGTCGTCCATCCCGAGATCATCGACGAAGATCGCATCCTCTCCGGGCTCGACCTCGTCCAGCGTCGGGCCGTCTTCGGCGGCAGGCTCCGCGGCGTCACCCTCGGCCTCTGCCTCGAGGTCGTCGACGAAAATCGCCTCCTCCCCCGGCTCGACCTCATCGAGGGTCGGCCCGTCGGCCTCGTCCTCTGCCGTCTCCTCCGTCACCGGCGCGTCAGCACTGTCATCCTCGACAACGACGCCGTTGTCCGGCTCGACGACGATCACGTCGCCATCGGTTTCGGTGGTCTCCTGCGCCCAGACAGGCGTGGCTGCGAGGGCGGCGATCATGGCGATGCGCACCCGGTTGGTCATGGCCCAGTCGGTCATGCGTGCCTCCGTTCTTGTCATCTTCTTTTTCATTCGGCGTGGCCGCGGCGGCGGCGCAGGACGGGAATGGCGAACAGGATGAAGATCAGCAGCACCGTCGGCGCGACCATCCGCGGCACCTGCGCCCACCATTCGTCGCCGACTTCCCACCACGCCCAGACCAGCGTGCCGAGCCAGATCACGAGGTAGAGCCAGAGCGCCGCCATGTTCTGCATGTTGAGAAGCACGCCAGTGGCCAGAAGGCCGAGCCCGGCGATCGCGTAGTACCAGCTCCCGCCCAGCGCGATCAGCCAGACGCCACCGGCGAGCAAAACGATCCCGAAAATGATCGTGATCCACCCGAGGATGAGCAGGGCGATGGGTCGGTGGTGATGCTGGTGGGGGTGGCGATGGGAGGAGGTGGAGACGGATGACGCCATGATCTTGTCCTTCGTCGCTTTAACGAAGGGAACGACAGGCGAGGCCAGGTGTTCCACACCTCACCGAAACTTTTCGCAACGGAACCGCGTTTGCATCGCTGGACGGGCTTTGCGCCCGCCGCCTGACACCTGCAACCAGAGGGGAGCGACCATGGCCTCGCGCGCGATCTGGAAAGGGCAGCTGCGCCTGTCGCTCGTCTCAATCCCGGTGGAGATTCACTCGGCCCGGGAAAGCGGCAACCGCGTCTCCTTCCGGCAGATCCACAAACCCTCCGGCAAGCCCGTGCGCTACGAGAAGGTCGTGCAAGGGGTCGGGCCTGTGGAGAGCTCTGACATCATGAAGGGCTACGAGACGGACGGCGGTGACTACATCCTGCTGGAGCCCGACGAGATCGACAGCATCAAGCTGGAGACGAAGAAGACGCTGGAGCTGGTGCAATTCGTAGAACAGGGCGAGATCGCGCCGCTGTGGTTCGACCGGCCCTATTACGTGGTGCCGACGGACGAGCTGGCGGAGGATGCTTACCGCGTCGTCCGCGATGCCCTCCGCAAGGCCAAGAAGGTCGGCCTCGGCCAGCTGACGATGCGGGGCAAGGAATACCTCTGTGCCATCCGCCCCTGCGGCGACGGCATCCTGATGGAGACGCTCCACTACGAGAGCGATATCCGCAAGGCCGACCCGCTCTTCTCCGGCATCGAGGACGAGGCAACGGACGAGGAGCTGCTGGCCGTCGCCACCCAGCTCATCGACAAGAAGACGGCGCCTTTCCACCCCGCCAGTTTCGAGGATCACTACGCCAAGGCGCTGCAGGATCTCATCGACCGCAAGCTGAAGAACAAGCGCACGCCGCGCGCCAAGGGCGGCAGCGAGGACAAGCCCGAGGAGAGCAACGTCGTCGACCTGATGGATGCGCTCAAGAAGAGCCTGAAGGACAGCGGCGGGTCGAAATCCTCCTCGCGGTCTTCCTCCTCGAAGTCGTCCGGCTCCAAGTCCTCCTCCGGCGCCAAGTCCGGCGGCTCGCGCAAGAAAGCCTCGTGAGCGCGCTCGACACATACGCGGCGAAGCGGAACTTCGACGTCACGCCGGAGCCGAAGGGCGAGCTGGTCGAGGCGGTCGGAGAGCAGCCGAGCTTCGTGGTGCAAAAGCACGACGCGACGCGCCTGCACTACGACTTCCGCCTCGAATGGGGCGGCGTCCTCTGGTCCTGGGCCGTGACCAAGGGCCCCTCGGCAGACCCCGCCGAAAAGCGCCTCGCGGTGCGGACAGAGGATCACCCGCTCGCCTATGGCGGCTTCGAGGGGACGATCCCCGAGGGCGAATACGGCGGCGGCACCGTCATGCTGTGGGATAATGGCTGGTGGGAGCCGCTGCACGACCCAGACGAGGGCCTGAAGGAAGGCAAGCTGCACTTCCGCCTGCACGGCGCGCGGATGCAGGGCGGCTGGGCCTTGGTGCGGATGCGCGGCAACCGCAAGGGCGATGGCAAGCGCGAGAACTGGCTTCTCATCAAGGAGAAGGACGATTTCACCTCCCGCTCCGCCGATGCGCTGACGAACAAGCACACCAAGTCGGTGACCACGGGGCGCACCATGCGCGCCATCGCGGCGGAGAAGCCGGCGGTGGAGACTGCGCCGAAGCACGACAAGCCCCTGCCCCGCTTCCGCGCCGTGCAGCTGGCGACGCTGGAGGATGAGCCGCCCGAGGGCGAGGGCTGGCAGCACGAGGTGAAGTTCGACGGCTATCGCTGCCTCATGGCCATCGGCAAGGGCGGCGTGAAGCTCTACACGCGCAACGGCAAGGACTGGACGGATCGCTTCGGCGACCTCTCCGAGCCGGCCGGGGCCATCCCCTGCGGCGCCGCGCTGATCGACGGCGAGGTGATCGCCGGCAGCGGCGGCGGTGACTTTGGCGCCCTGCAGAAGGCGCTGAAGGAGGGCGGCAAGCTCACCTTCTACGCCTTCGACCTGCTCCATCTCGACGGGGAGGACCTGACGGAGGCGCCCCTCTCCGACAGGCGGGCGGCGCTGGAGGGGCTGCTCTCCCCCCTGCCCCCGCGCGGGCCCATCCGCCTCTCGCCGGTGCTGGAGGGCGACGGCGACGCGGCGCTGGCGGCGATGTGTGAGGTCGGCGGCGAGGGCATCGTCTCCAAGAAGACCGACGCGCCCTATCGCGGGCGGCGGACGAAGGGCTGGATCAAGGCCAAGTGTATCAAGCGGGCGGAGCTGGTCATCGCCGGCTGGGCGCCGTCGGACAAGCGCGGACGCGCCTTCTCCTCGCTGCTGCTCGCCTCCTACGAGGGCGGCAAGCTCGTCTATCGCGGCCGGGTCGGCACCGGTTTCGACGGCGAGACGCAGGAGGCGCTGATGGCGGCGATGAAACCGCTCGCCCGCAAGACGTCTCCCCTCGACGGCGAGCTGCCGAGCGAGACGCGGGGGGCGAAGTGGCTCACCCCGAAGCTGGTGGCGGAGATCGCCTACACGGAATTCACCTCCGAGGGCCGGGTGCGCCACGGCGTCTTCCACGGCCTGCGGGAGGACAAGCCGGCCGAGGAGGTCTCGGCCGGGCAGGAGCTGGCGGTGGAGAGCGGGGCGGAGGACGCGATGGACGACGACAGCGAGGTGAAGATTGGCGGCGTGCGCATCTCCAGCGCCGGGCGCAAGGTCTTCCCCGATGCAGGGGTTACGAAGGCCGACGTCGCCCGCCATTACGAGGCGGTCGCCGAGCGGATGCTCACCTATGCCGCCGACCGCCCCGTCTCCCTCCTCCGTCTGCCGGAAGGGCTGGAGGGGCAGACCTTCTTCCAGAAGCACGCCGGCAAGGGCTGGCCGTCCTCCATCAAGCCGCTGCCCATCGAGGAGAAGGACGGCAGCACCGAGGATTACATGTATGTCGCCAGCGCCGCCGGCCTGATGGGCGCGGCGCAGATGGGCAGCGTCGAGTTCCACATCTGGGGATCGAAGCGCGACAAGCTCGACAAGCCCGACCGGTTGGTCTTCGACCTCGACCCCGACGAGGGGCTGGATTTCGGCGATGTGAAGGCCGCCTGCGAGGAGTTGCGCGCGGGGCTCGATGCGGTGGGCCTGCCCTCCTCCCCCATGGTCTCCGGCGGCAAGGGCGTGCACGTGATCGTGCCGCTGCGGCGTACCGCGACGTGGGAGACGGTGAAGACATTCTCGCGGGCCTTCGCCACCATCCTCGCCGAGCGCCACCCGGATCGCTACGTGGCCACCATGTCGAAGGCCAAGCGCAAGGGGCGCATCTTCATCGACTGGCTGCGCAACGAGCGCGGCTCCACCGCCATCGCCCCCTACTCCCTGCGCGCCCGTCCCGGCGCCCCCGTCGCCGTGCCGGTGTCGTGGGAGGAGCTGGCCAGGCTGGACGCGCCGAACGGCTTCCACCCTTCGGACATGGAGAGCCGCCTTTCCCGCCCCTGCCCCCTCGCGGAGGTGCAGCCCAAGGGCATCACCGCAGAGGTCGTGGCGGCGCTGGAAGACTGGGCCGCGGGCGACGCGGCAGAGGATGTCGCGGCCGCCGAGACGGCGCGGTGACGCCCCCCTCCTGCGGTGCCGCCCGGGTCCCTTCGGGCCTCGCATTAATTGTCGCGACGAGTGGTAAGGTTATGGAAAGTTTTTCCCCCATTTTCGGTTGTTTGCCCTATAAGCCTCGGGCGCGTGCCAGAGCGCGGACATGGGCGAGAGTCGGGGCCTGTCCCGCGCGAGGCGCCAATCTCCCTCGGGCAGCCGGTATTTGAGGCTCGGATAAGCGACGGGGAGCAGCGAAGATGGCTCATTTGCCACCAATCGTGGGAATCGGCGCCTCGGCCGGCGGGCTCGAGGCGTTGCAGGATTTCGTCCAGGCCGTGCCGAACGACACCGGCGTTGCCTATGTCGTCGTCCAGCACCTCGCGCGCGACCACCCCTCGCTCATGGACAAGCTTCTGGGCGCGCACACCCGCCTCTCCGTCAGCCGGATCGAGAACGGGGGCGAGATCGAGCCCGACCATGTCTACGTCATCCCGCCCGGCTACTTCGTCGAGATCGAGGAGGGGCGCTTCCACCTCACCGACAGCACGGCGGAGCAAGGGGTGCGCACTCCGATTGACCGCTTCTTCACCTCCATGGCCGACGCCGCCGGCCGCCATGCCTTCGGCGTCGTGCTCTCCGGCACCGGCTCCGACGGGACGGTGGGCGTGCGCTCGATCAAGGCCAATGGCGGCATCGCCTTGGTGCAGGAAAGCCGCTCCGCCCGCTTCCCCGGCATGCCCGACAGCGCCGCCGCCACCGGCGTCGTCGACTTCGTGCTCCGCCCCGAGGACATGCCCTCGAAGATCCTCGAGATCGTCCACTACCGCCGCCGCATCGAAGAGGGCGAGGGCCGCGAGGCGCTGCTCGACGAGATCGAGTCGCGCCTGCAGGACGTGCTGGAGTGCCTCGACGCGGATTCCGATCATTCCTTCGCCGGTTACAAGCCCGGCACGCTGATCCGCCGCGTCGCCCGCCGGATGACGCTGCTGCGCCAGAGCACCGTCAGCGGCTATATCGAGACGCTCCGCGACCGGCGGGACGAGCGCAGCCTGCTGACGCAGGACTTCCTCATCGGCGTCACGCAGTTCTTCCGCGACCCGGAGCATCATGAGGCGGTCCGCCGCCGCGCCCTCACCCAGCTCTTCGAGAGCGAGCAGGCCAGCTTCCGCATCTGGGTGCCCGGCTGCTCCACCGGCGAAGAGGCCTACTCGCTCGCCATCATGGTGCAGGAGATGGCGCAGGAGCGGGGCGACACGCGCCCCTGGAAGATCTTCGGCACGGATATCGACCTCGACGCCCTCCGCCACGCCCGCAACGGCCGCTACTCCGAAGCCTCGATGATGGAGCTGTCGGACGATCGGCGGGATCGATTCTTCGTCGAGGACGAGACGGGCTGGCAGGTGCGCGGCGCCATCCGCGAGATGTGCGTCTTCGCCCCACACAACCTGCTGCAGGATCCCCCCTTCTCGAAGCTGGACCTGATCTCCTGCCGCAACGTGATGATCTACCTCAACGCCGACAGCCAGAACGCCCTGATGCCGCGCTTTCACTATGCGCTCAATCCCGGCGGCTTCCTCTGGCTCGGCCCCTCGGAATCGCTGGGCCGGCAGGAGCGCTTCTTCTCCACTATCGATCGCAACGCCCGCATCTTCTGCCGCAATGACGAGACGGCCGCCGGCTTCTCCGCCATCAGCGGCCGCGCCGCCTCTCCGCGCGCCGCGATGCCGCAAGCGCATGAGCCGCCGCGGATGGACTCCTCCTCCGCCCGCAACGGCATCGAGCAGCAGGCCGAGCAGGCCTTCCTCACCCATTCCGCCCCGCCCTTCGCGGCGATCAACCGGCATGACGAGGTCGTCTACCTCTCCGAGGGGATGACGGCGATGGTGCGCCCCACCCGCGGCGCCGTCGGCACAGCGATCGACGATTACCTCGTGCAGGAGCTGCGCCTGCCCGCACATTCCATCCTCGGCGAGGCGCGGGAGAACCAGTCCCCCGCCGAAGTGCGCAACATCGTCGTGGAGATCGACGGCAAGACGCGGCTCTACGATCTCACCGCCCGCCCCTTCGGCGAGGAGAGCGACCTGCTGCTCCTCACCCTGCACGAGGTGCGCCCGCGCGACCTGGCGGAGGTGACGTCGGTCGAGGGGCAAGGCGCGCTCAACCGCGGCTACGAGCGCGAGCTGGCCCTCACCCGCAAGCGGCTCACGACGCTGCAGCACGAATACGAGACGACCGAGCAGGAGCTGCGCTCGACCAACGAAGAGCTTCTGTCGATGAACGAGGAGCTGCAAAGCTCCAACGAGGAGCTGGAGACAAGCCGCGAGGAGCTGCAGTCGATCAACGAGGAGCTGGAGACGATCAACGCCGAGCTCAGCGAGAACAACCGCCAGCTCGGCCGCGCCAACTCCGACCTCAAGAACCTGCTGGAAAGCACGGCCATCGCGACGCTGTTCATCGACCAGAACGATTGCGTGCGCCTCTTCACGCCCGAGCTGGCCCGCCTCTTCGGCGTGCAGGAGCGCGACATCGGCCGCTCGATCCACGATCTGGCCAGCAAGGTGGAATACCCGGCGCTGCGCGAAGATGCCGCGCAGGTGCTGCGCACCCTACAGCCCGTCGAGCGAGAGCTGATGGTGCCGGCGACCGGGGAGACGTTCCACACCCGCGTGCGCCCCTACCGCACGGTCGACAACCGGCTCGACGGGGTGGTCATCACCTTTGTCGACGTCACCTCGCGCAAGCGCCACGAGCGGCAGCTGGAGGAGAATGCCCGGGTCCTGCGCGAGCAATATGCCGAGCTGGAGACGCTCTACGATTCCACGCCCATCGGTCTCAACCTCGTCGACCGGGAGCTGCGCTGGCTCCGCATCAACACCCGCCTGGCGGAGATAAACGGCTTCCCGGTGGAGGAGCATATCGGGCGGCTCCAGTCCGAGCTGATCCCCGAGGTCCACGAGATCGTCGCCCCCCTGCAGCGGCAGGTCTTCGAGACGGGCGAACCCGTGCTCGGCCTAAGTGTGGTGGGGCAAACAGCCTCCCACCCCGGCGTGACGCGCGAGTGGCTCTGCGACTTCTACCCCGTCCGCGCCGGCGGCGAGATCTTCGCCGTGGGCTGCTGCGTGCAGGACATCACGGAGCAGCGGGCGCTGGAGCGGCAGGTCTTCGAGAGCGAGGCGCGGATGCGCCGCATCTTCGACCAGGCGCCCGTGGCCATCTCGATGCACGAGGGGCCGGAGTTCGTCACCACCTACTCCAACCCGCGCAACCAGTTCGAGGTCGCCGAGCGCGACATCCTCGGCAAGCCCATCAGCGAGGCGATGCCGGAGCTGATCGGCTCTCCCCTGATGGAGCGGATCGCCCGCGTCTTCGCCACCGGCGAGGCGAGCGACGAGCAGCGGCTTGACGCGCTGCTGGGCGACCGGGCCGAAAGCGGCGAGCGCTCCGTCTACCGCAACGTGCTGGAACCGTGGTTCGACCCGTCGGGCAATGTCGTCGGCATCATCTCCTTCTCGCTCGACGTCACCGACCAGGCGCTGGCGCAGGAGCGGGACGATCGCCATCGCCAGCGCCTGCAGCGCATCCAGGACAGCCTCGCCGCCTACGTGGGCCTGCTCTCCAACGACGGCACGCTCCTGGAGGTAAACGTCGCCGCGCTGGAGCGGGGCGGCGTGACCCGCGACGACGTCATCGGCCGCAAGTTCTGGGACACCTTCTGGTGGAGTTTCAACGAGGAATCCCAGGACCGCCTGAAGGAGGCGGTGGCCGCCGCCTGCGCCGGAGAGAGCGTGCGCTACGACGTGCCCGTGCGCATCGAGGGCGGCGAGTCGATGATCATCGATTTCCAGCTCGTGCCCATCGTCGCCGACGATGGCACGGTGACGGAGCTGGTCGCCTCCGCCATCGACATCACCGAGCGGGTGCATGCGGTCGAGCGCAAGGACGTGCTCCTCGCCGAGCTGGAGCACCGGGTGAAGAACATCCTCGCCACCGTGCAATCCATCGCCCGCTTCACCGCCCGCATGTCGCGCAGCAAGGAGGAGATGGCGAGCAGCCTGCTCGCGCGGCTCGCCGCCATCTCCCGCACCCATGACGCGCTGACGGCGGGGGACTGGCGCGGGCAGACGCTGAGAGAGCTGGTCGCGGCCGAGGTCGCGCCTTACGTCGGCGAGGACGGCGGGCGCTTCCGCTACGAGGGCGACAACATCCACCTCTCCCCAGGCACCGCGCTGTCCCTCGGCCTTGCGCTGCACGAGCTGGCCACCAACGCCGCCAAGTACGGCGCCTTCACCAGCCATGGCGGCTCCGTCGAGCTGGAGGTGGAGGCGGAGGGGGACAGCTTCAGCCGGATCGAGTGGCGCGAGCAGGGTGGCCCGCCGGTGGAGGAGCCCGAGCACCTCGGCTTCGGCTCCTTCCTCATCGGCACGCTTCTGAAGCGGGAACTGAAGGCCGACATCCGCGTTGACTACCTCAAAGACGGCCTGAAATGCACGATAACGAAGGCGGAGACTGCAGATTCCCTCTCTGAGTAAAAGTGTCGAGACAGGCCCGGCGCCGACTGTCGCGGGCGACGGGTCCAAGATTCTCGTTGTGGAAGACGAAATTCTGATCGGAATGGATCTCGTCATGACGCTGGAGGAATGGGGGTACGTCGCCGACGGCCCGCATTCGACGCCGAGCGAGGCCATCGGGGCCATCGACGTCTTTCAGCCCGACATCGCCATCCTCGACGTGAACCTCGGCAACGGGGCGACCTCGCTCTCCATCGCTGAGAGGCTGTCGGAAGCGGGCACGCCCTACCTCTTCCTCACCGGCTACAACTCGTCCCGCTACGCCGATCAGGAGCGCTTCCAGCAAGCGCCCAACCTGCGCAAGCCGGTCAGCGAGGTGCAGCTGCGCCAGACGCTGGCCAAGCTGCTGGGCGGCGAGGCCTGAGGTCCTCCCCTATTTTCATTTTCTTGGAGATCTGACGCCGGGCCGCGTTTAGCGGGAGCCCGGCAAATCCGCGTCGTCCCGGTGCCACGGCTTCGGGGCGGAGATCTGCTGGCAGATGTCCCGCAGGGCCGTCTGCAGCCCCTCCTCCAGCGTCGGGTGGTAGACCGGCAGGTCCAGCAACTCCTGCGCCGTCCGCCCGCCTTCGATGGACCACGCCAGCAGGTGGGCGAGATGCTCGGCCCCCGGCGCGCAGAGGCTCGCACCGACGAGCTTCCCGTCAGACGCACGCGCGTAGATGCGCACCAGCCCCGCCGCCGCGCCCATGACCCGGGCCCGGCCCTGCTGCGCGTAGTCGACGCAGCCGGTGACGATGCCCTCCGCGCCGTCCTCCGGCACCTCCCCGATCAGCGCCGCCTCGGGCCTCGTGAAGGTGATCGCCATGCTCACCTTGCGACGCGCTGTCTCGACATCGGGGAAGCAGGCGGCGTTGTGGCCAGCGAGGCGCCCCTCGGCGGAGGCTTCGTGCAGCACCGGGCGAGCGCCAGAGACATCGCCGGCGAGGAAGAGGGGCGCGTCGCCGCATTGCATCGTGTCCGGGTCGTGGCGGGGCACGCCGCTCTCCTGCAGCTCCAGCCCCGCCGCCTCCAGCTCCAGCGGCTCGAGGTTCGGCGGCCGGCCGGCGGCGACGAGAAGCTGCGCCACCTCCGTCTCGCCGCCCTCCCAGAAGAGGCGCACGCCGCCCTCCGCCGGCTCCGCCTGCGGCTTGGTGCCGAGGTGGAGGGGGAAGCCCAGCTCACCCTTCAGCGCCTCCGATTCCGGGCCGGGCATCCCGGCCAGCGCCTCTCCGCCGTCGAAGAGCTCGACGCGCACGCCGAGGCGGGAGAGCGCCTGCGCCAGCTCCAGCCCCACCGGGCCGGCACCGATGACGCCGAGCGAGTCCGGGAGCGTCTTCAGCTCGAAGAGGCTCTCCGTGGTCAGCACCTTGTCCTGCACCGGCTCGAAGGGCGGCGGCACGGCGGGGGACGCGCCGGCGGCGATGACGATGGCGCGCGCCGAGATACTGTCGCCGGTGTCGAGCGACAGCTCGGCGGGGCCGGTGAAGCGGGCGCGGGCCGTCAGGCGCGCGTCTTCAGGGATCTCGGAGATGGTCTGCCGCACGCCGGCGACGAACCCGTCGCGCAGGTGGCGGACGCGGGCCATTACGCCGACCCCGTCGATGCGCACCTCGGTATGGATGCCGAAGTCCATCGCGCTGCGCGCCGCCTCGGCCTTGTCGGCCGCCGCGATCAGCGCCTTGGAGGGCATGCAGCCGGCATAGGCGCAGGTGGTGCCGCGGAAGGCGGGGTCGATCAGCAGGGCGCGCGCCCCTGTCTCCGTGGCGGCGCGCCAGGCGGCGAGCCCCGCCGTCCCCGCGCCGATGATCGCCACATCCGCCTCATGCCGTGCCATGCCATGCCTCCGCTCCATAGGTGCAGGGCCAACGGCCCGGGCGGCGGAGGGTTCCTGCCGCCGCCCGGGGGGGTGCTTACATCATCGGGATGCCGCCGGTCACCGCGATGGTGGCGCCGGAGGTGTAGCTGGAGCGCGGATCGGCCAGCATGACGTAGGCGGAGGCCAGCTCCGCCGGCTGGGCCGGGCGCTTCATCGGGCTCTGCTCGCCGAAATGCGAGACGGTCTCGCCGGGCATGGTAGAGGGGATCAGCGGCGTCCACACCGGGCCGGGCGCCACGCAGTTCACCCGCACGCCCTTGTCGGCGACGAGCTGGGCGAGCCCGTTGGTGAAGTTCTGGATCGCCCCCTTGGTCGCCGCATAGGCGATGAGCCCCGGGCTCGGCTTGTCGGAGTTGATCGACGCCGTGTTGATGATGCTGGAGCCGGGCTTCATCACGCCGAGCGCCGCCTTGCAGAGGTAGAACATGGCGTGGATGTTGATGGCGAAGGTGTTCTCCCACTCCTCGTCCGGGATATCGAGGAGCGAGTCGAACGTTGCCTGATGGGCGGCGTTGTTGACGAGGATGTCGAGCCGCCCGAAGGCCTCCATCGCCTCGCGCACGAGGGCGCGGCAATGGTCGGCATCGGCGATGTTGCCGGGCACGATGTAGCAGCGGCGCCCCGCCTCCTCGACCAGATGGCGCGTCTCGGCCGCCTCGTCGTCCTCCTCGAGGTAGGAGATGATCACGTCGGCGCCCTCGCGGGCATAGGCCAGCGCGACCGCGCGGCCGATGCCGCTGTCGCCGCCGGTGATCAGCGCCGCCATGCCGGTGAGCCGGCCGGAGCCCTCGTAGCTCTCCTCGCCGTGGTCGGGGCGCGGGTCCATCTTGTCGGTGGTGCCCGGCATGTCCTGCGTCTGCTCGGGGAACGGGGGGGTCGGATAGTCTTTCATGTCATGTCTCCCTGCCGAATGAGTCTTGAAGACAGAACGAACGGGCCGCCGCCCTGTTCCGACCGCAGGCCCGATCATCTGAGGCTTGGTTTCGCTTCGTCCCTGTCACGGTCCTCCCCGGGCGGTTCCGAGGAGGAGGAGAAGGGCCGCCCTACAGAGCTGGTTACGGCCGCGCGGGCGTTCTGCGAGCGCACCCGCAGCTCGGCCGTCGACAGAACGGCTACCCCGTTCAGTTCTACGCGGCGGAACCGCTGGCGCTGATGTCTAAACGAGAAAGCGGCGCCCGGGATCTCTCCCGGGCGCCGCATCAGGCCGTTGGCTCAGGGCCGTTTGAAGGCGATCCGCACCGGCGAGTTGTCCACCTTCTCCGGCCATATGCAGCGGCTCGCCTGCACCACCTCCTCCAGCTGCCCCGGGGGGGCGGAGATGGCGAGGGCAACGGTCATGTGCGTGCCGTCGCGCTGGCGCTCGTAGGCGCAGATTCCCGGCGGGGCCGGCAGGCGGTGGTAATGGCCGTGGAGGAAGAGCTCCGGCTCCTCCCGCCGCAGGCAGAGGATCCGCCGCGTCAGGCTGAGCTTCTCGCGATCGAGCTTGCGTGGCAGGACAGATGGGTCCGCCAGCGCCCTCTCGCAGAGGTCGAAGTCGACCGCCCGGCGGTTGTCCGGGTCGGTCAGCGCGTAGCTGGCGATCTCGCAGCCCTGGTAGATGTCGGGGATGCCGGGCACGGTCAGGTGCAGCGCCGCCTGGATCAGCGAGATCCGGTCGGCGGCGGTGACGATGGCATCCACCTCCCGCGCGTGCTTGGGGAAGTGGCTGGCGAGCCGGCGGACGTAATTCTGCGCCGCCTCTTCCAGCTCGATGTCCGGCGCCGTCCAGAAGCTCTCCGACTTCGCCTCGCGCAGCGCCTTGACCACGTGGTCCGCCAGCCGCTGGGCGATGTCGCCGTCCCCCGGCTCCATGGCGAGGAAGGTCTGGGCGACGTACCAGACGAGGTTCGGGTTCAGCCTCTTGGGCGCGAAGCCCTGGCAGATGCGGAACCACGCCTCGTAGCATTCCGGCTCGAAGGTGATGGCGGCGATGCGGGCGCGGGCATCCTCGCTACGCTTGGTGTCGTGGCTGGAGGTCAGCGACAGCCCGTGCGGCATATGCTCCGACCGCCGCTCCATCGCGCGGTGGAAGCCCTCGATGCCGAGCGGGTCGTCATCCGGCTCACCCCCCACCTCGTTGGCGGAGAGGAGGCGCACCTCACGGTAGAAGGCGGTATCCTCGGCGCTCTTGGCGACGGCGGCGCCGGTGACCTGCTGCAGGCGCAGGCGGAAGCGCGCCGTCTCGGGGGTCGCACGCGTCAGAACGTCGGCGAGGAAGGGCAGCGCGCCGGGGTCGATCAGGCGGGCCGCGGCGCGGGAAGCGGTGGCGCGGACGAGGGCCTTGTCGGATTCGGAGATATGGTCCGCCGTCATGTAGGTGCGGTAGCGCGGAAATGCGGCGATGAACTCCACGAGCGCGGAGCGCAGCGTCTCCGGCCCGAACTCGCGGCCCACCGGGTCGTCCGCCGCTACCTCCGAGAAGCGGCGGTGCAGCGTCCAGAGCTCGGCGGCGAGGTCCTGCGTCATCACCTGGTGGCGGGCGCGGTAATTCACCTCCTCCGCCGCATCGAGGCGGCCGGTGGCGCTGCGGTAATCCTCCGTGATGCGCTCCAGCCCCTCCTTGTCGGTCAAAAGGCGCCCGAGCGCGCGGGAGACGACGTAGCCCGTCGTCCCCTGCACCGGCCAGCCGCCGGGGATGCGCTCGGTGCCGGAGAGGATCTTCTCCACCCAGACGGGCGTGTCGCCGACGCGGGCGCGCAGCTTGTCGAGATAAGCCTGCGGGTCGGTCAGCCCGTCTATATGGTCGATGCGGATGCCGCTGACGATGCCCTCGTCCACCAGCTCGAAGAGCAGGCGGTGCACGTCCTCAAAGACCGGATCGTCCTCCACCTTCAGCCCGACGAGGCTGGTCACCGCGAAGAAGCGGCGGTGGGTGAGGATGTCGTTCTCCGTGCGCCAGTGGACGAGCTGCCAGGGCTGCTCGTCGTGCAGGGCGCGGAGCGCGTCCGCGTCACCGCCGCGGGCGGCCTCCAGAGAGGGCGTCTCCTTCAGCGGCACCTGCAGGCCGCCGGTGTCGAGTACCGGGCCGTCCTCGGCATCCTTGACGGAGAGGGAGCCGATGACCTCCTCGAAGGGCGCCGGCAGCCACGGCAGGCGGATGCGGGCGGCCGCCGGGTCGAGGTCGAAATGGCCGGCATAGGCGCTCTCGGCGCCCTTGCGCAGCACGTCGCGCAGCCACCGCGTGTCGACGGAAAAGGCCATGTGGTTCGGCACGATGTCGAGGATCAGGCCAAGGCCCTTCTCCTTCAACGCCGCCGAGAGCCGGCGCAGCCCCTCGATGCCGCCGAGGCCCGGGTCGATCTCGCCGGGGTCGGTGACGTCGTAGCCGTGGGTGGAGCCCGGCGCGGCGGTGAAGAGCGGCGAGGCATAGAGATGCGAGACGCCGAGGTCCGCCAGATAGGGGACGAGCCCTGCGGCGCGGTCGAAATCCATCCCTTGGCGGAATTGCAGGCGGTAGGTGGCGGTGGGAAGCATCATGTGATGAGGGCCAGCATGTGAGCGGAGGAATTCGGGGCACCGGGGGTGCCCGTCTCATGGATCACTTCGCCCTCGGCGCGCGGCATGTCGCGCGGGCCGTCGGCGAAGTTGGCGCGCAGCTGCAGCAGCGCGCCGTCGAGCTGCCAGTCGACCGCCAGCACACCGTCCTCGGCCGCGATCAGCGTGCCGGCATGGCCGGCCGCTCCGGCGAGGAGCGGCACGATGCGGTGGGCCCGCAGGTCCAGCAGATTGCGCAGCCGCTCGGCATAGGCGCGGCCCTCGGCACTCTCCCGGCGGGAGGCGTCGAGCTTGCAGGCGAGGAAAGTCTCCTCGTCGATCGGGTCCGGCACCGTCTCGCCCGTGAAGGCCTCGAAGGCGGCGAACTCTTCCGCCCGGCCCTTGCGCACCGCGTCGTCCAGTTCGTCGCCGAAATGGGCGAAGAAGGTGAAGGGGCGCGTCTCGCCGTATTCTTCGCCCATGAAGAGCAGCGGGATATGCGGGGAGAGGAGGAGGATCGCCGTCAGCGCCTCAAGTCGCTCGGGATCGGTCATCGAGATGAGCCGCTCGCCGAGCGCCCGGTTGCCCGTCTGGTCGTGATTCTGCAGGAAATCCACGAAGGCGGTCGGCGGCAAGTGGGCGGAGGGAACACCGCGGCCGCCCTCGCCCTGGAAGGCAAAACCCTCGGCGAGGCAGCGGCCGACATGCCCGAGCGGGTCGTCGGAGAAGTCGGCGTAGTAGCCCTCGTGCTCACCTGTCGCGAGGACGTGGGCGGCGTTGTGGAAATCGTCGTTCCACTCGCCGGTGTGTCGGATCACCGCGCCATCCTCCCCCCGCTCGTGCAGGTAGGTGATGTTGCGGTTGTCCTCCGTCGTCAGGTGGACCTTCCGGCCGCCGAGGCGCGCGTGCACCTCTTCCGCCAGTTCGATCAGCAGCTCCGGCTCGGAGGTGTCGCGAATATGGTCCACCGCGTCGAGGCGCAGCCCGTCGAAGCCGAACTCCTCCAGCCAGTAGAGCGCGTTCTCGATGAAGAAGCGGCGGACGGGGGCCTTCGTGTAGTCGATGGCCGTGCCCCAGGGCGTGGTGCGTCCCTCGACGAAGAAGTCGCCGGCGTAGCTCGGCAGGTAATTCCCGTCGGGCCCGAAGTGGTTGTAGACGACATCGAGGAAGACCATCAGCCCCCGCTCGTGCGCCGCCTCGATGAGGGCAGTCAGGTCGTCCGGGTTGCCGTAGCAATTGTGCGGGCAGTAGGGCAGCACGCCGTCATAGCCCCAGCCGCGGTCGCCGCCGAACTGGGCGACGGGCATAATCTCGATCGCCGTGATGCCGAGCTCCGCCAGCCTGTCCAGCTCACCGATCGCGGCACGGTAGGTGCCGGCCTCGGTGAAGGTGCCGAGGTGCAGCTCGTAGAGCACCGTCTCTTCCCACGGCCGACCGGCCCAGGGGAGCGCGGTGCGCGGCGCGGTGACGAGCGAGGGGCCATGCACCCCGCCCTCCTGCCGGCGCGCCGCCGGGTCGGGCACGGCGGAACCGTCGGGGAGGAGGTACTGGTAGGCGTCCCCCTCCTCCGCCTCGGCGACGAGAGAGAACCAGCCGCCCTCCTCCGCCTCCATCGGCAGCTCGCGCCCGGCGAGACGGAGCGTAAGGCTCTCTTCGCTCGGCGCCCAGAGACGGAAGCGCCAGCGCCCCTCGCCCGCCGGAATGGCGCCCCAATCGTAGCTGTCTCTGCCGGTGTCATCCATGGGTCTCGGTCTCCAGCAGCATGAAGGAGCGGCCGGGCCGGTGGACGCTGTCGCCCAGCGCCTGCATCGGCGCGGCCGGGTCGGCGTGGCCGGCATCGGTGTCGACGAGGCAGCGCCACTCCCGCTCCGGCCCGCCGGGCAGGGTGAAGGCGACGTCCGTGTCCGAGGCGTTCAGCACCATCAGCAGGTAGCTGCCCTCCTCGTGGAGGAGCAGGGCGACGGCGCGGGACTCGCCGTTCTGCCAATCCTCGTCGGCCATCGTCTCTCCGTCCGGGCGCAGCCACTTGGCGAAGCGGCCCTGCCGGGCATCGGGGCCGGCGTGTAGGTAGCGTTCCGCCACGAAGAGCCCGCGCGAGGCGCGGATCTGCAGGCAGGCGCGCGTAAACTCCTCGAAGGCGAGGTTGGCCTCGTCCGGCTCCCAGTCCAGCCAGTTGATCTCCCCCGGCTGGCAATAGGTGTTGTTATTGCCGTCCTGCGAGCGACCGCGCTCGTCGCCCATCAGGATCATCGGCGTGCCTTGCGAGAAGATCATCGTCGCCATCAGGTTGCGGCGCTGCCGCTCGCGCAGGGCGATGATCTCCGGATCGTCCGTCGGGCCTTCGACGCCGCAGTTCCACGACAGGTTGTGGGAGTGGCCGTCGCGGTTGTCTTCCTTGTTCGCCTCGTTGTGCTTGTCGTTGTAGGAGACGAGATCCATCAGCGTGAAGCCGTCATGGGCGGTGATGAAGTTGACGCTCGCCCAAGGACGCCGGCCGGCCTTCTGGAAGGTATCGGCCGAGCCGAGCAGGCCCGAGGCCATGTCCGGCAGCTTGCCGCCATCGCCCTTCCAGTAGGCGCGGGTGGTGTCGCGGTACTTGTCGTTCCACTCCGCCCAGCCGGGCGGGAAGTTGCCCACCTGGTAGCCGTTCGGCCCCGTGTCCCACGGCTCGGCGATCAGCTTCACGCCGGCGAGGATTGGATCCTGCCGCACGGCCTCCAGGAAGATGGCGTGCTCGGAGTAATGGTCGCGGTCGCGCCCGAGCGTGGTGGCGAGGTCGAAGCGGAAGCCGTCGACGTGGCACTCCTCCACCCAGTAGCGCAGGGAATCCATGACCATCTGCAGCACGCGCGAGTTGCGCAGGTTCAGCGAGTTGCCGGTGCCGGTGGTGTCGAAGTAATAGCGCGGATCGTCCGCCAGCGTGTAGTAGCTGGCGTTGTCGATACCGCGGAAGCTGAGGGTCGGCCCCCGCTCGGAGCCTTCGGCGGTGTGGTTGTAGACCACGTCCATGATGACCTCGATCTCCGCCTCGTGGAGGCGGCGGACCATCAGCTTGAACTCGTGGAGCGAGCCGTCCTGCGTGAGGAACCGCGGCGCCGGGGCGAAGAAACCGAGCGTCGAGTAGCCCCACCAGTTGACCAGCCCGTTATCGACGAGGTGCCCCTCGTCGTAGAAGGCCTGCACGGGCAGAAGCTCGATCGCCGTCACGCCGAGCTTGACGAGGTGGTCGATGACGCTGGGGTTGGCGAGCCCCTCGAAGGTGCCACGCAGCGGCTGCTCGATGTCCTGCCGGCCCATCGTCATTCCGCCGACATGCGCCTCGTAGATGACCGAGCGGCCCCACGGGCGCTGCGGGCGATAATCGCTGCCCCAGGTGTGGGCGTTGTCGACCACCACGCATTTCGGCATCACGAAGGCCGAGTCTCGCCGGTCGAAGGAGAGATCGGCGTTGTTGCTGTTCATGCGGTAGCCGAACAGCGACGGATGCGGGCGCAGGTTGCCGTAGTGCTGCAGCGCGTAAGGATCGAGCAGCAGCTTGTTGGGGTTGAACCTGTGCCCCGCCTCGGGCGCGTATGGCCCGTGGACGCGGTAGCCGTAGAGCTGGCCGGGGCGCACGTCGGGCAGGTAGCCGTGCCAGACCTGATGCGTGTACTCCGGCAGCTCGATGCGCTCGATCTCCCTCCGGCCGCGGCTGTCGAACAGGCAGAGTTCCACCTTTTCGGCATGGGCGGAAAAGAGGGCGAAGTTCGTCCCCGTCCCGTCCCAGGTCGCACCAAGGGGAACGTCCGATCCTGCAAGGACCGGGCGTTCCGTCACCACGGCGGGGGATTTCATATAGTCTACTCCGGTGTCAGGAAGATGGTGCCCAGCGGCGGAAGGGTCACGGCCGCCGAGGCGGGCAGCCCGTGCAGCTCTTCCTCAACGGCGCGGACGCCCGCACCGTTCCCGGCGCCGGAGCCACCATATGTTGCGGCATCCGAATTCAGCCGTTCTGCCCAGTTTCCGCTCTGCGGCATGCCGATCCGGTAACCCTCACGGACGACGGGCGCCATGTTGCAGACGACGACGACGGGCTTCGTGCCCTCCTCGCCGTAGCGGATGAACGAGAAGACGTTGTTCTCGGAATCGCCGCCCTCGATCCAGCGGAAGCCCTCGGGAGAACAGTCGCGCTGGTGCATGGCCGGCTCGGACCGGTAGAGGTGGTTGAGATCGCGCACGAACTGGCGGACGCCGTCGTGGTGCGGATCTTCCAGCAGGTGCCAGTCGAGCGACTGGTCGTGGTTCCACTCCCGCTCCTGCCCGAACTCGCCGCCCATGAAGAGCAGCTTCTTGCCGGGATGGCCCCACATGAAGCCGTAATAGGCGCGCAGGTTCGCGAACTTCTGCCAGCGGTCGCCCGGCATCTTGCCGAGCATCGACCCCTTGCCGTGCACCACCTCATCGTGGCTGAGCGGCAGCACGAAGTTCTCCGAGAAGGCATAGACCAGCCCGAAGGTCATCTTGTGGTGGTGGTACTTCCGGTGGATGGGATCCTGCTGCATGTACTCCAGCGTGTCGTGCATCCAGCCCATGTTCCACTTGAAGTCGAAGCCAAGCCCGTCCTCGCTGACAGGGCGCGAGACGCCGGGCCAGGCGGTGCTTTCCTCGGCGATGGTCAGCGAGCCGGGCGCGTAGTCACGCACGACGCGGTTGACGCCCTTGAGGAAGTCGATCGCATCAAGGTTCTCCCGCCCGCCATAGCGGTTGGGGATCCACTCGCCATCCTTGCGAGAGTAATCGAGGTAGAGCATCGAGGCCACGGCATCGACGCGCAGCGCGTCGACATGTAGCTCCTTCAGCCAGAACGTGGCGGAGGCGCGCAGGAAGTTCGCCACCTCCTGCCGGCCGAAGTTGTAGATCAGCGTGTTCCAGTCCTGGTGGAAGCCCTGCCGCGGGTCGGCGTGCTCGTAGAGCGCCGTGCCGTCGAAATTGCCGAGGCCATGCGCGTCGGTGGGGAAGTGCGCGGGCACCCAGTCGACGATGACGCCGACGCCTGCGCCGTGCAGCTTGTCCACCATCTTCGCGAAGCCCTCGGGATCGCCGAAGCGGGACGTCGGAGCGAACATGCCGACGGGCTGGTAGCCCCAGGACGGCGAATAGGGGTGCTCGGAGACGGGCAGGAACTCAACATGCGTGAAGCCCATCTCGCCCACATAGGCGATCAGCTCGTCGGCGAGGGCGGCGTAGTCCAGCACCTCGTTTTCCAGCGTGCGCCGCCAGGAGCCGAGGTGAACCTCGTAGATGCTGACCGGCTCGCTGCGCTGGTCGGCCGGGCGGGCCTGCATCCAGCCCGAATCCGTCCACTCATGGCGCGGCATGCCGTGGACGACGCTCGCCGTCTCCGGTGGGTTCTGGGCAAAGAAGCCGACCGGGTCGGCCTTCAGCGGCAGGGTATGGCCATAGGCGCCGACGATCTCGTACTTGTAGATCTCGCCCATGCCGAGGCCGGGGATGAAGATCTCCCAGACCCCCGTGGCGCCGCGGCGGCGCATCGGGTGGCGGCGGCCGTCCCACGCGTTGAAATGGCCGACAACGGAAACGCGCCGGGCGTTGGGCGCCCAGACGGCGAAGGCTGTGCCCTCGACGCCGCCATGGGTCGTCGGGTGGGCGCCGAGGCGGCGGTAGAGCTCCTCGTGGCGGCCCTCGCCGAGCAGGTACTCGTCCATCTCACCGAGGATCGGCTCGAACCCGTAGGGATCGAGCAGCTCCCATTCATGGCCCTGCGCGTTGCGGAACTTCAGCCGGTAGTCGAAGGGCCGGCGCTTCTTCGGCATCTCGCCGAAGAAGAGGCCATCGTTGCGGAGCGGCTCGAGCGGGCCGACCTCCTTGCCCTTGTGGTCGAGCACCGTCACCTCGGCCGCGTCGGGCGAGAAGACGCAGACGGTCACGGGGCCGCCCGTCTCCTGGTGCATCCCGAGGATGCGGAACGGATCGCCGTGCATGCCGCGGCTGATCGCCTCCGCGTCATTGGGGTGCGGGGCATGGGCGGGCCATGTCGTCGTCGTTGTATCGGTCATTGGTTGCCTTCCGTCTGGAGCCGCGTGGCAAGGGCCGCGAGCCCGATGTCCAGCCATGTCGGCCGCATCGCCAGCTCGTAGCCCACCTGATAGGCGGCCTTCTGGATGTAGAGCGCATCGAGCATCGCCGCCGCGAAGGCGGGATCGGTCGGATGCGCGGGGCTGTCCTTGATCGCCTCGGCATAGGCCTCGCTCAGCTCAGCCTGGGCGCGGGCGTGCCACTCCTCGATCTGCACCGTGGCGCCGTCCATGTCCGCTGCCGCACTGCGGGTGCGCTTGCGGGCGGAGAAGGCGGCGTAATCCAGCGAGTGGATCATGCCGGCGAGATCGCGCAGCGGCGCCGCCTTGGCGCGGCGCTCGGGCAGCGTGCGGCGGGGCTCCCCCTCGAAGTCGATGATCGCCACGTCGTTCTGCGCGACGAGCACCTGCCCGAGGTGGTAATCCCCGTGGATGCGGGTCAGAGCGCCGGAGGGGGCCATGCCCTTCAGCGAGGCGACGCGGGCCTTCAGCTCATCGCCGCCGGCCAGCACCGTCTCCGCCAGCGCGGCGGCCTCGCCGGTGAGGCCGGACGTGGCGGAGAGGCCTTGCAGCGCCTCCTCCAACTCGGCGATCACCTCGTCGGCGAAGCTTTCCAGCCGCTCCGGCGTCATCGGCTCGGGGGCGAAGTCCGGCTCCGTCCCCTTGGCGAGGGCGACGTGCATCTCCGCCGTGCGGCGGCCGATGGCGGGGGCGAGGTCGAGGCCCGGCAGGTACGGGTCCGGCGCGCCGTCGTCGATGGCGCTTTCGGCCACCAGACGCTCCAGCCCGTCCGTCACCGCGGCCCAGGCATCGCCCTGGTTGCGCACGAAGCCGAAGGCGGCGCCGAGCGACACCCGCTCGCCGTCGTCGCGCTCGAAGGCCAGCTCGCCGAGGAAGGCGGGCGTGCCGTCGAAGCCGCCGGGGCCGGTGAGGAAGCGCGAGACCTCGATATCGGGCTGCACACCCTCCCGCAGGCGGCGGTAGAGCTTGAGAATCGCCTTGTCGGAGAAGGCCATCGTGGCATTCGACTGCTCGACGTTCAGCAGGCGCGCCTCGCCCGGGTCCTCGATGTCATCCATCGCGGGGACCTTGTCGAAGACGACGCGGCCACCCTCGGCCGACAGCTCCCCGCCCTTCTGAAGCGCCTCGAACAGGGCCGTCATGGCGGGCACGTCGGCGGTGCCGTCGATCAGGCCGCCAACGGAGGGCCCGCGGCGCAGCTTGGAGAGCGTGTAGCCCAGCGTCGGCGAGCCGAAGGAGACGTTGTCCTCCCCCCAGAGCGCGGCGAGCGGCAGCAGGTATTGCTGCGTCTCGTCGCCGAGATCGACATCGAGCAGGGAGAGCGCGGCGCGCCCGTCCTCCAGATCCGCCAGCGGCGAGATATGGGTGCCCTTGATCGTCTTGTCCTTCGCGGCGAACCAGCGCTGGATCGGCAGGTAGCTCGGCAGCACGTCTCGCTCGAGCATCCGCCCCTCGCGGCCCGTCAGGGCGCTGGAGACGCGGCCGTCGCGGGTCGTCAGCGTCAGGAACTCCGGCAGGATCTCCTGCGGGGCCGTGCGCCAGCTCGGCGCCTCGGCCTCGTCGGCCAGCTGGAACCAGTAGAAGCCGTAGGCCGGCAGCGTCACCATGTAGGGCAGCGCGCCCACCGGCGGGAAGGCGGAGTGGCCCGTCAGCTCGATCGGCACCCGGCCGGCATAGGCGGAGAGATCGATCTCCACCGCCTGCGCCTGTCGCGAGAGGTTGGCGACGCAGAGCACCGCATCCCCCTCATGCTCGCGGATATAGGCGAGGACCTTGCGGTTCTTCGGGTAAAGGAGGCGCATCTCGCCGCGCCCGAACACGTCGTGGTTCTGGCGGACGGCGACCATGCGGCGCATCCAGTTGAGGTAGGAGGACGGGTCGTGCGCCTGACTCTCCACGTTGCGCGACTCGTAGCCGTAGATGGCATCCTGGATCGTCGGCAGATACAGGCGCTGTGGATCGGCGCGCGAGAAGCCGGCGTTCCGGTCGGGCGACCATTGCATCGGCGTGCGCACGCCGTCGCGGTCACCGAGATAGATGTTGTCGCCCATGCCGATCTCGTCGCCGTAATAGAGGATCGGCGTGCCGGGCATCGACATCAGCATCGAGTTCAGCAGCTCGATCTTGCGGCGGTCGTTCTGCAGGAGCGGCGCGAGACGGCGGCGGATGCCCATGTTGATCCGCGCGCGCTTGTCGGCGGCGTAGGTCTCCCAGAGGTAATCGCGCTCCTTGTCCGTCACCATCTCGAGCGTCAGCTCGTCATGGTTGCGCAGGAAGATCGCCCATTGGCAATTATCCGGAATGTCCGGCGTCTGGCGGATGATATCCGTGATCGGGTGCCGGTCTTCCTGCGCCACGGCCATGTACATCCGCGGCATCAGCGGGAAGTGGAAGCCCATGTGGCATTCGTCGCCCTCGCCGAAATAGGGGCGCGTATCCTCTGGCCACTGGTTGGCCTCGGCCAGCAGCATCTTGTCGTCGTAATGCTCATCGAGATTGGCGCGGATGCGCTTCAGGATGTCATGCGTCTCGGGCAGGTTCTCGTTGTTCGTCCCGTCCCGCTCGACGAGATAGGGGATCGCATCGAGCCGCAGCCCGTCGACGCCCTTGTCGAGCCAGAAATGCATGACGTCGAGCACCGCCTCCATCACCTTCGGGTTGTCGAAGTTGAGGTCCGGCTGGTGATCGAAGAAGCGGTGCCAGTAGAATTGCTCGGCGACCGGATCCCATGTCCAGTTGCTGTCGTGGGTGTCGTTGAAGATCACCCGCGTCTTGTCCATCCACTTCGACGGATCGTCGGACCAGACGTAGAAGTCCCGCTCCGGGCTGCCCTTGGGGGCATGCCGGGCACGTTGAAACCATTCGTGCTGGTCGGAGGTGTGGTTGATGACGAGCTCGGTGATGACCTTCAGGCCCCGCCGGTGAGCCTCCGCCACGAAGCCCTCGAAATCCTCCATCGTGCCGTAGGAGGGGTTCACCTCCTTGAACTCGGCGATGTCGTAGCCATCATCGCGGAGCGGCGAGGGGTAGAAGGGCAGCAGCCAGACGGCGGTCGCCCCCAGCTCCTGCACGTGGTCTAGGCGCGACATCAGGCCGGCAAAGTCGCCCATGCCGTCATTGTTGCTGTCCTGGTACGCCTTGACGTGCAGCTGGTAGATGATCGCGTCCTTGTACCAGTCCGCGACCTGCAGCTCGGTCTCGTCGGTGATCTGTTCGGCGAGACTCATACGGCACCTCCGGGCGGAAACAGTTTCCAGATGGCATAGGGGCGATTGACGGGGTCGAGCGTGAGCATGTGATCCTTGCCGTGCCAGGTGAAGCGGTTGCCCTGAATGGCATCCTGCACCTCGATCGAGCCGGAATCTTCCAGCCCGAATTCCCAAAGTGGCACTTCGAAGTTGAATTGCGCCCCTCCGTGCGGGTCGATCAGCACGTGGAAGAGCAGGTAATTGCGGCTCGCCTCGTCAAAGCGGCCGTAGTAGAGAACCCGGTCGTCATGGGCCGTGAAGAACTTGAGGTTCAGATAGTCCTTCATCGCCGGGTTCTCGCGGCGGATGCGGTTGATGAGGCGGATATCGTCCTTGATATTGCCCTCCCCGTCCCAGTCGCGGTGGCGGAGTTCGTATTTCTCGCTGTCGAGATACTCCTCCTTGCCCGGCAGCGGCGCCGCCTCACAAAGCTCGAAGCCGGAATACATGCCGTAGGAGCCGGAGAGGGAGGCCGCCATGATCAGGCGGGTCTGGAAGCCGGGGCGGCCGGAATATTGCAGGAAGATCGGGTTGATATCCGGCGTGTTGACGAAGAAGTTCGGCCGCATGTAGTGGCGGCATTCCTCCGTCGTCAGCTCCGTCAGGTATTCCTGCAGCTCGTCCTTGGTATTGCGCCACGTGTAGTAGGTGTAGCTCTGGTTGTAGCCCACCTTGGCGAGACGCTTCATCACCTTCGGGCGGGTGAAGGCCTCGGAGAGGAAGACCGTCCCCGGATACTGCTTGCGCACCTCGGCAATGATCCATTCCCAGAACGGGAAGGGCTTGGTGTGCGGGTTGTCGACGCGGAAGTTGAGCACGCCCTTTTCCGCCCAGAACAGGAAGAGGTCGCGGATCGCCTCCCAGAACGGCGCATTGGGTTTGCCGTCGTCGAGGTAATAGCGGAAGTTGACGATATCCTCGTACTTCTTCGGCGGGTTCTCGGCGTACTTGATCGTGCCGTCGGGCCGCCGCTCGAACCAGTCGGGATGCTCCTGGATCCATGGGTGATCGGGCGAGGCGTTGAGCGCGATGTCCATCGCGATCTCGATATCCTCGGCCTTCGCCGCTTCGACCAGCGCCGCGAAATCCTCGAACGTTCCCAGCTCGGGGTGCAGCGCATCCATCCCCCCCTCGGGCGAGCCGATGGCGTAGGGAGAGCCCACATCGCCGGCCTCGGCCTTCAGCGAATTGTTCTTGCCCTTGCGGTTCGTCGTCCCGATCGGATGGATCGGCGGGAAATAGAGGACGTCGAAGCCGAGGTCCTTCACGTAAGGCAGCCGGCCAATGACGTCGCGCAAGGTGCCGTGCTGGCCCGCCGCCCCGGTGGAGCGGGGGAAAAGCTCGTACCAGGCGGAGAAGGCGGCGCGCTCCCGGTCCACCCAAACGGGCAAACGGGCGCTCTCGGTGACGTTGGCGCGGGGGCCGGCGGCGGCCATGACGGCATCCGTCTCCTCGGAGAGGAGCGTGCCGGTGTCGCCCGCCTTCGCGGCACGGGCGAGGCCGGCCATCTCGGGCCCGGCGGATTTAACGCGGTCGATCAGCTGGCCCGCTTCCTGAAGCTCGACGGAGACGTCCTGCCCCGCGGCGATCTTCTTGCGCGTGTCGCGCGCCCAAGTGCCCCAGAGGTCGCGCCACGCGAGGATCTGGAAGGTCGCGGGCCCGACGTCCGGGAAGGTCACGTCGGCCGACCATCGGTCGTTGACGCCCTTCACCATCGGCACGGCCTCACCCGCGCCGGTGAGCACTGCGGCGGCAATCACCTCGTGCCCGTCAGACATCACGTCCGCCTCGATCGTCACTGGCCAGCCCGCAACCGCCTTGGCGGCGAAGCGGCCGCTGTCGATCTGCGGAGATATGGCTTCGATGGCGAGCCGGCTGGCGGCGAGGTCTTGGAGGTTTTCCTTGGATTTATCGCGGCTTGGCTTGGCCTGCATCGCAATGATTCTCCATCCCGTCCCTGTCGAGCGGCCCGGCGAACCCCGGCCGCTTTCACAACTAAGTCATGGGAAGGGCGGCAGGTTCCACCCATGTTTGGCGCCACGCGAAAAACAGGCGCCGCCCGCCCGACCCGGCGGAAGGCGCTTGCTTGGGCCGTTGACAACCGCCGCGGGGCTTGGTCTTAGGTTTCCGACCCTTTTAGTAGGAGATACCTGATGTCCCACCCGCTTCGGCTGGCCGCCCTTCTGGCCGCCCTGCCCGCCGGTTCCGCCCTCGCGCAGGAGGCCGGCGATTACCCGGTCACCATCGAGCATGCGCTCGGCTCCACCGTGCTGGAGGAGAAGCCGCAGCGCGTCGCGACCGTGCAATGGGCGAACCACGAGGTGCCGCTGGCGCTCGGCCTCGTGCCGGTGGGCTTCGCCGCCGCCAACTTTGGCGACGATGACGGCGACGGCCTGCTGCCCTGGGTCTCCGAGGCGCTGGAGGAGATGGGCGCCGAAGTGCCGGTGCTCTTCGACGAGGGCGACGGGATCGACTTCGAGGCGGTGGCCGCCACCAACCCCGACGTGATCCTCGCCGGCTACTCGGGCCTCTCCCAGGAGGATTACGACACCCTCAGCCAGATCGCCCCCACCGTCGCCTACCCTGACGCGCCCTGGGCGACGAACTGGCGCGAGTCGATCCGCATCAATGCCGCCGGCATGGGCATGGCCGAGGAAGGCGAGGCGCTGATCGCCGAGATCGAGGGCGAGATCGACGAGACGGTGGGGCAGTACCCAGAGCTGGACGGCAAGGAGGTGATGTTCATCACCCACCTCGACACGACCGACCTGTCGATCATCAACTTCTACTCCGACAATGACACGCGCGTGCAGTTCTTCGAGGATCTGGGCCTCGCCATGCCCCAGAGCGTCATCGACGCCTCGGAGGACGGCGCCTATTCCGGCTCCATCTCCGCCGAGCAGATCGACGCCTTCGACGATGTCGAGATCGTCGTCACCTATGGCGGGCAGGAGCTGATCGACGCGCTGAACGCCGATCCCCTGACCTCCAAGATGCCGGCCGTCGCCAATGGCGCGGTCGTCACCCTCTCCAACGATCCCTTGGGCACCGCCGCCAACCCGACGCCGCTGGCGATCTCTTGGGTGCTGGAGGATTATGTCGCACTCCTCGCCGAGGCGGCCCGCCAGGGGGAGTAGCTTGAGAAGCGCCACCATAGGGGCGCCGCCGCGGCGGCGCTCACTCGAGGCCCGGGGGCTCTGGCTGATCGCCGTGCTCGCGGGCCTTGCCGTGCTCTGCGCCCTCTCCGTCTCCATCGGCACGCGCGCCGTGGGCTGGCAGGAGATCTGGGCCGGGCTCGGCGGCGCGACGGACACGATCGGCGAGGCCGCCGTCGCCAAGCGCGTGCCCCGCACCCTCCTCGCGGCGCTGGCCGGAGCGGCGCTCGGCCTCTCCGGCGCCGTCATGCAAGGCGTCACGCGCAACCCGCTGGCGGACCCGGGCATCCTCGGCGTCAACATGGGCGCGGCGCTGGCGGTGGTGCTGGGCATCGCCTGGTTCGGGATGGTGAGCTTCACCGCCTATATCTGGGTGGCCGTCGCCGGCGCGGCGCTGACCGTCGCCTTCGTCTACGCCATCGCCTCCGTCGGGCCGGGCGGGGCGACACCCCTGAAGCTGGCGCTCTCGGGTGTGGCGACCTCCGTCGCCTTCTCCTCCTTCATCACGGGCGTCGTGCTGCCGCGCAACGACATCGCCGGGGGCGTGCGCTCCTGGCAGATCGGCGGCGTCGGCGGGGCGAGCTTCGCCGGCATCACCGAGGTGCTGCCCGTGCTCTTCGCCGGCTTCGTCCTCTCCCTGCTCTCGGCCAAGCGCCTCAATTCCCTCGCCCTCGGCGATGAGCTGGCCGCCGGCCTCGGCGAGCGGGTCGCCCTCGCCCGCGCCACCTCTGCCGCCGGCGCGGTGCTGCTCTGCGGGGCGACCACGGCCATCTGCGGGCCCATCGGCTTCGTCGGGCTGGCCGTGCCGCATCTCTGCCGGCTTCTCGTGGGGATCGACCACCGGTGGCTCCTTCCCTTCTCCGCCCTCGTCGGCGCCGGCCTCCTGATCGCCGCCGACGTGCTGGGCCGCGTCGTCGCCCGGCCGAGCGAGATGGATGTCGGCATCATTACCGCCTTCCTCGGCGCGCCGATCTTCATCTGGATCGTCCGCCGCCAGAGGATCCGCGCGCTGTGACGGCCGCCCCCTCCCTCACCGGCACCACCGCCGACTGGGTGGCGCTCGGCCGCCGGCGCCGCGACGGGCGGCGGCGGACAGTGGCGTGGGGGCTGGGCGCCCTCCTCCTCGGCCTCTTCGCGCTGACGCTGATGCTGGGGCAGAGCTTCATCCCTCCGGGCGACGTGCTGCGGGTGATGCTGGGGCAGGACGTGCCCGTCGCCTCCTTCACCGTCGGCACGCTGCGGCTGCCTCGCGCGACGCTCTCCGTCGTCGCCGGGCTCAGCTTCGGGATGGGGGGCGCGGCCTTCCAGACGATGCTGCGCAACCCGCTGGCCTCGCCCGACATCATCGGCATCTCCTTCGGCGCCAGCGCCGCGGCCGTGATCGGCATCGTCTTCTTCGGCCTCTCCGGCGGCGCGGTCTCCACCTTCGCCATCGCGGCGGGACTCGGCGTGGCGCTGCTGATCTACGGGCTGTCCTTCAAGGGCGGCGGCGCCGGGGCGCGGCTGATCCTCATCGGCATCGGCATGGCCTCGATGCTGGAGAGCGTCATCGCCTATGCCCTTCAGAAGGCGAGCTCCTGGAGCCATGCCGAGGCGATGCGCTGGCTCGCCGGCTCCGTCAACGGCGCCACCTGGGGGGAGATCCTGCCGGCGGCGCTGGCGCTCGTCCTCTTCGGCGGCGTGCTGCTGACCCGCGCGCGGGATCTGGAGACGCTGCGGCTCGGCGACGACGCCGCCGCCGCCCTCGGCGTGCGCGTCGCATGGACACGGATCACCGTCCTCGTTACCGCCGTCGGCATGATCGCCTTCGCCACCGCCGCCGCCGGGCCCATCGCCTTCGTCGCCTTCCTCTCCGGCCCCATCGCCGCGCGCATCACCGGCCCCGGCCGCTCGCTGCTGATCCCCGCCGCGCTGACCGGGGCGGTGCTGGTGCTGCTGGCCGATTACGTCGGCCAGTTCGCCCTGCCGTCCCGCTACCCGGTGGGCGTGGTGACGGGGGCGCTGGGGGCACCCTACCTCGTCTGGCTGATCGCGCGCAGCAACAGCGGCGGGGGCGCCTCGTGACCACCTCGCACAGCCTCGCGGCCGAGGCGCTGGTGGCCGGCTACGCGGAGCGCGCGGTGCTGGAGGGCGTCGACCTCGCCGTGCCGCCGGGCAAGATCACAGCCATCGTCGGCGCCAATGCCTGCGGCAAGTCCACACTCCTGCGCGCCATGTCACGCCTGCTCTCGCCCCGCGAGGGGCAGGTGGTGCTCGACGGCAAGGCCGTGCACCGGATGCCGGCGAAGGCGCTGGCCCGCACCCTCGGCCTTCTGCCGCAGGCGCCCATCGCGCCGGAGGGGATCACCGTGGCCGACCTCATCGGGCGCGGCCGCCACCCCCACCACGGCACCTTCACCCGCTGGAGCCGGGCGGACGATACCGCCGTCGCCGCTGCCATGGAGGCGACGAAGACGCTCGACCTCGCCGAGCGCGCCGTCGACGAGCTCTCCGGCGGGCAGCGTCAGCGGGTGTGGATCGCCATGGCCCTCGCGCAGGAGACGGACCTGCTGCTCCTCGACGAGCCCACGACCTTCCTCGACGTCGCCCACCAGGTGGAGGTGCTGGACCTGCTGGTGGATCTTAACGCCTCGCGCGGGACCACCATCGTCATGGTGCTGCACGATCTCAACCTCGCCGCCCGCTACGCCGACCACCTCATCGCCCTCGCCGCCGGCAAGCTGCACGCCGCCGGTCCGCCGCAGGCGGTGCTGACGGTGGAGACGATCCGCCACGTCTTCGGCCTCGACAGCCAGGTGATCCGCGACCCGGTCTCCGGCGCGCCGCTCATGCTGCCCATCGGCCGCCACCGGCTCGCCGCCGGCTGACGCCGCCCGCCTCCCCCGACGGGGGCGGACGGCCCCCTCCCCGCCTCTTCCCGCTCTCCACGTAACCGCGCCTTAAGGGGCGTGGCGCTAGAGGCGTGGTTAAAGCCGCACGGAGGGGATTCGTGACAGCCACAACCGCGCCACTCGCCTTGCCGGACGCCACCGGCACCCAGCAAGCCCTTGCAGACGATCCGGCCGCCTGGCCGGCCGACCCGCCCGCTCCGGGGGAGGTGGATGCCGCCGGCATCCAGCTCCTCGTCGCTGCGCTGAAGGCCGGCTTCGCGCCGCCGCCGCACATCATGGGCGCGCCCGCCGTCACCGGCCTCTGGCGCGCCCTCTGCCTTGACGACATCGCCGACGGCCCGCTGGGCGCCGGCGCCCCTGCGCCCCAGCCGGAGAGCCTGACATGACCCGCACCGTTCTCGTGGTCGACGATTCCCCGTCGGTCCGCCAGATGATCTCCAACACCCTCAAGGGCGCCGGCTACGCCGTCGTCACCGCCGAGGATGGCCAGGCCGCGCTGGACCTGACGAAGACCATGCGCCCCGACGCCGTGATCACCGATCAGAACATGCCCCGCCTCGACGGCCTCTCCTTCGTGCGCGCCTTCCGCGCCGCCCCGCAGAACAAGGGCGTGCCGGTCGTCTTCTGCTCCACCGAGAGCCAGGCCAGCGTGAAGGAGGAGGCCCGCGCCGCCGGCGCCATCGGCTGGATGGTCAAGCCGTTCGATCAGCAAAAGCTGCTCGGCGTCATGAGCAAACTGGTGAGCGCCTGATGGATGCCGAGACACTCGCCGTCTTCCGGGCCGAGACGGAAGGCCTCGTGGAGACGCTCGAAGAGCGGCTGCTCGCCCTGCAGGCCACGCCGGAGGATCGGGAGCTGATCGACGGCGTCTTCCGCGACCTGCACACGCTCAAGGGCACCGGCGCCATGTTCGGGCGCGAGGATATCGCCGGCTTCCTGCATGATTTCGAGAGCGCCTTCGAGGCGGTGCGCTCCGGCGCGGCGGAGGTCGACGCCCCGCTCGTCGCCATCTCCCTGCGCGCCCGCGATCACGTCGCCGCCCTGCTGGAGGCCGAAGGAGCCCCCGGCGGCGAGGCGATCCTCGCCGATCTCGCCCGCCACCTCGGCAAAGAGGCGGGGGCGGAGGAGGGCTTCGCGCTCGACCTCGGCGAGCCGCCCCCGGCGGCCGGCGCCGGCCCCTGGCAGCTCACCTTCAAGCTCCCCGCCGACACACTGGTGCTCGGCGGCAAGCCGGAGCTGGTCCTCGCCGAACTGCGGGAGCTCGGCGCTACGCGCCTGCGCGCCCGCATCCGCGACGTGCCCCCCCTGCCCCTCCTCGACGCGGCGGAGCTGCACCTCGGCTGGGAGGTGGAGCTTCCGGCGGAGGTCAGCGAGGACGCGATCCGCGATGTCTTCCTCTTCCACGAGCAGGGGCTGGAGCTGACGCTCGCCCGCGCCGAAGGCGCGCCCCCGCCGGCGCAGCCGGCGCCCGAAACGTCCATCTCGCCGGCGGAGCCGGCGCCCGAAGGGCCCACCGCCGCGGCGCAGCCGCGGCCCGCGCCGGCGGCGCCCCCCTCAGCGGCGGAGCCGCGGGATGCCTCGGCCGCCGCGCCGGCCGCCAAGCCCAGCGCCCACATGCGCGTGCCGGCCGAGCGGTTGGACGACATGATGGACAGGGTGGGAGAGCTGGTCCTCGCCGAGGCTCGGCTCGTCGACATCGTCGCCCGCTCGGGCGATCCCTCCCTCGTCGCGGTGACGGAGGATATCCAGCGCCTCACCGCCGCCATGCGCGACACCACCATGTCGATCCGCATGACGCCGATCTCCACCATCACCGGCCGCTTCAGGCGCCTCGTGCATGACCTCACCTCCAAGCTCGGCAAGCGCATCGCCTTCGTCGCCGAGGGCGAGGAGACGGAGCTGGACAAGACGGTGGTCGAGCGGCTGACCGAGCCGCTCATGCACATCATCCGCAACGCCGCCGATCACGGGCTGGAGGAGCCCTCGGGCCGCGCCGCCGCCGGCAAGGAGGAGACGGGCACAATCACCCTCTCCGCCCGCTATTCCGGGGCCGAGGTGCTGATCTCCCTCTCCGACGACGGCCGCGGCCTGAACCGGGAGGCGATCCGCGCCCGCGCCACCGCGCGCGGCCTCCTCGGCGAGGGCGCCGAGCCGGCCGACGAGGAGCTCTTCGGCCTCATCTTCGCCCCCGGCTTCTCCACCGCCGCCGAGGTGACGGAGCTGTCGGGCCGCGGTGTCGGCATGGATGTCGTCAAGCGCACCATCGACGGGCTGCGCGGCGCCATCGAGGTGACCAGCCGCCCCGGCGAAGGCACCTCGGTCACCCTCCGCCTGCCGCTGACGCTGGCGATCATCGACGGGCTGCTGATCGAGGTCGCCGGCGAGCGCTTCGTCCTCCCCCTCGCGGCGGTAGACGAGATCGTCGAACTGCCGGAGGCGCTGGCCGAGCCCGGCGCCCGCGGCAATGCCTTCCTCGACATCCGCGACAGCCTCGTGCCCTTCCTGCGCCTGCGCCAGCTGCTGCAGAGCTCCGGCGTCCCTGGACCGCACCAGAAGGTCATCGTCGTCACCAGCGCCGACGGCCGCGTCGGCCTCGTCGTCGACCGGATCATCGGCTCCAACCAGACGGTCATCAAGCAGCTCTCGCCGCTCCATGCGGGGGTGAAGACCTTCTCTGGCGCCACGATCCTCGGCGACGGGGCAGTGGCGCTGATCCTCGACGTGCCCCAGCTCGTCGCCCGCGGCCGGCTCGAGGCCGACGGGCGGGAGGCGGCGTGATGAGCAAGCACACCCCCGCGCGCCACGGCATGGACCTTGCAGGCGACATGGTGACCTTCCGCCTCTCCGGCGAGGTGCTGGCCGTGCCCGCCGCCCAGCTCCGCGAGGTGCTGGAGCCGGTGCAGACGACGCGCGTCCCCGGCGCCCCGCAATTCGTCTCCGGCCTCGTCAACGTGCGCGGCAGCGTCGTGCCGCTGGCCGACCTGCGGGTGCCGCTGCGCATGCCGCACCCCGGCGGCGCGGAAGTGTCGCGCGATGCCGCCGACGATGCCCGCATCCTCGTGCTGGAGCTGCCCCTCGCGGGGCAGGCCAGCGTCGTGGGCGTCCTCGCCGACAGCGTGCACGAGGTGACACGGCTGGCCCCCGAGGCGCTGGAGGAGATCCCCGCCGTCGGCACCCGCTGGCCGCCCCGCTACGTCGCTGCGCTCGGCCGCTGGGCGGGCGAGTTCGTCACCATTCCAGATCTTCCGGCGATCTTCGCCGATTTCCTGGCCGGCGAAGCCGGCAACTCCCATCGGCCCGGCGAAGCCGGCAACTCCCACAGGCCCGGCGCTCCCGCCGCCGGCCCCCATACCGACGCGGAAGGATAGCCCAACCATGCGCCTCACTCTCAAGATGAAACTCGCCATAACCTTCCTGCTGCTCATCGGGGCGGCCGTGGGGGTGTCGCTGCTGTCGCTCGGCACCATGGCCGACATGAATGACCGGACGGAGCGGATCGTCAGCGAAGACGGCGAGCGCGTGCGCCTCGCCGCCGATCTCGAGGGCGAGCAGGTGCGGATCCAGCGCGACACGCGCGAATACATCCTCTCGAGCACCGCCGAAGAGCGGCAGGCCGTGCTCGCCATCATGGGCGCATCCCGCGAGCGCCACAGCGCGAAGTACGAGCGCCTCTACGCCATCGCCAGCGAGTCGGGCCGGGTCCTGCTCGACCAGTACGCCGCCATCGGCGACGAGATCCGCGCCGTCAACGAGCGGGCGATGGCCCTCGCCGACCGCGGGCAGGAGACGCTCGCCTTCACGCTCATCAGCACCGATGGCCGCGAGCTCTGGCTGCAGATGGAAGAGGCCATCGAGACGGTGATCTCCGAGAACGCGGCGGAGATGGATCACCGGGCCGAGACGAACACCGCCCTTTACGAGGAGTCGCGCCAGCTGCTCACCATGGTCACGCTCGGCGCCGCCGCGGTCGGCCTCGGCCTCGCCTTCTGGATCGTCTCCACCATCAGCCGCGGCCTGCGCCGGGTGAACCGGCTGGCCGACCACGTCGCCTCCGGCAACCTGCGCGAGACGCTGGACGTGCGCACCAACGACGAGATCGGCGACATGATGCACGCCCTCAACAAGATGGTCGAACGCCTGCGCGGCGTCGTCGGCGAGGTCTCCGCCGGCGCGGGTCAGGTCGCCGCCGGCTCCAGCCAGATGGCGTCCACCGCCGATCAGCTCAGCGAGGGCGCCACCGAGCAGGCGGCCTCCACCGAAGAAGCCTCCAGCGCGATGGAGCAGATGACAGCCAACATCAAGCAGACGGCCGACAACGCCCAGGAGACGGAGGGCATGGCCCAGAAATCCGCCGACGACGCCCGCGAGTCCGGTCGCGCCGTCTCGGAGGCCGTCACCGCGATGAAGACCATCGCCGAGCGCATCATGGTGGTGCAGGAGATTGCCCGCCAGACCGACCTCCTCGCCCTCAACGCCGCCGTCGAGGCGGCCCGGGCCGGCGAGCATGGCCGCGGCTTCGCCGTCGTCGCCTCCGAGGTGCGCAAGCTGGCCGAGCGCAGCCAGACGGCCGCGGGCGAGATCTCCTCGCTCTCCGGCGATACGGTGAAAGCCGCCGAGGAGGCCGGGCGCATGCTCGAGGGGCTGGTGCCCGATATCGAGCGAACGGCGGAGCTGGTCAGCCAGATCTCCGGCGCCAGCCAGGAGCTGGCCACGGGCGCCGCGCAGGTGAACACGGCGATCCAGCAGCTCGACAAGGTCACGCAGGAGAATACCGCCGCCGCCGAGGAAAGCTCCTCCACCGCGGAGCAGCTGGCCGCGCAGGCGGAGTCGCTGCGGGGGGCGATGTCCTTCTTCCAGCTCGACGGTGAGCAGGAGGGCCGGGTCCGCGCCACGGCGCCGGCCTCCCGCGGGGCGGCCTCTCGCCCAGCGCCCCGCACTGCCGCGACGCGCAGGCCCAGTGCCCCGCCGGTGGCGGAGGCCGGCTCCGGCTTCGACTTCGATCTCGGCGATGCCGAGGACGAGCTCGACGCCCAGTTCCAGCACTCCAGCCGCTCCGCCGCCTGAACGGGGACGGGACATGGGGGATCGTGACATGACAAGCCAGACGGTTGTCACCTTCGGCCTCGGCAGCGTGCTCTTCGCGCTGCCGGTGGCCCCGGTGGTGGAGATCATCGACGCGCGCGAGGCGGCGCCCCTGCCCCGCGCGCCGGCCTGCCTGCTGGGCCTCATCGACCGCCGCGACATGTCCGTCCCGGTGGTCGACATGCGCCTCCTCCTCGGCCAGCCGCCGCGCGAGGACAGCGACGACACGCGCATCGTCGTGCTGACGCTGCGCGAGGCACCACGCCGGCAGGCCGTCGGCCTGCGCGTCGACCGGGTCATCGAGGTAACGGAGCTCGACGCCGACGGCGCCGCCCCGCTCGCCGAGGCGGAGCTGCTCAACTGGCACGAGCGCATGGTCGCCGGCATCGGCCGCCGCGAGGGGGCCTTCGTGACGCTGCTCGATGTCGAGGGGCTCTTCGCCGGCACGCTCGACGGTCTGGCGCTGCCGGCCGGCGCCCCGGCAACCGAGGCCCCGGCGTCCGAGGCGGTGCTCCCGGCATGAGCGCCTATCTCACCCGGGCGGATCTGCGGGCCGCGGCGTCTTCGAGCACCGGGCAGCATCTCGATGCGCTCCGCCGGCTCGTCCATGAGCGGACGGGCATTGTCCTGCCCGCCTCCAAGGCGACGATGATCGAGGCCCGGCTGCGCAAGCGCTTCACCGATCTCGGCCTCGCCAACCTGCAGGCCTACCTCTGCACCATCTTCGACGGCGGGCAGCTCAACCAGGAGCTGCCCCATATCGTCAACGCGCTGACGACCAACAAGACCGACTTCTTCCGCGAATACCCGCATTTCGAGCTGCTGGAGAAGCGCATCATCCCCGAGGCGCTGGCCCGCGCCCGCGCCTCTTCCCGCGTCCGCTTCCGGCTGTGGAGCGCCGCTGCCTCCACGGGGGCGGAGGCGTGGTCCGCCGCTATGGTGCTGGCCAGCGCGGCGACGGCGGAGCCGCGGCTCGACTGGCGCATCCTCGGCACCGACATCTCGACGGAGGTGCTGCAGACGGCCTCCACCGCGATCTACTCGGCGGTCGACGTCGCCCCGGTGACGGAGGGGCACCGCGCCGCTTACCTGATGTGCAACGGGAACCGCGCCCGCCGCCTCTGCCGCATCCGGCCGGAGCTGCGCAGCCGCGTGCGCTTTCGCAAGATGAACCTCGTCGAGACGCCCTACCCGGTGGAGGGCGGGATCGACACAATCTTCCTGCGCAACGTCCTCATCTACTTCGAGCCGCAGATGCAGGCCCGCATCGTCGGCGCCTGCGCGGAGAAGATCCGCCCCGGAGGCTACCTGATCGTCGGCCATTCGGAATCGATGATTGTGAAGGAGCCGGGGCTGGCCCAGATCGCCCCCGGCGTCTTCCGGCAGGAGGGCGGGCAGTGATGGAGGAGATATCCGTCCTCATCGTCGATGACAGCGCCGCCGTCCGCCGGGTCTACCGCCAGCTTCTGGAGGACGAGCCGGGGATCGAGGTGATCGGCGCCGCGGTCGACCCCTACGACGCCGCCGCCAAGATGCGGGGCGCCCTGCCCGACGTGCTGCTCCTCGATATCGAGCTGCCCCGGATGGACGGGCTGACCTTCCTCGCCAAGATCATGGCGCAAAAGCCGATGCCCGTCGTCATCTGCTCCAGCCATACCGAGGCCGGCTCCGAGGCCGCCATGAAGGCGCTGGAGCGGGGCGCCTGCGAGGTGATCGGCAAGCCGCGCATGGCCACGCCGCAGGCGCGGGAGGAGGCGCAGATCCGCCTTGCCGACGCGATCCGCGCCGCGATGCACGCCGGCCGGGCGCGGGGCTACATCCAGCGCCAGCCGCGCCCGGCCAAGCCCCCCGCCGCCCGGCCCGCCGGCAAGCTGGTCTCGCCGAAGCTCACCGCCGATGCCGTCCTGCCGCCGCCCCACCCGGGCCGGCGCCCCCCGGCCGGCCTGCCGCCGCTCGTCGCCATCGGCACCTCCACCGGCGGGACGGAGGCGCTGGCCGAGGTGCTGCCGGGCCTGCCGCGTCACGCGCCGCCCGTCGTCGTCGTCCAGCACATGCCGGAGCATTTCACCGCCACCTTTGCGCGCCGCCTCGATGCCATGTGCGCCGTCGAGGTGCGCGAGGCGCAGAGCGGCGACGTTCCCCGCCCCGGCCTCGTGCTCATCGCGCCGGGAGACAGGCACATGCTGCTGCAGCGCCGGGGCCAGGGCTACACCATCGAGGTGACGGACGGCCCCTACGTCTGCCGCCATCGCCCCTCCGTCGACGTGCTGCTGCGCTCCGTCGCCATCGCCGCCGGCGAGGCCGCCTTCGGCATCGTGCTGACCGGCATGGGCGATGACGGCGCCCGCGGCCTGAAGGAGATGCAGGAGGCCGGCGCCGCCACCTTCGTGCAGGACGAGGCGACATCCGTCGTCTGGGGCATGCCGGGGGAAGCCTTTCGCCTCGGCGCCGCCCGGCGCGCCGTGCCGCTGAAGAACATCGCCGGAGAGATCACTCAGTTCGGCAACCGGAGCCGCGTTGCATGACCAATAGCACCCGTACCACCCATCTGCGCGAGCTCGACACCCGCGCCAGCCAGATCAACCGCCGGATCGAGACCGTGTTCGAGATGGCGGCGAGCCGGCTCTTCGCCCTCCTGGAGGAGGTGCAGGGCGCCGGCGATGCGCTGACCCGCGCCGCCGATATCTCCAGCCCCGCCGGGCGTGAGCGGCTGACGCGCGCGGCCGCGGCGACCGAGGCACACGTCGATGCCGTGCAGGCCCGCTTCCAGCTACATTCCCAGACGGCCACCACGCTGCGCGGCCAGGCGGAGAGCCTGCGCCGCCTGCTGGAGGATCTGCTGCGCGACATGAAGCTGGCCGCCTTCATCGCCACCAATGCCAAGGTCGTCAGCCACACCGTTCCCGGCGCGGATGACACGCTCGGACAGTTCGCCGAGGACGTGCGCGATTGCCTCGCCGGCGCCGATACCAACGTGAAGGCCATCCAGGAGCAGCTGGTCCGCGCCAACCGCGAGCTGACCCGGCTCGTCCCGCGCCTGCGCGAGATGACGGAGGTCGCGGCCGAGCTGAAAGTGATGCGCGAACGGCTGCCGGCCCTGATGGCCGGCCTCGCCAACGCCGGCACGCTCGCCTCTGCCGCGCAGGGCGCGCGCAGCGGCATGACGCAGGTCACCCGCGCGCTGGAGCAGGCCGTCTCGCAACTGCAGAGCGGCGACAGCGCCCGCCAGCGGCTCGACCATGTGCGCGAGATCGTCGCCCGCATCGACGAGCCCGGCAGCCCCGAGGGGCAGGTTCTGGAGCGGCTGGCGACGGCGCATCTGGACGCGACGCTCGCCAGCCTCGACGAGGCCGTGGCCGCCACCCTGCCCGAGATTGACCGGATCGCCGGCCCGTGGCGCAGCGCGCAGGAGGCGATGGTGCGCATCGCCGAATCGCAGACGGGGCATGAGCTGGGGCAGGTCGCCGCCCTCTCCTCCTCCTTCGCCGGCGGGCTCGCGGCGCTGGAGGAGCGCAACGCCCAGATCCTCCCGCAGATGGAGGCGCTGGCCACCGCCTACCGCAAGGGCGCCGACGCCGCCGGCCAGATCGGCGAGCTGGAGGAGCAGATGAACGTGCTCTCCATCAACGCCATCCTCGTCTCCGGCCGCGCCGGCCACCAGGGCCAGGGGATGACCGAAGTCTCCCGCCAGCTGCGCGAGAGCACGGCCGAGATCGGGCGCGCCACGCAGGCCATCCGCAAGCTCGCCCGCCTTCAGGAGCAGGAGGCGGAGGCGTTCAGCGCCCCCGGCGAGGGCGCCGGCAGCGGCACCGGGGCTATCGACGAGCTGGAGGCGGAGGTCTCCTCCCTCGGCGCGGCGCTGGAGGAGATGTCTGCCGCCGCTCGCCGCGCCTCCTCCGGAGATCCGCTGGCGGAGGTCCGGGGGATGCTGACCGGCTTCGTGAGGGAGGCCGCCGCCGACGCGCCCGCCCACCGGCCGGAGGAGCCGATGCCGGAGATCGACCCGGGGCTCGCCTCTCTCCTCAAGTCGATCCGCGACACCTATTCGATGAAGGCGGAGCGGGACGTTCACGACGCGCTCTTCGGCACCGCCGGCCTGTCGAAGGCCGACCTGGCGGAGGAGGTGCAGCAGGACGATCTGGATGATATCTTCTTCGGCTAGAGGCTAGTCCTCGTCCGGCCCCGCGAAGCTGAAGGCGGAGACGCCGCGCGCCCGCTCGGAAAAGGAGAAGGCCCGGTTGATCGGCGGATAGGCGCGAGAGGCGCAATCGGGCCGCTCGCAGAGGTAGCAGTTCACGCCGATGGGCTCCGGCTCCACGGCGTCCAGCCCCATGTGCTTCGCGTAGATCAGCCGCGGAGCATAGGCGATGTCGCAGCCGAGGCCGATGGCGAAGCGTGCGGCGGGGCTCTCGTAGGTGCCGAGCTGCCGGGTAACGGTTCGGGCGATCGAGAAATAGGTGGTGCCGTCCGGCATCCCGATCACCTGCGTCTGCACCTTGTCGGGCGTCTCGAAGCAGGCGTGGATGTTCCATAGTGGGCAGGAGCCGCCGAACTTCGAGAAGTGGAAGCGCCCGGCAGAGAAGCGCTTGGAGACGTTCCCCGCCCGGTCCAGCCGCACGAAGAAGAAGGGCACGCCGCGCGCATCGGGCCGCTGCAGCGTCGTCAGCCGGTGGGCGACCTGCTCGTAGCTGGTGCCGAAGCGCTGGCAGAGCAGCTCGATGTCGTAGCGCTCCCGCTCGGCCGCCTTGAGGAAGCGGGAGTAGGGCATCAGCAGCGCGGCGGCGAAGTAGTTGGCGAAGCTGGTGCGGGCGAGCGGCAGCGCCTCGGGGGAGAAGCCGGCGGCCTCCGTCTCCGCCTCGATCAGGTCGCCATGATCGAGCCGCGCCAGTTGCACGGCGATCTGGAAGCGCCGCCCCGGCTGGTCGAGCCGTTCGGAGAGGTTGAGGTGCCGGCGGTGCGGGTCGATCAGGCGGAGGAGGCCCGGCATCAGCTCCTGCGGCAGGATGCGCACCCGCCAGCCATGCCGCTCGCGCAGCCGGTCGTTGAGCACGATATGCGGCTCGCTGCGCCAGATCTCCAGCTCGTCTGCCAGCGCCTCCGCCGCGCGGTCGATGCGGTCGATATGGTTCTGGCAGGCGTGGAAATACGCCCGCACCTCCTCCACCGGCCGCGCCGTCTGCTCCAGCAGCTCCACCTTGTCGCGGTCGGCATAGGGGTTCTCGTCGGAGATGGCGGCCATGGCCATGGCGCGGTACTTCTCGTGGAGGCGCAGCAACCCGCGGGCGAGGGCCGGCGAGGCGTTCACCACCTCCTCCACCTCCGACCGGGCGACGCTCTCTCCGAAGAGCGGGTCCTTCAGGGCTGATTCCAGCTCCCCCTGCAATTGCAGGTCGGTGCCGCCGGCGATCTCCCCGGGGGAGAAATCGTAGACCTCTGCGAGCCGCACGAGGAGGCGGGCACTGACGGGGCGCTGGTTGGCCTCGATCAGCGTGATGTAGGAGGGCGAGACGCCCAGATCCTGCGCCATCTTGGCCTGCGTCAGCCCCAGCGTGCGCCGCAGCCGCCGCAGCCGCGCTCCGATAATCAGCTTCTCCCCCCGCTCCGCCATGACAATCCTTACATCCTGACCGGCCGTTTCGTTACATGACTGACAGAACAACCCTTTGTTTCAATGGGCATGTTCCGCCCCTCCCACGACTTTACTAGCATTACATCGGCCGCTGTCACCAGCGGATCCAGACAGGATGGAGGAGAGACATGCGCATTCCCTACACCCGGCTCCGCGAGAGCCTCATGGCCCGGTACCCGAGCGGCCAGACGCCCGGCGGCGTCTCGGTGGAGGCCATCGCCCAGCTGCAGGTGCAGAGCACCTATACCACCCATCTCGACATCGCCCGGGAGATGGCGACGGTCATGCGCGCCGACATGGCGGCTTATGACGCGGACACGAGCCGGTTTACCCAGTCCCTCGGCTGCTGGTCGGGCTTTCACGCGCAGCAGATGGTCAAGTCCGTCAAGCGGATGCGGGGCACGGCGCAGGGCACCTATGTCTACCTCTCCGGCTGGATGGTCGCCGGCCTGCGCAACCGCTTCGGCCACCTGCCCGACCAGTCGATGCACGAGAAGACCGCCGTCGCCGACCTGATCGAGGAGATCTACGTCTCCCTCCGGCAGGCCGACGAGGTGGCGCTGAACGACCTCTTCAAGGTCCTCACCGCCGCCCGCGAGGCGGGAGACGAGGCCGCCGAGCAGGAGGCCATCGCCGCCATCGACGGCTTCGAGAGCCACGTCGTGCCGATCATCGCCGATATCGACGCGGGCTTCGGCAACGAGCACGCCACCTACCTGCTCGCGAAAGAGCTGATCCGCGCCGGGGCTTGCTGCCTGCAGATCGAGAACCAGGTCTCCGATGCCAAGCAATGCGGCCACCAGGACGGCAAGGTGACGGTCCCGCGGGAGGACTTCATCGAGAAGCTGCGCGCCTGCCGCCTCGCCTTTGAGGAGCTGGGGGTGGAGGACGGCGTCATCGTCGCCCGCACCGACAGCCTCGGCGCCGGGCTGACGCAGAAGGTGCCGGTGAGCGCCGCGCCGGGAGACCTCGCCGCCGATTACAACAAGTGGCTGAAGACGGAGCCGGTGACGGATGCGGCTCCGCTGGCCGAGGGCGAGATGGCGCTCTGGCACGACGGCGCGCTCCGCCGGCCCGAGCGCCTGCCGAACGGGCTCTTCCGGTTTCAGGAGGGCTCGGGCCGCGCGAGGGTGATCGAGGATTGTATCGCCTCGCTGAACCAGGGCGGCGCCGACCTCCTCTGGATCGAGACGGACACGCCGAACGTGGACGAGATCGCGAGTATGGTGGAGGAGATCCGTGCCGCGGCGCCCGGCGCCAAGCTCGCCTACAACAACTCCCCAAGCTTCAACTGGACGCTGAACCTGCGCCGGCAGGTGCGCGAGCAATGGCTGGCCGAGGGGCGCATCGAGGAGGGCGACTACCCCGAGGGCGGCGCGCTGATGAAGGCCGACTACGACGAGACGGAGCTCGGCCGCGAGGCGGACGCGCGCCTGCGCGCCTTCCAGACCGACATCGCGGCACGGGCCGGCGTGTTCCACAACCTAATCACGCTGCCCACCTTCCACCTGACGGCGAAGTCGGTGGACGAGCTCTCCCGCGGCTATTTCGGCGAGGACAAGATGCTCGCCTACGTCGCCACCGTGCAGCGGGAGGAGATCCGCCGCGGCGTCTCGGCGGTGAAGCACCAGCACGAGGTCGGCTCCGATCTCGGCGACAGCTTCAAGGAGATGGTCGGCGGCGCGAGGGCGCTGAAGGCCGGCGGCGCCGCCAACACCATGAACCAGTTCGCAGCGGAGTGAATGCGATGACCATGACCGAGGAGTTCCACCGGGTCGACCGCCCGGAGACCGACGAGCAGACCCGCGCCATCCACCGCGTCGCCGACGCCGCCCATCGCCTCAACGAGGCGGTGCAGCGGGCGGTCGGCGCCGGTGTCTCCGTCGAGTTGATCCGCGTCAGCCGCCATCACAGCGGCACCGGCGCCTGGGGCGACCAGCTCGTCCCGACCGTGCGGGAGACGAAGGCGCCGGCGGACTGACCCAGGGCCCCCTACCGGGTCTGGTGCACCGCGCCCTCCAAGACCCGGTAGGGATATCGCATCGCCAGGGACGTCATCGCAGATGTTCGGACACCGCTTGTCCGGCGGCCCATCCGGAAGACCAGGCCCACTGGAAATTATATCCTCCGAGCCAGCCCGTGACATCGACCGCCTCGCCGATGGTGTAGAGCCCAGGAACCGTCTTAGCCTCCATCGTGCGCGACGAGAGCGCGTCGGTTGAAATGCCGCCCGCCGTGACCTCGGCCTTGGCATAGCCTTCGGTGCCCGTCGGATGGAACGTCAGGTGCTGCAGCTCTGCGGCGACGCGCCCGATGTCCTGATCGGACGCGTTTCCCATCTCCGTCTCCAGCCCGATGCGCGCGGCCAGAACCTCCGCCAGTCGGTTCGGAAGATGCTCGCTCAGCACGGAGCGCAGCCGGCTGCGAGGCGATCGCTTCCGCGCGTCGCGCAGGATCTCCTCGGCCTTCTCGAGCATGGTCAGCACGAGCGGCTCCCCCGGCACCCAGTAGGACGACGCCTGAAGGATGGCCGGCCCCGACAGCCCACGGTGCGTGAAGAGCGCGGCCTCGGAGAAGGCGGCCCCGCCGGTCTTGGCCGTCACCGGGGCCGACACGCCGGAAATCTCCCGGAACGCCTGCGCGTCCGGCCCCAGAGTCATGGGGACGAGGGCTGGCCTTGGCGGAACGACAGGCAGGCCGAAGCGCTCGGCGATCCGGTAGGCGACCCCGGTGGCCCCCATCTTGGGGATCGAGGGGCCGCCGGTGGCGATAACCAGCTGCCGGGCCGACGCTCCTGCCACGCGGAACAGCCCGTCGCCATGGCCGATCTCACCGATCTCGGTCGACAGGCGGATCTCGACGCGGCCCCGGGCGCATTCCTCAAGAAGCATCGCCACGACCTGCCGCGCGGAGCCATCGCAGAAGAGCTGGCCCAGCGTCTTCTCATGCCAGGCGATCCCGTAGCGGTCGATCAGCGCGAGGAAATCCCACTGCGTATACCGGGCGAGCGCGGATTTCGCGAAATGCGGGTTCTCGGAGAGGAAGCAGTCCGCCTCGACCCCCATATTGGTGAAGTTGCAGCGGCCGCCGCCGGAGATCAGGATCTTCTTGCCTGCCTTGTCGGCGTGATCGAGCAGAAGCACCCGGGCACCGCCCTGCCCCGCTGTCGCGGCTGCCATCAGGCCGGCAGCTCCGGCGCCAAGCACAATCACATCGTAAGTCATGGCGGTCATCTACGACACGCTGACGGGCAAGAAAATGGCGCGCACGGCTCTTGCGCTTACGGCCAGCAACCTGGCCTCGCAGCAGGCGTCGAAGCCCGACCCGGGCTCCAGGCACAGGCGTCCCCGGGTGGGGCTTGAACCCGACCCGCAGGCCCGGGCCGGGGCATCCGGCCCGGGCCACCCGGCGGAGGGAACCTCCGCCGCGCATGCCGCCTTGTTCCCGCGATAGCGAAAGGGCGATCCATGACAGTCGTGATGATCAGCGGGGCCTCGGCCGGTGTCGGCCGGGCAGTGGTGCGGCGCTTCGCCGGGCCGGGCATGAAGCTGGGCCTCATCGCCCGCGACGAAGCCCGGCTGGAGGCCGCGGCGCAGGAGGTGCGGGCGGCCGGCGGAGACGCTCTCGTCCTGCCGGGAGACGTGGCTGACCCGGAAACCTCCGAGCGGGCGGCCGAGCAACTGGAGGCCGCCTTCGGCCCCATCGACATCTGGATTAACGTCGCCATGGTCACCGTCCTCGCGCCCGTCGCCCGGACGACGGCGGAGGAGTACCGGCGCGTGACCGAGGTGACCTATCTCGGCACCGTTCACGGGACGCTGGCGGCGCTGAAGCGGATGCGCCCGCGCAACCACGGCGCCATCGTGCAGATCGGCTCCGCCCTCGCCTACCGCTCGATCCCGCTGCAATCGGCCTATTGCGCTGCCAAGGCGGCGGTCCTCGGCTTCACGGAGAGCCTGAGGACCGAGCTGCTGCACGACCAGTCCGCCGTCACGGTGACGATGGTGCAGCTGCCCGCCGTCAACACGCCCCAGTTCGACTGGGCGCGCAACAAGACCGGCCACCGCGCGCAACCGGTGCCGCCCATCTTCGAGCCGGAGGTGATCGCCGACGCCATCCACCACGCCGCCTTCCACCCGCGGCGCGAGTACTGGCTGGGCTTCTCCGCCGCCAAGGCCATCGTGGCAGACAAGGTCGCCCCCGCGCTGGCGGACCGCTACCTCGCCGCGACAGGCTATTCCGGCCAGCTCACCGACGCGGCGGAGCGGGATCGCCCGGACAACCTCTACGAGAGCGTGCCCGGCGATGTCGGCGCCCGGGGCCGCTTCAGCGACCGCGCCTCCGGCACCTCCCCCGCCATCTGGGCGAGCGAGCACCGCGACGCGCTCCTCGGACTCGGCGCCTTGGCGGCCACAGGCCTCGCCGCCGGGCTTCTGGCCCGGGCGATGAAGGGCCGGCGGCGGGGCTGAGGGCTGGGCTCCACGAGGGGCGGGCAGCGGTCGGCGAGAATCCCCGGCGTCCGCCCCGCCCCAGCGGCCCTGCCCCCCAGCACCACGCCGAGCGGCGGCAGCAGCGTCAGCCAGCTGAGCGAGCCGCGCGATCAGAGCCAGCGCTGCCACGTCCCGCCCCAGCCGGTCGAGCACCAGTCGCAGCCGGCGTCCGAATGCTCCGCCTCGCCGGTGATCGCCCAGCTCCCGCCACGGTGGCGAAGGCCTCCACCCGCCAGATCGCCATCACCAGCGGACGACCGATGCCGCCCGCCCGGCGCCGCGCACCGCCCGCTGGTTCGGCCCCGCCCTCCTGCCGGAGGCCAGCATCGCCACCGGCATGGCGCTGGTGGTGGGCGGGAGCTTCCCCGAGCACGAGGCGACGGCGCTCTCCATCGCCGTCGCGACAACGATCATCTTCGCGCTGCTCGGCCCATGGCTGACGGTGCTCGCCGCCCGCCGCGCCGGTCGCCACTGACGCGCCCTGCTCCCGGCCCGGCTCACCCGGCGCGAAAAAGGAGGCCCCCCAGTCGATCCGCTGGAACGAAAGGCTCCCGGACTTGTTCTGATCGGGAGGCAGATGGCCTCGTAGCCCGGCGGCACGGCGGATGTCCCTTTCGCGCCAGACGGGCTGATCATGAACACGTGCTTCCCTCCGGTGAAGCCGACCGGGATGAAGCCATGGATCACACCGAAAGCACTGATTTGGCGAAGCCCACAATCCTCGTCGTCGAGGACGAATGGCTGGTGGCCATCGACATCGTCGAGGAGCTGGAGGCCGCCGGCTACGAGGTGATCGGCCCGGCGCATTGCGTCGCCGACGCGCTCTCGCTGCTGGAGCCGCGCTCCCCCGTCGCCGCGGTGCTGGACGTGAACCTGCGGGGCGAGACCTCCTACCCCATCGCCGACGCGCTGGAGCATCGTGGCGTGCCCTTCACCTTCCTGAGCAGCTACACCCGCAGCCAGCTCGACGAGGGCTATCAGAACCGCCCGCTGCTCTCCAAGCCGATGACGCCGGCGCGGCTGATCTCCCGCCTCGGCGAGATGCTGGGCGACTGACGGCCCGCGGCCTCAGGCTCGCGGGAAGACCCGCCCGTCGAAGAGCTTGCGCGCCGTCCGCAGCGTACCGGCGCGGGTGACAGCGCCGTCGCCGTCCCGCTCGATCACCACCTCGGCGGCGCCGGTCGGATGCTCCACCACGAAGGTCTCGCCCTCGGGCAGCACCGCGACCTCGGCGGCGGGCGAGCCCTCCAGCGTCGCCGCCACGGCGGCGGAGACGGCGGCGAACACGCCGACCGTCGCATGAACCCGGTGCGGGATGAAGCTGCGGGTGCTGAGCGTGCCGCCCGCCTGCGGCGGCGAGACGAGGAACATCTTCGGCACGCTCTTCTCCGCCACGTCGCCCAACCCCATCATCGGCCCGGCCTTGAGGCGGATGGCCTCCACCTTCTCCTTCAGCGCGCCATTGCCCTCCAGCGCCTCCCGGCTCTCGCTGCCCGTCACGCCCAGCGCATCGGCACGCATGACGACGATCGGCATCCCCATGTCGATCAGCGTTGCCGCCACGCCCTCGATCTCGTCCACCACGTGGCCCGTCGGCAGCATGGCGCCGCACATCGAGCCGGCGAGGTTCTGGAACATGAGCGGCACGGCGGCATGGCGCCCCGGCACCCCGTCGATGGAGGCCGCGCCGGCATAGCTCACCCGCCCGCCCGGCGTCGCTATCCGCGCTTCGGCCACCTCTCCGGTATTGACCATGTGGATGCGCACGAGCGTCTCGCCCTCCGCCGCCGCCACCAGCCCCCGCTCGATGGCGGCCGGCCCGACGCCGGCGAGGATGTTGCCGCAGCCCTGCGCATCGCTCACCAGCGGCCGGTCGACGTAGACCTGCAGGAAGAGGTAGTCGACGTCGGCATCCTTCCGGCTCGGCGGCGAGAGCACCGCTACCTTGCTAGTCAGCGGGTCCGCCCCGCCGATCCCGTCGATCTGGCGCGCGTCGGGGGAGCCCATGATGCGCAAGAGCAGATGGTCCCGCGCCGCCGGCTCTTCCGGCAGGTCGCTGGCGAGGAAATACGCCCCCTTCGAGGTGCCCCCCCGCATCCAGAGGCAGGGGATGCCGTCCTCGGCCGGGTCAGACATAGCGCAGCCCCTTCGCCTCCAGCCGCCCGCGCATGTCGTAGATGTCGAGCCCCAGCTCGCCGGAGGCGAGCCGACTGCGCTTCTCCTCCTCCGCCGCCAGCCGCGCCTCCGCCGCCGCAAGCACCTCCCCGGCCTCGGCCCGTTTGACGACGACCACGCCGTCGTCATCGGCCACGATCACGTCGCCCGCCTCCACGGCCTGCCCGGCACAGACGATGGGCACGTTCACCGAGCCCAGCGTCTCCTTCACCGTGCCCTGCGCCGAGATCGCGGTTGACCAGACCGGAAAGCCCATCTCCCGCAGATCCTTCGTGTCCCGCACGCCCGCATCGATCACCAGCCCCCGGCAGCCCCGCGCCATGGCCGAGGTCGCGAGCAGGTCGCCGAAGTAGCCGGTGTCGCAAGGCGAGGTCGGCGCCAGCACCAGCACATCGCCCTCCCGCAGCTGCTCGATTGCGACATGCAGCATCCAGTTGTCTCCCGGCGGCGCCGAGATCGTCACCGCAGAACCCGCGATCTGCGCCCCCTGCTGAATGGGCCGCATGTTCGAGGCAAGGCACCCCCGCCGCCCCTGCGCCTCATGCACCGTCGCCACCCCCGCGCGCGCCAGCCCGTCGATCACCGACGCCTCGGCGCGCCGAACCTCCTGCACCACAACATTCGCCATCCCGCCCTCCCCTGGCTTTCGCCCTTTTCCAAATACCTCTCGGGGGGTCTGGGGGGCAGACAGCCCCCCAGCCTCTCCACCCAGCCCAGCCTTCAGTCCTTCTGCACCGGCGGTGTCCCATGCGTGTGGAACGTCTCGATGGTCTTCAGCCCCCAGGCCTGCCCCTTCTTGCGATCCGCCTCCGTCCAGACCACCGGCTCCCAGTCGGGCTGCATCACCAGCCGCGCTCCGGCATTGGCCAGCTCGATCCGGTTGCCCGCCGGCTCCCAGGCGTAGAGGAAGAAGCTGCCCTGGATGGCGTGCTTGTGCGGACCCGTCTCGATATGCACTCCGTTCTCAAGGTAGATATCGGCCGCCCGCAGGATGTCTTCCCGCGTGTCGGTGGCGTAGGTGACATGGTGCAGCCGGCCCTCGCCGCCGCCGCGCTCTTCGGAGCAGACCAGGTCGTAGCTCTTGTTGTTGCAGGTGAACCAGCAGCCGCCCATGCGGCCATTGTCGAGTTGGATGTACTCGGTCACCCGGTGGCCGAGGCAGGTGCCGACGAAATCGCGGAACGCCGCGACGTCCTCGCCCAGCACGTTGACGTGGTCGATCCGCCGCGGCGCCACGCCCGCGCCGGGGTAGCGGGAGGAGAGGTTCTTCAGCGCCGAGGCATCCTCCGGCGGCGCCTCGTATTTCACCGTGTCCCAGTAGAGCTCGAAGACATGCCCGAACGGGTCTTCGAACCGGAAGGCCCGGCCGTGGCCGAGGTCACCTTCCACCCAACCCAGCACCTTGTACTCGCTCGCCTCGATGGCCGCGACGCGCCGTTCCAGCGCCTCGGGGGAGCTGACGCGGTAGGCGATGTGGCCCACCCCCGTCCGGTCCGCCTTCGTCAGCTTCATCGAGTGGAATTCGTAATCCTCCCAAGCCCTGAGATAGGCGGAGGTCTCGTCCTGCCCTGAGAGCTTCAGCCCGTAGACGCGGGTGAAGAAGTCGAGGCTCTTGTCGAACTGGTCGGTGAAGACCTCGACATGGCCCAGATGGGCGAGGTCGAAATTGGGGTTCGTCGGCTGGCTCATGTCTGTCCTCCCGTTTGGGGTGGACCGCACGACTTTGCCGTGCGGCCCTGTTCCTTATAGGCCGGGCGTGCCGGCCTGTCGTCTCGCCCCGGCGCGGTCCCCTCCCGACCCGGCCGGAGCGCCTCGCCTCAGCCCTTGCGGGCGGCGTCGGCCGACCAGGGGCCGGGGCCCGCGGCGGCGAGGTAGAGGAAGGCGAAGCAGTAGAGCGCCGCCAGCTCGCCCCCGTTGAGCAGCGGGTAGAAGCCCTGCGGCGCGTGGGCGATGAAGTAGGCCGCCGCCATCAGGCCGGAGAGGATGAAGGCGACCGGCCGCGTGAAGAGGCCGATGGCCAGAAGAAGGCCGCCGACAAGCTCGAGGATGCCGGCGATGCCGTAGATGCTGGTGATCGGCGGCGTCATGCCGGCCGGCGGAAAGTCGAACAGCTTGGAGCTGCCGTGCTGCAGCAGCAGCAGCGCCGCCATGATGCGAAACACCGACAGAAGCTGCGGCTGGAAGCGGGAGAGGAACGTCATTGCCATATTGCCCTTATAAGTCAGAGGGCTGGCCTTATAACTCATCCACCGTCCGCGGAAAGACCGACTGGAACCCTTCGGCGTAGCGGCAATCGCGCCCGCCGGACTGGCCGCCGGAGTTGCGCTTGAAGTGGTTGGCCCGGTTCTCCGCCACCCGGGTGTAGTAATCCCAGAGGTGCTCCTGCCCCTCCATGCACTCGATGGCGGCGCGCTTCCTGTCCCAGACCGGCGTGATGTCGAGGAAGGTATCGGGCGTCCATCCCATCTGCTCGGTCTGATGCGGCTCGAAGAGGTAGAGCTGCGGCGCGCCGAGGACCTTCTGCCCGGGCTCATGGCCCCAGGCCTGCGCGATCATCCGGCACTCGAGCACGGCGTTCGTCGTGTTCATGTGGTCGGTGTTGTAGGGATCGTACTGGCTGTGGGAGAGCATGAAGGACGGCTGAACCTTCCGGATCACGTCGACGATCTTCATCTTGTTCTCGCGGCTGAACTCCAGCGGATAGTCGCCGAGGTCGAGGCAGACCAGCTCGTGCACGCCCAGCGCCTCGGCGGCGCGGGAGGCCTCGGCATGGCGGGCCTCCTTGACGCGCTCCAGCGTCATCCCCTCCTGCTTCCACAGCTTGGCGCTCTCGCCCCGCTCCCCGAAGGAGAGGCAGAGGACGGTCACCTCGATCCCCTTCTCGGCATGCAGCGCGATGGCGCCGCCGCAGCGCCAGACGAAATCCGCGGCATGGGCCGAGATGACGAGAGCAGACTTGGCCATGGGTTCCTCCCCGATGTTTGCCCCCGTCTATCTCACGGCGCCGCGCAAGCTGTCCATTTCATTTGCCATTCGGCGCGCTGGGAGGAATGCTCGGGGGCAGGAGCAGCAGCAGCCGGAACCTTCGGCACCTCTGCTTGTTCTGGACGGCAAGAGACTGGGGGACGCGTGACGGCGAGGCGGTGGAAGAGCAAGGCAGGCACGCGCGCGGGCGCCTCGTGCGCCCTTTTGCTTCTCGCCGCCTGCTCCGGCCGCCAGTCCGCCCTCGACCCGGCCGGCGAGGATGCGGAGACGCTGGCGCTGATGTTCACCGTCATGGTGACGGCGGCGGCGATCCTCTGGCTCTGCCTCAACGGGCTCTTCTTTTACGTCACCCGCGTCTCTCCCCGGCGGATGAGCCGCAAGCTCGCCAACGGCCTCGTCATCGGCGGCGGCATCCTGATGCCGCTCGTGCTGATCGGCGCCCTCCTCGCCTGGGGCCTGTCGATCCTGCCCGATCACGACCAGCCGGGCGACGGGCTGGTGATCCGCGTGCAGGGGGAGCAATGGTGGTGGCGCGTCGCCTACGAGACGCCGGAGGGCGACGTCATCTCCGCCAACGAGATTCGCATGCCGGTGGGCGAGCGGGTGAGCTTCGTGCTCGACTCGCACCGCGTCATCCATTCCTTCTGGATCCCCAGCCTCGGCGGCAAGATGGACATGTTCCCCGGCCGGCAGACCAACCTGTCGCTGCGGGCCGACGAGGCGGGCATCTACCGGGGCCAGTGCGCCGAGTTCTGCGGCGCCTCCCACGCCTGGATGGCCTTCGAAGTGGAGGCGATGGAGCCGGACGCCTTCGACGCCTGGCTCGCCGCCGAGGCCGCCCCCGCCGGCCCGCCGGATGGCGGGGCGGAGGCGATCGGCCGGCAGATCTTCGCCCGCGAGGGCTGCGGCGGCTGCCATGAGATCCGCGGCACCGAGTTCCAGGGACAGGTGGGGCCCGACCTCACCCATGTCGGCTCGCGCCACTCGCTCGGCGCCGGGCGGCTCGGCGCGAGGCTGGAGGATTTCAGCACCTGGATCGCCCATACAGACGATCTGAAGCCGGGCGTCGAGATGCCGCCCTTCGACCATCTCCCGCAAGAGGAGCTGACCGCCCTCGCCGCCTACCTGAAGGGGCTCCAATGAGCGACACCTCCCGCTTTGACGGCCCCAGCAGCGCCGACCCGGAGCTCGAAGGCATTTATCCCCCGACGGCGGAGATGATCGCCGAGCCGATGGATCCGGAGCTCTCCAGGGCGCAGGCCGAGCGGCTGAGCCGCGCCTGGGCGACGCCGACGGGCTGGCGCTACTGGAGTTCGGTGAACAACACCGAGGTCGGCGTCTGGTACACGCTCACCGCCTTCTGCTTCATGCTGCTGGCTGGCCTGATGGCGCTGCTCATCCGACTGCAGCTGGCCGTGCCGCAGAACGATCTCGTCTCCGCCGACCTCTTCAATCAGCTCTTCACGATGCATGGCTCGGCGATGATGTTCCTGTTCGCCGTGCCGATCTTCGAGTCGGTCTCGATCCTCATCCTGCCGAGCCTCGTTGGCGCGCGGGACATGCCCTTCCCGCGCCTCTCCGCCTTCGGCTACTGGTGCTTCCTGATCGGCGGCATCTTCGTGATCGGCTCGATCTTCTTCAACGTCGCCCCCAAGGCCGGCTGGTTCATGTACCCGCCGCTGGCGACGGAGGATCCGGGCCCCGGCTCCGACATCTGGCTGCTCGGCCTCTCCTTCATCGAGGTCGCCTCCATCGCCGCGGCGGTGGAGCTGATCGTCGGCGCCCTGAAATGCCGCCCGCCGGGGATGCGGGTGAACATCATGCCGCTCTACGCGTGGTACGTCCTCGTCGTCGGCGGCATGATCCTCTTCGCCTTCCCGCCCCTCATCGCGGGGGACCTGCTCTTCGAGCTGGAGCGCAGCTTCGACTGGCCGTTCTTCGACCCCACGCGCGGGGGCGATCCGCTCCTCTGGCAGCACCTCTTCTGGATCTTCGGGCACCCGGAGGTCTACATCATCTTCCTGCCCTCCATCGCCATCGCGGCGATGATCGTGCCGACCGTCGCCCAGCGCCCCATCGTCGGCTACAGCTGGATCGTGCTCTCCGCCGTGGGCACCGGATTCATCAGCTTCGGGCTATGGGTCCACCACATGTTCACCACGGGGCTGCCGAACATCTCGCTCGGCTTCTTCTCGGCGGCGTCGGAGGCGGTGGTGATCCCCACCGGCATCCAGCTCTTCGCCTTCGTGGCGACGCTGATGGTGGGCCGGGTGAAGCTGAACCTGCCGATGCTGTGGATCGCGGGCGGGCTGGCCATCTTCACCGCAGGCGGGCTGACCGGGGTGATGCTGGCCATCGCGCCCTTCGACTTTCAGGCGCACGACACCTACTTCGTCGTCGCCCACCTGCACTACACGCTCTTCGGCGGCATGGTCTTCCCCATCATCGCCGGGGTCTACTACTACATGCCGCTCATCTCGAAGAAGCTGATGAGCAAGCGGCTGGGGCGCTGGTCCTTCTGGCTGATTTTCTCGGGCTTCAACATCACCTTCCTGCCGATGCACCTCTCCGGCCTCCTCGGCATGCCCCGCAGGGTCTTCACCTATCCCGGCGGACTGGGGTGGGACATCTGGAACCTCGTCTCCACCTGCGGCGCCTTCGTCATCGCCGCCGGCTTCGCCATCTTCATGTTCGACCTGCTCACCCACGGCCGCCGCTCGGCGCTGACGCCGCGCAACCCATGGGGCGGCGGGACGCTGGAATGGACGCATGACGTGCCGGAGGCGAACTGGGGCGTGCGCTCCATCCCCTACATCACCTCCCGCTACCCGCTCTGGGACGATCCCAACCTGGTCGAGCGGATGGATGCCGGGCGCTACTACCTCGGCGATTCCGCCGAGGAGACGCGGGAGACCATCGTCACCTCGGTGATCGACGCGCGGCCGCTCTACATCCAGCCCATCACCGGGCCGACATGGATCACCCTCGTCGCCGCCGCCTTCACCGGCGGGGCGTTCATCTTCCCCACCTTCCACATGTACTGGCCGGCGGGAATCTGCGGGGTGCTGGCGATCTGCACCATCATCACCTGGCTCTGGAGAGACACCGCCCGCCCACCGAAGACGCACATGGCCGATGTCGGCCTCGGCCTCCGGCTGCCGACCTATGCCTCCGGCTCCAGAAGCGCCGGCTGGTGGGCGATGTGGATCACGATGCTGGCCGATTCCACCGCCTTCGCCTCCCTCATCTTCTCCGTCTTCTACTACTGGACGGCGCACCCCGACTTCCCGCCAGCCGGCTCCGCCCACCCCGAGCTCATGCTCGTCGCCCTCGCCGGAATCTGCGTGGCGCTGGCCTGGGGGGCGACCTTCGGTGCGCGCGAGGTCAACACCCACGGCCGGCCGGGCCTCGCGCGGGCGCTGCTCGGGGGCGGCGCCCTCCTCAGCCTTGCCGCCGCCAGCTTCATGACGCTCTCGGTGACGGATCTGTCGCCCAAGACCCATGCCTACCCGGCCATCCTCTCGGCGATCACCATCTGGATGGGGGTGCACTCGGCCCTCGGCGCGCTGATGCAGCTCTATTGCCTCGCCGGCTCCACCTTCGGCAAGCTGACCCCGCGCTATGACGCGGACCTGCGCAACGTGACGCTCTACTGGCATTTCCACGCCCTCGCGGCGCTGATCGCCGCGGCCACCCTCGGCCTCGTTCCCCTGATGCTGACATGACCGACGGCAAAGACGCAGAGAAGCACGAGTTCCGCGAGGAGTCGGAGAGCCTCTGGCGCATCGCCTTCGCCCCCGCGATCTGGGCGATCCACTTCGTCGTCTGCTACGCTTGGGTGAGCCTCGTCTGCGTGAAGTTCGGCGGCGACCCGGCGGTGATGCGCGTCAGCCTGCTGGCCATCTCCGCCGTCGCCCTCGCCGCCATCGCCTGGCTCGGCTGGCGCGCCTTCCGGCAGTGGAACGTGCGCGACACCGGCGACTTCACCAACCCCGAGGGAGAGGCGGAGGACCGGCACGAGTTCCTCGGCCACGCCGCCTTCCTGCTCGCGATCATCTCCGCCATCGGCGTCATTTACGTCTCCATGCCGCTGATCATCATCGAGGGCTGCCGATGACCCGGTCAGACGTCCGCCCCGTGCTTCACCTGGCCGCAAATACCTCGGGGGTGAGGCCGCAGGCCGAGGGGGCCGCGCCCCCTGCCCGGCCCGCCCTCCTCGCCGCCGGCCTCGCCCTCCTCGCCGCGCTCTGGGGGCTGCCGCTGGAGCGGTGGATGGCGGATTTCCCCGCCTTCATGCTCCGCCACATGGGGCTGGTCGCGCTCGCCGCGCCCCTCCTCGTCCTCGGCCTGCCGCGCCTCGCGGGCCTCCTCGCCATCAACCCGCTGCTCGCCGCGGTGCTGGAGTTCCTCGCCGTCTGGGGCTGGCACACGCCGCGCCTCCATGGCCTCGCCCGGCTGGAGCCATGGGCGCTCCTCCTCGAGCAGGGGACGTTCCTGCTCGTCGGGCTCTTCGTCTGGTCCGGCTGCCTGCGCGCCGCGCAGCCGCTCGCCGGCGCCGGGGGCCTGCTGCTCACCTCGATGCACATGACCCTGCTCGGCGCGCTCCTCACCCTCGCGCCGCGGGATCTCTACTTCGCTTTCTGCGGGACGCTGCCCGACCTCTCGGGCCAGCAGCTCGGGGGGATGATGATGCTCGCCATCGGCACGCCGGTCTACCTCGTCGCCGGGCTCTGGCTGACGGCGCGGGCACTGCAGGGCGGGAGTACGCCATGAGAAAGGTTCTCCTCACGCTCGCCGCCCTCGCCGGGCTCGGCCTCGCCGGCGGCGCTGCCGTGGTCTTCCTCGGCCTCTACAACGTCTCGGCCCAGTCCGGGCACCTGCCCGGCGTCGCCTGGGTGCTGCACACGACCTTCCGGAACGCAGTCGAGCTGCGCGCCATGCCCCCGGACGAAGTGCCCGACCTCTTCTCGCCCGATCTCGTCGCGCTTGGCGCCCGCCACTATGCCACCGCCTGCGCCCCCTGCCACTCCGTCCCCGGAGAGGCGCGCACGGCGACCATCAGATCCATGGTTCCCGAGCCGCCCCGCATCGAGGAGGCGGTGGCGGAGTGGCAGCCCAACGAGCTGCACTGGATCGTCTACAACGGCGTCAAGATGAGCGGCATGCCCGCCTGGCCCGCTGTCACCCGGGAGGAGGAGGTCTGGCCCGTCGTCGCTTACCTCGCCGCCATCAAGGAGGGGCTGACGGTGGAGGAGCAGCAGGCGCTGACGGCGCCCGGCGAGGCCCCCGAGGGCAGCCCGCCCGGCGCCGCCTATTGCTCCGGCTGCCACGCGCTCATCGACAGCGGCGTGCCGCGGCTCGACATCCACGAGGCGCCCTTCCTGCTGCACACGCTCTCCGAATACCGGGACGGCATCCGCCAGAGCGGCATCATGCAGCAGGCGGCCTCGCGCTTTTCGCCGGCGCAGCTGGAGGAGCTGGCCGCCTTCTATGCCGCGATGGAGCCCACGGGCCCCGCCTCCGCCCCGCCCGAGGCCGGCGCGCAGCTCGCCGCGCGCGGCACCGGAGACGTGCCCGCCTGCACCGCCTGCCACGGGCCGGGCGCGAGCGAGGCGCGCGGCGACTTCCCCGCCCTGGCCGGGCAGGACGAGGCCTTCCTCGTCACGCAGCTGCGCCTCTGGCGCTCCGGCGAGCGTGGCGGCTCGGAGCTGATGACGCAGGCGGCGGAGGATCTGGACGACGCCGAGATCGAGGCTCTCGCCGCATGGTACGCGGCCCTCCCCCCCGCCAAGGGGCCGGAGGCGGAGTAGCCTCCCCCCCGCCCTCCAAATGAGCAGATACCTGCGCACACACGCAGAAATCTCTCCCTTTGCGGCATCCTTTTCGCCACTCACCCGTTGACCCGGCGACAGCCGAAAGGAAAACCGCGACATGAGCCGCCCAGACCATCCGGACGCCGCAGCCCTCGCCGGGCAGGACGCCGACGTCATCGTCTCCGAACTCCGCTCCATCTCCGAGGACGCCACCGGCGAACTCACCGATGGCGAGATCGAAACCCTCACCGCCTTCTACTCTGCCCTCCCCCCGATCAGCCGCGACGCCCGATGACGGACAGCGCCAACGCGCAAGGCGATCAGGGCGACGCGCGCAGCGTCGACGAGATCCTCGACCGGATGGAGAGCGCCGCCGACGGGCAGGACGAGACGGCGCTCGGCGACGTGGTCGAGGCACTCGGCGATGCCTCCTTCGTCCCCCTCCTCTTCGCGCCCGCTCTCGCCGTGGTGACGCCTCTCTCCGGCATCCCGCTCTTCTCCTCGACCTGCGGCATCCTCATCGTGCTGGTGACGGCGCAGATGCTGCTTCACCGCAAGCACCTGTGGCTGCCCGGCTGGATCATGCGCCGCGAGGTGCCGTCCAAGAGGCTTACCGGCGCCGTCAGCTGGATGCGCAAGCCGGCGCAGTTCATGGACCGGATCTCGAAGCCGCGCCTGTCGGTCTTCGTCGCCAAGCCCTTCGAGTGGGTGACGGTCGGCGCCTGCCTGCTCTGCGGCGCGGTGATGCCGCCGCTGGAATTCGTGCCCTTCAGCTCGTCCATCATGGGCGCCGCCGTGGTGTTCTTCTCGCTCGGCCTGCTTGTGCGCGACGGGCTCTTCTCGCTGATCGCGATCTTCATCATCGGCATCGCCGGCTACACGATCTACAACTTCCTCGCCTGAGGAATGCGGCGGGGGCAGCCCCCCGCCGGATCAGACCCGCGCCGCCTCGAACGCCGCCCAGGCCTCTTCGAAGGCGGCGAAGTCGAAGCCCTCGCGCCGCGCCGGCTCCAGCACCAGCCGTTCGGAGGCGAGCAGCGTCTCCACCGCCCCTGTCAGCTTCGGCACCACCGCCTCGGGTACCACCAGCGCCCCGTGACGATCGGCGTGGATCAGGTCCCCCGGCGCCACCTCCAGCCCCAGCACCCGGACGGGCACATCCAGCTCGGTGACGTGGACGAAGGCGTGGCTCGGCCCCAGCCCGCCCGCGAGGATCGGGTAGTCCGGCAGGTCACCGAGGTCGCGCATCAGCCCGTTGGTGAGCGTGCCGGCGAGGCCGAAGCCCTTGTGCACGCTGGCGTTGATCTCGCCCCAGAAGGCGCCGACGGGCACCTCGTCCATGTCCTCCACCACGGCGACTGCGGGGAACGGGCCGGCGGCCATCATGCGGTAATACTCCATCCGCCGGGCGCGGATGGTGGCGGCGTCCTCCTCCGGCGGGGCGGAGGCGCGGATGCGCGCGGTGCGGGCGACCCCGAAGAAGGACCGCTCCGCGTTGGCGGAGACGGGCGTGACCCGCGTGAAGCGCGCGAAGCCGCGCCCGCCCTCGGAGACCTCGATGGCGTTGCAGATCGTGGGCGTGTCGACGCGGGCCAGCACCTCGGCCAGCGCGGCAGAAATCTCGGTCATCAGGTGAGCCATTCGTTGAGGGCGGCGTTGACGGCCGCCGGTTGTTCGAGCGTCGGCAGGTGGCCGGCGCGGGGGACGACGACCAGCCGGGCATGAGGCATCAGCGCCGCCATGCGGGTATGCCGGTCCATCGGGCAGAGGCGGTCATCCTCTCCGGTGAGGATCAGCGTCGGCTGGCGGACGGCGGCCAGCACCTCCTGTGCATCGGCCCGGTCCCGGAGCGCGAGGCTCTGCCGCTCGAAGATATCCGGCCCGAGGGCGAGCGCCATCTCCTCGCAGAGATCGAGGATCGCGGGGTCGCTCTCGGGGTGGAGGTAGTGCGGGAAGACCTCCCGCCGCAGCACGGACCCCAGCCCCTCCTCCCGCACCCGCGCCACCTGCGGGGCGCGGCCCGCCTGCACCTCTGGCAGCTCGGCGCGGGGGTTTGTGTCGAGGAAGGCGACGCGCTCGATGCGCTCCGGCGCCTGGCGCAGCATCTCCATGGCAAGGATGCCGCCCATCGAGAGGCCCGCGAGCGCGAAACGCGGCGGCGCCTGGCTCAGCACCTGCTCCGCCAGCGCCTCCATCGTCTCCGCCCCGGTCAGCGCCGGCACCTGCACCGTCCGCCCGGCGGAGAGCGCGGCGATCTGCGGCGCGAAGAGCCGCGCGTCGCACATCATGCCGGGCAGAAGGAGGAGCGGCAGCGCGCCGCTCCCCTGCTCCGTCAGCCCTGCCACGTCGGCCCGGCCGGATCGGCGGTGGCAATGACATGGTAGAGCGCCGCCTCACCCGTCATCGAGGGCACGGCGGAATGGCCAAGGTTTTCGGGGATCGACATCGTGTCGCCCGGCGCCAGCACCGTCTCGCCACCCTCCCAGGTGATCTTCCAGTGGCCGGTCACCGGCATCAGCACCGAGGGATAGGGATGCTGGTGCATCTCTTCGCTGGCGGAATCGCGGGTGATGAAGTCGATCTCGAAGCCGGGCTTGTCCTTCAGCACGCCCGTCTCGCCGAGCACCTTGGCCGGGCGCTTGCCGGCGAGGGACATCAGATCCCAGTATCGGGCCACATAGCCCGGCACGACATCGGCGGCCTCGAGCTCGGGGAAGGTCTTCAGCTCCTCCTCGCTGAGGAGCGGCATCGGCTTCACGCCGTCGGGCAGGTGCTGGCCCTTCTTGCTGTCGTAGAGCTTGCCGTTCTCGCCGAGGACCAGCCCGTGATCCTTGGCATCCTCGATGACCTGCGGCGCCCAGATGACGCCGCCGCCGGCATCGTCACCGCCGAGGACGGCCATGATCATCCCGTAATCCGTGCCGATATTCTCGAAACCGCGGAAGATGCCGGTGGGGATGTTGATGATGTCGCCCTCTTCCAGCACCACCTCGCCCGCATTGCCCCAGCGGCCCCAGAAGAAGCGCCAGCGCCCCTTGAGGACGAAGAACACCTCCGCCGTCCGGTGGCTGTGCAGCGAGTTCCGGCATTTCGGCGGCTGGCCGGCGGCGCCGATGTTGAAGCCGTGCGGAATGGTGATGTGCACGTGCTGGTCGGCGCTTTCGGAGACGCCGCCGCCGATGATGGTGAAGTTCTCCTTCTGGTTCGAGCCCGGGGTATGGGCGTCGATGAAGGCGGTGCGGCAGGGCACGAGTTCGCCGTAGCGGACGATGCGGGCCTGCATCTCTTCGGGGGTCATAGAAGCTCCTGTGGTCATTCGGCGGTCCACCCGCCGTCGATGAGAAGATGCGTGCCGGTGACGAGCGCGGAGGCACCCGAGGCGAGGAAGACCACGCCGCCCATGATGTCCTCCACCTCGCCCACGCGGCCGAGCTTGATCTTGGAGAGCACCCAGTCCCGCGCCTGCGGGTTCTGCAGGGTCTGCTCGCCCAGCGGCGTGCGGATGAAGGTGGGGCAGAGCGTGTTGACGCGGATACCGGCCGGCCCCCACTCGATCGCCATCGCCTTGGTCATCCCCTCGAGCGCGTGCTTGGAGGCGGCGTAGACAGACCGGTTCGGCCCGCCGACATGGCCCATCTGGGAGGAGATGTTGATAAGGCTGCCGGGCTTGCCGGCGGCCATCAGCCCCTTGGCCACCGCCCGGGTGAGGAAATGCGCGGCGCGCAGGTTCACCGCCATGACGGCGTCGTAGTCGGCTAGCTCCGTCTCCGTCGCCGGCGCGTGACGGGCGAGGCCGGCGGAGTTCACCAGCACGTCGAAGGGCCCTTCGGCCTCCACCGCCGCCTCTGTGGCGGCGATGTCGGTGATGTCGAGCGGCCGGGTGCGGGCGGTGAGGCCCTCCGCCGCCATCTCCTCGGCCAGCGCATTGAGCGGCTGCACCGAGCGGGCGACGAGCGTCACCTCCGCCCCCGCCTCGGCCAGCGCGACAGCCGCCGCCCGCCCGATGCCGGAGGAGGCGCCGGTGACGAGCGCGCGCTTGCCGCCCAGCCGGAAGGAAGGCGTGCGCGGCAGGCTCACCGCCCCGCCCCCGGAATTCGTGCGAATTCCGTGCACGATTTTCGCGCGAAAATCGGCGCCCGGCTCATTCCGCCGCCTCCAGCGGGGCGGCGGCGGTGCCGTATTCCACGTTCCGCCCGCCATAGCGGCGCACGCGGACGTTGCATTGCTCGGCATGGCCCACGAAGCCCTCCAGCATGCACAGGCGCGAGCCATAGGCGCCGATCTCCGCCGCCGCCTCGTCCGTCGTCACGCGCTGATAGCTATGCGTCTTCAGGAACTTGCCGACCCAGAGCCCGCCCGTGTAGCGGCCGGCCTTCTTCGTCGGAAGCGTGTGGTTGGTGCCGATGACCTTGTCGCCATTGGCGACGTTGGTGCGGGGCCCGAGGAAGAGCGCGCCGTAGGAATGCATATTCTGCAGGTACCAGTCGTCGCGGTCGGTCATCACCTGCACATGCTCGTAGGCCATGTCATTCGCCACGCGCAGCATGTCGTCGTGATCGTCGCAGAGGATGACATCGCCGTAGTCGCGCCAGGAGACGGCCGCGGTCTCGCGGGTCGGCAGGATCTCCAGCAGCCGGTCGATCTCCGCCAGCGTCGCCTCGGCGAGCGCGCGGGAGGTCGTCAGCAGCGCGGCGGGCGAGTTGTAGCCGTGCTCGGCCTGGCCGAGGAGGTCGGTCGCCACCATCTCGGCATCGACCGTGTCGTCGGCGATCACCATCGTCTCCGTCGGTCCGGCGAAAAGGTCGATCCCGACGCGCCCGTAGAGCTGGCGCTTGGCCTCGGCGACGAAGGCATTCCCTGGCCCCACCAGCATGTGCACCGGCTCGATGCTTTCCGTCCCCAGCGCCATGGCGCCGACGGCCTGGATACCGCCGAGGCAGAGGATCTCATGCGCCCCGCCCATGTGCATCGCGGCGACGATGGCCGGGTGCGGCGCGCCCTTCACCGGCGGCGCGGAGGCGACGATGCGCGGCACCCCGGCGACGGAGGCGGTGAGCACCGACATATGCGCCGAGGCCACCATGGGGAACTTGCCGCCCGGCACGTAGCAGCCAACCGATTGCACGGGGATGTTGCGGTGCCCGAGGATGACACCGGGCCGCGTCTCCACCTCAATATCGGTCATGGACGCCCGTTGCGCCTCGGCGAAGGCGCGGATCTGGTCCTGCGCGAAACGGATATCGTCCATGTCGCGGGCGCTGACCTTCTGCATCGCCGCCTCGATCTCCGACGGGCTGAGGCGAAAGCTCTCCGGCGCATAGCCGTCGAACGTCTCGGAGAGTTCGCGCACCGCCGCGTCGCCGCCCGTCTCGATCTGGGCGAGGGTCGATTCCACGATGCCGCGCACCTTGGCGTCATCTTCGGCGCGATCTGCCTCGGGCTTTCCGCTCTTGAGCGAGGTGGCCATCGGGAGACTCCGTTTTGATTACGTTTGCAAAAGAGGTAGCGGAAAAGGAGCCGGCGAGGCAAGCTTGAGTTTCAGCCAATGATTTGAGCAGGCGCTCGCCCGCTGGCAAGGGGCTGCGCTTCGCGCTTGACCGGTGGAATTTTGGTGACGTATGCAAACGCCATCACTCTTGTCCCGGAGCCTTTCCATGCCGAACGATCTCTCCGCCCGCCTGACCTTCGTCAAAGCGCCCGCACGCGACGCGGTGGGCGATACCGCCCCCGTGGCCGACACGGTCGCCGGCATCCTCTCTGCCGTGAAGGCGCGGGGCGACGAGGCGGTGAAGGAGTTCTCCGCCAAGTTCGACAAGGCCGACACCCCGGCGCTGGAGATCACGATGGAGGAGCGTGAGGCCGCCGTCGCCGCGCTCGACCCGCAGACGCGGGCGGATACGGAGTTCGCCATCGCCAACGTCCGCCGCTTCGCCGAGGCGCAGATGGGCACCATCGGCGCGCTGGAGACGGAGGTGCTGCCCGGCGTTCACGCCGGCCACCGCGTCATCCCCATCGCGCGGGTCGGCTGCTACGTCCCCGGCGGGCGCTTCCCCCTCCTCTCCGCCCCGGTGATGACCATCGTCCCCGCCGTCGTCGCCGGCGTGCAGGAGATCGTCGCCTGCCTGCCGCCCAACGCCCACCCGGCCATGATCGCCGGCTGCCACCTCTCCGGCGCCACCCGCATCTTCCGCATTGGCGGCGCGCAGGCCATCGCGGCCATGGCCTTCGGGACGGAGTCCGTGCCGCGCGTCAACAAGATCGTCGGCCCGGGCAATGCCTTCGTCAACGAGGCCAAGCGGCAGGTCTTCGGCCCCGTCGGCATCGACCAGCTCGCCGGCCCCTCGGAGATCTTCATCCTCGCCGACGAGACGGGCGATGCGGAGATGATCGCGACGGATCTGCTGGCCCAAGCCGAGCATGACGTGCGCACCCGCGTCGGCCTCATCACCACCCACGCGCCACTGGCGGAGGCGGTGCTGCAGGAGGTCGAGGCCCAGCTTGCCACCCTCTCCACCGCCTCCGTCGCCCGCCCGGCGTGGGACGACTACGGGCTGATCGCGGTGGCCGGCAGCGAGGAGGACATGATCGCCTACTCCGAGGAGATCGCCGCCGAGCACCTGCAGGTCCACACGGCGGACCCGAAGGATTTCGCTTTGAAGCTGAGCAATTACGGCTCGCTCTTCATCGGTGAGAATGCCTCGGTCGTCTATTCCGACAAATGCTCGGGCACCAACCACACCCTGCCGACGATGGGCGCCGGGCAGTACACGGGCGGCCTCTGGGTCGGCTCCTACGTCAAGATCGCCACGCACCAGTGGCTGACGGAAGAGGGCATCAAGGCCGTCGCCCCGCCCGCCGCCCGACAAGCGAAATCGGAGACGCTTGAAGGCCACCGCCGCGCCGCGCAGCTGCGGCTGGACCGGATGCAGCACCGGGGCTGACGGTACCTCGGCGTGGAAGCGTCGCGAGGGGGCTCTGCCCCCTCGGCCTGCGGCCTCACCCCCGAGAGTATTTGAGGCCAGATGAACCTGCAGGGTCTCGCCCTTTTCGAAATACTCCCGCCGGAGGCCTCCGTCCTCTCAGTAGGGACCGCCTGTCGGATCAGCGACTGCCGGGGTAGACGGGCCGTTGCAGTGCGTGGTCCGTGGCCAGCTCGAAGGCGGCGCCGGCGCGGCAGAGGATGTCCTCGCCCCCGTGCGGCGCGATGAGCTGCGCCGCCAGCGGCAGGCCGCCGGAGAATCCGGCGGGAAGAGACAGCGCCGGGTGGCCGGTGAGGTTGAAGGGGATCGTCCGCATCGGCGTCCACACCGCCTTGCCGCCCCGGAAGGCCGCGACAGGCGAGGCGGGGGCGAGCGTGGTGGCGGTGAGGAGGAGATCGGCGCCCTCGAAAGCCGCCGTCACCCCCTGCCCCAGGATTTCCGCCGCCCGCCATGCGGCCCGGACATCCTCCTCATCCAGCCCGATGGCGCGCATGAGGGAGATGCGGGCAGCCCGGCCGTAGAGATCCCAGTGCTCCGCCAGCCGCTCCCGGTGCACCGCCAGCGCCTCGGCATCGAGGATGACGGCTCCCGCGGCCTCGAAGAGGGCGTAGTCCGGCATCTCCACCTCGGTGATCCGGGCGCCGAGGAGGGAGAGGGTGGAGGCGGCGGCGTCGAGGGCGCGGAGGACCGCGGGGTCGCAATCGGGGTCGCCTGCCACCCAGGCGCGGGCATAGCCGACGCGCAGGCCGGTGAGCGGCTGGCCGAGGAGGTCGCCGGAGGGCGTCGCGGGGCGCCAGCCGGGGGCGGAGATGGCGTCGAGCACCATGGCCGCCTCCCGCACCGTCGCCGCGAGCGGGCCGACATGATCGAGGCTGGGGGAGAGCGGCAGGAGGCCTCCGTCCGGCACTCGGCCCTTCGTCGGCTTGAGGCCGACGACGCCGCAATAGGCGGCGGGCGAGCGGACGGAGCCGCCGGTATCCGTCCCCAGCGCGGCGCGCAGAAGCCCCGCCGCGACGGCGGCGGCTGAGCCGGAGGAGGAGCCGCCGGTGATGTGCTCGAGGTTCCAGATGTTCAAGCTGGGCGGCTGCGGAAGGCTCTCGTCGGGGCCGACGGTTGCAAATTCATAAGTCTGGAGCGCGCCGAGGATAACGGCGCCAGCCTCGCGGAGCCGCTGCACCACCTTCGCATCGGCTTTCGCCGGCGAGGCCGGCACGCGGCTGGCGCCGCGGGTGGCGCGGCCCTCAAGGTCGATCAGGTCCTTCACGCCGAGCGGGATGCCGGCGAGCGGGCCGAGGGGGCGGCCCTCGGCGCGGGCCCTGTCCACCGCCTCGGCCTCGGCGCGGGCGCGGGCCTCCGTCACCTCGGCGAAGGCGTGGACGGCACCGTCCCGGGCCTCGATGCGCGCGAGGTGATCCTCCAGCAGCGCGACGGCGGTCAGCGAGCCCTCCGCCATGCGGGCGGCGGCCTCGGGAATCGAGAGCTCCGTCACCGGCTTTCCTGCTCCAGGAACGCGCGCAGGGTCTCGGCCAGCGACCGGGCGGAGCGGGCGCCGTCGAGGATGCGAGCCTTGTCCTCCGGCTCCGGCGCGAGGCCCATGTCGCGGAGCTTCGCCTCCAGCTCCGCCTCCGTCATCAGGCGGGTCATGATTGGCTGTAGCGGCGGGTGGAGCCGCGGATGACGAGGGCGCCCTCCAGCACCACCTGCCGCGGCTCGGGCGCGCCTTCGAGCAGGATGGCCACCGTCTCTTCCACCATGCGGGTCACGTTCTGCTTGTAGGTCGTGAGGTTGTAGGAGGGCCAGCTGGCGGGGGGCACATCGTCGAAGCCGACGACGGAGACATCCTCGGGCACCCGCAGCCCCAGCTCGAAGCGCAGCACATCCATGGCCGCGAAGGCCATGTGATCGTTGGCGACGAAGACGGCATCGGGCCGGTTGGCGCGGGCAAAGATCTCCCGCGTCGCCGCCTGCGCCTCGGTGTAGCGGAAATTTCCGACGGCGCGGGCGAAGAGCCCCTGCCCCGCCGCCTCCAGCCCCTCGCAGAAGCCGAGCTCGCGGTCGCGCTGCGTCGCCGCCTCCTCGAAGCCGGCGATGTAGGCGATGCGCTCGTGCCCCAGCGAGCAGAGGAACTCCGCCAGCGCCCGCCCGCCGGCGCGGTTGTTGGAGGTGACGGCGGAGAGCTGCGAGCGATCCTGCCCGCGGTTGAAGAGCACCACCGGCACGCCGATGGAGAGGCAGCGCTCGGCCAGATGGGAGGAGAGCGAGACGGAGGCGAGGACGATCCCGTCCACCTGGTAATCCATCAGCTCGGAGACGACGCGGTCGGTATCGACGGCGGTGTTCTGCCCGATGAAGACGAGGACGTGGTAGCCCTCCTTCTGCAGCTCCGACGAGATGCGCTCGACCACCTCGGGGTAGAAGTAGTTCTCCAGATAGGCGACCACGAGGCCGATCATCCGGCTCTTGCCGGATTTGAGCGAGCGGGCCAGCACGTTCGGCCGGTAGCCGAGCTGCTCGGCGGCGGCGCGCACCTTCTCCTCCGTCTTGCGGGATACGGAGGAGCCGGGCGTGAAGACACGGCTGACCGCAGACTGGCTGACGCCGGCCAGCGCCGCCACCTGCAGCGAGGTCACCTTCTCGCTGGCCATCCGACGCCCCCCTTTGCCGCTCCCGACGGCCATCTAGGCCGATCCCGGGGCGGGCGTCCAGCAGGGGAGCGGGCGGAGCGCGGGGTGAGGATGCAGGACCGGGGGGCCAGCCCCCCGGAGCCCCCCACGGTATGTCTGGCCAGATGAAAGACGGGCGTCGGGCTGAGGCATGTCAGAGGCGCTCGCCGGTGGCCTGGTCGAAGAGGTGGCAGATGGAGGCGGGGACGCCGATATGGGCGGGGTCGCCGATCTCGGCGCGGTAGTCTTTCGCCGCCTTGACGGAGGCGATGGCCTCGCCGATGCGCACGGCGATCATGGTGGCCTCGCCGAGCAGCTCCATCGTGTAGACGGGCGCCTCGATGGTGCCGCCGGCGGCGCCCTCCGGCAGGGGCTCGCCGGGGGCGAGGACCATGGCGTCCTCGGCCCGGAAGCCGAGCGTGACGGCGCCGCTGTGGGCGGTGGGCAGGCCCTCGACGCGCATCTTCGGCGCGGTGAAGACGCCGCCCTTGAGCTCGCCCTCGACGAGGTTCATGGCCGGAGAGCCGATGAAGCCGGCGACGAAGGTGTTGGCGGGGGCGTCGTAGATCTCCGTCGGGGTGCCGACCTGCTGTACGAGGCCCTGGCTCATGACCACGACGCGGTCGGCGAGGGTCATCGCCTCGATCTGGTCGTGGGTGACATAGATCGTCGTCGTCTTCAGCGTGTGGTGCAGGTTCTTGATCTGCGCCCGGGTGGAGACGCGCAGCTTGGCGTCGAGGTTCGACAGGGGCTCATCCATCAGGAAGGCATTGGGCTCGCGCACGATGGCGCGGGCGAGGGCCACGCGCTGGCGCTGGCCGCCGGAGAGGGCGGCGGGGCGGCGGTCGAGGAAGTCGCCGAGCTCCACCATCTCCGCCGCCTTCATGACGCGGTCATGATGCTCTTCCTTGGGGATCTTCCGCACCTTCAGGGGGAAGCGGATGTTGTCGTAGACGGACATGTTCGGGTAGAGCCCGTAGCTCTGGAACACCATCGAGATGTCCCTGTCCTTCGGCTCGAGGTTGTTGACCTTGCGCTCGCCGATCCAGATCTCGCCCTCGGTGATGTCCTCCAGCCCCGCGATCATGCGCATGGTGGTGGTCTTGCCGCAGCCCGAGGGGCCGAGGAGGACGAGGAACTCGCCCTCGGCGATGTCGAGATCGAAGCCCTTCACGCCGGTGACGGCGCCCCAGCGCTTGGTGACGTTGCGGATGGAAATCTGGGCCATGGCTTACCCTTTCACGGCGCCGGCGGTCAGGCCGCTGACGATCTGGCGCTGGAAGAACAGGACGAGGATGAAGAGCGGCACCGTGGCCGAGACGACGGAGGCGACGGCGAACATGACGTTGCCCTCGGACTGGATGGTGCCGAGGAAGCTGGCGATCTTCGGCACCATGGTCAGGTTGTCCTGGCTGAGCAGCATCGAGGTGACGGCGAAGTCGTTGTAGCCGAGCAGGAAGCTGAAGAGCCCGGTGGTGATGACCCCCGGCCACATGACCGGGATGATCACCATGCGGAACGCCTGGAAACGGGTGCAGCCGTCGACCATGGCGCTCTCGTCCAGATCCTTGGGGATGCCGAGGAAGAAGGAGTGCAGCATCCACAGTGTGAACGGCTGGTTGATGGCGACGAGCACGATGATCGTCGTCGGCAGGATGCCCCAGATGTTCAGCTCGAAGAAAGGCAGCATGTAGCCGGAGACGAGCGTGATGTGCGGCATGGCGCGGAAGACGAGCGCCGCGATGAGGATCCAGAAGGCATAGCGCTGGCCGGAGCGGGCGAGCGCGTAGCCGCCGAGCGTGCCGACGAAGAGCGAGATGAAGGTGACCGAGAGCGTGACGATCACCGTGTTGAGCGCCGCCCGCCAGAACTCCCGCGTGATCCAGGCGCCCTCGTAGCCATCGAGCGTGAAGCGCTCGCCCGTCTGCATGAGCGTCCGGTCGCCGGTGATGGCGTTCCACCAGCTGACGCGGGAGAAGAAGTCCGCCTCGACCTTGAAGGAGCCCCAGAGCGTCCACACGAAGGGGAAGGCGGCGGCGATGAACCAGATGGCGAGGAGGAGGCCCGTCACCCAGCGAAGTCCGGTAGGCATGCGGCCGATGGCAGTGGTCATCACACGGCCTTTCTGTTGAAGTCGCGCCAGGTGCGGATGAGCACGGGGATGAGCAGGATCACCACGCCGAGGATCGTCATGACCGAGGTGGCGGCGGCGGAGCCGAACTGCTGGCTGTCCTGCCCGATGAGGTCATTATAGACGAGCCAGCTCAGAGAGGTGGCGTTCGCCTCGGCCGAGAAGCCGACGATGGGCTCGAAGACGCGGAAGTTATCCATCAGCTGCACGAGGGCGACGAAGGTCGCCAGCGGCGCCAGATGCGGGATGATGACGTAGCGCACCCGCTCCCACCGCGAGGCGCCGTCGATCATGGCGCTCTCCAGCGTGTCTCCGGGGACCGTCTGCAGGCCCGCGTAGAAGACGACGAAGGAGAAGGGCCCGTTCGTCCAGATGCCGTAGATGATCAGCACGATCCAGGTGAGCACCGGCGAGGCGCGCAGGCTCAACGTCGGGTCGCCCGTGATCACCTGCAGCGAGGCGCCGAGGATGCCCTGCGGGTTGAACATCCAGAAGAGGATCAGCGAGCCGATCAGCGGCGTGATGATCATCGGCAGGATGGAGACGAAGATCGCCGGCCCCTTGGCAAGCCGCGGCAGCGTGTTGACGCCGAGCGCGATGGCGAAGCCCAGCATCATCGCGAAGGGCGTGACGAGGAAGCAGTAGACCAGCGTGAAGGCCAGCGCCTTGTAGAAGGGCAGGTTCATCATCCGCGACCAGATCTCGCCGAGCCCGTCGGAGGTCGACCAGATCTCGCGCACCTGGTCGAAGGCGAGGTGGTTGCGGTTGATGTAGTTGGTGATGCCGGCGAAGCGGCCGAGGGGCCTTTCGTCGCGGATCTCGGCGGTGGCTTCGGTGTCGACGCGCAGCTGGGTCGAGCAGCCGAAGGGGCCGCAATTCTCCACCTCCACCATCACCTGCTCATGCTCGACGAAGAGCGACTGCACGACGACGGAGACGATCGGCAGGGCGATGAAGAGCAGCATCGCCACGACGGCCGGCATGATGAAGAGAGCGAATGTCTTGTGCGGCATGGCCGGGTTCCTGATCGCGAGCCTCGGTGTGCGGGCGCCCGGCGGAGCCGCGCTGGCGGAGCGGGTGGCGGGGAGGGCGGCGCCCTCCCCTGCCGTCTCTTACTGCAGGAAGCCGGCGGCCGAGGCCGCGTCGTCATAGGCGGCCTTCACGTCGGCGAGCGCCTGGTCGGCATCCTCCCGCCCGGCGATGAAATCGGCCAGCTCGGTGGAGAGCGCGGTGTGCAGCAGGCCCATGTAGGGCGTCATCGGGTAGGCGCGGGCGCCGGCATTGGCGTTCGCGATCACGCCGACGGCGGCCTCGCCCGGCTGGTAGCCATCGACCAGCCACGTCGCGACGGTCGGGTTCTCGGCGACCGCCTCGGGCGAGATGCCGTGCATCATCGCCTGGAAGGAGGCAGCAGCATCCTCGTCGGAGATGTTCTTGGCGATGGAGAAGCCGTCCCACCACAGCGCGGCGGCCGGGATGGCGTTGCCCCCGATGCTCGGCGTGGTCGCGAAGGCGGTGTTGGCGGCGACATCCGGATCGGCCGCGTCACCGATGGCGGCGCCGGCGAGGGAGCCCCACTGGTTCATCATGGCGACCTGCCCCGCATCCCAGAGCTGGTTGATGACGTTGGCGTCGAAGGTCAGGTAGTCGGGGTCCATGTACTCGGTCATGGCGCGCATGGTCTCGAGCACGAGGCGGCCATCCTCGTTGTCGATGGCGAGAGCCGCGGAGCCGGGCTCGAAGAACTCGCCGCCGGTGCCGAGGTAGAGGTTCACGAACTCGGCCGCGAGATCCCAGCCGGGCTTCACGGAGGCGGCGAGCGGGTGCTCCATCAGGCCGGCCTCCTGGATGGCTTCGGCGGCGGAGAGCATCTCTTCATAGGTGGTCGGCACCTCGACGCCGGCCTCCTCAAGGATGTCGGAGCGGTAGAACAGGTGCTGGCCGTTGCCCATGAAGGCGATGGCCATGGCCTCGCCACCGGTGGAGATCACCTGGTTGGGCAGGAGCTGGTCGCCGTACTCGGCGATCAGATCGTCCAGCGGGCGGATGAGATCGTCGTTGAGCAGCGGCACGATGGAGTTGTTGGCGATGACGGCGACGGTGTATTCCGCCGGGTCGATCGACAGGGCCGGGCCCTGGATGTTCTTGTGCTCGGAAGTGGCGTTCGCCTCGACCGTTACGGCATCGGACGCACACTCCATCGCCGTGTCATTGATGTAGCGTAGGGCTTCGAAGTCGTTGGACAGGATGCGGACGGAGCCCGCCTCGATGCCGCATTCCGCACTGGCGGCGCCGGCGATGGCGGTCGCGCCGAGAGCGAGCGCTGCCTTCAGGGTGAGTTTCATGAGCAGTTCCCTTGTTGGACCCGGCAAGGCCAGGAGTGGTGTCCCGCGGCGCCGTTTGGCGGCGCCTGCTACGTCACGAAACTGACGCTAGCCGCTTTGCATTCGTTTGCAAGAATTTTCTGCGCGGGTCCCGGAGCGGCCGAAAAAAAGAGGCGGCAACCGGATGGTTGCCGCCTCTTTGGGCGCCTGAGATCGCTGGACAGGCTCAGCCGTGATCCTCGGGGGCCGGCGCGGCGGGGGCGATGGGCGGCGACAGGGGCGCCACCTCGGCCGCCGGGCTGTCGGCCATCTGCGCGAGGCGGACCTGCGCGAGCATCGACATCTGGTCGTAGTTGCGCCACTCGTCGACGATCCGGCCATTCCTGACGTGGAAATGGCTGATCCCCATCACCTGCACGCGCTTGCCAGTCGGGTCCCCCAGCATCTCGAGGATGCCGTAGCCGAGGTGGTGGCCCTCCATCACCCAGCGCACGGCGACCTTCTCGCCACCCTCGTCGCAGGGATTGGAGCAGACGTGCTGCACCTCGAAGACGGCATCCGGCAGGCTGCCCACCAGCCCGAGCGACTGGTGGATCACCGCCGCCTGGCCGTAGAGCTCGGCCATCAGGGGCCCGTGATACTGGCAGTTCGGCGCATAGAGCTCGGCGATGCGGCCGAACATCTTGCGGTTGAAGACATCGTGCAGCATCCGCACGACCAGCCGCTCGGTATCGGTACTGGCGACGGAGAGGTCGGGCGCCTCGGCCGGCGGGTATTGCCCGATCATCAGGCGGTTCTCGCCGATATCGAGGCTCACCTGCCCACGCTCATGCGCCGCGCGGGCGAGCCGGGTGGCGTAGCCATCGACGCTGACGCCGAGCTGCTGGAGGATGGCGGTGGTGTCGGCGACGACCCATTCGCGGTAGATCTTGTTGGCGTAGATCATGCAGTCGGCGATGGTGCGACTGACGAAGGGCTTGCCCGTCGCCTTGCCCAGGTGGCCGTTCTGGCTGTGCCGGCCGGAGCCGGTGACGAGGTGAGAGGTATAGAAGCCCGCCTCGTCGTCGCCGCCCCAGATCACCTGCGTGCCCATGCCCCGCCGCTCGGGGAAGGAGACGAGCCGCTGGATGGTGTCACGCACGACATCCTCGCGGTTGTAGATCGTCCCGGTGGTGCCGTAGAGCACGCAATTGTGGGTGTAATGGGTGTAGATCAGCCCGATATCGCGCTCGTCCCAGATCTTGTGGGTGCAGCGGATGATGTAATCCACGATGTCGGTATAGATCGGATCGAAGCCCGTCATCGACTGGTTGAGGGGGGCATTCTCCGGCGCCAGATCGGGGTAATCGTGCCGCTCGACCTGCAGCACCTTGCCCGTCGGCGCCTTCGCCGACCCGTTCGTCTTCTTCTCTGTCTCGGCCATGCCCTCTCCAATCCTTTCGCCGCGCACACTCCCCGGGGCGGCATGGGAGAGAGTCCTGCGACGGATAGCATACGTTTGCAAGACTTCTCGCGCAGAGGGCGGCGCGGCGGGTCCCCGATGCCCGGTTCGCGGGCGGGAGAGGCGGGCCACAGGGCGTGCACCGGGGGTGCACGGGGCGTGCACCGGGCGAGAGCATTGCCCGCCCCCATGGCGACCGGCCCGAGCGTCTCCCCCGCCCGGCGCGCGCCGCAGGCGCAGTGCGAGCGCCGGCCCGTCCCGCCGGCTGGCGCTCTGGCTGGGCTTGGTGCGTCACTCGGATCGGGGAGGTCGTGGGGCCATAAAGCGCGCAGCGGCGTCCTCCGAGCGCCATCCCACGTGCCGGCGCTCGCCCTGTGCCTGCAACCGGAGTGACCGGTTGCGCGGAGTAGTCGCCCCGTCCCCACGGGCGGTGCGGGGTGGAGAGGGGGCGGTGGGTTGGAAACCCACCCTACGGGCCGGGTCCGCTCGGCGCGCCTTGGCAGAGAGCGAGGCGCGTCCTCAGAGCGTCAGGCTCGCGTGCCGAGGTTACCGGCGGGAGGAGCGCCCGCCCTGTCTCTCGCCCTTTTTCAAATACTCGCAGGGGGGCCGAAGGCGGGGGGCAAGGCCCCCCTCCTCCCTCTCCACCCCTGCCGGCCGGCCCCCTAAAGAGGCCGGCCGAGGCGTCACTCCGCCGGGCTGGCGCTCGCCTGTGCCGGGGCAACGCCGGCGCGGGCCGCCAGCTCTTCCGGCGACTTCCAGAAGAGCGGGCTAGGCAGCAGCCGGGCCGAGTTGAGGATGAAGGCCAGCTCGCTGATCGTGTGGACGAGCACCGCCTGCGTCGGGCCGATCATGCCGGTCATGGCGGCGGCGAGGCCGAGGAGGTCCACCACGATGGTCCCCCAGAGGTTGAACCAGATGATCGACCGTGTCCGCCGCGCGACGTGGAGCGTGTCGGCGAAACGCTCGAGGTCATTGCCGAGGAGGACGACGTCGGCCTTCTCGCGCGCCACCTCGGTGCCGGAGCCCATGGCGACGCCGACATTGGCGGCGGCCAGCGCCGGGGCGTCGTTGACGCCGTCGCCGACCATCGCCACCGGGCGCTTCGCCTCCGCCGCCAGCCGCTCGATCCGGGCGAGCTTGTCCTGCGGCAAAAGCTCCGCCTCCACCTCGTCGACGCCGAGCTCGGAGGCCACCGCCTCGGCGATGCGGCGGGTGTCGCCGGTCAGCAGCAGGGTGCGGATGCCCATGGCGCGGAGGCGATCCATCGCCGCCCGCGCCTCGGGGCGAATCCTGTCCTCCACGCGGATGGCGCCGAGGTAGCGCCCGGCCTCGGCGACGAGGATGGCGGAGCCGGCGCCGGAATCGGCCTCGGCCGCCGCCACCCCATGCTCGGAGAGCCAGCTGGGGTTGCCGACATGGATGGTGCCGTTCGGCCCCTCCACCTCGACACCCCGGCCCGGCACGTAATGGAAGCGCGTGGGCTCCACCGCCTGCAGGCCGCGGCCCCGGGCATGGGCGAGGATCGCCTTGCCGAGCGGGTGTTCGGAGCGGAGTTCGGCCGTGACGGCGGCGGCGAGGAGCGCCTCCTCGGAGACGCCGGGCGCGGGGGCGAGGCCGGCGACCTCGGGCGTGCCAAAGGTGAGCGTGCCGGTCTTGTCGAGCACGACGGTCTTCACGCGGCCCAGCGTTTCCAGGTGCCGGCCGCCCTTGACGATGGCGCCGAGCTTGGCGGAGCGGCCGATGCCGCCGAGAAGCGCCAGCGGCGTGCCGGCCGCGACGCCGCAGGCGCCGGCGACGACGATGGTGGAGATGACGACGCTGACATCGCCGCCCGAGTACCAGTAGGCGAAGGCGGCCATGGCGAGCGCGAAGTAGACGATCCACGCCGCCAGCTTGTCAGAGAGCTTCTGGATCGGGGCACGGCTGCGCTCCGCCCGCTCCACCGCCTCGAGGATCTGGCCGTAGGAGGTGTCGCGCCCGATGCGCTCGGCCGTGATCTCCAGCGCGCCGGACTGGTTGACCGTGCCGGCATAGACATAGGAGCCGGCCACCTTCTCGACCGGCATCGACTCGCCGGTGATGCGGCTTTCGTCGATGAAGGAGTTGCCGGAGGTGACGGGACCGTCCACCGGCACCCGCCCGCCGGGGGAGACGAGCACGGAATCGCCCGGGCGGAGGGCGCTGGCACGGACGTTGGAGATACCGCCGGGGCGACGGACGGAGACCTCGTCGGGCAGCAGGTCCATCAGGTCGCGGATGGCCTTGCGGCCGCGGTCCAGCGTCATCCCCTCCAGCGCCTCGGCGACGAGGACGAAGAAGGTGATGAAGAGCGCCACGGTGAAGTAGGCGGTGAAGACCGCCGCCAGCAGCGCGATGGTCATGGAGAGTTCCATGGTCATCCGCCGGGCGAGGATGCTCTCCCACGCCTCGCGGTAGAGCGGCCAGGCGCCGATGGTCAGTCCGACGAAGGCGTACCAGCCCCAGGGGATGTACATCTCGTTGGCGAAGTTGGCGTAGGTATGGTCCGGCAGGCCGGACCAGGCCCCGAGGGCGCAGGCCCCGGCAATGACGATGCGAATGGCCTCCATCACCCCGAACGGGTGGTGGTGGTGACCGCCCTCGCCGTGGTCATGGTCATGGTCATGATCGTGGTCATGGTGGCCCGCCGGGGCGTCGATGAGCCGGCCGAGGCGGCTGTCGCGGCGCTCATGGGAGGCTGAAATCCACATCTGGATCGCCAGTGCCGCGAAGAGCACGACCAGCGAGACGAGGTAGAGCCCCGTCACCACGCCGACGAGGGCGAGGAGGGAGGCGCCGAGCTGCAGGGTCGGCCGCATGGCGATCGCGGAGCGCCAGCCCTCGGCGAAGAGGCCGGCGCCGCCGAGGACGAGGCCGACGAGGGCGTACCAGCTCCACGGGATGGTCCAGCTGTCCATGAAGGAGACGAAGGCATGGTCCGGCAGGCCGAGGATCATCGCGAGGGCGCAGGCGCCGAGGATGACGAGGCGGGCGCCGTCGATCCAGCTCACGGCGCGGGGGCCGTGGTCGTGGTGGTGATCGTGGTGATGATGGGCGTGGTCGTGGTGGTCGTGGGCGTGACCGTGGGCGTGATCATCGTGGTGATCGTGACCGTGATCATGGTCGTGACCGTGATCATGGTCGTGATCATGGTCATGGCCGTGCCCGTGGTCATGCCCGTGTGCATGGCCGGTGGCGATGGGGTTCTCCCGATCGGCCTCGCCGCGGTCGTAATCGGCCGAGGCCGAGGGCGCGGTCGTACGCGCCTCGGCCGCGTCGGCCAGTGGCTCGTCGCGTTTGCTCATCATGTCCTCCCAACCGGCGCGCCCGGGCCTTGACGGCCCGGCCTCCTCCTCGCCGTGTCACCTGCCCCGCCGCACGCCTTGGCCAGCGGACGGGGGCCGATTCCTCCTCTCGTTTGCCACCAAACCGCCAATCGGGCAACGCGGCGTAACGCCCCTCCCCCGTTTTCCGTAACTTTTCGGAAGCTGCGACGATTTGCGCTGGCGCAGGCGGCGGGGGAGCCTCTAGTCTCCTTCGGACCGAGGAGAGGGCCCATGTCGCACACCCGCAAGAACAAGGCGCAGCTGCTGAACCGTGTCCGCCGGATCGGCGGGCAGGTCGAGGCGGTGGAGCGGGCGCTGCTCGACGAGGTGGAATGCGCCAAGGTCATGCAGCTCGTCGCCTCGGTGCGCGGGGCGATGAACGGGCTGATGGCCGAGCTGATCGAGGAGCACGTGCGCAATCACATCGTCGCGGCGCCGGAGATGGCGCTGGAGGGCGAGGGCGACGGCCATCACCACGATCCCAACGAGGCGACCGACGAGCTGATGAGCGTCGTGCGGGCCTACCTGAAGTAGGGTTCCGCGCCCGACCGCCGGCCGAGGCCGCCCTTCCCCGGGCGGCCTTTTTCGTTGCGCGGCCGTGGGATAGCCCGGACCCCTATGGCGGAATGTCGCACGCGGGGGCTGTGAGGGCCCGCATGGGCAGGCGACACGGCGCCCGGGGACTGGATTTTCATTTTTCGAGTCTTGGCAGGCGGGGCGGGCATCCCTATCCATGATTCCCGCAACGTATTGAAAGTTAAAGGCAAAATACCCCCCACCCCTATGTCGCCACAAGTCGTTGCAAGAGCTGACAAAGACGGGACGGGGCCGCGCGGACGAGTGGAGGCGGACGCGCGAGCAGGGAGAGAGACGACCGTCGCAGCCGCGGCGGATGAGACGAGAACCGGCAAAAACGGGAGGAATATACCGGTGACGACGAGACCCCAACCGAGGGCCATGGCAGGCGCGCTGATCCTGTCGATGCTGGCGCTGCCGGCGCAGGCACATTTCCTGTCCATCTACACGCCCGAGACCAACCTCTCCGCGCCGACCACAGCGCCGGTGGAGCTGATCTTCTGGCACCCGCTCTCCGGCGGGCACGTGATGGATATGGGTGGGATGCCGGAGGAGTTCTTCATGGTTCACCGCGGCGAGCGGGTCGACCTGATGGACCGGCTGGAGGAGATCGCCTTCGAGAGCGCCGGGGCCAGCGGGCAGGCCTATACGGCCGACGTCGAGTTCCGCTCCTCGGGGGATTACATCCTCACCGCCATTCCGGCGCCCTATCTCGAGGAGACGGAGGACATCTACATCCAGCAACTCACCAAGGCCTACGTGAACCGGGGGCAGCTGCCCACGGACTGGGCCGAGCCGGTGGGCCTGCCGACCGAGATCCTGCCCCTCTCCCGCCCCTACAACCAGGTCGTGGGCGGCACCTTCACGGGGCAGGTCCTGCGGGAGGGAGAGCCGGCCGGCGGCGTGGAGATCGAGGTGGAATACATCGCCGCCACGCCCGACCCGGCGACGCACAGCGCCGGCGACGCGGTGATCGGCGAGCCGCCGGGCGGGACCATCGCGCTCATTGCCGACGAGAACGGCTATTTCACCTTCGGCATCCCCCGCGCCGGCTGGTGGGGCTTCGCGGCCCTCGGCTCCGGCCCGGTGACGGAGCATGAGGGCAAGGAGCTGAGCCAGGACGCGGTGATCTGGATCACCGCGGTGGACTGGCAGTGACAATGGGGGCGCGCCTCCGCCGCCTCGGCCTCGCCGCTCTGGCGGCGGGGCTCTGGCCGCTGGCCGCGCCGGCCCACAACCTGATCCTGGAAGCCTACGTCATCGGCGAGGGCATCGAGGGGGAGGCCTTCTTCTCCGACGGGACGCTCGTGGGCGACATCGCCGTCGAGGTGCTCGGCCCGGGCGGGGAGGCTTTGGGCGAGGCGGTTACGGATGCCAACGGCGCCTTCACCTTCGCGCCGACGGAGGGGGTGGACCACCTCTTCCGCCTCGATGCCGGCTCCGGCCATGTCGCCGAGGCGCTCGTCGCCGCGGCCGATCTGCCGGGCGCCCTCGCCCCCGCGGCTCCCGTGGCGGCGGAGGCCCCGGCCCCGGCATCGGAGGCCCCCGCCGGCAGCGTGACGGCAGAGGCGGCGGCGGCGCTGGTGGCGGAGCGGCTGCGGGCGGAGACACGGCCGGTGCGGCAGGACTGGGCGATCTATTCCGCCCATACGCCGCTGCCCGTCGCCCTCGGCGGCATCGGCTACATTCTCGGACTGAGCGGTTTGTGTTATTTCATCATGGCTTGGCGCCGGAAAAGGAGATTCGGTGCAGGTGCGTAGCGGCAGCCGTCGGGGAGGATGGGCTCCGCTGCGTTTGGGAGGAACGTGAGATGCATATTGCGGACGGAGCCCTCTCGGGCCCGGTACTCATCGGCGGCGCCGTGCTGGCGGTCGCCGGAACGGCCGTCGGGCTGCGCAAGCTCGACATGGAGACGATGCCCGTGACGGGCGTGCTCTCCGCCACCTTCTTCGTGGCCTCGCTGGTCCACATCCCGGTCGGCGCGACGAGCGTGCACCTGATCATGAACGGCCTGGCCGGGCTGGTGCTGGGCTGGGCGGCCTTTCCGGCGCTGGCGGTGGCTCTGCTCCTGCAGGCGGTGTTCTTCGGCTTTGGCGGGCTGACGGTGCTGGGGGTCAACACCTTCAACATCGCGGCGCCGGCGGTGCTGATGCATTACCTCTGCCGGCAGGGCGTGGTGAACGCCAACCCGCGCGTCGCCGCGCTCTGGGGCGGCATCTCCGGCGCCGGGGCGATCCTCGCAACGACGGTGCTGGTGGCGCTGTCGCTGGCGCTCTCGGGCGACCAGTTCCTGCCGGCGGCGCGGCTGACCTTCCTCATCCACATCCCGGTGATGGTGATCGAGGCGCTGGTGAGCGCGGCGGCGGTCTTCCTCGTCTGGCGTGTGCGGCCGGAGCTCTTCGACAGCCTGACGCAGCTCAAACGGGGGGCGGCGTGATGCGGGCGGTGCTGACGGCGCTCGCCCTTCTCGCCGGGAGCCCCGCGCTGGCGCACAACCTGATCCTGGAGGCCTACGTGGTGGGCGACGGGATCGAGGGGGAGGCCTTCTTCTCCGACGGCACGATGGTCGGAAATGCCGAGATCGAGGTGCTGGGCCCGGACGGGGCGGAGCTTGGCCGCACGGTGGCGGACGGAGGCGGCGCCTTCCGCTACATGCCGAGCGCGGCGGTGGACCATGTCTTCCGCCTCGATGCCGGCTCCGGCCACGTGGTGGACGCGCTGGTCGCCGCCGCCGATCTGCCCGCCGGGCTCGCCGCGGCGGAGGCCGGCGCGGAGACCGCGGCGCTCGCCCCTGCCCCGGCCGCCCCGGCGGCGGAGACGGACGAGGCGCTCGCCGCCGCCATCGACACCGCCGTCGCGCGGGAGCTGGCGCCCTTGATGACGCAGCTCGCCGCCTACCGGCAGCGGACCGACCTGATGAACCTCGTCTCCGGCATCGGCATTCTCTGCGGCCTCGTCGGGCTCGGCCTCTTCCTCGCCGGTGCCCGCATGATCCGCGATCTGCCGCGCCCGACCCCCACCCCGCTCCGGGAGGCCCACGCATGAGCTATGTCCTCGAAGGCGACGCCACCGCCCGCCCGGCCACGCCGCCGGCGCTCACGCAGGTCGACCCGCGCTACCGGGTGGTGGCCGTGGTGGCCTTCGCCATCACCGTGGTGGCGCTCCACGATTTCGCGGCGCTGCTGATCGCGCTCTTCGTCTCCGCCGCCGTGCTGCTGCACGGGCGGCTGCCGGTGGCGAACACCATCCGGCAGGTCGTGACGGTCGACATGTTCATGATCTTCGTCATCCTCTCGCTGCCTTTCACCACGCCGGGCGAGACGGCGTTTACCCTGTTCGGGCTGGAGGCCTCCAAGGAGGGGATCGGGGATGCGTTCCGCATCGCGCTGAAGGCCAATGCCATCGTCCTGATGATGCTGGTGCTGGTCGGCACGATCGGGCCGGTGCGGCTGGGGCACGCGCTGTCGCGCCTGAAGGTGCCGCCGATGTTCGTGCACCTGATGCTTTTCACGGTGCGCTACATCGAGGTGCTCAACGAGGAGTATCAGCGCCTGCGCACAGCGATGCGCACCCGCGGCTTTCGGCCCGGAACGAACATGCACACGATCCGCACGCTGGGTTACCTCGTGGGGATGCTGCTGATCCGCGCCTTCGACCGCTCCGAGCGGGTGCTGCAGGCGATGCGCTGCCGCGGCTTCACCGGCGCCTTCCACCTGATCGACGAAAGCCGCCCCGCCGGGCTGCGCGAGGGGCTCTTCGCGATCGGCACGGCGGCGGTGCTGGCGGCGCTCATCTATGTCGAGGTCCGCCATGGCGCCTTTGTTTCGCGTTGAGGGCCTGACCTTCGCCTATCCCGGCCGCGCCCCGGCGCTGGAGGGGATCGACCTGGAGCTGCATGCCCGCGAGCGGCTGTTCCTGACCGGGGCCAACGGCTCGGGCAAGTCGACGCTGCTGCGCTGCCTGATCGGCCTCGCGCGGCCGCAGGCGGGGCGGATCATCGCCTTCGGGGAGGAGCCGACGACGGAGGAGCAGTTCCGCCGCCTGCGCTGCCGCGCCGGCTTCGTCTTCCAGGACCCGGACGACCAGCTCTTCTCGCCGACGGTCATCGAGGATGTGGCCTTCGGCCCGCTCAACATGGGCCTGCCGCGGGACGAGGCCATCGCGCAGGCGGACGAGGCGCTGGCGGGGCTGGGGCTGGATGGGTTCCGCGACCGGATCACCTACAAGCTCTCGGGCGGCGAGCGGCGGCTGGTGTCGCTGGCGACGGTGCTGGCGATGAAGCCGGAGGTGCTGTTGCTGGACGAGCCGACGAACGCGCTCGACGAGGTGACGACGGACCGGCTGGCGGACATCCTGACCGGCCTGCCGCAGGCGATGATCGCGGTCAGCCACGACCCGCACTTCCGCGCCGAGGTCGGCACGCGGGAGGTCTTCCTCCACCAGGGCCGCATCGTGGCGGAGCGCCCCGCCGGCCACGGCGCCCGCCGCATGGGCGCCTGAACGCCGGCCCGCTCGCCGCTCTCTTGCGAGCGCGTCTCGCTGCCGCCCCGCGCCCCTTTCATCTGGCCGGAAATACCTCGGGGGGTTCGGGGGGCTGGCCCCCCGACCCGGCGGCCCGCCTTGCGGGCCGCAACACCTCAGAGCGCCGTCAGCGCCTCCCGCGCCACCTCCAGCGTCTCCGCCACGTCCTCCTCGTCATGGGCGGAGGAGACGAACCACGTCCCCCGGTTCGTCGGCCGCACGCCGCGGTGGACCAGCTCGGAGAGGAAGCGCTGCAGCATGTCGCCGTCGGCGGCCTTGAAGCTCTGGTAGTCGGTGACGACGTGATCGGCCGGCGCGAAGAAGGTGGAGAAGGCGGTGCCCCAGCCTTCCACCCGCAGCGGGGTCCCCGTCTCCCTCGCCAGCCCCCGCAGCCCCTCCATCAGCGCCTCGCCCGTGGCCTCGGCGCGGGCGAGTGCCGTGCCGTCCTCCAGCGCGGCGAGGGTGGCGACGGCGGCGACGATGCTCTGCACGTTGGAATTGTAGGTGCCCGAGTGGTTCACGCCCGAGGTCGCGAACATCTCCATGATGTCGGCCCGGCCGACGAGGGCGGCGACGGGGTAGCCGCCGGCCATGGCCTTAGCGAAGGTGGAGAGGTCGGGCGTGACGCCGAAGCGCTCCTGCCCGCCACCGAGGCCGAGGCGGAAGCCGGTGATGACCTCGTCGAAGATCAGCACGATGTTCTCGGCCGTCGCCAGCTCACGCATCCGCTCGAGGTAGCCGGGGGCCGGCGGGATGGCGCCGGTGTTGCACATGGCCGGCTCGGTGAGGATGGCGGCGATCTGGCCGCCCTCCTCGGCGATCACCTGTTCCAGCGCGGCGATGTCGTTCCAGGGCAGGACGATCATCTCGGCGCGCGCCACCTCCGTCTGGCCCTTCGACTCGATCTTGGGTTCGCGGCGGGGCGGCAGCGCCTCGCCCGGTTCCGCCACACGGGGAGCGTGGGAGACGAGGACGTTGTCGTACCAGCCGTGGTACTGGCCCTCGAACTTGATGAACTTGGGCTTGCCGGTGAAGGCGCGCGAGACGCGCAGCGCCGCCTGCACCATCTCCGACCCCGTCATGCCGACGCGGGTGAGCTGGGCCGACGGGATGTGGCGGACGAGGGCCTTCGCGAGGTCGAGCTCCGCCGGGTGCTGGCCGGCGAAGAGCTGGCCCTGCGCCAGCGAGTCCGCGACGGCGGCATTCACCGCCTCGGGCGCGTGGCCGAGGATCGTCGGCCCCATGCCGAGCGCGTAGTCGAGGAAGCGGTTGCCGTCGATGTCCCACAGGTGCGCGCCCTTGCCCCGCGTGAAGCAGAGCGGCATCGGCGCCCCGGCGAGGCGGACGTTGGAATTGACGGAGCCGGCGATGACGCTAGCAGCCTCCGCGTTCCAGGCGGCCGAGGCGTCGAAGCTGAAGGCCTTGAGGGATTTGTCCATGGGTCCGGTCCTTTGTCCGCTTATTGCTGTCCGGCGAAGCTCGCCGGGATGTCCTGTCGCCCGATAAGGCGCGCCTCGCCCGCCATGGCGGAGAGGCTGTCCGGGTCCTTGAAGGCATGGCCGGTGAGGATGCAGACGGCGCGCGCGTCGGCCGCCAGCTCCCCCCGCGCGGCCGCCTGCAGCGCGCCGGCGACGGCGACGGCGCCGGCCGGCTCGACCAGCAGCCCATCCTCCACCGCGAGGCGGCGCTGGAGGGCGAAGATCGCATCCTCGTCGATGAGTTGCCCGGTGCCGCCGGTGGCGCGGGCATGGCCGAGCGCCACGGTGCCGTCGAGCACGTAGCCGACGCCGAGGCCGCTGATGCGGGTCGAGGTGGAGACCTCGCGCGCCTCGTCGGCGCCGGAGAGGAGCGGCGTGACCATGGTGTCGTTGCCGGCGGGCTGGACGATGTGCATCCGGGGGGCCGGCCCGGCCTCGGGCCCCAGATCGGCGAAGCCGCGGGCGATGGCGACGTAGAGGCCGCCGCCGCCGGCCGGAGCGAAGACGTCGCTTACGCCGGGCAGGTCCTCGGCGATCTCGTAAGAGATGGTCTTGATCCCCTCCATCGGGCCGGGGCTGACCGCGTAGGCGGTGATGAAGATCGGCAGGTCCCGCGCCGCCGACTCCGCCGTCAGGCTGTCGGAGATGCGGGCGCTCTCGGCCGCGTCGATGGAGAAGCCGCGCACCCGCAGCACCTCCGCCCCGTAGGCGAGCATCTGGGTGAGCTTCCCGGCGGGGGCATTCTCGGAGACGTAGAGCGCGCAGCGCAGCCCCGCGGCGGCCGAGAAGGCCGCGAGCGCGGCGCCGGTATTGCCGGAGGACGTCGCCACGCAGCCCGGGCGCCCGGCGGCGGCGAGGCCGCCGATGGCGAGGCCCGCGAAGCGATCCTTGTAGGAGCCGGTGGGGTTGAGGTTTTCCAACTTGAAGTGGAGGCCCGCGATCCCGGCCTTCGGACCGATCGAGCGGCTGGGAACGAGCGGCGTGCCGCCCTGCCCGAGATCCAGCCCCGTTGCGGCGGCCGCGCCCAGATGGCGGGCGAAGCGGGTGTAGAGACCGCCCATCGAACCGATTCATCCCCTCGTGACGCGTGCCTGCGCGGCCCGCTGCCCGTCCGGGCTACTGTGCCACGATGCAAAACGCAAGTCTCACAATAGGGAACATCCCGCCCGCGGGCGGGCGCCTAGTCGGGCGCCGGGAAATCGAGCGCCAGCCCCTGCAGGCGGGCGGTGAGGGCCTCGCCAAGCGGAGCGGAATAGCGGTTGGTCGGCACCGAGACGCTGATCGAGGCGGCGACGCGGCCGCCGAGGAAGATCGGCACGCCGAGGCAGACGACGCCGTCGTCGTTCTCCTCCAGATCCACCGCGACGCCCTTCTCCTGCACCGCGTCGAGGATGCGCCCGAGCTCCGCCTTGTCCTTGATCGTGTGCGCCGTGCGGGAGCGCAGGTCGGTATGGCCGATCAGCGCCTCGCGCTGCGGCGGCTCAAGATGCGCGGCGATGGCCCGGCCGAGGGCAGTGGAATAATAGGTGTCGCGCGTGCCCGTCGGCACCCTCCAGGAGAGCGGACGTTCCGCTTCCAGAACAGCGACATAATAGACATAGGTGCCTTCGAGGACGCCGAGGTTGATCGTCTCGTTGAACTCCTCGTGGAGCGCCTTCATCACCGGCAGGGCGAGCATCTTGAGGTCATCCTCACGCGCATTGCGCCCCAGCCAGGAAAGGCGGCCGGTGAGGTAGTAGAACCCCGTCTCCTCCACCTGCGCGGCATAGCCGAGGGTCGTCAGCGTCTGCAGGATGCGGAAGAGGGTGCCCTTGGGCAGGCCCGTGGCCTTGGCGATATCGCGGAGCGGCATGGGCTCGCCGATCTCGGCGACCACTTCCAGCGCGCGGAACGCCTTGACCAGCACGCCGATGGTGGCGGCGTCGCGCCCCTCGCCCGCGTCGGCCCCGGCCGCCTCCGCATTCTCTGCCTCGATCAGGGACATGGGAGGCCTCCTGGGACTGTTCCGCATCGTGCGATGCCTGTTGCAAGGCCTGCCTATTCGGCGCCCGATAGGCTGTCAACGCAACGCCAAACCGCCGCCTTCGGGTCCACAGCGTCTGAAATGCGCGGGCCGCCGCCTTTCCGGGCAGCCGGGCGTCCGTTCCTCATCGCGGAACATTTGTTTCTTGACACGGGACGAAGCGACGGCTTGCATCGGGGCACAAGCGGACCGGGGGAGGCGAGGCAGCGATGGCCCAGCGCGTGGCGATGATCACCGGAGGCGGCACCGGCATCGGCGCCGCCATCGCCCGGCGTTTCGCCGCCGGCGGCGACGCGGTGCTGCTCGTCGGGCTGGACGCGGCGGAGCTGGAGGAGACGGCGGAGGCGATCACCGCCGCCGGCGGCACCGCTGCCACCCACGCCTGCGACATCGCCGAGAGCGACGCCCGTGCAGAGCTCTTCGAAGCGCTCGACGCCCGCTTCGGGCGGCTCGACACGCTCGTCAACAACGCCGGCCTCTCCGGTCCCGCCGCCCTCGCCCCGGCGATGGAGGAGAGCGAGGCGCATCACGCCCGGCTCATGGCGGTGAACCTGAGCGCCGCCTACCACCTCGCGCAGGGCGCCGGTGCCCGGATGCAGGCGGCGGGCGGCGGCAGCATCGTCAACATCTCCTCCGTCGGCGGGGCGGCGGCGCAGCTGAACGGCGCGACCTACTGCATGACGAAGGCGGGGATGGAGGCGATGGTGCGCTCCCTCGCCATCGAGTGGGCGGAGCATGGCATCCGCGCCAATGCCGTGGCGCCCGGTGACATCCGCACCGGCACCTCCGATGCCGCCGGAGACGCGCGCCGCGCCGCCGGGGTCGACCGCGCCAGCCACCCGCTCACCCGCGGCACGCCGCTCGGCCGCCAGGGCGGGCCGGAAGAGGTGGCGGAGGCCGTCTGGTTCCTCGCGTCGGAGGCGGCCTCGTTCGTCACCGGCGAAACCTTCCGTGTCGATGGAGGCTACCTTGCTTACTGACCTCACGAAGCCAACCACCCGCATCGCCCGCGCCGAGCATGCCGTGCCCGGCTCGGCGCGGCCCCTGACCGTGATCACCGTCACCGGCGGCCGGCCCGGACCGACGCTCGCCGTCATCGGCGCCGTGCATGGCGACGAGCTGGAGGGGCCGCTGGCGATCGGCCAGCTGCTCGCCCATCTCGACAGCGAGCCCATCGACGGCACGCTGATCCTGCTGCCGGTCGCCAACCCCGAGGCGGTGGCGGCAGGGCAGCGCTGCACGCCGGGCGACGGGATGAACCTCGCCCGCGTCTTCCCCGGCCGCCGTGACGGCTCGGTGACGGAGGCGATGGCGGCGGTGATCACCGAGACGGTCATCGCGCCGGCCGACGCGCTGGTCGACCTGCACTCCGCCGCCGTCGCCGCCGAGAGCCCGCTGCTGGCCGGCTACGTCGCCACCCCCGGCCCGGTGGGCCGGGCGGCGGAGGGGATGGCGCGGGCCTTCGGCGCCCCGGTGCTCTGGCGCCACGAGAGCCCCTGCCCGCCCGGGCGCACCATCTCCGTCGCCGAGGCGCGGGGCGCGCCGGCGATCTACGTCGAGGCAACGGGCGGCGTGACGCCCCCCGACGAGCTGGTGGATGCCTATGCCGAGGGCGTGCTCAGGGTGATGGCTCACCTGGGCATGATCGCCCCGATCTTCTCCCCCGCGCCGTTGCCGCTCTGCCTCGCCGGCGATGGCGACACCGATGCGCCGACGGTCGCCGCCCCCCACGCGGGCCTCCTGGAGCGCCACGTGGAGCTGGGCGCGCCGGTTGCGGCGGGGCAGCTGTGCTTCACGCTGCGCGACGTGGGCGGGGCGGTCTTGGCGGAGATCCGGGCGGGGAGCGGCGGGCACCCGGTGTTCCTGCGCCGCTCGCGCTGGGTGGAGCGGGGCGAGCTGCTGATGAAGCTCGCCGAGGTTTAGCCATGAGGGCGGAGCCGCTCGGCCCGGTGCGGGCCGAGCTCGGCGAAGGCCCCGTCTGGGCGCCGGAGGAGGGGCGACTGCACTGGCTCGACGTGCTCGGCCAGGCCCGCCACGTGACGGACCCGGAGACGGGCGAGACCCAGACGCACCCCCTGCCCCGCCTGACGAGCTGCCTCGCCCGGAGGCAAGGCGGCGGCTGGGTCGCGGCCGGCGGGCAGGCGCTGCACGCGGTGGAGGAGGGGCAGGACGGGCCCCGCCTCGCCGCGCTGCCCGAGGGCACCTACGGGCGCTTCAACGACGGCAAATGCGACGCGGCCGGCCGGCTCTGGATCGGCACGGCGAATGCCGAGGGCCGCTTCGACTGCCATCTCTACCGTATCCCGCCGGGCGGGGCGCCGGAGCGGGTGGTGGACGGCATCGCCATGTCCAATGGCCTCGGATGGAGCCCGGACGGACGGGTCATGTACTACGCCGACAGCACGGCGCAGGCGCTTTATGCCTTCGACTTCGAGGTGGGCACGGGGGCGCTGACGAACCAGCGGCGGCTCTTCGAGACGACGGGGGACGAGGTGCCGGACGGCCTCTCCGTCGATGCCGAGGGGCATGTCTGGCTGGCGCTCTGGGGCGGCGGCCGGCTGGTGCGGCTGACGCCCGCCGGCGAGGTGGCCGCCGAGGTGCATTTCCCCACCCCCCGCGTCAGCTCCTGCGCCTTCGGGGGGGCGGGGCTGGAGACGCTCTTCGTCACCACGGCGAAGGAGGGCGCCAGCGAGGAGGAGCGGGCGGCCGACCCGATGATGGGCGCCCTATTCCGGCTGGACCCGGGCATCGCCGGGCTGCCGGTGGCGATGTTCGGCGGCTGACAGCGCGTCCCGGTCGGCGCCGGCAGCGCCGGGCCGAAGCCCGGCCTACGAAAGAGACGACGGCCCGCCCCCGCTCCTGACGCCTCCCACCGCCTTTTCATCTGGCCAAAAATACCCTCGGGGGGTTCCGGGGGGCTGGCCCCCCGGCCCGCACCCTCAAACGGCGCCTCGGCCAGCTACCGCGCCGGACGCTCCCACCGCCCTTTCATCTGGCCAAAAATACCCTCGGGGGGTCCGGGGGGCTGGCCCCCCGGTCCCGCACCCTCAGCACGCGGCTCGGCTCACCACAACGCCACAGGCCCGCCCGGCCGTCAGCCCTGCGCCTCCTCCGGGGGCCGGTAGCCGCCGCCGGCCTTCCAGCGTTCGATCACCGCGTCGACGTAGATGCCGATCATCAGCAGCAGGTCGACCTTATCATCGATCATCCACTGGATCGCGAAGCCGTCGAGGACGGAGATCAGCAGGTGCGCCTCGTACTGGATCGTCTCCTCGTCCATCGCCGGCAGGTCTCCGGCGGCGATGGCGAGGCGCAGGTGTTTGGTGAAGACGTCCATCGTGCGCTTGTAGCGCTCGACGACGAAGGTGTTGGCGGGGTGGTCGGGGCGGCTCGCCTCGATGGAGAGCGTCAGGTAGAGGTCGATGAAGCCGCGGTGGGCCATGTTGCCTTCGGTGACGCTGCGCAGGCTGCGGAAGTAGGCGAGGCCCTCGTAGCGTTTCTCGTCCTCCCTCTGGGCATCGTCCCAGTAGCGCAGCACCTCGACGAGCAGCTCGGCCTTGCTGTCGAAGTGCCGCATGATCCCGGCCGTCGTGATGCCGGCCCGCTGGGCGATCTCCTGCAGCGACCCGGCGCTGTAGCCCTTGCGGCCGAAGACCTCGACCGCCTCTTCCAGAATGCGCGCCCGGCGCTTGCGGCCCGCCTCGTAGGGGCCCCTCGTGCGTTTTTCCACTGCTCGGTCCTGTCTGTCCTCTTCGCGCCGCGCCTGCCCCCGAGGGCAGGGCCATGTGCCATCCGGCGCCCTGCGGCGACAAGAGCACATCCGGCGCTTGACGAAAAGTGAATCGCGATATACTTTTGGGACAGTCAGCGTCCCGGGGAGGTTTTACCCGCCTTACGTCAGGCGGGGCCGGGGCGGCCGACTGTCAGAGCGCACATCCCGATCGACCGAAACGGCGGCGAGAGGAGGCCCGGCAGCACATGCGCCGCGGCCACCGGTATCGCCTTGCCCGAAGGATCGAGGGGACCACGCAGGGAGAGGAGACAGGACATGTCTAACACCATAACCGGTTTGTCGCGTCGCGGCTTCATGAAACTTGCCGGGGCCTCGGCCGCCGGCGCGGCCACGGGCAGCCTTCTGGGGATGCCGGCCATCGCCCAGGACGGGCCCATCAAGTTCTGGGACATGCCGTGGGGCGGGACGACCTACAACAACGCCATGAAGGGCCTCGTCGAGGGCTATTCCGGCAGCCTGGGCGCCGAGTACCAGGTGATCCAGTGGGCCAACTTCCAGCAGGTCTTCGCCTCGGCGCTGGCCTCGAACACCGGCCCGGCCGCCTCCACCGGCGGCGCCTTCCAGGCCTTCCAGTTCGCCGAGCAGGGGCAGGTCCTCTATGCCGACGCGATCATCGAGATGCTGCGCGAGAGCGGCAAGATCGATGACTTCCTGCCCGGCACCGTCGAGGCGCTGACGACGCCCGAGGGCATCGTGGGCATCCCGTGGAACCTCGACGTGCGGCCCATCTGGGTGCGCCAGTCGCTGCTCGACCAGGCCGGCGTCGCGGCGCCGACGACCTGGGCCGAATGGCTGGAGGTCGGCCGGGCGCTGAAGGAGATCGACGTCTACGCCTTCGGCACGGGCGCGGGGCCGAACAACAACTTCGGCTACCATTCGATGATGGCGCTGATGATCAACAACGGCGGCGGCCTCTTCAACGAGAGCGCCGAGCCCGACGCCCTCTTCGAGCGCAACGTCGAGGCGATGGAGTTCGTCCGCGAGATGGCGGTGGACGGGATGATCGACCCCGCCTCGATCAGCTACTCCACCGACAACCTCGACCAGATGTGGCGCACCGGAAAATGCGCGCTCGGCTACCATACGCCCGGGCTCGACGAGGTGCTGGGAGAGACCGACGGCGACCTGCAGGTGATGAGCCCGCCGGCCGGCCCGCACGGCGATTACGGCTCGGCCTATTACGTCAACAACATCATGATGTACGCCAACAACCCCTCCGTCGAGGCGACCGAGGAGTTCCTCTTCTGGTACGTCAACAACCTCGAGCACGCCTGGGTCGAGGGCAATGCGCCGACGCTTCCGGCGCTGCGCTCGGTGGCGCAGACCGACGTCTTCCAGTCGCGGACGCAGGCGGTGAAGGTCATCGAGGAGTGGCAGCCCATCTGCAAGCCGATGGCGGCGCGGGCGCAGGCCTCCTTCCCGGCGCTGGCCTCCATCGACGCCGGCCAGGCGGTGACGCGCTTCACGCAGACCATGCTGCAGGGCCGCACCGAGGCCCGCGCGGCGCTGGAGCGCCTGCAGGCCGACCTCGAAGACCTGATGTAAGCCAGAGGGGCCAGAGCCGATGTCGGACCGCACAGACCCGCTTGACGTGGTCCGCGCGGCACAAGGCCGGAGCGGGGGCGCCAGCCGCCCCCGCACCGACTGGAGTGCCAGCCGCGGGCGCCTGTTCCTGGTGCTCATCGCGCCGTCGGTGCTGCTCCTGGCGCTGCTGAACGCCTACCCCGTCGCCTACGCGGCGCTGCAATCGGTGCGCAACGGCACCCTCATCACCGCCGGGGAATTCGTCGGGCTGGCGAACTTCGCCAAGGTCCTCCAGAGCCCCGACTTCTGGCACGCGGTGCGCTTCACCGCGATCTTCACCATCTCCGGCGTCGCGGGGAGCTGGCTGATCGGCATGGCGCTGGCGCTGGCGCTGCAGGCGCGCATCCACTTCGGCGGTGTCTTCAAGGTGCTGCTGCTGCTGCCGTGGGTGGTGCCCATCGTGGTGTCGTCCATGGCGTGGAACTGGCTGGTGGCGACGCCCGACTCGCCGATGCCGGCGCTGGCGCGCTTTCTCGGCTTCGGCACGCCGCTCTTCCTCGCCGATCCGGTGCTGGCGGCGGTGACCGTCTGCGTTTTCAAGATCTGGTGCAGCTTTCCCTTCATGATGCTGATGATGAGCGCCGCGCTCTCGGCCATCGACCGGAGCGTCTACGAGGCCTCCTCGCTCGACGGGGCCAGCGCGCGCCAGCAGCTGTTCTACATCACGCTGCCGCTGACGCGGCGGACGACCTACATCAGCTGGATCCTGATGACGATCTTCTGCATCAACGACTTCCCCACCATCTACCTGCTCACCGCCGGCGGCCCGATCGACGCCACGACCTCGCTGATCGTGCTGGCCTACCGGCTGGTGTTCCAGAACTTCCAGACGGGCCCCGGCGTCGCCGTGGCGCTGATGATGACGGCCGCGATGGTCGTCGTGTCGATGGTGCTCTTCCGCCAGATCCGCAAATCGGGAGCGACAGCATGACCGCCGCAGGACCGAGTTTCGACCGCGCGACCGCGCTGCGCACCGCCGGTGTCTTCGTCTTCACGGCCATCGCGCTGCTGCCCATCGGCGCCACCATCATGCTGTCGCTGCGCCCGCGCCCGGGCGGGGAGCCGGCGCTGATCAGCTTGCAGAACTTCAGGCATGTCTTCGAGACATCGCTGGTGCTCGACTGGCTGGGCAACTCTCTCATGGTGTCGCTCTTCACCGTCGTCGCGGCGATCATCGTCTCGGCGCCGGCGGGCTACGTGATCAGCCGCGGGCGGCACAAGGTGATCGAGGGCTACTCGCTGCTGCTCTTCATCGTGCAGTCGCTGCCGATCATCACGGCGGTCATCCCGCTCTTCATCCTCTTCGCGCGGCTGGGGCTGGCCGACCACCTCGGCGCGCTGGTCATCATCTACGTGGCGGGCTCTCTCTCCGTCGCGACATGGATGATGGCGGCCTATTTCGACTCCATCCCCGCGGCGCTGGAGGAGGCGGCGTGGATCGACGGCTGCTCCGTCTTCGGCGGCTTCGTGCGGATCGTGCTGCGCAACTCGCTGCCCGGGGTGCTGAGCACCGCGATCTTCACCTTCCTCTTGAGCTGGAACGACTACCTCGTCGCCATCGTCTTCCTGAAGTCCGACGACAGCTTCACGCTGCCCATCGGCCTGCAATCCTTCTTCCAGCAGACATCCACCGACTGGGGCGCCGTCATGGCGGTCTCCGTCATCACCATGATGCCCCCGGTCATCCTGTTCGCCCTGCTCAACCGATACTTCAGCGTGGGCGGCATCGGCGGCTCGCTGTCGAGCCAGTGACCGGGCCAGTGACCGAGCCAGTGACGGAGAGACTTACGTGAGACACGTCGTGATCTCGGCGCCCGGACGGATCGATGTCCTGCCGGCGCCGCCCCCCCTGCCCGGCCCGGGCGACCTGCTGCTCGCCCCGCTGGCCATCGGCCTCTGCCGAACCGATGCGGAGCTGGCCGATTGCAGCCACATCTACCTGCGCGACGGCCGCGCCAGCCTGCCGATGACGCCCGGCCACGAATGGGTCGCCCGCGTCGTCGCGGTGGGGGAGGAGGCGCGCGGCTTCGCCCCCGGCGACCGGGTGGTGGGGGAGTGCAGCATCGGCTGCGGGCATTGCCTGCGCTGCGATGCGGGCGATTACCACCAGTGCGATGCGCGCGCCGAGACCGGCATCATGAAGCAGGAGGGCGCGCTGGCCGGCCTCGTCCGCTTTCCCGCCACCAGCGCCTACAAGGTGCCGGGGGAGATCGCCGATGACGACGCCGTCTTCGCCGAGCCCGCCGCCGTCGCCCTGCGCGCCGTGCTGCGTGCCGGCTGGAACAAGGGCGACCGGGTGCTCGTCGTCGGCGCCGGCACCATCGGCTGGCTCGCCGCCGCCATCGCCATGGATCTTTACGCCTGCGAGGTCGCGGTGATGGAGCCGGACGAGGCCCGCATGGCGCGCGCCGCCGGCATCGGCGCACGGCCGGCGGAGCTGGCCGAGCAGTTCGACGTGGTGATCGAGGCCAGCGGCAATGCCAACGGCCTGCGCGCCGCGCTCGGGCGGCTGGCCAGCAACGGCCGGCTGGTGGCCGTCAGCCTGACGGGCTGTTCCAGCCACCCGGTGGATGTCGACCGCATGGTCGTCAGCGACCAGTCGCTGACCGGCTCGCTCGGCAGCCCCGGTGTCTGGTCGCAGATGTTGCAGCTTCTGGGGCGCGGGCGGGTCAGGCCCGCCGCGCTGATCACCGGGCGCTACCCGCTCGCCGGGGCGCGGGAGGCCTACGCGGCCCTGCTCGCCAATGCGCCGGGCACGGGCAAGCTGGTGATCGTCCCTGGGGACGAGGATCGGAATGAGGATCGCGGGGAGACGGCGACGCACGCCGACGCCGCCATGGAAGAAGAGGGAGTGAGATGATGGAAACCAGTGAGGTCTTCGGCTTCAACTACGACGGGTCCTGGGGATCCAGCGGGCTGGAGGTGTGGAACCACCACGACCACGGGCTGATGGCCGTGGAGATCGCGCGGGGCAAGCGCTACTTCCCCGAGTGGAACGTCGGCCGGTGGTGGCTCTCCAACGAGAGCTACCAGAGGAACCCCGAGCGCTTCATGGCCAACCTCGACGCCGGCCTCGGCATCTTCGCCAGCCACGGCATCAAGGTCATGCCCGTGCTCTTCAACCGCTGGCGCGACCCGGTCTGCGATTTCGGCGGCGTCGGGCTGGAGCATCTGATCCCCTGGGCAACGGCGTGGAACCACTCGGACGATCTCTTCTCCTCCGCCGATCCGACGGGGCGCGAGCTGACCATCGTGGAGGAGGTGCACGCCACCTTCCTCGACGCCGTCATCACCGCCCACAAGGACGACGACCGCATCTATTGCTGGGATCTGTGCAACGAGCCCCTGATGGGCGAGTACGTGGACGACCCGGGCAGCCCCCTGCGCGCCGCCGAGCTCAAGTGGCTCAAGTGGCTGGCGGACAAGGTGCGGATGCTGGGCGCGAGCCAGCCGATCACCATCGGCAACTACCCCGGCCTCTCCGCCGTGAAGGCCTCCGAGCCCTGGGTCGATATCCTCTCCTTCCACCCCTACTACGTCTGGAACGGCAAGGCCGCGCAGATGCAGGTGACCAAGAAGGAGGGCTTCATCAAGCTCATCGAGGACACGGTCGCCTTCGCCGACAGCGTCGGCAAGGGGCTGATCGCCTCCGAGACGGTCTGGGGCGCACGCGACGATGCCAAGCATGTCGAGGTGATGCGCTTCACGCTGGACGAGCTCTCCAAGCGGGGCGTCGGCTTCACCGTGCACGCGCTGCACCACAGCCTGATCTCGGACCTGCACCGCGATGAATACGGCCCCGTGGGACTGCCGGAGTGCCTGCATTTCATCGAGGCCGACGGCAAGCTTCGCGAGGGGCACGAGGCGTTCAACGATTACGCCCCCTCCCGGCTGCGCAGCGAGGCGGCCGAGTGAACCACGCGCGGGCCATGAGCGCCGACCCGGAGGCGCTGCTCGGCGCCTTCCGGAGGGTGCTTGGCCCGCGCCACGTGCTGACGGGGGCGCGCCGGACGCGCCCCTACCGGCGCGGCTACCGGCAGGGCGAGGGGCCGGTGCTCGCCGTGCTGCGCCCCGGCTCGCTGGTGGAGCAATGGCGGTGCCTCAAGCTCTGCGCCGAGGCGGGGGTCATCGTGATCTGCCAGGCGGCGAACACGGGGCTCACCGGCGGCTCCACCCCGGACGGGGACAGCTACGACCGGCCGGTCGTCATCCTCAGCACCCTGCGCATGACGCGGGTCGATCTCGTCCGCGGCGGCGCGCAGGTCATCTGCCAGCCGGGCGCGACGCTGGAGCAGCTGGAGCGGCGGCTGGCGCCGCTGGGGCGCGAGCCGCATTCCGTCATCGGCTCCTCCTGCATCGGCGCCTCCGTCACCGGGGGCGTGTGCAACAATTCCGGCGGCGCGCTGGTGCGGCGGGGGCCGGCCTACACGGAGCTGGCGCTCTTCGCGCAGATCGGCGCCGACGGGGTGCTGCGGCTCGTCAATCACCTGGGGCTGGAGTTGGGGCAGGACCCCGAGGAGATGCTGGGCCGGCTCGACCGCGGCGAGTGGGACGAGGCCGATCTGACCCACGGCGCCAACCGCGCCGCCTCCGACCGGGAATACGGAACGCATGTCCGCGATGTCTCCGCCGCCAGCCCGGCCCGTTACAACGCCGATCCGCGGCGGCTTCACGAGGCGTCGGGCTCGGCCGGGCACCTCGCCGTCTTCGCGCTGCGGCTCGATACCTTCCCCGCCGATGACGGGGCGCGGACCTTCTACATCGGCACCAACGACACGGAGGAGCTGGGGCGGCTGCGGCGCGATATCCTCCAAGGGTTCGAGCACCTGCCCATCGCGGGCGAGTACCTGCACGCCACCGCCTATGACCTGAGCGCCCGCTACGGGCGCGACCTCTTCCGCTTCATCCGCCTCTTCGGCACCCGCAACGTTCCCCGCGCCTTCGCCGCCAAGAGCCGCGTCGACGGGCTGACGGAGCGGCTGGGCCTCGGCCCCTACGTGAGCGACCGGCTGCTGGATGCCGCCTGCCGCGCCATGCCCCCGCACCTGCCGGCGCGGATGACGGAGTGGCGGCAGCGCTACGAGCATCACCTGATCCTCAAGGTCGGCGCCAAGGGCGTGGAGGAGGCGCGGGAGGCGCTGGCCCGGCGCTTCCCCTCCGCCACCGGCGATGCCTTCGAGTGCACGCCGCGCGAGGCGGAGGACGCCTTCCTCCATCGCTTCGCCGTCGGCGGCGCGGTGGTGCGCTACCGCGCCGTCCATGCCCGCGAGGTGGAGGAGATCGTGGCGCTCGACATCGCCCTGCCCCGCAACGCGCAGGACTGGTTCGAGACGCTGCCCCCCGACATCGAGGCGGATCTCGTGGCCAGGCAATATTGCGGCCACTTCTTCTGCCACGTCTTCCACCAGGAATATTTCGTGCGGCGCGGCGTGGATGCCGAGGCGCTGAAAGCGCGGCTGCTGGCCGAGCTCGACAGACGCGGCGCGCGCTACCCGGCCGAGCACAATGTCGGCCACAGCTACGACGCGGGGGAGGAGCAGCTGGCGTTCTACCGCCAGCTCGACCCGACCAATTCATTCAATCCCGGGATCGGCCGCGCCAGCAAGCGCGCGGGTTGGGCGGGCACGCCCCCGGCCCCGGAGAGACAGCCATGAGGGGAGGAACGACATGGGTGCGATGACCATACGAGAGGCGCGCAAGAACTACGGCGCCGTGGAGGTGCTGCACGGCGTCTCGCTGGATATCGAGGATGGCGAATTCGTCATCCTCGTCGGCCCGTCGGGCTGCGGCAAATCCACCCTGCTGCGCATGATCGCGGGGCTGGAGAGCATCGCCTCGGGCGAGATCACCATCGCGGGGCGCACGGTCAACGGCCTTGCCCCGAAGGATCGGGACATCGCCATGGTGTTCCAGAACTACGCGCTCTACCCGCACATGACGGTGGAGGAGAACATGGGCTTCTCGCTCAAGCTCGCCGGCGTGCCGGTGGCCGAGCGCAAGGAGCGGGTCGCCGCCGCTGCCGAGATGCTGGGGCTGGAGCCCTACCTCGGCCGCCATCCCCGCCAGCTCTCCGGCGGGCAGCGGCAGCGGGTGGCGATGGGGCGGGCCATCGTGCGCAACCCGCAGGTCTATCTCTTCGACGAGCCACTCTCGAACCTCGACGCCAAGCTGCGCGTGCAGATGCGCTCGGAGATCAAGCTCAACCACCAGCGCCTGCGGACGACGACCGTCTACGTCACCCACGACCAGATCGAGGCGATGACGATGGCCGACCGCATCGTCGTCATGCGCGACGGCACGATCGAGCAGATCGGCACGCCGCTGGAACTCTACGACCGGCCGGCGAACCTCTTCGTCGCCGGCTTCATCGGCTCGCCGGCGATGAACCAGCTGCCGGGGCGGCTGGAGGGCGGGACCTTCGTCGCCGAGGACGGCACGTGCATCCCCCTGCCGGGGGACGTGAGCGGGGTCTCGGGGCGCGACGTGGTGCTGGGGATCCGGCCGGAGGGCTTCCTGCCGGCCATGGAGGGGCTGACGGCCGAGGTGGTGACGGTGGAGCCGACGGGATCGGAGACGCAGGTGATGCTGCGCCTCGCCGGCCAGGTGCTGACCGCCGCCTTCCGCGAGCGGGTGACCCAGCGGCCGGGCGACGCGATCACGCTGGGCATCGAGCACGCGCACCTGCACCTCTTCGACGCCGCCACGGGGGAGCGGATCGGGCCGGACCTCTGAGAGGGACGGGCCCGGCGCGCTTGCCCGGACCCCTGCCGGGATCCGGGCGGTGCCACCTCGACGATGAGGTGCGGCCCGCCGTTCGAGATGCCCGGCCGGCCTTGCCGGCCGACGGGGGGATGGGGCGCTGCCCCGCTCCCCCCGCCCCATTTGCAAGACGGCGAGAGGCGGTCAGCCCTCCGTCGGGTCGTCCTCGGCGAGGGCGATGAGGGTCTCGCCCTCCTCCACCCAGCGGTTGCGGCGGGCGAACATGACGAGGCCGGGGGCCGGGGCGCGCAGCTCCGCCAGGGGCGCGCCGGCACGGCAAGATCGCCGCCACCGTCTGCGGCCAGCCGCAGATCGCCTCCCTCGCCGACATGGGCTACAACCTCCTCTCCGTCGGGGCGGACGTGGTGGCGCTGGCGAGCTATGCCGATGCCGCCGTCGCCGCCTTCGGGGACCTGTGATGGACCTGTCCGAGATCTACGAGACCGTGCTCGACGGCCGCACCAAGGGCCTCCCCGGCACCGCCGCCCCCTTCGCGCTGAAGCACATCGCGGCGCAGGGCTGGAACGTGCTGCGCGAGGACATGCCGCTGCCGCTCATGGTGCTCAAGCGCGCCGCGCTGGACCACAACGCCCGCGTCTTCGGCGACTACCTCTCCGCCCACGGGTTGTCGCTGGCGCCCCATGGCAAGACGACCATGGCGCCGCAGCTCTTCGCCGAGCAGCTGCGCTATTCCTGGGCGATCACGGCGGCGAACGTGGCGCAGGTGCAGGTGATGCACCGCTACGGCGTGGACCGCGTGGTGCTGGGGAACCAGCTCCTCGGGCGGGCGGCGCTCGCCTCGGTGGCGCAGATGATGGCGGAGCGGGAGGCGTTCGAGTTCTACGTCTTCGTCGACTCGCCGGCCCAGCTGGACAACATGGCGCGCCACCTCTCCGGCCTCGGCCTGCCCCGCCCCCTCCACCTGCTGCTGGAGGTCGGCGTGGCCGGCGGGCGGACGGGCCTGCGGACGGAGGAGGAGGCGGCGGACCTGGCCGAAGCGATGCTGGCCGCCGACCCGGCGCTCTTCCGCTTCGCCGGCGTTGCCTCCTTCGAGGGGGTGGTGCCCGGCCTCGCCGAGGGGCCGGAGCCGGTGCGCGGCTATGCGCGCCAGGTGGTGGAGATCGCCCGCGCCCTGCCCCCGGCGCTCTACGAGGGAGCCGAGGAGTTCATCCTCACCGGCGGCGGCTCCGGCCACTTCGACCTGATGGCGGAGGCGTTCGGGGAGCTGGAGCTGCCGGTCCCGGTGCGCATCCTCCTGCGCTCGGGCTGCTACGTCACGACGGACAACGGCGGCTACAAGGCAATGCAGGAGGCCGGCCGCGCCGACCCGCATCGCAGCTGGAAGAGCGAGCTGCATCCGGCGCTGGAGGCCTGGGCCTACGTGCAGTCGATGCCGGAGCCGGGCCTCGCCTTCCTCACCATGGGCAAGCGCGACGTGCCCTATGACGCCGGCCTGCCGGTGCCGCTGAAGCTCTACCGCCCGGGCAAGGGGTTCCTGCCCGTGGGCGAGGCGGAAGTGACGGCGGTCAACGACCAGCACGCCTATGTGCGGCTGGGGAACGGCGCGGAATGGCAGGTGGGCGACATGGTCGCCAGCGGCATCTCCCACCCCTGCACGGCCTTCGACAAGTGGCGGTTCCTGCCCGTCGTCAGCGACAGCTATGACGTGGTGGATGGGGTGATGACGTTCTTCTGAGGGAGCGTCTCCGCCTACTCTGAGGCGATAGGTTCAGCCCCCGCCCGAGCAGCGCCCAACCCTCTCGGAATAAAGCCGAAGGCGCCGGGCGAGCGCCTGCCGGTCCCGGCGGGCTGGCGCTCGCCCGGCTCATGTCGGTCCGAAGGCGCGGGTGGAGGCGCTGCAGTCGGTGAAACGCCTCCCCCAAAACAGAAGAGGGGGAACCCGAAGGTCCCCCCTGCCCTGGCTGACCGGACGTGCGAGGGAACGCACGCCCGCCTGAGAATGCAAAGGCCAGCGTTAGTTGAAGCTGTAGACCACCGAGGCGCCGATGGTGCTGGAATCGCGGTCCAGATCATCGAAGTCGGAGCCGCTGAATTCGACGACATAGCTCGTGCGCAGCGACAGGGCGTTCGACAGGGCCACGCTGAGCGCGAGATCGTTCGACACGGTGGTGTCGAAGTCAGAGCCGATCAGCTGGGTGTCGTTGGTGATCGCGACACCGGGGCGGAATTCCATGTAGTAGTTGGATTCCACCACGTAGGCGGCTTCGTCGACTTCCTCGCCGGAGGCCTTCTCGATGTAGCGGTAGCCCGGGCCGGCCTTGGCCGTCCACTGCATCGTGTCCGTGTCGAACACGCGGTAGCCGGCACCGAAGCCGACGAAGGCGTCGCGGAAGTTGTCGTCCGGCTCATCGGTCTCGCGGTCGATCCGCACCGTCGCGTCGGCAAAGCCGAAGATGCGCGGGCCGAAGTCGCGGGTGTAGCCGAGGCTACCCGTCAGCCGGTCGGTGTCCGCGTCGCCATCGGTCTCCTGGTAGGAGTAGGACAGCGTGCTGTCGAAGCCGTTGAGGCCGTCGTAGTAGCCATAGGACAGGCCGAGGCCGAGCGAGGCGGTGTCATCGCCGTTGGCATCGTCGTTGGCAACGTAGCGCAGGGCAACGGAGCCGAACGTGCCGGTCTCACGGCCGCGGTTGCCGAGGAAGACGTCGCGCTCGGCGTCGTCGGCGATGTCTTCCTGCAGGTCCTCGACCTCGTCCACGGCGGCGTCTTCAAGATCGAAGGCGGACGTCTGGGCGAACGCGGTGGTGGCGACGAAGCTGGCGACGACGGCCCCGATGAAGGCTTGAGTTTTCATGAGGTGTATCCCTTATTCCATGATCTCGAGTGAAGCGGTTGTTTGTCCCGCACCTGCACGCGAACGGACGAAGTGGCCAAATATTTCCCTTTACCTCGGGGGATTTATGATCACATTTCAGACACGAACTCGTGTACCAGGCTAATTGCCTCGAACCCTTCAGACATAGGGTGAGCGCGCGCCCTTCCAAGACGGGCGGCGCCGCTTTTCGTCAGGGTGATGTGACGTCAATCTTTGAAACGGGGAACGACCGGCGTGCGGCCCTTCGGCAGGGCGACGGTGTGGCCGGTGCCAGGGTCAAGGTCGTCGGGCTTTTCGGAGCTGTTCCCGGCCGTCGCCTTTAACGAGATCGGGCCGGGAAGGGTCTGGCCGACGCCCTCCAGGGCCGGGTCAGTCCCGGCCCGCCCACGGAGCCGACCAGAGGCGCGGCAACGACATCCATCGCAGGGATCGGGGCCCGCCCCGATGGCGCGGAGCTCAGAGGCGCTCCGCCTCCATCCGCGTGGAGGGCAGGTAGGCGACGGCGTCGAGCTCGAACTTCAGGAGCGTTCCCAGCACGTCGGAGATGGTGGTGCGCACCGGGCGCGGCTCGGGGAAGTACTCGGCATAGATGCGGTTGTACTCCGCTCCCCAGTCGCCGGCACCGAGGTAGCTGCGCACCTGGATGACGTGATCCAGCGTCGCCCCCGCCTCCTTCAGGATCGCCTCCAGATTGTCGATGGAGCGGCGCATCTCCCCCTCGAAGGTATCCTCGATGATCGCCCCGTCCTCGCGGCTGACGGAGGCCTGGCCGGAGATGAACATCAGGTCCCCCGCGATGATGGCGGGGGAGAACGGCAGGTGGGAGCGGGCGCCCTTGTCGACGATCTTGAGCATGGGGGAGGTCCTTTCGCGGGGTCTTCAGGGGTGGAAGGTCGCGGTGTGGGCGTGGATCTGCCCCTCCGCCTGCCTGTCCTCGAAATTGGCGTAGATGCGCGGCAGGACGTCGGCCATCCAGCCGGCGGCATCGACGGTGAAGCCCCGCTGCGCCGGATCGAGCGACATCGGGTAGAGCGCCGCGCCGGGGGCAAGCTCTTCCAGCGACTGCTCCCACTCGGCATTGGCGTGGCCGAAGATGACATCGGCCGGATGCGCCTCCAGCTCGGCGCGCAGGGCCTCGGCATTGGCGGCGCTGCGGCTTTCGGGGTCGATCTTCAGCATCCGCAGGCTGCTGCCCTCGGGCGCATCCGCCACGGCGTCTTCCGCCCAGCGCCGCCGCGCCGCCAGTTCCTGCGTCGGCAGCTCGCTGTCGATGTAGAGGTAGCGCGCCGGCCGGCCCCCGTGATGCGCCACCATGGCGCGGAAGGCGGGGGCGAAGTCGATGCGGTAGGAATGGACGCGCGGGTGATCGACCACGTGGTCGATCAGGCAGACCTGGCTCGCCACCCTGTCGATCACGTCGAGCCCCGTCTCGTCGGTGACGGAGGTGAGGACGACGACATCCAGCGCCTCGAACACCTCCACCGGCATGTTGCCATGCCGGAAGGAGCCCATGATGAAGGCATGCCCGTCGCTGACCACCTGCTTCTCGAAGGCCATGACCATGCGCGTGTAGAAGACGTTGTCGAAGATGCCGCCGCCCACGACGTCGCGGTTGTAGAAGAAGCCGATGCGGTAGAAGGCCTCCGCCCACGGCGCGCGGACGAGGAAGGAGCCCTTGCCGACCTGCCGGCGGATGACGCCCTCTGCCTCGAGGTCCTTCAGCGTCTTCACCACGGTTATGAGCGAGAACTGGCAGAACTTGATGATCTCGTTCTGGGATTCGATCCGGTCACCCACCTTCAGGCCATTGGCCTTCCAGCGGCGCAGCAGCATCTCGCGCAGTTGCAGGTGGCGGGGGGCGATCGCCTTGTTCACGACAGGTCTTCCCAAGATATCTGATTAGCGATGATGCCGCCGTCTATATATAGCATCTGCCCGGTGATGTAGCGGGCTTCGTCAACGGCGAGGAAGACGGCCGCCCCGCCGATATCCGCCGGCTGGCCGATCCGGCTATTCATGACTGAACCCAGTTTCCGGCACCACTACACGCGCGGCCTGCGCTACTCGCAGCCGACGATGGACAATATCACCGAGGATGGCCCCACCCGCCTGCCCTCAATCCCCGGCATGGTCCCGCCCCTCAATCCCTGCCCTCCGGCTGCGCCTTCCACCCCGCTGCCCGGCGGCGAGCGAGAAATGCCGGCGCGAGATGCCCGAGCTGACCGGCCGCTCCGACGGCGTCGCCTGCTGGCACCCGGTGGAGGAGGAAGCCCCGGCCCCTCGGGAGGCGGAGGCATGAGCGCCCCGCTGCTGGAGATGCGCGGCGTCAGCCAGATCTACACGCTGGCCCGGCAGACCCTCTTCGCGCCCAAGCCCCGGCTGACGGTTCTCGACAAGGTGGATTTCGCCGTGGGCCAGGGCGAGGCGGTCGGCCTCGTCGGCGAATCCGGGGCCGGCAAGACGACCCTCACCCGCATCCTCACCGGGCTGGAACAACCGCAGGAGGGGCAGGTCCTCTTCGAAGAGCAGAGCGTCTGGGCCGCGCCGCCTGCCCGCCGCGCCGCCTTCCGCCGCGGCGTGCAGGTGGTGATGCAGAACCCCCGCTCCTCCCTCGACCCGCGCATGAAGGTCGGCACGGCGCTGCTGGAGCCGATGCGGAGCCTGAGAGTGGAAGGCGACCACGTCGCCCGGATGCACGAGGTGATCGGCCAGGTGGGCCTGACGCCGGCGGCGCTGGAGCGCTATCCCCACGAGTTCTCCGGCGGGCAGCTGCAGCGCATCGCCATCGCCCGGGCGCTGATGCCGGGGCCGCGGGTGCTGATCGCCGACGAGCCGGTCTCGGCCCTCGACGTCTCGATCCAGGCGCAGGTGCTGAACCTGTTGAAGGACCTGACACGGGACCTCGGCCTGTCGCTGGTGCTGATCGCCCATGACCTCTCGGTCGTCGCCTACTCCACCTCCCGCGTCTCGGTCATCGCCTCGGGGCGCATCGTCGAGGCCGGCCCGCCGATGGATCTCTTCCGGATGCCCAAGGCGCCGGAGACGAAGGCGCTGGTCGATGCCGTCCTGACGGTGGAGGCCGGGCTCGCCGGCACCGCACTGGCCTGAGCGCCGGCCCCGGAGGCCCCGAATTTCGCGCGAAATTCGTGCACGGAAATCGCGCGATTTCCGTGGCCCGCCGCGGCGCGCTACTTGCGTAGGACGCGCCGCGCGCCGAGCAGCACGAGGATCAGTAGCGCCGGGTGCGGCGCCTTGATGCCCGCCACCCCGTCGATCAGCTCGCGTACCTTGCCGGCATCGGGGTGGCCCGAGCCGGAGATCAGCGGGCGCAGCGTCAGCGCCGCCATCCATGCCTCCCCCGGCGCCTCGGCGCGGTAGCGGCCGGCGGCGCGCTTGAGCAGCTGCGCCTCGTTCTGGCGGCGCAGCATCCGCGCCAGCCGCAGCATCAGGTCGGGCGGCACCTGCCCCGGCGCCTTCTGCTCGCTCAGCCAGTCGCGGGCGAAGCTCTCCTCCACCCCGATGATCTTGGCCAGCGCCAGCAGCACCACCTTCGAGCGCGGCTCGGCCATCGCGTGCTCGTCCGCCACCTGCTCGCAGTAGATCTCCACCTGCCCGCCGAGGCTCTCCTCGTCGCGCAGTTTGCCGAGGGCGGAGACGGCGGCGAGGCGGCAGTCGAGATGCGGATCCTCCGCCAGCGCGGCGCGCAGGCCCGGGAGCGCCTCCACCGCCCCCATCTCGCCCAGCGCGCGGAGAGCCCGGGCGCGCAGCAGCGGGTTGTCGCTGCCGAGGAAGGCCGCGACCTGCGCCGCCGCACCCCGTGCCTTCAGCCGCCCGAGGGAGGCGATGGCCGCGTATTGCAGCTCCACCAGCCCGTCGTAGCCGAGCACCTCGCTGAGGGCGGCCACGACATCCTCATGCGGGGCGAGGTGGCCGAGCGATTGCACCGCCTCGTGGCGCACATCGAAGGAGGGATCGCTCAGCGCCTCGATCAGCTCGCGCTTGGCCAGCGGGCTGCGCAGCGCGCCGAGGCCATAGGCCAGCTCACGGCGCCGATCCTCCGACGTCGGGCCGGCGATGCGCTGGATGCCGACGAGCGCGCGGACCGGGCTGCCGGTGGAGAAGTTGGCGAAGAAGTCGCGCACCGATAGCCCGCCTTCCTCGCGCAGCGCATAGAAGGCGGCGGCGGCAACGAGGGAGAGCATGGCCGCCAGCGCGAAGAGCACCGTGAAGGGCGCGAAGGCATGGCCGAAGAGCGTCAGCGGCGCGAGCGAGAGCCGCGCCAGCAGCATCCCGGCGAAGACGGTCGCCGCCCCGCCGACGAGGCCGACGGTGATGTAATGCAGCGTCGTGAACGCCTCCTTCGAGGCGGGCGGCACGACGTTGAGCATGTAGACGCCGCCGATCGCCATCGCCGTCTGCGCGAAGAGGCCGAAGAAGAAGAAGGCCACCGCCACCAGCACCGCCAGCCCGCCCATCTCCGCCGTCATGAAGGGCAGCGCGAGGAAGAGCAGGATCTGCCCGCCGATGAGGGTGAGGAACACCGGCCGCGTCCCGTAGCGATCCACCAGCCAGCCCGCCGCCAGCGTGCCGAGCGCGGCGCCCACGGGCGTCAGGGCGGAGAGGAAGACCAGCTCCCCCGAGCGCATGCCGAGGTCACGGAAGAACAGCAGCAGGAAGAGGTTGAGCGCCGCGAGGATCAGGTACTGCGTCCCCGAGGCGGCGAGGAAGACGAGGAAGTTCCTGTCCCCCAAGGGCTCCGCCAGCGCCCGCAGCCGTGGCCCCGCCCGGCGCCCGCGGGCGGCGGGGGCGCCGCCGCGCAGCCCGAGGAGGGAGAGGGAGCCGGCGATGCCGCAGAGGATGCCGGCGGCGAAGACGGGGTAGAAGCGCCAGAGCCCCGTCTGCCCGTCCAGCCACCAGCGGATGAGCCAGCTCACCACCAGCGCCACCGGCAGGTAGATCAGCGCGTTGCGCCCCGCCACCCGGCCCCGGATGGCGCGGGGGATGAACTCCTGGCTCCACGGGATCAGCGCCGCCTCCGCCGTCGCCCGGCAGAGCGCGAAGCCGGTCATGGCGACGAGGAGGATGGCGAAGACGACATCGACGTCGCCAAGGAAGAAGGGCGTCAGGAAGAACAGGCAGAGAAAGCCGTAGCGCGCCGTCAGCGCCGAGGCCGCCACCCGGCGGGAGCCGAAGCGCCCGATGACGGGCAGCGCCAGCAGGCCCGCGACCTGAAGGAAGGGCATGATGCCGCCGAGGACACCGATCTGCCCCTCCCCCAGCCCCATCTCGGCGGCGAAGAGGGTGAGCGGCGCGGTGACGGTGCACAGGACCGCCGTCGAGGTGAGCACCACCTGCGAGTAGAACCACGGGATCCGCCGCAGCTTGTCGAAATCGCTCTGGACGGCCGGTTCGGCCGGTGGCTCCTCCCCGTCCATCGCGTCAGGCGCTCCCCAGCTCGATCCGGGCGCCCTTGATGACGTGCTGGCAATCTTCCACCTGCCACCAGGCTGCCAGCGCCTCCGTCTGCGACAGGCGCGTGAGCGAGGGCTGGCCGAACTTCAGCGAGCCGAACTGGGCGGAGATGTTGCCCGTCGCCGCCCCCATCGCCTCGGCGGTGAAGATGTCGGCCTCTTCGCGCACCTCGCCTGTGAGGGCGAGGCGCCGGAGCGTCAGGCTGACGGGCGGCGCGCGGTGGCAGTGGATCGTCAGGATCTCGCTCTCCCCCGGAGGCGTGAGGTTCAAGGGCATCAGGTTCGACGCCTGCCCCATGATGCCGGTGGCGAGGGCGGGACCGAAGCTCTGCCCCCCATCCTCGGAGAGGACGAGGTGATTGTCGAGGTTGCGATCGGCGGCCGTGTCATAGGCCCAGAAGAGCACCGCGATCCGCCCCGGCCCCAGCTCCGCCAGCCGGCACTCCCACGGCGCCACCCTGCCGCCGGGTGAGCGGTAGAAGACGGAGAGCCTCTGCCAGCTCCCGCCGCCGTCGCGGCTCTCGATCAGCCAGCCCTCGTGGCCCTCGGTGCCGAGGTGGAACGGTGCCCCGGCGGCGAGGAGCCGGCCGTCCGAGGTGACGAGGGCGGGGCCGGAGAGCTCCAGCGGCGCGTCGGCATCGAAGGGGCGCGGCACGCTCCACGTCGCGCCGTCGTCGGAGGACCACGCGGCCTTGGTGACCAGCGGCAGGATGCGGCGCGTCGCCGGGTCGACGATGGGGGTCACCATGTCGGGCCGCTCGAAGACGTAGCCGGTGGCGAGGAGACGCCCGTCCGGCAGGCGCACCGGCTTGAAGCTCTCCGATTCCAGCGCCGTGCCGCCGTGCATCGGCACGGGCGCGCTCCACGTCCGCCCGCCATCGCGGCTGCGGCAGGTGTGGCTGCGCATGTCGGCGGCGTCGAAGGCCTGCCCGATGGAGAACATCGCCAAGAGCTCGCCGCCGCCGAGGCTCACCAGCCCCGGGAAGGCCGCCTGCCGGGAGAGGAGCAGCGGCGCCGGGTTGGCATAGATAGTGAAGGGCTCGCCGAGGCGCATCTCAGCCGCCGGCGGTGGCGGTGAGCGAGATCCGCTTGCCGGTCAGCTTGCGGTAAGGGAGCCGCGTGAGGTTCGACGTGCACAGGCCCACGCTGTCGACGTAGATCTGCGCCCGCGCAATGGCATCGTAGGCGGCCTTGTGGGAGACGGCCGCCTTGATGACGATATACGCCGCCTCCTCCGGCGCGATGCCCTGGCTGTGGAGCTGGCCGAGATCCATCGGCGCGGTCTTGATGGAGGTCAGCAGGATCACCGCCTGCCCGTTCTCCACCACCGCGCTCGGCCCCATGTCGATCAGCGCGCCGCCCATCGAGGCGGCGTGGCTCTGCTTGTTCTCCAGCTCGAAGCGGCCGTCCGTCAGGGTCCGCACCTGCCCGGCGAAGGGCACCGGGCTCCCATGCTGATCGTCCGTCTTGCCGCCGACCATCAGGTCCACCTCCGCGCCGAGGCCCGCGGCGCGGCAAGCGGCGACGCTCTCGGGGTCGCAGATCATGGCGACGATGCCGGTGCGGCCCGTCTCCAGCAGCGGGCCCAGCACCCCGGTCGCGTCGCCGGGGGTGCCGCCGCCGATATTGTCCGCCGGCTCGATCAAGAGCACCGGCCCCTCGCCGGGCGGTAGCGCATCGGCCTCGGCCAGCGCGTCGGCCAGCGACGCCTCCGCCGGGTAGCCTTCGGAGAGATGGGCCGTCAGCACCTCCTCCAGCTCCGCCAGCCGGGCCTCGGCCGCGGCCGGATCGCCCGTGGTGGCGGCGGAGAAGGAGACGCCGGCCATGGGGATGTCGGCATAGGCATAACCGGCCATGACGTTGATGTTGACGATCTCGGACGCCTCCGCCTCGATGGCCCTCGCCCGCGCCAGCATGGCGCGCATCGGGTCCGCCGCCGTGCCGACGCCGGTGGGCGGCAGGACGTAGGGCGTCTGCCGGTTGACCTGGGAGACCTTGAGCCCATCCATCAGCTGCCCGAGGAAGCCGGCGGCCCGCACCGCCGTCGCCCGCGCATCCGTGTGCGGGTTCTCACGGTAGGCGACGAGCATCGTGGAATTCTCGGTGCAGGCGTCGGAGATGTTGCCGTGCAGGTCGAGCACGCCGACCACAGGGACCTCCACGCCGGCAGCGCGCAGCCGCGCCTGCACGCCCTGCAGGATCGTCGCCTCGACGTCGTCGCGCTCTTCGCTGACCATCGCGCCGTGGAGGACGAGGAAGATGCCGTCAATCTCTCCCGCCAGCCGTTCGAGATCGGCGTAGAAGCGGGCCTCGAAGGTCTCGATCACCTCTTCCGTCACCATGCCGCCGGGGCCGGCGCCCATCTGGATGGAGGGCAGGACCTCCCAGCCCTGGTCATCGGCGACGGAGAGAAAGCCGTCCGCCGGGGAGGCATTGCCGCGGGTCTTCTCGAGTATCTCGTGGCCCTCGTGGAAGAGCGAGCGGCGGAAGAGCGACAGGTCGCTCTTCTGGGCGAGGAAGGTGTGGGTCTCATGGAAGAGGCCGGCGAAGAGGACGCGCTTGGGCATGGCAGGCCTTTCGGGGGCAGTGAACATGGTTTCATGATAACTGCTTCCGACCGGCGCGCCAGAGCTATCGGCCCCCTTCAGCCGCTCTCCGCCGCCTCCAGCAGCCGCCGGGCGGCGGTCAGGTGCGGGCGGTCGATCATCTTGCCGCCCAGCCGCAGCGCCCCGGCGCCCGGCGCCGCGGCGAAGGCGGCGACGATCTCGCGCGCCGCTGCCACCTCCGCCTCCCCCGGCGTGAAGGCGGCGTGGATGGCGGCGATCTGCGCGGGGTGGATGGCCATCATCCCGGTGAAGCCGTCGCGGCGGGCGGCGGCGGCGACGCGGGCCAGCCCGCCTTCATCGGCGATGTCGGGGTGCACCGTCTCGATGGCGGGCACGCCGGCGGCGTGGGCGGCGAAGAGCGTCAGCGCGCGGAGCATCTGGTAGGGCGGCAGAAAGCCGGCCTCGTCCCGCGAGGCGGTGGCGCCGATGGCGGCGGGCAGATCCTCCGCCCCCCAGGTGAGGCCAGCGAGGTGGGGCGCGGCCTCCGCGTAGGAGCCGAGGGCGAAGACGGCGCGGGGCGTCTCCGTCGCGATGGGCAGGATCGGCAGGCCCCCGGCCCGCTCCGCGAGCGCCGCCACGTCCGCCGCGCCCTCCGCCTTGGGCAGGACGAGGCCGTCGGGCCGGGCGGCGGCGATGGCGAGATCCTCCGCCAGCGCCTCCGTTCCCAGTGGATTGACCCGCACGAAGAGCGGCAGGGGCCGGCCCGGGCGGGAGAGGAAGGCGGCGACGGCGCCGCGCGCCTCGGCCTTGCGCTCGGGGGAGACGGAATCCTCCAGATCGAGGATCAGCGCGTCGGCGCCGGAGCGGGCGGCCTTGTCGAAGCGGTCCGCCCGGTCGCCCGGCACGAAGAGGAGCGAGCGCAGCCTCATGCCCGCCGCGCCACGAGCGCCGTGCGGGTGCAGGTGCAGACGACCTCGCCCCGCTGATTGAGCGCCCGGTGCGCGAAGGTGACGATGCCGGCATTCGGGCGGCTCCGGGAGTCCCGGAGCTCCGCGACTTCCGTCTCCGCCCGCAGGGTGTCACCGATGAAGACGGGTTTCGGCATCTTCACCGCGTCGTAGCCGAGGTTGGCGACGAGCGTGCCGAGCGTGGTTTCCGCCACCGAGAGGCCGATCATGAGCGAGAAGGTGAAGAGCCCGTTCACCACGATCTGCCCGAACTCCGTGCCCGCCGCGTAGTCGGCATCAAGATGCAGCGGCTGCGGATTGAGGGTGAGTGTCGTCAGCAGGAGGTTGTCGGTCTCCGTCACCGTGCGGTGGACGGGATGGGCGATGGTCTCGCCGATGGCCCAGTCCTCGAAATGGCGCCCGCTCATGTGGCGCCGCTGCCGATGACGGGCGGCTCCGCGCCTCGGGCGACGCTCTCAAGATGGCTCATTCGGTCCCCCCAGTCTCGCGGCGCAGCCCCTCAGGCCACGTCCGCCTTGATGAAATCCGCCGCCCGCTCGCCGATCATGATCGTGGGGGCGTTGGTGTTGCCGCTGACGATGTGGGGCATGACCGAGGCGTCGGCGATCCAGAGGTTCTCCGCCCCACGCACCTTCAGCCGGTGGTCCGTCACCTGGCCCATCGCGCAGGTGCCGACCGGGTGGTAGGCCGTCTTGGCATAGCCGCGCACGAAGGCCTCCAGATCGGCACGGGAGGTGACGGCGGCGCCCGGCAACAGCTCCTCGGCGATGAGATCGGCCAGCGCCGGCTGGGCCATGATCTGCCGCGTGCAGGCGATGCCGGCGAGGAGCGTCTCCATATCCTCCGGCGCTTCGAGGAAATGCGGGTCGATCACCGGGCGGGCGAAGGGGTCGGCGGAGGCGAGGCGAACCTCGCCGCGCGACTTCGGCCTGAGGAAACCGGGGTCAATGGAGATGCCGTGCACCCGCGCCGGCACCCGGTCGACATCGCCGGAGAGGGCGGGGATGACGTGGATCTGCATGTCCGGCCGGCCGTCGCCATCGAGGTCGAAGAAGCCGCCGGATTCCACGATGGTGGAGGTCAGCACGCCCGAGCGGAAGAGCAGCCATTCGAGCCCGTGCCGATAGCGGCGCCAGCCCTTGTCGTGCCCGAAGAGGCTGATCGGCTCCTTCAGGCGCGCCTCCAGCTGCACCTCGAGGTGGTCATGCAGGTTCTGCCCCACCGCCGGCATGTCCCACGCCAGCGGGATGCCGTGCCCGGCCAGATGCTCCGCCGGCCCGATGCCGGAGAGCATGAGCAGCTTCGGCGTCGCGAAGGTGCCGGCGGAGAGGACGACGCCGGCGCGGGCGGCCAGCACCTCGCTCCCGCCGCCCTTGCCGGCGACGCGCACGCCGCGCACCCGCCGCCCCTCCAGCACCAGCCCCGTCACCGGCGCGTTCAATCTCACCGCCAGCCGCTCGCTCCCCCGCACGCGGGAGAGGTAGGCGGCGGCGGTGGAGGCGCGGCGGCCAGCCTTCGTCGTCGTCTGGAAGAAGCCGACGCCCTGCTGGCCGTGGGTGTTGCCCTGCCCCCGGCCCTTGTTGAAGTCGTCGTTGTAGGCATGCCCCGCCTGCTGCGCCGCCAGCACGAAGGCACGGGAAAGGGCGTGGCGATGCGTGGGATCGCTCACCGTCAGCGGGCCACCCTGCCCGTGGGCGAGGCCGGCAAGGCGCTGGTTGTCCTCGGCCCGGCGGAACCAGGGCAGTACGTCGTCATAGCCCCAGCCGGGGTTCCCGAGATCGCGCCAGTGATCGTAATCCTCCGGCTGGCCGCGCATGTAGACCATGCCGTTGACGGAGGAGCCGCCGCCGAGCGTATGGCCCGTCGGAATGTACATCCTGCGCCCGAGGGCGTGGGCCTGCGGCACCGTCTCATGCGGGGTGGAGTGGCCGGTCTTGGCGAGCATGAAGCTGCCCGCCGGGGCCTGGATGAAGAGATGGCGGTCGGAGGGGCCGGCCTCCATGAGGGCCACCGAGTGCCCCGCTTCCACCAGCCGCGTCGCCACCACCGCGCCCCCGGAGCCGGAGCCGACGACGATGAAGTCGAAGCTCTCGCTCACGCCGCCTCGCCCGGGCGGGCGCGCATGAGCATCCCGAAGAGGTCGCGCGGCTCGTCGGGATCGGCGAGGAGATCGAGCTCCTCGAAATACTCCGTGCCGGCGATGCAGTCGGCGACGAAGCGCAGGGCGGAGAAATCCTCCGTCGCGAAGCCCACCGAGTCGAAGAGCGTGATCTGGTCCGCCCCCGTCCGCCCGGGCGCGAGGCCGGAGAGGACCTGCCAGAGCTCCGTCACGGCGTGATCGGGGGCGAGCTGCTGGATCTCCCCCTCGATGCGGGTCTGCTCGGGGTATTCGACGAAGATCGACGCTCGGTGCAGGATCGCCTCCGCCAGCTCCGTCTTGCCGGGGCAGTCGCCGCCGACGGCGTTCAGGTGCTGCCCGGCGCCGACCATGTTGTCCGACAGGATGGTGGCCTGCCGCTTGTCCGCCGTCGCGGTGGTGACGATATCCGCGCCCTGCACCGCCTCCTCCGCGCTGGTGCAGCGGGTGATGGAGAAGCCGAGGGGGGCGAGATTGGCGGCGCAACGCTCCGTCGCGGCGGGGTCGATATCGTAGAGGCGCAGCGTCTCGATGCCGAGGAGGGCGCGGAAGGCCAGCGCCTGGAACTCCGACTGGGCGCCGTTGCCGATGAGCGCCATGGTGCGGCTGTCCGGCCGGGCCAGAGCGCGGGCGGCGACGGCGGAGGTGGCGGCGGTGCGCAGCGCCGTGAGCAGCGTCATCTCGGAGAGGAGCGTGGGATACCCCGTGTCCACCTCGGCCAGGACGCCGAAGGCGGTGACGGTCTGCCGCCCGAGGCGGCCGTTCTGCGGGTGGCCGTTGACGTACTTGAACGCATAGAGCGCGCCGTCGCTCGTCGGCATCAACTCGATGACGCCGCCGGGGGAATGGCTGGCAACGCGGGGGCTCTTGTCGAAGCTCTCCCAGCGGCGGAAATCGGCCTCCACATAGGCGGCGAGGCCGGTGAGGAAGGACTCGACGCCGACGTGATGCACGAGCCGCATCATGGCATCGACGGAGACGAAGCGGATGGTGTTGAGACCGTGGGTCATAGCGGTGTGAAGGTCAGCTCGGGGTAGCCGAAGGCTTCGGGGCCAACGACCGCGAGCGCCTCGGGAGAGGTCAGGAGAGGGTGGGCCGGGATGCCGAGCACGGCGACACGCTGGCCGTAGCGCAGCATCTCGGTGGTGATCGGCTCGCCGGTGTCGAGATCGACGTTCATGATGAGATCGGGCACGCAGACGCGCGGCTCGCCATCCACCCAGAGGACGAGGTTCTCGTTCTGGATGGCGATGCGCGCGGTGGAGCCCTGCCACGCCTCCGCCCCCGTCAACTCGGCATGGCCGCGTACGAAGCCGCCCGTCAGCTCGCGGCGCACATCGGTGATCTTGCCGGCGAAGCAGACGCGGCCCCCGGTCACCTCGGCGAGGCGGGCGACGGGGTCATGGCGCTTCTTCCGCGCGTCGAGCAGCGCGGCGCCGATCTCCAGCGCCTGGCTGACGGTGCCGGGGATGGCGGCGCGCCGCACCTCGGCCATGGACATGGGCGCCCCCGCCGCGCCGCCGCCCGCCCCCATCTCCACCACTGTGGCGCGCAGGAACCGCTCCATCCACTTGGCGCTGGCGACGTGGCGCACGACGACGACATTGCCCTTGTCATCGGCCAGCGCCGCCATGTCGGAGCGGGCGCCGTAGATGGCGAAGGTGGACATCTGCACCTCGGGGAAGGCGCGGCCCATGCCGTCGCCGTCGATCACCGGCAGGCCGGCCTGCGCGGCGACGATCATCGGCGCCATGGCATTGGCGCCGCCGATCTCGGCGGCGATGAGGGCGGAAATCTCCACCCCCGCCGTGTCGGCCACCGCCTTCAGGGCGCGGTAGGTCTCCCCCCCTTCGGCGAGCTTCTCGACGCCGATCACCGGCGCGCCGATGCCGCCGACGGTGCAGACCTGCGCCTCGTCGGCCAAGGCCTCCAGCGGCAGGATGCGGATCTCGCCGCCCTTGCGCAGCAGCTCGCGGGTGCGCAGCATCCCCAAGTAGGGGTTGCCGCCGCCGCCGGTGCCGAGCAGCGCGGCGCCGAGCGAGAGGGCGGCGAGGTCCCCCTCGCGGATCAGGAACCCGTCAGACATTCAGTTCTCCCACCGCCTTGACGCGGATGCGTGTGGCGTTGCCGGGCAGGTAGCTCAGCGGCACGTCCTCGATATCGACGATCTCGATGGAAGCGGCGTCCGCCCCCGCGGCCACCGCCGCCTCGCCCGCCCGCGCCTTCGCCTCGGCCAGCGCCGCCTCGCGGCCCGTCTCGGCGAGGGAGAAGACGCTGTCGATCTCGCCGGAGACCTGCGCGATGGCGGCGCCGACGGCATTGGCGACGGCGAAGTGGCCGGGCTTGATGACCTCCAGCTCCCCCAGCCGCCCGGGCGCGATGATCGAGCCGCCGCCGACGACGATAACGGGCAAGGGCTCGGAGGAGATGCGCGAGCGCTCCACCGCCTCCTCCAGCATCGTGTCGATGCGGGCGAGCGCCGTGGAGACGAGCTCCGGCTCCAGCCCCTCGACCTCGGCCGGATCGCCGAGCGAGGCACGGCCGGCGGCCACCACGATGTCGGTTGTCGTGAGGGTGGCGCCGCCGAAGACGCGCGCCTCCTCCGTCAGCCGGTAGCCGACCGACTGGGGGCCGATATCGCCCCCCTCCCCGGCCACGAGGCTGCCGCCGCCGAGGCCGATGGAGAAGACATCGGGCATGCGGAAGTTCGTGCGCACGCCGCCCACCTCCACCGCCATCGAGGCGGGGCGCGGGAAGCCCTTCTGCAGCATGCCGACATCCGCCGTGGTGCCGCCGATATCCACCACGATCGCGTCCGTCACGCCGGAGAGGAAGGCGGCGCCGCGCATGGAGTTCGTGGGGCCGGAGGCGAAGGTGAGCACCGGGAAGCGCTCCGCCACCTCGGCATCCATCAGCGTGCCGTCGTTCTGAGTGAGGTAGAGCCGCCCCGTCACCCCCGCCTCGGCCATGGCGCGGCGGAAGGCGTCGATCACGTGGGCGGAGAGCCCTCGCAGGCAGGCGTTCATGATCGCGGCATTCTCCCGCTCCAGCAGGCCGACGCGGCCGATCTCGCAGGAGAGGGTGAGCGTGACGCCGGGCAGCGCCTCGGCGAGGATCTCCGCCGCCCGCCGCTCCATCCCGTCGCTGACGGGGGAGAAGACGGCGCTGATCGCCAGCGTATCGATGCCGAGGGCGGCGACCTCGGCGGCGATGCCGCGCAGCTCCGCCTCGTCGAGGTCGGAGATGGCGCCACCGTCGAACTCGTTGCCCCCATGGGCGAGCCAGACATGGCCGCCGATCACGTCGCGCAGGTCCTCCGGCCAGTCCACCATTGGTGGCAGCGAGGCGGTGGCCGGCAGGGCGAGGCGGATGGCGCCGGTCTTCGCCAGCCCGCGCCGCTCGATCACCGCGTTGGTGAAATGGGTGGTGCCGATCATCACGGCATCGACGGCATCTGGGGACAGCGCCGCCTCCTCCAGCACCGCGCGGAGCGCGGCGACGACGCCGGAGAGGACATCCTGCGTCGTCGGGCGTTTGACCCCCGCGACGACGCGGGAGCCGTCCACCACCACGGCATCGGTATTCGTGCCACCCACATCGATGCCAACGCGGATCATCCGGTCACCACATGCTCTTGGAATAGGAATCGGCGAGGCCCGCATCGATCTCGTCGGAGCTCTCTGCGAGGGCGAGCTGGTCGCGCATGATCTGGCCGAGGCTCGGCAGCTCCTTGCGGTCGGGCCATGTCTCGGGCTTCCAGAGCTCCGAGCGCATGAAGGCCTTGGCGCAATGCATGTAGAGCTCGCGGATCTTCACCACGCAGACCGCCTGCGCCGGCCGCCCGTCGACGCCGAGGCGGGCGCAGAGCTCCTCGTCGACCGTCAGCTTCGCCTCGCCGTTGATGCGCAGCGTCTCCGCCATGCCGGGGATCACGAAGATCAGGCCGATGGACGGGTTGTCCACGAGGTTCTCCCACGAATCCAGACGGTTGTTGCCGGGCCGGTCGGGGATGGCGAGCGTGACGTCGTCGAGGGGCGCAACGAAGCCGGGCTTGTCGCCCTTCGGCGAGACATCGGCGCGGCCGGCGGCATCCTGCGTGCCCATCATCAGGAAGGGGCTGCGGGAGAGGAAGTTGCGGGCATGAGGGTCGAGCTTCGGCAGGACCTTCTTGGCCGCGTTCTCGTGGACGGGGCGGTAATGGGCGCGCAGCGCCTCGCGGGACTCGATGAACTCCATCAGCGTTGCTCCATGGCAATGAGTTGTTCCGCCGTCGGCATCTCGCCGTCGATCAGCGGCACCTGCGGGCGCAGGGCCGCCTCTTCGTCGGAGATGACCGGAACCGACGCAAGTAGAAGTCGCGTGTAGGCATGTCTGGGCCGGGCGAAGACCTCGGCGGTCGGGCCGGTCTCCACCAGCTTGCCGAGGTAGAGGACACCGACCTCCTCGGCGAAATTGCGCATCAGGCTGAGATCGTGGGAGATGAAGAGGAAGGTCAGGTTCAGCTCGCGCCCCAGCTCGGTCAGCAGGTCGATGATCTTCGCCTGGACGGAGACGTCGAGCGCCGAGGTCGGCTCGTCGAGGACGAGGAGGCGGGGCGCGCAGGCCAGCGCCCGGGCGATGGCGACGCGCTGGCGCTGCCCGCCGGAGAGCTCGTGCGGGTAGCGGCGGGCGTAGGAGGCGGGCAGCTGCACCATGCCGAGGAGCTCGTCGATGCGGGCGGCGCGGGCGCGGCGGGAGAGGCCGCTGAGCGGCACGGCGATGGACTGGCCGATGGAGCGGCGCGGGTTGAGCGAGGAGCCGGGGTTCTGGAAGACCATCTGCACCTTGGAGCGGTAGGCACGGCGACCCGCCTGCCCCGCGATGTCCCGCCCGCCGAGGAGGAGCGCGCCGGAGGTGGGCGTGGTCAGCCCCATGATCATCCGCGCGATGGTGGACTTGCCCGAGCCGCTCTCCCCCGCCAGCCCGTAGATGCCGCCCTCGGGGATGGAGAAGGAGACGCCGTCGACGGCGCGCACGGCGCCGGTCTTGAAGCCGAGCGGGCTTTTCACCGGGTAGTGCTTGGCGAGGTTCACCGCTTCGAGGAGGGGACGGGTCATGGCGCTCCTCCGCCCTGCCGGGCGGCCTCGCCCGTCGCGGCGGTGAGCGCCGGGCCGGTGAGGCGGGGGACGGCGGCGATAAGGTCGCGCGTGTACTGCTCGGCCGGGGCGGCGAAGAGCCTCTCCGTCGGTGCTTCCTCCACCACGCGGCCCTTGTGCATGACGTAGACGTAGGAGGAGGTCTCCCGCACCACGCCTAGGTTGTGGGTGATCATCAGGAGAGCGAGGTCCTTCGCCTCGACGAGATCCTTCAGCAGCTTGAGGATCTGCGCCTGCGTGGTGACGTCGAGCGCCGTGCCGGGCTCGTCGGCGATGAGCAGCGTCGGCTCGGAGAGGAGCGCCATGGCGATCAGCACCCGCTGGCGCATGCCCCCCGAGAGCTGCATCGGGTAGCTGCCCGCCACCCGCTCCGGCTCGCGCATGCGCACCTGCGCCAGCACCTCCGCCACCCGCGCCCGCCGGCCCGCCCGGCCCCGCTGCCGGCCGAGGCGGCGGTCGGCGTATTTGAGGATCGTGCCGAGCTGGTCGCCGATGGTGAAGACCGGGTTGAGCGAGGACATCGGGTCTTGGAAGACCATCGACATCGCCGTGCCGCGCAGCGCCATCCGCCGGGCGGGCGGCATGGTGAGCAGGTCCTCCCCGTCGTAGAAGATCTGCCCCGAATTGATGCGCGCGGGGGGCGTCGAGAGCAGGCCCATGATGGCCTTCATCGTCACGCTCTTGCCCGAGCCGCTCTCCCCCACCAGCGCGATCTGGCTGCAGGCGGGAACGTCGAGACTGACGTCGTGCAGCACCTGCGTGGTGCGCCCGTAGGTGGTGAAGGAGACGGAGAGGTCGCGCACGGAGAGCAGGGTCATCGGATCTCCTGCACGTCGAAGAGATCGCGGAGGCCGTCGCCGAGCAGGTTGAAGCCCAGCGCGATGACGAGCACGGCGCAGCCGGGCATGACCGAGCCCCACCAGTAATCGGGCAGGTAATTGGTGCCGCCGGCGACCATGGTGCCGAGGTCCGGCATCGGCGGCTGCGCGCCGAGGCCGAGGAAAGAGAGCGCGGCCCCGGTGAGGATGACGAAGCCGCAGTCGAGCGAGGTCTTCACCGCCAGCGCCGAGACGCAGTTGGGCAGGATCTCGCGGAAGAGGATGTGGAAGGTCGAGGCGCCCAGCGTCTCCGCCGCCTCGACGAACTCCTGGCTGCGCAGCTGGCGGGTGATCGCGTAGATCAGCCGCGCGTGCCATGTCCACCAGAGCGCGGCGAGGGCGAGCATGGTGGTCAAGAGGTTCGGCGAGAAGACCGTGGCCACCGCCATCAGCAGCACCAGCCCGGGGATCGCCAGCGCGATGTCGGTCAGGCGCATGATCACCACCTCCACCCAGCCGCCGAAGTAGCCGGCGGCGAGGCCGAGGAGCGTGCCGACCGGCACCGCCACGCCCAGCACCACGAAGGCGAGGAGCAGCGAGATGCGCATGCCGTAGACGACGCGGGTGAGGATGTCGCGGCCGACGTTGTCCGTCCCCATCCAGTGCTCCCAGCTCGGCGGCAGGTGCCGGGCGCGGAAGTCGACGACCGCGCCGACATGGGAGGGATAGGGCGTGATCAGCGGCGCCAGCACCGCGGCGAGGATGCAGATGACGACGATCGCGGCGCCGATCACCGCCGTCGGGTTGCGCGAGAAGCGGTACCAGCTCTGGTAGGCGGCGGAGAGGCGCTCCGGCTCCGCCTCCGGCAGGGTGGTCACGGGGGGCTCCGCATCGGGCGCGGCGCCGGCGGCGGGCTCTTCTCTCAGGCTGCGGGTGGCCATCAGCTGCGCCCCCCGAGGCGGACCCGCGGGTCGATGAGGCCGGTGGCGACGTCGATGGCGAGGTTGACCATGACGAAGAAGGCGCCGGAGACCATGACCACGCCCATTACGGCGTTGAGGTCCTTCTGCAGGATCGTCCGCACCCCGTAGCTGGCCATGCCGGGCCAGGCGAAGATCAGCTCCACCACGAAGGCATTGCCGATCAGCGAGGCGAAGGAGAGGCCGAGGATCGTCATCGGCGCCACCAGCGCCGGGCGCAGCATGTATTTCAGCACCCGCACCCGCTCCGGCACGCCGAAGGCGCGGGCGGCCTCGACGTAATCCTGGCTCGTGACGTCGATCATCGAGGCCCGCGTCGTCAGCGCCACCTGCCCCACGGAGGCGGCGGCGAGCGCGAAGGCGGGCAGGATGAGGTGGCGCAGCCCCTCGCCGAGGATCGCCCAGTTGCCCTTGAGGAGGGCATCGACGGTCACCAGCCCGGTGATGTCGGCGGAGAAGCCGGCGCCGATGGGCAGCCGCCCGGTGGTGGGCAGGACGTGCAGCACGTAGCCGGCGAGGATCTGCAGCAGCAGCGCCAGCAGGAATGTGGGGGTGACGGCCGAGAGCAGCGCGAAGAGCCGGATGGAGTTGTCGGGCCAGCGGTCCTTCCACTGCGCCGCCATCACGCCGAGCGGCAGGCCGACGACAAAGGCGATGAGGATGGTCGCCAGTACCAGCTCGAAGGTGGCCGCGAAGGTATCGGAGATGTCGGCGCTCACCGAGCGCCCGGTCAGGAGGGAGCGCCCCAGGTCACCCTGCGCCAGCCCGCCGAGATAGCGGACGTATTGCGTCACCAGCGGCAGATCGAGGCCCATCGTCTCGCGCAGCTGCGCCACCTGGTCGGCGCTGGCCGTCGGGCCGAGCGCCATGCGCGCCGGGTCCCCCGGCATGCCGCGAGCGATCACGAAGATCACCACGGACAGGCCGAAGAGGACGAGCAGCGACCAGAGCAGGCGTCGCACGAGGAAGACGAGGTATTCCAAGCAGGGGCTCCCCGGAAGGGTCGGTCGTGAGCGCGGGGCGCGGCGGAGAACCCGCCGCGCCGGCCGGTGACGAGGTGCCCGGGCAGGCGCCGAGGCGCCGTCACCGGGGCGGAGGCGGTGTTCAGTCGCAGAGCCACTCGTAGCGGGTGAAGTCGCTAGGCACCGACTGCATGGGCACGAACTCGTAGCCCGTCAGGCACTCGTCCATCACCAGCTGGAAGGTCAGCGTCAGCAGGAAGACGTCGGCCTGCATGTCGACGATTCTTTCCTGCAGCTCGCCGTAGGCGGCGGCCTGAACCTCCGGGTCACCGCTGCTGCGGGCCTCGTCGATCAGGGCGTCGATCTCCGGGTCCTCCAGCCATTCCATCGAGGTCCAGCTGCCGGCGCTGTCGGAGTGGTACTGGCTGAAGAACATCGAGTCCGGGCTGGGATAGGTCGGCCCGAAGAAGACCTGGTTGACGTTGGGCGTCGTCTCCACGGCGCCGGCGATCTCCACCACCCGGGCCCAGGGATCGGCCTGCTGCGTCACCTCGAAGCCGAGCTGCTCGAGATTGGATTGCAGCAGCAGGCTGATCTCCTCCTCGAACTGGGTGCCGGCGACGTAGCCAAGCGTGATCGGGATCGGCGCGCCGGCGTAGGAGGACTGGGCGACCTCCTCCGCGGCCTTCTCCATGTCGAACTCGGGTGCCGGCAGCCCCTCGGGGATGAAGTCGGCGAAGGCGGGCGGCAGCGGGCCGGTCAGCTCTTCGCCGGGATAGATCACCTCGCGGATGGTGTCGTAATCCGTGGCGTAGGCGATGGCGCGGCGGATGTGCACGTCGTCCGTCGGGGCGAGCTGGGTGTTGAGCTTGAGCAGGTACGCCGTGGCGGTCGAGGTATCCTCCTGCGTGAAACGGCCCATCTCCATCAGCGCGTCGTAGGTTTCCGGCGCGCGGAAGGCGCTGACCATGGTCAGCTCGCCAGAGGCGGCCAGCGAGCGGACGGTGGAATCGTCGGGCGCGACGATCCAGCGGACCTCGTCGATGGGGCTCTCGTTCCAGCCGCCGTAGTAATCCTCGTCACGCTCGATGACGATGCCCGAGCCGCTCGGCCCGTCCTTGAGCAGGTAGGCCCCGGCGCCGGCGGGGTTGGTCGCCAGCCATTCCTGCGCGTCATCGCCCGCGTCGTTGGCCGTCGCCACCTCCTCGTTGATGATGAAGATGGAGGGCACCGTGGCGAGGAAGGGCGCAAAGGTCTTGGAGAGGGTGAAGCGCACCGTCTTGGCGTCCACCGCCTCGACGCTCTCCACCACCCCGGCGAAGAGGTTCGACGGCCCCTGATTGAGGCGCATCAGCCGGTCGTAGGAATAGACGACGTCGCTGGCCTCGACGGGCGAGCCGTCGGTGAAGGTGGCATCCTCGCGGATGAAGAAGGTCGCCTCGGTGGCGTCCTCGTTCACCTCCCAGCTTTCGGCGAGCTCGGGGGCGAGGGCGCCGCCCGGCAGCACCGTCATCAGGGCGTCGTAGAGGTTGACCGCCAGCGCGTAGTCCCCGGCATCGGAGATCTTGGAGGGGTCGAGCGAGCCGGGCACCTCCGGCGTGTCGAGGGTGATCACGGTCTGCGCGAGGGCCGGCCCGGCGAGGGCCGTGCCGAGGAGCAGGCCCGCTCCGGCCGAGGCCACCTTGTTCCACGTCTTCATCTTGTCGCTCCCCAACTGGCTGCATCCCATGACCGGGCCGGGCCCCTGCCCCGGCACCATCGCCGGCGGCCTCAGGGCGCCAACCGGGCGATCCGCTCGTGCCGGGCCGCAGCGGGCCCGCGCCCGATCTGAGAAAAAGTCTGTCAGGGGGTCAAGTATTAGTCCAATATACAACAGCAGCATTGTTGATAGGTGGCGCTTATCGCCACCCGGGCAAAACGGGGAGGAGATCATGGCGGGCGGGCGCAGGGCCTCGCGGCACATCCTTGAGCTTCGGCACATGCGCTACTTTCTGGCGGTGGCCGAAGAGTTGAACTTCGGACAGGCTGCCGAAAAACTGGGCATCGCGCAGCCCAACCTCTCGCAGCAGATCAAGGCACTGGAGGAGATCGTGGGCGCGACGCTCTTCGATCGCACCCAGCGCTCGGTGAAGCTGACGGCAGCGGGGGAGTTCTTCCGCGAGGAGGCGCGCCAGACGATGGCCCATGCCGGCACCGCCCTCGCCAAGGCCCGCCGTGCCGGGCGGGGGGAGATCGGCCATATCGCTGTCGGCTATGTCGGCTCGGCGACCTATACCGGCGCGCTCATCACCATCATGGCCGCCTTCCGCGAGGAGTTCCCGCAGGTGGAGATCGACCTCGCCGAGCTGGAAATGCAGGAGCAGCTGGCCCGCATCGCCGCCGGCACGCTCGACATCGGCTTCGTGCGCCCGCCGGTGGAGCTGCCGCTCGGCATCGGCACCTCGCTGATCCTGCAGGAGGATATCGTCCTCGCCATGCCGGCCCGCCACCCGCTGGCCGAGGCGGACGTGACGCTGGCCGACCTGCGGGACGAGCCCTTCCTCACCCCGCGCCACGCCGCCAACGTCTCGTTCCGCAAGTACACCACGCAGGCCTGCGAGGCGGTGGGCTTCACCCCGCAGCTCGGGCGGCAGGCGGCGGATTTCGTAACGATCATCTCCATGGTGGCCATCGGCTTCGGCGTGGCGCTGGTGCCGCAGAGCTGCCAGGCGCTGCACCTGCCGGGGGTGCGCTACAAGCGCCTGCAGGATGTCTCGGTGAAGGCCGACCTCTCCCTCGCCTCCCGCCGCTCGGAGCCCTCGCCCATCGTGCGGGCCTTCCTGCAGAAGGGCGCCCAGTACCGAGCCTCGCTGAAACGGCAGGAGTGAGCGGCGCCTCCGGTGCCAGTCGCCCGGACCCCGCTCAATCGGAAGGAGCCTGCTACTCCGCCGCCTTCTCCATGGCTGCCGGCTCGCCGACGACACCGCCGGCGATCAGCGCCTCGATCTGCCCCTCCTCCATGGCGATCTCCCGCAGTATCTCTCGGGAGTGCTCACCGAGGAGCGGCGCGGGGCGGGAGGGCTCGGGCGGTGTCGCGCTCCAGCCGGAGGGGACCTTCATCGTCACCACCTCGCCCTCGCTCGGATGCGTGTCGCGCGAGAAGAAGCCGACGTCGGCGAGGTGCCTGTCGCCCAGCAGAGACTCGATCGTGTGGAGCGGCTTGTGCGGGATGTCGGTCTCGCCCAGCAGGCGCAGCCATTCCGCCGTCGGCCGCGCCGGCATCACCCCGGCGATGGCCGCGTTGATCCCCTGCCCCGGCTTGGCGGAGCGGATCGTCGCCGCCGCCTCCGCCATCTCCGCGCCGCCCATGCCGTCGAGCAGGGCCGCAAAGTCCCTCCGGTTCCGCTCCGTATAGAGCAGCAGACAGACATGTCCGTCCGACGTCGCGAAGGGCGCGCGGGAGGTGGAGAGGAGCCGCCCGTAGCCGCCATTGTCCAGCGGCGGCACGTAGGAGCGCCCGCCAAGGTGGTCGCCCAGCACCACGCTCGCCATCGTCTCGAACATCGGCACGTCGATGCGCTGCCCCTCGCCGGTGGCCCCGCGGTGCAGGAGGCCGGCGAGGATGGCATTGCCGGCATAGAGCCCCACCATCCGGTCGGCGATGTTGACCGGAACGTAGCGGGGCACCCCGCCCGAGGCCTCGGCGATCAGCGAGGGGACGGCGGCGAGCCCCTGCACGAGGTCGTCATAGGCCGGGTCGGCCTCGTAGGCGCCGCCCTGCCCGTAGCCGAAGGCACCGACATAGAGGATGTCGGGGCGCCTCTCGCGCACCGCCTCGTAGGACAGGCCCAGACGCTCCATCGAGGCGGGGCGGATGTTGTAGAAGAGCACGTCCACCCCCGCCGCGAGGTCCAGCGCCACCTGCCGCCCCTCGGGGCGCTTGAGGTCGACGGAGATGGAGCGCTTGGAGCGGTTGGCGTGCAGGAACAGCCCGCCCATGGCGCCTGAGCGGGAGGGGCCGATCTGGCGGATGGTGTCGCCGGAGAGGCTTTCGAGCTTGATGATGTCGGCGCCGAGATCGCCGAGGATCGTCGTCGCGAAGGGGCCCATGAGCACCGAGGTCATGTCGAGAATGCGGATGCCCCTGAGCGGCCCCATGCGGCGGTCTTTCCTTGCTGCGCAGCGGCCTCCGGCCCCGTGCCGGGCCCGCGCCACACCGATCATGCAAAGGGGTGACGGATAAGTCCAATATCCCGGACAGCGGCAATTGATAGCTGCGACGTATCGACCGGCACCTGTCGTTGCACCTATCGACAAGCCGCCCGCCGCCTATTGGACCTATCGCGCGGGGCGCGCCATGATCGCGCCCGAAGATCAGGGGAGTGGGCCATGGGCTGGCGCGACAAGGCGGCGACGACGTTCGAGACGGAGAAGACGCCGGTAACGGCCGCCAAGGGCATGGTCGTCGCCAACCACCCCCTCGCCTCCGCCGCGGGGATGGAGATGCTCGCCGCCGGCGGCAACGCGGTGGATGCCGCGGTGGCGGCGCTCTTCATGGTGACGGTGGTGGAGCCGGCCATGGTCGGCATCGTCGGCGGCGGCGCGGCGCTGATCCGCACCGCCGAGGGCGAGGAGGTGGTGATCGACGGCATGTGTGCCGCCCCCATGGCCGCGCGGGAGGACAGCTTCACCCCCCTTGGCCAGAGCTGGCCGGCCTCGGCGGAGACGGTGGGCCGCAAGAACCGCATCGGCGCGCAGGCCGTCGCCGTGCCCGGCAACCTCGCCGCCTGGGTCCACGCGGTGGAGCGCTACGGCCGGCTCTCCCTCGCCGACGTGCTGGAGCCGGCGATCTCCCGCGCCCGCCGGGGCTTCGTCATCTCCCCCTACCTCGCCTTCGACATCGACCAGAAGCTGCCCGATGTGCTGAACGACCCTGGCCTGCGGGAGATCCTCGCCCCCGGCGGCGAGGCTCTGGGCGTCGGCGACCGGTTGGTGCAGGCGGACTACGCGGCGACGCTGGAGGTGGTGGCCCGCGAGGGCGCCGGCTACCTCCACGGCGGCGCCTTCGGGCAGGCCATCGCCGATCACATGGTGGCGGCCGGGGGTTTCCTGACGCTGGAGGACCTGACCGCCTACGAGGTGATCGAGCGGGCGCCCGTGCGCACCAGCTACCGGGGCCACGAGGTCATCGGCGTCGCGCCCCCCTGCTCCGGCGGCGTGAGCGTGGCGGAGATCCTGAACATCCTGCAGGGCTACGACCTCGCCGCTCTCGGCTACGGCTCGCCCGAGGCCAGCCACCTGATCGTCGAGGCGATGAAGATCGCCACCGCCGACCGCGACGCCCATGTCGGCGACCCGGCCTTTCACGAGGTGCCTGTGGCGCGGCTCATCTCCAAGGCCTATGCCGCCGAGCGCCGCGCCGGGATCGACCCCGCCCGCGCCACGCCGCTCGCCGCCGCCCATGGCTCGACGGAATCGAAGAACACCACCCATGTCACGGCGGCGGACGGGGACGGGACGATCATCACCACGACGCAGACGATCAACTCCACCTTCGGCGCCTGCGTCGTCGTCCCCGGCACCGGGGCGATGCTCAACAACTACATGTACATCTTCAACCCGCTGCCCGGCCTCGCCACCTCCATCGCGCCCGGCAAGCGGGTGACGGGCAATATCGGCGCCACCATCGTCACGAAGGAGGACCGCCCGATCTACGCCCTCGGCCTGCCCGGCAGCTACAAGATCCCCTCCGTCGTCGCGCAGACGCTGGTCAACCTCATCGACCACGGCATGGACGTGCAGGAGGCCGCCGAGGCGCCGCGCCTCTTCGCCAAGGGCCCGGTGGTGGAGGTGGAGCGTGGCTTCGACGCCGCCCTGATCCCCGCCCTGCGGCAGATGGGCCACCCCGCCGAGCCGATGGATTCCATCGCCGGCTGCATGGGCGCCATCTCCTTCGGGCAGGACGGCGCGATGACCGGCGCCTCCTGCTGGCGCGCCGACGGCGTCCCCATGGGCTCCGGCGGCGGCCCGGCCCGGACAGGCGTCACATTCTGGCCCGACCCGGACAAGCGCACCAAGCCCGCCTGACCCCTCCTCCCGGGATCCTATTCATCTGGCCCAAAATACCTCGGGGTGTGGGGCAGCGCCCCACGCACGCCTGCCGCCCCCGAGATCCCGCCTAGAGCCGCGCCCCCTCCGGCCGCGCCATGCCTCCATGCCGCGCCGCGATCTCCGACAGCCGCTCCGCCACCTCGGGCGGGGGCGCGCAGGTGCGGCGGGTGGTAAGGTCGACGTGGAGGAGCAGCGATTCCACGCTCGCCACGGGCTCGCCGCCCCGCGCGATCCGGTGGAAGAGGTGGAGCTTCTTGCCCTCCCCCTTCAGCACCTGCGTCGTCACCTCCAGCCGCTCGCCGACGCGCACCTCCGCGAGGTATTTCACCACGTTCTCCACGGTGAAGTAGCTCTGCCCGGCGGCGATATACTCCGCGTCGGCCCCGATCAGCGCCATGAAGGCGTCGGAGGCGCGGCTGCCAAGTTCGAGGTAATGCGTCTCGTTCATGTGGCCGTTGTAATCAGCCCATGTCGCGGGGACCTGCTGCGCCGCCGTCACCGGCAGCTCGGCGGCCGCGTCCGCCAGCGGCAGCGCCGCCTCGTGGCCGGCGACGACGCCGCCGGCGCCGCTGCCCGTCTTCTTCAGCGCCCGCATGATGCCGACGAGGTTGTCGTCGCGCAGCCGCTCCAGCTCACGGATGGTCCGGTGGCCGGACTGGGCGTCGGACTGGGTGGCGATCAGGTCCACCAGCTCGGACGTGAACTCCGGCACATCCATCAGCTTGGTCCAGGGCCATTTGAGCGCCGGGCCGAACTGCTCCATGAAGTACTTCATCCCCGCCTCGCCCCCGGCGATGCGGTAGGTCTCGAAGAGGCCCATCTGCGCCCAGCGCAGGCCAAAGCCCATGCGGATGGCCTCGTCGATCTCCTCCGTCGTGGCGATGCCGTCCGTCACCAGCCAGAGCGCCTCCCGCCAGACCGCCTCGAGGAAGCGGTCGGCGATATGGGCGTCGATCTCCTTGCGGACATGCAGGGGGAACATGCCGATGGTCTTGAGGATGCCGGCCGCCCGCTCACAGGCGCCCGCGTCTCCGACCAGCTCGATGAGCGGCAGCAGGTAGACCGGGTTGAACGGGTGGGCGACGATGGCCTGTGCCCCCTCGGCGTTCAGCTCCGACGGCTTGAAGCCGGAGGTGGAGGAGCCGAGCACCGCGCCCTCGGGCGCCGCCTCGGCGATCTGGGCGAAGACCTTGTGCTTGAGGTCGAGCCGCTCGGGCACGCTCTCCTGTATCCAGTCGGCGCCGGCGACGGCCTCGGCGAGGCTCGCGTGGTAGCTCAGCCGCCCCTCCGCCGGCAGAGCGCGGTCGTAGAGGCCGGGCAGAGCGTGGCGGGCGTTGGCGAGCACCTCGCCGATCTTGCGCTCGGCCTCCGGGTCGGGGTCGAACACCGCGACGTCCCAGCCGTTCAGCAGGAAGCGCGCCGCCCAGCCGCCGCCGATGACGCCGCCGCCGATGATCGCTGCCTTCATGTCACTTTCCCATAGCGGCCAGACTTTAAGAGTGGCCAAGCGTCTTCGTAGGGCATGATGTCCTCATGCTTCGATTTCCAATGGGCGTCGATGCCGTCCCAGCCATTCCCTTTGAAGACGTGGCCGCATTCAGGGCAGACTTTCTTTTCCTCACTCATCTCGGCGCCCTCTTGGTGAGGCCGAGCTTCTTGCGGACCTCCTCGGGGCCGATGACCTTGGCGCCCATCGTCTCCACGATGCCGACCGCCTTCTCGACGAGCTGGGCGTTGGTGGCGAGGACGCCCTTCTCCAGCATCAGGTTGTCCTCCAGCCCGACGCGCACGTTGCCACCGGCGAGGACGGCGGCGGCGACATAGGGCATCTGGTTCCGGCCGAGGGAGAAGGCGGACCAGGCCCAATCCTCGGGGACATTGTTCACCATGGCCATGAAGGTGTTCAGGTCATCCGGCGCGCCCCAGGGCACGCCCATGCAGAGCTGCACCAGCGCGGGGGAGGAGAGCACGCCTTCCTTCACCAGCTCCTTGGCGAACCAGAGGTGGCCGGTGTCGAAGGCCTCGATCTCCGGCTTCACGCCGAGCTCGGTCATCATGCCTCCCATGGCCCGGAGCATGCCGGGCGTGTTGGTCATCACGTAGTCGGCCTCGGCGAAGTTCATCGTGCCGCAGTCGAGCGTGCAGATCTCCGGCAGGCACTCGGCGACATGGGCGACGCGCTCCTCCGCGGAGGCCATGTCGGTGCCCTGCTGCACCGGTAGCGGCGAGGAGGTCGGCCCGAAGACCATGTCTCCGCCCATCCCGGCGGTGAGGTTGAGCACGACGTCGACCTCGGCGTCGCGGATGCGCTCGGTCACCTCGCGGAACAGATCGACCCGGCGCGAGGGCGCGCCCGTCTCGGGGTCACGCACATGGCAATGCACCACTGCCGCGCCGGCCTTGGCCGCGTCGATGGCGGAGGCAGCGATCTGCTCGGGCGAGCGGGGGACGTGCGGCGAGCGGTCCTGCGTGGCGCCGGAGCCGGTGACGGCGCAGGTGATGAAGACCTCGCGGTTCATGGTGAGGGGCATGGGCTACTTTCCTTTCCAGACCGGGTCGCGCTTCTCGGCGAAGGCGCGGGCGCCCTCCTTCTGGTCTTCCGAGGCATAGAGCGTGGCGACGGTGGGCAATTGGCTTTTCGTGACGCGGGCCAGCATGTCGTGGAAGCGCTCAGCTTCCGCCTCGCGCACGATCTCCTTCAGTGCGGCGTAGACGAGCGGCGGGCCGGCGGCGATGAGGTCGGCCATCTTGCGGGCCTCGTCCATGAGGCTCGCGGCGGGGTGGATGTGGTTGACGAGGCCCCAGTGCTTCGCCTCCTCGGCATCGAACCAGCGGCCGGTCAGCAGCATCTCCATCGCGACATGGTAGGGGATACGCTTGGGCAGCTTGATCGAGGCGGCATCGGCCACGGTGCCGGAGCGGATCTCCGGCAGGGCGAAGGTGGCGTGGTCGGCGGCGAGGATGATGTCGGCGGAGAGGGCGAGCTCCAGCCCGCCCCCGCAGCAGATGCCGTTGATGGCGGCGATGACGGGCTTGTTGAGGCCGGGCAGCTCCTGCAGGCCACCGAAGCCGCCGACGCCGTAATCGCCGTCGACCGCGTCGCCGGCGGCGGCGGCCTTGAGGTCCCAGCCGGGGCAGAAGAATTTCTCGCCGGTGCCGGTGACGAGGGCGACACGGAGGTTCGGGTCATCGCGGAAGCCGGCGAAGACCTCGCCCATCTGGCGCGAGGTGGCGAGATCGATGGCATTGGCGGGCGGGCGGTCGAGGCGGACTTCGAGGACATGGCCGCGGGTCTCGGTGTGGATGGGGCTCATGGGCCAACCTTTCGGATCAGCGCGTCGGCAGCGACGGCGCGGGTGGGCGTGCAGATGAGGGGGTTCACCTCAACCTCGGCGAGGGTGGCGGCGTTGTCCACCACGTAGGACTGGATCGCCAGGATCGCCTGCAGCATCGCCGGGCGGTCGGCGGCGGGGGCGCCACGATAGCCGGAGAGGAGCGGGGCGATGCGGAGCGTATCGAGCGCGGCGGAGATGTCGGCCTCGGTGGCCGGGACGAGGATCGACGCGGTGTCGGAGAGCAGCTCGGTGAGCGTGCCACCGGCGCCGAGGGTGAGGACGAAGCCGTGCGCCGGGTCTCGTGTGACGCCGACAAGCAGCTCGGCAACGGCGCCGGTGATCTGTTCTTCGATCAGGTAACCGGGGGCGGCCATGGCCTCGGCGGCGGTGCGGATCTCGCCGGGGGCGAGGTTCAGGCGCACGAGGCCGGCCTCGGATTTGTGGGCGGCGCCCTCGCCCTTGAGGACGAGGGGGGCGGGCCACTCTTCCGCCCTGCGGGCGGCCTCGTCAGGGCTGCTGGCCCGGGCGGAGCGCGGGACGGCGAGGCCATGGGCGGCGAGGGCCGCCTTGGCCTCGGCCTCCGGCAGAGTGACCGGGTCGCCGGTGAGGGGGCCGGAGGCGAGGATCGGGGCGCCGGGCGCGGGGTGGAGCCGGGCCGCGAGGGCGATGGACTCCAGCGCCTCGGCGATGCCGAAGAAGGGGGTGATACCGCGGGCCATGCAATCGTCGGCGATCTCTTCGGGCATGTTCTCCGGCAGCGAAGCGATAAGGGCCATGGGGACGCCATGCGCGCGCGCCGCCGCCTCTGCCCCGTCGATGGCGCTCTGCCAGTCGGGCGCCGGGCCGCAGCGATCAGGCCGGGGGAAATCGAGGACGACGCAACCAAGCGCGAGATCGGGCGTCATCATGGCGGTGAAGGTCCCCGCCATCGCGGCGGCGTTGCCCCAGATATAGGTGTGGTAATCCAGCGGGTTGGCGAGGGCGACCTTGGGGCCGAGGGCGCTCCGGAGGGCGGTGCGCTGCAGCTCGGTCAGGGGCGGGAAGGTGACGCCGGTGCCGAGCGCGCTGTCGGCCATGAGGCTCGCCTCGCCGCCGGAGCAGGAGAGCGAGGCGATGCCGGTATGGGGCAGCGGGCCGGCGGCGTGCAGGAGCTTCAGCGTCTCCAGCAGCGCCGGCAGCGAGCTGGCGCGGCCGATGCCGAGGCGGGCCATCAGCGCGCGGGCGCCGGCGTCGGAGCCCGCCAGAGAGGCGGTGTGAGAGACGGTCGCCGTGCGCGCCTGCTCGGAGGCGCCGACCTTCAGCGCGACGATGGGCTTGTTCAGGCGGCGCGCGGTGGCGGCGAGCGCCTCCATCCGGGCCGGGTCTCCGAAGCCTTCGACATGCAGGCCGAGCGCTGTGACACGCGGGTCTTGCAGGAGGGCGGCGCCGACCTCCGCCATATCCGTCTTCGCCTGGTTGCCGACGGTGACGACATAGGCCAGCGGCAGGCCGCGGCGCTGCATGGTGATGTTGAGGGCGATATTGGAGCTTTGCGTGATGATCGCCACGCCCCGCTCGGTGCGCACCAGCCCGTGCTGGTCGGGCCAGAGGGCGGCGCCGTCGAGCGCGTTAAGAAAGCCGTAGCAATTGGGGCCGAGGATCGCCATGTCGCCGGCGGCCTGCACCAGCTCGGCCTGCAGCGAGGCGCCGCCGGCGATCTCCGCCTCCGCCTCCTGGAAGCCGGAGGCGAAGCAGACCGCGCCCCCTGCCCCGCGGGTGGCAAGGGCTCGCAGGACAGGAATGGTGGCCTCGCGGTTGACGCCGATGAAGGCGGCGTCGGGCGCGTCGGGCAGAGCGTCGACAGAGGGATAGGCGGGGACGCCGGAGATCTCCGCCTTGCTCGGATGAACGGGCCAGAGCTCGCCGGCGAAGCCGATCTTGCGGCATTCGCGCACTACGCTGGCGCACCAGACGCCGCCGCCGATGACGGCGACGGACCTGGGCCGGAGGAGACGATCGAGGCTCATCAGGCGCCGAGGGGCCGGAAGAGCTCCCGGCTGATGATGTGGCGCTGGATCTCCGACGTGCCATCCCAGATGCGCTCGACGCGGGCGTCGCGCCAGAAGCGCTCGATGGGCAGATCGTCCATCAGGCCCATGCCGCCGTGGATCTGCAGGGTGGCATCCGTCACGCGGGCCAGCATCTCGCTGGCGTAGAGCTTGGCGCTGGCGATCTCGCGGTTGGCTGGCAGGCCCTGATCGAGACGCCAGGCGGAGGAGAGCGTCAGCAGATCGGCGGCGTCGATCTCGGTGATCATGTCGGCGATCTGGAAGCTGACGCCCTGGAACTTGGCAATCGGCTGCCCGAACTGCTCGCGCTCGGCCGCATACTGCACCGCGTAGTCGAAGCAGCGCCGCGCCCGGCCGACGCTCATCGTCGCCACCGTGATGCGGGTGGCGTAGAGCCATTCGTTCATCACCGCGAAGCCGCCATCGACCTCGCCGAGGACTTGCGCATCGGAGAGGCGGCAATCGTCGAAAGTGAGGATGCAGTTCTGGTAGCCCTTATGGCTGACCGAATTGTAGCCGGGGCGGACCTCGAAGCCAGGCGTGCCGCGATCGACGAGGAAACAAGTGATGCGCTTCTTGGGGCCCCGCGGCGTGTCATCGACGCCGGTGGCCACGAAGACGATGAAGAAATCGGCATGCTCGGCGCCGGAGATGAAGTGCTTGGAGCCGTTGACGACCCAGTCACCGCCCTTGCGCACCGCCGCACATTTCATGCCGCGCACATCGGAGCCGGCATCGGGTTCCGTCATCGCCAGCGCGTCCATCTTCTCGCCGCGCACGGCGGGGAGGAGGTAGCGTTCCTTCTGCTCGCCCTCGCAGGCCATCAGGATGTTCTGCGGGCGGCCGAAGAAGTGGTTCAGCGCCATGGAGCCGCGACCGAGCTCGCGCTCGACCAGCGCGAAATCGAGGTGGCTAAGGCCCGCACCGCCGACCTCCTCAGGGAAGTTGCAGGCGTAGAAGCCAAGCTCGATGGTTTTCTGCTTGATGGCCTCGGCCACCTCGGGGGGGACCTTGCCTGTGCGCTCCACCTCGGCCTCGTGGGGATAGATCTCCTTCTCCACGAAGCTGCGCACGGTGGAGACGATCATCTCCTGCTCGTCAGTCAGGCCGAAATGCATGGCGGGCCTCCTTGCTGCTGAGGCGGAAGGTGACATAGGTCTGGGCGGGGCATTGTGCAGAACTGGTGGCAGATCATGCAGGATACGAAAGAGATCGGGGTGCTGCTGTTCCCGCGCTTCTCCAACCATTGCCTCGCCAATGCGGTGGAGCCTTTGCGGGCCGCCAACATGCTGTCGCGCCGGGAGCTCTACCGCTGGCGCTACCTGTCGGTGGATGGCGCCGGGCTCGCCAGCTCCTCCGGGCTGCCGGTGCAGCCGGTAAAGCTGGCGGATCATGGCGGCGACCGGCTGCTGGTGATGCCCTCCTATGGCTTTCGCGACTGGCTGGGGCCGGAGGTTCTGGCGGCGCTACGGGCGGCCTCCCGGCGGTTCGGCACACTGGCGGGGCTGGATACCGGCAGCTGGCTGCTGGCGGCGGCGGGGCTGCTGACCGGGCGGCGGGCGACGATCCACTGGGACGAGTTCGACGCCTTCGCCGAGACCTTCCCCGAGGTGCAGGCGCGCGAGGACAGGGTGGTGATCGACGGCGACCGGCTGTCCTGCGGGGGCACGACCACGACGCTGGAGCTGATGCTGGCGCTGATCGAGCGCGACCACGGGGGGATGCTGGCGCTGGATGTGGCGGCGCTGTTCATGCACGGCGAGCGCGCGCCGCGGCTGGACCCGGCGATCCGCGTGCCGGCCAGGGGAATGGTGCAGGCGGCGGTGGCGCTGATGCGGCGCAATGTCGAAGCGCCGCTGCCGGTGGCGGAGGTGGCCCGACGCCTCGGCTGCTCGCAGCGGGCGCTGGAGCAGCATTTCGCGGCGGCGCTGGGGCGGGCGCCCCGGTCTGTCTACAGCGCGGTGCGGCTGGGGGTGGCGCGGCGGCTCTTGGAACAGACGCGTCTGTCTGTGGCGGAAATCGCGGGGCGGGCGGGCTATGCCGATGCCTCGGCGATGGCGCGGGCGTTTCGGGCGGAGTTCGGCGAGACGCCGACGGGGGTGCGGAAGGCCGCCGGCGGAGTGGGCTGAGAGGGCGGGACCGGGGGACAGCCCCCGGACCCCCGCGGTATTTTCGGCCAGATGAATGGGGGGCGGAAGCCAGCCGCGCTTGGCTGAGATCAAGGGCGCGCGGGCTGAAGCGATGCGACGAAGCGGGGGTCGGGGGTGGCACACCCCCGAGAAGCGCCGCAGGCGAGCCGAAGGCTCCTTCTTTAGCCGAGCCCGATCAGCGCCTTCGTCTCGCAGAAATCATGGATCGCCCAATCGGCATATTCGCGGCCGTTGCCGGACTGCTTGTAGCCGCCGAAGGGCGCGAAGGTGTCCCAATCGGGGCCGTTGATCTGGATCTGCCCGGCCCGAAGCTGACGGGCCACGCGCTCGACCTCCGCCATGTTGGTGCCCTGCACATAGGCGGCCAGGCCGTAGGGCGTGTCATTGGCGATGGCGATGGCCTCATCCGTGCTGTCATAGGCGAGGATCGACAGCACAGGCCCGAAGATTTCCTCGCGCGCGATGCGCATGCCGTTGGTGACATCGGCAAAGACTGTCGGGCGCACGTAATAGCCGCGGTTGAGGCCCTGCGGCAGGCCGGGGCCGCCGGCGGCGAGCGTGGCGCCCTCGGCAATGCCGGCCTCGATGAGGCCCTGGATCTTGTCCCATTGCACCTGGCTGATGACGGGGCCCATCTCTGTGCTCTCTTCGCGCGGATCGCCCACGGCCTGCGCCTCGGCGACACCGGCGGCAATGCGCGCGGCGCGGTCCATCTCGGCGCGGGGCACGAGCATGCGGGTGGGCGCATCGCAGGACTGGCCGGAATTGGCGAAGACGCCGGCGGCGCCCTCGGCCACGGCCGCCTCGAGATCGGCATCGGGGAGGATGATGTTGGCCGATTTGCCGCCCAGCTCCTGCGCCACCCGCTTGACGGTGGGCGCGGCTGCACGGGCCACCTCCACCCCCGCCCGGGTGGAGCCGGTGAAGGAGACCATGTCGACCTGCGGGTGGGAGGAGAGGACGGCGCCCACGTCGGGCCCCGTGCCGTTGACGAGGTTGAAGACGCCGGCCGGCAGCTCCGCCTCATGCACCAGCTCGGCGAAGAGCAGGCCGGAGAGCGGGGCGATCTCGGAGGGCTTGAGCACCATGGTGCAGCCGGCCACCAGCGCCGGGGCAACCTTGCAGACGATCTGGTTCATCGGCCAGTTCCACGGCGTGATCAGGCCACAGACGCCGATCCCCTCGCGGACGATGCGGGTGGTGCCCCGCCAGCTCTCCCATTCGAAGCTCTCGGCGGCCTTCAGCGTCGAATCGAGGTGCATCAGGCCTGCGCCGGCCTGGCTGTCGCGGGCGAAGGCGATGGGGGCGCCCATCTCCAGGCTGATCGCCTGGGCCATGTCCTCGTAGCGCGCCTCGTAGAGATCGCGCAGGCGCTTGAGGGCCGCGATGCGCTCGGCCACCGGCGTCGCCGTCCAGCCGGGAAAGGCGGCGCGGGCGGCGTGGATGGCGGCCTCGGCATCCGCCTCGGCGCCGAGGGCCAACTCGGCGACCTCTTCGCCCGTCGAGGGGTCGATGAGGCCCATCGACCCGGCGCCGGTGGAGGGGTGGACCCATGCACCGTCGATGTAGAACTGGCCCAGATGGTCGTTCATGACAGACCCTTCTCGCTGAAATGTCGGGGAAAGAAGACGCCGGCGCAGGTCATCACCGTGCGCAGGGCCTCGTCGCGGTCGTAGGGAGTGCGCATCGTCAGCAGATCCAGCCAGGTGCCCTCCGTCGTCACCCTGAGGACGCGGGCGGCGCGCACCGGGTCGAGATCGTATCCGCCCGCCTCGATGAGGTCGCGGCAGATGCCCTCCTGCACGGCAATGTACTCTTCGTCGAAGTCTCCGCAATTGTCCTGATACATCGGGCGCGATTGCGCCTCGCCCCAGAAGGCGCACCAGGCGGACAGGCGCGGTGAGGCGCAGATGTCAGGGCGGAAATCGGCGAGGATCAGGGCGTTGAGGCGGGCGGCGGGATCCTCCCCCGTTTCGACCAGCGCCTGCTGCCAGTTGGCGCGGTATTCCTCGGCGAGGTAGCTGAGCGTGGCGCCGAGGAGCTTGTCCTTCGACGAGAAGTGAAAGTTCACCAGCCCGTGCGAGAGCCCGGCGGTGCGCGCCACCTCGGCCTGCGTGGTGCGGGCGAGCCCTTGCGTGGCGATGACCTCGATCGTCGCCTCGATGAGCTGCTGGCGGCGCGCCTCGGGCGCCAGCTTCCGCCGCTTCTGCTCCCGCGCCCCGTCCATCGCCGGCCCTCCCCTGCTCCCGCCCCGTGCTGTCCCCGCCCGACCTACGGGCGGAGGAGGGCGTTGGAAAGGCGTTTGCCAGCCCCCTCGGGGATCATTGCAAAATTCTGATTGACTATCCAGTCAGAATGGAGCCAGCCTAGGGACATCCTGATCACGAGGGCCGCCGGGCGATGCCGGCGTCCGCCCCTCCCCCGGCGCTGCCGGGCGTGAGGCCCTGCGCGAGGAGCCGACGGCCGAGATGAACGCCCCCGCCTTCCCCACCGCCGCGCCCTATGACGCGCTGATCGTCGGCGCCGGCCATAACGGTCTGGTCACCGCGGCATACCTGGCGCGGGCGGGGATGCGCGTCGTGGCGGTGGAGAAGAACGACTGGGTGGGCGGCGCTGCGGTAAGCCGGCAGCTCGATGACGAGGTCACCTATTCCAACTGCTCCTACGTCTGCTCCCTCTTCCGGCCCGAGATCATGCGCGATCTGGAGCTGCCGAAGCACGGGCTGCAGATCCTCCCCTACGAGGCCGGCGCGGTGCTGACGGAGGATGGCGGCTTCCTCGCCATGTCCCGCGATCACGAGGTGCAGCGTAGGGAGTTCGCCCGGCACTCCAGGCGCGACGCCGAGGCCTACGACCGCTACGCCCGCGACATCCTGCGCCACTGCCGCTTCATCCGCCCGATGCTGATGCGCACCCCGGCAGACCCGGTGAGCCTGCGCCCGCGCGACCTCGGCGAGCTGGCATGGATGGGGCGCAAGGTGATGGAACTCTCCGAGCGGCAGATCTCCGAGATGATCCGCTTCTGGACGATGTCGATCAGCGACTACCTCGACGAGTATTTCGAGCACCCGGTGATCAAGGCCTACCTCGCCGTCTCCGCCATCATCGGCACCGCGCTCGGGCCGATGTCGCCGGGCTCGGCCTACGTGCTCCTCCACCACTACATGGGCGACGTCGACGGCAATGTCGGCGCCTGGGGCTACGCGCGCGGCGGCATGGGGGCGATCACGCAGGCGCTGAAGGCCAGCTTCGAGGCGGCGGGCGGAGAGGTGCGCACCGGCAAGGGCGTGCGCCGCATCCTCGTCGAAGGCGGGCGGACGACGGGCGTCGAGCTGGAGGACGGGGAGGTCATCCGGGCGAGCCGCGTCATCTCCGGCATGGATGCCAAGCGGACGTTCCTCGGCACGATGGACGAGGGCGACCTGCCGGGCGAGTTCGTCTCCGCCATCCGGAAGTTCAAGACGCGGGGCTCCTCGGGCAAGCTGAACATCGCGCTGGACGCGGCGCCGGACTTCCCGGCCCTGCCCGAGGGCGCGCCGATGCTGCGGGGGGATCTGCACTTCACCGATTCCATCGAGCGGATGGAGCGCGCCTACGACGACTGGAAGGACGGGACGTTCTCCGCCGATCCGTTCCAGGACACGATGATCCCCTCGATGATCGACCCGACGCTGGCGCCGCCGGGCAAGCATTTCATGTCCTGCTTCGTGCAATACGCGCCGCCGAAGATCCGCGGGCAGGCGTGGAGCGACGCAGACCGCGACGCCTTCGGGGAGACGGTGATCGACCAGATCGCCCGCTACTCGCCGGGCTTCCGCGACCGGGTGCGCCATGTCGAGGTGCGCACGCCGAGGGAGCTGGAGGCCGAGGTGGGGCTGACCGAGGGCAACATCTTCCAGGGCGAGCTGACCTTCGACCAGATGCTCTTCAACCGCCCGGTGCCGGGCTGGGCGCAGTACCGCTCGCCGGTTGAGGGCCTGTGGATGTGCGGCTCCTCCACCCACCCCGGCGGCGGCGTCATGGGCGCCCCGGGCCGGAACGCGGCGGCGGAGATTCTCCGATCCGCGAAGATGAGCCGGCAGGACATGCGGGAGGCCTATGATGTGCTGTGAGGGCGCTATGGGCCGCGGCGTGGCGGAGGGGGCGGGCGAGCGCCGGCACGGGGGGGGGGCGCTCCAACGTCACCGCTGCGCGCTTTATGCCCGCCAAGCCCCTCCCCGGCGTGGGCGAGACACCAAGCCCCACCAGAGCGCCAGCCCGCGGGCCGGGCCGGCACTCGCCCGGCGCCTGCGGCGCGCTTACGGGCGGGGCACAGGCTCGGGCGTCGGGGACTGGCGCTGCTGGATCCGCCGATGCGGGTCGCTTCGATCAGGGCGTCTGCCGTCAGACGCATGCGACGCCAGTTGCGTGCCGCGCCGAGCACTATACCCGCCACACCCCTGCCCGACCTGAGCGGAGCACCAAGCCCAGCCAGAGCGCCAGCCCGACGGGACGGGCGGGCGCTCGCCCTGCGCCTTTGGCGCGGACCGGGCGGGGGAGCAGCTCAGGCGGAGTCGCCCGCCTTCCCACCTCCCCCACCACCCACCGGAGCCATGCCCATGCGTAGCGCGCTCGTCATCGGCGGCGGGGCCAACGGGCTCGCCTGTGCCTTCCGGCTCGCCAAGGGCGGCGCCAGGGTGACGCTCATCGAGGCGGCCGACGAGATCGGCGGCGGGGCGCGGACGATGGAGTTCGCTCCGGGCTTCCGCACCTCCGGCCTCGCCCATCTCGTCCATGGGCTCGATGCCCGGGCCGCGAAGGAGATGGGGCTGGAGGACCACGGCTTCACCGCCTCCGCCCCCCTCTCCACCACGCTGCCGGGCGACACCCCCATCACCGTCTCCCCCCGAGGCGAGGTCACCGGCACCGACAGCGCCGCGTGGGACGCGCTCCACGCCCGCCTCTCCCGCCATGCGGGGCGCCTCGCCCCGTTCCGCACCATGCGACCGCCCCGGCTCAAGGGGCGGCAGGACTGGCGCAAGCTCGCGCCCACCGCCTTCGGCCTCTCCCGCGCGGGGCGGGAGGATCTGCGCGACCTGATGCGCCTCGCCCTCACCAATATCGCCGACGTGGCGGAGGACGAGCTGACGGATCCCCGCCTGCAAGGCCTCCTCGCCTTCGACGCCACGCTCGGCGCCTGGGCGGGGCCGCGCTCCCCCGGCACGCTGCTCCTCTACCTCAACCGCCTCGCGATGGGCGACGTGCGCCTGCCCGCCGGCGGCATGGGCGCCCTCGCCACGGCGATGGCCCGCGCCACCGAGGCAGCGGGCGTGACCATCCGCACCGGCACCCGTGCCGAACGGCTGATCGTGGAGGAGGGCCGGGCCGTCGGCGCACTCCTCTCTTCCGGAGAGGAGGTCCGCGCCGCCACCATCGTCTCCGCCCTCTGCCCGCAAGCGACGCTCCTGCAGCTCGCCGGGGCGCCGGCGCTCGATACCGGCATCGTCCGCCGGGCGCGAAACATGCCGTTCCGCGGCGCCGCCGCCAAGATTCACCTCGCCATCGAGGGTGACCCCGGCCTCGGCGACCTGACGCACCGCATCGTCCTCGCCCCGTCGGTCGACCACGTCGAGCGGGCCTTCAACCCGGTGAAATACGGCGAGGTGCCGGCCGAGCCGGTGCTGGAGATCACCTGCCCCTCGGCGCATGACCCCTCGCTGGCGCCCGAGGGCCGGCACGTCCTCTCCATCATCGCCCAGTTCGCGCCCCATGCCCCGAAGGACCCGGCCGCGGCGGCCTCCGCCTTCAAAGAGGCCGTCTGGCGGGTGCTCGAGGCCGCGGCGCCGGGCCTGCGCAGCCGGACGCTTCACGAGGAGCTGCTGATGCCCTCCGACATCGAGGCCCGCTACGGCCTCAAGGGCGGCTCGTGGCACCATGGCGACTTCGCCGTCGAGCGGATGCTCTTCCTGCGGCCCTTCGAGGAGGCGGCGGGCTACGCCGCCCCCCTGCCCGGCCTCTGGCTCGCCTCCGCCGGCTCCCACCCGGGCGGCGGCGTCACCGGCACCGCCGGGTGGAACGCCGCCGAGCAAGTGCTGAGGGCCGCATGAAGGACCTTCACGACACCGCCCGCCCCTGGGAGCGCCCGCTCCTGCGCTCCCCCTTCCACCCGCGGATGGAGGCGCTGAACCGGCATTCGAGCTGGGCGCCGTGGTCCGGCTGGCTCTCGGCGCTCGACTACGGCGACACCGAGATGGAGGTCAGCGCCATCCGCAACACGGCGACGCTCTACGACCTGTCGCCGATGGTGAAGTACCGGGTGGCTGGTCCCGGGGCGGAAGCGATGCTGGACAGGCTGACCCTCCGCAACGTCGCGAAGCTCAAGCCGGGCCGCGTCCAGTACACCGGCTGGTGCGACGACGACGGCAAGCTGCTCGACGATGGCACGCTCTTCCGCCTCGGCCCCGAGGAGTTCCGCCTCTGCTGCCAGGAGCGGCACCTGCCATGGCTGCTCGACAGCGCCATCGGCTTCGACGTGGCCGTCGAGGAGGTGACGGAGGAGATCGCCGCGCTTTCCCTCCAAGGGCCCTGCTCGGCTTCGGTCCTCCGCGCCGCAGGGTTCGACATCGAGGCGCTGAAGCCCTTCCAGCACGACACCCAAGGCGGCATCCTCATCTCCCGCACCGGTTTCACCGGCGATCTCGGCTACGAGCTGTGGACGGGCGCCGACGCCGCCCTGCCCCTCTGGGACCGGCTGATGGAGGCCGGCGCGCCGTGGCACCTGCGCCCCGTCGGCTCCACCGCGCTGGATATCGCGCGGATCGAGGCGGGGTTCATCGTCGCCGGGACGGATTTCATCCCCGCCGAGCAGGCGCTGCGGGAGGACCGGGTGCTCTCGCCGCTCGAACTCGGCCTCGGCTGGATGATCGACTGGGAGAAGGGGCATTTCACCGGCCGCCGGGCGCTCGCCGCCGAGCGGGAGGGCAACACCTCCCGCTGGGCGCTCGTCGGGCTGGAGGTGGAGGGCAACGTCGCCGCGGAGGGCGCCATCGTCTACCGCGGCAAGCGCCGCGAAGTCGGCACCGTCACCTCCGCCATCTGGTCGCCCACCACCAAGCAGAGCCTCGCGCTGGCGCTGGTGGAGGCGAAGCATGCCGCCTCCCCCGACCTCTGGGTGGAGATCTACGCGATGCGCGAGCTGCGCTATGCCAAGCTGATGCAGCGGGCGCGCCCCGCCCCGCGCCCCTTCTTCTCCCCAGCCCGCCGCCGGGCGACACCGCCGGGGGCCGTATGACCTCTCCCCTCCTCGATCACTGCCCGCCGACGCTGCCGGCCGCCGCCTACCGCGACGCCGCGTGGCACGAGCGTGAGCTGGCCGGCATCTGGCGCACCGAGTGGGTCGCCATGGGCCGGGCGGAGGACTTTCCCGCCCGCAGCGTGCGCCGCCGCGAGGTGGGGGGCGCCGAGGTCATCGTCGTGAACGACGGCAAGGAGACGCGGGCCTTCCACAACGTCTGCCGCCACCGGGGGAGCGAGCTCTGCGCCGTCGATGGCCCGCTCGGCAAGCTGATCACCTGCCCCTACCACGCCTGGGCCTACGCGCCCGACGGGCGGCTGATCTCCACCGCCTTCGCGACGCCGGGTGAGGATTTCCAGCGCGGGGACCATGGCCTCCTGCCGCTGCACGTCAAGCTCTGGAACGGCATCCTCTTCCTCTCCGCCGCCGAGGAGGCTCCGCCCTTCGTCACCGATATCGGGGCCGACAAGCTCGATAGCTGGCCGATGGAGGAGCTGCGCCTCGGGCACCGGCTGGAGACCACCATCCAGTGCAACTGGAAGGTCTTCTGGGAGAATTACAACGAATGCCTGCACTGCCCGGGCATCCACCCGACGCTGATCGACATGGTGCCCGTCTACAAGCACGGCGTCATGGCCGAGAACGAGCGCGTCGACGGCGGCGCGGCCCACACCGCGCTCAAGGACGGCGCCCGGACGTGGACGGAGACGGGCGCGCCCTGCGGCCCCGTCTTCCCGGACTTAAGCGAGGCGGAGCAGGCCGAGGGTTTCCGCTTCGTGACCATCTGGCCCAGTGCCTTTGTCGTCGCCCATGTCGATTACGTCCGCCTCGTGCGGCTCACCCCCGTCTCGCCCACCGAGACGCGGCTGACGGCCGACTGGCTCTTCTCCGAAGAGACGCTCTCCCAGCCCGGCTTCGACGCCGCCGCCGTCGCCCGCTTCGCGACGCAGGTGCTCAGCGAGGATGCCGCCGCCTGCGAGATGAACCAGCGGGGCCTCGCCTCGCCCGCCTACACCGCCGGGCGGCTGATGCCTCAGGAATACGAGATCGCCGCCTTCCACCTATGGGTTCTGGACCGGCTGATGCCCGATGAAGGAGTGACCCGATGAACGCCGATGCCCGCAAGATCACCATCCCAAACGAGTGGGACCGCCGCGGCCTGCCCGGCTGGACCTACCACTCCGAGAAGATGTTCGAGCTGGAGCGTGACCACGTCTTCCGCACGCACTGGATGATCGCGGGGCACGTTTCCGACATCCCTGACGATGGCGACTGGATCGCCTTCGACATGCTGGGCGAGCGGGCCATCGTCATGCGCGGGCAGGATGGCGAGGTGCGGGCCTTCCACAACCTCTGCCGGCACCGCGGCGCCCGCGTGGCGGACGGCGAGAGCGGCCATTGCCGCGGCGCGCTCGTCTGCCCCTTCCACGGCTGGGTCTACAACACCGACGGGAGCCTCCGCGGTGTCTCCCGGCCGGAGACCTTCGACGATCTCGACAAGGCGGAGTTCGGGCTGAAGCCGGTGGAGATGGAGATCTGGAAGGGCTTCATCTTCCTGCGCTTCCTCCCCGGCCCCCAGCCCAGCGTCGCCACGCTCTTCGCCCCCTTCGAGGCGGATTTCGACGCCTACAAGTCCGCTGAGCTGCTGCCCGAGGGCGACGTGCTCTGGGAGACGACGCTGCCGGTCAACTGGAAGTCGATCCGCGATGTCGACAACGAGGGCTACCACGTCGCCCTCGCCCACCCCGGCCTGCAGGATCTTTACGGCCGCACCTATCGCGACGAGGTGTTCACGGGCGGCGTCTCCTACAGCCACGGCCATTTCGGCGACAAGCCGGCGCGGCTCTGGTCCGTCAAGGAATACGTCAAGGCCAGCCCCGAGCGGCCGGACCTGCCCGAGCACCTGCAGAAGGCGTGGACGTATTACGGCCTCTTCCCCACCGGGGTCATCGCCTTCACGCCCGAGCACGCGAACTACTACCAGGACATCCCGCTCTCGGCCGGCGAGACGCTGCTGAAGGGCCGCACCTACCGGATGCCCGGCGAGGACCGGCAGGCGCGCATCGCCCGCTACCTCGCCCAGCGCATCGACCGCGAGACCAGCGAGGAGGATCAGCAGCTCTCCATCTGGTCGAACGAGAGCATGAAGTCGTCCGCCTTCGAGGATTTCCACCTGTCCGACCTCGAATACGGCCTCAAGACCCACCACGACGAGCTGCGCAAGCTCCTGCCGGTCATGCGGCTGGCAGAGGCGCCGCCCGAGGACAGGCTCGCGCAATCCAACGAAGAACTGGCTCTGGCCCTGCAAGGCGCGGGATAATCTCTGACAGGAGAAGGGAACGATCATGCGACTGAACCGACGCAAGACTCTCGGCCTCATGGGCGGCGGCCTCGCCATGCCCTGGGTCCGGCCATCCTACGCGCAGAGCGGCTCGCTCTACATCTACAACTGGGCCGATTACATCGGCGAGACGACGCTGGAGGATTTCGAGAACGAGTTCGGGATCGAGCCGGTCTACGACACCTACTCCTCGTCGGAGGAGATGCAGGCCAAGATGCTGGCCGGCATGACGGGCTATGACGTTGTCTTCCACGCCGGCATGGACATGCCCCGCTCGATCCAGGCAGGCATCTACCAGAAGCTCGACAAGTCGAAGCTGACCAACTGGGGCAACCTCGACACCGAGATCCTTGCCATCCTCGCCGGGTGGGACCCGGGCAACGAATACACCGTGCCCTACATGTGGGGCTCCGTCGGGATCACCTTCAACGTCGACATGGTGCGCGAGCGCCTGCCCGATGCCGACCTCGCCGACATGTCGATCATCCTCGACCCCGAGAACGCCGCGGCGCTGGCCGATTGCGGCATCTCCATCCTCGACAGCCCGACCGACGTGCTGCTCATGACGCTGCCCTACCTCGGCATCGACGGGAACACGAAGGACGTCGCCGACTACGAGAAGGTGGTGGAGGCGTTCCGCCCGGTGCGCGAGTACATCCGCACCTTCGACAACACCAACTACCTCAACGCCATCCCCAACGGCGAGCTCTGCGTCATCAACAACTGGTCGGGCGACTACGGCGTCGCCGCGGGCCGGGCGGAGGAAGCGGGGATCGAGATGAACCTCGCCTATTATGTGCCGAAGACCGGCGCGCCGGCATGGTTCGACGTGATGGCGCTGACGTCCGACAGCGCCAATGTCGAGAACGCGCACACCTTCATGAACTACATGCTGCGGCCCGAGGTCATCGCCGCCTGCACCAACTACACTTGGTATGCCAACGCCAACGCGGCGGCCGACGAGTTCGTCGATCCGTCGATCCTCAACAACCCGGCCGTCTACCCGGATGCGGAGAACACGGCGCGCCTCTACGCGCCCGATCCCTTCACCGAAGAGCAGGACCGGGCGATCAACCGGGCCTGGCAGGCCATCAAGGCGGGCGGCTGATGGCGGACGGCCCGGCGGCTCTGGAGGCTCCGGTGGCCGAGGCCGCCGCCGGAGCCCCGTTCGTGCGCGTCGAGGGGGTGTCGAAGAAGTTCGGCACCTTCCTCGCCGTCGACGACGTCTCCTTCGACATCGCGCGGGGGGAGATCTTCTCCCTCCTCGGCGGCTCGGGCTGCGGCAAGACGACCCTGCTGCGGATGCTCGCCGGCTTCGAGGAGCCGACGAAGGGGCGCATCCATATCGACGGGCGGGACGTCACCGACGTGCCGCCCTACGAGCGCCCCGTGAACATGATGTTCCAGAGCTACGCGCTCTTCCCGCACATGAGCGTGGAGAAGAACATCGCCTACGGCCTCAAGCACGAGCCCCTCAGCCGCGGCGAGCGGGCGGACCGCGTCGCCGAGATGCTGGAGCTGGTGCAGCTGCAGGATTACGGCGGCCGCAAGCCTCACCAGATTTCCGGCGGCCAGCGCCAGCGCGTCGCCCTCGCCCGCGCCCTCGCCCGGGCGCCGAAGCTCCTCCTCCTCGACGAGCCGCTGGCGGCGCTCGACAAGAAGCTGCGCGAGCACACGCAGTTCGAGCTCATGTCCATCCAGGAGCAGACGGGCGTGACCTTCATCGTGGTGACGCACGATCAGGAAGAGGCGATGACCCTCTCCTCCCGCATGGCGGTGATGGAGAAGGGGCGCATCCGCCAGATCGGCACCGCGACCGACATCTACGAATATCCGCAGAACCGCTTCGTCGCGGACTTCATCGGCTCCATCAACCTATTCGAGGGGCAGGTCCGCGCCGTCTCGGGCGGCGTGGCACAGGTGGAGGTGGAGGAGCTGGGGCAGGTCTCCGTTACCGCCGAGGGCGAGGTGGCGGCCGGCCAGCCGGTGACGCTGGCGCTGCGGCCCGAGAAGCTCTCCCTCTCCCGCACGGAGCCGGAGGCGCAGAACCGGGTGGCCGGCACGGTGGAGAGCCTCGCCTATTTCGGCAAGGATTCGCTCTACCGCATCCGCCTCGCCTCCGGCCGCGTCGTCAGCGCCAACGCGCCCAACGCGCGGCGCGGCGGCGAGGGGCAATGGGTGGCGGACTGGGAGGACGACGTCTGGCTCTCCTTCGCCCCCTCCTCCGCCATCCTGCTGGTGGAGTAGCCGATGGCCGCGATCACCGACCCGCTGGAGGACGAGGCGAGCCGCCGCCGCCGTCTCGGCCGCTGGTTCCACCGGCAGGGCTACATGCAGGGGATCATCGCCATCCCCTACATCTGGCTCGTCGCGTGGTTCCTCGTGCCCTTCCTCATCATCTTCGCGATGAGCGTCGCCACCCGCACGCCGACGGCGCCGCCCTTCGGCTTCGGCGGCGAGAATCCCCTGCTCAACTGGTCGCATTACGAGCGGCTCTTCACCGACAGCCTCTACATCCGCGCCTACCTGACCTCGCTGGTCAACGCGGTGGCGGCGACGGCGCTCTGCCTCGTCATCGGCTACCCGATCGCGCTCGGCATCGCCCGCGCCTCCCGCTCGTGGCGCTCGATCCTGCTGATGCTGGTGATCCTGCCGTTCTGGACGTCGTTCCTGCTGCGCGTCTACGCGTGGATCGGGCTGATGGGCACCAATTCGTGGTTCAACGAGATGCTCACCGCCGTCTGGAACGGCCTCGTCCCGCAGGCGTGGGAGCTGGCCTACGTGCCGCTCATGAACACCAACGCCGCCGTCATCCTCGTCACCATCTACTCCTACCTGCCCTTCATGATCCTGCCGCTCTACGCGAACCTCGAAAGGCTCGACCTGACGCTGGACGAAGCGGCGATGGATCTCGGCTCCCGCCCCATGCGCGTCTTCTGGGACATCACACTGCCCCAGTCGGTGCCCGGCATCATCGCCGGCGGGATGCTCGTCTTCATCCCCGCCTGCGGGGAGTTCATCATCCCCAACCTCGTGGGCAGCGCCTCGCGCCCCATGATCGGCGCGGTGATCAACGACGAGTTCGCCTATGCCCGCGACTGGCCCATGGCCTCCACCGTCGCCGTGGCGCTGCTCTTCCTGCTGGTCGTGCCCCTCATGGTCTACACCTGGGCGGAGCAGCGGGCGGAGGACAAGGCCCGCGCAAGGGAGCAGGAGGGATGAAACACCGCCCCTGGTTCCTCTACACGATGGTCGTCTTCGGGCTGGCCTTCTTCTACGTGCCGATCCTATCGATGATCGTCTATTCCTTCAACGCCAGCCGGCTCGCCACCGTCTGGGGCGGCTGGTCGACCAAGTGGTACGGGGAGCTCTTCCAGAACGAGCAGGTGCTGGAGGCGGCCATCCTGTCGCTGAAGATCGCCGTCGTCTCCGCCACCGCCGCCACCGTCCTCGGCACGCTGGCCGGCTTCGCGCTGGCGCGGGTGAAGCGCTTCCGCGGGCGGACGCTCTTCTCTGGGCTGGTGACGGCGCCGCTGGTCATGCCGGAGGTCATCACCGGCATCGCCTCGCTGATGCTCTTCATCCTGATGGCGCAATGGATCGGCTGGCCGCAGCGGCGCGGCTTCTCCACCATCACCATCGCGCACATCACCTTCTCCCTCGTCTTCGTGGCCACGATCATCCGGGCGCGGCTGCTGTCGATGGACCGCGACATCGAGGAGGCCGCCGTCGATCTCGGCTCCCGCCCCTGGCAGGTGATGTGGGACGTGACGCTGCCCGTCATCTCCCCCGCCATCCTCGCCGGGTGGCTGCTGGCCTTCACCATCTCTCTCGATGACGTGGTGATCACCAACTTCACCACCGGGCCGGGCAACACGACGCTGCCGATCCTCATCTGGTCGAAGGTCAAGCTGGGCGTGACGCCTGACATCAACGCGCTGGCGACGATCACCGTGTGCATCGTCGGCCTCGGCGTGGTCGTCGCCGGGCTGCTCCTCAACCGCGCCGAGAAGCGGCGGCAGAAGGACGAGGCCATGGCCTACCAGGAGAACCGGTGAGCGTCGCCGCGCAGCCCGAGCCCTCGCGGGAGGAGATGCTCCGCCTCCTGCACCTGCCACTCGGCCGCCCGGGCTCCGGCCGCGAGCGCTACGCGGCGGCGATGTGGTTTCACGCGCGGGGCGAGCTCAGCCACAGGGCGCTGGAGGTCTACCGCGTCCTCTCCCCGCGAGACGGCGACGACCCCGCCCAGCTCCTCGACGCCGAGCCGCGCCCGGCGCCAGCTTCCGGCCCCTGACCCAGACAGGAGACCCCCATGGACGACCTCTACCACGCCGCCCTCATCGACCTGCTGGAGAGCCTCTGGGGCACCGGCTTCCTCTCCCCCGGCGGGCCGGAGGAGGTGGCGCGTGTGCTGGAGGGGGAGAGCATCGCCGGCGCCTCCGTCCTCGACATCGGCTGCGGCGCCGGCGGCATCGATCTGGCACTGGTGCGGGACCACGGCGCCGGCTTCGTGACGGGGATCGACGTGGAGGACGGCGTCCTCTCCCGCGCCCGGGCGCTGGTGGGGGAGGCGGGGCTGGACAGCCGGATCGGCCTCATCAAGGTCGCCCCCGGCCCCCTGCCCTTCCCTCCGGGGACGTTCGATGTCGTCTTCTCCAAGGATTCCATCGTCCACATCCCCGACAAGCATGCGCTGATGGCGGAGGTGGCGCGGGTGCTGAAGCCCGGCGGCCGCTTCCTCGCCTCCGACTGGCTGATCGGCCATGACGACGAACCCTCGGCGGCGATGAAGGACTACATGGCCGCCGAGGACCTCGACTTCGGCATGGCCTCCCCCGCCCGCTACCGCGACGCCTGCGCTGCGGCGGGATTCACCGGCGTGGAGGTGCGTGACCGCAACCCGTGGTACCTCGGCGTCGCGCGCGAAGAGCTGGCGCGCTTCCGGGGGCCGTGGGCCGAGGAGGTCGCCGCCCGGCTGGGGCCAGACTTCGTGACGAAGAACGCCGAGATCTGGGAGAAGATGGTGCCGGTGCTGGAGAGCGGCGAGCACCGCCCGACGCATATCCGCGCCCGGCTGAGCTAGGCCCTCTCCCTCTCCACCGGGGGAGACGAAAATCGCGCGATTTTCGTGCACGGAATTCGCGCGAATTCCGGCGCCCGGCCGCGCCGCCCCTCCGCCCTTCCTGACCGCCGCGCGCCCCCCTTTGCCGCAGCGCCCCCCTTGGCGAATCCGTCCGCTTGCCCACATCAGGGGGACACGCCGCAACGGGAGCCCCCATGTCCATCCGCCAGCGCCTCGCCCGCCTTCTCGACCACCCCGCGACGGGGCGGGTGATCATGGCGGTGATCCTCTTCAATGCCGTGATACTTGGGCTGGAGACGTCGGGGCGCGTCATGTCCGTCGCCGGGCCGCTGATCATCCTGCTCGACTGGATGTGCCTCGCCTTCTTCGTCGCCGAGCTGGCGGCCAAGCTCATCGCCCGGGGCCGGAGCTTCTGGCGCAGCGGCTGGAACATCTTCGACTTCGTCATCGTCGGCATGTCGCTCGTCCCCGCCAGCCACGGCTTCGCCGTCCTGCGGGCCCTGCGCATCCTGCGGCTCTTGCGCGTCGTCTCCGTCGCGCCGACGCTGCGCCGGGTGGTGGAGGGCTTCCTCTCCGCCCTGCCGGGCATGGGCTCTGTCTTCCTGCTGATGGGGGTGATCTTCTACATCGCCTCGGTCATGGCCACGCGCCTCTTCGCGCCGACCTTCCCCGAGTGGTTCGGCACCCTCGGTGCCTCGGCCTACTCGCTCTTCCAGATCATGACGCTGGAGAGCTGGTCGATGGGCATCGTCCGCCCGGTGATGGAGGTGCATCCGCAAGCGTGGCTCTTCTTCGTGCCCTTCATCCTCGTCACCACCTTCGCGGTGATGAACCTCGTCGTCGGCCTCATCGTCAACTCCATGCAGGATGCCCATACGCAGGAGACGACGGCAGCGACCGACGATTACCGCACCCAGGTCCTCGCGCGGCTGGAGGCGATCGAGGCGCGGCTGGGGGAGCGTCAGTGAGGGGTTGCCGGGCGGGGCATATGCTCCACCTCTGGGAGAAAGCCCCTGGGCGAGACAACCGCCGCGCGGGCAGAACAGGGACAGGACAGATGACGGTGGCCGGGGCGTGCTGACCCTCCTCCATGACCATTTCCTCGTCGTCGCCGGCATCGTGGCGGCGGCGGTCTGCGTGGTGTTCATCCTGCAGCAGCGGCGCACCCCGCAATCCGCGGTGGCGTGGATTTTCTTCATCATGCTGGTGCCCTACCTCGCCGTGCCCGTCTTCCTCGCGCTCGGCGTGCGCAAGCAGGGCACGCGCTTCCCGCCGCTCTCCTTCACCGGGCCGCAGAAGGAGGAGATGGCGGTGGATGCACCGCCGCTGGCGGAGACGTTCCGCCGCCTCGGCGCGCCGCCGGCGGTGCGCGGCAATGTGGTGCGGCTCAACGCCACCCCGCAGGAGGCGCAGGCGGCGCTGGAGGAGGTCATCGCCTCCGCCCACCACAGCCTCGACATCTGTCTCTACATCGTCGACCGCGACGACAGCGGCCGCCGCTTCCTGCACCTCCTGGCGGACAAGGCGCGCGAGGGGGTGCACGTGCGGCTGGTGCTCGACCGGCTCGGCTCCCTCTTCCCGCCCCGCAAGGCGCTGGCGGCCTACCGGGAGGCGGGCGGTGAGCTGCGCTGGTTCTCGCCCTTCCTGCACCCGCCGGACAACGGGCACCTGAACCTGCGCAACCACCGCAAACTCGCCATCGCCGACGGCCGCCGCGCCTGGACGGGCGGGCGCAACGTGGGGGACGATTACTTCTCCCCCGGCGGCTGGACGGATCTCGGCATGCGGCTCGAGGGGCCGGTCGTGCAGCACCTCTGGGATGTCTTCCACAGCGACTGGGACGTGACCGGCGGCGCCCGCGCCACCGACCTGCCCGACAGCCGCGCCCCCGCCGGCGACGCGGTGCTGCAGCTGGTGCCGACGGGGCCGGATGATCCCGGCGACGCGCTGCACGAGGGGTTGGTGCAGGCCATCCACGCCGCCACGAGGCGCGTCTGGATCGCCACGCCCTACTTCGTGCCGACCGAGCACCTCGAGCTGGCGCTCGTCACCGCCGCGCGGCGCGGACTCGACGTGCGCCTCTTGGTGCCGCAGCACTCCAACAAGCGCGTCACCGATTTCGCCCGGGGCGCCTACCTGCGTGACCTCGACAGGCGCGGCGCCCGCATCCTGCGCCACCCCGAGATGCTGCACGCCAAGGCCGGCCTGATCGACGGCGCCGGCTGGGTCGGCTCCGCCAATTTCGACGTGCGTTCCATGCTGCTCAACTTCGAGACAACGCTCTTCCTCTACGACGAGGAGACCGTGTCAGAGCTCGAATTGTGGTTCGGCGAGCGGATGGCGGAGGCGCGCGAGGGCGTGAGCCGCCCGCACCTGACCCGCCGCCTGCTCGAGAACACCTTCCGCCTGGGGGCTCCCTTCCTGTGACAGAGCTGCGCGTCGCCACCTACAACATCCGCAAGGCCCTCGGCACCGACCGGCGGCGCGACCCGGGGCGCGTCCTGCGCGTCATCGACGCACTGAAGGCGGAGGTCGTCGCCCTGCAGGAGGCCGACCTGCGCCTGCCCCCCCGCCGCCCGGCGCTCGACCGGATGGAGATCCTCCAGCGGACGGGGCTGCGGCCCGTGGAGTTCAGCCATGGCCGCGAGAGCCTCGGCTGGCATGGCAATGCTCTCCTGGTCAGCCCCGAGATCGAGGTGGAAGAGCGCGGCCACCACGACCTGCGCAGCCTCGAGCCCCGCGGGCTGGTCGAGGCGGTGCTGTCGAAGGAGGGGCGGCGCTTCCGCGTCTTCGCCATCCATCTGGCGCTGGCGCGGGTGGTGCGGCGAGCGCAGCTCTCTCATCTGGGCGACATTCTCGCCGCTTCCGCCGAGGAGCTGCCGACGCTGGTGATGGGCGACTTCAACGAGCGCAGCACCTCCGTCGGCCTCGGCCGGCTGGCGAAGCGCTTCACCATCCTCGCCGAGGCGCCGACCTACCATTCGCGGCGGCCGATGTTCTCCCTCGACCGGATCGCCCACACGGGCCAGTTCCGCACCCGGGAGGTGAAGGCCGTGGCGACGCCCGAGAGCCGCCTCGCCTCCGACCACCTGCCGCTGACGGCGGAGCTGTCGCTCGCCCGAGAGGTCGGTCAGGCTCGCCAGGATGCGTCGGGCAGGCTCTCCTTCAAGTAGTCGAAGTGCCGGGCACCCATGCCGCGGTAAGCCTCCCAGCCCGCCGCCGTCGCCTCGGCCACCTCGTCCGAGAGCACCGCCAGCGGCTGGCCGGTGGACATTGCGAGGATCTGCGTCTGCGCCGCCTTCTCGAAGAAGTAGAGGTCCTCGAACGCCTCGGCCACGCTCGCCCCAGCCACGGACACCCCGTGGTTGCCCATCACCAGCGCGCTGTTGCCGCGCATGGCCTCGGCGAGGTGGCGGCCCTCGTCGGCGCTGTCGGAGATGCCGCCGAAGGCGAGGTCATAGCCCACCCGCCCCCAGAAGCGGGCGGTGTTGTTGTCGAGCGGCAGCAGCCTCGGGTCCTTCAGGCAGGCCAGCGCCGTCGCATAGGGCGAGTGGCAATGCAGGATCACCCGCGCCTCCGGCAGCTCGCGGTGCATCGTACCATGGATTGCCCATGCGGAGGGGTCGGGCGCCTCCGGCCCCTCCATCACGCTCTCGTCCTCGGTGTCGAGGAGCAGCAGGTCGCTGGCCCGGATGGTGGCGAAGTGCTGCCAGCGCGGGTTGAGCAGGAAGCGCCGCCCGTCGGCGCTCACGGCGGCGGAGAAGTGGTTGCCCACCGATTCCGACCAACCGAAACGGTGGCAGAGCCGGAAGGCGGCGGCGAGATCCTGCCGCAGCGCCGTCTCGTTGATCGCCTCGTCCTTCACTTGAACCGCCCTTCGCTGACCAGCGCCCGGTAGGTGGAGCGCATCTCCGCCCGGTCGGAATAGGTGCCGCGCAGGTACCGCTCGCCCGAGGTGGCGGAATAGGCGGCGCGGCCATGCACGATCCGGTGGTTGTCGAACACCATGCACTCCCCGGCCTTCATGGTGAAGCGCATCAGGTAGCGCTCCTCCTGCAGCATCTTCCCGAAGCGGCAGAAGGCCGGGTACCAGTCATCCAGCAGGTGCTGATCCAGATCGAGGATGTCGAGCATGTGCTGGCTGAGCGTGAGCCCCGAGACCTCGCCATGCTCGTCGAGCTCGATGATCGTCTGGCGGGAGCGCATGTCGTAGCTGTCATGCTCGCAGAAGAACGGCACTTCCGTCTCGGAGAGCAGGCGGAAGCCCTCGGGATCGCGGGCGCGAAAGTCGTTCGCCACCGCCACACCGTCGGCGTAGAGGCTCATCCCGCCCTCCACCGTGTTGGCGCGGCAGTGGAGGAACTGCACCCCCGGCGCCGTCTCCTCCGCCGGCGTGTCGGTGTGCAGCTCCAGTGCACCGGCTGTGTACGCGGTGTTCGTCGGGTTGATATGCGTCTTCACGTCGAAATAGAGGCCGAAGAAGGTGGGCCGCACCTGCCCCATCAGCTCGACAAGCTCCGTCAGCCCCGCATCGCTGTCGGGCATGTCGGTGACGATGGCGAGGCCCTCGACGATCAGCGCCTCCAGCCAGTCCGCCACCTTCGCCTTGTCGGCCTTGAGCTCCGGCTGAGAGAAGCGGGGGATGTCGGGGTAATGGTCGCCGTACCAGGCCCGGCGCGGCATGTCCGCCGGGTCAGACCGCTTGGTGGGGGCGGCGTACTGCGCCAGCATCGCCAGCGGGTAGCGGGAGGTGTGGTCCTCCCCCGCCCAGCGGATCACCAGCGCCTCGCCCTCGATCTCCGCCGTCTCCGGCCGCGGCGGGGCGGCGAGGTGGAGGATGTCGAAGCTCCGCTCCCGCGTGGAGCGATCGAAGGAGCTCGGGCAATTGTCCCGCAGCCAGTAATGGTTGAAGTAGCTGCGCCCGGCGGGAAGGGCGATCTCCAGCCCGGTCTCCCCGACGGCGACGGGCGCCTCGGCCTGCATGACGTTCATTCGGCTGGCTCCTTAAGTTAGGCGGCACGGATGGTGGCTTTCGCGCAACCTCGCACCTCGCTCGGCGCCGAAACAGCCCGATTGCGCTGAAGTCGAGTTAAGCGCAGGGTTAAGTCGATGGACCGTCTGCCCCCCCTCCGCCTGCTCGCCACCTTCGAGGCCGTGGCCCGCCTCGGCTCCATGCGCGCCGCCGCCGCCAGCCTCAACGTCACCCAACCGGCTGTGACGCAGGCCCTGAAAGCGCTGGAGGATCACGTCGGCGCTCCGCTCCTCGACCGGGCCACCCGCCCCGCCCGGCTGACGGCAGCGGGCGAGCAGCTGGCCCGGGTCACCCGCGAGGGGCTGGGGCAGATCGGCGCGGCGATCGACGATATCCGGGCCCGGGCGGATCTGGCGGAGGCGCAGGTGACGGTCGCCTGCACGCTCGGCATGGCGACCTACTGGCTGATGCCGCGCCTGCCGGCCTTCTACGCCGCGCATCCGGACATCACCGTCAATGTGCAGGCCCCGCCGACCGACCTGCCCGCCCTCTCCCCCGGCATCGACGTGGCGCTGCGCTACGGCGAGGGCGAGTGGCGGGACGGCCCGACGCACCGGCTCTTCGAGGAGCGGGTCTGCCCCGTCGGCCGGCCCGACCTCCTCGCCCGCCTGGTGGAGCTGCCCGCCGCGCCTCTCATCCATGTCCGCTCGGCGCAGAACCTGCACTGGGCGGGCTGGCCGGAATACCTCTCCGCCCGCGGCCTGCCCCGCGCGAGGCAGCCGGGGCAGAGCTTCGACAATTACGTGCAGGCGACGCAGGCGGCGCTCGACGGGCGCGGGCTGATGCTCGGCTGGCGCTCCATCACCGCCCGCCTGGTCGCCGAGGGCGCCCTGGCCCAATGGCCGGATGGAGAGGTGGATCTCGGCACCGCCTACTGGCTCACCGAAGGCCCCGCCCCCTCCTCCGGCGCCCGCGCCTTTCTCGCCTGGCTGCGAAGCCTCCAAGACCGCCCCTGACGTTCATCTGGCCCCAAATACCCTCGGGGGGAGCCGAAGGCGGGGGGCAGAGCCCCCCTCCGCCCTCTGCCCCCTTGCGCTCCCCGTCCCATGGCCCCTATACAATCGTATGACAACCACCCGCCGCGCCTATCGCCGCGAAAGCCCCGCCAACCGCCGGCAGGATCTCGTGGATGCCACCCTCACCCTCCTCGCCGAGGCGGGGCCCGAGGCGGCGACGGTGCGCGCCATCGCCGAGCGGGCGGGCGTGACGCAGGGCATGATCCGCCACCATTTCAACGGCAAGGACGCGCTGGTGAACGCCGCGTACCAGGCGCACATGGCGGCGCTGAGCGAGGCGATCGCGGCCCAGGTCGCCGCCGCCGGCCCCTCCGCCACCGCACGGCTGACGGCGATGATCCGCGCCTCCGTCACCCCTCCCGTGGCGGAGAGCACCGGCCTCTCCCTCTGGGCCGGGTTCCTGCACCTCGTGCGCCAGTCACCGGCCATGGCCGTCACCCACGAGGCCAGCTACCTCGCCTATCGCGACCAGCTGCAGGCCCTCCTCGTCGAGGCGCGCCAGGAGGCGGGCAACCCCCTCCCGGAGGAGGAGGCCCGGGCCCTCGCCATCGCCAGCAACGCCGTCATCGACGGCCTCTGGCTGGAGGCCGGCGCCCTGCCCGAGGCCTTCTCCCCCGGCGAGATCTTCTCCCTTGCCCTCGCCTCCGTCGGCACCCTCGCCGGCCTGACTCTCACCCCGTCATGACGCGCCGCGTTTCGCCCGGCGCCCCGCTGTCTTTGGTCCGATGAAATCCTCCGGGGGTCCGGGGGTGGAAAACCCCCGGTCCCGCTCTCTCCCCTCTCTCCACCGGAGCCGCCTGATGCGCTACGCCCCCATCCTCGACCGCCTTGGCCACCTCGGTGGCGCCAAGTGGGACATCCACCTCCGCGCCGCCGAGATGGCCGCCGCGGGGCGGGACGTCATCGACCTGACCATCGGCAACCCCGACATCGCCGTCCCGCCGCCCCTCCTCGACGCTGCCGCCGCCGCCATGCTGGCCGGCCGCACCGCCTATTCCGACGGCCGGGGCGAGGCGACCCTCCGCGCCGCGCTCGCCGCCCGCTACAGCCGCACCACGGGGCGGGATATCACGCCCGCGCAGGTCCTCTGCTTTCCCGGCACCCAGACGGCGCTCTACGCGGTGATGATGGGCCTCGCGGAACCCGGCAGCGAGGTTCTCGTCGGCGATCCCATGTATGCCACCTACGAGGGCGTCATCCGTGCGGCGGGGGCGGAGCCCATCGCCATCCCGCTCCGCCCCGAGCGCGGCTTCCGGCTGGCGGCGGAGGATCTGGCGGCGCGCGTGACGCCCCGCAGCCGCGCCATCCTCCTCAACTCGCCGCAGAACCCCACGGGCGCCGTCCTGCGCCCCGAGGACATCGCCGAGATCGGCGCCCTCGCCCGGGAGCATGACCTCTGGATCGTCGCCGACGAGGTCTACGAGGAGCTGATCTTCGCCGGCACCCCCTTCGCCTCGCCGCTGGCCCTGCCCGAGCTCGCCGATCGCACGGTGATCGTCTCCTCCATCTCGAAAAGCCACGCCGCCCCCGGCTTCCGTTCCGGCTGGGCCATCGGGTCGGAGGCCTTCTGCGAGAAGCTCCTGCCCCTCTCCGAGACGATGCTCTTCGGCAACCAGCCCTTCATCGCCGACATGACGGCGCTCGCCGTCTCCGCCCCGTCGGAGACGGCGCGCGGCATGTGCGCCCGCTTCCAGGCCCGGGCCTCCCGCCTCGCCGAGCGGCTGGAGGAGCTCACGCCCCTCCGGGTCAACCGCCCGGAGGCCGGCATGTTCGCCCTCGTCGACATCCGCGCCACCGGGAGGGGCGACGCCGCCTTTGCCCGCTCCCTGCTGGAGGAGACGGGCGTGGCGCTGATGCCCGGCAGCGTCTTCGGCCCCTCCATCGCCGGCTGGGTCCGGCTGGCGCTGACGGTGGACGACGCGCGCATCGACGAGGCGACCCGCCGCATCGCGGCGCATGTGACAGCGGAGGTCTGAACATGGCGACCATCGGAGAAGCGCTGATCGCGGCGCTGGAGGAGCGGGGCGTGGAGGTCGTCTTCGGGATCCCCGGCGTGCACACGGTGGAGCTCTACCGCGGCCTCGCCGGCTCCGGCATCCGCCATGTCACGGCCCGGCACGAGCAGGGCGCGGGATTCATGGCCGATGGCTACGGCCGCGTCGCCGGCCGGCCCGGCGTGGCGCTGGTGATCACCGGCCCGGGGGTGACCAACACGCTCACCCCCATGGGGCAGGCCCGGGCGGACTCCTCGCCAATGCTGGTGATCTCCGGCGTCAACGATCGCGCCTCGCTGGGCCGCGGCCTCGGCAAGCTCCACGAATTGCCCGACCAGCGCGCCACCGCCGGCTCCGTCGCCCTCTCCTCCACCCGCGTCTCGGCGCCGGAGGAGCTGGGCCCGGCGCTCGACGCCGCCTTCGCGGCTCTCGCCACCGGCCGCCCCGGCCCGCACCATATCGAGATCCCGCTCGACGTCATGCCCCTGCCCGCCGCGCCCGCCTCCGAGCCGCCGCTGACGCCCACGCCCTCGCTGCCGCCGGGGCTGGACGCCGCCGCCCGCCTCCTCTCCGCCGCCACGCGCCCGGTCATCCTCGCCGGCGGCGGCGCCCGCTGGGCCGAGGGCGCCCTGCGGGAGGTGGCCGAGGCGCTGGACGCCCCCGTTATCCAGACGGTCAACGCCCGCGGCCTGATGCATGCCCACCCGCTGACGGTGCCCGCCTCCCCGAGCCTCGATCCCGTGCGCGCCCTCGTCCGCGAGTCGGACGCGGTGCTGGCCATCGGCACGGAGTTCGGCCAGACCGATTATGACATGATGGTCGACGGCGGCTGGCCCGCCCCGCCCCGCCTCGTGCGGATCGACGTCTCCGAGGCGCAGCTGCGCCGCCACCCGGCGGAAATCGCCCTCGCGGGCCGCGCCGAGGAGCTCCTCCCCGCCCTCGCCGCCCGCCTGCCGGCCAGCGAGTCCCGAGACGGCCCGCGCAGGGCCGGCAAGGCCCGTGCCGCCGCCCGCGCCGCCCTCGACGCGGAGATGGCCGCCTGCCTCGCGGTCCTGGAGGCCATCCGCGATGCCCTCCCCGGCGCCCTGATCGTCGGCGACAGCACGCAGGCCGTCTATGCCGGAAACCTCTACTACGATCACGACCGCCCCGGCGGCTGGTTCAACGCCGCCACCGGCTACGGGGCCCTCGGCTTCGCCATCCCCGCCGCCATCGGCGCTGCCCTTGCCGCCCCCGGCACGCCGGTCGTCGCGCTGAACGGCGACGGCGGCGCGCAATTCTCCGTCGCCGAGCTGATGACCGCCGCCGAGGAGCGCCTGCCGATCACCTTCATCGTCTGGAACAACCGCGCCTATCTCGAGATCGCGCGCGCCATGGAGGGCGCCGGCACGCCCGCCATCGGCTGCCATCCCCTGCCGCCCGACTTCTCCCACATCGCCGCAGCCTGCGCCCTGCCCTACCGGCAGACAGGCGCCGACCCCGCCGACGTCGCCGCCGCGCTCACCGAGCTGCGGCGCGAGGACGGGCCGACCCTGCTGGAAATCCGCTCACCGGTCTGAGCCCGGCCCGACGGACAGAGGGGGGCGCTGCCCCCCGCCTTCGGCCCCCCCGGGATATTTGGAGAAAAGCGAGAGCCAGGAGCGCCCCTGTCTTTGGTCCCGAAAAATCCTCGGGGGGCGCCGGAGGCGCGGGGGCAGACAGCCCCCTCCCCGGTCAGAACACCCCGAGATGCGGCTGCAGCAATTGCCGGCATGCGGCCAGCGCCGTCTCCGCCGGCATCGTCTCCGGCTCGATGCAGTGCTGGATGCCGAGCCCGTCGATCAGGCAGATGAGCACACGGGCGAGCGGCTCGGCCTCCACCTCCCGCCCGTTGGCAACGGCTGCCTCGGCGATGGCGGAGGTCACGTCGGCGAGGTAGCCGGAATATTGCACGCGGTGCTCGGCGCGCAGGTCGTCGTTTATGGAGATCTGCCCCCAGAGCGTCAGCCAGATCGTGAAGGCGCCGGGGTTGAAGATTTCCGGCGCGAAGAACGCCTCCAGCAACGCCGCCAGCCGCGTCTGGCCGGGCGCCGGCGGGCCCGGCAGGCGGGTGGAACCGAGGTACATGGAGGCATAGACGGCGGCGAGCAGCGCGTTCATCGAGCCGAAATGGTGGATGACGAGGCCGCGGCTGACCCCGGCCTCCTCGCAGATGCGGTCGACGGTGAATTCCTGGATGCCGCCGCGCGCCATGCAGGCGAGCCCGGCGGTGACCAACTGGGCCCGGCGCTCCTCGCCCGAGAGGCGGACGTATTTGGGGGCCTTCCTGGCGGTCATCGCGCTCCCGTCCGGGGTAGCGGCGGCGCCCCGCTTCCCGGGGCGCCGCGCCTGGCTCATTCCTTGGAGAAGCGTACCGGGTCGGGGTGACCGTCGGCAAGGATGACCGGCTCGATGCCGGCATCGTGGATCGCGACGTAAGGATCGAAGGCGATGAAGACGAAGGAGCCCGATTCCTCCATCAGGTCCTCCATCCGGTTGAACATCCCGGCGCGCGCCGTCTCGTCCAGCTCCACCAGCGAGGCCTGGTAGAGCTCCTCGAACTCGGGGCTGTCGAAGAACGTCCAGTTGTAGACGCCGATCTGGTCGGGGCGGAACCAGACGAAGTTCTCCGTCGGGTCGACCCCTCCGGCGAAGCTCTGCAGGACCAGCTCCAGCGTCAGGTAATCGTCACCCGCCGTCATGTCGCCGAGCGACCAGTAGGCGGCCTCCTCCGTCGGCTGGATCACCACGTTGATGCCGGCCTCCGACAGGCTCGCCTGGATGATCTGGGCGATGGTCTGCGAGGTGCTGTCGGTCAGCGCCACGAGGTTGAGCGTCAGCCCCTCGGCCCCCGCCTCTGCCAGCAGCGCCCGCGCCTGCTCGACATCGCGCTCGGCGTAGATGTTGCTCTCCCGCGCGTAGGGGGAGCCGGGCGGGACGAGGCCGGCGGCGCGGCCGACGACGCCGTCATAGGCGCCGTAGAGCACCGCCTCGCTGTCATAGGCGAGCTGGATGGCGCGGCGCACCCGCGGGTCCTGCAGGGTGGGCGCGTTCTGGTTGACCGTCAGCCAGGTGTAGGTGGTCGAATCCGCCTCGATCAGCTCCGCCCCTTCGGGCATGTCGGCATGGAGCTGGTTGACGGAGGAGGGCGCGACGCGCGTGAAGTCGAAGCTGTTCGCCTCGTAGGCGAGGAGCGCAGACTGATCGTCCTCCACGATGTAGAACTCGATGGTGGAGAAGTCGGGCGCCTCGCCCGTCCAGTCCGGGTTGGCCGTCAGCGTGACCTTCTGCTGCTGCTCCCACGAGGAGAAGAGGAAGGGTCCGCACTCCGCCGGCGCCTCGGTGGTGAAGGAGCCACCGGCCTCCTCGACGGCCGCCTTCGAGACGAGGTGCCCGCCGTAATAGGGCAGCGCGGTGACGATGAAGGGCGCGAAGGGCTGCGTCAGGTGGATGACGCCCGTCCGCTCGCCGGTGACCTCGACGCGGTCGAGCATCTCGAACTGGTAGGCCCAGGCGCTGTCGGAGCCGGCGATGCGCTCGAAGGAGTACTTCACGTCCTCGGCCGTCACGGGGCCGTAGCCGTTCGTCCAGCTCAGCCCGTCGCGGAGGGTAAAGGCCAGCGCCGTGTCGCTCTGCCACTCGAGGCTCTCGGCGGCGTAGAGCTCCCACTCGGAGCCCTCGCGCATGTCGGAGATGCGCACGAGCGTGACGGTCGTGCAGCGGTTGATGACGTCGTCGAGCCCGCCGATCTCGCCCCAGGGGTCGAGCACCTGGAAGTCGCCGGCCATGCGGATGCGCAGCGTGTCCCCCTCCTGCGCCCAGGCGAAGTGCGGCGTGGCCATCAGGCCGGCGAGGCCGCCGCCGGTGGCCTTAAGAAAGCTGCGGCGATTGGTGGTCCAGTTCATCGGTCGTCTCCCTGTTCAAGGTCTTTTCTTCAATGAGGTGGCAGCGGGCCTGACGGCCCGGCGCGATGGTGCGAAGGACCGGCTCGTCCTGCCGGCAGATCTCCTGCGCGAGGGGGCAGCGGGTGTGGAACTCGCAGGCCCGCGGGCGGCGCAGGACGCCCGGAATCTCCCCCTGGATCGCGAGGTCGGCCCGCCGCTTGCGCGGATCGGGCTTCGGCTCGGCGGCGATGAGGCTTTGCGTGTAGGGATGCGCGGGGACGGCGAAGATCTCCGCCGTCGGCCCCGTCTCCACCAGCCGGCCGAGGTAGAGGACGGCGATGCGGTCGGCGACATGGCGGATCAGCGCGAGGTTGTGGGTGATGACGAGGTAGCTCAGCCCGTGCCGCTCCTTGAGGTCGGCCATCAGGTTGAGGATGTCGGCCTGCACCGAGACGTCGAGCCCCGCTGTCGGCTCGTCGGCGATCACCAGCTCGGGCTTGAGCGCCAGCGCCCGCGCCACGCCGACGCGCCGCGCCTGCCCGCCGGAGAGCTCGTGCGGGAAGCGGGCGGCGAAGGCGGCGGGCAGGCCGACCTCGGCGAGGAGCTCGGCGGCCCGGTCACGGCGGCGGCCCATGGGCTCGCGGTGGATCGTGAAGGGCTCGGTGATCGCCTGTTCGACATTCATGCGGGGCGAGAGCGAGGCGGCGGCATCCTGGAACATCAGGGCGGAGCGGCGGCGGATGGCCCGGTAGTCGGAGCGCGAGGCCAGTGGCTTGCCATCGAAGAGCATCGTGCCGGAGCTGGGCTGCAGGCCGAGGATGGCGCGCGCCAGCGTCGTCTTGCCCGAGCCGCTCTCGCCGACGAGGCCGAGCGTCTGGCCCCTCGGCAGATCGAGGGTGATGCCGGCGAGGATGTTGAGCGCCTTCCCCCGGGAGAAGAGGCCGCCGAGGGGCAGGTCAACCGAGAGGTCTTGCAGGTGCAGGAGCGGGGTCATGCGGAGGCTCCCGGGGCGGCGGGCGGCGCGCTGGTGGAAGCGGCGGGACCGGGGGGCCAGCCCCCCGGAGCCCCCCGAGGTATTTCCGGCCAGATGAAACAGGGGCGTGAGGCGGGCCGGGGAGCACCGGGCGCCGCGGCCCCTGTCTTTGCTCCCGAAGAATCCCGGGGGATCCGGGGGCTGGCCCACGGTCCCGCAGACGCCAGCCGCGCCATGGTCCGGCCAGTCATGGCGCCACCTTGTGGCAGAGGACCTCGCGGGCGGGAGCGGGGCGCACGCGCGGCGGCGGGGTGGCGCAGCTCTCCGAGGCGAGGGGGCAGCGGGGGGCGAAGGCGCAGCCGGGGGGCGGGTCGGCGAGATCCGGCAGGCGGCCGCCGATGGTGGGCAGGTGGCCGGTGTGCTCCACGAGCGCCGAGGGATCGCAGGAGAGGAGCGCGCGCGTGTAGGGGTGCAGCGGGTCATGGTAGAGATCGTCGACGGGGGCGACCTCCACCACCTCGCCGGCATACATCACCGCCACGCGGTCGCAGAGCTCGGCGATGACGCCGAGGTGGTGGGTGACGATGACGATGGCGCAGCCGACCTCCGCCTGAAGCTCACGCAGCAGGTGGATGATCTGCGCCTCCATCGTGACATCCAGCGCCGTCGTCGGCTCGTCGGCGATGAGGACGGCGGGTCGCATCAGGAGCGCCGCGGCGATGGCGGCGCGCTGGCGCATGCCGCCCGAGAGCTCGTGCGGGAAGCGCGACAGGGCGAGGTCCGGCTCCAGCCCGACCTTGGAGAGCATGGCGGCGGCGCGGCGGCGCTTCTCGCGCGAGGAGCCCTCGGCGTTGACCTGGAAGTCCACGAGCTGCTCGCCGATCCTGAGGACCGGGTTGAAGGCGGTCAGCGGGTCCTGGAAGACCATGGCGATCTCGCGCCCGCGCAGGCGGCGGCGATCCCGCTCGGAGAGGGCCATCAGGTTCTCGCCGCGGAGATACACGGCGCCGCCGGTGATCTCCGCCCCCGACGAGAGGAGGGAGATCATCGCCGAGGCGAGGGTGGACTTGCCGCAGCCCGACTCGCCGGCGATGCCCAGCACCTCCCCGGGGCGGACCTGCAGCGACACGCCGCGCAGCGCCTGCACGCCGCCGGGGTAGCTGAGGGCCAGATCCTCGACGTTCAGCACCGCCTCGCTCATGCGCCCCCCTTGACCAGCTTGGGGTCGAGCGCGTCGCGAAGGCCCTCGCCGAGGAAGGTGAAGCCGAGGGTGGAGAGCACCAGCGGCAGCCCGGCGATCAGCACCATGTGGGGCGCCGAGCGCAGGGAGGTGTAGCCGTCGTAGAGGATGTTGCCCCAGGAGGGCGTCGGCGGGCGCACCCCGAGGTTGAGGTAGCTCAGCCCAGCCTCCAGCATGATGACGATGGGCACGTCCATGGAGAGCAGGATGACCAGCGGGCCGACGACGTTCGGCAGCAGGTGGCGGATGAGGATGCGCGCCCCCGAGGCGCCCATCGCCCGCTCCGCCACGATGAAGTCCGACTGCGCCATCCCCAGCGTCTGCGCGCGGATCAGCCGGGCATAGGCGGGGATGGAGACGGTGACGACGACGAGGATCAGGGTGTCCGTTCCCGGGCCGATGATGGTGATGACGGCCAGCGCCAGCATGATCATCGGCAGCGAGGAGACGGAATCGAAGATCAGCACGAGGATCCCGTCGAGCCAGCGCGGCCCGTAGCCGGCGATCATGCCGAGGATCAGCCCGCCGATGCCGGCGAGGCCCACGGAGGTGAGCGCGATGGAGAGCGCGGTGCGGGCGCCGTAGATGATGCGCGAGAGAAGGTCGCGGCCCAGCTGGTCCGTCCCCGCGGGGTGGGCCCAGGAGGGCGGCTGGAACTTGTTCATGACGTCGAGCTTGAGCGGGTCGTAGGGCGCGAGCCAAGGCGCGAAGACGGCCATGCCGACGAAGGTGACGACGAGGATCAGCCCGAGCGCACCCATCGGATCACGCAGCAGCACGCGCAGCGACGAGCGGTGGAGGACACGCCCGGCGGCGCGCCTCTCCCGGCCCTGTCGGGCCGGCTCGGCCGGAGCGATCTCAGCGTCGGAAGGCATCGCGCACCCTTGGGTCGAGCCGCGCGATCAACAGGTCGGCGGCGGTGACGACGAAGAGGTAGAAGGCCGTCATGAAGAGCACGCAGCCCATGACGACGGGGTAGTTCCGGTTGCTGACCGCCCCCGTCATCAGCGTGCCGATGCCGGGGCGGGAGAACACCGCCTCAACGAAGACGGCGCTGGAGAGGATGGAGCCGAGCCCCACCGCCAGCAGCGCGATGGTCGGGATGATCGCCACGCGCAGCGCATAGCGGAAGACCACCCGCCGCTCGGAGAGGCCGAAGGCGCGGGCGGTGCGGATGTAGGTCTCCCCCATCACCTCGAGGAGCGAGGCGCGCACGAGCCGGGCGAGGTAGCCAACCCAGCCGATGCCCAGCGCGAAGGCCGGCAGGACAAGCGCGCGGATCTGGCTGAGCGGGTCGCCGGGGTTGCCGGCGCCGATGGCGGGCAGCCAGCGCAGCCAGACGGCGAAGACGAGGATCAGGTAGATGGCGATGACGAAGCTGGGGATGGAGATGAAGCTCACCGAGAGAAGGCCCAGCAGCCGGTCCGTCAGCGTGCCCCGCCAGACGACGGCGGCGGCGCCGAGGAGGATGCCCAGCACCAGCGCCCAGAGGAGCGTGGTGATGCCGAGCACCAGCGTCTTGGGGAAGAACTCGAGGATCAGCTCCAGCACCGGGCGCTGCGACCAGACGTCGTAGCCGAGATCGCCCATCGCCGCGTTGCGCAGGAAGAGCCAGATCTGCGTCAGGATCGGCTGGTCGAGCCCCATGCGCTGGACGAGCAGCGCCTTCAGCTCCGGCGTGGCGCGCGGGCCGAGGGCGAGGCTCGCCGGATCGCCGGGGATGAGGAACACCATGGCGTACATCGCGATCATCACCGTGAGGAGGATCACGAGGGCGAGGCAGATGCGCCGGGCGGCGTATCTCAGCATCGCTCTGTCGCCGGGTCAGACATGGTCGCGCGGTATCCTCTCGTCCCAGTGCCTCTCGAAGACCTTCTCCCCGTTTTCCGTCACCCGCAAAGAGACTTCGACGCGAAAGTGCGTCGCGTCGCAGCTGAGGCGGCCGGTGGAGTGGTGGGCACAGGTGGTGTCGTGGCGGGCGATCTCGACGTTGCATTCCGTCTCGGTGACGGCCGAGAGCGGGTCGCCGTCGGTGACCCTGTAGCGGGCGAAGGCGTCGGAGGTGACCGTCTGGCCGATGTCGGGCATCTCGGTGGCATAGGTCCAGCGCGGAAAGTCGACGACCATCTCGCCGCTGAGGAGGTCGCGGTGGACGGTGCGGCGCACGGTCGGTTCGGCGGGGTGGCTGATGGAGGGCGTCAGCTCGGCCATCTCAGGCGGGTCGAACTCGCGCAGCGCCGCATCCGCCGCGACAGGCGGGCGCACGGGCAGGTCGAGCCAGCTGGCCCCGGTCTCGACGCTCAGCGTCGCCAGCTCCGGCGAGGGCCAGCAGATGGGCCAGTAGGTGGTGGAGAGCGAGACGGCGATGCGGTGCCCGGCCGGGAAGGCATGGGCGATATCGTCGAGATCGACGGTGACCTCGTAGGTCTCGCCCGGGGTCAGCGGCTCGGCATGCTCATGGTCCCGCCGGTGGGTGAGGTTGAGGTAGCCTTGCGTGACCTTGGTGGAGCGGCCGTCCAGCATCACGTCGTTCAGCCGCACGGCCACCAGCGCCATCGGCTTGTCGCAGGAGAACCGCAGGCGCAGCTGGGGGGCGCCGAGGATCTCGGTGCACTCCGGCAGGGGGGCGGTCGTGAAGACGAGGCTGCCGCCGTCATCCTCGCGCTGGTCGGGGGCCCATTCGGCGTCCTCCCCGTAGCGGCCGACTTCGCCGGCAGTCAGGCCGACCCAGAGGGGCGAGCAGATGGAGAGCTTGGCGCCCGCCTCGGCCGCCTCTGACGGGGACGGCTCGGCAAGGCTGCCATCGGCGAGGAGGGCGAGGGAGCGGGTCTCGATACGGGGCGAGGGCCAGCTCGGCTCGCCGACCCAGCGGCCGGGGCGCTCGGCGTAGCAGGTCTGCGGGGGCACACTCTCCTGCATCCAGACGCGGTACATGGGCTCGTCCATGATCCCGCTCTCGCGCCCCTTCAGCCAGTGATCGCACCAGCGCAGGACCTCCTGCAGCCAGCCGATGGCGGGCTGCACGGCGACGTCGTGGGGGAAGGAATGCGCCCAGGGGCCGACGAGGCCGAGGCGGGGGCCGGGGAGGCTGGCGAGAAGGCGGGGGACCGTCTCCGAGTAATTGTCCGCCCAGCCGGAGACGGCGTAGACGGGGATCTCGATCCTGGAGATGTCCTCGCAGACGGAGCCCTGCTTCCAGTACTCGTCGCGCCGCTGGTGGCCGAGCCAGGTGAGGATCCAGGGGCTGTTCGCCTCGGCGCGGGCCAGCCAGGCCTCGCGCCAGCCGGGGCCGGTCAGCTCCGGGTCCGGCGGCAGGTCGTTATGGGCCAGCATGGTGGCCGACCAGTCGAAATTGTCCTTGCTGAGGCACCCGCCGACCCAGTGGATATCGGTGGCATAGCGGTCGTCGGTGGAGCCGACGGTGATGATCGTCTTCAGCGCCGGCGGCTGGCGTGCGGCGATCTGCAGGCCGTTGAAGCCCCCCCAGGAGATGCCGATCATCGCCACCTGCCCGTCGCAGAACTCCTGCTCCGCCAGCCACGCGATGGCGGCGACGCCATCCTCCTGCTCCTGCGGGGTGTATTCGTCGGTGATGATCCCCTCGCTGTCGCCGGTGCCACGGATGTCCAGCCGGATGCAGGCATAGCCATGCCCCGCCAGCCAGGCATGCATGGCGTGATCGCGGGCGCGGGTGCCCTCGCGCTTGCGGTAGGGCAGGTACTCAAGGATCACCGGTGCCGCGACGCCCTTCGGCCGCCAGAGCTTGGCGGCGAGGCGCGTGCCATCGGGCAGCGGCACCCAGAGGTTCTCGGTGATCTCGATCTCGTGCGGGAAGGTCGTGCGGGTCTCCATCAGTTCAGCGGCGCGCCGCCCTCCTCCGTCCGCCTTGCCACGAAGGCGTCGAGCGCCTCGGCGCGATCCTCCTCCAGCGGCGGCTGTTCGTAGGTGGCCAGAAGCTGCTTCCAGACGGTGTTGGCGCGGGTGCGGGCATCGACGGAGCCCTTCTCCAGCCAGAGGGGGTGGTTGTCCCAGTTGGAAACGAGCGGGGTGTGGAAGGCGGTGGCGTAGCGCTCCATCGTGTGGGCGGTGCCGAAGAAATGCCCGCCGGGGCCGGCCTCGGCGATGGCGTCGAGGGCGAGCGCCTCGGGGCTGGTATCGAGCGGCTCGTAATAGGCATCCATCATCTGAAGCATCTCGGCATCGAGGATGAGCTTCTCGAAGGAGGCGGTGAGGCCGCCGTGCATCCAGCCCGCACCGTGCTCCAGCAGATGCGCGCCGCCCATGAGCGCGCCCCAGAGGGAGAACATGCTCTCGTAGGCCGACTGGGCATCGACCTCGTTGGCCGCGTTCACGTTCGACGAGCGGAAGGGCACGCCGATATGCCGGGCGAGCTGGCCAGTGGCCTGGGCCGCCTTGATGTACTCGGGCGTGCCGAAAGCGGGCGAGCCCGAGCGCATGTCGACGTTGGAGGTGAAGCCGCCATAGAGCACCGGCGTGCCGGGGCGGACGATCTGGGTGAGCACGATGCCGGCCAGCGCCTCGGCATGCTGCTGGACGAGCGCGCCGGCGACAGTGACCGGGGCCATGGCCCCGGCCAGCGTGAAGGGCGTGATGGCGACGGGCTGGCCGTGGCTGGCCATGGCGATGAGCCCCTCGGCCATGGGGATGTCGAGCTGCAGGGGAGAGTTGGTGTTGATGACGCCGAGGAGCGCCGGCCGCTCCGCCATCGCCTCTGGCGTCGTGCCGAGCGCGATGGCCGCCATCTCGATGCCGTCCATCGTACGCAGGTGGCCGAGTGTCTGCGTCTGCCAGTTCTTGGAGAGAAGCGTGATCTGGGCGCGATAGATATCGAGGTGCCGGGTGTTGGCCGGCAGGTCCATCGGCTCGAAGGGGCAGCCGCCCTCCTGATGGATGACGTTGAGCACCTGCACGAGGCGCAGGTAGTCGCACATCTCCTCAAAGGTGCCGTCGCGGCGACCGCGATCGTTGTCCATCACGTAGGCCGGCCCGCCGACGGAGGCGTAGACGCAGAGGTCCCCCCCGACGGTCAGGTCATGCGCCGGGTCCCGCGCCGCGAGCGTGAAGGTGGCGGGGACGGTGGCAAGCCGCTCGCCGATCAGGCCGGGATCGAGGCGGACGGTGGGCCCGTCGATCTCGGCGCCGGCGGAGGCATAGAGCGCCCTTGCCTGCTCGGCGAGGACACGAAAGCCGGTGGTGGATAGCAGCGTCAGCGCCGCCTGGTGGATCGCCTCCACCTGGTCGGCGGAGATGACCTCGACCGGGGCATAGGGCCGGCGGCGCTGGCCGAAGGGGGCCTGCGCGACGGGCTGCGGGCCGGAGGCGCGCGGGCCACGGGAATTGCGGCGGCGGGGGGCGCTCATGGGGCGGCTCCGGCGCTGGTGGAGAATGAGGGAGCGGGGGCCAGCCCCCGCACCCCCGCGGTATTTTTGGCCAGATGAAACAGGGGACTGGCGGAGATCTTGATCCCGGCAGGGCGACGGGTGACCCAAGTGGAGCCCGCCGGAGCGGGGCCCAGCCCCGTCGCCATTGGTCCTCGGACCAATGCGGCACCAATGGCGACCCCCGTGGTATTTTTGGCCAGATGACATGGGGGCGCGGGTCGGGCGGGGCGCCCGGAGGGGCGCCGGGCGCGGGGTGAGGCGTGAGGGCCGGTCATTCCGCGGCCTCGGTGTAGAGACCGGGCGGGGCGAAGGGGGCGTCGCGACGCTCGAGGAGGTCGGCGGGGGCGGCGCCGACGGCGCGGGACGTGCGGTGGGCCTGGTAGGTGGCATGGGCGATGGCGCCGGGGGCGTGGGCATCCCCCGTCAGGTGGAGGGAGGGGGTGCCGGCGTCGAGCAGGGCCTCGTAGAGCGCCGTGTCGCCGAGGCGCTGGCCGACGATGACGAGGGAGCGGACGGGGATCTCGCGGCGCTCCGCCGTGAAGATCTGCGACAGGCCGAGCGTCTCGCCGTCGAAATCCTCCACGATCTCCAGCGTGCGGTAGGCAATGCCGAGGCGCTGGAAGGCGACGTGGACATGCGGCTGCTCGTTGGTCATCACGCCCCAGCTCTGAGCGGCGCCGGCGGTGGTGATGTAGGTGACGTCCGTCCCCTGCCCCGCCAGATGCTCGGCGATGGCCGAGCCCATGTAGTAATTGTCGTAGTCGAAGACGGCGACGGGGCCCTCGATCTCGGTGCCGGCGGCGATGTCGTCCGGCGTGTAGATGCGCAGCCCCTCGATCGGCGCCGTCGGGATCTCGTTGGCGCCGCAGAGGTTGCGCGTCCACTTGGCGCCGGTGGCGACGACGACGTGGTCGGCCCCGAACTCGGCGACATCCTCGGCCGTCAGGCGGCTCTCGGCGAAGAGCGAGACGTTCGGCATCTGCAGCAGGCGCCCGAGGCGGTAATCGACGACGCGGAACCACTCGCGCAGGCCCGGCAGCTTGGATTCCCACAGGAGCCGGCCGCCGAATTCCGAGCCGGCCTCGGCGATGGTCACCTGCATCCCCCGGCGCGCGAGGGTGAGCGCGGCCTCCAGCCCCGCGGGGCCGGAGCCGATGACCACGGCGCTCTCGGCGCTGTCCTCGGCCACCGTCTCGGGGTGCCAGCCGCGCCGCCACTCCTCCCCCGCTGAAGGGTTCTGCGTGCAGCGCACCCAGACGCCGTCATGCCAGGAGGAGATGCAGATGTTGCAGCCGATACACTCGCGGATCTCGTCCTCCCGCCCCTCGGAGATCTTCTTCGGCAGGAACGGATCGGCGATGGAGGGCCGGGCTCCGCCGATGAGGTCCAGCACGCCGCGGCGCACCATCGAGACCATCGTGTCGGGAGAGGTGAAACGGCCAACGCCGACGACCGGCTTGTCCGTGATCGCTTTCACGAAATCCACCACCGGCTCGTGGCTGCCCTCCTGCACGTAGCGGGAGGGGGCGCAGTCGGTCGAGGAGTAATCCATCTTCACGTCGAAGAGGTCGGGGGCGTCCTTGAGCAGGCCAATGATCTCATGCGCCTCCGTCTCCGCCCCCTCGGCGGGGCGGGCGCGCAGCTCCTGCAGGGAGATGCGCAAGGCCACGGCGCAGCGGCCATGGGTCGCCTCGCGCACCGCGTCGATCAGCTCGGCGACGAGGCGCACGCGGTTCTCGGCGGAGCCGCCGTAGGCGTCCGTCCGGTGGTTATAATCGGAGAGGAGGAACTGGTAGGGCAGATAGCCCATCCCCGCATAGACATAGAGGATGTCGAAGCCCGCCTCCTCCGCCCGCACGGCGGCATCGGCATGCCAGCGGATCAGCTCTCGGATGTCGGAGGCGTCCATGATCTTCGGCCGGGCGGAGGACATGAAGCCCACATGCGTCGCCATCCAAGGCACGCCCGAGGGCGAGAGCGGCGCGTAGCGGGAGGTGCGGTTTACCGCCGCCGCCCCGCCGTGCCAGAGCTCCACCGCCGCGAGCGCGCCGTGGGCGTGAACGGCATCTGTCGTCAGGCGGTGGGAGCGGATGTCGGCCTCGTCCCAGAGCGAGGCGAAGGGAAAGGGCGAATCGTCGGAGCTGGGGTGCACCGAGCAGGCACCGGTGGAGACGACGCCCCAGCCGCCTTCGGCCTTCATGCCGCGGAAGGCGGCGCGCACATGCGGGTTGGCATTCGTCATGCCGGAGGCATGGGGCACCTGGTAGAAGCGGTTCGGCGCGACCTTGGGGCCGATCTTCACCGGCTCGAACAGCAGGTCATAGCGGGAGGCGCGCGGCATGGGGACCCCTTGTTGAACTTTCGTTCAGTAGAAGGCGGCAAGGCGGGCCCTGTCAAGCTTCTTGAGCGATCGTGCAACAAGGGGGCGTCGTGTCTGCCCGAATTTTCGGCGGCTCAGGCGGTGCGGCGACCAAGCAGGTAGGGCCGTGCGAAGAGGTAGAGGCCGCTCGGGAAGAGGATGAAGAGCGGCAGGAGCGCCGTGAAGTAAACCCACGTCGCCGGCTCGCCGGCGAGGAAGATGGCACCGACGTTGATCAGGAATCCGAGCGTGAAGAGGACGGAGCACCAGCGGTGCACCTTGCGGAGCGTGGCGTTCATCGAGGAGACCTCCAGAGGACGGGATGCGTGACGGGCACGCCCCTTAGGATTGACGGTCGAGGAAGGCGGCGAGGTTGCCGACATGGCTCGGCCAGCTCGCCTTCGCGCCCTGGTAGAACTGCGTCTGCCCCTCCTGAAAGCCCGCCTGTTCCATCTTCAGATGGGTGCCGGAGGGCGTGGGGGTCAGCGTCCAGGTGACGGTGCTCTCCAGCCCGAAGGCGTTCCAGCTGTAGCAGAGCGAGCGCGGCTCCTCCGCGTCCAGCACCTCGCAATCGACGGCACCCCACTCGCCGCTCATCTGGAAGCTGTGGCCGACCTCGGCGGAAAAGTCGTTCTTCATCAGCCATTCCTCGATGAAGTGCGGCGTTGTCAGCGCCCGCCAGACCTTCTCCGGTGGGTGGGGCAGCTCTCGCTCGACAGTCACGGAGCGGGTGTCAGTCATTGGTCCATCCTTTTGAGGAGCGATTCCAGAACGTCGAGCCGGCTCTCCCAGAAGCCGGCCATCTCGGCCGTCCAGTCGACGAGGGGCGAGAGCGCCTCGGGCCGGGCGGAGTAATGCGTCTGCCGCCCCTGCGGGCGCGCGGTGACGAGGCCGGCCTCCCGCAGGACGGCGAGGTGCTTGGAGACGGCCGGCTGGGAGACGCCGGCGCCTTGCGTGAGGAGCGCAACCGCCTGCTCCCCCTCGCGGCAGAGCCGCTCGAAGAGCGCCCGGCGGGTGGGATCGGAGAGGGAACGGAAGAGGGAGTCGGCTGTCATCTGATAACTCGGTAGCTATGGGTTTATTAATAACCTTGGAGGAATGGGTTTGTCAATGGGGCGTGGGGTGGGGGCTCGGCGCTGAGCTTCGGGGCGGGGCATGTTCTTCGTCCGCCGCACCCGTAGGGTGGGTTTTCAACCCACCGCTCCGCCCTCCACCGGGCACACCAATCGCGGGCGGAGGGCGAGCGCCGGCCCGTGGGGTGGCGCCGCGACGGCGGAGCGGCGCGCTTCATGGTGCAACCACCTCCGCGCTCGGAGCTCTGCGCTTACGTCGACGGAGCGCCAGCCCGCGGGACGGGCCGGCGCTCGCCCTGCGCCTTCGGCGCGCACCGGGCGGGGGAGGAGCGGCGGCGTTGCGAGGTGGCGAAGGAAGGTGGGTTACAAACCCACCCTACCGGCAGGGCCGCGATATGTAGGGTGGGTTTGTAGCCCTCCTTCACCGGCGGATGGCGGGGTGAACCCCGCCCTACAGGGCCGCTCGCATCTTGTAGCCGGGCGCGTAGGTGAGCCGCACTGCCGTGATCGCCCGGCCGTCGTTCCACGTCGCCCGGTCGAGGGTGAGGAGCGCTGCACCCTCGGGTGCCGCGAGGAGGTCCGCGGTGTCCTCCCCCGCCGGCTCGGCGGAGATCGAGAGGTCGCCCGTGGTGTAGGGGACGTGGGCGAGGAGCCATTCGTTGGGGCTCGTGGCGTGGAAATCGACGTCCTCCGCCTCTGGCAGGGCGGCGAGGTTGAGCCAGCGGTCCTCGAGGAGGAAGGGCCGTTTGTCCGCCAAGTGCAGGGCGACGAGGTGCAGCATCGGGGCGCGGGCCGGCAGGTGGAGGCGGGCGGAGATGGGCGCCGGGGCCGGGGCGGCCTCGCGCAGAAGCAGGTGGTGGCGCCAGGTCTTCCCCTGCCCCTCCACCTCCTTGCGGATCACCGGGATCGTCAGCACCGCCCGCGCCGGCGGATGCTCCGCCACCACCGTGCCGGCCTTCCGCTTGCGGTCCACCAGCCCGCTCTCGGCGAGACCGCGAAGCGCGCGGTTCACCGTCGTGCGGGCGACGCCCAGCTCCACCGCCAGCGCCGTCTCCGCGGGCAGCAGCGTGCCCGGCGGCCAGGCGCCGTCGTTGATGCGGCCGATCAGCTCGTCCTGAACCTCCTGCCAGCCCCGCCGGCTCACCTGAGGCCTGGCAGGTTCAGCCCGTGCTCCTCCGCGCAGGCGACGGCGTCCTCGTAGCCCGCATCGGCATGGCGCATGACGCCAGAGGCCGGGTCGTTCCAGAGCACCCGCTCCAGCCGCTTTGCCGCCGCATCCGTCCCGTCGGCGCAAATCACCATCCCAGCGTGCTGCGAGAAGCCCATCCCGACGCCGCCGCCGTGGTGGAGGGAGACCCAGGTGGCGCCGGAAGCCGTGTTGAGCAGCGCGTTGAGCAGCGGCCAGTCCGATACGGCGTCAGAGCCGTCCTTCATCGCCTCCGTCTCGCGGTTGGGGCTGGCGACGGAGCCGCTGTCGAGATGGTCGCGGCCGATGACGACCGGGGCGGAAAGCTCCCCCGACCGCACCATCTCGTTGAAGGCGAGGCCGAGCTTGTGGCGCTGCCCGAGGCCCACCCAGCAGATGCGCGCCGGCAGGCCCTGAAAGGCGATGCGCTCGCGTGCCATGTCGAGCCATTTGTGCAGGTGCGGATCGTCGATCAGCTCCTTCACCTTGGCGTCGGTCTTGTAGATATCCTCCGGGTCGCCCGAGAGCGCCGCCCAGCGGAAGGGCCCGATGCCCCGGCAGAAGAGCGGGCGCACGTAAGCCGGCACGAAGCCGGGGAAGGCGAAGGCGTCGGTGAGCCCCTCGTCCTTCGCCACCTGCCGGATGTTGTTGCCGTAATCGAGCGTCGGCACGCCGGCGTTCCAGAAGTCGACCATCGCGGCGACATGAATGCGCATCGAGGTGCGGGCGGCGGCCTCGACCTCCTTGGGCGCGCTCTCCTGCTTTGCGCGCCAGTCGGCCACGGACCAGCCCTGCGGCAGATAGCCGTGCAGCGGGTCATGGGCGGAGGTCTGGTCGGTGACGATATCGGGGCGCGGGCCGCCGGCCTTCATCCGCGCGGCGAGCTCGGGGAAGATGTCGGCGGCATTGCCGATGAGGGCGACGGATTTCGCCTCCCCCGCCGCGGTCCACTCGGCGATCAGCGCGAGGGCGTCGTCCAGTGTGTGCACCTTCTCGTCGACATAGCGGGTGCGCAGGCGGAAGTCGGCGCGGGTCTCGTCGCATTCCACGGCGAGGCAGCAGGCGCCGGCCATCACCGCCGCCAGCGGCTGTGCGCCGCCCATGCCGCCAAGACCGGCGGTGAGGATCCACTTGCCGGTGAGGTTGCCGCCATAGTGCTGGCGGCCGGCCTCGACGAAGGTCTCATACGTCCCCTGCACGATGCCCTGGCTCCCGATGTAGATCCACGAGCCGGCGGTCATCTGGCCGTACATGGCCAGGCCCTTCTTATCGAGCTCGTTGAAATGGTCCCAAGTCGCCCAATGCGGCACGAGGTTGGAATTGGCGATCAGCACGCGGGGTGCGTCCGGGTGCGTGCGGAAGACGCCGACCGGCTTGCCGGATTGCACGAGCAGCGTCTCGTCGTCTTCCAGCGTCTTCAGCGCGGCGACGATCTTGTCAAAATCTTCCCACGTCCGCGCTGCCCGGCCGATGCCGCCGTAGACGACCAGCTCATGCGGGTTCTCGGCGACGTCGGGGTGCAGGTTGTTCATCAGCATCCGCATCGGCGCCTCGGTCAGCCAGCTCTTCGCGCTGATCTCGGGACCGGTGGGCGGGTAGACGTCGCGGGTGTTGTGGCGCGGATCGGTCATCGGGAGCCCTCCAGGGTGCCAGCGAGGCCGGCAAGGGTTTGCAGGATGTCTTTGAGGTGGGTGCGGAGCGCCTCGGCCTTGGCCTCGTCATAGGCCCAGGGCGGGGCCTCCTCGGTGAGGTAATTGCGCTGCGCCAGTTCCATCTGGATCGCGTGCAGCCCTTTGGCCGGCCGCCCGTAGTGGCGCGTCGTCCAGCCGCCGGTGAACCTGCCGTTGAGGATGTAGGAATAGCCCGGCGCGGCCGCGCAGATGCCCTGCACGGCAGCCTCGATCGCGGGCGCGCAGGTGGTGCCGCCATTCGTGCCGATGTTGAAATCGGGCAAGTGGCCGCCAAAGAGAAAGGGGATCTCCCCCCGGATGGAGTGGCAATCGTACAAGATCGCCACGCCGTGCCGCGCCCTCACCCGTTCTAGCTCGGCGCTCAGCGCGGCATGGTAGGGTGCGTGGTACGCCTCCCGCCGCGCCTCGATCTCCACCTCGCCCGGCGGGTCGTCCCAGATCGCCTCGCCGTCGAAATCCGTCATCGGCACCAGCCCCGTCGTGTTCTGCCCCGGGTAGAGCGAGGCGCCGGAGGGGTCGCGGTTCGCATCGAGCAGGTAGCGGTGGAAGGTGGCGCGGACCTTCGTGACGCCCGGCAGCAGCCCGGCGTAGAGCCGGTCGATGTGCCAGTCGGTATCGGCTAGGGCACGTCCTCTTTCGTTCAGCCGGGCGCGCACGTCCTCGGGCAGCCAGGTGCCGGTATGCGGCAAGCCGAGCACGACGGGGCCGTCGCCGCGTGTCACCTCGACGGGATTCATGGCGCCAGCTCCGGCAACTTGAGACCCCCGGTCAGGCGGCCCTCTCGCACCAGCGCGGCGGCACGCTCGAGGTCGGGCGCGAGGTAGCGGTCCTCGCCCAGCGCCGGCACGGCCTCCCGCAGGCGGGCGATCACGCCCTGCAGCGGCGCCGACGTCGCCAGCGGCGCGCGAAAGCCGATGCCCTGCGCCGCCGCCACGGCCTCGATGCCGAGGATCATCGAGAGGTTGGCGTTCATCCGGGCGAGACGCCGGGCGGCATGGGCGGCCATGCTCACATGGTCCTCCTGATTGGCGGAGGTCGGCGTGCTATCCGTCGAGCAGGGATTGGCCAGGTGCTTGTTCTCGCTCATCAAAGCCGCGCTTGTCACTTCGGCGATCATCAGGCCGGAGTTCAGCCCGGGCTCGGGCGTGAGGAACGGCGGCAGGTCGTGGTTGAGCGTGGGGTCGACCATCACCGCGATGCGCCGCTGCGCGATCGAGCCCATCTCGGCAATCGCCAGCGCGATCTGGTCGGCGGCAAAGGCCACCGGCTCGGCATGGAAGTTGCCGCCGGAGACGATGCGCCCCTCCTCCACCAACACCAGCGGGTTGTCGGTCACCGCATTCGCCTCGACCTCCAGGGTGCGGGCGGCGAAGGACAGAAGATCCATCGCCGCGCCCATCACCTGCGGCTGGCAGCGGATGCAATAGGGGTCCTGCACGCGGGTGTCGCCCTCGCGGTGACTCTCGCGGATCTCGCTGCCCTCCATGAGCGACCGTTGGGCAGCGGCGAAGGCGATCTGGCCGGGCTGGCCGCGCAGCGCGTGGATGCCGGCGAGCAGCGGCGCGGTGGAGCCCATCACGGCGTCGGTCGACAGCGCGCCCGTCACGATGGCGGCGCGGGCATTGTCCCAGGCGCCCCAGAGCGCGGCGAGCGCGCAGGCGGTGGAGAATTGCGTGCCGTTGATGAGGGCGAGGCCCTCCTTGGGGCCGAGGGCGATGGGGGCGAGGCCGGCAGCCGCGAGCGCCTCGGCGGAGGGCATCCGCCGGCCTTCGTGCACCGCCTCTCCCTCGCCCATCATCGCGGCGGCGAGATGCGCGAGCGGCGCGAGGTCGCCCGAGGCGCCGACGGAGCCTTGGTCCGGGATCACCGGCAGCACATCCGCCGCCAGCATCGCCTCGATCTGCTGCGCGGTGGCCCAGGCGACGCCAGAGGCGCCGCGACCGAGCGAAAGGAGCTTGAGCGCCATCATCAGCCGGGTGGTGGGAGCGTCGAGCGGCGCGCCCACGCCGCAGCAATGCGAGAGGATGAGATTGCGCTGGAGCCGCGCTGTGTCCTCCGCCTTGATGCGAACCGAGGCGAGCTTGCCGAAGCCGGTGTTGACGCCGTAGACGGCCTCCTCGCCCTCGGCGGCCTTGCGCACCAGCGCCTCGGCGGCCTCGACCGCCGGGCGACAGGCCCGGTCAAGCCGCGCGCCCTCGCCCTCCCAGATTGCGCGGAGGGTGGCGAGCGGGGTGGCGCCGGGGATGAGGGTCAGCACGTGGTGCCTCGTCTGTCATTGGTCAGCACTTGGTGCCTCCGTGAATGCGGGCGTGGAGGGGGTTCCAGCCGATGCGGTAGGCGAGCTCCGCCGGGGTCTCGACGTCCCACACCGCGAGGTCGGCCCGTTGCCCGGCGGCGAGCGTGCCCCGATCGGCGAGGCCCAGCGCCTTCGCGGCATGAACGGTCACGCCGGCCAGCGCTTCCTCGGGCGTCAGGCGGAAGAGCGTGCAGGCCATGTTCATCGCCGTCAGCAGCGAGGCGAGCGGCGAGGAGCCTGGGTTGCAATCGGTGGCGACGGCCATGGGCACGCCGGCGTCGCGGAAGGCCTGCACCGGCGGGGCCTGCGTGTCACGGAGGGTGTAATAGGCGCCCGGGAGCATCACGGCGACGGTGCCGGCGGCGGCCATCGCCGCGGCGTCTTCGGCACTCGCATGCTCCAGATGGTCGGCGGAGAGCGCGCCATGGCGGGCCGCCAAGGCCGCGCCGCCCATGTGGGAAAGCTGCTCGGCGTGGAGCTTCACCGGCAGGCCGAGCGACGCCGCCGCGTCGAAGACCCGACCGATCTGGGCGGTGTCGAAGGCGATGCCCTCGCAGAACCCGTCAACCGCGTCGATCAGGCCCCGGCCCTCGTGCATCACCGGGATGACGATTTCATCGATGTAGGCGTCCGCCCGGCCCGAATACTCCGGCGGCACCGCGTGGGCGGCGAGGTAGCTGGTGCGCACGGTGACGGGGCGCAGCTCGCCGATGCGGCGGGCGACCCGGAGCATGCGCAGCTCCGTCTCCGCTTCCAGCCCGTAGCCGGACTTGATCTCCAGCGTCGTCACGCCCTCGCCGATGAGCGCGTCGGCCCGCGTCAGCGCCCCCTCCAGCAGCACGTCTTCCGAGGCCAACCGGGTGGCGCGGACGGTGCTGCCGATGCCGCCGCCGGCTCGGGCGATCTCCTCGTAGCTCGCGCCTTCCAGCCGCATCTCGAACTCGTCGGCGCGATGGCCGCCAAAGACGATGTGGGTGTGGCAGTCGATCAGCCCCGGCGTGACGAGCCGCCCGCCCAGATCCTCCGCCTCTTGCCCGCGCCACGCCTGTGGCAACTCGGCCAGCGGCCCGGCCCAGGCGATGCGCTCGCCCTCCACCGCCAGCGCGCCGTCCTCCACCAGCCCATAGCGGCCGGGGGCGGCGAATGTGGCGAGGCGGGCGTGGGTGTAGAGCATCGGGGCCTCTTGATCGGCAACCTGTGCCCATGATTATGTATGCACATATTCTTCTGTCAACGGGGAGCGAGCCATGCATGTGATCTGGGCAGAGCAGGCGCTGCTCGCGGATGGCTGGGCGACCGATGTGCGCATCGACGTGGACGATGGCCGCATCACCGCCGTCACCCCCGGCGCGCCGCCCGATGGCGAGCGCACCGGCCTCGTCGTCCCCGCCCCCTCCAATGCCCATTCCCACGCTTTCCAGCGCGCCATGGCGGGGCTGACAGAGCGGCGCGGGCCCAGCGCGCAGGACAGCTTCTGGACATGGCGGCAGCTCATGTTCCGGTTCCTCGAAGAGATTACGCCCGAACAGGTGCAGGCCATCGCCGCCTTCGTGCAGATGGAGATGGCGGAGGCGGGCTTCGGCACCAGCGTGGAGTTTCACTACCTGCACCACGCCCCCGGCGGCGCGCCCTACGCGGACCTCGCCGAGATGTCCGGGCGGATCGCGGCGGCGGCGGAGGTGAGCGGTCTGGGACTGACGCTGCTGCCCGTGGCCTACCAGTTCGGCGGGCTCGACCGGCGGCCGCTTGGGGCGGGGCAGGTGCGCTTCGGCAATGATGCCGGGCGGTTCGCGCGGCTCCACGAGGGGGCGCGGGCGTCGCTGGCATCCCTGCCAGGAGATACCCGGCTCGGGGTGGCGCTGCACTCACTGAGGGCGGTGGCGGCGGAGGATCTGCTGCCGCTGGCGGGGCTGGGGGACGGGCCGATCCACATGCACCTCGCCGAGCAGGTGGCGGAGGTGGAGGAGGTGCAGGCCGCGCTCGGCGCCCGGCCGGCGGCCTGGGCGGTGGAGCACCTGCCGCTCGACGCCCGCTGGTGCCTCATCCACTGCACCCAGATGGAGCCCGAGGAGACGGCGACGCTGGCCCGGACGGGCGCCGTCGCCGGGCTCTGCCCGCTGACGGAGGCGAGCCTCGGCGATGGCATCTTCGACGGGGTGCGCTGGCTCGGCACCGGCGGCGCGATCGCCATCGGGTCAGACAGCAACATCCGCATCTCGCTGGCCGAGGAGCTGCGGCAGCTCGACACCTCCCAGCGGCTCCGCGACCGCTCCCGCGCCGCGCTGGCGACGGCGGGGCGCTCGACGGGGCGGCGGCTGATGGAGGACGCGGCGGTGGGAGGCGCGCAGGCGGCAGGGCGCGGGTCCGGGAGGATCGCGGTGGGCGAATGGGCGGACCTGCTGGCGCTGGACGCGGGTCACGTGGACCTCACCGGGCTGGAGGGGGACGCGGCGCTGGACAGCTTCGTCTTCGCCGGGGGGACGGGGATGGTGGACCGCGTCTGGTCCGCCGGGCGGGCGCTCGTGACGGGCGGGCGGCATGTGCGGCGGGAGGAGATCGTGGAGAGGTACAGGGCGGCCGTGGCTGGGCTGCGGCGGGAGATTTGAGGGGGTGGGCCGGAGCCTTCCCCGCGGGGAAGGTTATTGATTAACGGTTAGTTAACGAGGGGCCTCGCCGCTCTTGCCTCCCCAGGAGTCCGCGACCGCGGAGAGAGAGCCGGTCCGTCGAGGTGCCCCGACGTCGAAGCGCCACGCCCTACGGTCCGGCGTTGTCGCATGCCTGTGGGAAGGGCGCTCGGTGCATCGGGGGAGGTGGGTTGAAAACCCACCCTACGGGGTCTGCGCTCGGATCAGTCGGCGGTCCCCCTTGACAGCAAGGCGCCGGCGGAGGGTCCGCCGGCGCCCCGTGTTCGATAGTCGGAGATCGACAGCCTCAGATCTCGCCGTCGGGTTCCTTCCCCTCAGGGCGCTCGTCCGCCAACTTGTCCTTGTCCGCGGCCTTGCCCGGCTCGCCCTTGCCCGGCGCGTGGCCGTCGACGTGCTCGTGGTACTGGCGGTCCTGCAGGTGGCCGCTGTCGAGGCCGCGCTGGTCCGAGTGCTGAGAGGTGTCGCGGTTGGACAGGATTTCGTTGTCGGGCAGCACGTCGACATCCGCCGGCTCCATGCCTCCGTGACCGTCGCCCTTGCCCTGATCCTGCTGACCCGGGCCATACTTCTTGCTGCTTGCGTTTGCCATGGGTTCCTCCTTTCGGCCCCTCTGTTGGGGCGTTGTCTGGTCAACGGGCAGGTGGGAACGCCGTTCCTTCACGATTGAGCGTTTGGGCCCGCGTTCGCTGCCGGCTGGTACCCTACGCAGCGACAAGCGCTATCCTCGCACGCCTGCCCGTGGGGTGGCGCTTCGACCTCTCCGCTGCAGCGCTTTATGCCGGCCAAGCCCCTCCGCACGGGCTGCTCAGCGCCAAGATCAGCCAGAGCGCCAGCCCGCCGGGACGGGCAGGCGCTCGCGCGGCGGCCTGCGGCCTTGACTCCGCGCGGGGGAAAGAGCGGTGACGTTTGACGGAAGGCGCCCGACCGTAGAGTGGGTTTCCAACCCACCGAAGCCCCGAGCGCTACCCTCGCACGCCGGCCCGTGGGGTGGCGCTCCGACCTTTCAGCTTCAGAGCTTTATGCCAGACAAGTCCCTCCCCGCTCGCCGCCCAGTGCCAAGCTCAGCCAGAGCGCCAGCCCGCCGGGACGGGCAGGCGCTCGCGCGGCGGCCTGCGGCCTTGATTCCGCGCGGGGGAACAGCTCGGGCCGTCTCTCCGCAAAAGGGGACGGCCCGCACCGCGCAGGGTGGGGGTCCACTCCACCATCCCCCGCCGGAACCATTGACGCCACGACGGGTTGGCCAACAGAGGCCGCTCAAAGGCGGCCCGGGGGCAGCAAGGGAGACGGCGCAGGCATGGGCGACAAACCTCTGGTACTGATCACCGGCGCCGCGGGATCTCTCGGCTCGGCGCTGATGGAGCGGCTCGGCGCACGCTACGAGGTTGTCGGGCTCGACCGGACCGAGGGCGAGAAGATCACCCTCTTCGACATCACCGACCGCGCCTCCGTCGACCGGGCGCTTAAGGAAATCACCGAGGCCCATGGCCCCGAGATCGCCGCCGTCATCCACCTCGCCGCCTATTTCGACTTCACCGGCGAGGAGAGCCCGCTCTACGAGGCGGTGAACATCGAGGGCACGCGCAACCTCGTGCAGGCGCTCCAGCCCTACGAGGTCGACCGCTTCATCTATTCCGGCACCATGCTCGTCCACCGCCCCGGCGCGCCCGGCCTGCCGATTACCGAGGCCACCGCCATCGACCCCGGCTGGGCCTACCCGCAGTCGAAGGCGCGGACGGAGGAGGTGATCCGGCAGGAGGCGGGGGCCATGCCCTACCTCCTCCTCCACCTCGCCGGGCTCTACGACGAGGAGACGGCCGTCCCCACCCTCGCCGAGCAGGTCCGCCGCATCTACGAGCGCGACCCCCTCGCCCACGCCTATTCCGGCGACATGGAGGCGGGGCAGTCCTTCCTCCACAAGGACGACATGCTGGAAGCCTTCCGCCTCTCCGTCGAGAAACGGGGGGAGCTGCCGCCCGACGCAGTCATCCTCGTCGGCGAGGAGGAGGCGATCGGCTACGGCGACCTGCAGGCGCTGCTCGCCAAGCTCATCCATGGCTCCGACGACTGGACGACGCTCTCCCTGCCGAAACCCCTCGCCGCCGCCGGCGCCTGGGTGCAGCAGAGGGCGGAGCCGCTCGTCCCCGACGCCATCGACCAGGGCGAGGAGCCCTTCATCAAGCCCTTCATGATCCGCATGGCGGACGATCACTACGAGCTCGACATCTCCCGCGCCCGCGAGTGGCTGGGCTGGGAGCCGAAGCACTCCCTGCGCCAGACGCTGCCGAAGATGGTCGAGCGCCTGAAGGAGGACCCGGCCGCGTGGTACGAGGCCAACGGCCTCACCCAGCCGCACTGGCTGCAGGAGGCGGAGGCGGAGCACCGGCCTGACGCGGAGGCGCTGCGCGCGCAGGCGGAGCGGGAGTACCGCGAGGCCCATGCGCAGAACATTTGGGCGCCCTTCATGAATATCGGCCTCGGCGCCTTCCTGATCGTGATGCCGGTGCTACTGGGGCTGGAGCATATCGGGATGACGCTCGGCGCCGTCATCGCCGGGGTTCTGGTGATGGTGCTGGCCTTCCTCACCCTCTCCTGGCGCGCGGCGCTGCTGCGCTGGGCGGTGGCCGCCATCGGGGCGCTGGTGATGGCGGTGCCGCTGGTCTTCTGGACGGGGAACGCCGCGGGGTACTACCTCTTCACCCTCGTCGGGGCACTGATCTTCGGCCTCGCCGGCTGCGCCCGGCCCACGCCGGGCGTCGGGCGGATGGCGGCGGTGACCGGGCCGACGATCCCCAAGGGGTGGGATTATTCCCCCTCCGACTGGACGCAGCGGATCCCGATCATCGCGCTGGCCTTCTTCGGCTTCTTCATCTCCGCCTACCTCACCGCCTACCAGCTGGAGCTGGTGCCGAACGTCTGGGAGCCCTTCTTCCCCGGCGCGCCGGACAATCCGCAGAACGGCACGGAGGAGATCATCACCTCCGACGTCTCGAGGGCCTGGCCGGTGCCGGACGCGGGCCTCGGAGCGATGACCTACGCGCTGGAGATCCTGATCGGCCTCATCGGCTCGGCCCGGCGCTGGCGGACGATGCCGTGGCTGGTGCTGATCTTCGGCATCATGATCGTGCCGCTCGGCGTGATCTCCATCACCTTCATCATCATCCAGCCGATCCTGCTCGGCACATGGTGCACGCTCTGCCTGCTGACGGCGGCGGCGATGCTGATCCAGATCCCCTACTCGGTGGATGAGCTGATCGCCACCTGCCAGTTCCTCGCCCGCCGCAAGCGGGCTGGGCAGCCGCTGCTGCGGGTCTTCCTCGCCGGGGATACCGACGAGGGCCCGGACGACCGGACGCTGGAGAGCTTCGAGCAGCCGCCGGGGCGGCTGATCGCCGACATGCTGGGCGGCGGCATGGGCGTGACATGGGGGCTGGGCCTGAGCGTGGCGATCGGCATCTGGCTGATGTTCACGCGGCTGACGCTCGGCACCTCGGGCATGCTCGCCAATACCGACCACCTGATCGGCGCGCTGGCGGTGACCATCGCGGTCACGGCGATGGCGGAGGCGGCGCGGCCGGCGCGCTTCCTCAACATCTGCCTCGGCGCGGCGCTGGTGATCTGCGCCTTCGTGATGGAGGGGACATGGCTGCAGCGGGGCGCCGATATCGGCGCGGGGCTGCTGCTCATCGCCGCCTCCGTGCCGCGCGGGCCGGTGAGGCATCGTTACGGGAGCTGGTCGCGGCTGGTCGTCTGAGAGGTCCCGTTGGGTCCCGAGATCCGGTGGACGGCGCTGGTGGAGATTGCGGGACCGGGGCCAGCCCCCGGACCCCCGCGGTATTTTTGGCCAGATGAAACAGGGTGCCGGCGGAGAGGGGGGGCGCCCCGGTCAGTCGGGGCGAGGGTGGTAGCGGAAGTAGGGGAAGGTGGCGGGGCGGGCGTGGCCATTCATGTCGACGCAACACACGCCCGCGAAGGCACCGGTGAAGCAGCCGCCGCCGGTGCCCACGCTGGCTTCGTCGGATAGGATGGTGGCGTCGAGCTCAGGCCCGACGCGACGCCAGCCGTCGGCGAGATTAGCCTCGAACCAGAGGCGCTCGCGGGCGACCTCGACCGCCAGCTTCACGGGGCCGTCCGGCACCGCCACCACCTCGCCGGGGTAGGAGTAGGTGCCGCCGCGGCTGTTCGCCTCCGCCGCGATCAGGCGGAGGACGCGGCGGCCCTCCAGCCGGGTCAGGTGCAGGAAGTAGAGCGCGTGGCGGGAGTAATAGGCGGTGAGGCCGGCCTGCTCGCGGCTGTCGGCGGGGTCGAAGGAGACCTCCGTCTCGGCGCGGTAGCTGACCTCCGTCTGCCGGCGGGCGACGAGGGCCTGCTCGTGGAAGGAGCCGATGCTCTCGCGGCCGAAGAGGGTGAGGCCCCCTGCCCCGGTGGTAAAGAGACGCTCCGGCTCCGGCGTGCGGAGCCATTGCATGGTCTTGGGCAGGCCGTCCTTGAAGTCGAATTCCTCCGGCTCCGGCGGGGGCGCGGGGAGCAGGTCGACCTCCGCCGAGGGGGCGGGGCCGCCCTTGACCCAGAGCCAGTCATCGCGCCACTCGCATTCCTGGATGCCGGTCTCGCGGCCGAGGACGCAGCGGCGGTCACCGCCGGGGCCCTCAAGCGGGCGGCCCATCAGGTGGACGAGCCAGGTGCGGCCATCCGCCGCCTCCACCACGTCGCCGTGGCCGGCCCGCTGGATGGGGTGGTCCGGGTCATCCTTCGAGGTGAGGATCTGCGCCTGCGGGTGCAGCTCGTAGGGGCCGAGGAGGGAGCGGGAGCGGGCCCAGGTGCAGGCATGGCCGTAGCCGGTGCCGCCCTCGGCCGTCAGCAGGTGGTACCAGCCGTTCCGCTTGTAGACATGCGGCCCCTCCGTCAGCGCCAGATCGGTCCCCTCGAAGACGAGATGCCGCTCGCCCGTCACCGCCATCGCCTCCCGGTCGAACTCCTGCGCCCAGATGCCGGCGAAATGCGGGGCCTCGTGGCTCCAGTACATCTGGAGGAGCCAGCTGCGCCCGTCCTCGTCATGGAAGAGCGAGGGGTCGAAGCCGGAGGCGTTGAGGAAGGCCGGCGCGCTCCAGGGGCCTTCGATGCTCTCGGCCGTCACCACGTAGTTGAAGGCGTCCTTCACCGAGCCCTGGTGGCGGCGCATGTTGGTGTACACGAGCCAGAAGCGCCCGTGCGCATGGGTCAGGCAGGGCGCCCAGACGCCGCCGGAATCGGGGTTGCCGCGCATGTCGAGCTGATCGGCGCGGTCGAGGGCGTGGCCGACCAGCTCCCAGTTCGACAGATCGCGGGAGCGGTGCAGCCGCACGCCGGGGAACCACTCGAAGGTGGAGGTAGCGAGGTAGTACCACTCCCCCACCCGGACGATGGAGGGATCGGGGTGAAAACCGGGCAGGATGGGGTTCTGGCGCATATATCGCTCAAATTCTGTCAGGGAGGGGCCATGGCTGATCGCCGATGGGCGTTTTCATCTTGGGTCTGACCGGGAAACGCGGCTAGATGACCGCATGCATGAAGCCGAACGACACATGATCATTCTCTCCGTCCTGCAGGAACGGCCCCTGGCGACGATCCACGATCTCGTCGGGCTGACGCAGAGCTCGGAGGCGACCGTCCGCCGCGACATCTCGGCGCTCGACGCGCAGAAGAAGCTGCGCAAGCGCCGGGGCGGGGCCGAGGCGCTGGCGCCCGTGACCGGGCCGCGCCTCGCCGGGCAGCCCTTCTCGCTCAACCGCAACGTCAACGTCGGCAAGAAGCGGGCCATCGCGCAGGCGGCGGTGGAGCTGTGCCACGACGGCGAGGCGATCATCATCAACGGCGGCACGACGACCTTCCAGATGGTGCATTACCTGACGCCGCGCAGCCTGCAGGTCTTCACCAATTCCTTCCCCATCGCCGACCACCTGCTCAGCCACAGCCAGAACACCGTGATCGTCCCCGGCGGCACGGTGTACCGCGAGCAGAACATCATCCTGTCGCCCTTCGAGAACGACGGCTCCAAGCACTTCGTGGCGCAGAAGATGTTCATGGGGGCGCAGGGCGTGGGCCGGCGCGGGGTGATGGAGGCGGACAACCTCGTCGTGCAGGCCGAGGAGAAGCTCATCAACCAGGCCGACGAGCTGATCCTGCTGGTCGACAGCTCCAAGTTCGACGCCCGCTCCAGCCTCGTGCTCTGCCCGCTCAGCCGCGTCTCCACCATCGTCACCGATGACGGGATCACGGCCGAGCATCGCGCCATGGTGCAGGAGGCCGGGATCCGGCTGGTGGTGGCCGAGGCAGCGGCCGAGAAGGCCCGGGCCGGCTGAGCCGGCAGGGGCCGTCTCAGGCACGCGGCAGCCGGATGCCGGCCTCCGCCAGCATCGCGTCGACCTCGACCGTCCTGCCGCCCTCGGCGATGGAGCGGTTGCCGGCGATGCCGGTGAGGATCGACCAGGCGCCGTCGACATGGGTAGACGTGCGGCCGTAGGGATCCTCCCCCGCGCCTTCGTCGAAGAGGTAGCCCAGCATCACCGGGTCGGCGCCGCCGTGATCGCCCTCGCCATGCCAGACGTCGATCTTCTGCGGCGGCTGGCCGGCGAGGTGGAGCGTGGTCTCCATGTTGTCCCTCACGGCCACGTCGCGCTTGCCGCCGAAGACGCCGTGCACCTCGACATGCCGGTGCGAGAGCGTGCCCTTGGTGCCGTAGAACAGGATCTCCAGCCCCTCCCACGGGGAATAGGCGCAGAGCGAGTAGGTCATCGTGGCGCCGCTGCGGTAGGCGACGGAGAGCTGCATGAGGTCTTCGATGGTGATGTCCGCATCGAAGACGCACTTGTCGCGGATGTAGCCGTCCTGTCCCTCCGCCTCGAGGTAGAGCTCGCGCAGCGCCTCGTCGGCGGCGATGTCGAGCCGGTAGTCGCAGGGCAGATCGCATTCCTGGCAGCGGGGGCCGTGATCGGCGAGGCCGAGCTCCGCGGCCATCTGCGGCGTGTAGAACCCGCGCTGGCCGTTGGCCTGCACCGTCACAGGCTCGCTGCCCAGCCACCAGTTCATCAGGTCGAAATGGTGGGTGGCCTTGTGGACGAGCAGGCCGCCGGAGTTTTCCTTGTTGCGGTGCCAGCGGCGGAAGTAGTCAGCCCCGTGGACGCGGTCGAGATGCCAGCGGAAGTCGACCGCCGTGATCTCGCCGATCGTCCCCTTCATGAGGATGTCCTTCAGCTGCGTGCGCGCCGGGGTGTAGCGGTAGTTGAAGGTCACGGTGACCTTGCGCCCCGTCTCCTCCTGCGCGTCGAGGATGGCCTTGAGCTTCTCAAGATCCATCGTCATCGGCTTTTCGGTCACCACGTCGCAGCCGGCATGGAGCGCGCGGACGATGTAGTCGTGGTGATGGTTGTCCGGCACCGTGACGATGACGGTGGAGGGCTTCTGCTCCGCCAGCATGCGGTCGAAATCCTCCGCCGCGTAGGTGGCGACGCCGTTGCCGCTCTCCGGCACCGAGGCGGCGGAGCGCGTGAGGCGGACGGTGTTGCTGTCGCAGAGCCCGAGGAGGTCGGAGGGCGTGCCGAACGTCTCCGTCACGGCGCGGGTGAACATCTTGTGGCGGGCACCGGTGCCCACGAGTGCGTAAGACATTGGGGTGTCCTTCAGCTGTCTTCAGGCCGCCGCGGCGGCGCGGTCGAAGATGGGCAGGCGATTCTCGTCGGCGTCGAAGTAATGAGCCGCCTCGCGGGTGAAGGAGAGCGAGACGGTGTCGCCCCGCTTCAGGGCGGAGCGGCCGTGATCGTGCACCAGCACCTGCTTGCCGGAGGGCAGGTCGACATAGGCGAAGATCTCCGAGCCGAGGTACTCCACCAGGTTGATGCGCCCCTCGGCGAAGACGTCGCCGCCCGCGCCGAGCGTCAGATGCTCCGGCCGGATGCCGACGGAGACGGCGCCGGTGACGGGATGGCCGAGCGAGAGCTGGCCGAAATCGGAGATCACCACGCTGTCGCCGCGCGCCTCGCCCTCGAAGATGTTCATCTTCGGCGAGCCGATGAAGGTGGCGACGAAGAGGTTGCGCGGGAAGTTGTAGAGCTCGTAGGGCGTGCCCAGCTGCTCGACGATGCCGGCGCGCATGACGGCGATGCGCTTGGCCATGGTCATCGCCTCCGTCTGGTCGTGCGTGACGTAGACCATCGTTGTGCCGAGCCGCTCGTAGAGGCCGGAGAGCTCCACCCGCATCTGGACGCGCAGCTCGGCGTCGAGGTTCGACAACGGCTCGTCGAAGAGGAAGAGCGAGGGTTCGCGCACGATGGCGCGGCCGATGGCGACCCGCTGCTTCTGCCCGCCGGAGAGCTGGCGGGGCTTGCGCTCCATCAGCTCCTCGATGCGCAGGATGCGCGCGGCCTCGCTGGAGCGGCGCTCGATCTCGGCCTTCGGCATCTTGAGGTTCTTCAGGCCGAAGGCGAGGTTCTTGCGCACCGACATGTGCGGGTAGAGCGCGTAGGACTGGAACACCATCGACAGGTTGCGCTGCGCCGCCGGCACGTCGTTCACGACGCGGTCGCCGATGGAAATGGTGCCGTCGGAGATCTCCTCCAGCCCCGCGATCATCCGCAGGAGCGTGGACTTGCCGCAGCCCGAGGGGCCGACGAGGACGAGGAACTCGCCATCCTCGATCTCCAGGTTGATGCCGTGGATGACCTCGGCGGCCGCGTAGCGCTTGACGAGGTTGTGGATGCTGACGTTTGCCATGTCGCCCCCTTACTTGAGTCCGCTCATGGCGATGCCGCGGATGATGAATTTCTGGAAGATGACGAAGAACACCACGATCGGCAGGATCGACAGCACGCTCATCGCGAACATCTGCCCGTATTCCGAGACCGAGTCCTGCGCGAGGAACATGCGCAGGGCGAGCGGCACCGTGTAGTCGTTGACGTCGTTGAGGTAGATCAGCGGGCCGAGGAAGTCTTCCCACGTCCAGATGAAGGTGAAGATCGCCGCGGTGGCCATGGCCGGCAGGCTGAGCGGCAGGATGATGGCCCAGTAGATCTTGAAGGGGCTGCACCCGTCGATCATCGCCGCCTCGTCCAGCTCCCGGGGGAGCTGGCGGAAGAACTGCACCATGAGGAAGACGAAGAAGGCGTCCGTGGCGAGGAACTTCGGCACGATCAGGGGCAGGTAGCTGTCCACCCAGCCGATCTCGAGGAAGAGCAGGTACTGCGGGATGAGCACCACGTGGTAGGGGATCATCAGCGTCGCCATCATCATCGCGAAGAAGGCATTCTTCCCCGTGAACTCCAGCCGCGCGAAGGCGTAGGCGGCGAAGGAGCAGGAGATCAGGTTGCCGATCACCGCGAGGATGGTGACGAAGCTGGAGTTGAGGAAGAACCGCGTGAAGCTGACGGTCAGCCCGTTCCAGCCCTCGGGGTAGTTCTCCGGCTGGAGCGTCCGGGGCAGGATGCGCAGCGCCTCCGAGAAGATCTCGTTGTCGGGCTTCAGCGAGGCGGAGACCATCCAGATCAGCGGGTACACCATGATGATGGTGCACAGGATCAGGAAGCCGTGCTTGAGCAGGCCGGCCCGGCGGTCGCGGCTGCGCTTTCTCTGGCGCAGCTCCGCGGCCATGGCGACGGCATCGAACGGTTGTGTCTGTGCGGCGTCGGTCATCGGTCGCTCTCGTAGTGAACCCAGTATTTCGACGTCCAGAAGGCGACGGCGGTGAAGACGGCGATGATGAGGAGCAGCACCCAGGCGAGCGCCGAGGCATAGCCCATGCGGAAGTAGCTGAACGCTTCCTGGTAGAGGTAGAGCGTGATGAAGAGCAGGCTGTCGAGCGGCGCGCCGTTGCCGCCGGAGATCACGAAGGCATGGGTGAAGCTCTTGAACGCCTCGATCATCTGCAGGACGAGGTTGAAGAAGATCACCGGCGCCAGCATCGGGATGGTGATCGAGAAGAACTGCCGCCACTTGCCGGCCGCGTCGATCTCCGCCGCCTCGTAGAGATCCTGCGGAATGGCGCGCAGGCCGGCGAGGAAGATCAGCATCGGCGAGCCGAACTGCCAGATGGCCAGCAGCACGATGGTGTAGAGCGAATAATTCGGGTCGGAGAGCCAGTATTCCCCCTCGATGCCGAAGATCCGCAGGAAGGAATTGACCACGCCGTTATAGTCGAAGAGCTGCCGCCAGAGGATCGCCACGGCGATGGAGCCGCCGAGGATCGAGGGCAGGTAGAAGAGCGCCCGGTACCAGCCGATGGCGCGGATGCCCTTGTCGAGCACCATGGCCACGCCGAGTGCGAAGGCCAGCTTCAGCGGCACGGAGAGGAAGACGAAGGCGAAGGTGACCGAGAACGCCTGCTTGAACCGGCGGTCGCAGCAGAACATGAACTCGTAGTTGGCCAGACCCTGCCAGACCGGCGGGTTGATGATGTCGTACTTGGTGAACGACAGGTAGAGCGAGGCGAGGATCGGCCCCAGCGCCAGGCAGAAGAACCCCAGAAACCACGGGGTGAGGAACAGGTAGGCCGGCCCGCTCTTTCTGAGGAATTTTTGCATCAGGAGTGCCTTCCAGGGGCGCCCGCTGCGGGCGCCCCCTTCTCGGTTGGAGGGATCGGTCTCAGTTGCGGCTGAGAACGAAGTTGGCCTGGTCGATGAAGTCCTGCGCGGCGTCTTCCATCGACGACTGCTCCAGCAGCACGCCGGTGGCAACACGCTTGTAGGTCTCCTCCACCTCGTTCGCCCCGGAGGGGAACGGCGGCGGCAGCTCGGCGGTCTTGCCGCGGATGCCGTCGAAGTATTCGACCGAGGCCGCCTCGGCCTCCGTCAGGGTGGGGATGAGGGCGTTGCGCGCCTCGGTGTTGGCCGGGATGCCGCGCTCGAGGCCGAGAACGTTGGTCATCTCGGTCATGTTGACGAAGGCGTTCATGTAGGTGGTCGCCGCCTCGGCGTTGGAGGTGTCGCGCGTCAGGCAGATGAACTGGCTGGGCTGGACGTAGGAGCCCGGCACCATGTCGGCGGTGTTGGGGAACATCGCCGCGCCGACCGGATCCTGCAGCAGCGCCTGCACGCCGACGAGCTGGTTTGACCACTGGTAGGTCGTCGCTGTCTGGCCGGTGACGATGCCCCAGTCGGCCATGTCGGCACTGACGAGCCCGGCGGAGGCGGGGCCCGGAGGGGCACCGCCCGCGTCGCGGATGTCCTTCCAGATGTTCCAGTACTCGACGAGCATCTCGACGGTGGCGCCGATGGTATCGTCCTCGTTGTAGAGCTGGCCGCCGCGCTGCACGACGAAGTCGGAGAAGTTCTGCCAGTTGGCGGTGTTGTCGTCGGTGCCGTAGACACCGTCGGGCGTGGCTTCCGAGACGGCGACGGCGATGCGCTTCACGTCGTCATACGTCCAGCCATAGGGGTCGAAGCCGTCACCGGCGGTGATGCCGGCGGCCTCGTACATGGCCTTGTTGTACATCGCCATATGCGCGTTGGCGCCGATGGAGAGGGCGTAGAGCTGGCCGTCGAAGGTGCCGGCCTGGATGGCCGAGTCGTCGATGCCGCTCAGGTCGATGGTGTTGCCGACGTATTCGTCGAGAGGCAGGATGGCGCCGCGCTCGATGTATTCGAAGATGGCGCCGTAGCCGTGCTGAATCACGTCAGGCATGTTGCCGCCGGCGATCTGCGTGGTCAACTTGGGGAAGTAGTCGCCGAAGCCGACCGTCTCGCCCGTGACCTGGATGTTGGGATGCGCCTCGTTGAAGATGTCGATCACGGCGAAGGTGCGGCGATCCCGCTCGGGGTTGCCCCACCAGAAGTGGCGGATCTGGGCGGTGTCCTGCGCGAAGGCCCGGCCGCCGAGCGCAGAGGCCGCTGCCCCCGCCGCGGTGGTCTGCATGAAGCGCCGACGAGTAAGCTGAGTCATATATTTCTCCTCCCTTAATTATCTTCAGCTTCTGGCAAAAAAGATTGTCAGTCAATCTTTTTCAATCGCCGCAACGCAGAAACTGAGCGAAGCCGAGCGGAAATGAGCGGTTATGATCGATTAACCTATCGAGAACGCGCGCCGCTACGCCCCTTCGGGAGCGGCGGCGCGGCGGGCCGACGGCGCCTTCTGCGCCGGTTTCAGCTCGATTGAGGGGGAATCAGCGAGGGCGCCCGGCTGCGCTCGAAGCCCCCTGTCCCGAGCGACAGAACCTCGTTGGGGCCGATGCGGAAGGGCAGCGCGCCATCGGGCGTCACCACCTCCCCCTCCCGCCCGCCGGCGGCGAGACCGACAAGCGCAGTCAGCGCGCCCGAGGCATCCGTCACCGCCCGCACGCCGGCCGGCAGCGTGAAGAGCGGCGCGCCGTCGCGGAAGGCCCGGCCCTCGCCGCCCTCCACCACCAGCTCGAAGCGCGCGCCGGCATGGCTGCGGCCATAGGCCGTCGCCGCCTCCGGCGCGTGATGGAGGAGCTGCGCGGGCGCGGCGGTGGAGAACCAAAGCTCGCCCCCCGGGCGCGGCAAGATGCCGCAAAGCCGCTCGGTGAAGTCGAGCAGCGCGAGGATCGAGGGGCTGTAGCTGTCGGTGAAGCCCGGCTCCCCCGAGAACGGCGAGAGCGTCTGGGGGAAGCGGTCCCACGTCGCCATGGCGCCGAGGATGGGCTGCATGGCGAAGCCCAGTTCCACATGCGCGCCATGCGCCTCGAAGGCGTGGTGGGCGCGGATCAGGGTGAGGAAGTTCGACGGCCCGCACCAGGAGTTGCGGGCGAAATCGGGATCGAAGCGCGGATCATCCAGGGCGATGGAGGTGAAGGGATAGCGCGCGAAGAACTTGCGCGTGTTGAGCAGGTAGCGCCGGGCGGCAGCCTCGAAGACGGTATCGTCGCCGATCTCGCAGGCCAGCACGCGCAGCAGCACGTCACCCTGCACCTTGAGGTGCGCGCCGGTGGCGTCGCGGTCGTAGAAGAGCCCGTCCGCCTCGTCCCAGCATTCGCGCCAGAGCGCCGCCTCGCTGGCCTCGGCCTTCTCCTCCCACGGGCCCGGATCCTCCCCCAGCTCCGCCGCCATCTGCGCGAGGTAGCGGCGCTGGCAGGCGACGTTGGCGGTGAGGTCGGGCGCGACGAGCGGCAGGCGGGGGTTGTCGACGTCATAGCGGGACGAATCGAAGTCCCGGCAGCCATCCGGCAGGTGCCAGAAGCGGGCGGATTCGTCGTGGCCGGTGTCGAAGGTGCAGAAGGCCTCCACCCCACCGGTGCCGCGCGTGTCTCGCGTGCGGGCGAGCCAGGCGTCGTTGGCCGCCATGGCCTTGTAGAGCCGCGCAAGCCAATCCCGATCCCCCGTCAGCCCGTAGAGATGCCAGACGGAGCGGGCCAGCGGCGTCACCGTCTGGATCTGGCGGAAGCTGGGGCCATCGGCGGTGATCTTGTAGGGGAAAAGCCCGTCCTCGCGCTGCAGGCGCGCGAAGCTGGCGAAGGTATCCGCCGCGATGCCGGGCAGGAAGCGGGAGAGATGCTCGGCATTGATCGTGCCGGTGCTCTCCAGCCAGCAGCCGGGGTAATTGCCGCCCTCCTGCAGAATGGGCGGGCCGCCGGCGATGGCGCGGATGCAGGTGAAGAGCTCCGCCACGGCGGCGGCATGGCGCGCCTCCAGCCCTTCGTTGGAGCTGGCGAAGCGCACGTCGGCCCGGCCCCAGGCCTCGGCATGGGGGCCGGTGGGGGCGGGGCGGGCGCGGAGGCGGTCGAGGAGATCAGGCATGAGGGTTCACCAGCTTGCGACGGTCGGGGGAGAGGCGGGCCATCAGCCCGTCGGAGGGGCGCCACTTGTGGCGGAAGTAGCCCCAGCTCGGCCCGTAGCGATAGACGCAGACGCGCCGCTCGCCCTCGTTCGTCCGCCGGGCGGAGCCGTGCATGATGGCATCGACGAAGAGCAGCGCGTCGCCCGCCTTCAGATGCGCCTCGATGCCGCCGGCGGTGTCATCGGCCGACAGCTCCTCACCGTAGCGCTCGCGCGGCACCGTCTGCGGGTGGCGAAGGTTGGACTTGTGCGAACCGGGGACGACCACGGTCGCCCCGTCGCCGGGGCCGATATCGTTCAGCGCGATCAGCACGTTGACCTGCCCGCAGTGGAACTTGCCGGCATGGTAGCGGTACTGGGTGCGGATCGTCCCCTTCTCTCCGCCCGAATGGAGGCGCTGCGCGCCGCCGGGGCCGCGGATGGTGCCGAAGCATTCGTCGATGAAGGCCGGCCCGTGGTGGCCGTCGAAATTATCCGGATCGTCGGTGCCGATGTAGTGCAGGCAATGGTCGAACCACGAGGGGTGGTCGAGCATTCGCTCCCAGACGCCGCCCATCTCGTAGAGCTGCTGGAACATCAGCCCCTCCTGCCGGCCGGGATCGCTCACCACCACCGGACCGCCGGGATGCGCCCGGTCGCGCTGGAGCGTGTCGTAGTCGCGGTTCGCCTCGGCCAGCTCCTCCCCCGAGAGGGCCCCCCTGAGAATCAGGTAGCCCTGCAGATCGAAGAGGTAATCGTCGAGCTGCCGCTGGGCGCTCTGGTCTTGCCGGTCCGTCATGTCATCCTCCCTGCCCTCTCCCGGGCGCTTGACGCCGAGTGTTCCACCACCTTCGCTCATGTTCAATCGGGTGAAGCAGTTTTCTGCTCGGAATTGATTGGGCGTCGGTGTGGAGGGGTGCGCCAGCGCTTGGCGGCGACGCCGCGCCCCCGTCGATGCACGGGAGCGCAAAGCGAGGAGCCGGCTAGGAGGCGCGCGGAATCGGACATCCGCCTTGCAATCACGCGGGGGCGCCTGTATCGGGAGCCCCGTCGTGCCGCCATAGCTCAGTAGGTTAGAGCGCTTGATTGTGGATCAAGAGGTCCCCCGTTCGAGCCGGGGTGGCGGTACCACTCTTCCATCTTGCCCGATCCCCCTTCCCCGGCTAGCCTGACTGCGGGCCGCCGCGCCGCCCGCCGCTCGCGTCCTTCGGGTCAGGGTGAAGGCGCGGGATGTCAGCCTCGAGATCGCCCCCATCTTCGCGCGGCACCTCCGGCAATGCGAGCACCGACGCCCAAGCCGCGCTGACATGGAGGTCGCTTCATGCGAACCTATCTCGACGCCAAACCCATGGCCCGGACCCTGCGCGAGGCGCTGGCCGAGCAGGGCATCCCCCTCTCCCACTCCGCCAGCCTCGAGCTGGTCGCCCGCCAGTTCGGCCTCGCCGACTGGAACACCCTCGCCGCGAAGATCGGCCAAGGGCCCGTTGGGACGCCGCTGCGGCTTCCCGCGGGCTGGGGGATGACCGGGGAGGCCATCAACGGCGTGACCCATCGGCTGGGGCTCGACCCCGCAGCCCCCGGGGTCGCCCTCATCGAGAGCATCCCGCCGCGCGGCGAGGGCGCCGACCTTGCCGGCAAGATTGCCGTCCTGATGCAGAGCCTGCGCGCCGAGCCTTACCTCGGGCAGCGCCTCCGCCTGTCCGTCTCGCTGCGATGCGAGGCGGCCGACGAGGTGACGGCCTTCTTTCGGGTCGATGCGCCCGGCACCGGCACCATGCGCTTCGACAACATGCTGAACCGGGGCGGTGGGCTGACGGGCACGGCGGGCTGGACGGAGCGGCAGATGGTGCTGGAGGTGCCGGACGGCGCCGGCAGCGTCCACTACGGCTTCTTCCTTCGGGGCTACGGCCGCGCCTGGGCCCGCGACGTCTCGGTGGAGGCGGTGGGGGAGGACGTGCCGATCACCGCCCGCAACAGCCAGCACCTGGACGCGCCGCGCAACCTCGACTTCCGCGAAAGCGCCTGACCGCCAAAAGGAAGGGGCCCCGCCAGCCGGCGGAGCCCCCCCAAAGACCTGCGAGACGGACCGGCAGGTCCGGCAAGCGTCAGCCGTGCTCGGCCCGGACGATCCTCGCGCCCTCGGCCATCGCCTTCATCTTGCCGAAGGCGACGTCAGCCGGCAGGTACTTCAGCCCGCAATCGGGGGCGACGATCACCTTGTCGGCGTCCACGTAGGGCAGCGCGCGGCGGATGCGGGCGGCGATCACTTCCGGCGTCTCCACCTCCATGTCGGCGAGGTTGAGCACGCCGAGGATGATGGACTTGCCGCGGAGATTCTCCAGCACCGAGGTATCGAGCTCGGACTGCGCCGTCTCGATGGAGATCTGGTTGCAGGAGCAGCCCGAAAGCTGCGGCAGGAAGGAGTATCCCTCCGGCCGGGCATGGATGATGGCGGCGTAGCCGAAGCAGATGTGCACGGCCGTGGTGCCCGCGGCGCCGTCGAGGGCGGCGTTCAGCGCCTCCAGCCCGTAGTCCTCGGCCGCCTCGGGGCGGGCCTGCATGTAGGGCTCGTCGAGCTGCACCACGTCGGCACCGGCGGCGAAGAGATCGGCGATCTCCTCCTTCACCGCGGCGGCATAGGCGAGCGCGAGGGCGCGCGGGTCACCGTAGTGATCGTCCTGCGCCTGCTGCGACATGGTGAAGGGCCCCGGCAGAGTGATCTTCACCTTCCGATCCGTATGCTGGCGGAGGAACTTGAGGTCCTCCACCTCCACGGCGTGCATGCGGCGGATGTCACCGGTGACGCGGGGCACCGGGTTCGGCTCTCCCGAGCGGTCGAGCGCGGTGCCGGGGTTGTCGAGGTCGACCCCCTCCAGCGCGTTGGCGAAGCGGTTGGAGTAGCTCTCGCGGCGGATCTCGCCATCGGTGATGATGTCGAGCCCGGCCTCTTCCTGCAGCTTGATCGCCTCGATGGTGGCGGAGTTCTGCGCCTCCTCCAGATGCTGCTCCGGGATACGCCACAGCTCCTTCGCACGGGTCCGGGGCGGGAAGCGCCCCTTCAGCTTCTCGCGGTCGATCAGCCATTCGGGCTGGCAGTAGGAGCCGACGAGAGAGGTCGGAAACAGCATGGGGATCCTCCGGGAATTGCAGGCCGGGGCTCCTCCGCCCCGCCCTGTATCTAGCTTTTCTCAGCCCTCGGGGGCCAGCGTGAAATCGAACTCGATGATGGCATCGGGCTTGCGATCCGTCTCGAAGGGGAGCGGATCGCCCGACTTCACCGGCTTCACCTTGGCGATGAGCGAGTTGCGCACGCCGAAGACGGCATCGTTATCCACGTAATCCGTCCCCTCGAAGAAGATCTCCGTGGTGATGGCGCGGTAGCCCTCGGCGCGCAGGATGTAGTGCAGGTGCGGCGCTCGCCAGGAGTGGCGCTTGCCGGCCCGGAGCAGGTCACCCACCGGGCCGTCGTAGGGCACGGTGTAGGGCTTGGGGAGCACGGTGGTGTACCAGTAGCGGCCCTGATCGTCGGTCTTGAAGATGCCGCGCAGGTCGTACTTGTCCTGCCCCTCCTCCTGGATCGGGTAGGTGCCGGCGCTGTCGGCCTGCCAGGTGTCGACGATGGCGCCGGCGAGCGGCTTCTTCAGCGTGTCCTGCACCTTGCCATGCATCAGCACGGTGACGCCGGGCCGCCCGTCGGAGAGGTCGGTGCCCAGCTCCAGCTTGGGCGCGTTGTCGAGGTAGAAGGGCCCGAGGTTGGAGCCTTCGGTGGCGCCGCCGCGGGTGTTGATCATGTCCACGAGGGCCGACCAGCCGAGCACGTCGGAGAGCAGGATGAACTCGTGCCGCTCCGGCGTGGAGATCTGCCCGCAGTTGTAGAGGAACATGAGGACGGCCATCCACTCGTCATGGGTAAGCTTCGTCTCACGGGTGTAATCGTGCAGGTGGTCGATGAACCCCTCGAGGAGGAACTTCAGGCGGCTGCCTTCCTCCGTCTCGAAGGAGTCCTTCACCCTCTGCGTCAGGTTGTATTCGTTGAGATCCATCGGCTTTCCCTCCCGAATTGCCAGATGCGCCGCGCCTCCTCGCGCAGGCGCCAACTTCGCGGAAAGGCGGCAGCGCCGCAATGCGCAAATGGGCGGGCAGCGGTGCGGCGAGGTGGCGCGGGCGCTCTGCGTAGGGTGGGTTTCCAACCCACCTTCCCCGCTCACTACCCCGCACCTCCATCCGCAGGCGCAGGGCGAGCGCCTGCCCGTGGGGTGGCGCTCCAACGGTCCAGCTGCGCACTTTATCCCCGCAAGACCCCTCCCCGCCCTGAGCGGAGAACCAAGCCCAGCCAGAGCGCCAGCCCGCCGGGACGGGCAGGCGCTCGCCCTGCGCCTTTGGCGTGTACAGGGCGGGGGAACAGCTCAGGCCGGTCGCCGCGACTCCAAGCTCTCAGCGATGTCCCCGTAGGGTGGGTTTCCAACCCACCGCCCCGCTCACTACACCGCACCTCCATCCGCAAGCGCAGGGCGAGCGCCTGCCCGTGGGGTGGCGCTCCAACGGTCCAGCTGCGCACTTTATGCCCGCCAAGCCCGCCGCCGCACGCCGCTCCGCACCAAGCCCAGCCAGAGCGCCAGCCCGCCGGGACGGGCAGGCGCTCGCCCTGCGCCTTTGGCGCGTACCGGGCGCGGGAAAAGCTCAGGCGGGGTCCCCGGGGCCGCCCAAACCCGGCCCCGGCGCGCCGGGGTGGGTGGGCGGGAGGCGGGCCGGGGCGGGCGGGCCTAACCCTCGGGGAGCTGCATGCGCCGCAGCTCCCGGCCCTCGAGGTCGTAGGCGACCACCAGCCCGGAGCGGGTCACGATGAGGTACCAGCCGGGCCCGGCCGTCACCGCCTCCACCGCCTCGCCCGCGGGCGCGACGATAGCGTCGGGCAAGGGCAGGCCGGGGCTCGGGGCATTGAGGCGGACCAACAGCATCGCTATGAGCAGCACGAAGCCCACGATCATCACGCCCGCCAGCGTGATCACCAGCCATTTCAGCCAGAGCAGTTGCGGCGGCAGGCCGCTCTCCTCGCCCGGATCATGCATGCCGCGCCTCACCTTTCGCATCGGGCCTCAGCCCCCCGCCCGGCTTGATAGGGCGCTGGCCCGCGATGTGCCAGTGGAGGCGGCCCTCTCCCGCTCGCGCCTCGCCCGGCTTCTCGCCGACGGCGCCGTGCTGATCGACGGCGCCCCCGCCCCCTCCCCCAAGGCGCCCGTCGCCGAGGGCGCGCTGGTGGAGATCGAGATCGAGGCCCCGGCCGAGGTGGAGACGGCGGCGGAGGCGATCCCGCTCGAGATCCTGCACGAGGATGACGACCTCATCGTCCTCGACAAACCCGCCGGCATGGTCGTCCACCCCGCCCCCGGCTCCCCCGGCGGCACGCTGGTCAATGCCCTCCTCGCCCATTGCGGCGACAGCCTTGCGGGGATCGGCGGGGAGAAGCGGCCCGGCATCGTCCACCGGATCGACAAGGATACCTCCGGCCTGCTCGTCGTCGCCAAGACCGACCGGGCGCACCACGCCCTCTCCGCCCAGTTCGCGGCGCACAGCGTCGAGCGCAGCTACCTCGCGCTCTGCCACGGCGCGCCCGATCCGGGCGATCCGCGGCTGAACGGCATCAAGGGGACGAGCTTCGAGAGCGGCGAGGTGCTGAAGATCCAGTCCCTCCTCGGGCGGCACAAGACCGACCGGCAGCGGCAGGCTGTCTCCTTCAGCCAGGGGCGCCACGCCGTCACCCGCGTGCGGGTGATGGAGCGCTTCGGCGCGCCCACCTCCCTCGCCCTCTGCGACTGCCGGCTGGAGACGGGGCGCACGCACCAGATCCGCGTGCACATGTCCCATATCGGTCATGCTCTTGTCGGGGATGCGACCTATGGCGGCCGCCGCAAGGCGCCGGCGAAGGCGCTGGGGGCGGAGCTCGCCGCCGCCGTCGATGCCTTCCCGCGGCAGGCGCTGCACGCGGCGTCGCTGGGCTTCGAGCATCCGGCGGGCGGGCGGATGAGCTTCACCGCCGCGCCGCCGGAGGATTTCGCCGCACTGCTGGCGGCGCTGCGCGCTCAGGTCTGACGATAGAACAGATGGGCGCCGATCTGCGCCGTCTGCGGGAAACTGCGGGCCCAGGAGGGGCGCACGGCGGTGGTGTGATAGTAGGTCGCGCCGTTGGTCAGCTCCCGGTCGGCCCCGTCGAGCATCAGCCGCGCGACCTTGCCCACGCGGGCCCATGCCGCCTGCTCGTGCACCACTTCGGGCGTGCCGTCGCAGGTATAGGTGAACTGGCACTGGTACTGCGCGCCAGTGCCCTGGTGGATTACCCCGCAGACGGAGCCGGGGAAGCGCCCCGAATCGACCCGGTTCATGATCACCTCGGCCACCGCGAAGAGGCCCTGCGCGCTCTCGCCGCGCGCCTCGAAGTAGAGCGCCTCTGTCAGACACTGCCACTCGGCGCCGCCGGAGGCGGTGGGCAGCTGGGTGAGGAAGGCCTCCGTGTAGGCGAGGTCGCCCATCGCGGCGAGCCGGTCCTCGGAGGGTGCCGTCACGGCGAGCAGCCGCGCCTCGGGCGTGGCCGAGAGCGCCTGACGCTCCTGCCCCATGAGGTCGGAGAGCTGGCCGGCCAGCTGTCCGTCCGCCGAAGCGATCCCCGGCCCCATGAGTGCCAGCATGAAAAAGGCGCCACGCAGCGCCCGGATTCCCGCCTGTGCGAGCTGCATCGTCCTGTCATCCCCTCGGGCGCGGTCTGCCCCGCGCGAGCAGGGCGTGGTTAGGCCCTGCGGCTTAACAGGTCGAATCCGGGTCCCGCCGGAGCGATGGAACCGGCGGAATCTCGCCTAAACTTTGACAGAAACTACAATCAATAGCGGCACTTATTGGCCAGAACCACAACCCGTAGCGCCTAATTGCTCCGCGCCTGGCGCTCCGCGATGGCCAGCTGGGCCGCCGACAGGCGCGCCACGGGCACCCGGTAGGGCGAGCAGGAGACATAGGTGAATCGCTCCCCCCGGCAGAACTCGATGGCGCGCGGGCTGCCGCCATGCTCCCCGCAGATCGCCACGGTGATGTCCGGCCGGGTGGCGCGGCCGCGGGCAGCGCCGATCTGCAGCAGCTCCCCCACCCCCTCGACGTCGAGCAGGTGGAAGGGGTCTTCCTCGTAGACGCCGCGGCGGACGTAGGCGCCCATGAAGCGGCCCGCGTCATCCCGGCTGAGGCCATAGGCCATCTGCGTCAGGTCGTTGGTGCCGAAGGAGAGGAAGCTGGCATGGGCGGCGATGTCGGCGGCGCGCAGCGCAGCGCGCGGCGTCTCCACCATCACGCCGAGGCGGTAGTCGAAGGTGGCGCCGGTCTCGGAGCGGACGGCGGCGGCCACCGCCTCGACCATTCCCTTGACCACCTCGACCTCCTTGGCGGCGGAGACGAGGGGGATCATAATCTCCGGCACCACCGGTTCGCCGGCGCGCCCCGCCTCGATGGCGGCCTCGAAGATGGCGCGGGCCTGCATCTCGTAGATCTGCGGCACGGCGATGCCGAGGCGCACGCCCCGCATCCCCAGCATCGGGTTGTATTCCGTCAGCGCCTCCACCCGCGCCTGCACGTCGGCGAAGGGCTTGCCCAGCCCTTCGGCCATGTCCTTCAGCCCGCGCTTGTCGGTGGGCAGGAACTCGTGCAGCGGCGGATCGAAGAGGCGGATGCAGACCGGCTGGCCCTGCATGATCTCGAACAGGCGGATAAAATCGCCGCGCTGCAGGGGCAGCAGGCGGGAGAGGACGGCTTTGCTCTCCTCCTCCGTCTCGGAGAAGATGACCTCGCGCATCAGCCCGATGCGCCCGTCCTCGAAGAACATGTGCTCGGTCCGGCAGAGGCCGATGCCCTCGGCCTCGAAGCGGCGGGCCACCTGCGCGTCTCCCGGCGTATCGGCATTGGCACGCACGCCGATGTCGCGGTGCTGGTCTGCCCAGGTGAGGAGGGTGCGGAAGCTGTCATCCATCCCCGCCTCGATCAGCTTCGCCTCGCCCGCGAGGATCTCCCCGGTGGAGCCGTCGATCGTCACCCAGTCGCCGGGCTTGAGCACCCGCCCGCCGGGCGCCTGCACATGGCCTTGCCGGTCGATGGAGAGGTCCCCTGCCCCCACGACGCAAGGCAGGCCGATGCCCCTGCCGATGACCGCGGCGTGAGAGGTCATGCCGCCGCGGATGGTGATGATCCCCTCCGCCGCCTGCATACCGCGGATATCCTCCGGCGAGGTCTCGCGGCGGATGAGGATGCAGGGCTCGCCCCTCGCCTCGCCCTCCTGCGCCTCCTGCGCCGTCAGCACGAGGCGTCCCGTCGCGGCGCCGGGGGAGGCGGCGATGCCGCGAGCGACGACGTCTCGCCTTGCGCCCGGGTCCACCTGCGGGTGGAGGAGCGCCGTCAGCGCGCTGGCCGGCACGCGCATCACCGCCTCGTCGCGGGCGATGATGCCGTCGCTGGCCAGCTCCACCGCGATCTTCACAGCGGCGCGGGGGCCGCGCGGCAGGCGGACGGCATCGAGGATGGCGACGCGGCCCGAATCGATGGTGAACTCCACCTGCATCTCTTCGCGCAGGCGGATGCGGGAGAGCTCGCCCGCCGCCACCAACTCCGCGAAGGCCTCCGGCGCCTCCTCCTCCAGCGATTTGCCGCGCGCGTCGCGGGTGATGTAGAGCGCCCCGGAGGAGACGGAAAGCGCCTCGCGCCCTTGGCTCTGGCGCAGGTAGCGCCCGGTGATCTGCGGCTCCCCCGTCTCGGAGTTCACGAAGGCGATGACGCCCGAGCCGCTCTCCCCCGGCCCCACGCCCAGCGCCAGCGCCTGCACGACGAGGCCGAGCCCGGCATCCGCCGGCGCGCCCTTCGACTGGCGCAGCAGCCGGGCCGAGGTGCCCTTCCACGCGCGGGCCATGGATCGGAGCACCTCGGCCAGCTGCACCTCGGGCGTGTCGGGGAACGGCTCCTCCATCTCCTCCTCGTAGAGGGCGCGCATGGCGGCGACGGCCTCTGCCGTGGGCGTGTCGGGGAGGTGGAAGAGATCCGGATCCAGCCGGGCGACATGCTCGGCGTAGGACTGGATGAAGCGCAGGTAGAGCGCGTTGGCCGCCTCCTCGCCGATGCTTTCGCAGAGCCGGGCGTGTCGGGCATCGTTCATGCCGATATTGAGGATGGCCGAGGGGCCGCCCCAGTCCTGGTCCTGGCTGGAGGGGCGCACGCAGAGGAGCGGCGCCGGACCGAAGGGCTCCAGGATCTCCGCCACGGGCGGCGCCTTGCCGAGGGCGATCTCGTGCACGGCGTCGAAGGAGAGGGCGACGGTGGTGGGCACGTTGAAGCCGAGGCGCACCAGCCGCTGCAGGCACTTCGCCCGGCCGCCATGCACGGACGGCGCCATGCGCGCCGTCGGCGTGATCAGCGTGACCGTCTCGAACCGCGCGTGTTGCTGCATTGCGGCATGGTCCTCCCCGGGCACCTTACGCCTTCGCGCCCGCCGATCAAGCTCACCCTTCCAGACGGGTCAGATCGGCGGCCGCGAGGCAGACGCTGCGGATGCGGCTGAGCAGGTTCAGGCGGTTGCGGCGCAGGAGCTGGTTGTCGGCATTCACCTGCACCGCCTCGAAGAAGGCGTCGATCGGCGCGCGGAGGGCAGCCATGGCGGACATGGCGGCGGCGTAATCCTCCGCCTCCAGCGCCGGGGTGATCTTCGCCTCCGCCGCGTCGAGGGCGGCGAAGAGGGCCTTTTCCTCCGCCTCCTCGGCGAACTTGGGATCGGCGCCGAAGGAATATTCCACCCCGTCGGCGGCCTCTGCCTGCGAGAGGATGTTGTTGGCGCGCTTGAAGCCCTGCACGAGGTTCTCGCCGTCATCCGTCTTCAGCACGTCGGCCAGCGCCTTGGCGCGGGCGGTGACGAGGGCGAGATCCGCCGATTCCTTGGTGAGGCAGGCGTCGATCACGTCGTGGGGCACGCCGGCATCGCGCAGGTGCACCTTCAGCCGCTCATGGAAGAAGCGCATCAGATCGGCCATGTCCGCGCCGCGGTTCGCCTGCCCGATCAGCTCGTCGAGCGGCAGGCGCAGGTCGTTCGCGAGGATCAGGCGGATCACGCCGAGCGCCGCGCGGCGGAGGGCGAACGGGTCCTTCGAGCCGGTCGGCTTCTCGTCGATCGCCCAGAAGCCCGCCAAAGTGTCGAGCTTGTCGGCCAGCGCCAGCGCGACGGAGACGGGGGCGGTGGGCACATCGTCCGACGGGCCGAGGGGGGCGTAATGTTCCTGCACGGCGGCGGCGACCTCGGGCGCATGGCCGCCTTCGGCGGCGTAGTAGCGGCCCATGAGGCCCTGCAGCTCGGGAAACTCGCCGACCATCTCGGAGCGCAGGTCCGCCTTGGCGATGCGGGCCGCCTCGGCCGCCTGCTCCGCCTCGGCGCCGACCATGGGCGCGATGAGGCGGGCCAGCGCCTCGATCCGCGCCACGCGGTCGGCTTGACTGCCCAGCTTCGACTGGAAGGTGACGTTGGCCAGCCCCTCGGCCATGCCGGCGAGGCCGCGGTCACGGATCTCGCGCAGGTCATTGTCCCAGAAGAACTTCGCGTCCGACAGGCGGGCGCGCAGGACGCGGGAATTACCGGCGAGGATGGCGGCGCCGCCATCCTCTGCCTCGATATTGGCGACGGTGACCCAGGCCTCGATGCGGCCCGTCTTTGGGTTCTTCACCGAGAAGAACTTCTGGTGCTCCTTCATCGAGGTCTGCAGCACCTCCGGCGGCAGGCCGAGAAACTCATCCTCGATGCCGCCCATCAGCACCACCGGCCACTCGACGAGCCCGGCGACCTCGGCGAGGAGGCCATTGTCCTCCACCACCTCCAGCCCCTTGGCGAAGGCGAGGTGGGTGGCGTCGTGCCAGATCGCCTCGGCCCGCGCATCGGGGCGCAGGATGACGCGGGCGGTCTTCAGCTTCGCCTCGTAATCCTCAAAGGACTGGGCGGAAAAGGCCGCCGGCCCCATGAAGCGGTGGCCTTGCGTGCGGTCACCCGCGACCAGCCCGTCCAGCTCCAGCGGCACCACCTCGGCGCCGCCCTCGTCGGAGAGGACGCAGAGGATGGAATGGAGCGGCCGCACCCAGCGCAGGCTCCCCGAGCCCCAGCGCATCGACTTGGGCCACGGGAAAGTGCGGATGGTCTTCTCCAGCACCTCGGCGACGATCTCCGCAGCGCCGCGGCCAGGGGTGACGATGGTGGCGAAGTAGGCCTCGCCCTTCTTGTCGGGGCGCACCTGCAGGTCGTCCATCGTGAGCCCGGTGGAGCGCAGGAAGCCCTCGATGGCCTTCTCGGGCGCGCCGACCTTGGGGCCCTTGCGCTCCTCCCGGCTCTCCTGGCTCGCCTCGCTCAGCCCCTCGATGACGAGCGCCAGCCGGCGCGGCGTCGCGAAGGCGGCGGCGGAGGCATAGGTGAGCCCGGCCTCGACGAGGCCGTCCGTGACGAGCGTCTTGAGGTCGCCCGAGGCCTTGCCCTGCATCCGCGCCGGGATTTCCTCGCTGAACAGCTCGATCAGCAGCTCTTTCATCGGACATACTCCTCGGGCGGGGGCGGGCAGCCTTCCGGCGCCGGCTCGCCATCGTAGACGGCGGCGCCGCAGGGGTTGATCTGGTGCCAGGACATCGCCCGGCCGTCGGGGTAGACGGCGACGACGCGGTCGACGCCGTACTCGATGTCGCCCTGCCCGAGGAGCGGCGTCGCCAGCCCCTCCTCGATGTCGTCGCCCACCTGGTTGGCGTCGTAGCAATCGAACCAGCGGGGGCCGGTCAGCGGCTCCGCGGCGGGATAGGGCTGGAAGGCGCCGAGCGCGATGCCCTCGGGCAGCTGGAAGCAGGCGCGGTAGCGGATGGGGGAGGAGTCGGCGTCGATCCCCTGGTAATTTTCGAACGTCACTGGCACGGGCTGGCCGGTCGCGAGCTCCGTCAATTGCACTTCTGCAACCTCGGGGCCGACCTCGAAGTAGAAGGCCCGCGTCTGCAGGTACCACATTCCGAGCCCGACGGCGGCGGCGACGACCAGCATCAACAGGATGGCGAGACGGGCCATGCGTCAGGCGGCCTTCGCCGCGTCCGTGGTGACGAAGGCGTCAGCGCAGGCCTTCGCCAGCGCCCGCACCCGGCCGATATAGGCCTGCCGCTCGGTGACGGAGATCACGCCCCGCGCGTCGAGCAGGTTGAAGATGTGGCTGGCCTTGATGCACTGGTCATAGGCCGGGTGAGCGAGGACGATGCGCTTGCCCGTCTTCGGGTCCTCCTCCGGCAGGGAGAGGAGAGCGTGGCACTCCGCCTCCGCCCGCTCGAAATCGCCCAGCAGCTTCTCCGTATCCGCCGCATCAAAGTTGTGGCGGGAATACTCCTCCTCCGTCTGGCGGAAGATGTCGCCATAGGTCAGCGGGATGGGCGACTGCGGGTCGTTGAACGGCATCTCCATCACGTGCTCGGCGCCGAGCACGTACATGGCCAGCCGCTCCAGCCCGTAGGTCAGCTCGCCAGAGACGGGGTGGCAATCGTGGCCGCCGACCTGCTGGAAGTAGGTGAACTGGCTCACCTCCATCCCGTCGCACCAGACCTCCCAGCCGAGGCCCCAGGCGCCGAGCGTCGGGCTCTCCCAGTCATCCTCGACGAAGCGGATGTCATGGTTGGCCATGTCGATGCCGATGGCCTCGAGGGAGCCGAGGTAGAGCGCCTGCAGGTCGGGCGGCGAGGGCTTCAGGATCACCTGGTACTGGTAGTAGTGCTGGAGCCGGTTCGGGTTCTCGCCGTAGCGCCCGTCGGTCGGGCGGCGCGAGGGCTGCACGTAGGCCGCGGCCCAGGCCCTGTCGCCCAGCGCACGCAGCGTCGTGGCCGGGTGGAAGGTGCCGGCGCCGACCTCCATGTCGTAGGGCTGCAGGATCGCGCAGCCCTGGCCCGACCAGTAGGTCTGCAGGCGCAGGATGATCTCCTGAAAGCTCCTTGGGCGGTCGGCCATGTCCATGCTCCTCGGTGACGGGCGGGGGATAGTCCCCCCGGGCGGACGGGTCAATCGCGCCACGCCGGGGGCCAATCGGCCGCGCACACGGCAATTTCGGGTGCGAGGCCCCGTCGGCGCCGCTAAAGGGGGCAGAACGGCGAAGGCAGCGCGAGATATGGTGACGTGAAGAGATTGCGGGTGACGGCCCTTCTGTGGGCTCTGGGTGCGGCGGGCGGCGCGATGGCGCAGGAGAGTGTCTGGGTGCAGGTGGAGGCGCGGCCGACCCTGTCCTCCGCCGAGGCGCGGGTGCGCGAGTATGCCGCCACGCTGCCGGACGTGGTGGGCTACGCGCTCGCCTCCGGCTGGTACGGCATCGCCATCGGCCCCTACACGCGCCCCGATGCGCAGACGGTGCTGGGGCAGCTGCGCTCCTCCGGCGCCATCCCCAACGACAGCTTCATCGCCACCGGCAGCAATTACCGCCAGCAGTTCTGGCCCATCGGCGTCGGCGCCTCGCAGGTGGCCCAGCCCCTGCCCGAGGGCGTGACGCCCGCCGAGGGCGCGACGCCGTCGGCAGAGGAGCCGCAGGTCGCCGAGCCGGCAGAGCCGCAGCCCGCTCCCGACGAGACCCCGGCCGAGGCGCGCCAGAGCGAGGCACGGCTCACCGGGCCCGAGCGGCAGGAGCTGCAGGTGGCGCTCCGCTGGGCCGGCTTCTACGACGGCCCCATCGACGGCGCCTTCGGCCGCGGCACCCGCGGCTCGATGTCCGCCTGGCAGCAGTCGAAGGGCTTCGAGGCGACGGGCGTGCTCACCACGTCCCAGCGCACCGCGCTCTTCGCCGATTACAACGCCGTCTTCGACGGCATGGATCTCGGCCGAGTCCGCGACGCGCAGGCGGGGATCGAGATGGTCATGCCCCGCGGCGCCGTCACCTTCGCCGACTACGCGCCCCCCTTCGCCCGCTACGAGCCGGCGAGCCCGGATCTGCCGGTGGAGATGCTGCTCATCAGCCAGCCGGGAGACCAGGACCGGTTCTTCGGCCTCTACGAGATCATGCAGACGCTGGAGGTCATCCCGCCGGAGGGCCCCCGCTCGCGCGATGCCACCCACTTCACCGTCGAGGGTGTGGGTCCGGATCGGCACTCCTTCGTCGAGGCGTGGCACGAGGACGGGCAGATCAAGGGCTTCGCCCTCCTCTGGATCGCCGGCGACGAGGAGCGCTTCACGCGTATCCTCTCCGAGATCCGCCCGACCTTCACCCGCATACCCGGCGTGCTCGACCAGGCCGTGGCGCCCCCGGGCGAGGACCAGGCGATCGACCTCGTCTCCGGCCTCGCGGTGCGCCAGCCGCTGCGCACGAGGACCGGTTTCTTTATCTCCGAGGATGGCGCGGTGCTGACGACGGCGGCGGCCGTGGAGGGCTGCGGCGCCGTCTCCATCGACGGGACGGATGCCGAGGTGGCGGCGAGCGACCCGGGCCGGGGGCTGGCGCTGCTGCGCCCGCGGACACCGCTGGCGCCGCTCTCGGTGGCGGCGTTTCAGACGGGCGTGCCACTGATCGGCGACGAGGTCGCCGTGGCCGGCTTCCCCTTCGGCGGCGTGCTGGCGACCCCGGCGCTGACCTTCGGCGAGCTGGCGGACATCCGCGGGCTGAACGGCGAGGAGGACCTCAAGCGCCTATCCCTCGCCGCCGAGCCGGGCGATTCCGGCGGCCCGGTCTTCGACGGCACGGGCGCGGTGCTGGGCATGCTGACGGAGCCGGCGGCGCCCGGCGGCACCGAGCTGCCCGCCGACGTCAGCTTCCTGGTGGAGACGGACGCCATCCTTCCGGCGCTCCAATCGGTCGGCGTCACCCCCGTCGCCGAGACCCGCGCCACCCCCGTCTCCCCCGAGCGCCTCACCCGCCACGCGGGAGACGTGACGGTGCTGGTGAGCTGCTGGGAGTAGGCGGGGGCGCGGGCGGTTTGACCCCGTAGGGTGGGTTTCTAACCCACCACCCCGACCTCCCCCGGGCACACCATCCGCCGCGCAGGGCGAGCGCCGGCCCGTGGGGTGGCGCCCAACGACGCCGCTGTGCGCTTTATGGCACCACCACCTCCCCGCTCCAAGCTCCGCGCTACCGTCACCGGAGCGCCAGCCCGCGGGACGGGCCGGCGCTCGCCCTGGGCCTCTGGCGCGGACCGGGCGGGGGACAAAGCGGCGGCGTTGCGCGACGGCGGGTTGGAAACCCACCCTACGAAGCGGAAGCCCCCTACCCGATCAGGATCGCCCGGAAATCGTTGACGTTCGTCCCTGTCGGCCCCGGGGCGAAGAGGTCTCCCAGCGCCTCGAAGGCGGAATAGGCGTCGTGCCCGGCCAGCAGGGCGGCCGGATCCTGGCCCAGCGCCCGAAGGCGGGCCGCGCTGTCGCCGTCCACGAAAGCGCCGGCGTTGGACTCGCTGCCGTCGATGCCGTCCGTGTCGGCGATCAGCGCGTGGAACGGCTCGCCCTCCGCCGCCAGCGCCAGCGCCAGCGCGAACTCGCTGTTCCGCCCGCCCCGGCCCGCCGATCCGCCAAGGGTCACCGTCGTCTCTCCGCCGGAGAGGAGCACCAGCGGCGGCACGAAGGGGCGGCCGCGGCCCGCCACCTCGCGCAGGAGCGCGGCGTGGACCTTGGCCACCTCCCGCGACTCGCCTTCCATGGAATCGGAGAGGATGGCGCAGCCGATGCCGGCGGCGATTGCCACGTCCTCCGCCGCCTCCAGCGAGCGGCCGGCGGAAGCGATAATGCGCCACTCGTGCCGCGCGAATCCGGCGTCGATGGGCAGGGGCGCCGGGTTGTCCTCCCCCGCCAGCGCGAGGCGCGCGGCCTCGGGCAGCGGGATGCGCCACGCCTCCACCAGCTTGCGCGCTTCCGCCCGGCTCTGCGGGCCGGCGCCCGGCACCGTCGGGCCGGAGGCGACCTGCTCGGGCCGGTCGCCCGGCACGTCGGAGACGATCAGCGAGACGACCTTCGCCGGCGCCGCCGCCAGCGCCAGCCGCCCGCCCTTGATCAGCGACAGCTCGCTGCGGATGACGTTCATCACCGAGATCGGCGCGCCGGAGCGCAAGAGCGCCTCCGTCACCGCGATCTCGTCGGCAAGGCTCATCCCCGGACCGGGCGCGGGCAGAAGCGCCGAGCCGCCGCCGGTGATCAGCGCCACGACCAGGTCATCCTCCGTCAGCCCCTGCACGAGCTTGAGCACGTCCTTGGCCGCCCGCAGCCCCTCCTCGTCCGGCACGGGATGCGCGGCCTCGCGCAGCTCCAGCCGCTCCAGCGGCGCGCCGTAGCCGTAGCGGGTGACGACGAGCCCCTCCAGCGGCCAATCCCAGCGCTGCTCGAAGGCGCGGGCGAGCTGCGCCGCGCCCTTGCCGCAGCCGATGACCACCGTCCGCCCCCTGGGACGCTCCGGCATGGCCCCCTCCAGCGCCCGGCCCGGATCGGCGGCGGCGATGGCGGCCTCGAACAGCTCGGTGAGAAAGGCGCGGGGGTCAGAAATCGAAGTCATGTCGCCTCGGAGGAGGGCGTTGCGGCACGCCGGGTAGGATGCACAGCATCTCGTAGACCAGCGCCGCCGCGATGACCGCGGTGTTGCCGGAGGTGTCGTAGGGCGGCGAGACCTCCACGAGGTCGCAGCCGACGAGGTTGCAGCCGGCCAGCCCGCGGATGATCTGCAGCGCCTGCCAGTCGGCGAGGCCGCCCGCCTCCGCCGTCCCCGTGCCGGGCGCGGTGCCGGGCGAGAGGCTGTCGATATCGAAGGAGATGTAGAGCGGCGCGTCCCCGACCAGAGCCTTCACCTGCGCCATCAGGCGGCCGAGGTCGCGCCCCGCAACCTCCTCGCCGGTGACGATCTGCCAGCCGAGGGAGCGGCCCCAGTCGTAATCCTCGGGCGCGTAGCCCGTCCCCCGCAGGCCGATCTGCACGACGCGGTCGTTAAGCAGGCAGCCCGCCTCTTCCGCGCGGCGGAAGGGGGTGCCGTGGGCGAGCGGCTCGCCGAACATCTCCTCGTTGACGTCGGCATGGGCATCGATGTGCACCAGCGCCAGCGGCCCGTGCACCTCTGCCACGCCCTGCAGGGCCGGGAAGGTGAGCGTGTGATCGCCGCCGAGCGTCACCGGCACGGCGCCCGCCGCCGCGACGCGGCCGACGGCCTGGCGGATGATCTCCACCGAGGCCTCCAGGTTGAAGAGGTTCACCGGAACGTCGCCGATATCTGCGATCTGGCAATGCGCGAAGGGCGCCGCCCCCGTCGCCATGTTGAAGGGCCGCAGCATCCGGCTCTCGTCGCGGATCTGCCGGGGCCCCAGACGCGTGCCGGCGCGGTTGGAGGCGCCGATATCCATCGGCACGCCGAGGATGGCGGCGTCGAGCCCCTCCGGCCCCTCCGCCGCGGGCAGCCGCATGAAGGTCGCCGGGCCGCCGGGGCGCGGCATCTGGTTGCCTCCGAGGGGCTGGTTGAAGCGATCCTCCATGAAAGGCGAGCTAAGCCGCTTTTTGGCAGGGAAGGAAGGGGGCTTTGCCCCCTCGCCGGCAGGGCCGGCTCACCCCAGGGATGTATCGGACCAAGGGCGGGCTTCCTCTGGCGGGCCGGGCGCCCCATATGGAAGGGCATGGACCCGATTGCCACAGCAGAGGCGCTCAGCGACATCGCCCCGCCCGACCCGTTCGAGGCGGCGCGGGAGAACGTGGAAGGCTTCGTGGCCCGCCACTTCTCGCTGCGGGGGACGCTGCGGCTGCACCGCGCCGCCCTCGGGTGGGACCTGCTGCGCGCCCCGGCCAACGTGGCGCTGGCGCCGCTGCAGATCCTCTCGCGGCTCGCCCAGCCGCTCCTGCGCGCCGTCGGCCTGCGCGGGGCGGCGGCGTGGCTGGCCAAGCGCCCGCTGGTGCTGCGGACGGCGCTCTCGGCGCGCATCTCGGCGCTGATCCGCACCGAGCTTCTCGCGCCGCTGTCGGATGTGGAGGCGCTGGAGGCGCATCTCGCCGCCTATTCGGAGAGCCGCGGCGCAATGGCGGAGCTGACGACGCAGATCGGCACGCTCGGCACCGGGGCGGTGCTGTTCAAGAGCCTGACGCCGGGCATGCTCTCCTTCGCGCCGGCCGTGGCGCTCGGCTTCGCGCAGTCGGCCGCCATCGCCGCCTTCCCTCTGGGCGCGGCGCTCGGCTCCGGCTGGTACGCGCTCTTCCCCGCCTCCGCCCCCGGCGGGCTGACGCTGGGGGTGATGCTGGGCTTCGCCGCGCTCGGCGCCCTCCTCACCACCTTCGCCGGCGTGGTGGCGGACCCGGTGCAAACGGCGCTCGGCCTGCACCAGCGGCGCCTTCGCCGGCTGATCGGTGCGCTGGAGGGGCGGGCGAAGGGCTTCTCCCCCAAGGAGCCCTACATCGCCCGGATCGGCGACGCGGCCGACCTCGCCACCACGGTCGCCCGCGCCTTCCGCTCCTGAGCCCTTGGCGCCGCGCCCGCGTGCGGCCTATAAGCCGCCACACGCGAGCGAGGAGGCCCCCATGCGCACGGGCGAGATCAGCCGGACGACCAGCGAGACCGAGATCGAGGTGCGCGTCGATCTCGACGGCACCGGCAAGGGCGAGATCGCCACCGGCATCGGCTTCTTCGACCACATGCTCGACCAGCTGGCCCGCCACTCGATGATCGACATGGCCATCCGGGCGGAGGGTGACCTGCACATCGACGACCACCACACGGTGGAGGACGTCGGCATCGCCCTCGGCCAGGCGCTGACGCGCGCGCTCGGCGACAAGGCCGGCATCCGCCGCTACGGCGCCTGCCACCTGCCGATGGACGATGCGCAGATCCGCGTGGCGCTGGACCTCTCGGGCCGGCCCTACCTGATCTGGAATCTCGCCTTCGCGGCGCCGAAGATCGGTACCTTCGACACCGAGCTTGTGCGCGAGTTCTTCCAGGCGCTCTCCACACATGGCGGCATAACGCTGCACGTGGACCAGTTGCATGGCGTCAACGCCCACCACGTGGCGGAGGCGGCCTTCAAGGCCCTCGCCCAGGCCCTGCGGCAGGCGGTGGAGCCCGATCCGCGCCGCGCCGGCGCCATCCCCTCGACGAAGGGGGCGCTGTGAGCGTCGCGCTGATCGACTACCAGAGCGGCAACCTGCACTCCGCCCGCAAGGCCTTCGAGCGGATCGCGGCGGAGGTGGGCGCCGGGGCGGTGACGGTGACGGAGTCGCCCGATGTCGTGGCGGCCGCGGACCGGATCGTGCTGCCCGGCGACGGCGCCTTCCCCGCCTGCGCCCGGGCCCTGCGCGCCATCGACGGCATGGAGGAGGCGCTGCAGGAGGCTGTCCACGCCCGCGGCCGCCCCTTCCTCGGCATCTGTGTCGGCATGCAGCTCCTCGCCACGACCGGCTACGAGTACGAGGAGACGCCCGGCCTCGGCTGGATCGACGGCACCATCCGCCGGATCGAGCCGGGCGCGGAGGGGCTGAAGGTCCCCCACATGGGCTGGAACGATCTGGTGCTGGAGCAGGAGCACCCGCTGCTTGAGGGCCTCTCCACCGGCTATCACGCCTATTTCGTCCATTCCTACGCCATGCAGGTGGACAGCCCGGCCGACCGCCTCGCCCATGTCGGCTACGGCGCCGACATCACGGCCATCGTGGCACGCGGCAATGTAGCCGGCACCCAGTTCCACCCCGAGAAGAGCCAGGCCCAGGGCCTGCGCCTCATCGCCAACTTCCTGCGCTGGGCGCCCTGACCGGCGCGCCGCGCACCCCCTCGTCTTTGGTCCGAAAAATCCTCGGGGGGGCCGCCAGCGGCGGCGGGGGGCAGACAGCCCCCCTCCCCGGCCCGCCTTCCTGCGACGCCGCCCCCCGCTTTTCTCCGCGACGCGGCGAGAAACTTCGCGACCGGCGGAACCTCTTGCCCTGCCCTTCGCTTCCCTGTCGCCACCTTCAGGAGCCCGACCCCGTGCAAATCTTCACCTGCCCCGCCTGCAAGGCGCCGCTATACTTCCAGAACACCACCTGCGGCTGCGGGGCGGAGGTCGCCTTCGACCCGGAGCGGCAGGCCTTCACCGCAGAGGGGACATTCTGCGCCCACCGCAGTGACATCGGCTGCAACTGGCTGGCCGAAGGGGGCGAGCTCTGCCGCTCCTGCGCGATGACGGAGGTCGTCCCCGACCTGCGCGCGCCGGACAACCTGCCGCTGTGGTCCGATACCGAGCTGGCCAAGCGCTGGATGCTCGCCAACCTCGGCCGCTGGGGCTGGTTCACCGATGCCGACCCGGGCGAGCGGCCGGTCTTCAAGCTGTTGTCCGAGGATACGGCGGGCGGCGAGATCCCGGTGACGATGGGCCACGAGAGTGGCACGATCACCATCAACGTCTCCGAGGCGCAGCAGAGCGTGCGCGCCGAGCGGCAGGAGAACATGGGCGAGCTCTACCGCACCATGATCGGCCACATGCGCCACGAGATCGCGCACTTCCTCTTCGAGCGGCTGGCCGATGTGCCGGGCGCCGAAGAGCACTTCCTCGCCGCCTTCCGCGAGCTCTTCGGCGACGAGCGGGAGGATTACGGCGCGGCGCTGCAGCGCCACTACGCCGGACCGAAGCCGGCGGACGAGACGCATATCACCAGCTACGCCACCTCGCACCCGCACGAGGACTGGGCGGAGACGATCGCGCACCTGCTCCACCTCGTCGACCTCGCCGACAGCGCCGCGGCCGTGGGCCTGTCGCTGAAATCGGGCGAGGCGCTCCCGCAGCGGCGCGGCATGTTCCGCCGCAAGAGCGACCCGGCGCCGGCGGCAACGGATGCCTATGCCGAGACGGACACCGAAGCTCTCCTCACCCGCGCCGTGGACCTGACCATCGCGGTGAACCACGTCAACCGAACGATGGACCTGCCCGACCTCTACCCCTTCGTGCTGCCGCAGGGCGTGCGCGACAAGCTCGCCTTCGCGCATAGGGCGGTGCGGCAGGTGCCCGGAGAGGCCGGCGAAGCTTAGGCTGAGAGGGCAGGACCGGGGGGCTGTCTGCCCCCCGGAGCCCCCCGAGAGGTATTTGGAAAAGGGCGAGAGCAGCGGGTCGAAGGGCTGGCGCGCCTCACGCCGCAAGGGTTTGACCGGCCGGCCAGCTGGGTGCGGGCCGGCCCTTCACGAGATCAGCCGACGCGGGCCCAAGTTTGAGAGGCGCAGAAGAGGCCGCCGGCGACGCAGCCGCGCAGCTGCATCCGGTCACCGTTCACATCCACCTTGCCGAGATAGATCTTGTCGTTCGACGGACGCCAGACCTGGCCTTCGTAGGCATTGCCGCCCTGCGGGACCATGTCGATGACGATCTGGCGGCCGATCGTCTCCGCCTGGTATTCGCCGCCGGCGTTGAAGGTGCGCGAGATCACCCCGCAATAGGCGCTGCCGCAGGGGGCGATGGTGACGAGGGCATAGGCGCCGTCGTCCACCTCGGTCTGCCAGAGGCCCTCGATGGGGTCCGCGAAAGCAGCCCCGGCGAGGGCGACGAGGGCGATGAGCGGGGCCGCGATGCGGGTGGTCAGTCGGGTCATGATGGGTCTCCTCCTCCCCGCATTTGGTGACGCAGGGACAGGCGGCGCGGCAAGTCTTACGTGAGGTCGCTTGCCCTCCCGCCTGCCGCGTGGCACCCCGCCGGCGAGCTGAGAACGGAGCCCGGCCATGATCCTCTTCCCCGCCATCGACCTCAAAGACGGCCAGGCCGTCCGCCTGCTGCGCGGCGAGATGGACGACGCGACGGTGTTCAACGACAGCCCCGCCGATCAGGCGCGCGCCTTCGTGGCGGCGGGCTGCCGCTGGCTGCACCTCGTCGACCTCAACGGCGCCTTCGCCGGCCGCCCCGTCAACGGCGCGGCGGTCGAGGCGATCCTCGCCGCCTGCCCCGGGGTGGAGATGCAGCTAGGCGGCGGCATCCGCGACATGGCCACCATCGAGGCGTGGCTGGACAAGGGGCTGGCCCGGGTGATCCTCGGCACCGTGGCCGTGGAGGAGCCGCAGCTTGTGCGCGAAGCCGCCCGAGCCTTCCCCGGCCAGGTGGCGGTGGGGATCGACGCACGCGGCGGCCGGGTGGCGACGAAGGGCTGGGCGGAAGAGACGGAGGTGGAGGCGACGGACCTCGCCCGCAGCTTCGAGGATGCCGGGGTCGCCGCCCTCATCTACACCGATATCGACCGCGACGGCGCCATGGGCGGCCCGAACGTCGCCGCCACGGAGACAATGGCGCGGGCGGTGAGCATCCCGGTGATCGCCTCGGGCGGAGTGTCCTCGATGGGTGACCTGACGGCGCTGAAGGAGACCGGGGTGATCGCCGGCGCGATCTCCGGGCGGGCGCTCTACGAAGGGGCGATCGACCTCGCGGCGGCGCTGGAGATGCTGGGCGGGCGCTGATCCGGCGTTGTGAGAGCGGTGAGTGCGGGACCGGGGGGGCCAGCCCCCCGGAGCCTCCCGGGATTCTATTGGACTAAAGACAGGGGGCGTCGGGCGGTGCGCCCGGGGCGTCGGGCTTTGGCTGGGCGGCGGGCGGTGTCGGCGTCAGGGGAGCGGCGCGATTTACCGGGGACGGAAGTCTAAAGGCCGGGGAGATCGGCGGGTCGGGGACTGCCAAGGCAAGCCGATTGCGCGTGCGGGCGATGCGCCCGGGGCCGTGGATAATCGGTCGGGCGGCAGATGGTGCCGGGGTCAGGGGATCGGGGTGGTCTGCCAGAGGCGGACCTTGAGGGGGCCGTGGGGGACCGGGGGGCCGGGGGGTTGCCAGGGCAGGCCGGTGGCGCGGGCGAGCGTCTCGTCGGAGGTGACGAGGCCGACGCGCCAGCCGGAGAAACCGGCGCGCAGGCGCTCGCCGAGGACCTTGTGCATCCCGACGAGGACGCCGCGATTGCCGATCCGCTCGCCATAGGGCGGATTGACGATGACGAGGCCGGGCGGGCCCTCGGGGCGGGTCAGCTCCGCCACCGGGAGGGCCTCGAACCGGCAGAGCTCTGCCACGCCGGCGCGGGCGGCATTCTCGGTCGAGAAGCGGATGGCGCCGGGGTCCCTGTCACTGCCGTGGAAGATGTGGGCCGGGGTCTCGGCCTCGCTCTGGCGGAGCAGGGCGATGGCGGCGGGGTCCGCCGCGGCCAGCTGCTCGAAGGCGAAGGGGCGGCTGCGGCCGGGGCGGAGGCCGGAGGCGATCTCCGCCGCCTCGAGGACGAAGGTGCCGGAGCCGCACATCGGGTCGAGCACCGGCTCCGCCCCCGTGTAGCCGCAGGCGCGCAGGAACAGGGCCGCCATCGTCTCGCGCATCGGCGCCTTACCGACGGCGACCTTGTGGCCGCGCCGGTGCAGGGGCGCGCCGGAGGTATCGACGGAGAAGGTGACGAGGTTGCGCTCGATCCGCACGAGGAGGCGGACGGGCGCCTCCTCCGGGCCCTCCTCCTCCGCCTCGGGAGCCGCCTTGCCGGCGCCGGCGAGGGGGGCGCCCAGTTCCTCCGTGATGGCCCGGGCGACACGCTCGGCGGCGGCGCCGGCGTGGTAGATCTTCGAGGCGCGGCTGGTCGTCACCTCCACCTTCACCGGCACGTCGGGGCGCAGGACCTCTCCCCAGGGGAACTTGCGCGCCCGCTTGTCGAGCTGGGCGAGGTGCAGCGCCGGGAAGCCGCCAATGCGGGCGAGCACCCGGCCGGCGCCGCGCAGGCAGATGTTGGCGCGCCAGACCTCGGGCCAGCCGCCCTGGATCGTGACACCGCCGGCGACCTCGGCCACCGGGCCGAAGCCCGCCTCGCGCGCCTCGGCGGCCAGCAGAGGCTCCAGCCCCGGCTGCGTGGCCAGGAAGATCTCGAATGTCTCTCTCATGCCGCCCCCTTACAGCCGCACCGCGGCGATGCCGAGCGCAAAGCTTGGCGCCGACGGCGCGGCGGGCCAAGGTGGGAGCGGGCGACAGAGGAGAGACCATGCCGAGCAAGTCACCACAGATTGCCGGCGAGCCCTTCGCCGATGCCGCCGCACTGGAGGCGTGGCTGGCCGAGCATCATGCCAGCGAGACGGAGCTCTGGGTGCGGCTCTACAAGAAGGACTCGGGCGTCCCCTCCGTCGCGTGGGGCGATTGCGTGATCGCCGGGCTGATCTGGGGCTGGATCGACGGGCAGAAGAAGCCGCTCGACGAGGCGAGCTGGCTGCAGCGGATGACACCGCGCCGCCCGCGCTCCCCCTGGTCGGCCCGCAACGTCGCCCATGCCGAGCGGCTGATCGCCGAGGGGCGGATGCAGCCGCCCGGCCTCGCGCAGGTGGAGGCCGCCCGCGCCGATGGCCGCTGGGATGCGGCCTATGCGGCGGGGGCGGAGATGGAGGTGCCGGCGGATTTCCTCGCGGCGCTTGAGGAGCGGCCCGAGGCGAAGGCCCGCTACGCCAGCCTCAAGCGGGCCGAGCTGTTCTTGATCTACTATCGCCTGCATAGCGCCAAGCGGCCCGAGACACGGGCGAAGCGGATGGAGACCTTCCTCGCCCAGCTGGCACGCGGCGAGGCGCCGCACTGAGCCCGGGGCGGGCACCCTTCCCCCCGCAGTGCAGGCGGATAAGACTGCACGGCATGACCCGGAGACTCCTTATCCTCGGCCTCATCCTGCTGGCTATCGGCCTCGCCCCCGTGGCCTCGGTAGCGCTGGCGAGCTTCATCGCCGAGCGCGCCGGCTGCGAGCTGCACGAGGGGTTCACCAACCCATGCCTCGTCGGCGGGCGCGACATCGGCGGCACGCTCTACACGATGTTCGTGGCTGGCTGGTACATGCTGCTCTCGCTGCCCGTGGCGCTCGTCGGCCTCGTCATGCTGGTCATCGGCGGCATCTCCGCTCTTCGGGCACGGCGGAGGCGGACGTGAACTCTGGCCAGAAGCTGCAGCCCGGCCTATGACAGCGCCATGCTGAAGATCCGCCTCATCCCCTGCCTCGATGTCGCCGACGGCCGCGTCGTCAAGGGCGTCAACTTCGTCGATCTGCGCGATGCCGGCGATCCGGTGGAGGCGGCGCGCGCCTACGATGCCGCCGGCGCGGACGAGCTGTGCTTTCTCGACATTCATGCCACACATGAGAACCGGGGCACGATGTTCGATCTGGTCACCCGGACGGCGGAGAGCATATTCATGCCGCTTACCGTAGGCGGCGGAGTGAAGAGCGCCGATGACGTACGCGCCTTGCTGCTCGCGGGCGCCGACAAGGTGAGCTTCAACTCCGCCGCCGTGGCTGACATCACCGTGGTCGCCCGCGCGGCGGAGCGCTTCGGCGCCCAGTGCCTCGTCGTAGCCATCGACGCCAAGGAGGTCGCGCCCGGCCGCTGGGAGATCTTCACCCATGGCGGGCGCCGGCCGACCGGCATCGACGCGGTGGAGTTCGCCCGCAGGGCCGAGGCCCACGGCGCCGGGGAGATCCTGCTGACCTCGATGGACAGGGACGGAACGAAAGCCGGCTTCAACCTCGGCCTGACCCGCGCGGTGACGGAGGCGGTGTCGATCCCCGTCATCGCCTCGGGCGGCGTCGGCAACCTCGATCACCTCGTCGAGGGGGTGACGGAGGGCGGGGCCTCGGCGGTGCTGGCCGCCTCGATCTTCCACTTCGGCACCCACACGATCGCCGAGGCGAAGGACCACATGGCCGCCGCCGGCCTGCCGATCCGGCCGGTGCCGGAAGCCCCTGCCCCGCCGATGGCCGCGCCATGAGCCTCACACGCCTCGCCGAGACCATCGCTGCCCGCGCCGCGGCCGACCCCGAGGAGAGCTGGACGGCGAAGCTGCTGGCCAAGGGGCCGGAGAAATGCGCCGAGAAGTTCGGCGAGGAGGCCGTGGAGGCCATCATCGAGGCCGTGAAGGGCGACCGGGAGCGGCTGACCTCCGAGGCGGCGGACGTGCTCTTCCACCTGCTGGTGATGTGCCAGGCGCGGGGCGTGACGCTGGACGATATCGAGGCGGAGCTGGCCCGGCGCGAAGGCCAGAGCGGGATCGCCGAGAAGGCGTCCCGGGGCTGACCGGCTGGCCCTCGGCGGCCGCGCCTGACACTCACATTATTTGGCCGATGACGCGGGCGCTGCTGCGCGCGGTGCCGGGCCTCTTCCCATGCACAGGCCGAACCCGACCGGCTCCACCCACCACCCACGCAAAGAAAAAGGGGCGCCCCAGCGGGCGCCCCTCCTTTGTTCTATTTGCCGGGATCACTCCTCGGCGTCGTCGATCACCACGGCCACGAAGCGCGGGTCACCGTCGCGGCGGATGAGCAGGAGGAGGGAGCGGCGGCCGGCGTCGCGGGCCTCCTCGATGCGGGTGGTGAGATCGTCAATCGAGGCGACAGGCTGCTGGCCGGCTTCGGTGATCACATCACCGGGCAGGATGCCCTTCTCGGCGGCGTCGGAGACCGGGTCGACATTCGTCACCAGCAGGCCGGAGATGTCGCCAAGGCCGTATTCCTCGGACAGCTCGGGGGTGATCTCGGAGAGATCGAGCCCCATCACCTCTTCGCTCTGCGGCGCCTCCGGCTCCCCCTCCTGCGAGGCGGGCATGACGTCGACATTGCCTTCGCGGCGGCCGAGCGTGACGGACAGCGTCTCCATCTCGCCATTGCGCAGCACCTCGACATCGACCGCTTCGCCGACGGCGGAGTTGCCGACGATGTTGACCAGCTCGCGGGTGCTCTCCACCGCGTTGCCGTCGAAGCTGAGGATGATGTCACCGGCCATGACGCCGGCCTCGGCGGCCGGGCCTTCCGGCACATCCGTCACGAGGGCACCCTCGGTGGAGTCGATGCCGACGATGGCGTCGACCATGTCGGGCGTGATGTCCTGGATGTGGACACCGAGCCAGCCGCGGCGCGTCTCGCCGAACTCGATGAGCTGGTCGACGACGCGGGTGACGACGTTGGAGGCCATCGAGAAGCCGATACCGATGGAGCCGCCGTTGGGCGACAGGATCGCCGTGTTCACGCCGATGACCTCGCCGTTCATGTTGAACAGCGGCCCGCCGGAGTTGCCGCGGTTGATGGCGGCGTCCGTCTGGATGAAATCGTCATAGGTGCCGGAGAGGGCCCGGTTGCGGGCGGAGATGATGCCGGCGGAGATTGAGAAGCCCTGGCCGAGCGGGTTGCCCATGGCCATGACCCAGTCGCCGACCTCGGCGTTGGCATCGTCGCTGTTGCCGAACTCGACATAGGGCATGTCGTCGGCATCCACCTTCAGCACCGCGATGTCGGTGTTGGGGTCGGTGCCCACCAGCTCCGCCGGACGGGTGTCGCCGGAGAAGAACTCGATCTCGATCTCGTCGGCGCCTTCGATGACGTGGTTGTTGGTGACCACGTAGCCGTCGGAGGAGATGACGAAGCCGGAGCCGAGCGCCTGGCTGCGACGCGGGGCCTGGCCGCCGCGATCCTGGAAGTCACGGAAGAAATCCTCGAAGGGCGAGCCCTCGGGGACCATCCCCTCCGGCATCGTGCCGCCGGCGACCATCGTGGTGGTGGTGATGTTCACCACCGCGGGGCTGACGATCTGCGCCAGCTCGGCGAAGGATTCGGGGCGGTCGAGGCCGGGGGTGCCGAGCGGCGGCGTCTCGCTCTGGGTCGTGACCTCGGGGTTGGTCGCGCCGTCCTGGGCGCCGACGAGATCGGGCGCGAAGGCGAGGGTCAGACCGACGGCAGCGGCGCCAAGGCCGAGCGGCCCGGCGGTGATGATTTTGGACCTGGTCGACACTTGTTGAGTCTCCATTGCTGAATTCGGGCCGTCCCGGCGCACCATGGCGTCAGCCGGGATCGGAATGGGGCCGACCATGCCGTCTTAGGGGGGCGGTGCACAATCGCTCATTGCAGAGCGTCAACGCCATGTGAATAGCCGCGCCCGGCATGTGAGGCCTCCGTGATGAACGGGTTAACGGCCTGGAGACAAAGCGTGAATTGCCTGTGATGGGCGGCAGGGCGGCCACGGGAGGCTCCTGGGGGCCCGCCCCGACTCAGGCGCCGAGCAAGCTCGCCGCCCAGACGAAGACAGCCCCGAGCGCCATCGCGCCGAGGCCGACCATCCGTCTTTGCGGAATGTCCATGGAGCGGAGGGCGGCGAGCATCGCCTCGATGAGGCCGGGCGCCAGCGCCCATATAAGACCCTCGGCCACCAGAAGGAGGCCGAGGGCAAGAAGCAGGGTGGCCATTACTGGCCGGCGGCCGGGGCCAGCTCTTCGCTGTCGTCCTCAAGGACGGTCGCGTCGCCCGACAGGTCGATGACATCGGCGCCGTCTTCCGTGGCGCCCTCGTCTGTCAGCGGCTCGTCCGTCACCGGCTCGTCGGCCTCGGGCGTCGTCGCCTCCGGCTCCACCACCGTGGGGGTGATGGTAGTGACGGTGCCAGCCGTGTCCCCGTCATCAGCTTCTGTGGCGCCCTCGTCGGCGGCGGCGTCGTCCTGCGACCCCGTCGTCTCCGCGGCCGTCTCCGTGGCGTCCTGCGGCTCGATGGCCGGAACGCCGGCGCTGCTGCCGGGCTCGTCCAGCTCCACCAGATCGGCACTGCCGTCGCCCGCGGGCAGGCTCGGCGCGGCGATGTCGTCCGAGTACAGGTAGTCGAAGAACTCGCTGTCCGGCGTCATCACCATCGAGGAGTTGTTGTTCGACAGCGCCGCCCGGTAGGCCTGCAGCGAACGGTAGAAGTCGAAGAACTCCGGGTTGGCGCCGTAGGCTTCGGCGAAGATCCGGTTGGCTTCGGCATCGGCCTCGCCTCGCGTGATCTGCGCCTCGCGCTCGGCTTCGGAGCTCGTCTCGACGACCGTCCTGTCAGCGAGGGCACGCACACGCTGCGCCGCCTCGTTGCCTCGGGCCACCTCGTCCGCGGCTTCACGCTCACGCTCGGCGCGCATCCGGCTGAATGTGGCATCGAGGTTCTGCGGCGGCAGGTTGGTCTGCTTGAGCCGCACGTCGACCACGTCGATGCCGAGGCTCATGGCCGAGGCGCGGGCCTGGTCACGGATGCGGGTCATCAGGAGCCGCCGGTCGGCGGAGAGGATGGTGTCGGACGTCACCTGGTCGGCACCCAGAACTTCGCGGATCTGCGAGTTGAGGATCGAGGCGAGCCGGTTCTCCGCCGTGGCGATGCCGCCCACGCCGACGGCGCGGCGGAAGGCGACGACATCGGCGATGCGGTAGCGCGCGAAGGCATCCACCACGAGGCGCCGGTCATCCGAGGGCGTGACCTCGATCGTCTGCGTGTCGAGGCTGAGGATCCGGTCGTCGTAGCGCACCACGTCCTGGATGATGGGGATGCGAACGCCGAGGCCCGGATCCTCCTTCACCGTAACGATCTGGCCGAACTGCAGGACGAGCGCCTTCTCCTTCTCGTTCACCACGTAGAGCGAGGAGAGCGCGACCAGCAGGACGATGACGACCGCGGGGATGATGTAGATGGCACGGCGCATGTCAGTTGCCCCCCGTTTGCGTGGACGCGGAGTTGGGTGCCGCCGCGGACGGCGACGACCGGCCCAGCTCGTTGAGCGGCAGATAGGGCACGACCCCCTGCCCGCCCGTGCCGCCGGCGACGGTCGGATCGAGGATGATCTTGTTCACCCCGCCCAGCACCTCTTCCATCGTCTCGAGGTAGAGACGGCGGCGAGTCACGTCTTCGGCCGTGTTGTAGGCTTCGAGGACAGAGGAGAACCGGCTGGCCTGACCGAGCGCGTCGTTGACGGTCTCCGCCCGGTAGGCTTCCGCCTGCTCGACGATCTGCGCGGCGAGACCGCGGGCTTCGGCGAGCACCCGGTTGGAGTAGGCATCGGCCTGGCGCTGCAGACGATCCCGCTCCTGTTCGGCGGCCTGCACGTTGCGGAAGGCGTCGATCACCTGCATGGGCGGGTCGGCCTTCTCGAGGTTGACGCGGACGATGTTGATGCCGCTCTCGTACTCGTCGAGCGTGTCCTGAATGCCTTCCTGCACCTGCTGGGCGATCAGGCCCCGGTCACGGTTGAGGATCGGCGCCAGAGTGGAGGCGGCGATGACCTCGCGCATGACGGATTCCGACACGGCCTGCACCGTCTCTTCCGGCTCGGCGATGTTGAAGAGGAAGCGGGCCGGGTCGGCCACGTTCCACACCACCTGGAAGTTGATGTCGACGATGTTGGCGTCGGTCGTCAGCATCAGGCCCGTCTGGTCACGCTCCGTGCCCGATGTGCCGATGCTCTCCGTCCGCTCGGAGGTGACGTTGACCACCTCATGCGTGACGAACGGCCAGGGCGCGAAGTTGAGGCCCGGATCGCCCGTGGAGGAATAGCGGCCGAACAGAAGCTCGACCGACTGCTCCTCGGGGCGCACGGTGTAGAAGGACATGAAGGCCCAGAGCGCCACGACGACGAGCGCCGCGATGCCCACGGTGCCACGGGTGATGCGGAAGTCACCGCCCCCGCCGCCACCGCCGGTGCCGTTGTTGGGCGCACGGTTGTTGCCGCCGCCGCCCATCAGCACGCGCAGCTGCTCGCGGCCGCGGTTCATCAGGTCGTCGATTTCGGGAATGGACCCCTGCTGTCCGTCCTGTCCGGGGCGACGCCCGCCGGGCCGGCGCCCGCCGTCACGTCCACCGCCCTGGCCATTTTCGTCATTTCCATTTCCCGGGCCGCGGCCACCGCCGCCCCAGGGTCCCTGGCTGTTGCCTGCCATCGGCTCCTTACTCTCCCTTGACCCGGCTGATCGGGCCTGCCCTCCCACTTGGACTGTGAGGGCCGAAGATTCAAGCGGCGTTGGGGATAACGCACCCCTCACGTTCCCGCAGGGTGAAGGGGGGCGTGCGGGCGCGTGCTCGGGCGGATCGGGAAGGAATGAGGCCGTTGCGATGGGCTCAGGGGATGACGGAAAGTCCGGGTGGCCTCTCCGCCAGCCAAAGGCGCATCGCTCTCACGCCGGCCCGTGGGGTGGCGCAGCAACGGCACCGCTGCGCGCTTTATGCCTGCCAAGCCCCTCCCCGCGTGCTGAGCGCCAAGCCCAGCCAGAGCGCCAGCCCGCCCTGACGGGCCGGCGCTCGCGCGGCGGCCTGCGGCCTTGATTCCGCGCGAGGGGGAAGAGCGGCGACGTTGACCGGAAGTCGCGTGATCGTAGGGTGGGTTTATAACCCACGATCCCGACCCACCGGAAACGCTTCCGCGCACGCCGGCTCGCGGGATGGTTCAGCTGCCGCGCCGCGCCATATGCCAGCCAAAGCCCTCCGACGCCCCGCTGAGCAGCCCCCCTCAGCCCACCCGGCGGGCGGGAACACGCATCGTTACGAGCTCTTCGGCCATCGTCGGGTGGACGGCGCAGGTCTGGTCGAACTGCTCCTTCGTCGCGCCCATCTTCACCGCGATGGCCGCGAGCTGGATCATCTCGCCCGCCTCCGGCGCCACGATGTGGCAGCCGAGGACGATGCGCGTCTCGGCATCGACGATCAGCTTCATCATCACCCGCTCGGGCGAGCCGGCGAAGGCCGAGCGCATGGGGCGGAAGGAGGTGGCGTAGACCTCAACCGGGCCGCGCGTCGTCGCCTCCTCCTCCGTCAGGCCGACCGTCCCCAGCTCCGGCTGGGTGTAGACGGCGGAGGGGACGAGCTCATGATCCACCGGGGTGGGGTTGGCGTTGAACACCGTCTCGACGAAGGCCATCCCCTCGCGGATCGCGACGGGGGTGAGGTTGATGCGGCCGGTGACGTCTCCGATCGCGTAGATCGAGGGGACATCCGTCTGGCTGTACTCGTTGACGAGGATCTCCCCGTGGCGGCCGAGACGCACCCCCGCCTCCTCCAGCCCGATGCCGGCGGTGTTGGGCACGCGGCCCGTGGCGAAGAGGACGCGCTCGTAGACCGCCTCGTCGCCGTTGGTGCCCTTCACCCAGATGCCGCCCTCGCGCTCCTCGGCCTCCAGCAGCGTCGTGCCGCAATGCAGGTTGACGCCGCGGTGGCGCATCCCGTCGGCCACCAGCCCCCGGGCCTCTCCGTCGAAGCCACGCAGGATCTGCTCGCCGCGGTAGTATTGCGTCACCTCCACGCCGAGCCCGGCGAGAATGCCGGCGAACTCGCAGGCGATGAAACCACCGCCGATGATCAGCATCGATTTCGGCAGTGCCTCCATGTGGAAGAGATCGTCGGAGACCATCGCGTGCTCCGCCCCCGCCATCTCGGGCCGGAACGGCCGCCCGCCGGTGGCGACGAGGATATGCCGCGCGGTGACGCGGGTGCCGTCCGCCAGCTCGATGGTATGCGGGTCGATCAGCACGGCCCGCTGGTCATGGATGGTGACGCCGGCGTTCTGCAGGCCGGAGCGGTAGATCCCCTCCAGCCTATCCAGCTCCGTATCGAGGCGGGTGCGGAAGGCGGGCCAGTCGAAGCTCCCCTCGCTGACCTCCCAGCCATAGGCGCGCGCCTCCTGCAAGGCGGCGGGCGCGGCGGAGGCGAAGACCATCAGCTTCTTGGGCACGCAGCCGCGGATGACGCAGGTGCCGCCCATGCGGCTCTCCTCCGCCAGCGCCACCGTCGCGCCGCCCTGCGCCGCCACCCGCGCGGCGCGCACGCCGCCCGAGCCGCCGCCGATCACGAAGAGATCCACGTCGAAATCCGCCATGGTCCGGTCCCCTTTTGTGCCTGCCGCTCCTATCCCACGGATCGGGCGGGGAGGCCAGACGGGCGGGGGGAGAGGGCGGGTGCGGGTGGAGAGGCCAGAGGGTGCGCTGCCCCCGCCTTCGGCCCCCCGGAGGTATTTGGCAAAAGGGCGAGAGACTGAGGCGGGGGGATGGTCCGGGCGGTGCGTTTACCTGCGGGGCCTCGGGGCGATAGGATGGCCGCGGTTCTCAGGCAGGGGCGGAACAATGGCGGACGAGACGGCTCCCGGCGGGGCGCCCCGGCCTTTCAACATCCTCATCGTCGCGCAGGCGGGGCGGCTGCAATACGAGGCGCTGCTCTTCGCCGCCTCGCTGCGGGCCATGTCTCCACGCTGGAACGGCCGGCTGATCGTGGCGGAGCCGGAGCGGGGCGGGCTCTGGCGGAGCGAGACGGCCATCGCGCCCGATGTGCGGGCGGAGCTGGAGCGGCTTGGCGCCGAGGTCCGCCCCTTCACAGCGCGGCTCTTCGGAGAGCGCTATCCGCAGGGCAACAAGATCGAGGCGCTGGCGCTGCTGCCCGGGGGCGAGCCCTTCCTCTTCTTCGACAGCGACACGCTGGTGACGGGGGAGCTGGCGGACCTCGCGGCTGACTTTTCCCGCCCCACCGCCTCGATGCGTCGCACCGGCACCTGGCCGGTGGAGGAGCTCTACTGGCCCGGCTACACCGCCATCTGGCGCTCCCTCTACGACCGCTTCGGGCTGGAGTTCGAGGGCTCTCTCGACCTCTCCCAGCCCGACGAGCACTGGGAGCGCTACCTCTACTTCAATGCCGGCTGGTTCCTCGGGCCCGACCCGGCCGAATTCCACCGCCGGTTCGCCAGCTGGGCGGTGGCGGTGCGAGACGCGCCCCCGGAGGAGCTGGCGATCCAGCCGCTGGACCCCTGGCTCGACCAGGTGGTGCTGCCGCTCGTCATCCACTCCCTCGGCGGCGGGCGACCGGGGCCGGAGCTGGCGGGTCTGGATGGTAACCTGACCTGCCATTACCGGCTCTTCCCCCTCCTCTATGCGCGCGAGAGCGACCAGGTGGTGCAGGTGCTGGAAGAGGTGGCGGCGCCAAACCGGATCAAGAAGCTCCTCAAGCAGCACGCGCCGATCCACCGGATGGTCTTTCGCGGACAGGGGGCCGATGTGCGGGCGATGTTCGACCGGCAGGCGCTGCCAAAGGACGAGGCGGAGATCCGCAAGGCGATCAGGGAGGCGGGCCACTGGGTGCGGTGACGGCCGCCCTGCCCCCGGAATCGAACGGACCCGGAGGCGATGCCTCCGGGTCCGGCCCCCGCGGGGGAGCGGGAGGGGAACGCGCGGCCCGGGTACGGATCCGGCGCACGCTCCGGGGAGGGGCAGATCACGCGCCCCGTCCCCATGCCCGGCTCATTTACATGGCCGGCATCATCACGGTGTCGATCACGTGGATCACACCATTGGACTGCATGACGTCGGCGGTCGTCACGGTGGCGACGTTGCCGTTCTCGTCCTCGAGCATGACCATGCCGTCTTCCATGTAGGCGGTCAGGGTGCAGGAGCCGAGCGTCTCGACCGGGTGACGGCCGCCGTCATCCTCGATCATGCCGACGATGGCGGTCGAGGTGGCCTCGGCGCCGACCACGTGGCAGAGCAGGATGTCCTGCAGCATTTCCTGGTTCTCGGGCATCAGCAGCGTGTCGACGGTCTCCTGGCCGATCGGCGCGAAGGCCTGGTCGGTCGGCGCGAAGACGGTGAAGGGGCCGTCGCCCTGCAGCGTCTCGGCGAGACCCGCGGCGGAGACGAGGCCGACGAGCACGGTGTGCACCGGGGAGTTCATCGCGTTCTCGACGATGTTCATGTCGGCCATCATCGGCGCGCCGCCGACGGTGGGGTTGTCCTGAGCGATGGCGCCGGTGGCGGCAGCGGCGGAAAGGGCGAGCGCGGTAACGGTTGAGCGGAACATGTAGTACCTCCGAGTTTTCTTTAGCCGCAGCCCATCGCCGCGACCTTGCCAGCAGACACGGGAGGCCACGGCGAGGAGTTTCAGATTTCTGAAAAAAGTGGTGGAGGAAGGTGGTAGTTATCTGAATTTTAGAAATTTATTTTTTGGCGGGCGGCATCGAAAAGTCGGGGCTTCTCGGCGGCGGCGAGGACAAGGAGGCCAGCTTGGTCCGGCTCAGACAAGCGAAGGGGCAGATGCAGCCCGTCAGGTTCAAGGTCGGAGAGGGTTGAGAGTGGGGGACCGGGGGTTTTGGACCCCCGGAGGATTTGTTGGACCAAAGACAGGAGGGCGCAGAGCGGGCGGCGCGGTGCTGTCATGGCGGGGTTTGGTCAGGTGTGGGCGGAGGTGAGGCTCGCCGAGGAGGAACCCATGTCAGGCGCGGGGCGGGTGCGCCGCAGCCCGCGCCGACTTCAGCCTGACGGTGCGCCCATGAAGCAGTTGGTCCGCTTAGACGGAGGTCAGCGGAGCGGCGGCCATGATGTTGCCGGTGGGGACGCCGCCGGGGGCGCCGCCGGGGGGCTCGTCGGTGATGGCGAGGACGAGGCCGCTGTTCAGAGCGGAGGCGAGGTCCGGCGATAGCGGGACCTGGTGCTCGCCGAGGGCAAGGATGCCGAGCGTGACCGGGGCCTCGTCGCCGGCGATGGCCCAGAGCTCCAGCACCCGGCCCGGGGGCGGCTCGCCGCTCTCCAGCACCAGATCGAGGAGACCCGTCTGCGACTGGTAGGCGGCGCGCATCACCAGCGACTCGTCGTCGGAGGAGACGGTCGCGACATATTCCGGTTGCGCCGCGCCGGGCGTGAACTGCGGGCCGACCGTGATCACCGCGACCGCCACCACGGCGGCGGCCGCGAGTCCGCCGAGGCCGATCCAGAGCGGGCGGCGGCGGGAGCGGCCGAAGACGCGGCGCTCGACCTTGCGGCGAAGGGCCTTCGGCGGTGCCACGTCGGGCACCTCGGTCTCGGCCAGCCGGGCCAGCCGCTCGCCCCAGCCCAGCGCTTCGGCGGCGAGGGCCGGGTCCTTCGCCATCTCGGCTTCGAAGGCGCGCGCCTCGTCCCCGGTCAGGAGGCCGAGCGCATACTCCGCGGCCGTCAGCCGCGGGTCGTCGCCGATGGGTCCTCCGATGTCGCTCATACCGACAGGCACTCTCTCAAGGAGATCAGCCCCCGGCGAAGCCAGGTGCGGATCGTGTTCAGGGGGACGGCGAACCTCTCCGCCAGCTCGGCGTAGGTTTCACCCTCCATGTAGGCGCGGCGGACAGCCTCTGCCCGACCTTCGGGCAGGGTTTCGAGGCAGGCGGCGAGACGCGCCGCCTCGCCGGCGGCAATGGTCTGCGCCTCCGGGCCCGGCGCCGCATCGGCCAGGTCCGCCACCTCTTCCATCTCTCCCCGGCCGCCGCCGCTCTTGCGCGCGCGCAGCCGGTCGATGGCCCTGTTGCGGGCGATGGTGATCAGCCAGGACATCGGGCTGAGCCCGTTGGAGGCATACCGACCGGCGTTCTGCCAGATGCGGACATAGATCTCCTGAAGCACCTCTTCCGCCTCGGCGCGATCATTCAAGACACGCAACGCGACACCGAAGAGTTTCGCGCTTGTCGCATCGTAAAGCTGAACAAAGGCCTTCCTGTCGCCGAGGGCGCAGCGGCCGATCCACTCTTCAACCTGACCGCGTGTGGCCATTCAGCTGCCCTTCAGCTCCAGCCGCCGGGCATGGAGCACCGGCTCGGTATATCCCGAGGGCTGCTCGCGGCCCTTGAAAACCAGGTCACACGCCGCCTGGAAGGCGATGCCGTCGAAGCCGGGAGCCATGGGCCGGTAGGCCGGGTCGCCGTCGTTCTGACGGTCGACCACCTCGGCCATCTTCTTCATGGCGGCCATCACCTGTTCTTCGCTCACCACCCCGTGGTGCAGCCAGTTGGCCAGCGCCTGGGAGGAGATGCGGCAGGTGGCGCGATCCTCCATCAGGCCGACATCGTGGATGTCGGGCACCTTCGAGCAGCCGACGCCCTGGTCGATCCAGCGGACGACGTAGCCAAGGATGCCCTGGGCGTTGTTCTCGACCTCCCGCTTGACCTCATCATCGGAGAAGTTGCGGCCGGTGGCGAGCGGGATGGTCAGCAGGTCCTCCAGCGTGCCACGGGCGCCGCCGGCGGCGATCTCGTCCTGCCGGGAGAGGACGTTCACCTTGTGGTAATGTGTCGCGTGCAGCGTGGCGGCGGTGGGCGACGGGACCCAGGCGCAGGTGGCGCCGGATTGCGGGTGGCCGATCTTGGCCTCCAGCATCGCCGCCATCTTGTCGGGCATGGCCCACATGCCCTTGCCGATCTGGGCGCGGCCCTTGAGGCCGCAGGCGAGGCCGATGTCGACGTTGCGATCCTCGTAGGACTTGATCCAGGGCTGATCCTTCATCTCGCCCTTGGGCACCATCGGGCCGGCTTCCATCGAGGTATGGATCTCGTCGCCCGTCCGGTCGAGGAAGCCGGTGTTGATGAAGGCGACGCGATGCTTCGCCGCCCGGATGCACTCCTTGAGGTTGGCGGAGGTGCGGCGCTCCTCATCCATGATGCCGAGCTTCACGGTGTTCGCCGGCAGGCCGAGCACCTGCTCCACCCGGTCGAAAATCTCGACGGCGAAGGAGACCTCCTCCGGCCCATGCATCTTCGGCTTCACCACGTAGACGGAGCCCTTGTGGGAGTTGCGGGGGCCGTCCGTCTTGGAGATGTCGTGTATGGCGATGAGCGTCGTCACCATGGCGTCCATCATGCCCTCCGGCACCTCGGAGCCATCGGGGAGCAGGATCGCCGGGTTGGTCATCAGGTGGCCGACATTGCGGACGAGCATGAGGGCGCGGCCCTTGACCGACATCGGCTCGCCGGCGGGGGTCAGGTACTCCGGGTCGGGATTCAGTTTGCGCGTGACCGTCTCGCCGCCCTTCTCGAACGTCTCCTCAAGGTCGCCCTTCATCAGGCCGAGCCAGTTGGAATAGGCGAGCACCTTGTCCTCGGCATCGACGGTGGCGACGCTGTCCTCGCAGTCCATGATGCTGGACATCGCGGATTCGAGCCAGACGTCGGAGATGCCGGCGGGGTCGCTCTTGCCGATCTCCGTCGTCCGGTCGACGAGGATCTCGAGGCCAAGGCCGTTGGCGCGCAGCAGCACCTGCAGCTCGCAGAGATCGTCCTTCATGTAGCCGGCAAACTGGGCCGGGTCCTTGAGGCCCGTCGCCCCGTGGGGCAGCGTGACGACGAGCGCGCCCTCCTCCACGCTCAGCCCCTCGGCGTTTGCCCAGGAGCCCTCGGCGAGCGGCGTCACTTCATCGAGATGCGCCCGGGCGCGGGCGATCACCTGCGCGCCGCGGTCGGGGTTGTAGCCCCTGCCCTGCGGCAGGCTGCCCAGCGCGTCGGTGCCGTATAGCGCATCGTAGAGCGAGCCCCAGCGGGCATTGGCGGCGTTGAGGGCGAAGCGGGCGTTGGTGATCGGGACGACGAGCTGCGGGCCGGGGATCTCGGCGATCTCCGGGTCGACGTTCGTCGTCTCGATCTGGAAGTCCTCGCCCTCGGGGACGAGATAGCCGATCTCGGACAGGAAGGCGCGGTAGGCCTGCGCATCGACGGGCTGCCCGGCGCGGGCCTTGTGCCAGTCGTCGAGGGCGGCCTGCATCTCCTCCCGCTTGGACAGGAGGGCGCGGTTCTTCGGGGCGAGATCGGTGAGGAGGCTGGCGAAGCCCTGCCAGAACGCATCGGGCGAAACGCCCGTGCCCGGCAGGGCCTTGTCTTCAATGAAGAGCGCCAGCTCCGGCGCCACTTGAAGGCCTGCCCGCTCGATGCGCTCACCCATACCTGTCTCCCTCGATCAATCCGGACGAAGCAGACATGAAACGGCGCGCGCGGACAACCCCGCAGCTGACGGCCAGTTGCGCAGACAGCGCGTTACTCGTCCGTCCCTTCCAGGCCGACCGGCTCTTCGACGGCGCTTTCCGCCGGCTCGAGCTCACCCGAGAGCGAGTTCATCTGCTGATCCGCCCCCTCGGGATCGTCGCCGCGCATCACGGCGGTGACCGCCATGGCGATGCCCATGATAGCGCCGATCGCCACGGCGATGCCGATGCCGATGAGCGGGCCCTTGTGGCGCTTGGCAGATTCTTCGGTGTTGGTTTCGGAAGCGGACATTTGCACTCCTTCCGCGCTGACTATGTTGCGGCCCCTGCAGGGGGGATTTAGGGAAGAAGCTAGTTTTTCTCGCCCAGATGACAAGGCGGCAAGCCATGAGCGATACCGAGACCATCCACCTCGCCGACTACACGCCCCCGGGCTGGCTGGTGGAGCGCACGGAGCTGACCTTCCGCCTTCACCCGACGGCAACGCGCGTCATCTCCCGCCTGCGCTTCCGCCGCAATCCGCGCGCGCCGGAGCAGGCGTTCTTCCTCCACGGCGAGGATCTGACGCTGATCTCGGCGAGGATAGACGGGCAGGAGATCACCCCCGAGGTGACGGACAAGGGCCTGACCTGCGACGTCCCCGCCGGCGATTTCACCTTCGAGGCGGAGGTGGAGATCTCTCCGGAGGACAATACGCGGCTCGAGGGCCTCTACATGTCCGGCGGCATCTACTGCACCCAGTGCGAGGCCGAGGGCTTCCGCCGCATCACCTATTACCCCGACCGGCCCGACGTGATGGCGCCCTTCCACGTGCGCGTCGAAAGCGACATGCCGGTGCTGCTCTCCAACGGCAACAAGGCCGGCGAGGGCGAGGGCTGGGCGGAGTGGGACGATCCCTGGCCGAAGCCGGCCTACCTCTTCGCGCTGGTGGCGGGCGATCTGAAGGCGCATCCGGGCGCGTTCACCACCGCCTCCGGCAAGGACGTGGAGCTGAACATCTGGGTCCGCGAGGCCGATCTCGGCAAGTGCGACTTCGCCATGGAGGCGCTCATCAAGTCGATGCGCTGGGACGAGGAAAAGTACGGGCGCGAATACGACCTGGACATCTTCAACCTCGTCGCTGTGAGCGACTTCAACATGGGCGCGATGGAGAACAAGGGGTTGAACATCTTCAACTCCAAGCTCGTCCTCGCCTCCCCCGAGACGGCGACCGACGGCACCTACGAGCGGATCGAGGCGGTCATCGCCCACGAGTATTTCCACAACTGGACGGGCAACCGCATCACCTGCCGTGACTGGTTCCAGCTCTCGCTCAAGGAGGGGCTGACCGTCTTCCGCGATCAGCAGTTCACCTCCGACATGCGCTCCGCCCCCGTGAAGCGGATCGAGGATGCCGGGCTCATGCGCTCGCACCAGTTCCGCGAGGATGGCGGGCCGCTGGCGCACCCGGTGCGGCCGGAGAGCTTCGTCGAGATCAACAACTTCTACACCGTGACCGTCTACGAGAAGGGCGCCGAGGTGATCGGCATGCTCCACCGGCTCGTCGGGCCGGAGGCCTACCGCAAGGCGCTCGATCTCTACTTCGAGCGGCATGACGGCGAGGCGGCGACGGTGGAGGACTGGCTGCGCGTCTTCGAGGATTCGACGGGCCGCGATCTCAGCCAGTTCAAGCGCTGGTATTCCCAGGCCGGCACCCCGCGCCTGAACGTGGAGGAAAGTTTCAAGGACGGCACCTACACCCTGACGCTGGAGCAGCAGACGCCCCCCACCCCGGGGCAGGAGCGCAAGCTGCCCTTCCACATGCCGGTGGCCGTGGGCCTGCTCTCCCCCAACGGGGACGAGGCTGTGCCGACGCAGGTGCTGGAGCTGACGGAGCCGCGGCAGAGCTTCACCTTCGAGGGGCTGGGCGCGCGGCCCATCCTCTCCATCAATCGCGACTTCTCCGCCCCGGTGATCGTCACCCGCAAGACAACGGCGGCGGAGGAGGCCTTCCTCCTCGCCAGCGACACCGACCCGTTCAACCGCTGGGATGCCGGCCGCGCCCTCGCCCGCCGCACGCTGCAGCAGATGATGCACGAGGGCAGCTCGCCCTCGCATGTCTACCTCGGCGCCATCGGGCAGGTGCTGGCGGAACACGGGCTCGACCCGGCCTTGCGGGCCCGCCTCCTCGGCCTGCCGGGCGAGGACGAGCTGGCCGCCGACGAGGCCGCCGCCGGCCGCGCCGCCGACCCGGCCCGCATCCACAAGGCCCGCGAGTCGCTGAAGGATGCCGTAGCGCGGATGCATGTCGGCGCGCTGCAGCGCACCTACATGGAGGCGCAGACGGAGGGGCCCTACGCCCCCGATGCCGAGCAGTCGGGCAAGCGCCTGCTGGCCAATGCCGCCCTCTCGCTGCTGTCGCGCGGCGATGGCGGCGACACGGCCCGCGAGCAGTTCGCGCGGGCGGACAACATGACCCTCTCGCTCGGCGCGCTGCAGGCCCTCCTCTCCATCGGCTCCGGCGAGGCGGAGCTGGCGGCCTTCGAGGAGCGCTGGCGCGGCGACGAGCTGGTGATGGACATGTGGATGAGCCAGCAGGTGCAGCTCGCCGCGCCCGAGCGGGCGCTTGAGGTGACGCGCCGGCTGACGGAGCATCCGGCCTTCAACGCGAAGAACCCCAACCGCCTGCGCGCTGTCATCGGCGCCCTGCCGGCCAATGCCGCCGGATTCCATGACGCCAGCGGCGAGGGCTATGCCTTCCTCGCCGACTGGCTGATCCGCACAGACAAGGTGAACCCGCAGATCGCCGCCCGCCTCTCCACCGCCTTCCAGACGTGGAAGCGCTACGGGGAGCGGCGGCAGGAGATGATCCAGGCCCAGCTGGCGCGGGTGGCGGAGGCAGAGGGGCTGAGCCGCGACCTACGCGAGATGGTCGTGCGGATGCGGGCGAGCTAAGCGTCTTGCGGATGCGCTCGGCCTGAGGGAGGCGGATGCGCGCGGCCTGACCGGGGGGCGGAATTCGTGCCCCTCCCGGCGGTCAGTCGTTCATCGCCGTCGTGATCTCGCCCAGATGCGCCGGCCGGGCCAGCGGCCGGGCGGATTCCTCGGGGGCGAGGTGCACCTGGCAATAGCTCTGCCGGCTCGTCCATTCCGCCATCGCCGCCCGCTTGACCGAGCTGGTCATCGGCCCCCAGTCGGCCGCGACGCCCCGCCAGCGGCCGTCGTGCAGCGCCACGGCACCATCGCGCGGCACGGTGGTGGCGAGGATGCGGATGGCGCAGCTGAGGTTGTCCTCGGCATCCTTGAGCTCGCCGCCGGTTTCGGCCCGGCAGCCGTAGGAGCGCGCCGTCGGCGGGTAGATCTGCGTCAGGCCGAACCATTGCCCGCCGCCGCCCACGGCCGTCGGCCGGTGCGTGCTCTCGTACCACGCGAGGGCGGATAGGAGGCCGACCCAGAAGGCCTGCCGGTTCTCCTCGCTCGCCGTGGCATAGCCGGGGCACCACGTTCCGATGTCGCGGGGCAGCGTGTCGACCAGCGGCTCGCCGTGATCGTCCATCGCGGAGAGGGCGGCGCGCGTCCACATCGCCTGGGCGCTGCCGCCCCAGCGGGCGGCTGGCAGGAAGGGGTCGCGGGCCACGGGGCGGACGGTGGCGCCCGTCTGCACCGGCGGAATCCGCTCGATCCACTCCGGGCGGAGGGTCGGGCGCGCATCCGGTGCTTCGGCCAGCGCAGCCGGGGGCCAGGCTGGGGTGACCAGCTCGGCCCGGAGGGGCGTGGCGAGAAGGGCGGCGGCGAGCAGAGAGGCGACGCGCAGGGCAGACATGCCGGGCAAGATGGTGCGAGTCGCCCCCGGCTTCAACTGAAAAGCCGGCGAAATGAACAGCTTGGCGGCCAGGCGCCCACACGCGGAGGCAGATTCCCCTGCCCCACCCGAGGCTTGCGGGTCGGCGCTGCTTTGCCTATTCATCCGCATCCCGAACCGGACGAGGCCGCGCCATGCTGGATCTGACCTACGAATCCCCCAAGCCGAAGCTCATCTCCGGCGCCACCGGCGAGTGGGAGCTGGTGATCGGCATGGAGGTCCATGCCCAGGTCTCCACGAAGGCCAAGCTCTTCTCCGGCGCGTCGACGCAGTTCGGCGCCGAGCCCAACTCCAACGTCTCCTTCATCGATGCCGGCATGCCGGGGATGCTGCCGGTCATCAACGAGGGCTGCGTGGCGCAGGCGGTGCGAACCGGGCTGGGGCTGAAGGCCGCGATCAACCTGCACAGCGCCTTCGACCGTAAGAACTATTTCTACCCCGACCTGCCGCAGGGCTACCAGATCAGCCAGCTCTACCACCCCATCGTGGGCGAGGGCGAAGTGCTGGTGGAACTCGGCGACGGTAAGGCGCGCCTCGTGCGGATCGAGCGCATCCACCTCGAGCAGGATGCCGGCAAGTCGATCCACGACATGGACCCGTCCCTCTCCTTCGTCGATCTTAACCGCACCGGCGTCGCGCTGATGGAGATCATCTCCCGCCCCGACATCCGGGGGCCGGAGGAGGCGGCGGCCTATGTGCTGAAGCTTCGGCAGATCATGCGCTACCTCGGCACCTGCGACGGCAACATGCAGAACGGCAACCTGCGGGCGGACGTCAACGTCTCCGTCTGCCGGCCGGGCGACTACGAGCGTTACATGGAAAGCCAGGATTTCAGCCATCTCGGTACGCGCTGCGAGATCAAGAACATGAACTCCATGCGCTTCATCCAGCAGGCCATCGAATACGAGGCGCGCCGCCAGATCGCCCTCTTGGAGGACGGCAAGTCCGTCACGCAGGAGACCCGCCTCTTCGACGCCGAGAAGGGCGAGACCCGCTCCATGCGCTCCAAGGAAGAGGCGCATGACTACCGCTACTTCCCCGATCCCGACCTCTTGCCGCTGGAGATCGAGCAGGCCTGGGTGGACGATATCGAAGCCTCCCTCCCCGAGCTGCCGGATGCCAAGAAGGCCCGCTTCATCGCCGATTACGGACTGTCGGATTACGACGCCTCCGTCCTGACGGCGGAGCACGAGAGCGCAGCCTATTTCGAGGAGGTCGCCGCCGCCTCCGACGGCAAGCTGGCCGCCAACTGGGTGCTCAACGAGCTCTTCGGCCGCCTCAAGCGCGACGGCGACAAGGCGATCACGGAAAGCCCGATGACCCCGGCGCAGCTCGGCGGCATCATCGGGCTGATCGTGAAGGGCGACATCTCGGGCAAGATCGCCAAGGACCTCTTCGAGATCGTCTACACCGAGGGCGGCGATCCCTCCGTCATCGTCGAGGAGCGCGGCATGCGGCAGGTCACCGACACCGGGGCCATCGAGGCGGCGGTGGACGAGGTGATCGCGGCCAATCCCGCGCAGGTGGAGAAGGCCCGCGCCAATCCCAAGCTCGCCGGCTGGTTCGTCGGGCAGGTGATGAAGGCCACCGGCGGCAAGGCCAATCCCAAGGCGGTGAACGAGATCGTTTCCGCCAAGCTGGGCCTCTAGGCGCCGCCCCGCACGGGAGCGGGCGCCGGCGGGGGCCGCGCGCCCTCGCCGCTTGGCCTTGCAGGCGGCGCCTGCTAAGGCCGAAGGCGGGATTTTGGGATATCTGTCATGCTTTGTTACGAATACCGCGTCGTGCCGGCGCCGAAGAAGGGCACGAAGAGCAAGGGTGTGAAGTCGCCGGAGGCGCGCTTCGCCCATGTGCTGGAAGCCACAATGAACGAGCTGGGCGCCGAGGGGTGGGAATACCTGCGCACCGACACCCTGCCCAGCGAGGAGCGCTCGGGCCTCGCCGGCAAGACGGTGGTCTACCAGAACCTGCTGGTCTTCCGTCGTCCGCTCGCCGAGACGGCCGCCGAGCCCGCGCCGGCCCAGCCCGCGCCCGCCGAGACCACGGCCGCCCTCCCCGCCCCCGAACCGGCGGCGGAGCCGGAGCCGGAGGCGCCGACGGAGCCCTCTCCCCTCGCGCCCTACGGCCCCTCGCGCATCGAGCCTCCCGCGCCCGACCGCATCGGCGGCACCCTCACTCGCCCCGTCCTCGCCGCCCGCCGCGACGACGACGGCAAGGATCCGAAGCACGCAGCCGAATAGGCGGGGGGGGGGGGGGTCTTTCGTCCCGAAGCCAAGTCGCCCAGCCTTTCCTGCGTAACGCTCACGGGCGCAGGGCGAGTGGCTGCCCTTGGGGTGGCGCTCCGACGTTGCCGCTGCGCGCTTTATGCCAACCGCACACCTCCCAGCTCGCCGCTGAGCACCAAGCCCCACAAGAGCGCCAGCCCTCCGGGCGGACAGGCGCTCGCCCTGCCTTTGGCGCGCACCGGGCCGGGGTCTTAGCTCAACGGTCGCACCATGGCGGTCAGACGCAAGGCCCCCTCCCGCCCCCGGCGCACCGCGAGTCGTCCCGGGTCAAGGACGCCGCAGGCGCCGCCAGAGGCGGGCGAAGCTCCTTGACGCGGGGCGACTCGCCCTCACCATGGGCGAGGCCTGTTTTTAGGCAGACCTGCCAGCAAACGGCCTCTCAGCAGATGGAGCCCTCCTCTCAACCCTCCTCACGCTGGAGTCAGCGCGGACAGGGATACAGAGGGCGGGCGGGCGATTGCCGAAGGCGAGGCCGCCCCGCCCTCTCCCGCCTCAGCTCAACGGCAGCCGCTGCTCCACGATCTCCGCCCAGAAGGAGCAGCCCGCCGGGATCGCCTCGTCGTTGAAGTCGTAGCTCGGGTTGTGCACCGCCGCCGTGTCGCCGTTGCCGACGAGGATATAGGCGCCCGGCCGCTCCTCCAGCATGTAGGCGAAGTCCTCTCCGCCCATCACGAGGTCGGCCTCCGCGCAGTCCCCGGCCACCTTGCGGGCGGCCTCGCGGGCGTATTCCGTCTCCGTCTCGGCATTGACCATCACCGGGTAGCCGCGGATCCAGCGCACCCGCGCCTCGCCGCCGAAGCCCTCGCAGAGCGAGGCGGCCAGCGCCTTGATGCGGGTCTCGCCCAGCTCGCGCATTTCCGGCGCCAGCGTGCGGACGGTACCCTTCAGCGTCACCTTCGGCGGGATGACGTTGAACGCCTGGCTCGACGTCACGAAGGAGGTCACCGAGACCACGATCTGCTTCACCGGGTCGGCGTTGCGGGAGACGATGGTCTGCATCGCCAGCACGAGCTGCGCCGCCATCACCGTCGGGTCGACGCCCTCGTGCGGCTTGGCGGCGTGGCCGCCGCGGCCCACGACCTCGATCTCGAACTGGTCGGTGGAGGCGAAGAAGCCGCCGGGCCGGATCGCGAACTCGCCGACCGGGTGGCCCGGCCAGTTGTGCATCCCGTAGACCTCCTCGATGCCGAAGCGCTCCATCATGCCGTCCTCGCACATCTCCCGGCCACCGCCGCCGCCCTCCTCGGCGGGCTGGAAGATGACGGCGACGGTGCCGGCGAAGTTGCGCGTCTCGGCGAGGTACTTGGCGGCTCCCAGCAGCATGGCCGTATGGCCGTCATGGCCGCAGGCATGCATGGCGCCGGCGGTCTTGGAGGCATGGGGCACGCCCGTCTCCTCGGTGATCGGCAGCGCATCCATGTCGGCGCGCAGGCCGATGGTGCGCCCGGGCTCGCGGCCCTTGATGAGCGCGACGACGCCCGTCCGGCCGAGGCCCGTCACCACCTCGTCGCAGCCGAAGGCCTTGAGCTTCTCTTCCACCAGCGCCGAGGTGCGGTGCGTCTCGAAGAGGATCTCGGGGTGCTCGTGCAGATCGCGGCGCCATTCGGTGATCTCGGGGAGGAGCTCGGCAAATCGGTTGCGGATGGGCATGGGGGGACTCTCGGGCTGAGGAAGGATGCCACAATCTCGCGCCCCGCCGGGCGGACCGCAACCCCCGCCCGCACGCTCGTCAGTCGCGCCACATCCGCGTGGTGAAGACCGCCATCACGACGAGCATCTCCAGCCGGCCGAACCACATCGACAGGCTCAGGATCCACTTCGCCAGCGGGTTGAGCCCGCCGAAGTTCCCCGCCGGCCCGATCTCGTTGCCGAGGCCGGGGCCGATATTGGCCAGCGCCGTCGCGGCGCCGGAGACGGAGGTGATGAAGTCGAGCCCCGTCAGCGACAGGCAGACGGAGACGATGCCGACCGAGATGATGAAGGCCACGAAGAAGGCCATGACGGAGTTCAGCACGTCCTCGCTGACCGGCCGCCCGTCGTAGCGCGGCACGAAGACCCCGTGCGGGTTGTAGATCTTGCGGATCTGCGCGCCGATGGAGACGAGGAGGATCTGGTAGCGGAAGATCTTTACCGAGCAGGCGGTGGAGCCGGCGCAGCCGCCGATCAGCCCGATGAAGAAGAACAGCGTCACGCAGAAGCTGCCCCATGTCATGTAGTTGGCCGAGGCATAGCCCGTCCCCGACATGATGGAGACGACGTTGAACAGCGCCTCGCGGAACGCCACCTCCTCCACCCCGTGGACGAGGCGGAAGAGCGCCATGGTCACGAAGATCACGCAGACGGCGATGACGACGAGGAAGCCGCGCACCTGAGCATCGCGCACCAGCGGCAGCCCCTGCCCGCCGATGAGCTGCACGTAGCGCACGAAAGGCAGCGCCGCGAGGATCATGAACAGCGCCGAGACGTAATGCGCCCCGGCCCCGTAGGCGCCGAAGGAGGCGTCGGTGTTGGCGAAGCCCCCGGTGGAGACGGTGGTCATCGCGTGGACGATGGCATCGAAGGGGATCATCCCCGTCGCCATGTAGGACAGCGCACAGGCGAGGGTGAGGGCGACGTAGATGACAGAGATGGAGGAGGCGATCTCGGCCGCGCGGGGCAGGATCTTGCCCATGGTGTCGAAGGCCTCGGAGCGGAAGACCTGCATGCCGCCGACCTTCAGCTCGGGCAGGAAGACCATGGCGAAGACGATCACCCCGATGCCGCCGATCCATTGCAGGATGCCGCGCCAGAGCAGGATTCCCTCCGGCAGATCGTCGATGGGCCCGTGCACGGTGCCGCCGCCGAGGATGCTGGCGCCGGTGGTCGTCAGCCCCGACATGGATTCGAAGAAGGCATCGGTCAGCGTCATGTTGGGCAGGCCGATGAGGAAGGGCAGCGTCCCGAAGGCCGGCAGCGCCAGCCAGACGCCGGCGGACATCAGGAACGTCTGCCGGAGCGTCAGCCCCTCCTTGACCCCGTTGGACGAGGCCAGCGCCATCATGCCGCCGGTGAGGACGGTGACGACGCCGCTTTCGAGGAAGGTCGCCCACTGCCCGTTGCCCGCCACCACGTCGGCGACGAAGGGCCCGAACATTGTCAGCCCGAGCACCGCGACGAGAAGGCCGATGACATATCCGACGGGGCGCAGGTCGAGCATGGGCGGCAGCGTTGGCGCGCCCCTCGAGCGATGTCAATGAGACCGGCGCATCGCCGGCGCCGGGCGTAGCCGGGGGAGCGCAGGGCGTGGGTGGGGGGCGCCGGTGGTTGGAACGGGACGGCCTCGCTCACAGGCGTGGGCTGGCTGCGCCGCGATCCGGCGGCCCCCTGCCCTCCCGGCCGGGCCGTCGACCGGGTTTCAGCCCGGCACCCCTCTCCACCCGCGCCGCCGGTTTCAGTCGCAGCGCGTGGGACGAATTCAAACCGGTCGCCATCGTCGAGCAGGGGGAACACCGGTGAGACGATAGAGCACCCGGCACGTAGGGTGGGTTTCCAACCCACCTGCCGCGCTCCAACTCGCACTCCGATTGCAGGCGCAGGGCGAGCGCCTGCCCGTGGGATGGCGCTCCGACGGTCGAGCGGCGCGCTTTATGCCTGCCACACCCCTCCCCTCCCCGCCCCGAGCGACGCACCAAGCCCCACCGGAGCGCCAGCCCGCCGGGGCGGGCAGGCGCTCGCCCTGCGCCTTTGGCGCGTACCGGGCGTGGGCAGGAGCTTTGGACCGGTCGCTGTCATCGAGCCGGATGGGAACCGGTGGGACGATAGGGCACCCAGACCCGTCGGGTGAGTTTCCAACCCACCGCCCCCTTCTCCACCAGGCGCTCTCCTCTCAGGCGCAGGGCGAGCGCCGGCTCGTGGGGTGGCGCTCCGACGGTGCCGCTGCGAACTTTATGCCCGCCACACCCCTCCCCGACACGAGCGACGCACCAGGCCCCACCAGAGCGCCAGCCCGCGGGACGGACAGGCGCTCGCCCTGCGCCTTTGGCGCGTACCGGGCGGGGGGAGAAGCGGCGACGTCGGCCACGGTGGGTTGCAAACCCACCCTACGAGGGCACGGCGAGCCCACCGGCCGCCAGCTCTCAACACCACCCCCCACCCCTTGACGCCCGTCCCGGCCGGGGCCACTTCGGCCCGGCAGCGAGAGGGCGGGCGATGAAGCGGTGGGTCTATATCGGGCTCGGGTGGCTGATGATCTGCCTCGGCCTCGTCGGGATCGTCCTGCCCGGGCTGCCGACCACCGTCTTCCTCATCCTCGCAGCCTACTTCTTCGCCCGCTCCAGCCCGGCGCTCCATGCCCGGCTCCTCTCCCACGCCCGCTTCGGCCCGCCGATCCGCGAGTGGGAGGAGCGGGGCGCCATCCCGCGCCGGGCAAAGATCATCGCCTGCGCCAGCATGGCGGCGATCCTCGCGCTCAGCCTCATCCTCCGACTGCCGCTCTGGGTGATCCTCGTGCAGCTCGCCGGGATGGGCGCCGGTGCCGCCTTCATCCTCACGCGGCCCGACTGACGTCGCTTTCCGCTCCCGGCAGGTCTGTCTCCGCTTGGCGCCCCGCCCTCTCACCTGATCAACTGGCATCATGACCGAGCTCGTCCTCCATTACGCCCCCGACAACGCCTCGCTCTCCGTGCGCCTGGCGCTGGAGATGCAGGGGCGGCCCTACCGCACCCGCCTCGTCGACCGGAGGGCGCAGGCGCAGCGGGGGGCTGAGTACCTCACCCTGAACCCGATGGGCCTCATCCCGGTGCTGGAGACGCCCTCCGGCCCGCTCTTCGAGACCGCGGCCATCCTGCTCTGGCTCTCCGAGACCGGCGCGCCGCTCTTCCCGCCGCCGGGCGCCGCGGCGCGGGGCCCCGCGCTCACCTGGCTCTTCTGGCTCTCCAACACGATGCACACAGGCCTGCGCGCCCGCTTCTACCCCGGCCAGTTCCCATTCGCCTCGCCGGAGGAGACGGAGGCCCGGATGACGGCGCTTCTGGACATGGCCGAGGCGCATCTCGCCCCCCTCATGGCGGCCGAGGCGCCCGGCCTCCTCGATTGCTATCTCGCGCCGCAGCTGCGCTGGCTGCAGCTCTACCCGGGGCCGGGCTGGCCGCCCCTCTCCGGCTGGCCGAATCTGGAGGCGCTGGCGGCACGGATGGAGGCGCTGCCCGCCACCGCCCGCGTCGCCGAGGCGGAGGGGCTCGGCCCCCGCCCCTTCACGGCGCCGCAGCCCTGCCGGCCCAAGGAAGGAGCGGCGCTGTAAGATGTTTTTGTCCGTCTTCGAGATGTTCAAGGTCGGCGTCGGGCCCTCCTCGTCCCACACGATGGGGCCGATGGTGGCGGCCGCCCGCTTCCTCGATCACCTGCGTGCCCAGCCCTTCACCGTCTCCCGCCTGCGCGCGACGCTCCACGGCTCGCTCGCCTTCACCGGCATCGGCCATGCGACGGACCGGGCGACGATCCTCGGCCTCGCCGGCTTCACCCCCGGCACCTACGAGGCGGAGAAGGCCGAGGCGGCGCTCTCCTCCATCCGCGCCGACAAGGCGGTGGAGCCCGAGGGCCTGCCCCGCCTTGCCTTCGACCCCGAGGAGGACCTGCGCTTCGACTACGGCGCCCCCCTGCCCGGCCATGCCAACGGCATGGTCCTGCAGGGGCTGGACGCGCAGGGTGACGTGATCACCGAGGTCACCTATTACTCCGTCGGCGGCGGCTTCGTGCTGACGGCGGCGGAGCTGGCGGAGGGGCAGGACAAGGATAGCGGCCCGCCCGTCCCCTACCCCTTCAAGAGCGCCGCCGAGATGCTGGCGATGGCCGGGGACTCCGGCCTCTCCATCGCCGCCATGAAGCGCGCCAACGAGGAAAGCCGGATGAGCCGGGCGGAGCTGGAGGCGGGCATCTCCCGCCTCTGGTCCGTGATGGAGGCCTGCATGGAGCGGGGCCTCGCCTCGGGCGGAACCCTGCCCGGCGGGCTGAACGTCCGCCGCCGCGCCGCCGCCATCCACGAGGCGCTCAAGCGCGAGGCCGGGCAGAACCTCGCCCCGCCGCATATCATCAACGACTGGATCAGCGCCTACGCCATGGCGGTGAACGAGGAGAACGCCGCCGGCGGGCAGGTGGTCACGGCGCCGACGAACGGCGCCGCCGGCGTCGTGCCGGCGGTCATCAAATACTGGCTGACGCACGTGCCGCTCGCCCAGCCCTCGCGCCTGCCCGACTTCCTGCTGACCGCCGCCGCCATCGGCGGGCTGATCAAGTACAACGCCTCGATCTCCGGCGCCGAATGCGGCTGCCAGGCCGAGGTCGGCTCCGCCTCCGCCATGGCCGCCGCCGGGCTCTGCGCCGTGCTCGGCGGCACGCCCGAGCAGGTGGAGAATGCCGCCGAGATCGCGCTGGAGCATCACCTCGGCATGACCTGCGACCCGGTGAAAGGGCTCGTGCAGGTCCCTTGCATCGAGCGCAACGGCCTCGGCGCCATCAAGGCGATCTCCGCCGCCTCGCTTTCCCTGCGCGGCGACGGGCAGCATTTCGTGCCGCTGGACGCCGCGATCGAAACGATGCGGCAGACGGGCGGGGACATGAGCGAGAAGTACAAGGAGACCTCGCTGGGCGGGCTCGCGGTGAACGTGCCGAACTGCTGAAGGCCGGTTGTTCAGCGGAGCGCCTGCGGCGCATTCCATTAGTGCGTTGGGGGCTCTGCCCCCAAACCCCCGGGATTTTGAGGACCAAAGACGGGGGCTGGGGCAACGGAACGCGCCGTGGTCCGAGGGCGTTCTCTCTTTCGAAGGTCGCAAGACCGCGAAGAACGGAGGATTCACCCATGTCCGAACTGAAACTCACTCACGATATTTACGTGATGGTCGCCGACGGCGAGAAGGCGCTGCTCTTCCGCAACGAGGGCGACGAGGAACATCCGAACCTCCAGGTCGTCCGCGAATTCCATGAGGAGAACCCGCCGACGCGCGAGCAGGGCACCGACCGCCCGGGCCGGCTCAACGACGGGGGCGGGCGCGTCCAGAAGAGCGCCGTCGAGGATGCCGACTGGCACCGCATCGCCAAGGAACGCTTCGCCGACGAGATGGCCGAGCGGCTCTACAAGATGGCCCACAAGGGCGTCTACAAGAGCCTCGTGCTCGTCGCGCCGCCCGTCGTGCTGGGCGAGATGCGCCACAAGCTCCACAAGGAGGTGGAATCGAAGATCGTGGCCGAGATCCCGAAGACGCTCACGGGCCATCCCGTCGACCAGATCGAGAAGGTGCTGACGGCGGCCTGACCGGCGGCTCTCGCTGTCTTTTGAAGATGTTCGGGGGGCCGGGGGCTAGGGTATCGCCCGCCCCCCGGCCCCTCCCGCCCCGCCATGGACGCGCCGTGCCGCATTCGCTAGCGTCGCGCCCATGGCCACCGATCGTCCCCTCCTCGGCATCCTCCTGATGCTCGCCTTCTGCGTGCTCGCCCCCTTCGGCGACTCGCTGGCCAAGCTGCTGGGCACCAGCCTCTCCGTCGGCCAGCTCGTCACCATCCGCTTCGCCGTGCAGGCGGCGGTGCTGGTGCCGATGGTGCTGCTCACCGGCGGCACGCTGCTGCTCGGGCGGCGGGTGCTGCTGCTGACGGCGGTGCGCACGGCACTGCACGTGGCCGGCATCTCAGCGATGTTCACGGCCCTCCTCTACCTGCCGCTGGCGGATGCGGTGGCCATCGCCTTCGTCATGCCCTTCCTCATGCTGCTGCTCGGATGGGCCGTGCTGGGGGAGAGCGTCGGGCCGCACCGCCTCGGCGCCTGCGCCGTCGGCTTCGTCGGCACGCTCCTCGTCCTGCAGCCGAACCTGAGGGAGGCGGGGGTGGTCGCTCTCCTGCCGCTGGGGGTCGCGGTGATCTTCGCGCTCTTCATGCTGGCGACCCGCGCCGTCGCGCGGGAGGTCGGACCGGTGACGCTTCAGGCGGTCAGCGGGGCGATGGCCAGTGTCGTGCTCTTGCCGCTGGCACTAATCTTCGCCGGCTCCCCCGGGGCCTTCGCCTGGGCCCCGCAGGACCTCACCGGCTGGGGGCTGATCCTGGCGCTGGGGCTGACGGGGACCGCCGCCCACCTGATGATGACCGCCTCACTGCGCTTCGCGCCGGCGGCGACCCTCGCCCCGATGCAATACCTGGAGATCCCCTTCGCCACGCTCATCGGCTGGGCGATCTTCGCCGATCTGCCGGGGCCCATGGCCTCCGCAGGCATCGCGCTGACGATCGGCGCCGGGCTCTACATCATCGGGCGGGAGCGGCGGACGGCCAGGCTGGCGACGCCGGCAGTGCCCTGACCAGACCCTCCAGCGCCACCTGGGGCAGGATCAGCAGCATCGCCGGCCGATCGGGCTTGAGCCAGACCGGGCCGGTGACGGCATTCGACGTGCCGATCCGCCCGCCGATGGCGAAGTCGAGCCCCGCCGTCGGCCAGAGCAGACCATCGCTCTCACAGCGGCAGGGGGCGAGCGGGAAGAGCGACAGCTCGGAGCCCTCGGGCAGGTCCATCCGCAGCTCCGGCGGGCAGAGGCAGGCGAGGTACTCCTCGCCCAGAAGTACGCAGGGCCGGTCCGGTCGCGCGGCGAGGACGGAGAGCGCCGCCAGCTCGTGATCGAGCCGCCCGCCGCGCATCCCCAGCGCGAGCACCAGCGGCGCCTCGATGTGGCGCAGGGCCTTGTCGAAGTCGGTCGTCTCCTGCTCGGAGACCTCGATCAGCCGGTCCGACAGCACCTCGCGGGCGCCGGGCGAGATGGAATCCATGTCGCCGATCACCGCCTCCGGCCGGTGCCCCGCGGCGAGCAGCCGGTCGGCCCCGCCATCGGCCGCGACGAGCCGCGGCGCCAGCCGCAGCGCCGCCGCCAGCGCCGTCCCCGACACCGGGCCGCCGCCCACGAGCGTGACCGGTGCGCTGCTGACAATCACTCCGGAGCCTGCCACAATATTCCCGTATTCGCCGCCGACTGCCCCGAAAAGGTCCCGAAATCCGCCATGGGGGACCTACTTCGTGGCCCTGTATGGCGTGTCAAGGACGCCCGGAACAGGCCTCCTGTACCGAGAGGCAATCAGAAGCGAGTGACGACATGGTCGGGTCCAGCAAGATCCTCACCGTCTCATACGGGACATTCAGCTGCACCCTGGAAGGGTTCGACGATTCCTTCGGCACGATGAAGGCCATCGCGGAGTACTTCCGCGACCTCGCCGCCGATGACCGCTACTTCGGCGCCGAGCCCGCCACGCCCGATGCCGACATGCTCGCCCGCATCGCCGAGCGCGAGATCGCGCGGAGGGTGGAGGCGCGCACCGAGGAGGGCGGCATCGTCCTGCGCGCGGCGCAGCTCGCCGCGCCCGCTGCGGTGCCTCAGGCGGAGGAAGAGCCGGAGGCGGAGACTGCCGAGCCCGAGGTGAAGGCCGAGTCCCCCGTCGAGGAGCCGGCGGAGGAGGCCACGCCCGCCATGCCGCCGAGCCCGGGCCAGCTGCGGAACGCCGGTGGCGGCAACGTCGCCGACAAGCTCGCTCGCATTCGCGCCGTCGTCGGCAGCGGCGCCGCTACCGCAGCCGGCGAGGCCGTCGGGCAGCCGGAAGAGGCGGAGCTGGCCGAGGTCGAAGAGGAGACGGTGCCGGCCGAAGACGCCCGGGACTGGTCGGCGGAGGATGTCTCCGCTGACGAAGGGATGGACGATGCGCCCGAGACCCCTGCCCCCGCCGAGGCGGAACCGGCGCTCGAAGAGACGCCCGAGCCCGAGGCTCCGGCCGTCTCTCAGGACGAGACCGCTCCCACTGAGGCCCTCTCCGCGGACAGCGCGCTGGTCGGCGCGTCCGACCCGGCGCTGGCCGACGAGGTCGCGCTCCTGCTCGACGTGTCCGAGGGGGAGGACGCCCCCGACGCGGTGGTGGCTGACGAGGCACCCGCGGAAGAGGTCGCGCCCGAGCAAGATGTGACGGCCGACGACCTGCCCGAGGAGGCTCTGGCCGACGAGGAGCTGGCCGATCTCGAGGCTCAGCTCGCCGCCGGTGACGCGGAGCAGGCCGGCGCAGAGGTGCCCGAAGTCGAGGAGACGCCTTCGCAGGAACTGGCGATGCCCTACGACACCATCGCCGGCGAGGCCGATTACGACCATGCCCCGGCGCCCGTCGAGCAGGGCCCGTTCGAGGCGACCACCGAGCCCTCGGCCCCCGAAGCGCCGGAAACGGCGCCCGAGCCGGGTGCCGAGGCGCCCGCCGATCAGGTCGGCCCCGCCCTGCCGGAGAGTGAGCCTGTCGGCGCCGAGGAAACCGATTCGCCATACGTCGGCACGCTTTCCGACACCGACGAGGCGGCCCTCCTCGCCGAGCTGGCAGCTCTGGAAGCCGAGCTTGGGGCGGACGCCGACCTCGACGCCGCGATGGCCGAGGCGGCCGGCGAGGCGGCGGAGTCGGCCCCCGCCCCCCTGCCCGAGCCCACCGCCTTCCGCACTGCGCCCGAGCCGGAGCCGGAGGCAACCGACAGCTCCTCGCCCGACATCGACGAGCTGGCCGCCGCCGAGGCGGAGCTGCAGGACTGGGCGCAGGACGAAGCCGCCCCCGCGCGCGCCCAGTCGTCGCAGATCGCCACCCCGACATCGGCCGACGAGGCCTGGGAGGCCGAGCTGGACGCCGCGCTGGCGGAGGAATTCGGGGAGGCTCCCGAGCCGGCCGCCGAGGCCGCTCCGGAGGTTGAGGACGAGTCCACCGAGGCGCCGTCTGATGACGTGATGGCCGAAGACGCCCCCGCCGACGCGCCGGTTTCCGAGAACATCCCGGAGGACGACCTCTCCGACAACGAGGACGATGCCGACGCCTGGCCCACCCCGGCGCAAGGCTGGGATGGCGAGGAGAGCGCCGACGACGGCGAGTCCCTCTTCTCCGGTGCCGAGGAGGCCGAGCCGGCCCCCGCCCTCCACTCCGAGGCGGACGACGAGGCCTGGGGCAGCGAGAACGACGAGGACGACGCCCCCGCCACAGCCGAGCGCGACGATCCCCTCGGCCAGGACCGCCCCGCATGGGACGACCCCCGCCCCTTCTCCAACGCGCCGGAGGCCGATGGCGCCGGGCTCGACCGCATCCTGTCGCGCACCGAGGACCAGCTGGCGGAGCCGGGCAACTCGCGCCGCCGCGCCGCCATCGCGCAGCTCAAGGCCGCCGTCGCCGCCACCGAGGCCGCCCGCCGGCTCGGCGAGGGGGATGGGCGTGAGGGCAAGCTCGCCGCCTTCCGCGACGATCTCGACCAGGTGGTGCGCCCGCGCCGCCCCGTCCGCGCCGACCAGCCGTCGGAGCGGCCGCGCACCGCGCCCCTGAAGCTCGTCGCCTCGCAGCGGGTCGACACCGCGGAGAGCCGGGGCACGGCCGAGGCCAGCCCCGCCGCCCCGGTGCGCCCGCGCCGTGTCATGCCGGGGGAGAGCGTCGAGCCGCCCCGCCCCGCGCCGCAGCCGCAGGAGGCCGAGGCGGAGGAGAGCTTCCCCGCCTATGCCGCCGAGGCCGGCGCCGAATCGCTCTCCGACCTCCTGGAGGCCGCCGCCGCCTACACGGCGCAGATCGAGGGAGCGGAGGATTTCTCCCGGCCCCAGCTGATGCGCCTCGTCGGCGAGGCGGCGCCCGAGGGCTTCTCCCGCGAGGAGGGGCTGCGCAGCTTCGGCACCCTGCTCCGGCAGGGGCGGATCGTGAAGGTCCGCTCCGGCCGCTTCGCCCTCTCCGGCACCAGCCGCTTTCACCCGGAGCGGCGGGCGGGCTGACCGCCCTTCCCCTTAAAGACCCCGAAGGGCCGGCCCCAGCGCCGGCCCTTTTCACGGCCGGGCGCCTTGATTTTCAGGCCCCCGGGCGGCATCTCTGCCCCTCACGCAAGGCATGGAGGCCAAGATGGAGTTCACCCGACCGATCGTCGCCCTTTTCGCAACGACCGCACCGGTGACCCATGCCTGCCTTCCTCACGCTCTCCAACATCCGCCTCGCCACGCCTGACGGCGAGACGCTCCTCTCGGGCCTCTCCCTCTCCTTCGGTGCCGAGCGCACCGGCCTCGTCGGCCCCAACGGCGCCGGCAAGTCGACGCTGCTCGCCGTGATGGCTGGCGCCGCGCCGGCGGCCGGGCGCATCACGCGCAGCGGCCGCATCGGGCGGCTCCGGCAGAGCTGGCCCGACGAGAGCCTCCCCCTCGCCGAGGCGCTCGGCGTCGCCGCCCCGCTCTCCCGGCTGGAGCGGATCGAGGCGGGCGCCGGCAGCGAAGCCGACTTCGCCGAGGCGGACTGGCACCTGCCCGCCCGACTCTCCGCCGCCCTCGCCTCCGCCGGGCTGGAGAAGGCGATGCTGCCCCACCCGCTCCGCGAGCTGTCCGGCGGCGAGCGCACCCGCGCCGGCATCGCGCGGCTGCACCTCGACCAGCCGGACCTGCTGCTGCTCGACGAGCCGACCAACAACCTCGACAGCGCCGGCCGCGACCTCGTGGCGCAGCTGGTGGCGGGCTGGCCCGGCGGCGTGGTGCTCGCCAGCCACGACCGCGCCCTGCTCGCCGGGGTGGACCGCATCCTCGAGCTGTCGCCCGCCGGTTGCACGCTCTTCGGCGGCGGCTGGCCAGCCTTCGCCGAGGCGCAGGGCGCCCGCCGCGCCCGCGAGGCGGCTGCGCTGGACGAGGCGGAGCGCGCGCTTCGCCAGACACGCGCCGCGGCGCAGGCGCGGGCGGAGCGGCAGGCGCGGCGCGATAAGGCCGGCCGCGCCAGCCGGGCCAAGGGAGATCAGCCGAAGATCCTGCTCGATGCCCGCAAGGAGCGGGCGGAGGCCACAGGCGGCGCCGGCCGCTCCCTCGCCGCCCGGCAGGAGGCGGCGGCGCAGGAGGCGCGGGACAGGGCCGCCGCCCGCATCGCCCGGCGCCCGCCGCTCGCCATCACGGCGGAAGCGGGCGAGGCGCATGGCACGGTGCTCTCGCTGCGGGAGGTGGCGCTCCGCCGCGGCGACTTCGCGCTCGGCCCCCTGTCGCTGGAGATGCGCGCCGGCGAGCACGTGGCGCTGGAGGGGGCGAACGGCGCCGGCAAGTCCACCCTCCTCGCCCTCGTCCGCGGCGCGCTGGAGCCGGAGGCGGGGGAGCTGCGCCGCCCGCCCGCCCTCGCCGTGCTCGACCAGCATGTCGCCGGGTTACGGCAGGAGGAGACGCTGCTCGGCGCGGTCCGCCGCCTGCTGCCGGGGCTGGAGGTGGAGGCAGCTCATGCCCTCCTCGCCCGTTTCGCCTTCCGCAACGTGGCGGCGGAGAAGCCGGTCTCGGCGCTCAGCGGCGGGGAGCGGCTGCGTCTCGGCCTCGCCCTCGCGCTCGGCGGGCCGACGGCGCCGCAGCTCATGATCCTCGACGAGCCGACGAACCATCTCGATATCGAGGCGGTGGAGATGCTCGAGGAGACGCTGGCGGAGTACCCGGGCGCGCTCTTGGTCGCCAGCCACGACAGCGCCTTCCTGGAGGCGATCGGGATCGACCGGTGGCTGCGGATGGATGAGGGGCGGCTGGCCTAATCGGGCCGCGCCGAGGGGGCTGGCGTTTCGGCCGGGTGGAAGCCCCGGCCAATCAGGCCGCGATTCAGGCGGGGGCGCCGCCCGGCAATTCGTAGATCACCAGCTCCGGCAGCTCGGTGAAGGGCACCTCCAGAAGGCGCATCGCCGGCAGGGAGACTTCCGCCCCCGCGCCCGGCTCACCGCCGGAGGGGCGCAGCTCGAGGCTGATCGTCTTGCCGGTGGAGGCCACCTCGACTCGGCCCCATGTCAGCTCGGTCACGTAGCCGGTCTCGATCCAGATGCCCGGGTCGGCGGCATCGCCGAGGGAGCCGATGGCGGTGCCGAGGCGCACCTCCTCCGCCGCGGGCGGCTCGGCGAGGGCGGCGGCTCTGTCCTCCTCGGAGGTGGTGTCGAACTCCTCCGCCGTGGTCGCCGTCTGGGGCGGCGGCGGCGGCGGCGTGGGGTTGAGCGTCGGTGCCGGGGCGGGCTGGGCCGCCTCCTGCGCAGGAGTGTCCGCGGCGGTGCCGGCGGGGGCGAAGAAGCCGTCGATCTGCGCCTGGGTGCAGGCGGCGAGCGGCAGGAGGGCGAGAAGCAGGGCACGTGTCATGGGCCAGAGCCTAGGCGGCGCCCGCGCGCGGCGCAATGGTATGCGCACGCGCCGAGCGGCATGTTGTTCGGGCCGGCTGGAGGCCCCCCCCGCGCCGGTTCCCCGCTCCTGCCAACGTGATGGGCCGGCCGCTGCGCTTGCTTGTCCCTGCCCGCGCCCCTAGGTTCCGTCCATGGTGCTGACTGACCCCTTCCAGCGGGACATCCGCTACTTGCGTGTCTCCGTGACCGATCGCTGCGACTTTCGCTGCGTCTACTGCATGTCCGAGCACATGGAGTTCCTCCCCAAGAAGGAGCTCCTGACGCTGGAGGAGCTGGACCGCCTGTGCTCGGCCTTCATCCGCCTCGGCGTCGAGAAGCTGCGCATCACCGGCGGCGAGCCGCTCGTGCGGCGCGGCATCATGACCTTCTTCGAGGCGATGGGCCGGCACCTGAAATCCGGCGCGCTGAAGGAGCTGACGCTCACCACCAACGGCTCCCAGCTGTCCCGCTTCGCCGACCAGCTGGCGGCGGCGGGCGTGCGGCGCGTGAACGTCTCGCTCGACACGCTCGACGAGGGCAAGTTCAAGCAGGTGACCCGCTGGGGCCGCCTGCCGCAGGTGATGGAGGGGCTGCGCGCCGCCAAGGAGGCGGGGCTGCAGGTGAAGATCAACACCGTGGCGCTCAAGGGCTTCAACGACGGCGAGCTTTTCGACCTCGTCGAATGGTGCGCCTCCGAGGGGCATGACCTGACGTTCATCGAGGTCATGCCGATGGGCGACATCGGCAACGAGGATCGCCTCGGCCAGTACTGGCCGCTGAGCGACCTGCGGGCCCAGCTCGCGCAGCGCTACCACCTCGACGGGCTGGCGGAGAGCACCGGCGGCCCTGCGCGCTACGTGCGGCTGGAGGAGACGGGGCAGAAGATCGGCTTCATCACACCGCTGACCCACAACTTCTGCGAGAGCTGCAACCGCGTGCGCATCACCTGCACGGGCGAGATCTACACCTGCCTCGGGCAGGAGGGCCATTCGGACCTGCGCGGCCCGCTGCGCGCCTCGGAGGCCGATGCGCCGCTCGAAGAGGCGATCCGCGCGGCCATCGCGCTCAAGCCCAAGGGCCATGACTTCGATTACTCCCGGCAGGATGTGGCCGGCCGCGTCAGCCGGCACATGAGCCACACCGGGGGATGAACCCGCCCGCGGGCACCCCTCTCCTCACCGCCTATTGCACCGCCGCCAACCTCGCGGCGCCGCTCCTGCTGCGCAGCGTGGCGCGGGGGCTGGCGCGCGCCGGCGTGCCGGGCGAGCGCATCGCCGAGCGGGACGGCCGGGCGAGCCTGCCCCGGCCGGAGGGCCGGCTGGTGTGGCTGCACGGCGCCTCGGTCGGTGAGGGGCTGTCGCTGCTGCCCTTGGCGTCGGAGCTGCGGCGGCGGGGCTCGGGCGTGATGCTGACAACGGGGACGGCGGCGGCGGCAGAGATCCTGCCGGCGCGGCTGCCGGAGGGGGCGCTGCACCAGTTCGCGCCGCTGGACGCGGCGGGGCCGCTGCGTCGCTTCCTCGGCCACTGGCGGCCGGACGCGGTGGCCTTCGCCGAAAGCGAGATCTGGCCGCAAACGATCCTGCGCCTCTCGGCGCGGGGCGTCCCGCTGGCGCTGGTCAACGCGCGCCTCTCGGCGCGCTCGGCTGCGCGCTGGCAGGGGCGGGCGACAAGCGCGGCGCGGCTCTTCTCGGCCTTCGGCCTCGTCGCCGCGCAGGGCCCGCAGAACGCCGCGCGCCTGACGGCGCTCGGCGCGGCCGCCGTCTTCGACGGCGGCGATGCCAAGGCGGCGGCTCCGCCGCCGCCGGCCGATGAGGGCGAGTTGGCGGCGCTGCGCGCCGCTTTGGGAGAGCGGCCCGTCTGGGCCGCCATCTCCACCCATCCCGGCGAGGAGGAGCTGGTGCTGAGGGCGCATGAGGCGGTGCGGGCTGAGCGGCCCGACGCCCTGCTCCTGCTGGTGCCCCGGCATGTGGAGCGGGCCGGCCCCGTCGCCGCCCTTGCCGGCGGGCCGCCCCGCCGCTCCGCCGGGGAGAGGCCGGCGGGGCCCGTATACCTCGCCGACAGCTTCGGGGAGACCGGGCTCTGGATGCGGCTCGCCGGGGCGGTGTTCCTCGGCGGCTCGCTGGTGCCCGTCGGCGGCCACAACCCGTGGGAGCCGGCGCGCCTCTCCCGCCCGCTCCTCCACGGCCGCCACGTGGAGAGCGCCGCCCCCGCCTACGCCGCCCTCACCCGCGCCGGCGCGGCGCGGGAGGTGACGGCGGAGAGCCTCGGCGCCGCGGTGCTGGCGGCCCTGCGCGGCGACGGCCCGGATGGCGCGGCCGGGGCCGAGGTGGCCGAGGTGGAGGCGGAACGCTTCCGCGCGGCGCTGGACCGGGTGGCGGGGTTCCTCGCCTGAGCCTGCCAGTTGCGCACCGTCAGCCCGCAGCGCGGGCAGGCGGGGTGGGGGCGTGGGAGCGTGACCAGGCCGCGGGCAGGGGAACGGAGCGGCGCCCGGCGGCGTTGCGCCTGTGATCAAGGAGGGAGAGACGATGAGCGTGACACCAGAGAGCCTCGAGGGCCGCATCCTCGCCCAGCGCAAGCTGCTTGCCCGGATCGTGGCGACGCTCAACGACCCCGATCTCGACGCCTTCCTCGACCAGCGCGACCATGTCGAGCTGTCCTCGGAAGACCCCGGCGCCGTGCCCGACGATGCCTTCTCCATCGAGCAGTCGGTGGCGGACGAGCTGAAGCTCATCCGCCGTCTCGCCGACGACGTCCGCGCCGCCCGCGAGGGCTGAGCCTACTCGGCGGCGACCAGCCCCCGGCCCTTGAGCAGCGGCTCCACCCCCGGCATCCGGCCGCGGAAGCGGGTGTAGAGCTCGGCCGGGTCCTCGCTGCCGCCCTTCGAGAGGATGTTCTCCTCAAGGCTCTTCGCCAGCGCCGGGTCGAACGCATCGCCCGCCTCCTCGAAGGCGGCGAAGGCGTCGGCGTCCATCACCTCGGACCACATGTAGCTGTAGTAGCCGGCCGAGTAGCCGTCGCCCGAGAAGATGTGCGCGAAGTGCGGCGTCGCGTGGCGCATGACCATGGCGCGGGGCATGCCGATCTCCTCCAGCACCTCGGCCTGCCGCTGCATCGGGTCCGCCGGGGCGGGGCCGTCGTGGAAGGCGAGGTCGACGAGGGCGGAGGCCACATATTCTACCGTCGAGAAGCCCATGTCGTAGGTCGCCGCCGCCAGCACCCGGTCGCGCAGCTCGGCCGGCATCGGCTCTCCCGTCTCGGCATGGGTGGCGAACTCGTCCAGCACGCCCGGCACCTCCAGCCAGTGCTCGTAGAGCTGGCTCGGCAGCTCGACGAAATCGCGGGCGACGGAGGTGCCGGAGATGCTTTCGTAGGTGACGTCGGAGAGCATCTGGTGCAGCGCGTGACCGAACTCGTGGAAGAGGGTGCGCGCGTCGTCCCATGAGAGCAGCGCCGGCTGGCCCTTGGGCGGCTTGGCGAAGTTGCACACGTTGAGGACGATGGGCGTCCCCTCCCCCTCGAGCCGCTGCTGCTGGCGCATCGCCGTGCACCAGGCGCCGGAGCGCTTGGAACCGCGGGCGAAGTAATCGCCGATGAAGAGCGCGACATGGCGGCCGTCGCGGGTCACCTCCCACATGCGCACGTCGGGGTGGTAGAGCGGGCCCTCGGCCGGTGCGAACTCCAACCCGAAGAGGCGATGGGCGACGGCGAAGGCGGCCTCGATCATGCGATCGAGCTGGAAGTAGGGCTTGAGCGCGCTCTCGTCGAGATCGTGCTCCGCGACGCGGCGCTTCTCGGAGTAATAGTGCCAGTCCCACGGCTCCAGCGGGCCCTCGTGGCCGTCGGCGTGGAGCATGTTCTCCAGCACGATGGCATCGGTCATGGCGGCGGCGCGGGCGGGAGCCCAGACCTGCATGAGCAGGTCGCGCACCGCCTCGGGGGTGCCGGCCATCTCCGGCTCCAGTTTCCAGTGGGCAAAGCTGGCGTGGCCGAGGAGCCTTGCCCGCTCCTCGCGCATCGCCAGCGTCTCGGCCGCGAGGGAGCGGTTGTCCGTCTCGCCGCCCCGCGCCCCGCGGGAGACCCAGGCCTCATGGGCGCGGCGGCGCAGCTCGCGGTTGTCGCAGAACTGCAGGAAGGGCGTGATGAGCGAGCGCGAGGTGGTGACGACGGGGCCGGTGCCGGCCTCCTCCCCCGCTGCCGTGGCGGCGCTCTGCACGAAGGACGGCAGCTTGGCGAAGTCCTCCGGCGGGATCTCCATCGACCAGCTGCGCTCGTCGGCGAGCAGGTTCTGGGTGAACTGGGTGCCAAGGACGGAGAGGCGCGACTTCAGCTCCGTCATCCGCTCCGCCTCCGCGCCCTCCAGCTGGGCGCCGGCGCGCACGAAGGAGCGGCGGGTCAGCAGGAGCACCCGCTCCTGCTCGGGCGTGAGGCCGAGCGTGTCCTTCTGAGCCCAGAGGCTGTCGATGCGCTCGAAGAGCGGCCGGTTGGTGATGATCTGCGAGGAATAGGCGGAGAGCTTGGGCGCGAACTCGCGCTGCAGGGCCTCGCGGGCCGGCGTCGAGTCGGCCCCGGCGACACCGTAGAAGGCGCCGAGGATGCCGCCGAGCTCCGCCTCGTTCAGCTCCATCGCCTCGATGGTATTGGCGAAGGTCGGCGGCTCGGGGTTGGCCGCGATGGCCTCGATGCCGGAGCGGGCCCGGGCGAGGGCCTCGTCGACGGCCGGGGCCCAGTCGTCATCGGTGATGGCGTCGAAGGGCGGCAGGCCGAAGGGCGTCTCCCAGGGCTGCAGAAGCGGGTTGGTCATCGCGGAGCCTCCTTGAGCGGGTTGAAACAGGAGGTATTGGGCGCGGGGGGCCGCCGCAAGGCCCGGAGCCCGGCGTGGCAGGGGGGCTGTCCGCCCCCGCTGCCTTTGGCCGCCCCCCGGAGGAATACTTGGAAGTCGAAGGGAGGGGGCGGCGGGAGCCAAGGGGCGGGGGCGCCCCCCCCTGTCAGGCGGAGCGATCGAAGAGGAGGGCGGAGGTGGAGAAGAGCGCCACGAAGAGGCCGTTGAGGGCGAGGATCTCCAGAGGGGAGCTGCCGCCGCCCCAGCCGGCGGCGAGGGCGGCAAGCGCTATGAGCGCCTGGGCCGCGGCCATGCCGGCGGCGGTGCGCGCCATGCCGGAGGGGCGCAGGCCGGAGCCGAGCGCGCCGCCGGCACCGAGGGCGGTCACGCCGAGATAGAGAAGGTTCGCCGGGTTCGCCTCGCTGCCGAGGAGGCCGACGGCGCCGATCACGGTAAGGAGGAGGATCGCCGCGCCGAGCGCCAGCGCCATCGCCGCCCGGTAGGCGAGGGGCCGACGGCGGCGGATGGCCAGCTCGAAGGCGAGGCCGCCGCCGCCGAGCATCAGCGCGGCGAAGAGGACATCGCCGCCCGTCCAGGCCACCTCGTCTCCGAACTGCATCGCCACGAGCGGCGCCAGCAGGAGCGCCGCCGCCGCTCCCCAGCCGATGAGCCGCCAGGGTCTGAGTTTCGATATCCTGTCCATGTCCTTGCCTCCGTCGCGGGCCAGTGAGTCGCCCCCGAGGATAGCAAGGCACGGGCCGTGGCCCGCGCAGCGCTCGTGCAGGAGATCAGCGCGGCTGCGTGTCCTCCTGGTAGAGGGAGAGGACATGCCCGTCCGGGTCCGTCAGCTCGGCGGACCAGCCGCCGGGGGCGTGGCTGACGGGCGTCATCAGCGCGGCCCCCTTGGCGAGGAGCGCGTCGACCATTGCGTCGATGCCGCCCTCGGGCAGGTCGAAGACGATCATCGGGCAATTGCCCGCCTTCACCTCGCCGGGGAAGAAGAGCAGGTCGACGCCGCCGGCCGTGGGGGCGGTGAGGAAGCTCTCCTCCCCCTCCCCCACACGCTGGACATCGAGCCCGACGGCATCGCGCCAGAAGGCCTCTGTCCGGTCGAGATCCGTGACCCAGTAGAAGATGTTGGTGATCTTGTGCTTGGTGAGCATCGCGCCCCTCCTGTCAAAGCCTGCCCTGTTGTTGCCGCCGCGGGCCGCTTTGTGAGGGCATGGCGAGAAAAAGATGCCCGTCGGGATCGTGGCTGGCGAAGCGCGCCTCCGGCCGGCGCGCCAGCACCGCGCGCAGATCGGCGCGGCGGGCGCCGCCGGCGCCGGCGATCTGCGGCGGCAGGGGGCGCCCGGCGAGCTTGCCGCGCAGGGCCGCGAGCCGCTGGCGGAGCGCCGCATCGGTGAGGCCGAGGAGCCAGCGGATCTCGGCCCGCGTGCAGCCGGCCTGCGCCAGCCGGGCCACCCGCTCCAGCGCCGGCGGCAGGGGCGGTAGCGGCGCCTCCTCCGCCTCTTCCGACGAAGCGGCGGGGAGCGCGGCCCAGGCGCTCTCGCGGGCGCGGCGACGGGCGGCACCGCGGGCGGCCATGGCGGCCTGGCGGCGGATGATGCCGGTGACGTAGGCGCCATCTTCCAGCCGGCCGGCGGCCCAGGCGGCGACGAGCGCCTCCTGCAGCAGATCCTCCGCATCCTCCTCCCGCCGCGAGGCAGCTCGCGCGGTGGCCATCAGCCGGGCGCGCGCCGCCGGCGTCATCGCCGCGTCATCCCGCGCTCGACGCGGCGCAGGGCAAGGGAGAGGCCGATGGTCATCGTCAGGTAGAGGAGGGCGACGACGTTGTACGTCTCGAAATAGCGGAAGTTGCCGGCGGCGGTGACCTTGCCGAGCTGCGTGATGTCGGTGACGCCGAGGACGGAGACGAGCGAGCTGTCCTTCACCATCGCCACGAGATCATTGCCGAGCGGCGGCAGGATCAGCCGGAAGGCCTGCGGAAAGGTCACGAGGCGGAACCGCTGCCAGCGGCTCAGCCCCAGCGCATCCGCCGCCTCGAGCTGGCCCTTGTCGATGGCGAGGAGCCCGGCGCGGAACACCTCCGCCAGAAAGGAGCTGTAGGCGAGGATCAGCGCGATCACCGCCCGCCAGAGGAGCGGGAAATCGCGGCCCCGCATCGGCTCCCACCCCGTCCAGGCGGTCGCCCAGTTCCACAGCGAGACGAGGGCGGGGGCGAGGACGAAGGCGACGTAGAGCAGCAGCACGAGGATCGGCACCCCGCGCATCACCTCGACATAGAGCCGCGAGGTCTGGCGCAGGATGCGGCTCTTCGAGAGCTGCATGGTCGCCAGCCCCAGCCCCAACGCGCAGGCGCCGGCATAGGAGATGACGGTGACGAGGACGGTGATCCAGATGCCCCGGCGGAGCGTGCGCAACACCTGCGCGTAGTGCTCCTCCGTCAGCACCTGCCAGAAGAGGTAGACCCCGGTGACGGCGAGGATCGCCAGCCACCAGGGGAATTCCCGCTCCTGCGGGGGCGGAGGCAGCAAGCCGTTACTCGCCCATCTCGTAGTCGACGAACCAGGTCTGGTTGAGGGCATCGAGCGTGCCATCCTCGCGCATCGCGGCGATGGCGGCGTTGATCGGTTCGACCAGCTCGGAACCCTGCGGGAAGATGAAGCCGAAATCCTCGGTGCCGAGCGGCTCGCCGACTATCTTCAGCCCGCCATCGGAGGCGCTCACGTAGCCCTCGGCGGCCGTGCTGTCGGAGAGGGCGAGGTCGACATCTCCGTTGCGCAGCGCCTCGATCCCGGCGCCGAAGGTCTCGAACAGCTTGATGCGCGGGTTGGCCTCGTCGCCATCGAGCACGTCGTAGACGCCGACATAGAAAGGCGTGGTGCCGGGCTGGGCGGCCATCAGCAGGTCATCGTCGGCCGCGAAGGAGGCGGCGTCGGTGAAGCGCTCCTCGTCGCCGCGGACGATCATCATCATCTGGGAGGTCATGTAGCTGTCGGAGAAGTCGACGACCTCGGCGCGGTCCTCGCGGATGGTGATGCCGGTCATGCCCATGTCGAACTGGCCTTCGGATACGGCGGGGATCATCGCGTCCCACGAGATGGTCTCGTAGGTGACGGTGGCGTTCAGCCGCTCGGCGATCTCGGCCATGGCATCGTATTCCCAGCCGATGGGCGTGCCCTCGGAATCGAGGAATTGCAGCGGCGGGTAGGCGTTCTCGGTGGCGACGACGATCTCCTGCCCGCCGAGATCCGGCAGATCCTGGGCAACGGCCTGGGTGGAGAGGGCCGCGAGGGCGGCGGCAGCGAGGGTGAGGCGCATGGTCGGGGACTCCCTGTTGAGGTCAGGCATTGGCGCGGGAGTATGGCCGCCGGCGGCGGCAAGGCAAGGGGCGGTCGGGCTGGTGGTGGGTGAGCGGGCACGGTCTGGGCCGGCCGGGACGGCAGCGTTCGGCGGGCGATCAACTTTTTGCGGTGCCGTGGCCCGGTGATGGGTTTCCAGCGCACCCACCCCGCCTTTCCCCTTGCCACGCCCGAGCGCCGGGCGAGCGCCTGACTGCGGGGTGGCGTTCCGACCGGGCCGCTGCAGCGCTTTATGCCAGCCAAGCCCCTCCTCTATCCGAGCAAGGCGCCCAGCTTCACCAGAGCGCAAACCCGCCGGGACGGGCAGGCGCTCGCCCGACGCCTTCGGCTTCATTCCGGGCGGGGGAAGAGCCCGGGCGTATCCTGAGGATCCTTAGCCCGCCGCCGCCACCTCCCCGCACACCGGGCACTCCGTCCGCCGCTGCACCCGGATCACCCGGCTCTCCGCGTAGAGGCCGTCGTAGATCATCAGCCGCCCCAGCAGGGTCTCCCCCGCGCCTGTCAGCAGCTTCACCGCCTCCATGGCCATCATGGCGCCGAGGATCCCCGGCAGCGGCGCTGCCACGCCGGCCACGGCGCAGGAGGGGACGAGGTCGGCCGCCGGCGCCTCTGGGAAGACGCAGCGGTAGCAGGGGCCGCCCGCCGCCGGGTGCCAGAGCGAGATCTGGCCCTCCCACGGCGTCAGCGCCGCGCCGATCAGCGGCACGCGCGCCGCGACGCAGGCGGCGTTGACGGCGTAGCGGGTGGCGAAACTGTCCGTCCCGTCCAGGACAAGGTCATGGCCGGCGATCAGATCGGCGGCGTTCTCCTCCGTCACCGGCTCGGCGATGGGCACCACCTCCACGTGGCGGTTCAAGGCTCGCAGCGCCGCCGCCGCGCTCTCCACCTTCGGGCGGCCGACCATCGCCTCGGTGTGGATCACCTGCCGCTGCAGGTTGGTCTCCTCCACCACGTCTCCGTCCGCAATGGCAATCCGCCCGACGCCCGACGCCGCGAGATATTGCAGCGCCGGCGCGCCGAGGCCGCCGGCCCCGACGACGAGCACCGAGGCCTCCTTCAGCCGCCGCTGCCCCGGCCCGCCGATCTCCTTGAGGATGATGTGCCGCGCGTAGCGGGTCAGCTCCGCCTCCGCGAAGGGCGCCGTACGATCCGGCGCGGCCTCCTCCTCTGGCACGGCCGCAGGTGCGGCCACCGGCGCCGGCCGGGCGCGCGCCCGGAGCCAGCGCAGGCCCGCCCGGTAGACGGCGGCGATCGCCAGCCCCGCGATCACCAGCAGCCAGAGCCGCACGTCGCCCCCGGTCGCCACCCGCAGCGGGTGCGCTGCCGGCAGCGCCACCTGGATCACCAGGACCGCCCCGATCAGCACGCCCAGCATCACCAGCCGCGCCTGCCGGCTGGCGCCGAGGATCAGCCCCAGCCCCCAGAGCACCAGAGCGAGGAAGAGGACGAAGAGCATCGCCTAGCCCGTTCCCGTGGAGCCGAAGCCGCTGGCGCCGCGCTCCGTCTCCTCCATCGTCTCGACGATGCGGAACTCGGCCCGCGTCACCGGCGCCAGCACCGCCTGGGCGACGCGCATCCCGTGCGTAACCCGAAAGGGCTCCGACCCGGCGTTGAGCAGGATCACCCCCAGCGGCCCCCGGTAGTCGCTGTCGATGGTGCCCGGCGTGTTCGGCACCATCAGCCCATGCTTGAGCGCCAGCCCCGAGCGGGGCCGCACCTGCAGCTCGTAGCCCTCCGGCACCGCCACGCGCAGCCCCGTCGGGATCAGCATCCGCTCGCCGGGAGCGAGGTCCACGCCCTCCTCCCGCGCCTCCTCCGCGAGGTTGGCACGCAGGTCGGCGCCGGCCGCGCCGGCCGTCTCGTAGGTGGGCAGAGGCAGGCCGGTGTCGGCGCCCTCGTCCCAGATGATCTTCACCGTGATGTCCATGTGACTCCCGTCATCAGGGGGCGCTGCCCCCTCGGCCTGCGGCCTCACCCCCGACGTATTTCGGGCCAGGTGAATCTGCCTTCTTGGCTCTCGCCCTTTTTCAAATACTCCCGCCGGAGGCATCCGCCCCCTCCTCCAGCGCTTCCGCCAGCCGGCTCGCGAGCTTGCGCGCCACCTCGGCCTTGGTCATGCGCGGCCAGTCCTCCGCCCCCGCGCCGGTGATCAGCGTCACGGCGTTCTCGGTGCCGCCCATGATGCCGGTGCCGGGGGAGACGTCGTTGGCGAGGATCCAGTCGCAGCCCTTCCGCTCGCGCTTGGCGGTGGCGTGCTCGGCCACCCTCTCCGTCTCGGCCGCGAAGCCGATGACGAGACGGGGCCGGCGCGGGCCGGGGGCGGAGAGGCGTGCGAGGATGTCGGGGTTCTCGGCTAGCTGCAGCTGCGGCAGGGCGCCGGGGGCCTTCTTGAGCTTCTGGCCCGAGGCGCCCTCCACCCGCCAGTCCGCCACGGCGGCGGCGCAGATGGCGGCATCGGCCGGCAGGGCGGCCTCGCAGGCGGCGAGCATCTCGGCGGCGGTATCGACCCTGACCACGCGCACGCCAAGCGGCGGCGGCACTTCAGCCGGGCCGGTGACGAAGGTGACGTCGGCGCCCAGCGCAGCCAGCGCCGCGCCGATGGCGGCGCCCTGCGCGCCGGAGGAGCGGTTGGCGATGTAGCGCACCGGGTCGATCGGCTCATGGGTGGGGCCGGAGGTGACGAGCACGTGGCGCCCCTTCAGCGGCCCGATCTTCAGCGCCGCGTCGATGGCGGCGAGGATCGCCGCCGGCTCCGCCATGCGGCCGGGGCCGAACTCACCACAGGCCATGGCGCCGTCGTCGGGGCCGACGAAGAGGATGCCATCGCCCCTGAGGGTGGCCTCGTTGCGCTTCGTCGCCGGATGCTCCCACATCCGCACGTTCATCGCCGGGGCGATCAGCACCCGCTTGTCCGTCGCCATGAGCAGCGTCGAGGCCATGTCATCGGCATGGCCGCCCGCCATCTTCGCCATCAGGTCCGCCGTCGCGGGGACCACCACCACCAGATCGGCGGCGCGCGAGAGCTCGATATGGCCCATCTTCGCCTCCTGTGAGAGGTCGAATAGCTCCGTGATCACCTCGCGCCCCGCCAGCGCGCCGACGGAGAGGGGCGTGACGAATTCCGCCGCCGCGCGAGTCATCACCGGCGTCACGGCAGCGCCGGAATCGCGCAGGCGCCGGATCAGCTCCAGCGCCTTGTAGGCGGCGATGCCGCCGCCGATGATCAGAAGGATATGTCGGCCTGCGAGCACGGGCGCCTCCGGGGAACGGCCGCGAGCCTAGGCGCTCCGCCCGCCCGGGGCAATCCGGCCCGGGCCGGGCGCGGAAACCACATGGTTTCCGGCCCCCGGGTCCAGAGATCCGCGCTCAGTGCAGCAGGTCGCGCAGGCCCGGCTGTTTCGCCTCGAGATCGCGGCGCATCTTGCCGAAAGCGCCGGCCTCGAGCTGGCGGACCCGCTCCTTGGACAGGCCCAGCTCCTCGCCGAGGCTCTCCAGCGTGCGCGGGTCTTCCGTCAGCCGGCGCTCGCGCAGGATGAAGCGCTCGCGCTCGCTGAGCCCGCTCATCGCGCCCGTCAGCCACTTCTGCAGCGCCTGCAGCCCCTGCCGGCCGGAGACCTCTGTCTCCGGGTCCTCTCCATCGGAGGGGATGGTCTCGATCCAGTCGCGGCCACCCTCCTCGTCGCCGCCCTGGGCGACGTTGAGCGAGAAGTCGGAGCCGGCCAGCCGGCCCATCATCATCTCCGCATCGCGCTTCGGCACGCCCAGCGCCGTGGCGATTGCGTCGGCCCGCTGGTTCGGCGAGACCTCGCGCCCCTCGGAGGCGGCATCGGCGTCGATCTCGGCAGAGACGCGGCGCAGGTTGAAGAACAGCGACTTCTGCGAGGCGGTGGAGCCGGTGCGCACCAGCGACCAGTTGCGCATGACGTAATCCTGCACCGAGGCGCGGATCCACCATATCGCGTAGGTCGAGAAGCGCAGCCCCCGCTCGGGGTCGAATTTCTCGGCGGCCTTCATGAGGCCGAGCGACGCTTCCTGCACCAGATCGGCCATCGGAGCGCCGTAGCGGCGGTAGCGGCTTGCCACCGAGATCGCGAGCCTTAAGTAGGCCGTCGTGAGCCGGTGCAACGCCCGCTCATCCCGGTGGTCACGCCAGCGGCGGGCGAGGTCGAATTCGGTCTCGGCGTCGAGCCATTCGGCGCGCAGCGCCTCGTCCTTGAGGTCGTGATCGGGATCTTTGTGTGCCATCTGCTCTGTTCAGCCAGCCGGGGCTGGCCCTTCCTCTCCTGTGGCGCCATTGTCGATTGTCAAACGCGCGAGAGGCGGAACGGTTCGGGAGAAAATGGCCGAGACCCTGACTTTGGTGATCGGAGGCGCCGCCTCCGGCAAGTCCGCCCATGCCGAGCGGCGGGTGCTGCAAGACGGCGGCCGCCCCGTCTACGTGGCGACGGCGGAAGCGCATGATGCTGAAATGTCGGATAAAATCCGCGCTCATCGCGCCCGGCGGGGCGATAGCTGGCGAGAGGTTGAGGCGCCGCACAGGCTGGAGGAGGCGCTACAGTCTGCCGCACCCGGCGAGGCCATGCTCATCGATTGTGCAACCATGTGGCTGACGAACCGCCTCCTCGCCGGTGACGATCTGGAGGCCGCGGAGGAGCGTCTGCTGGCCGCACTCGTCGCCTGCCCCGCCCGCGTGACGATCGTCACCAACGAGATCGGCCTCTCCCCGGTGCCGGACAATGCCCTCGCCCGCGCCTTCCGCGAGGCGCAGGGCCGGCTCAACCAGCGCCTCGCGGCGGCGGCGGACGAGGCCATCGCCGTCTGGGCCGGCCTGCCGCTGAGGCTGAAATGAGCACGTGGCACTGGGTCCGCCACGGGCCGACGCACCAGAAGGCCTTCACCGGATGGCGCGACGTGCCGGCGGATCTATCTGACGTCGCCGCTCTCGCCCGGCTGAACGCCGTACTGCCGGAGGGCGCGCTCCTCGTCGCCTCCGACCTCACCCGCGCCTCCGCCACGGCGGACGCGCTCGCCGTCGCCGGCCGCACCCGCCTTCCCGACGAGCCGGCCCTGCGCGAGTTCGACTTCGGCGCCTGGGACGGCCAGACGTTCGACACCATCGCCGCCCGCTGGCCCGATCTCTCCCGCGCCTACTGGGAGGATCCGGGTCCCCACTCCCCGCCGGAGGGCGAGAGCTGGAACGCCGCTGCCGCCCGCGTCGAGGCGGCCGTCGCGGCGCTGGAGGCCGCGCATCCCGGCGCCACCTTCATCGCCGTCGCCCATATCGGCACGATCCTCACCCAATACGCCCGCGCCGCCGGCCTCTCACCGCTCGACGCAATAGCCCAGAACATCGCGCCGCTCTCCGTCACCACCCTGCGCCGGGCGCCGCCGGAGGTGCTGCGCGTCAATCACGCGGCGTGATGGGCGCCAGCAGTATTCATCGTTTCCCGTGATCTCCCGGCGCCGCTAGCCTGCGACGGACAACCCCGGGAGACCCCATGACCTACGAGCTCTTCATCGGCGACCGCTCCTTCTCCAGCTGGTCGCTGCGCGGCTGGCTGATGTTCGCCGCCTTCGACATTCCCCTCCGCGTGACGGAGGTCGGCCTCTACGCCGGCACCATGGCGGAGGACCTCGCCGCCGCCGCCCCGGCCCGGCTCGTCCCGGCGATGATCACGCCAGAGGGCCACGTCGTCTTCGACACGCTCGCCATGGCCGAAACCCTCGCCGAGCGTCACCCGGACGCGGGCCTCTGGCCGGAGGACCCGGTCGCCCGCGCCTTCGCCCGCTCCATCACCGCCGAGATGCACTCCGGCTTCGCGGCCCTGCGGAGCGCCTGCCCCATGTACCTGCGCCACGCATGGGAGGGTTTCTCCCCCTCCTCCGACGTGCTGGCGGACCTCGCGCGCCTCGAGCAGCTCTGGTCCCTCGCGCGGGAACGCCATGGCAGCGCCGGCCCCTGGCTCTTCGGCCGCTACTCGCTGGCGGATGTCTTCTACGCCCCCGTCGCCACCCGCATCGCCACCTATGCCCTGCCGGTCGGCCCCGTGGCCGCCGCCTATGTCTCCGCGCACCTGCGAGAGCCGCACCTGCGTCAATGGCGCGCCGAGGGCCAGGCGACGCACTACGACTGCCTCCCCTACCAGCAGGACCTGCCCGAAGCCCCCTGGCCCGCCTGAGGTGGCCCAGGGCCTCCGCCCCCTCTCGCCCTTTTCCAAATACCTCCGGGGGGCCGCAGGCGGGGGCAGAGCCCCCTCCCACGCCCGTCCCCCCGCGCCAGCAGCGCCGGGCGCGCCGGGGTGGGTGGGCGGGAGGCGTGCCCGGCGCTGCGCCCCCCGCCTCCTCGCGCAAAGGCTCGTTTACCTTTCCTAAACCACCCCTGCCGCACCCTCGCCCGAGGTAACGGATGGGGAACCTATGGTGGCGCGGGCCTACGGAGTGGCCTTCGAGGGTGTGGAGGCGCGGCTGGTCGAGGTACAATGCGCCCTGGCACCGGGCCTGCCGGCCTTCTCCATCGTCGGCCTGCCCGACAAGGCGGTCAGCGAGGCGAAGGAGCGGGTGCGCGCCGCGCTCGGCGCCCTCGCCGTGGCCCTGCCCTCCCGGCGCATCGTCATCAACCTCTCGCCTGCCGACCTCCCCAAGGAAGGCGCCCATTTCGACCTGCCCATCGCCCTCGCGGTCCTCGCCGCGCTCGATGTCGTCCCGACGGAGGCGGTGGAGGCGCGCGTCGCCATCGGCGAGCTTGCCCTCAGCGGCACGCTCGCCCCCGTCGCCGGCGCCCTGCCCGCCGCCATGGCCGCCGCGGCCGAAGGGCTCGGCCTCCTCTGCCCCCGCCAGACGGGGCCGGAGGCCGCCTGGGTCGGCGCGGCGGAGGTCATCGCCGCCGGCACCCTCGGCGAGGTCATCGGCCACCTCACCGGTGAGCGCCCGCTCCAGCCCTCCGCCCCCGGCACGGTGGAGGAAGGGCCGGCCGGCCGCGACCTCGCGGAGGTGAAGGGGCAGGAGCGCGCCAAGCGGGCGCTGGAGATTGCCGCCGCCGGGCGCCACCACATGCTGATGGTCGGCCCGCCCGGCTCCGGCAAGTCGATGCTCGCCGCCCGCCTGCCCTCCATCCTGCCCGAGCTGACGCCGCAGGAGGCGCTGGAGACCTCCACCATCCACTCCCTCGCCGGCCTGCTCTCCGAGGGCGGCATCTCCCGCACGCGCCCGTTCCGGGAGCCGCATCATACCGCCTCCATGCCCGCCATCGCCGGCGGCGGGCGCAAGGCGGCGCCCGGGGAGATTTCCCTCGCCCACAACGGCGTCCTCTTCCTCGACGAATTGCCGGAGTTCTCCCGCCAGGTGCTGGAGACGCTCCGCCAGCCCATCGAGACCGGGCAGGTGGTCATCGCCCGCGCCGCCGCGCATGTCCGCTACCCCTGCCGGTTTTTGATGATCGCCGCCGCCAACCCCTGCAAATGCGGCCACCTCGCCGACGCCAACCGCGCTTGCAACCGGGCGCCCAATTGCGGTGGCGACTACCTCGGCCGCATCTCGGGGCCGTTGATGGATAGGTTCGACCTGCGCGTCGACGTCCCGCCCGTCGCCTTTCGTGACCTCGACCTGCCCTCCAACGGCGAAACCTCGCAGGTCGTCGCCGGCCGCGTCTCAGCGGCGCGGGAGCGGCAGGCGGCGCGTTTCGGCTCCGGCGAGGTACGCCTGAACGCCGACGCCGAGGGCCGCCTGCTGGAGGAGATCGCCGCCCCCGACGCGGATGGCCGCGACCTTCTCGTCCGCGCGGCGGAGCGCTTCGGCCTCACCGCCCGCGGCTATCACCGGGTCCTGCGCGTTGCCCGCACCATCGCCGATCTCGCGGGGGCCGAGGCCGTCGGCCGCAACCACATCGCCGAGGCGATCAGCTTTCGCCTGCAGATCGAACCACCTGCCTAGGCTCCAGAAGGAAGGCCCGCGCCTCGGCCAGCGTCTCCATCGCCTCGGGCACGAGGTCGCCGAACCACGCCCAGTCGTGCGGCCGGGCCCTGGCCACGCGCAGCGCCACGGCCCCGCCCGCCTCGCGCAGTCGGGCGGCCATGCGCAGCCCGTCGTCTCGCATCAGGTCCCAGTCGGAGGTCCAGATGGCCACGGGGGGCGGCGGGGCGGCAAAGGTGGCGTAGAGCGGTGACAGGCGCGGGTCCGTCGCCGGCAGCGCGCCGGGCCCCTCGCCGAGGATCATCGCCCCCAGTTCCGCGGCGCGGGCGGCGGGGAACATGGGGTCGCGCGCGGCATTCTCGCGGAGCGCGGTACCGGAGAAGGTAAGATCCGTCATCGGCGAGAAGGCGGCAACGGCAGCGGGCGGCGTGCCCTCCTCCGCCAGCGCCGCCATCAGCGCCAGCGCCAGCCCGCCCCCGGCGGAATCCCCGGCAAGACGGATGTCCCCCGGCGCGTGCCCCGCCGCGACGAGATGGGCGAAGGCGGCGCGCGCGTCGTCGAAGGCGGCGGGGGCGGGGTGCTCGGGCGCGAGGCGGTAGGCGGGGAGGAAGACGGGCATGGCGCGCGCCAGCCGCGCCGCCATCTTCCAGTGCGTCTGGGGGCTGCCGGCGATGTAGCCGCCGCCGTGCAGGTAGAGCGTCACGGGAAGGCCCGGCTCGGGCCGCTGGCCGAGCCAGAGCGCCTCCAGCCTCCCCTCGGCGCCGCGAAAGCCGATCGGCCTCGGCGCGGCGCCGCTCGGCGCCTGCAGCAGGATGCGGCTGCCCAGCCAGAAGCCCGCGCGCAGGAGGGTGGGGCTGGGGGCGAGCGTGATGGCCGGGCGGACGCCCAGGCGCAGCCCCGCCATCACCAGCCGCAGCTGCCAGGAGGGGCTCATCGCCATCTCACGCCCGCCGCGCCTCGATCGCCTCCCAGATCAGCGCGGCGCCGTTGGTGCCGTCGAAGCGCTCCAGCTCCTGCAGGCCGGTGGGGGAGGTGACGTTGATCTCGGTCAGCCAGTCGCCGATGACGTCGATGCCGACGAAGATCTGCCCCTTTTCCTTCAGGAGCGGGCCGATCCGGGCGCAGATCTCGCGGTCGCGCTCCGTCAGCTCCACCTTCTCGGCGCGGCCGCCGACATGCATGTTCGAGCGGGTCTCCCCCGCTTGCGGGACGCGGTTGATGGCGCCGATGGGCTCGCCGTCGACGAGAATCACCCGCTTGTCGCCCTTGGTGACGGCGGGCAGGAATTTCTGCGCGATCAGCGGCTCGCGGCTGATCTGGCTGAACATCTCGTGCAGCGAGGCAAGGTTGCCGTCCTGCTCGTGCAGCTTGAAGACGCCAGCGCCGCCGTTTCCGTAGAGCGGCTTGACGATGATGTCGCCGTGCCGGGCGCGGAAGGCGCGCAGCGTTGCGAGATCGCGGGCGATGGTCGTGGGCGGCGTCAGCTCGGGGAAGGTGAGGACGAGCAGCTTCTCGGGGTAGTTGCGCACCCAGAAGGGGTCGTTCACCACCAGCGTCTCCGGGTGGATCATGTCCAGCAGGTGGGTGGAGGTGATGTAGGACATATCGAAGGGCGGGTCCTGACGAAGCCAGACGACGTCGAACGCCTTCAGGTCCACCTCCTCCTCCGCCTCAAAGGTGACGTGGTTGCCCTTCTCGCGCCGTAGCTCCGCGCGCCGGCCCCGCGCTGTCACCCGGCCCTCCTGGAAGGCGAGCTTGTCCGGCCCGTAGATGAAGAGCTCGTGCCCCCGCGCCTGCGCCTCGAGCGCGATGCGGAAGCTGGAATCGGCGTCGATATCGACCCGCTCCATGGGATCCATCTGGAAGGCGACCTTGAGGCCCATGGCAACTCTCCGCATGTCAGGCGGCGGCGAGCCTCGCCCATCGGGCGGGAAGCTGCAAGGCGGCATCGCATTGACGGCGGGGACAGCCGCGCCCCGCGAGAGGTCAGTCGGCCATCACCGCGTTGTGCAGCACCTCGACCCGGCCGATGGCATCGACAAGCGCCACGTCGACGCGAAAGGGCGTGAGCAGACCGGCGGGGCGTTGTCCCACGTATTCACAGGCCGCCTGCATGATCCGCTCTTGCTGGCGGCGAGAGAGGCGGAGGGCGGCGGCGTCATGCGTGGCGGCCTTCTTCACCTCGATGAAGACCACCTCTTCTCCGTCCTCGGCGATGATGTCGATCTCGCCGCCCTGCCCGCGCCAGCGCTGGCCCATCACCTCGTGACCATCGGCGCGGTAATGCTCCGCCACGATCTCCTCGGCGGCGAGGCCGGCGCGGTAGTTGACCTGTCCGCGCAGGGCGCGCGCCTGAAGAGTCGAGGCTGTCATCGTCATCTGTTCTTCTCCAGTTCCAGCGCCGCCTGGTAGACCTGCCGGCGCGGCAGGCCGAGCGCCCCGGCCACCGCCGTCGCCGCATCCTTCACACGCATCGTCTCCATCGCCGAGCGCAGCGCCTCTTCCAGCTCCTCGGACCCGCCAGCCCCGGCCGGGGCACCGCCGATCACCACGACGATCTCGCCTCGCGGCTCGTCGACCAGCCCCTCCGCCAGCTCGGCGAGGCTGCCGCGGCGCACCTCTTCGAAGCGTTTCGTCAGCTCCCGGCACAGCGCGGCCGGCCGTTCATCCCCCAGAATATTCACCAAATCGGTAAACATTTCCCTAACCCGCCGCGGGCTTTCGTAGAGCACCATGGTGAAGGGATGCGCCTTCAGCTCCGCCAGCGCCGTCCGCCGCTGCTCCGCCCCCGGCGGCAGGAAGCCGAGGAAGGTGAAGCGGTCCGTCGGCAGGCCGGCGACGGCGAGGGCGGCGAGCACGGCCGAGGCGCCCGGCGCGGCATGCACGGGGATGCCGCGCGCCACCGCGTCACGCACCAGCGCGAAGCCGGGGTCGGAGACCAAGGGCGTGCCGGCCTCGCTGACATAGGCGAGCGAGCCGCCCTGCTCCAGCGGGGCCAGCAGGCGGGCACGGGTCTCGGGGCCGGAATGGTCGTGATAGGCCGTCAGGCGGCGGTGGCCGAGGGCCACGCCGTGGATGTCCATCAGCCGGCGGGCCGTGCGCGTGTCTTCGGCCGCCAATGCGTCCGCGCGGGCCAGAAGGTCCAGCCCCTTCAAGGTGATGTCGGCCGCGGCCCCGATGGGCGTCGACACGAGGTGCAGGCCCGGGGGGACGGGCTGTTCGCCGGATTTCATGCCTAGACCCTTTCGCCCCCCGCCCTATGATACCCTCAAGTCACTGCCGGAGCCGCGCGCATGCCCGCGCGCAGGGCCCGGCGCAAGGAATCTCCGGGCGGCGCAACACCCCCGGACCCGAGGGAGAGATGTCCATGTTCGCCCAACTCACGGCCCCCGGCAAGCGGGCCCCGCGGCTCGCCCGCGCCGCTGGCCGGCTCGCCACCCGTGTCACCGCCATCCTGTCGCTCGCCTGGCTCGCCGCCTGTGCCGACGTGGCGGGCGGCCCCGCGGGCGGCAACGCCCCCAGCCTCGGCGCGGGCGAGGCGGTGCCTGTCGCGCTGCTCGTCCCCTCCGGCTCCGGCTCGCAGACGGACGAGTTCGTCGCCAGCTCGCTGGAGAATGCCGCGCGGCTGGCGATCAGCGACCTCAACGGCGCCGAGATCGACCTGCGCGTCTACCCGACGGCCGCCTCGCCCTCCGGCGCCACCTCCGCCACCGTGCAGGCGATCAACGACGGCGCCAAAATCATCCTCGGCCCGCTCTATGCCGAGAACGCCAATGCCGCCGGCGTCGCCGCCGCCGGCACGGGCGTGAACGTGCTGGCCTTCTCGAACAACGCCGACATCGCAGGCGGCAACGTCTTCATCCTCGGCCCGACCTTCGGCAACATCGCCAACCGCCTCGTGAGCTACGGCACCAGCCAGGGTCTCGACACCTACCTCGTCGCCCATGGTGATGACCTGCAGGGGCAGGTCGGCCGCGATGCCATCGTCTCGGCCGTCAACCGCTTCGGCGGCACCGTCGCCGCGGTGCAGAGCTACGCGCTCACGCAGGCGGACATCCTCGCCGCCGCGCCCGGCATCGCCGCTGCCGCCCGCTCCACCGGGGCGGATGCGATCTTCCTGACCGCCGGCGTCAATGCCGATCTGCCGATCATCGCCACGGCCCTGCCCGACAACGGGCTGACGCCCGACATCGCCCGCTACCTCGGCCTGACCCGCTGGGATGCCGTGCCGCAGGCACTGTCGCTCCCCGGCCTGCAGGGCGGGCTCTTCACGCTGCCGAACGAGGCGACCTCCTCGCAGTTCGAGCGGCACTACTCCGCCACCTACGGCGAGTCGCCCCACCCCGTGGCCGGGCTGGCCTATGACGGCATCGCCGCCGTCGGCGCCCTCGCCGCCTCGGGCCGGTCCGACGCGCTCAGCCGCGCCGCGCTGACCCAGCCGCAGGGCTTCTCGGGCACGCAAGGCATCTTCCGCCTGCTCGCCGACGGCACCACCGAACGGGGCCTCGCGGTCGCCTCCATCCAGAACAGTCAGGTGGTCATCCTTGACCCGGCACCCAGCAGCTTCGGCGGTTTCGGCTTCTAGGCCGGCCGCTCCCGCGATCTCCACCCACGCCGCGCCGCCTCCGGAGGGACTTTGTCGCCCGCCGGAGGCGATCTTCGATGCGGGCGCCGTCCGCGCCGATCTGGCGGAGGCCATTGCGGCCGCCACCGGCCCGAAGGAGGTGCGCGCCGCGGCGGCGCAGATCCTCACCGCGGCGCGCAAGCGGGGCATGGCCGCCATCCAGGAGGCGCTGGAGGAGCAGCCGCGCCGCGCCGCGCCAATCACCCATTCGATCGCCTGGCTGACCGATTGCATCGTCACGATGGTGCTGGAGGTGTGCAGCACGCACCTGCACCCGCAGCCCAATTCGGGCGACGCTGAGCGCATCGCCATCGTCGCCGTCGGCGGTTACGGCCGGGGGGAGATGGCGCCGCACAGCGACGTCGACCTGCTCTTCCTGACGCCCCACAAGATGACCCCCTGGGCGGAGAGCCTCATCGAATCGATGCTCTACCTGCTGTGGGATCTGAAGCTGAAGATCGGCCACGCCTCCCGCACCATAAAGGATTGCCTGCGCCTCGCCCGCGAGGATTACACGATCCGCACCACGCTGCTGGAGACGCGCCATCTCGTCGGTGACCCGGAGCTGACGGAGGAGCTGACCCGCCGCCTGCGCCGCGATCTCTTCACGGGGACGGAGAGTGATTTCGTCGCCGCCAAGCTGAAGGAACGCGACGAGCGCCACCGCAAGCAGGGCGGTCAGCGCTACGTCGTCGAGCCGAACGTGAAGGAGGGCAAGGGGGGCCTGCGCGACCTGCAGTCGCTCTACTGGATCGGCAAGTATGTCTACGATGCCCGTTCCGCCTCGGCCCTCGTGCGCAAAGGCGTCTTCCGGCCGGAGGAATATGCCGCCTTCGCCGCGGCGGATGACTTCCTCTGGGCCGTGCGCTGCCACCTGCACGTGCTGGCCGGCCGGGCGATGGACCAGCTGACCTTCGACCTTCAGGTCGAGGTCGCCGAGCGGATGGGCTACCGCGACAAGGGCGGCCGCCGCGCCGTCGAGCATTTCATGACGGAGTACTTCCGCCACGCCACCCAAGTTGGCGAGTTGACGCGCATCATGATGACGGCGCAGGAGGCGCTGCACATAAAGGCGGCGCCTATGCTGGCCAACCTCGTCCGCCGCCGCCCCCGCGTGAAGCCGCCCTACGGCATCCGCCAGAACCGGCTGACGGTGGAGGACGAGGCGCTCTTCCTCGCCGACAAGCTCAACATCCTGCGCATCTTCGAGCAGGCGCTGCGGACGGGCACGCTGGTGCATGCCGACAGCCAGCGCCTCGTGGCGGCGAACCTCGACCTGATCGACGACGACATGCGCGAGGATCGCACCGCCAACCGGCTCTTCGTCGACCTGCTCCTGAAGCACGGCAACCCCGAGCGGGCGCTGCGGCGGATGAACGAGATAGGCGTCCTCGGCGCCTTCATCCCCGAATGGCACCACATCGTCGCCATGGTGCAGTACAACATGTACCACCATTACACGGTCGACGAGCACACCATTCAGGCCGTCTCCACCCTCGCGCAGATCGAGCGGGGCCTCCTGAAGGAGGAGCTGCCGATCGCCAGCCGCATCCTCGAGGGCGGGGTCAACCGAAAGGTGCTCTACGTCGCCGTGCTGCTGCACGACATCGGCAAGGGGCGCGACGAGGATCACTCCATCCTCGGCGCCCAGATCGTCCGCCGCGTCGGGCCCCGGCTGGGGCTGAGCAAGAAGGAGGTGGAGACGGTCGAGTGGCTGGTGCGCTACCACCTGCTCATGTCCGACATGGCGCAGAAGCGCGACATCTCCGACCCGCGCACGGTGCGCGACTTCGCCAAGCTGGTGAAGAGCAAGGAGCGGCTCGACCTGCTGACGGTGCTGACCGTCTGCGACATCCGCGGCGTCGGGCCCGGCACCTGGAACAACTGGAAGGCGATGCTCATCCGCGGCCTCTACCGGGGCACGGAGCAGGCGCTCGCCAACGGGCTGGAGGCCCTCAACCGCACCGCGCTGGAGGCGGAGGCGAAGCGGGATCTGCGCGCCGCCATGGAGGGCTGGGACGCGAGGGAGATCCGCGCCGAGATCGCCCGCCATTACGGCCCCTACTGGCAGGGCCTGCCGACGGAGGCGCACCTGCGCATCGCCGAGATGCTGCGAGAGCTGGGGCCTGACGAGATCCGCATCGACCTGCACCCCGACGAGGACCGCGACGCGACCCGCGTGCTCTTCTCGATGGCCGATCACCCGGGCATCTTCTCCCGCGTGACGGGCGCGCTGGCGCTGGCCGGGGCGAACGTGGTGGATGCGCGCATCTATACGACCCGCGACGGCTTCGCGAACGCCGCCTACTGGGTGCAGGACGCCGAGGGCCACCCCTACGAGGCCGAGCGCCTGCCCCGCCTGCACCAGACGATCCTGCGCACCCTGAAGGGCGAGGTCGTCACCCGCGACGCCATCCGCGGCCGCGACAAGATCAAGAAGCGCGAGGCGCGCTTCACGGTGCCCACGTCGATCACCTTCGACAACGACGCGTCGGACATCTTCACGGTGATCGAGGTCGACACCCGAGACCGCCCGGGCCTGCTCTATGATCTCACGCGGCAGCTGGCGAACATGAACGTCTACATTTCCTCGGCGGTCATCGCGACCTACGGGGAGCAGGCAGTGGACACGTTCTACGTGAAGGACATGTTCGGCCTGAAATTCCTCTCCGAAGGCAAGCGCGCGCAGGTGGAGAAGCGCCTGCGCGAAGCGATCACGGTAGGGGCAGAGCGAGCGCGGGCGTAGGTCCGCAGGGTTGGCCCAATAGGTTGGCCGGACGCGACGACACCGTAGGGTGGGTTTCCAACCCACCACCCCGCCCGCCAAGAGCTCTGCCCTCTCACGCCGGCCCGTGGGGTGGCGCTCCATCCGCGCCGCTGCGTGCTTTATACCAGCCAAGCCCCTCCCCGATCCCGGCTAAGCACCAAGCTCAGCCAGAGCGCCAGCCCGCCGGGACGGGCCGGCGCTCGCGCGGCGGCCTGCGGCCTTGATTCCGCGCGGGGGGAAGAGCGGCGACGTCGCCTGTAGGGCGGGTTTCCACCCCACCGCCCCCAACACCCCCGCTGGCGCCCCACCCCCGAAGCGCCTATGCTCCCGTCCCGTGACGCCCGCGAAGAGGCGACAGGTGGGGCAGCGATGATGCGGCATTCGGCAATTGGCGCGGCGGCTTGGCCGCCTCTCCCTCTCATCGCGGCGCCCGGCCGATGAAGGCCCCCACCCTCATCCGCGGCTTCGTCACCGTCGGCGGCTGGACGCTGCTCTCGCGCGTCTTCGGCTTCGTCCGTGACATCGCCATCGCCGCCGCGCTCGGCGCCGGGCCCGTGGCGGAGGCATTCCTCGTCGCCTTCTCGCTGCCCAACATGTTCCGGAGGTTCTTCGCCGAGGGCGCCTTCAACATGGCCTTCGTGCCGCTCTTCTCCAAGAAGCTGGAGGCGGATGCCGACGAGGCGGAGATCTTCGCGCAGGACGCCTTCGCGGGGATGGCCTTCCTGCTGACCCTCTTCTCGGTGGTGGGCATCCTGCTCATGCCGCTCCTCGTCATCGCCATGGCCTCGGGCTTCCTGGAGGACGAGCGCTTCCCGCTGGCCGTCGCCTACGGGCGCATCGCCTTTCCCTACATCCTGTTCATCTCGCTGGCCGCCCTCCTCTCCGGCGTGCTGAATGCCGCGGGACGCTTCCTCGCCGCCGCCGCGGCGCCCGCCCTCCTCAACATGATCTTCCTCGCCGCCCTCGCCATCGGCTGGGCCCTCTTCGGGGACCGGGTGGGCGAGGCGCCGGTGGAGCGCTTCGGCCTCGCCCTCGCCTGGGCGGTGCCGGTGGGGGGCGTCGCGCAGCTCGCCCTCGTCTGGATCGCGGCGCGCCGCGCCGGCTTTCGCCTCGCGCTGCGCCGGCCGCGGCTGACGCCGGACCTGCGGCGCCTCTTCCGCATCGCCGTGCCCGCGGCCCTCGCGGGCGGCGTCGTGCAGGTGAACCTGCTCGTCGGGCGGCAGGTGGCGAGCTTCTTCGACGGCGCCGTTGCCTGGCTGAACTACGCCGACCGGCTCTACCAGCTGCCGCTCGGCACCGTCGGCATCGCCATCGGCATCGTGCTGCTGCCCGACCTCTCGCGCCGCCTCGCGGCCGGCGACGAGGCCGGCGGGCAGGACGCCTTCTCCCGCGCCGTCGAATTGTCGCTGGCGCTGACGCTGCCCGCCGCCGTGGCGCTGGTGGCGATCCCGCTGCCACTCATCTCCGTGCTCTTCGAGCGCGGCGCGTTCGACGCGCAGGACAGCGCCGCCACCGCCACGGCGCTGGCGATCTATGGGCTCGGCCTGCCGGCCTTCGTGCTCCAGAAGGCGCTGCAGCCGCTCTACTACGCGCGCGAGAACACGCGCACGCCCTTCAACTACGCCCTCGTCGCCATGGCGGTGAACGCCGCCGTCGCCGTCGGCCTCGCCCCGGTCATCGGCTTCTCCGCCGCCGCCTGGGCGACGACGCTCGCCGCCTGGGCGATGGTCGCCCTTCTCTGGCGCGGGGCCCGGGGCATGGGCGCGGCGGCCGAGCTCGACAGCCGCGCCCGCCGCCGCCTGCCGCGCATGTTCGCCGCGGCGCTGGGGATGGGGGCCCTGCTCTACGGGCTCGCCCTGCTCCTCGCCCAGCCATTGGGCACCCCTGTCTGGCGCTACGTGGCGCTGGCCGGGCTCGTGGCGGCGGGGATGGCGGCGTATTTCGCGCTCGGCCACCTCTTCGGCGGGTTCCGGCTGTCGGAGTTCCGGCGCAATTTCCGGCGGGCGCGGTAGGGCACCGGGACGCAAACGTCGTGGGGGCTCTGCCCCCACACCCCCGAGGTATTTTCGGCCAGATGAATGAGGTTCCCCCCGAGCCGGCCCCGGCGCGCCGGGGTGGGCGGGAGGCGGGCCGGGGCCGGCGTCAGCGCGTGCGGACGCGCTCGATCAGGCGGGACCAGCCGCCAGGGGCGAGCGGGATGGCGAGCAGGAAGCCGGCCACGAAGCCGCCGAGCTCCGCCACCCAGGTCGGGTTGTTGCCGAAGAGCAGCGAGAAGACGAGCTGCAGGCCGAGGAGCACGCCGATCAGGCGGAAGGCGGTGAGCTGGTTGCCGCCGGTCATCTTCAGCCGCAGCCAGGTGAGGTAGGTGAAGGCGCCGATCAGACCGTAATCGACCGGCCAGAGGCCGAAGAGCGGCATTTGCCCCGGCACGAAGAGGCCGAAGGCCACCGCCCCCGCCAGCCCCGTCACCACGATCAGCGCCAGCAGCCGGGCGGAGCCCAGCGCCTCGCCCACGAACTTGCCGAGCGCCAGCAGGATCGCGCCGCCGAAGAGCGCCTGCACCGCCGAGCCGTGGACGAAGAGGTAGGTGAGGAAGCGCCAGAGCATGTCCGGCGCAAAATTGCCGCGCAGCGCCACCTGCTCCCAGACGGCGGGGGAGAAGCCGAAGCGCTGGATCGCCTCCACCCGCCAGCCGATCCCCGTCGGCCCGCCGACGAGGCCGTACTGGGCGAGGCTCAGCACCAGCTCCACCGCCACGATCAAGGCGCCGATGGCCATCACGGGCCAGGGCAGGGCATTGATGGCGCTCTCACGCTCCATGGGGGTGGCTCCGGTTGACCTGTTTTGAAATGCGCTGCTAAACGGTCCGGCAGCCTTTTTCCAGCGAGCGCAGAACCATGACCGCCCCCACCTTCCCCCCGCGCGTCTTTTCCGGGATCAAGCCCTCCGGCGGGCTGACCCTCGGCAACTATCTCGGGGCCATCAAGCCGTGGGTGGGGATGCAGGGGCCGTCCTACCAGACGATCTATTGCGTCGTCGATCTGCACGCCATCACCGTCTGGCAGGAGCCGGCGGAGCTGGCGGACGGCACGCGGGAGATCGCGGCCGGCATGCTCGCCGCGGGCATCGATCCGGAGAAGAGCATCCTCTTCAACCAGGCCCGCGTGCCCGAGCACACGCAGCTGGCGTGGATCTTCAACTGCGTCGCCCGCGTCGGCTGGATGAACCGGATGACCCAGTTCAAGGACAAGGCCGGCGAGAACGCCGAAGCGGTGTCGCTGGGGCTCTACGCCTATCCTAGCCTCATGGCCGCCGACATCCTGCTCTATCACGCCACCCACGTCCCCGTGGGGGAGGACCAGAAGCAGCATGTCGAGCTGACGCGGGACATCGCCGCCAAGTTCAACCACGATTTCGGGCGCGAGTTCTTCCCCCTCACCGAGGCGGTGATCGAGGGGCCGGGCATGCGCATCATGAACCTGCGCGACGGCACGAAGAAGATGAGCAAGTCGGGCGAGAGCGACATGGAGCGCATCAACATGCTCGATGACGCGGACACGATCGCCAAGAAGTTCAAGAAGGCCAAGAGCGATCCCGAGCCGCTGCCCGAAGAGGTCTCCGCCCTCGCCGGCCGGCCCGAGGCGAAGAACCTCGTCGCCATCTACGCCTCCCTCTCCGACCAGAGCACCGAGGCGGTGCTGGCGGAGTTCGGCGGCGAAGGCTGGGGCAAGTTCAAGCCGGCGCTGGCCGACCTCGCCGTCGAGAAGCTGGCGCCGATCTCCGGCGAGATGCGCCGCCTGATGGACGACAAGGCCGAGATCGACAGCATGCTGGAGCGGGGCGCCGAGCGCGCACGGGAGATTGCCCGGCCGATCCTCCGCGAGACCTACGAGATCGTCGGCCTGCAATATTCCTGACGGCCCCCCGATTCCTGACGGCCGCCCGCGGCACCTGAGATGAGCCCCGGCCCCCCTGTAGCGGGGCCGGGCGAGCCCCCTACCCGTCCGCCCGGATGCGGGCGTTGGTCGGGTCGTAGGGGGAATCCTCGGCGACCTCGGCCTCGTAGAGCTCGCGGAACATGCGCACCTGCAGCCGCGTGCCCGGCTCGGCCAGCGCCGGCGGCACGTAGCCCATGCCGATCTGCTTGCCGAAGCCGACGGACCAGCCGCCGGAGGTCAACCGGCCGACCATCTGCCCGTCATGCAGGATCGCCTCGCGCCCCCACGGGTCGGCATCCGCCGGGCCGTCGATGAGCAGCGTCACGCATCTGGAGCGCAGGCCGATGGCCTCCATCGCCGCCTTGCCGTGGAACTCCTTCGAGAGATCCACGAAGCGGTCCAACCCCGCCTCCAGCGGCGTCGCGTCACGGCCGAGCTCGGTGCCGAAGGCGCGGTAGCTCTTCTCCTGCCGCAGCCAGTTCTGCGCGCGGGCGCCGACCAGCTTCATCCCCTCCGGCTCGCCGGCTTCCATCAGGCGGTCGAAGAGGTGGTTCTGCATCTCGATCGGGTGGTGCAGCTCCCATCCCAGCTCGCCGGTATAGGCGACGCGGATGGCGGTGACGGGCACCATGCCCAGCTCCACCCCCCGCGAGGAGAGCCACGGGAAGCGCTTGTTGGAGAGCGCCGTCTCAGGCTCGGGGTCACGGATCAGCTTGGCGAGGATGTCGCGCGATTTCGGCCCGGCCAGCGCGAAGACGCCGTACTGCGTCGTCACGTCGGCGAGGTACATGGAGCCGAACTCGGCGGTCTTGTCCTCGATGGCCTTGATGAGGAAGTCCTGATCGTAGGCATGCCAGGCGCCGGCGGAGACGAGGTAGTAGGTGTCCTCGGCCTGCCGGACGATGGTGTACTCCGTCCGCGTCGTGCCCGCCGCCGTCAGCGCGTAGGTCAGGTTGATGCGGCCCACCTTCGGCAGACGGTTCGTCGTGAACCAGTCGAGGAAGGCGGTGGCACCGGGGCCCTTCAGCACGTGCTTGGTGAAGGCGGTCGCGTCGATGAGACCGGCAGTCTCGCGGACGGCCTTCGCCTCTTTCTCGGCGAATTCCCACCACGCGCCGCGGCGGAAGCTGCGGGCGTCATGGTCGAAGCTCTCCGGCGCTTCGACGAGGCCGAAGTAGTTCGGCCGCTCCCAGCCGTTGACCGCGCCGAACTGGGCACCGCGCGCCTTCTGCCGGTCATAGGCGGGGGAGGTGCGCAGGGGGCGCGCCGCCGGGCGCTCCTCGTCGGGGTGGTGCAGGATGAAGACGTGGGAATAGGCCTCCTCGTTCTTCTTCTCGGCGTATTCGGTCGTCATCCACGGGCCGAAGCGCTTGGGGTCGAGCGACGCCATGTCGATCTCGGCCTCGCCCTCCACCATCATCTGCGCGAGGTAATGGCCGGTGCCGCCAGCGGCGGTGATGCCGAAGGAGAAACCCTCGGCCAGCCACATGTTGCGCAGGCCCGGCGCCAGGCCGACGAGCGGGTTGCCGTCGGGCGTGTAGCAGATCGGGCCGTTGAAATCGTCCTTCAGCCCCACCTCCTCCGAGGAGGGGATGCGGTGGATCATCGACATGTATTCCTCCTCGATCCGCTCCAGATCGAGGGGGAAGAGGTCGGCGCGGAAGCTGTCGGGCACGCCGAAGGAGAAGCGCGAGGGGGCGCCTTCCTCGTAGGGGCCGAGGATCCAGCCGCCGCGCTCCTCGCGGACGTACCACTTGGCGTCGGCATCGCGCAGCACCGGGTGCTGGGGGTTGGTCTTGCGGAACTCCACCAGCGCGGGGTCCGGCTCGGTGACGATGAACTGGTGCTCGACCGGGATGGCGGGGATCTTGATGCCCAGCATCCGCGCGGTGCGCTGCGCGTGGTTGCCCGTGGCGGTGACCACATGCTCGGCATGGATCACCTGTTGCTCGTCGGAAACCACGAGGTTGCCGCCCTTCTCGACCATCTTGGAGACGGTCACCTCCCATTCGGAGCCCGTCCAGCGGTAGCCATCGACCTGCCACTTGCGCTCGATCGTCACGCCGCGCTGGCGGGCGCCCTTGGCCATGGCCATCGTCACGTCGGCGGGGTTGATGTAGCCGTCCTGCGGGTGGAAGAGCGCGCCCTTGAGGTCCTCGGTGCGCACCAGCGGCCAGCGCTCCTTGATCTCCCCTGGCGTCAGCCATTCGTGATGCACACCCGCCGTCTCCGCCGTGGCGGAGTAGAGGCGATACTCGTCCATCCGGGCATCGGTCTGCGCCATGCGCAGGTTGCCGACGACGAAGAAGCCGGCGTCGAGGCCCGTCTCCTCCTCCAGCGTCTTGTAGAAATCGACGGAGTACTTGTGGATGTGGGTGGTCGCGTAGCTCATGTTGAAGAGCGGCAGGAGGCCCGCGGCATGCCAGGTGGAGCCGGAGGTCAGCTCGTCGCGTTCCAGCAGCATCACGTCGGCCCAGCCGGCGCGGGCGAGGTGATAGGCGATGGAGGTGCCGACGGCGCCGCCGCCGACCACAAGAGCTTTGACGTGCGTCTTCATGAGGATTCCCCGGGTTGCCGGCGCCTTTCTGGCGCGGATCGGGGCGCGAAGGGCAGGATGCGGCGACGCAACGCGGGCGAAATGCGACGTGGGGGGCGCGGGGGCCGGCGCGCCGGCGGCGGCTCAGTCCAGCGCGCCGGCACGGCGGATGCGCACCTCGCCGCCGCTGGCGCCCGCGGGCGTCGTCGTGCTCTGCCCGGGCAGGGTGCCGGAGGAGACCTGGACGATGGTGGGCTGCTCCTCGCCAGCGTCGGGGTCCTGCGCCTCCAGCTCGGCGAGGTACGCGTCGTAGCCGGGGACGGTGTCTGGCACGGCGCCGGGATTGGTCAGCTCCTCGGGGAAGAGCTGGGGGACGGAGCCCTCGGCGACGAGGCGGTTGTACTCGTCGAAGCCGCCGCCGTCGTTGATGAGGTTGCCGACGATGGCGGTGACGTATCTCGACATCTCCTGCCCGAAGGGCGTGGCGGCGACGTCTTCGAGGAAATCGAGGTCGATGCCGTAGAGGTCGCCGGAGGAAAGATCGATGCCGATATCGGTGCCGAAGACGGCGTTGAGCGGCGACTCCCCGCCCGTGACCAGTCCGCTGTTCACGGTGACGGCGGCGGTGAGCGCAAAGTAGTTTAGCGTTCTGAGCACCATGCCGGTCCCTCCTCTCCCGATCCCCTCCCGGGGAATGCCGGGGAAGGCCGGCACAAATGGGGCAGCTCCGGCTCATTCCTGGGGCAGGTGGTGGGCTGGGTTGGTATAAAGCGCGCAGCGGCAAGGTCGCAGCGCCACCCCACGGGCCGGCGCCCGCCTAGCGCCTGTGAAGGAGTCGCCCGGTGGAGAGGGGAGAGGTGGGTTGGAAACCCACCCTACGTAGAGGGTGCCCGGTCATCGCGTCGGTGCAACCCGTCGGTCGACGATGGTGGCCGGCCCGAGCTTGTCCCCGCCCGGTGCGCGCCAAAGGCGCAGGGCGAGCGCCTGCCCGTCCCGCGGGCTGGCGCTCTGGTGGGGCTGGGTGCTCAGCGGGCCGCGGGGAGGGGCTAGGCTGGCATAAATCAAGGAGCGGCAGCGTCGCTGCGCCACCCCACGGGCAGGCGCGCGCCCTGCGCCCGCAGGCCGGCGTCTCACCGCCCCCTCCCCCGCACTGCGGTTGCCCCCCGTGCGCCGGCGCCCTATCTCTGGCGCCGCCGAGACCTGGGGGGAGGCCGCATGAAACTCTGCCGCACCATTGCCGACATCCGCGCCGAGGTCGCCGGATGGCGGCAGGCCGGCCAGCGGGTGGGGCTGGTCACCACGATGGGCGCCCTCCATGCCGGCCACATGGCGCTGGTGGCCGAGGCGCGGGGCGCCTCCGACCGCGTCGTCGCCACCATCTTCGTGAACCCCACCCAGTTCGGCGATCCGAAAGATCTCGAAACCTACCCGCGCACCGAGGCGGAGGATCTGGCGATGCTCGAGGCCGCCGGCGTGGATGCCGTTTTCCTGCCGGACGTGGGCGAGATCTACCCGCCCGGCGACGAGACCATCGTCGAGACGACCGCCCTCGCCCGGGTCTTCCATGGCGCCGTCCGGCCCGGCCACTTCCGCGGGGTCGCCACCGTCGTCACCAAGCTCTTCAACATCGTGCAGGCCGATGCCGCGTGGTTCGGCGAGAAGGATTACCAGCAGCTCGCGGTCATCCGCCGGATGGTCCGCGACCTGCACATGCCCGTCGACATCCGCTCCGTCGCCACGCTGCGCGAGAAAGACGGGCTCGCCATGTCCTCCCGCAACCGCCGCCTGCCCCCCCAGGATCGCGCCGCCGCCCCCGTCCTCCACCGGGCGCTGGAGGGCGCGGCGGCGCTGGTGGCGCGCGGCGGCGCCACGGTGGAGGGCATCGGCGAGCTCGTCCGCCAGATCGTCGCCGAGGAGCCGCGCGCCCGCCTCACCGGGCTCGACATCGTGCACCCGGACAGCTTCGAGCCCGCCAGCGGCGCCGTGACCGGCCCGCTTGGGCTGATGATCTCCGCCGAGTTCGGCGGCATCCTTCTCATCGACCAGCGGGAGATCCACCCATGAGTGTCCAGCCCGAACAGATCCGCCGCACCACGGCGCCCGAGATCGCGCGTCGCAAGGGGGGCGAGCCCATCGTCTCCCTGACCTCCTACCACGCGCATACCGCCGCCATCGTCGACCGCTACGCCGATTTCATCCTCGTCGGCGACAGCCTCGGCATGGTGATGCACGGGATGGAGAGCACCGTCGGCGTGCCGATGGACCTGATGATCATGCATGGCCGCGCCGTGGTGCGCGGCACCAAGCGGGCCCTGATCGTCGTCGACATGCCCTTCGGCTCCTACGAGGAGAGCCCGAACGTCGCCTTCCGCAACGCCGCCGAGATCATGAAGGAAACGCAATGCGGCGCCGTGAAGCTCGAGGGCGGCGCCCGCATGTCGGAGACGATCCACTTCCTCACCCAGCGCGGCATTCCGGTGATGGCGCATGTCGGCCTGACGCCGCAGAGCACCCACACGCTCGGCGGATTCAAGACCCAAGGGCGCGACGAGGACAGCTGGCCCGCCCATATCCACGACATCAAGGCCGTGGCCGAGGCCGGCGCCTTCGCGGTGGTGGTCGAAGGCGTGGTGGAGCCGCTGGCGGTGGAGATGACCAAGGCGGTGGACATCCCCACCATCGGCATCGGCGCCTCCCCCGCCTGCGACGGGCAGATCCTCGTGCTCGAGGACATGCTGGGGCTGACGCCCTGGGTGCCGAAGTTCGTCAAGCAATACGGCGCCCTCGGCGAGGCCATCGAGGCGGCGGTGAAGGATTACGCGGCCGAGGTGCGGGAGCGCAGCTTCCCCGGGCCGGAGCATGTCTACAAGCCCAAGACATGAAAAAGCCGGGCCCCCGTTAGGGGACCCGGCTCTGTATATAGAGGCCTGGATCAAGTCAGATCAGGTCTTGGCATCCTGGCGGGCATGCCAATCGTCGACGGCCTTGCTGGCCTCTTCCTTGGTCTTGCCGTAGCGCTCCTGGATCAGCCCTTCGAGCTGGGTGCGATCCCCGTTGATCCGGTCGAGATCATCGTTGGTCAGATCGCCCCATTCAGCCTGGGCACGACCGCTAAACTGCTTCCAGTTGCCTTGAATCTGGTCCCAATTCATATCGGTACCTCCTTTTCATCAGCCCCGTGTGGGGGCTTTGATGAGACAACGCCGGCGCTCCGGCCCGGGTTCCGTTCACGGTCAGATGTGATCGGGCCGGGCGGGCCGCGTCAGAGGGGCGCGAAGAAGGCGCTGGGGCCGATGTAGGAGACCAGCTCGTAGCCCTGCTGGTGCATGAACCCGGCGGCGCCGCTGCCGTAGGGATCGGTGATGTCGAAGCCGCCCAGCTCGGCGGAGACGAGCTTCGGCCGCCAGCGACGCCAGTCGAGCGAGCGCAGGACGGAGAAGTCCCAGCCCTCGCAATCGACGTCGAGGAAGTCGATCTCTGCGATCTCCGCCTCTTCGAGGATATCGCCCAGCGACCGCACCGGCACCTTGCGCCGCTCGATCACCGGCTCGCCCGCCGCTTCCAGCCGGGCCGCGGCCTCGGCATCGAAGGTGCTGACGGTGCCGCGCTCGAAGATGTGGAAGGTCAGCGCGTCGGCCGCCTCGCCGACGCCACACAGGAGCGTCCGGTCCTCCGGCCGCGCCGCCCGCAGCGCCTCGACGGCGCGGGGGCTGGCGTCGATGTTCAGGCCGCGCCAGCCGTAATCGACGTGCAGGAGCGCGGTGTTGGAGAATTTCCACGCGTCGAAGCAGCCGACATCCACGTAGGTGCCGCCCCGCCGCTCGCCGAAATAGGCGAGGACGAAGCGGTCCTCTCCGAACTGGCTGTAGGAGGCGCGCCGGAAGCGGCCGCCCGGCGGCTCACTCCTTGGAGCGTTCGACATAGGAGAGGTCGTCGGTATTGATGACGACCCGGGTGCCGGCATCGATATGCGGCGGCACCATGATGCGCAGGCCGTTGGTGCACTCGGCCGGCTTGTAGGAGGAGGAGGCGGTCTGCCCCTTCACCACCGGCTCAGTCATCTCGATCTCCACCACCACCTTCTGCGGCAGCTCGATGGAGATGGCGATCTCCTCGTGGATGGCGAGGATCACCTCGATGCCGTCGGTGAGGAAGACCTTGCTGTCGCCGATCACGTCGGGCGTTACCGTCACCTGCTCGTAGGTGTCGGGCTGCATGAAGTGGAAGCCCTCCCCGTCCTCGTAGAGGAAGGTGAACTTCATCTCTTCCACGTGGGCGCGCTCGACGCCCTCGGTGGTCTTCCACCGCTCCGACACCTTGTTGCCGTCGGAAATGCGGCGCATGTCGACCTGCGTGACGGGCGTGCCCTTGCCGGGGTGGAAGTTGTTGGCGGTGAGCACGACGTAGAGCTTGCCGTCGATGTCGAGCACGTTTCCCTTGCGGATCTGCGAGGCGATGACTTTCAAGATGGTCTCCCGTCCCCCGGCCGGCGGCCTTTCGGGGCATTGATCTCCGTGGCCCGAGGGCCTAGCCGAATATCGACGGCAATTCCAGATGGAAGCGCGAGATGACCGACAGGCCCTGGTGGCATCCCGCCCGGCACGAGGCCCGCGCCCCGCTGCTGAGGGCCCGCTCGGCGCTCATGGGGCGCATCCGGGGATGGTTCGCAGGCGAGGGCTTCCTCGAGGCGGACCCGGCGGCGCTGCAGGCCAGCCCCGGCAACGAGGTGCACCTGCACGGGCTGGCGGCGGAGCTTGCCCTGCCTGACGGCAGGTCTCGCGCGATGTACCTGCACACCTCGCCGGAATTCGCGATGAAGAAGCTCATCGCGGCGGGGGAGGAGCGGCTGGTCTCGATGGGCCATGTCTGGCGCGGCGGCGAGCGGGGTCCGCTGCATCACCCCGAGTTCACCATGCTCGAATGGTACCGCGCCGGCGCCCCCTACGAGGCGCTGTGGCAGGATTGCGCCGCGCTCCTCCGCCTCGCCGGGGAGGTCGGCGGCGGCCCCCTGCGCTGGCGCGGAGCGGAATGCGACCCCGCCCTGCCGCCGGAGCGGGTGACGGTGGCGGAGGCCTTCGCCGCCCATGCGGGGATCGACCTGGACGCCACGCTGGACGCCGAGGGCCTGGGCAACCGCGCCGCCCTCGCGGCGGAGCTGCCAAAGGACATCCGCGCGGCAGAGGATGACAGCTGGGCCGACCTCTTCGCCAAGGTGCTGACGGCGAAGGTGGAGCCGCGGCTCGGCCTCGGCCGCGCGACGATCCTCGACCGCTACCCCGCCTGCGAGGCCGCCCTCGCCCGCCGCGCCCCCGGCGACCCTGCCCATGCCGAGCGGTTCGAGCTCTATGCCTGCGGCGTCGAGCTGGCCAACGGCTTCGGGGAGCTGACCGACGCCGCCGAGCAGCGCTCCCGCTTCACCGCCGACATGGAGGAGCGCCGCCGCCGCTACGGCAGCGCCTTCCCGCTCGACGAGGACTTCCTCTCGGCGCTGGAGATCATGCCGCCCGCCTCGGGCATCGCGCTGGGGTTCGACCGGCTGGTGGTGCTGGCCACCGGAGCGCCGAATATCGAATCGGTGCTCTGGGCGCCGGTGCCGGGCTGAGTGGGCCAGCCCCCTCGGCCTGCGGCCTCACCCCCGGAGTATTTGCAAAAAGGGCGAAAGCAGCCCGCCCCTGTGTCTCGCCCTTTTCGAAATACCTCTCGGGGGAGTTTGAGGGGGCAGACAGCCCCCTCATCGCACTGAAAGGTGTGCGCCGCAGGCGCTCCGCTGGGTCGCCGTCACGTCATCGCCGGGATGACGAGGTCGGGCGGGCGGTGGCCGTCCTGGAAGGTGCGGATGTTGACGATGACCTTCTCGCCCATCTCGATGCGGCCCTCGACGGTGGCGGAGCCCATGTGGGGGAGGAGCACGACGTTCCGCAGCTCGCGCAGGCGCGGATTGATGTCGGCGCCGCCCTCGTAGACGTCGAGCCCCGCCCCGGCCAGCTCGCCGGCGCGCAGCCCCCGGGTCAGCGCGTTCTCGTCCACCACCTCGCCACGTGAGGTATTCACGATCACCGCCGTCGGCTTCATCAGCTTCAGCCGCCGGGCGTTCATCAGGTGATAGGTCGAGGGCGTGTGCGGGCAGTTGATGGAGAGCACGTCGAGATGGGCGACCATCTGGTCGAGGCTCTCCCAGTAGCGGGCGCCCAGCGCCTCCTCGATCTCCGGCCGCAGGCGGCTGCGGTTGTGGTAGTGGATCGACATGCCGAAGGCCCGCGCCCGCCGCGCCACCGCCTGCCCGATGCGCCCCATGCCGAGGATGCCGAGCGCCCGTCCACCGACGCGCCCGCCGAGCAGCGTCATCGGCGACCAGCCGTTCCACTCCCCGGCCTGCATCATCGCCAGCCCTTCGGTCATCCGCCGGGTGACGGCGAGGATCAGCGCCATGGTCATGTCGGCGGTATCCTCCGTCACCACGCCCGGCGTGTTGGTGACGAGGATGCCCCGCTCGCGCGCCGCGGCGACGTCGATATGATCCACCCCCGCGCCGTAATTGGCGATGAGGCGGAGGCTGTCGCCGGCGACGTCGAGCATCCCCGCGTCGATCTGCTCGGAGAGCGTCGGCACCAGCACCTCGGCGCCGGGGAGGACGGAAAGCAGCGCCTCGCGCTGCATCGGGCCGTCGTCATCCTGCCTCAGGTGCACGTCGAAGAGGTCGCCCATCCGCGCCTCCACGGGCGCGGGCAGCCGTCGCGTCGTGACCACACTCAGCGCTTTGTTCGCCATTGCCCCGCCTTCCGCTTTTCCCCGCACCCCTTCCCGGTCTATTGCACGATGAGCCGGCGGGGGCACAAGAATTCCCGAGGCGAGGCGAGAATCGAGGAGTGGCATGAGAGCGGTTTCGCGGCGGATGAGCTGGCCCGGCGCAATGGCCCCCCGGCTGAGCGGCCTGGTCGCGGCAGCGATCATCGCCCTGCCGGGCGCCGCCGGCGCCGAGCTGCGCCCCCTCGCCCGCCCCGAGAGCATCGTCGCTGCCATCGAGAATGCCACGCCCGCCGCCGCGCCGGACCCGGCCGGCGAGGTGACGGAAGACCAGCTCACCGAGGCCGCCGCGCCACCGGAGCTCGCCTCCGCCGACCCCGGCGCGCAGCTCGGGCCGGTGACCCACCTGCCCCTCCCCCGCTTCGTGACGCTGAAGACGTCGGAGGGGAACGTGCGCCGCGGCCCCTCCCTCTCCCACCGGATCGACTGGGTCTTCGTGCGCCGCGGCATGCCCTTGATGGTGACGGCGGAATTCGGCCACTGGCGCCGGGTGGAGGATGCCGAGGGGCTCGGCGGCTGGGTGCACTACGCGCTGATCTCCGGCACCCGCAACGTGCTGGTGGCGCAGGACCGCACGATTCTTCGCCGCCGGGGAGACGAAGGGGCGCCGGTGGTGGCCGAGCTGGAGCAGGGCGTCGTCGCCCGGCTGAACGAATGCTCGCGCGACTGGTGCCAGCTGAGTGTCTCCGGCTATCGCGGCTGGGCGGAGAAGACGGCGCTCTGGGGCGTCTTCCCGGACGAGGTTCTCGACTGAGGGCGCAACTGTCGATCGCCCCCGTCTCTTCCCGCCAGTTCCATCCCCCGCCGCGCCGCCGCTCTTGCCGGACGGCGCGACAGACTCGATAAGGCGCCCATGGCCACCCGCGCGCACCGCATGAACCTTTCCGCCGGCATCGTGGCCGTCGGCACGGCCGGGCTGCTGGTGCTGCTCAAACTCTGGGCGCTGCTGCAGACGGGCGCCCTTTCCATCGGGGCCTCGCTGGCCGACAGCGCGCTGGATCTGCTGATGTCCGGCGGCGGGCTCCTCGCCGTCGCCTACGCCGCCCGCCCGGCGGACGAGGACCATGCCTTCGGGCACTCGGCGGTGGAAGATATCGCCGGCCTCGCGCAGGCCGCCTTCATCACCGCCTCGGCGCTGCTGCTGCTCGTCACCGCCCTCGCCCGCCTCACCTCCGGCGACCCGCCACAGCTGGAGGCGGAGGGCGTGGGGCTGGCAGTCATGCTGCTCTCCATCGTGATGACGCTCGGCCTCGTCCTCTGGCAGCGACGGGTGGCCGGCCTGACGGGCAACCGCGTCGTCGCCGCCGATGCCCTCCACTACACGGGAGACCTGATCCCGGCGCTCGGTGCGCTCGCCGCCCTCGCCGCCTCCGCCCTGTGGGGGTGGACATGGCTCGACCCACTGGTGGCGATCGGGGCGGCGGTGTTCCTGCTGCGCGGCGCGATCGGCATCGGGCACGTGGCCTTCGACGCGCTCATGGACAGGCGGGTGGACCCGGACGTGCTGTCGCGCATCGCCCGCCTCGCCGGCAGCTTCCCCGGCGTGCTCGGGCACCATGACCTGAAGACCCGCCGCTCCGGCTCCCGCCTCTTCGTGAACCTGCATATCGAGCTCGATGGCGCCCAGACGCTGGAGCAGGCGCACGACATCGGCGCCGCCCTCCGCCGCGCCATCGTCGCCATCTACCCTGAGGCGGACGTGCTGATCCACAAGGACCCGGTGGGGGTCGAGCCTCACCCCGACGACGGGCGGAGGTCCGGCTCCTAGGCGACGCGGCAGGGCGAGAGCGCGCTGACCTTCGCGCCCCGTTGCGAGCTGGCTACCCCGCTGAGCGGCGAAACGGGATTCACCGGCCGCCGGAGCGGCCGGAGCGCCTACATCACGGCGCCGATCTGCCAAGGGACGAACTCGACCTCGCCGAAGCCCTGCGCCTCGCTCTTGGATTCCTCGCCCGAGGCGATGCGCAGCATGAGATCGAAGATCTCCTGCCCCTTCCCCTCGATGGTCTCGCCCGCAAGGATGGTGCCGCAGTCGACATCCATGTCGGGCTCCATCCGGCGAAAGAGCTCGGAGTTCGACGCGATCTTGATGCATGGAACCGGCTGGTAGCCGGAGACGCTGCCGCGCCCGGTGGTGAAGGCGATCAGGTTGGCGCCGGAGGCTGTCTGCCCCGTGACCGAGCAGGGGTCGTAGCCGGGGCTGTCCATGAAGACAAAGCCCGGACGGTCGATCGGCTCGCCGTACTTGTAGACGCCGGCGAGCGGTGCCGTGCCGCCCTTGGCGACGGCGCCGAGGCTCTTCTCGAGGATCGTCGTCAGCCCGCCCCGCTTGTTGCCGGGGGAGGGGTTGTTGTCCATCTCGCCGAAGTTGCGGGCGGTGTAATCCTCCCACCAGTCGATGAGGTCGATCAGCTTGCGCCCGGTCGGCTCGTCGACGGCGCGGCGGGTGAGCAGGTGCTCGGCGCCGTAGATCTCCGACGTCTCGGAAAGGATCGAGATGCCGCCCTGCCGGACCAGCAGGTCGGAGGCGTGGCCGAGCGCGGGATTGGCGGTGATGCCCGAGTAGCCGTCCGAGCCGCCGCATTGCATGCCGAGCACGAGGGCGGAGGCCGGCGCCTCCTCGCGCACCGCCTTGTCGGCCTCGGCGGCCAGCTCGCGCAGCACGGCGAGTCCCCGCTCGATGCTGGCCGGCGTGCCGCCGCTGCCCTGGATGGTCATGTAGCGGAAGCGGGCGCTGTCCTTGAGCACCTGCCGGTCCACGAGGTCGGAAATCTGCATGACTTCGCAGCCCAGACCCACCATGAGGATGGCCCCGAAGTTGGGATTGTGACCGTAGCCCGCCAGCGTGCGGAAGAGCGTCTGGTAGCCCTCGCCCTTGCCGGACATGCCGCAGCCGGTGCCGTGGACGATGGGCACGATGCCGTCGACGTTAGGAAACGCGTCCAGCAGCCCCGACCGCTCCGCCTCGCGCGCGATGAAGCGGGCGACGGAGCCCGAGCAGTTCACGGACGTCAGGATGCCGATGTAGTTGCGCGTGCCCACCCGCCCCGAGGGCCGGTGAAAGCCGCGGAAGCTGGCGGGCGCACCGGCCTCCGGCAGGGGCGTGGCGGCGGCGCCGAAGGCATAGTCGCGGTCATGGTCGCCCATGCCGAGGTTCTGCACATGGACATGCGCGCCCGCCGGGATCTCGGCCGTGGCGACGCCGATAATCTGCCCGTATTTCAGCACCGGCTCGCCGGGCGCGATGGGCACCAGCGCAACCTTGTGGCCGGAGGGGATACCCTCCCCGGCGGTCAGACCGTCCGGCAGCGCGGTGCCGGAGGGGACGTCGCGAAGCGCGACAGCGACATTGTCGCGGCTGTTGAGCCGCAGGACGGGCGAAGCAGGGGCGGAGGTCATGGTGTGACGAGAACCTTTACCAGATGCTCGCGATCCCGCGTCAACGCGTCAAAGCGCGCGGGCAGGTCGCCGAGCGTCAGAACCTGCGATGTTATGGCCTCCGTCGGGATATGGCCAGCGCGGATGGCCTCCATCACCCGCTCGAAATCCGCCTGCAGGGCGTTGCGCGAGCCGATGATCCGCGCCTCGCGCTTGTGGAACTCGGAGTCGGAGAAGGTGATGTCGTCCTTCACCACGCTGACGAGCACCGTGGTGCCGCCATGGGCGAGAAGCGGGAAGCCGGCCTCGATGGCCGAGGCATTGCCCGTCGCGTCGAAGACGACGTCGAACCCCTCGGCCAGCTCGCCCGTCAGCACGTCGTCCCCCGGGCGGTGGGAGAGGGCGAAGCCGAAGGCGTCGCGCGCGAGGTCCAGACGGGCCTGAGAGAGGTCCATCAGGTGCACCTCGGCCCCGGCGAGGCGGGCGAAGATGGCGGCGCCGAGGCCGATGGGCCCGGCTCCGGTGACGAGGACGACATCCCCCTGCCCCACGCCGGAGCGGGAGACGGCATGGGCGCCGATGGCGAGGAACTCCACCATCGCCGCCTGCAGGGGCGTCAGCCCCTCGGCCGGGTAGACGTTGCCCTCCGGCACCGCGATGCGGCTGCACATGCCGCCGTCGCGGTGCACGCCGAGCACCTCGATCCGCACGCAGCAATTGGGTTTCCCCCGCCGGCAGGCGCGGCAGGTGCCGCAGGAGATGTAGGGGTTCACCACCACCAGCTCCCCCGCCCGTGGCCCTTCGACGAGGTGGCCGGAAAGCTCGTGGCCGATGACGCGCGGATAGGCGAGGTAGGGGTGCTTGCCCTCGTAGATGTGGTAATCCGTCCCGCAGATGCCGATGGCGGCGATGTCAACGAGCACCCAGCCCTCCGGCGCCTCCGTCGGCAGCGGGCGGGAGGCGAGCTCCATCCGGCCGGGTTCGGCACAGAGGACACAGGGCATCTGCCCGGTTGCAGCGTCCTTCATGATGCGGGCTCCAGGTTGCGGGCCGACCAGTCGGCCGGCAGCTCGCCCTTGATGATGAGGCTGAGGACATCGTCCTTCGTCACCTCGTCGATGGCATGGGCGCCGACGACGCGGCCCTTGTTCATCACCACGACGCGATCGCAGAGATCGAAAACGTCGTGCATGTCGTGGCTGACAAGGAAGATGCCGATGCCCTCTTCCCGCAGCTTCAGGATCAGGTCGGCCACCATCCGCGTCTCGGAGGGGCCGAGGGCGGCGGTCGGCTCGTCCATGATCAGGATCTTGGTGTCGAAGTAGATCGCGCGCGCGATGGCGATGACCTGCCGCTGCCCGCCGGAGAGGCTGGAGACGGGGTCCGCCAGGTTCTTGAAATTCGGGTTCAGCCGGGCCAGCACCTCGCGGGCGGCCTCCAGCATCCGCGCCTCGTCGAGGTTGCCGAAACGCGTCTTCAGCTCGCGTCCGAGGAACAGGTTCGCCGGCGCGTCGAGGTGATCGGCCAGCGCCAGCGTCTGGTAGATCGTCTCGATCCCGCGGGCGCGGGCATCCGTCGGCTCGGTGAAGGTCACCGCCTCCCCGGCCACCCGGATCTCGCCCCCATTGGGGACCATGGCCCCCGAGAGGATGCGCATGAGGCAGGACTTGCCGGCGCCGTTATGGCCGAGCAGCCCGACGACCTCGCCGGCATGCAGGTCGATGGAGACATGGTCGACAGCGCGGACGCCGCCAAAGTGCTTTTCGATGTCGATCATCTCGACGAGCGGCTGCTGCGCCATGGGGTCAGCCTTCTGCGGGGTGGAAGGGGGAGGCCGCCGCGTGCGGCCTCCCCCGAAGTGCTCAGTAGAGGACGTTCTGCGCCTCGTCGGTGTCGATGTTGTCGGCATCGACCATGACGACGCCGGTGTTGATGAAGCTCTCGACGTCACCACCATCGAGGATGTCGATCACCGTCTCGACGCCCAGCTCGCCCATGGCGAAGGAGCCCTGAACGGCGATCGCCTCCAACACGCCGTCGCGGACGAACTGCTGCAGATCCTCGTTGCCGTCGAAGCCGAGCGCCACGAGATCACCGGCGCGGCCGGCCTGCACGATGGCCCGGCCCATGCCGACAGCGGTCGGCTCGTTGGCGCCGAAGATGCCGACGAGATCGGGGTTGGCGGAGAGGACGTCGGTCGTCTGGTTGAGCGCCGTCGCCATCTGGCTCTGCGAGTAGTAGGGGCCGACGATTTCGAGGTTCGAATTCTCCGCGAGGTAGTCGGTGAAGCAGCCCACGCGCCCGATCTCGGAGCCGACGCCGGCGACGTAGGACATGATGGCGACCTTGCCCTCCGTCCCGGCCTCCTCGATCATCCGCTGCGCGACCTGCTCGCCGGCGGCGCAATTGTCGGTGGAGAGGAAGGCCTGGTAGCTGTCCTGGTAGCTTTCGGCCAGCGCGCTGTCGATGATGACGACCGGGATGGCCGACTGGAAGGCGCGCTGCACAACGGGGCCGAGGGCCTCGGGGTCGGACGGGGCGAGGACGATGCCGGCCACGCCGCGGTTGATGGCGTTCTCGACGAGGTTCACCTCGTCGGCGATGTTGCTCTCGGCGGCGGGGCCGTCGAAGCTCATCGTGTAGCCGTCGGCGCCTTCGATGGCGGCCTGGGCGCCCTTGTTCACGTTCTGCCAGAAGTTGGAGTTCGTGGTCTTCACGATGACCGCGATCTCCTGCGCGCTGGCGGCGCCGGCCGCGAGGGCGACCGCCGAGGCGGCGAGTGCGAGACGTAGGCTATTCATGTTGTTCCTCCCTAATGAACGCCTGGGTTCTGCGGTCCCGGTCACGTCCGGTTGCGCATCTGGTCGATCCACACCGCGCCGATGACGACGAGGCCGATCACGATCTGCTGGATGAAGGCGGAGACGCCGGCCATGTTGAGGCCGTTGCGCAGGATGCCGATGATGAAGGCGCCGATCATGGTGCCGGCGATCGTCCCCACCCCGCCGGAGAGCGAGGCGCCGCCGATCACGGCCGCGGCGATGGCGTCGAGCTCGTACATCACGCCTTCGCTCGGCTGGGCGGTGACCAGGCGCGACATCAGCACGTTGCCCGCCAGCCCCGCCAGCGCGCCCGACATGGTGTAGGCGTAAAGCTTCGTCTGGTCGGTGCGCACGCCGGAGAGGCGCGCCGCCTCCTCGTTGGAGCCGGTGGCATAGATGTGCCGCCCGATCTGCCGGCGGCGCAGCAGGTAGGCGGCGCCGATGGCGACGACGAGCAGCAGGATCGCCGGGTAAGGGATGCCGGGGAAGACGACGCGCGGGAAGCCGTTGTCGCGCATCTCCACCACGCGGAAGAGCGCGCCGTTGCCCAGCTGCCCGAAGGCGTCGCCGAGGCCGGAGATCGGCGTGGCGCCGGTCAGCTGCAGGGCGAGGCCGCGGGCGATGAGCATCATGCCCAGCGTCGCCACGAAGGGCGGGATGCGCAGCTTGGTGATGACGAGCCCGTTGAAGGCGCCGCAAGCCGCCCCCATCACCACGCCGGCCGTCATCGCCGGCACCACCGGCAGCCCCGCCTTCACCGCGAAGGCGCTGACGACGCCGGAGAGGGCGAGCACCGAACCGACGGAGAGGTCGATGCCGCCGGTGATGATGACCATGGTCATGCCGATGCCGAGCAGGCCAATGACGGAGGTCTGCAGCAGGATCGTCAGCGCGTTGTTGATCGACAGGAAGGGCTGGCTGGCGAGGGAGAAGCCCACGACCAGCAGCAGCAGGGTCAGGATGGCGGAGAGCCGCTGAAGCTGGGCGAAGCCGCCCATGGCGCCCGGCGCCCGCAGCCGGCCCACCGGCTTGCTCACATCTGACATGACGCCTCCTCCCGTTCGGCGCTTAATTATTAAGAACGGTTAAGCGCCACGTTGCGCTCCGTCAAATGTTTTTTATAATTGGAGACGGACGTTCCGAACCGACTGGTTCAACCCCGGAGAGAGGAGATCCCCAGCCTTGGCACGCAGCGACACACGCTTCCGGGAGGCCTACAACCAGCTCCTGGATTACTGCGAGGCGCTGCCCCCCGGCGCCTCCGTGCCATCGGAGAAGGATCTCGGCGACGTCGCCGATGTCAGCCGCACCGTGGTGCGCCGCTGCCTCGCCCGGCTGCAGGAGCGGGGCGTGATCTCATGGGAGGGGCGCGAGAAGCGCCTGCTGCGCCCGCCGACGCGGGAGGACAGGATCGAGGTGCCCGACTCCCGCCCCTCCTCCGACGATCTGGAGCAGCGCTTCCTCGACTGGGTGCTGCGCTTCGATGTCCCCGCCGACACGCCGCTCTCCGTCGCAGAGCTGTCGCGCATGTTCGCCGTGCCGCAGCACGAGCTGAAGGAGTTCCTCGCCGGCCTCAGCCGCTTCGGCCTCGTCGCCCGGCGGCGGCAGGGCGGCTGGACGCTGCGGGGCTTCACCAAGGAGTTCGCCATCGAGCTCTCAGAATTCCGCTCTGTGCTGGAGCTGCACGCCGTGCGCGTGGCGGCGGAGATGCCGGTGGATCACCACATCTGGCCGCGCCTCGCCCGGCTGCGCGCTGCGCACGAGGACCTGCGCGAGCGGATCGACGCGGATTTCCACGAGTTCTCGAAGCTCGACGAGAGCTTCCACCAGGTCATCAACTCCGTCGTCCGCAACCGCTTCGTCGAGGAGTTTCAGAAGGTCATCTCGCTGATCTTCCACTACCACTACATGTGGGACAAGGCGGAGGAGAAGGTGCGCAACGCCGCCGCCATCGAGGAGCATCTGGCCATCATCGATGCGCTGGAGGCCCGCGATGCCGCCGAGGCCCACACGGCGGCGGAGCGTCACCTGCGCACCTCCAAGACGACGCTCCTCTCCTCGCTGCGCTACCACGAGTTAGGCTAGCGCGGCCTCCGCCCCTTCTGGCAGCTCCTCCGCCAGCGCCGCGAGGTTCCGCTGGAGGGTGGAGGCCTTGGCCGTCCCCAGCAGCACCGACGCCACCGCCGGCTGCCGGCGTGCGAAGTGCAGCGCGGCGGTGGCCAGCGGCAGGCCCGCCGCCTCCGCCCGCGCCTGCAGCGCCGCCACCTGATCCAGCACCGGCTGCGGGGCGGGGCCGTAGTCGTAGGTCGCCCCCTCCACCGGCCCGGTGGCGAGGATGCCGGAGTTGAAGACGCCGCCGAGCACGAGACTGGTCCCTTCCGCCACGCAGCGCGGCAAGAGCGCCGCCTCCGCCGAGCGGTCGAGCAGGGTCAGTCGCCCGGCGAGCAGGATGACGTCGATGGGCCCATGGTCCATCACCTCGAGGCAGACCTCGCATTCGTTGACGCCAAGGCCGAAGGCGCCGATCCGCCCCGCCTCCTTCAGGCGGACGAGCCGCTCGTAGCCGGAGCCGAGGAAGGCCTCCATGTGCCCCGCATTGGCGGCGCCATGCGTGTAGCGGCCGATGTCGTGGACATAGACGATGTCGACCCGCGGCACGCCAAGCCGGCCGAGGCTCTGCTCGAGGCTCTCCTCGATGCCATCGCCGGAGTAATCGTAGCGCACGTCGTTCTGCGCGGGGTACACGTAGCCATCCGCCTCGGCGATCGGCGCGGCGGCGGGGCGCAGGACGCGGCCGACCTTGGTGGAGAGGGTGACGCCCTCGCGCCCCTTGAGGAACTGGCCGAGCCGCATTTCCGACAGGCCCCGCCCGTAGTGCGGCGCCGTGTCGAAATAGCGGATGCCGGCGTCCCAGGCGGCCTGCAGGACGGCCGCCGCGTCGCCCTCGGAGACCTCGCGGTAGAGGTTGCCGATGCTGGCGCAGCCGAAGGAGACCTCCGTCACCTCCACCGACGTCTGCCCCACCCGGCGCGCCTCGAGGCGCCCTGCCATGGATGTCGTTGACATGCTTTCCTCCGCTGATTTAGGTTTGTTATAATTCAGTACACAGGCGCCTCGCAAGGAGGCTTCATGATCATCGACGCGCACCAGCACTTCTGGCGGATCGACCGGGGCGACTACTCCTGGATGGACGACAGCGTGGCCCCCATCCGCCGCGACATCCTGCCGGCGGACCTCTCTCCCCTCGCCGAAGCCTGCGGCGTCTCCCGCACCGTGCTCGTCCAGGCGGCGCCGACCTGCGAGGAGACGCTGTTCATGCTCTCTCTCGCCGACGAGACGCCACTGATCGGCGCCGTCATCGGCTGGCTGGACCTGACGGGCGACGTGGAGGGCCAGCTCGCCCGCCTCGCCCACCCCAAGCTGCGCGGCATCCGCCCCATGCTGCAGGACATCGCGGAGACGGAGTGGATCCTCCGGCCGGAGGTGCTCGCCGGGCTGCGCAAGGTCGCTGCCGCCGGGCTGCGGCTCGACGCGCTCGCCCTGCCCCGCCACCTCGACGCGCTGGCGCGGCTGGCCGAGGAGATCCCCGAGCTGCCCATCGTCATCGACCATTGCGCCAAGCCGGACTTCGACGGGGCGGAGCCGGATGCCGACTGGCGGGCGGGGATGGCCGTCCTCGCCGCGCACCCGCAGGTCTGCTGCAAGCTCTCCGGCCTCGCCAACGAGGCGGGCCCGGGCTGGACGGCGGAAACGCTGCGCCCGGTCTTCGAGCATGTCCTCGCCGCCTTCGGCCCCGATAGGCTGATGTGGGGCAGCGACTGGCCGGTGCTGGAGCTGGCCGGCGATTATCGCGGCTGGCTGGAGGCGGCGCAGGAGCTCACCGCCAGCCTCGGCCGCGCCGACCGCGACGCCATTTTCGGCGGAACGGCGGCGCGCTTCTACGCGCTGGACGAGGGCGAGACCGAGGAGGCGCGGGCATGACGCGCATGGGCCTCGTCATCGGCATCCGGCCGGAGCACATCGCCGAGTACAAGCGCCTTCACGCCGAGGTCTGGCCAAAGGTGCTGGAGCGGCTGCGCGCCTCGCACATCACCAATTACTCGATCTTCCTGCGCGAGCCGGAGAACCTGATGTTCAGCTACTGGGAATATACCGGCAGCGACTTCGAGGCCGACAATGCCGCCATCGCCGCCGACCCTGTCACGCGGGAGTGGTGGGCCGTCTGCGGCCCGATGCAGCGCCCGCTCGACAGCCGGGCGGAGGGGGAGTGGTGGGCCTCGATGGAGGAGGTCTTCCACCTCGATTGAGGCGGCGCGCCCTCAGCCGGCGCTCTCAGCCCGGCGTCTGCCCAGCCCGGGCCATCGCCATCGCCCCGCTGCGGAAGCGCAGGTTGTCGGGGGTCAGCTGGTCCACCCGCGTGCGGCCCATGAGCCGCATGCCCCGGATCAGCTCATCGCGCATCAGGCCCAGCGCCCGCTCCACCCCCGGGCGGCCGGCGGCGGCCAGCGGGAAGAGGTAGTAGCGCCCCAGCCCCACCGCCTTGGCGCCAAGCGAAAGCGCCTTGAGCACATGGGTCCCCCGCGTGACGCCGCTGTCGAGGATCACATCCAGCCTTTCCCCCGCCGCCTGCACGATCTCGTCCAGCTGGTCGAAGGGCGCCCGCGAGCCATCCAGCTGCCGGCCGCCGTGGTTGGAGATGACGATGCCTTGGCAGCCGATCTCGGCGGCGCGCACCGCATCCTCCGGCGCCATGACGCCCTTCAGGCAGAAGGGCCCGCCCCAGAGGTCCACCATCTCGGCGGCGTCGTCCCATGTCATCGAGGGGTCCAGCATCTCGGTGAAGTACTGCCCGATGGAGGCGGTGCCGCTGCCCATCTTCACGTGGGCGTCGAGCTGGGGCAGCGCAAACTTCTCGTGAGTGACATAGTTGAGCGCCCAGGCCGGCTTGAGGGCGAATTGCGTCAGGCCGCGCGCGTTGAGGCGGAAGGGGATGGAGAAGCCGGTGCGCTTGTCGCGCTCGCGGTTGCCGCCGGTGATCGAATCCACCGTCAGCATCATCACCTCGACGCCCGCCTCCTTCGCCCGCTCCATCATCGCGCGGTTCAGCCCCCGGTCGCGGTGGAAGTAGAACTGGTAGACCTGCGGCGTGCTGTGCTTCTTACGCAGCTCCTCGAGACTCACCGTGCCGAGGGAGGAGACGCCGAACATCGTGCCGTAGGTCTCCGCCGCCGCGCCGACGGCGCGCTCGCCCTCGTGGTGGAAGAGCCGCTGCAGCGCGGTGGGGGAGCAGTAGACCGGCAGGTCGAGCTTCTGGCCTAGGACGGTGGTGGAGAGGTCCACCTCATCCACGCCGCGCAGGATGTTGGGCACGAGGTCCACCTCGTCGAAGGCGGCGCGGTTGCGGGCGAAGGTGGATTCGTCGTCCGCCGCGCCGTCGATATAGTCGAAGATCGGGCTCGGCAGCCGGCGCTTCGCGAGGCGGCGGAAATCATGGAAGTTGTGGCAGTCGGCCAGTCTCACGCCTGTTTCTCCTGCGACATTCTGGGGTCATCCTCTACCGCCGCGGCGCCGCGCCGTCCATGCGGCAAGCCGCGCGCCCGGGCCTAGCCGGCCCCTCCGGGCAGCGGGGTGGAGAGGAAGGGCGGCGCCCGGCGCACCCCGTCGAAGCTCCAGGCGGCGCCTGCCTCCTGCAGCTGCGAGACGAGCGTCGCCACCGGCTCCAGCCGCCGCTGCTGGGCGAGGAGCAGCGCGAGGATGCGGCGGGGCGGCACGTCGATGCGGTAGCGGCGCACCCCCTCCAGCTGGGCGGCGCCGCCGAGCGTGGCGAGCGCCGGGGCGATGCACACGCCCGTCCCCGCCCGCACGAAGCTGAGCGCGGTGTCGAAGCTGCGGCAATGGGCGATGGGGCTGTGGCCGGGCAGGAGCCGGTCGTACCAGTCGCTCACCCGGGTGCCATGAGAGCTGCCGAAGACGAAGTGCACCGAGCGCCGCAGCACCGCCCGCTGCGCGGCCGACAGCTCAACGTCAGGGTCACGCACCCCGTCGAGATCGAGGCCATCCGGCACCACGAGGACGTAGGGGTCCTCCATGATCGGCAGCTGCTCGAAGGCCCCCGCCGCGCCGCCGAGCGAGTTCGCGGCGACGAGGCCGATGTTGATGCGCCGCGCATGGAGCAGCTCGACCACCTCGGCCGGGGCGCTCTCGCGGATGTCGAAGCTGATGTCGGGATAGGCCGCCTGCATTTGCCCCACCGCCACGGGGAGCACGCCGCGAAGGACGGAATCGAGCCCCGCCAGCCGCAGGACGGATTGGTAGCCGCCGCGGAAGCGGGCCATGCCGTCCTCCGCCTCGGTGAGGATGCGCAGCATCTGCTCGACATGCGGCAGCAGGAACTCCCCCGCCTCCGTCAGCGCCATCTCCCCGGGGCGGCGGTGAAAGAGCCTCGTGCCGACGGTGGATTCCAGCTTGCCGAGCTGCAGCGACAGCGTCGGCTGGGTGAGGCCGAGGTCCTTGGCGGCCCGCGTCAGCGTCTCCGCCCGGGCGACGGCGCGGAAGATGCGCAGCTGGTGCAGCGTCGGCCCGCTGCCGGACCGCGGGGCGCGGGGCGCGTCGCTCTCCGCCCGATCGGCGGCCGCTGGTTCGGGCGCGTCTTTCATGGCTTGGCCCTCCGTCTCCTCGTCCGGCTGGTCCGTCATAGGCGGGCGGGGGGCGGGCGTCTGCAATGTGGCATATCCGCCTTTCCAATGGGCCTCATTTATTGCGCTGGCTAACACTTGTGCCACATCGGAAGCCAGCCGGCCCCGCGACAGGGCCGCCGGCACCATCGAGGAAGGGCAGGACATGGCAGCGCCGGACCGCGCCACACAGACGGCGTCCCCGGCGGGCGCCCCGTCGGCGGAGCCCGCGCCGGCGATCGCCCCCGTGCGCCCGCCCGCCCGCCGCAAGCCCCGCGCCTCGGGGCGCCGGGCGACGCTGGGCTGGCAGGTGGCGATTCTCGTCGCGATCATCGCCGGGATGCAGCTGCTCAACATAACCTCCGGCAACCTCGTGATGCCGAGCCCGGTGGATGTCGTCCGCGAGAGCATCATCATGTGGAGCGACGGCACCATGCTGCGCGCGCTCGGCCAATCGCTCACCGTACTCGGCCTCGGCTTCATCCTTGCCGCCAGCACCGGCATCGGCATCGGCATCCTCTTCGGCGGCTTTCCCCGGATCGGGCGGGTGTTCGACCCCTTCGTCAACGCCATCAACGCCACGCCCGGGGCTGCCTTCATCCCGCTCGTGATCGTCTGGTTCGGCCTCTACACCGAGGCGAAGGTGGTGGTGGTGTGGAACGCCGCCGTCTTCCCCATCCTCATCAACACGACGGGCGGCATCGCCAATGCCAACAAGGATCTCATCGAGATGGCGCAAAGCTTCGGCGCCGCGCGGCGGCAGCTCTTCTGGCAGGTGATGGTGCCCGATGCCATGCCGTCGATCCTCTCCGGCCTGCGCATCGGCGCCGCCGTCTGCATCGTCGGCACCGTCATCGCCGAGCTGACGATGGCGCAGTCGGGGCTGGGGGGAGAGATGATCAAGGCCGGCAACCGCTTCCAGATGGATCGCTACTTCGCCGTCGTCATCGTCATGATGGCGCTCGGCTCGCTCATCACCATCGCCCTGCGCCTGGCGGAGCGGCGCTTCGGGCGCTGGCGCCTGTCGCTGTGAGTGAGGGCGGGCGGCAGCCGCTGATCTCCCTCAAGGGGGTCAGCAAGAGCTTCGGCGACGGCCGTGTCCGGGCGCTGGAGGACATCTCCTTCGACGTGGCGCCCGGCGAGTTCGTGAGCCTTGTCGGCCCCTCGGGCTGCGGCAAGACCACGCTGCTGCGCCTCATCGACGGGCTGACGGAGGCGGACGAGGGCGAGGTGCTGGTCAAGGGCCGCCCGCCGGGGCCGAGCACCGACATCGCCATGGTCTTCCAGTCCGCCCGCCTGCTGCCGTGGCGGACCATCGCGGGCAATATCGAATTCGTCCTTAGCCTGCGCGGGTTGCCCAAGGCCGAGCGGCAGACACGCGCCCGCTCCCTCCTCGGCGCCGTGGGCCTGCGCGACTTTGCCGAGGCCTATCCGCACCAGCTGTCGGGCGGCATGCAGCAGCGTGTCGGCCTCGCCCGGGCGCTGGCGGTGGAGCCCGAGGTTTTGCTGATGGACGAGCCCTTTGCCGCCCTCGACGCCATGACGCGCGAGACGCTGCGCGAAGAGCTGCTGCGCCTGTGGTCGCGCCGGAAGATGGCAATTGTCTTCGTCACGCATGACATCGACGAGGCGGTGATCCTCTCGCAGCGGGTGATCGTGCTGCGCCCGCGCCCCGGCCGGATGGACACGATCATGCCGGTCGATCTGCCCGAGCCGCGCTGGGAGCATGACCCCCGCGGCCAGCCCGCCTTTGCCGCGCTGCGCCAGGCCCTGTGGGAGCGTATCCACGCCATGGCGCGCGATGGCGCGGCGCTGGAAGAGCTGGCCGGCGCCCTCTCCGGCATGGGCGCGGACGGGGACGACCAAAGCCGATAACGCTTTTCTATGGCATTGATAGAGCGCCGGATCTGCCCGGTTGCCCTAGCTTGTCCTCCAAGACGCACCGCGGGAGGGCGGTGCTGGGAGGTCCAATGCCAAGAACGGAAGAGCTGGCCCCGGTCAGCGCCAACGACTGGTCGCGCGAGCGCGCCCTGCACCTGTTGAACCGCGCCGGCTTCGGCGGCACGCCGGGCGATGTGGATGCCCTCGCCGCGATGACCCCCGAGGCCGCTGTCGAGCATATGCTCACCGGCGCACCGGGCGCATCGCCCCTGCCCGCCTTCGAGGAATCCGGTTTCTGGGAGCCGAGCTTCGCCGACTTCCCGCCCTCTCGCCCCGCCGCCACCGAGGCGGCCGAGCGTGAGGGTGCGGCGCTCGGCGTAAAGGTGAAGCCCGGCGGCAACCGCCCCCTGCAGCCGGTGACGAACCGCTTCTTCTACTGGCTGCGCGCGACGAAGCTCGAAACCCGCCGCCTCGCCTTCTGGTGGATGGAGCGGATGCTGACCTCGCCCCACCCGCTGGAAGAGAAGATGACCCTCTTCTGGCACGGCCATTTCGCCACCAGCGAGGAAAAGCTCCGCGATTACCGCAAGATCCACCAGCAGCTGGAGACGCTGCGCGCCGGCGCCCTCGGCTCCTTCCGTGACCTCCTGGAGGCGGTGTCGAAAGACCCGGCGATGCTCGTCTTCCTCGACGCCACCCACAACGTGAAGGGCGCGCCCAACGAGAACTTCGGCCGCGAGGTGATGGAGCTCTTTACCATGGGCGTCGGCAATTACACCGAGGATGACATCCGCGAGGCCGCCCGCGCCTTCACGGGCTGGACGAATGACGATCTGGCCTTCGCCTTCGATGAAGCCCTGCACGACGACGGCGAGAAGCGCTTCCTCGGCCAGCGCGGGCGCTTCAATGGCGACGACATCCTGCGCATCATCCTCCAGCAGGAACAGACGGCGATCTACATCGCCTCGAAGATCTACCGCTTCTTCGTGCGTGAGGAGATCGCGCCGGCCTTTGCCCAGCGCCTCGGCGCGCTCCTGCGCGACGGCGATTACGAGATCCGCCCCTTTCTGCGCAGGCTGTTCCTGTCGGAGGATTTCTATGCCGAGCCTTCGGTGGCGACGCATATCCACTCCCCTACGGAGCTGATCATCACCACCTACCGCAAGCTGGGGCTGAGCGAGCTGCCCGGTGTGCCCGACCCTTCCAGCGTCGGCGAGACGCTGGGCCAGGTGCTGCTGGTGCCGCCGACCGTGGCGGGGTGGAGCGAGGGGCGCGCGTGGATCACGCCGGGCCTGCTCTTCGAGCGCGGCAACTTCGCGAAGGACGTCATGTTCCCCGACATGATCTCCTTCCGCGACCCCAACCTGAACCCCGGCGGCGAGGTGCGGCGCGTCAACCGCAACCTCAACGAGGGGATGGAGATCACCGGGGCGACGCTGGAAGAGGGCGCGGCCCCCAGCTCTGCCGACGGCATCCGGGAGACGTTCAACACCCGCTATGCCAGCGTCATGGGCTGGCAGGAGGCGATGCGAAAGCTCAAGCCCATTCCCCGCCGGCCCGCGCAATTCTCGCTGACCGAAATGGTCGAAGCGGCTGGCGCGACCACGGCGGAAGAGGCGGTCGACGCGCTCTGCGCCCGCTTCCTGCCCATCCCGCTCGATGGCGCCGCCCGCGCCGCGCTGGTGGAGATGCTGGAGGAGGAGCTCGGCACCTCCGACCTCGCCGAGGCGGAAGGCTACATGGAATTCGGCCTGAGACTGGTCGCGCACGGCATCATGTGCGCCCCCCAGTATCAGCTCGCCTGACCCGGGAGGACCCGATGGCAAAGACACCGAAACTCACCCGCGACGAGAAAGATGGCCTGCTCCGCTCCGGCTATGGCAGCATGGTCATGGAGGGCGCGGGCGGCATCACCACCTCGCCCGTCTGGTCAAAGACGACCGAGAAGGCGGCCGGCGAGCGCATCCTCGTGATCGTCGAGCTCTCCGGCGGCAATGACGGGCTGAACACCGTCATCCCCTATGCCGACGATGCCTATTACCGCGCCCGCCCGAACCTCGGCATCCGGCCCGAGAAATCCATCGCCATCGACGATCATTTCGCCTTCCAGAAGACGATGAGCGGCTTCGAACGGCTGTGGAAAGATGGCCAGATGGCCATCGTTCACGGCGTCGGCTACGACCAGCCGTCCTTCTCGCATTTCTCGTCGATGGCCTTCTGGCAGACTGGCGCGCCCAACAGCGGCGAGGCCAACGGCTGGCTCGGGCGCATGGCGGATGCCATCGACCCGCTCGGCCACCGCAGCAACTTCCTCGTCAATATCGACGACCACCAGTCGCTCGCCGTGCGCGCGATGAACCATGTGCCCCTCGTCTTCGACGACCCGCAGAAGTTCACCCGCCGCGCCTTCGAGGCCGAGGCGGAGGCGATGGCGGCGGTCGATCGGCGGGGGAATGGCGGCGGCAATGCCTCGCTCGACTTTCTCTTCGAGATCGCCGCTTCGGCCAGCAAGTCCGAACGGCTCGTGCGCGATGCATGGAGCGCCTACCAGACGCCGGTCGATTACGGCCTCGTCCCCTGGGGGCTGGAGCGGGTGGCGGCGCTGATCGCCGCCGACTTCCCCACCCGCGTCTACTACGTGCCCTACCGCAACAACGCCTTCGACACGCATGTCTACCAGGGCGACCTGCACTCGCGGCTCTGGTCCTATACCGCCGATCATATCGCCGCCTTCATGCGCGACATGGAGCGGCTGGGCCGCGCCGACGACGTGGTGCTGATGGCCTTCAGCGAGTTCGGCCGCAGGGTCGCCGAGAACACCTCGCTCGGCACCGACCACGGCACCGCCGGCCCCGCCTTCATCCTCGGCAAGCCCATCGAGGGCGGCCACTACGGCGGCATGCCCAGCCTCACCGACCTCGAGGAAGGCAACCTCCGCTACACCACCGACTTCCGCCGCATCTACTCCACCCTCATCCGGGGCTGGATGGGGCAGGAGGATGTCTCCGCCGTCCTCAAGGACGATTTCGATCCGCTGCCGGTGTTCCGCCGCGCCGCCTGACCCCGCTTCCCGGAAGGACACCACATGATCCCGCGCCGCCTCTTCCTCGCCTCCACCCTCGCTGCCGTCGCGGCCAGCATGGCCGTCGCCCAGGAGGATGACGTTTTGGAGCTGACCATCGCGCTGGCCGTCGATGACGCCAACTTCAACGTCACCACCGGCTCCGTCTTCCGCCTCGCGGAGGAGTTCGGCTTCTACGAGGAGCATGGGCTGGACGTCACCTATGTCGCCCTCGACGGCACGCCGCAGGCCGCCGCCGCGCTGCAATCGGGTGACGTGGACGCCGCCGACATCGGCATGGATGCCGCCATCCGCCTCGTCGCGCAGAACGACTTCCCGATCCGCGGCATCGTCGCCACCTCCACCGGCAGCCCCTTCCTGATCGCCGCCAAGGACGACATCCAGTCCGTCGAGGATCTGGAGGGCCGCACCTACGCCATCGCCGACAACGGCAGCCTCGATCACAACCTCACCCAATCCGCCCTGCGCGGCATGGGTGTCTCGCAGGACGCGCCCTCCTACGTCGCCATCGGCGCCCCGGCCGTGCGCGTGCAGGCGCTGGCCGTCGGGCAGGTGGATGCGACGACCGTCTCCTTCGGCACCTACGGCTCCATCGAGGGGACGGAGGGCATCCATGTCCTGATGGATGCCGACCGCTTCTCCGCCTTCGCGCCGCCGATGTCGAAGTTCCTCGCCGTGCACGAGGACACGATCGCCGAGAAGGACGAGGCGCTCCTGCGGCTGACGGAGGCGCTGATCGACACCGCCCGCGAGATGGAGGCCCACCCAGAGCGCTGGGTCGAGGCCGCCGTCGCGGCCCGGCCGGACCTCGCGCCCGAGAGCATCGAGCGCAACGCGGAGTTCCTGACGACCCGCTGGTGCATCAACGGCTGCTTCGATCCGGCCGAGCTGCAAACCTCGGTCGATTTCATCTACGCCAACCCCGATTTCGCGGACGTCCCCGTCCTCTCCGCCGATCAGCTGGTCGACACCAGCTACACCGAGCGGGCGCTGGAGAACCTCGGCACCCAGGGCGGCGAGGGGCTCGACGCGCGGATGTAATCGCGGCGGCGCCCCCCCCCCGAGACACAGGAACGCCCGGCGCTTGGTTGCGCCGGGCGTTCTGCGTTGGTCAGCGGCCCGCGGGCCTTTGGATCACTTCAAGTCGTCGGGCAGCAGCGCTTCGGGGATGTTCTGGTAGCAGACCGGGCGCAGGAAGCGGCGGATGGAGAGGGTGCCCACCGACGTCGCGCCGAAGTTGGTCGAGGCCGGGTATGGCCCGCCGTGCACCATGGCGTCGGCCACCTCCACGCCCGTCGGGAAGCCGTTGGCGAGGATGCGCCCGGCCTTCCGCTCGAGGATCGGCAGCAGCTTGCCCGCGACCTCGCTATCGCCGGCGTCGAGGTGCAGCGTCGTCGTCAGCTGCCCTTCGAGCCCCTCGGCGAGGCGCGCCATGTCATCGGCGCTCTCGGTGCGGATGACGAGGCCGAGCGGCCCGAAGACCTCCTCGCCCAGCGCGTGATCCTGCAGGTAGACGGAGGCGTCCGTCTCGTAGAGGTTCGGCGTGGCGGTGCGCCCCTCCTGCGGGGTGGTGAAGACCGGGCGCACGGAATTGCGGCTCTCGAAGCGCTCCTTGCCCTCGCTGTAGGCCTTCGCGATGCCTTCGGTCAGCATCACCTGCGGGCCCGTCTCCTCCAGCGCGGCCTTGGCGGCGCCGACGAAGGCGTCCCCCGCCGGGCCCCGCTCCACCACGGCGATGCCGGGGTTGGTGCAGAACTGGCCGGCCCCCATGGTGAGCGAGGCGGCCCAGCCCTTGCCGATCTCCTCGCCGCGCGCCTTGGCGGCCTCGGGCAGGACGAACATCGGATTGACCGAGCCCAGCTCCCCGAAGAAGGGGATCGGCTCGGGCCGCGCGGCGCAGAGGTTGTAGAGCGCCCGCCCGCCGGTGAGCGAGCCGGTGAAGCCGACGGCCTTGATCAGCGGGTGCTGCACCAGCGCCTCGCCGACCTTCCGCGTGCCGCCCTGCACGAGCGAGAAGATGCCCGGGTCGAGCCCCTCGGCGCGGATCGCGGCGACGACGGCGTCGGCCACGATCTCCCCCGTGCCGGGGTGGGCGCCGTGGCCCTTCACGACGACCGGGCAGCCGGCCGCCAGCGCCGCGGCGGTGTCACCGCCGGCGGTGGAGAAGGCGAGCGGGAAGTTGGAGGCGCCGAAGACGGCAACGGGGCCGATGGGCCGCTGGATCGTGCGCAGGTCGGGCCGGGGCAGCGGCTTGCGATCCGGCAGCGCGGTGTCGTGGCGACGGTCGAGATAGGCGCCGTCCTCGATGTGATCGGCGAACAGGCGCAGCTGGCCCGTGGTGCGCCCCCGCTCCCCCTCGAGCCGGGCGGCCGGCAGGCCGGTCTCGCTGGTGCCGATCGCGGTGATGTCCTCGCCCCGTGCCTCGATCTCGTCGGCAATGCGGCGCAGCAGCTTCGCCCGCTGGGCACGGGTGGTGGCGGCATAGCTGGAGAAGGCGGCCTCGGCGGCCTTCGCCGCGCGGTCCACCAGCTCCACCGTGCCGGTGCTGAACTGGTGCGCCTCGCCGGAGGCGGGCTGGGAGGAGAAGTGCTCGTCCGAGCCGACGCGCTCGCCGGCGATCAGGTGATGGCCGTGGGGAGAATATGTCATGTCTGCTGTCCTTTGCTGTTCTACTTGCCCCAGCGCAGGGCGATGAGGTCGAGATCGGCGGCAAGCGCGAGAAGCCGCGCCTTCGTGCGCTCCGGCAGCGGCGCCTGCGGATGGCGCACATGGTCGGAGCGGATGACACCGCCGGCGGCGTAGACCGTCTTGCAGGCGCGCAGCCCGCACTGGCGGTTCTCGTGGTTGATGAGCGGCAGGGCCCGCGTCCACAGGCGGAGCGCCTCCTCCGCCTCGCCGGCCCGGTGGGCCATGACGATGGGGCGGATATGCTCCGGCAGCAGGCCGGAGGTCATCGTGCCCGTGCAGCCGGCATCGAGATCGGCCAGCAGCGTCACCGCCTCCTCGCCATCGAAGGGGCCGACGATATCGTCGCCGCCTGCTTTTCGCAAGGCGGCGAGCTTGTCGGCGGCGAAGGGCGTCTCGATCTTGAAGTAGCTGACATGCTCGATCTCCCGCGCCATCCGCGCCAGCAGCGGCACCGAGAGCGCCACGCCTGAGAGCGGGGCATCCTGCACCATGATGGGGATGGAGACGGCGTCGCTCACGCGCGCGAAGTGGTCGAAGAGATCCTCCTCCGCCGCGCGCAGGGTGGCGCCGTGGTAGGGCGGCATCATCATGACCATCGCGGCACCCATCGCCTCGGCCTCCGCCGCGCGGGCGGCGGCGATGGCAGTGGAGAAGTGGCTGATGGTCACGATCACCGGCACCCGGCCGGCCACATGCTCCAGCGACAGCCGGGCGAGGCGGGCGCGCTCCTCGTCGGAGAGGACGAACTGCTCGGAGTAGTTGGCGAGGATGCAGATGGCATCCGAGCCCTGGTCGATCAGGCAGTCGAGCACGTTGCGCATGCCCGGCTCATCGAGGCTGCCGTCGTCGAGAAAGGGCGTCGGCGCGACGGGCAGGATGCCGGTCAGGGGCTGTGTCAGGTCCATTGGGGCCTCATCTTACCAGTGAAAGGGGGCGGCTCTGCGCCGCTGGCCGAGCGTGAAGGCATCGGCGACATGGGTGAGCGGCGACAGGTCGACCTCGCTCTCGCCCGCCGCGATGAGCTCCGCGAAGCGCGCGTAGAGACCGGGATACTCCCTGTCCTCCCCGCCGGCGATCTCCTCGCCGGCGACGGAGAACCGCGCCCCGCCGTGCGAGAGGAGCGCGCTCTCGCCCGCCTCGATGTGAATGTCCCATTCCGGCGGCCCCTCGTGGAGCCAGTCGAAGCGGGCGGTGACCTCCGCGCCCAGCGGGTCGCGGAAGGTGAGATCGGCGGCAACGGGGGTGTCGCGGTTCTCGGGGAAGTCCAGCGTCGCCTCGGCGAGGTGGATGGCGCGCGGCATAATGGCGGTGAGCACCGAGAGCGCGTTGATCCCGGGATCGAACACGCCGAGCCCGCCGGCCTGCCACACCCAGTCCTGCCCCGGATGCCACTGGCGCACATCCTCGCGCCAGCTGACGCGGATGGCGGTGACGTCGCGCTGCGACAGCCAGGCGCGGGCGGGCAGCACGGCCGCCGCCATCCGCGAATGCCAGCTGGCGAAGAGCGTCACGCCCTTGTGGGCCGCGAGCGCCTGAAGGTCATGCACCTCGCTGAGCGTCGCGCCCGGAGGCTTCTCCAGCATCACGTGGCGTCCCGCCTCCAGCGCCGCGCGGGCATCGGCGTAGCGCACCTGCGGCGGGGTGCAGAGCGAGATGCAGCCGACGTCCGGCTCCGCCTCCAGCAGCTCGGCGAGGGAGCCGTAGCCGGCCACGCCATCGACGCCCGCGTTGCGGCTGGCCGTCGCCGCCAGCTCGAACTCCTCGCTGCCGGCAATGGCCGGGATATGCTGGTCGCGGGCGATCTTGCCGATCCCCACGAGGCCCACCTTCTGGCTCATGCGCCTCCTCCCTTTCCCGGTCTCTCCTCACCCGAGCCCGCGCCCCGGCGCCCCTGTCTTTGGTCCGACAAAATCCTCGGGGGGGCTGCCGCAGGCAGCGGGGGGCAGACAGCCCCCCTCCACCCGGACTCACAACCGCAAGTCCCGCTCAATGCGAGTCCCTCCCCACAGGCGCTCCGCGGCACCCAACGAGGAAGTCGAGGTCGGCGCCCGTGTCCGCCCCCATCACGTGGCGATGGTGGAGCTGCGCGTAGCCGCCGGAGACGGCCGTCGCCGGCGCCTGCCACGCGGCGAGACGGCGGGAGAGCTCCTCGTCGGCGATGTCGAGATGCAGGCGCCGGTTCGGCACGTCGACCTCGATCATGTCGCCCGTCCGCACCACGGCGAGCGGCCCGCCGGCCGCCGCCTCGGGCGCGGCGTGGAGGATGACGGTGCCGTAGGCCGTGCCGGACATGCGGGCATCAGAGATGCGCACCATGTCGGTGATCCCCTTGCGCAGCACCTTGGGCGGCAGGCCCATGTTGCCCACCTCCGCCATGCCCGGGTAGCCCTTCGGCCCGCAGTTCTTGAGCACCATCACGCAGGTCTCGTCGATGTCGAGCGCCTCGTCGGTGATCTTCGCCTTGTAATCGTCGATATCCTCGAAGACGACCGCCCTGCCCCGGTGCACCAAGAGGTGCGGGCTGGCGGCGGAGGGCTTCAGCACGGCGCCCTGCGGCGCGAGGTTGCCCTTGAGCACCGCGATGCCGCCCGAGGCCGTCAGCGCCTTCTCGGCCGGCAGGATCACCTCGTCGCCGATGCACTCGGCGCCCGAGACCTCGTCCCAGACCGGCCCGCCGGAGACCGTCAGCGCCTCGCGGTGGAGGAGCCCCGCCTCGCCGAGGCGGCGCAGCACCGCCGGCAGGCCGCCGGCATAGAAGAACTCCTCCATCAGGTACTCGCCGGAGGGCATGAGGTTGACGATCGTGGGCACGTCGCGGCCCAGCCTGTCCCAATCCTCCAGCGTCAGGTCGATGCCGACGCGGCCCGCGAGGGCGAGGAGGTGGATGACAGCGTTGGTGGAGCCGCCGATGGCGGCATTGGTGCGCACGGCGTTCTCGAAGGCCTGCCGCGTCAGCACGTCGGAGGGCTTCAGGTCGTCTTTCACCATCTGCACGATGCGCCGGCCCGTCAGCTGCGCCATGACGCGGCGGCGGGAATCGACCGCCGGAATGGCGGCGTTGCCGGAGAGCGCCATGCCCAGCGCCTCGGCCATGCTGGCCATGGTGGAGGCGGTGCCCATCGTATTGCAGGTGCCGGTCGAGCGGCTCATCGCCTGCTCCGCCTCGAGGAAATCGGCCTCGCTCATCTCGCCGGCCTTGATCGCCTCGCTCATCTGCCAGAGCGCCGTGCCGGAGCCGACGCGCTTGCCGCGGAACCAGCCGTTCAGCATCGGCCCGCCGGAGATGACGATGGACGGCAGGTCGCAGGAGGCGGCGCCCATCATCAGGCTCGGCGTCGTCTTGTCGCAGCCGACCATCAGCACGACGCCGTCGATGGGCTGGCCCCTGATGGTTTCCTCCACCGCCATGGCGGCGAGGTTGCGGAACATCATCGCCGTCGGGCGATAGGTGTTCTCCGAGGCGCTGAAGACGGGCACCTCGACGGGGAAGCCCCCTGCCTCCCAGACGCCGGCCTTCACCTTCTCGGCCAGCTCGCGCAGGTGGCCGTTGCAGGGCGTCAGGTCCGACCAGGTGTTGAGGATGCCGATGACCGGGCGGCCGTCGAACAGGTCATGCGGATAGCCCTGATTCTTCAGCCAGCCGCGGTGATAGATCGTGTCCCGGCCGGTGCCGGAGTACCATTCGGACGAGCGCAGGTGCCGGGGCCAGGGGGCGGGCGTGAAGGTCATGACCGGGTCCTCCGCAGGGGTTTCATCAGGGGTTTCATCGCGGTTTCCGCGGCCTTCGGCCTTTGGGCCCCACCCGCCAAGGATCGGGGATTCTCATTGATATACAAGTACTTTCCTCCGGGCCGCGGGGCGTGTCTTCATAAAAGGCTTGCCAAAAATACTACTATATGACTTTTTAGCAATAGCTCTTCGGAGCGAATGATTCCAGGGAGGAACATATGACCGCCAAGGCACTTATGGCCGGCGTCGCATTCGCGGCGCTGGGCACGGCAGCCTCTGCCCAGACTGTCGGCTTTTCGCAGATCGGCTCTGAATCCGGATGGCGCGCCGCCGAGACCACCGTCACCCAGCAGGAAGCGGAGGCCCGCGGGATCGATCTGCGCTTCTCCGACGCGCAGCAGCGCCAGGAGAACCAGATCGCCGCCATCCGCTCCTTCGTCGCGCAGGGCGTGGATGCGATCTTCGTCGCGCCCGTCGTCGCCACCGGCTGGGACAGCGTGCTGGAAGAGGCCGCCGAGGCCGAGATCCCCGTGATCCTGCTCGACCGCATGGTCGACAGCGACCCCTCGCTCTACCTCACCGCCGTCGGCTCCGACCTCGTCCACGAGGGCGAAGTGGCCGGCCAGTGGCTGGTTGATGAAGTGGGCGGCGAAGAGTGCCGCGTGGTCGAGCTTCAGGGCACCACCGGCTCGTCGCCCGCCATCGACCGGGCAACGGGCTTCCGCAACGCCATCGAGGGCGCGGACAACATCGAGATCGTGCGCTCCCAGACGGGTGACTTCACCCGCTCCGGCGGCAAGGAAGTGATGGAGAGCTTCCTGCAGGCCGAAGGCGGCGGCGCCGACATCTGCGCGCTCTACGCCCATAACGACGACATGGCGCTGGGCGCGATCCAGGCGATCAACGAGGCCGGCCTCAACCCGGGCGAGGACATCCTCATCGTCTCCATCGACGCGGTGCCGGACATCTTCCTCGCCATGTCCGAGGGCGATGCCAACGCCACCGTCGAGTTGACGCCGAACATGGCCGGCCCGGCCTTCGACGCGCTGGAAGCCTACATGGCCGACGGCACGATGCCGGAGAAGTTCATCCAGACGGACAGCCAGCTCTACACGCCCGAGGATGACCCGATGGGCGAGTACGAGCGCCGCAAGGACCTCGGCTACTGATCAGGACAAGGGGTGGGGGCGCGGGATCATTCCGCGCCCCCCCCTGTCCTCACGCGAGAGCCTGCCCCATGCTTCTATCCATTCGCGGCCTGACGAAGAGCTTTCCCGGCACCCGCGCCCTCGACGGCGTGAGCTTCGATCTGCGGGCGGGGGAGATCCACGCCCTGCTCGGAGAGAACGGCGCCGGAAAGTCGACGCTCATCAAGTGCCTGACCGGCGTCTATGAGCGCGACGCGGGCGAGATCCTGCTCGACGGTCGCCCCGTCGCTCCGCAATCCACCCATGACGCGCAGACGCTCGGCATCGGCACGGTCTACCAGGAGGTGAACCTGCTGCCGAACCTCTCGGTCGCCGAGAACCTGACCTTCGGGCGCCAGCCCTCGCGCGCCGGCCTCGTGCAGACCCGCAAGATGCGGGCGCAGGCGGAGGAGATGCTCTCCGGCTACGGGCTGGACCATGTGAACGTCGCCCAGTCGCTCGGCGCCTATTCCGTCGCGGTGCAGCAGATCGTCGCCATCGCGCGGGCGGTCGCCCTCTCCGGCAAGGTGCTGATCCTCGACGAGCCGACCGCCAGCCTCGATTCCGCCGAGACGGAGATGCTCTTCTCCGTCGTGCGCGACCTGCGCGAGCGGGGGCTCGGCATCATCTTCGTGAGCCATTTCCTCGACCAGGTCTTCTCCCTCACCGACCGGCTGACGGTGCTGCGCAACGGCCAGCACATCGTCACCGCCGAGACGGCGGAGGTGAGCCGGCTCGACCTCATCCACCACATGCTCGGCCACGAGCTGGAGGAGGCGGAGCATCGCCGCCACGCGACGAAGACCGCGCAGCAGAGCGTGCTGACCTTCGACGGCACCGGCCGGCGCGGCAAGATCGCCCCCTTCGACCTCACCGTCAGCCGCGGGGAAGTGATCGGTATGGCCGGCCTCCTCGGCTCCGGCCGCACCGAGACGGCGGACATGCTCTTCGGCCGCACGCCGCCCGACAGCGGCAAGGCACATGACGACGACGGCCCCGTCAGCCTGCGCAATCCGCGCGAAGCCATCGCCGCCGGCTTCGGCTACGCGCCGGAGGATCGCAAGACAGACGGCATCATCGGCGAGCTCTCCGTCCGCGAGAACATTGCCCTCGCCCTGCAGGCCCGCCGCGGCTGGTGGCGCCCCCTGCCCCGCGCCGAGCAGCGCGAGCTGGCGGAGCGCTACATCGAGCGGCTCGACATCCGCACCTCCGGCGCCGAGAAGCCGGTCGGCGAGCTCTCCGGCGGCAACCAGCAGAAGGTCGTCCTCGCCCGCTGGCTGGCGATGAACCCGCGCTTCCTCATCCTCGACGAGCCGACGCGCGGCATTGATGTCGGCGCCCATGCCGAGATCCTGCGCCTGATCGGCGAGGTGGTGGAGAGCGGCATGTCCATCCTGCTCATCTCCTCCGAGCTCGACGAGCTCGTCGCCGCCTCGGACCGGATCATCGTGGTGCGCGACCGCGAGCACGTCGCCGAACTCGTCGGCGAAGACATCGAGACGGACGCCATCGTCCGCGCCATCGCCGCGAGCGATGCGCCGGCAGCGGCGCCGGCCGCGGAGGTGGCCCGATGAGCGCCGGGATCCGCCGTATCCTGCCGCAGCTTCTGACGCTGCTGGCCGTGGTGGCGCTGATCACCGCCTTCTTCCCCAGCTTCCTGTCGGTGGAGATGGTGGACGGCCGCCTCGTCGGCAGCGCCATCGACGTGCTCAAGCGCGGCGCCCCCGTCGCCCTCCTCGCTGTCGGCATGACGCTGGTCATCGCCACGGGCGGCATCGACCTCTCCGTCGGGGCCGTCATGGCCATCTGCGGCGCGGCCGGGGCCTGGGCGATCAGCAACGATTACCCGCTCGTCGCGGCGCTGCTCATCGCGCTGGCCGCCGGCCTCGCCTGCGGGCTGTGGAACGGTGTGCTGGTGGCGCTGGTTGGCATCCAGCCCATCGTGGCGACCCTGATCCTCATGGTCGCCGGGCGCGGCATCGCCCAGATGATCACCGAGGGGCGCATCCTCACCTTCAGCCATGACGGCTTCGCCTTCTTCGGCTCAGGCACCATCTTCGGCGTGCCGACGCCGGTGATCCTGTGGCTCGCCGTCGGTATCCTCTTCACGCTGCTGGTCCGGCGCACCGCGCTCGGCCTGCTGATCGAGAGCGTCGGCATCAACAGGCGCGCCAGCGCCCTCTCGGGCGTCAACGCCACGGTGCTGCTGGTCTTCGTCTACATGGCCTCGGGCATCTGCGCCGCCGTCGCGGGCATCGTCGCCACCGCCGACATCCGCGGGGCGGACGCCAACAACGCCGGCCTATGGCTGGAGCTCGACGCGATCCTCGCGGTGGTCATTGGCGGCACCTCGCTCCTCGGCGGGCGCTTCTCGATCATCGCCTCGCTGATCGGCGCCATGATCATCCAGGCCATCGACACCGGCATCCTGCTGGCGGGCTTCCCGTCGGAATACAACCTCGTCATCAAGGCCGGGCTGGTGGTCATCATCCTCGTGCTGCAATCGCCGCGCCTGTCGCCCCGGATCTCCGCCGCCCTCTCGCGGCGGCGCAAGGAGCCGGCCCCGGCCGGCTCGGCCACGGAGGCCCGGGAATGAACACGCGCGCCCTGCCGCTCTATGCCACCATCGCGATCTTCCTCGTCGCCTACCTGATCTGCTGGATCCAGTTCCCGGCGATGCTCTCCACCCGCGTCATCGGCAACCTGCTGACGGACAACGCCTACCTCGGCATCGTCGCCGTCGGCATGACGGTGGTCATCATCTCCGGCGGCATCGACCTCTCTGTCGGCTCCGTCATCGCCTTCTCCGGCGTCTTCATCTCCGTCGTGCTGCGCGACACCAGCCTGCATCCGCTGGTGGTCTTCCCCCTCCTCCTCGCCGTGACGACGCTCTTCGGCGCGGCGATGGGCGGGCTGATCCACGGGCTCGGCATGCCGCCCTTCATCGTGACGCTGGCCGGCATGTTCCTCGCCCGCGGCGCCGCCTACATGCTGACGATCGACAGCGTGCCGATCGACCACGAGTTCTACGACACGCTCCGCCGGCTCTACTGGCTGATGCCCGGCAAGGGGCGGCTGACGCTGCTCGGCATCGTCATGCTGCTCTCCGTCGTCGTCGGCATGATCCTCGCCCACCGCACCCGCTTCGGCACCTCCGTCTTCGCCCTCGGCGGCGGCGCGCACACGGCGCGGCTGATGGGCGTGGCGGTGGGGCGCACCACGGTGCTGATCTACGCCTTCTCCGGCTTCATGGCGGGCCTCGCCGGCATCGTCTTCTCCATCTACACCGCCTCGGGCTACCCGCTGGCCACCGTGGGGGTGGAGCTGAACGCCATCGCCGCCGTCGTCATCGGCGGCACGCTGCTCACGGGCGGCTCGGGCTGGGTGGTCGGCACGCTGATCGGCGTGCTGACGATGGGTCTGATCCAGACCTACATCGTCTTCGACGGCTCCCTCTCCTCCTGGTGGACGAAGATTGCCATTGGCGCCTTGCTATTGATGTTCATCCTGCTCCAGAAAGGGCTGCTCGCGCTCGGGCGGCAGCAATTCGCGGGGACAGCGCAGACATGACACGGGCCTCGCGCCCCCACCAACTGCTCTCCCCCGTCGTGCGCGGCAGCCATGGCCAGGTGGTCGAAGCGCTGGGGAGCGAGATCGTCGACGGCAGCTATGCCGAAGGCGCCCACTTGCCACGCGACGAAGAGCTGATGGATCGCTTCGGCGTCTCGCGCACCGTGCTGCGCGAGGCGATGAAGACGCTGGCCGCCAAGGGCATGATCGAGGCACGCGCCCGGGTGGGCACCACCGTCCGCCCCGCGCAGCACTGGAACATGTTCGACGCCGAGGTGCTGCGCTGGCATCTCTCGGTCGAGGGCAACGACGCCTTCTTCCAGCAGCTCTCCGAGATGCGCCTGTCCTTCGAGCCCTTCGCCGCCGGCCTCGCCGCCACCCGCGCAGAGCCGGAGCGGATCGCCGGCATGCGCGCGCAGGTCTCCCGGATGGCGGAGGCGGAGGACGAGATGGCCTTCGCCCTCGCCGATCTCAACTTCCACCGCACGGTGCTGGAGGCGACGGGCAACGCCTTCTTCCACTCCGTCGGCGCCTTGATCGAGGCGGCGCTCCTTTCCGCCCTCCGCCTCTCCTCCCCGGCCGCCAACAACCGCCGCCGCGCCGACATCGCCGCCCGCCACGAGCGGATTGTCGATGCCATCGCCGCCCGAGACGAGGAGGCTGCCCGCGAGGCCATGCGCTCCGTCATCACGCTGGGCTGGGAGCGCATTTCCAGCGCCGTGACCGGGAACCGGGCGCAGGGGCGCTAGGGTCGGCCGGGCGGCGTTCGCCCACATCCAGAACTTGCCCCCGCCCGCCGGCGACCGCTCGATCGCGGCCGGGCCCGCGATTGACCGCGCCCCTTCACCTTGCCACTCAGCGGAAAGGCCCGGAGCCGCGCAATTCATGGTGTCGCGGGGGAAAGGTAGACTACCTGTAGCCACCGGAGCAAAAACGGTGCCGCGCCGCCCGGGACAAATGACACTGAGCCAGACGTACGGCCCTCTTCAGGAAGCACGACCATCTCTACCATTCTCGTCACCGGCTCCTCCGGCTTTATCGGCTATCACCTCTGCAAGCGGCTCCTGGCCGATGGATTCGAGGTGGTCGGTGTCGACTCCCTGTCGGATTATTACGACGTCAGCCTGAAACGGCGCCGGCAGGAGATGCTGCTGGAGCGGGGCGGCTTCCGGGTGGTGAATGGCCGAATTGAAGATCCGGGGCTGCTGCGGGATCTATTCGAGGAGGTGGCGCCCGATGTCGTCTTCCACCTCGCCGCGCAGGCGGGCGTGCGCCATTCCATCGAAGACCCCCGGTCCTATCTGGAAACCAACGTCATCGGCACATTCGAGCTTCTGGAAGCCGCCCGCGCCCATCCGCCGAAGCACATGCTGCTGGCGTCGACCTCGTCCGTCTTCGGGCCCAATACCGGCATGCCGCATGCGGAGACGAAGGCGTCCGATCACCAGATGTCCTTTTACGCGGCGACGAAGAAGTCGACCGAGGCGATGTCGCATTCCTACGCGCATCTGCACAATCTGCCGACGACCATCTTCCGCTTCTTCACCGTCTACGGCCCCTGGGGCCGGCCCGATATGGCCCTGTTCCGCTTCACGAAAGCGATCCTCGAGGGGCGGCCGATCGACGTCTACAATTTCGGGGACATGCGACGTGACTTTACTTATATCGACGATCTCGTCGAAGGCATTCGCCTGCTGATGGACGCACCCCCTCGAATTGGCGAGGAGTTCGAGGGCGACAGCCTCTCGCCGGTCGCGCCATGGCGGGTGGTGAATATCGGCAATTCGACGTCAATTCGGCTGGATGACTTCATCCAGACAATCGAGGCGGCCACCGGGCGCGAAGCGAAGCGAAACCTTATGCCGCTGCAGCCCGGAGATGTCCCGGCGACATGGGCCGATGCGCGGCTGCTGAACAGCCTGACGGGCTATTCGCCGAAGACGGGCGTGGCGGCTGGCGTGGCCGCCTTCGTCGACTGGTATTGCGAGTATTACGACGTCCCTCGCTGAGCGGGGGGCGTCGAGGGCGCTATTGCTACACCGGCAGAGGCTCCGCCGGAAAGATCGCGCGGCCTTCCTCCCGCCCGTGGCGAATGTAGTGGAGGAAGGCGAGCGCGCCGCACTCCAGCACATCCGGATTGGCCTCGTAATAGCGCAGCGTATCGAAGCCCGGGCCGGGGTTGCGGCCCTCGCGCGCGCCGAAGCGCAGGAAGTGCTGGGCCGGGTCGATGCCGTGCGCCGAGACATCGGGATAGGTGCTGCGATACCACTCCGCGTCGAACTCGGGCGCCTCGCGGACCGCGCGCACGTCGGCGTCGCTGCCGGAGAGCCGGTCGCGGGCGCGCTGCCGGAGACCGGGGCGCGAGGGGGCGACGAGCCGGGCACGGCAGCGCAGGAGGAGGGTCAGGCGGGCATTCTGCGTCTGGCTGGCCTCCAGCGCTTGGCTCGTCTCCGTGGCGTCGGGCTGGCCCTGCAATGCGGGCTCGGCCTCTACCTCTCCGGAAGAGGCCAGCGCGGGGCCGAGGAGGGCGCAGGCCTGATCCAGCGTGGCGCCGAGGCGGTCGAGGGTGGTGGAATGGTCGGTCTCAGGAGAGGCCGCGAGGGCGCGGAGGGTCTCGAAGACCTCCTTGACGAAATCGGGCAGCGCTGGATCGGCGAGCGCGTCGTTGACCGTGGCGGCGCTTGGCGCCTTCAGGCGGGAGATCAGGGCCTCGATCTGGTCATCCGGGGCCCGGTGAGGCGCGGGGGCCGTCAGGCCGAGCTGCCCCTCGAGCGCACCGGCGCAGGCACGCCAGTCGCCCAAGAGGTCATCGTGCAGAACGATCACCCGCGGCAGGCCGCGGCTGTGGCGCTCGGCGTCCAGCGCGCGGCGCGCCCAGATCAGCGCGCCGATGGGCAGGGGGAGGCCGGTCGCCCTGTGCCAGGCGCGGACCTCCTGCGAGGGGTTGCCGATGGCGAGCACGGTGCGCAGGCCCAGCTGCCAGTCGCGGGCAATGCCCTCCCAGAGGGGCAGGAGCGCGGCGAGCTCGGGACCGTGGACGACGGCGTCGTTGAGGTCGGCGAAGCTCTCGACCAGCGCCTCGAAGAGCGTCTGCTGGTATTGCCGGGCGATGGGCCGGTCGAACCAGCCCTTCGGGGCCGCGCGCAGATCGCGCCCCCCTCGCCCCATCTCGACGAGGATCGCCTCGCCCAGGCTCTTCAGCCGGCGCGGCGGGGCGAGGGGCGGCGTCGCGCCCCGGGCAATGAGCAGCTCGGCGAGCGCCGCATCCACCCCTGCGTCGGGGCCGGTGACGAGGAGGAGCGAGCCCATGTGGCCCGGCTCCACCCGCTGCGCCGGCACCGCAGGCGCTTCGCCCTCCACCATCGGGGCCGGCACGTCGAGCTGCGCCAGCGCCTCGCTCATCGACAGGTCGCGCACCAGCCGCCCGGCCTCCACGTCGCGGGCGAGGCGCTGGCGGTCTGGCAGCGCCTCGGCGAAGGCGGGCCAGATGCTGCCGGAGGCCTCCGTCATCGCCAGCCAGCGGCGGTACTTCCACGAGGTCTGCAGCGCCGTACCCGCGTTGCGCCGCATCGCCCCGCCGATCTGGCGGACGGAGGCTTCGAAGGCGCGCCGCGAGCGGATGGGATAGTGGAGGATCTCCACCGCGCTGTCCGCCTTCGTCGCCTCGCCGGCATAGCCCCCGCCATGCGCGCCGCGGGCGATGGATGTCAGGCCCCGGGCGCGGAACAGCATCTTCGGCGGCAGGCGGTACTGGAAGTAGGGGTGCTCGAAGCGGATCGCGTGCAGTTCTTCCATCGTCTGCGGCGGGGCGACCATCGCCGGCGGGTCCACCGCCCGGTAGACCAGCCGGTCCGCCCATGGCCCCGTCTCCAGCGCGTCGCGCGGGCAGATCATGTTGTGGCGGTGGCAGGTGAGCATGGCCGGGGCGTCCTCGCCCTCCGGCAGGGCGTCCTTAAGATTCCCCGAAGGCGCGCGCCAGAACTCGTCGGCATCGCTGCAGATGATCCAGTCGGCGCCGAGCTCGTCCCGTGCCATAAGGGCCATCCGGGTCGTCCAGGCGTCCTGCAGGTAGGCATCGGACGGCTCGTGGAGGAGCGTCAGTGCGCCGCCCTGCAGGAAGGGGCGCAGTGCATCGGAGGTGCCGTCACTCGAGCCGTTGTCGGTGACGATCACGTGGTCGACGCCCTGCGAGAGGTGCCAGGCGACGTTCTGCGCGATGATGTCGGCCTCGTCTCGCACGAGGATCGTCAGGATGAGGCGCGGGCGGCTCACGCGCTCGCCTCCCGCTCCAGCACATAGATCTGTCGGCCGCCATCCTGCAGCGAGGTGACGATGATCCGCCGCCCGTCGCGGGAGGGGACGGGGTGCAGGTCGCAGCGGTAGGGGCCGTGCGGGGGCTGGTGGTTATGGAAGCGGGCCAGCCGCTCGGCCTCGCCCGTCTGGCGGTCCAGCCACATCACGTCGATCTCCGGCTCGTAGGGGGTGTCGTAGACAGCAAACATCGGCGCATCCGGAATATGGCGGAAGTGGACGTTGGCGGTGATGAGATCGGGGTGCGGCACGGCGCCGTTCGTGCCCTCAGGCACAGCATCGGTCATGGTGACGAACCTCTTCTCCGCCTGGTGCCAGAAGTAGAGCCTGTCCGGCCCGTCCCACATGACGTGGCTGGTGCCGCGGGCGAGGATGGCCATGTCCTCGCCATCCATGCCGCAGGTGATGCTCACCCCCATCAGCCCGGTCCAGCGGCTCTTCAGATCGGCGGCGCGCCAGCGCAGCTTCGCCGTGAAGCGCCTGCCGTCGGGAGAGACCTTGGCGTGGTTGAACCAGTGGACGAGCGCGCCGGAGAGGTGCTCCTCCCGCTCCGCCTCCGGCAGCCAGGCGGCCAGAACCTGCACCGCGCGCGACAGCGGCAGGAGGAGGCGGGGCGGCGCGTCGGGATTGACGAGGCTGACGGCCCAGATGCCGTCGCCCTCCGGCGCGCCCTCGTCCAGCCCGGTGCCCGCGCCGCCGGGATAGCCGTAGCCGGGGCGCACCTTGTCGAGCCGGGCCATATTGAGCGACAGGCCCACCTGCCCGCCGGCCGCGAGGCAGTAGACCGGCCTCGGCAGCGTGCACGTCTCCCCCGTTGCCGTGTCGTAGAGCCGGGCGACGAAAGCATCGCCCCCCTCTGCGCCGACGCTGGCGCGGTCGTTCCAGACGAGGCCCCTGTCCCCCGGCAGCCATTGCGCCATCGGCCCCTGCTGCCAGCTCCACGCATGGCTGGTGCCGACGGGCGCGAAGCCGCCGCGCTCGACATCGACGATGCCGATCTCGACCGCGTCTCGCGGTGTCATCCAGCGCCCCTCGATGCCCATGCGGTAGGCGGCGACGCGGCTGGCGTCATCGCTCAGGACAGGGATGTCGTAGTAGCTGTGCGCATGAAAGGCGCCCCCGGCGCTGCCGAAGGTGAGCTGGCGCACCCGCCAGCCGGGCGCGAGGGAGGCCGCGGTGGCCTCCGCCGCCTTGCGCTGCCGGACGGCGCGCGTCCGGACGGGCCGCAGCCGCGCCCCCGCCTCGGCGAGGGCGGTGACCTCGTCCCGCCAGCCCTCGTGGGCCTCTCCGATCCCCTCGGGCGCCAGCCGCACATGCTCCGGCACGATCCGGCCGCCGGTCTCGTGGAGGTAGTCGAGGATGCGCCCGCCATAGCTCGACCCCGCGGCGCTGGCGCCGGCGGTGCTCCGCCGCGCCTCCAGCCCCTCCGCGAGGCCGGCCGTCCACTTGAAGTGCCAGACAAGGAACGGCAGGCGGAAGCGCCACTCGGGTGCCTTGATGCGCGGGAACTGCTGGAGCGGCAGGTTGTAGACCAGCGCCGCGGGGCGCACGTTCTGCACGCTGTGCCCGCCGAGGCCCGGCACCACATCCCCCCGGTGCAGCATCAGCTTGACGGTGCCCGTGGCATCCTCGGCGCCGGGGCGCTTGCCGATGGCGCCGCCCACGTCGGCGGCGAGGGGGAATTGCGCGAAGAGCGGCCGGCCCTCCTCCACCGGCGCCAGCCTGCCGTCAGAGGCGATCCGGTCCACGAAGGGCCCCTGCACGCAGCGCACGCCGAGCTCGGCGCAGACTTCGGTGACCTCGTCGAGCGGGGCGGGATAGGCGTGGAACTCGTCGGCATCGGCGTTGACGATCCAGTCGTCGGGGCCGGCGACCTTCTGCTGCAGGGCGCGGCGGCGATCCCACATGTCGCCGCTGGTATAGGGGCCGACCCAGACCTCCGGGGGCGCCGTGCCGAAGCGCCCCACGATCTCGCGGGCGCGCGCGAGGTTCGGGCTGTCGGCGCTGGCGGCGTTGAGGATCAGGTGGATGCGGCCCCTGGAGATGCCGAGGCGAAGGTAGTGCTTCAGGAAATGCGGCAGCAAAGGCAGGTCGCCATCGCCCGGCCCGTCCACCCCGATGCAGGAGATCAGCCGGGGCCGCTGCGCGCGGCGCGTCACCTCCCGCGCGTGATCGGCCTCGATCTGCTCGCGGTCCTCCAGCCATTCCGGCGCCTCGGCGAAAGCCTCCAGCCGCCGGGAGATCTCCTCCGGCCCGAAGGCATCGGCGACGAGGGGCGGTTTTTCCTGCAGCCCGACCTCGCCGAGGAAGGCGTCGATCCGTTCGGGGAAGTGCCGGCGGTCGATCTGGACGTTGCGGGCACCCTCGCCCTGCGGGGGGCGCACGTCGGCGATGCGCTCCGGCGCCTCCAGCGCCCAGAGCGCGACGCGCAGATCGGCGTCTCCGCCACCGAGCCGCTCCCAGTAGCGGCGGGCATAGCCCATGAAGCGGTCATGCTTGCGCGTGTGGACGACGACCTTGCGAAAGATGTCGGCGAAGGACTGCTCGGCGTCATGCAGGCCCATGGCCACGTCCACATCCGCCCAGTCGTGCCCCCTGCCCTTCATCTGCCGCTTCACGTGGCTCTCGGGGCGGCGCTGCTCGGGATCGAAGCGGACCTCCTCCAGCGCCTTGCCCAGCCACTTCGTGCGATAGAGGTGCTGGCCGGCGACGCGCCACTGCCCGAGCAGAGGATCGGCGACGCGGCCGCAGACGCCGAAGGTGTTCTCCGGCTGGGCGCGGGCGGCAGCGAGCAGCTCGGCAAGGGCGCCGGGGCGGAGGAGGACGTCGGCGTCGAGGCAGAGCGTCCAGTCCCGCCCCGCCGCCACGCCGAGCTCGAAGGCGCGGCGCACGGCGGCGGCGAAGGGCACCTCGCGGATCAGGGCGATCTGCGCATCGGGCAGCTCGGCGCGCACCAGCTCGCGGCAGAGATCCTCCGTCCGCTCTCCGGCGGCGCGGATGACGACGAAGACGTCGCTCATCCCGTGGCGCAGGGCGGCCATGGCGCCGCGCCAGTTCGGTTCGGGCCGGTCGCCGGGGGCGCGGAGGGCCACGTCGTCCAGCCGGATGCGGCCGTTCTGCGCCATGTAGTCCTGCACCTTGCCGCCGAACTCCCGCCCCGCGGGGCTGACCTCCGCCGCCGAGAGCCGGCGCTCGATGCTCGGCAGGCGCGCGGCGGTCCACTTGTAGTGGGCGCTCTGGAAGGGGAAGGCAAAGCGGAACGCCGGGTCCGCGATCTCGCGGAACGTGTGCAGCGGCCGCCCGGCGAGGAAGCGCGGGCCGTCGGCGCTCGCCGCCCCCCGGGAATCCTTCGTCAGCCCCTCGGGATTGTGCCCGCCCCGCCGGGGGAAGACATCGGCCCGGTGCAGCATGATCTTGGTGGTGCCCGAGATTCCCTGATGCTTGCCGCCGCCGAAGATGTGGAAGGAGGCCTCCCCTTCGCTCGGGAACTGCTCCGCCAGCGCCGGCGCGTCGGCCACCGGGGCGAGCGTGCCATCGGCAGCGAAGCGGTCGATCTGCAGACCCTGGACGCAGGTCGCGCCGACCTGCCGGCAGTGCTCCACGATCTCGGGGAGCGGCGCGGGGAAGCTGTAGTGCTCGTCGACGTCGGAATTGACGATCCACTCCTCCGGCGCCGCCACCTCCCTCTGCAGGGCGCGGCGCTCGGCCCACATGGCTTCGCTGCTGTAGGTGCCCCGCCAGAGGCGCGGCGGCGCGGCGCCGAACTCGGCCAGCATCGCCTCGGCCCGCTCCAGCGCCGCGCCCTCTTCCTCCCCCGCGTTGAGGATGAAGTGCATGTGGGCCGGCTCTATCCCCAGCCCCGCGTAGTGGCGGAGGAAATGCGGCAGGAACGCCAGATCCAGCCCCACCCCGACGCAGGAGACGAGGCGGATGCGCGGCGCGGCGGCGCCGCCCGGTTGGGGCAAGTCATGCACTGGCGCTGTCTCCGCACGGATCGAGGATGGGCTGCCCGGGTAACAGGGTCTGCCGCATCGCAGCAAGGGAGCGGGAGTCCCGGTTCGCACGCATGGATGTCGTGGCGCGCATGTCTATCCCCCGGGACCGTCATTCTATGGATCGGGGGGAAGGTACATCCGGGAGGCTGCAGGAGAAAGGTTTCCCCGGGGGCGGAGGCGCCGCTCGGCGGCAGGTGATGACTGCTTGAGCAGACACCTCCCCGATCCGTGGGCCGGACCCGGCCCCTAGCGGGCCCGCGCCTCAAGCGCCTCGATCATCCGGCCCAGCGCTGCGGCCCAGCCGACCGGCCCGCGGGCGTAGCAGATCCGGATGAAGCCGTTCGAGGACGGGCCGAACTGGTAGCCCATGCTGACCAGCACCGCCGCGTCGCGCGCCAGCGTGCGGCCAATCTCGATGTCCGGCAGGCCGAGCTCGCACACGTCGCCCCAGAGGTAGGCCGTTCCGTCCTGAGGGTGCACCTTCAGCCAGGGCACCCGCGCCAGCCGGTCCGTCGTCTGCTTTCTCAGGGCGGCGAAGGCCGCTATCCGCTCGGCGATCCAGGCCTCGTCGGGGCCGAGCCAGCCTTTCAGCACATGCTGCCCGTAGGCCGGGGCGCGGAGGGACGTGACGGAGAAGACGTTCTCCACCGCCCGCATCGCCGCAGCCGAGCCGACGACGACGCCTACGCGGTAGCCGGTCAGCAACTCGGTCTTGCTGGGGCCGAGCAGCGTAAACGTGCGCTCGAAGGCGCCCTCCTCGGCAGCGAGGTGCGAGAAGGGGACGCCGCCATAGAGGATCTGGCGCCCGCTCTGCGCAACTGCATGTCACGCCGTCCGCGAACTTGGAGGATCAGCTCGCCGCCACCATCTCCGCCAGCCGCGCGCCCAGCGGGGCATCCGGGTCGGCGAGGCCCAGCACGATGGTCAGGTGGTTGTGGCCGGCCTCCTGCCGGAGCTCCACCGGCTGGCCCTCGGCCGTCAGCCGCGCCGCCAGCGCCCCAGCCTGATCCTGAAACGGCGCCGTCTCCGCCTCGCCTCGTGTGAGGATGCGCAGCGGTCCAGCCCTGTGCTCGGCGGAAAGTGGCGACCAGGCCGCCGCCTCGTCGTCGCGCATCTCCGCCTCGTCCTTCAGGAAGCTGCCGGGGATGCCGGTGAGGTCGTAGATGCCGCTCGCCAGCAGCATGGACTTGATCGGCGGCAGCTCGGGCATCGCCTCCTCTCCCGGCGCCTTCGCCGCGAGCAGCGAGGCGAGGTGGGCGCCCGCCGAATGGCCGCTCACCGTGAAGCGGGTCGGGTCGGCCCCGAGCTCCGGCGCCATCCAGACAAGATGGCGGGCCGCCTCGCGCACCTGCGCCACGATGGCGGCGAGGCGGGTGCGGGGCATGAGGTCGTAGCTGACGATGGCCGCGATGCCGCCCGCCTCGATGACAGGAGCCGCGACGAGCGTATGCGCCTCCTTGCTGCCCCCCCGCCAATAGCCGCCATGGATAAACATGTGCAGCGGCGCGCCCTCGCAGAGCCCGGGCGGGAAGACCAGATCGAGGGTCTGCCGCGGCCCCGGCCCGTAGCTGACATCGCGCTCGATGCGCACCCTGGCGGCAAGAGCGCGGCTGCGCGCCTCGGTCTCCGCCATGATGGCATCGAAATCGGGGATGAAATCCCGGTTGCGGTAGAGATCCGGGCCGTCCGGCGCCGTCATGTCAGAACTCCACGGCGAAGTATTTCGGCTCCATGAATTCCAGAATGCCGGTCACGCCCCCTTCGCGGCCGAGCCCGCTCTGCTTGACGCCGCCGAAGGGCGCCGCCGGATCGGACATGAGGCCACGGTTGATGCCCACCATACCCGTCTCGATGGCGCGGCCCACCCGCATCGCGCGCATGATGTCGCGGGAATAGACGTAAGCGGCCAGCCCGTATTCGGTGTCGTTGGCGAGGCTCACCGCCTCCTCCTCCGTCTCGAAACGGCTGATGGCGGCGACGGGGCCAAAGATCTCCTCCCGCGAGATGGTGAGGCCGGCGGGCACGTTTTGCAGCACGGTCGGCGGGTAGTAGTGTCCGGCGCGGTCCAGCGGGGCGCCGCCGGTGGTGGCCTTTGCGCCCTGCTCTACCGCGTCGCGGACCAGCCGGTCGATCTTCTCCACCGCCTTGTCGGTGATCATCGGCCCGCATTGCACGCCGTCCTCGTAGCCGGCGCCGAGGGTCAGGCCTGCCATCCGCTCCGTCAGCCCTGCGACGAAGGCGTCGTGGATGCCCGCCTGCACGTAGAAGCGGTTGGCCGCCGTGCAGGCCTCGCCGCCGTTGCGCATCTTGGCGACCATGGCGCCGTCCAGTGCCGCCTCCAGATCGGCATCGTCGAAGACGAGGAAGGGCGCGTTGCCGCCGAGCTCCATCGAGCAGCTCACAACCGTCTTCGCCGCCTCGGCCAGCAGGGTCCGCCCGACGCCGGTGGAGCCGGTGAAGGAGAGCTTGCGCACTCGCGGGTCGGCCAGCATGGCGCTGGTCACCGGGCCGGGGTTGCTCGTCGTCAGCACGTTCACCACGCCCGGCGGCACGCCCGCCTCCTCCCCCAGCCGCGCCATGGCATAGGCGGTCAGCGGCGTCTCGGAGGCGGGCTTCAGGATCACCGTGCAGCCGGCCGCCAACGCCGGGCCGATCTTGCGGGTGGCCATGGCGGCGGGGAAGTTCCACGGCGTGATCAGCACCGCGATGCCGATGGGCTCATGATCGACGAGGATGTTATGCGCGCCCGAGGGCGTGTGGCGGAACTCGCCGCCGATGCGCGTCGCCTCTTCGGCATACCAGCGGAAGAATTCGGCGGCATAGGCCACCTCGCCGCGCGCATCGGGCAGCGCCTTGCCGTTCTCGAGGCTGATGAGCAGCGCCAGCTCTTCGGCATGCTCGGTCATCAGCGTGAACCAGCGGCGCAGGATCTCCGAGCGCTGGCGCGGCGGCGTCTTGCGCCAGCCCGGCGCGGCGGCAGCGGCAGCCTCGACGGCGCTGGCGGCCTCGGCCTCGCCGGCATCGGCCACCTCGGCGAGCGTCTCGCCGGTGGAGGGGTCGGTGACCGGGATGCCGCCGCCGGCGCGCCATTCGCCGCCGATATAGAGCCCCTGCGCATGCAGGGCGGGGTCGGCATAGCCTTTGTGCGGGGTATCGAGCGTCATATTGGTCTCCGATCAGGCAGTCAGGGCGGCGGTCTCGCCGTGATAGGCGGCGCCGACGAGGCGGCGCATGTCTTCCGGCGGCAGCGGGTTTGGGTTGTTCTGGATGAGCCGGGCGATGCCGCAGCTCTGCTCGGCCACCCAGTCGAGCTTGTCTTCGGCGAGGCCGAGATCGGCAAGCGTGGCGGGGATGCCGATGCGGGCGAAGAGCGCGGCGATGGCGGGGATGACATCCGCGCCGCCGCCGAGGCCCATCACCCCAGCCATCTGCTCCAGCTCCGGCGCGATCTTCGGCGCGTTCCACGCCATGACATAGGGCATGAGGCAGGCCACCCCGGCGCCATGCGCCGTGTGGGTGAGCGCGCCGACGGGGTACTGGATGGCATGGGCAGCGGCCGTGCCGGCCACGCCGAAGGCCAGCCCGGCATTGGTGGCGCCGAGCATCACCTGGGCGCGGGCCTCGGCGTCGCTGCCGTCGGTCACCGCGCGCTCCAGCCCCTCCCAGAGCAGGCCGATGGCCTGCAGGGCGAAATGGTCGGAGGTGGTGTTCTTACCGACGAACACCCGCTCCTGCGCCAGCCCCGCAACCGGCTCGCGGCGGATGGCGGTGAAGGCCTCGATGGCATGGGTCAGCGCATCGGCCCCGGCGATGGCGGTGAGGCCCGGCGGGCAGGTCGCCGTCAGCTCGGGGTCACAGATCGAGGCGGTGGGGATGAGATGCGGCGAGGAGATGCCGACCTTCAGCTGGCGCGCATCGTCGGAGAGAACGGCCACGGGCGTCACCTCCGATCCCGTGCCGGCGGTGGTGGGAATGGCGATCAGCGGCAGCACGGGGCCGGGCACCATGAACTCACCGTAGTAATCCTGCGGCTTGCCACCGTGGCTGAGCAGCAGCGCCACGCATTTGGCCATGTCGAGGCAGGAGCCGCCGCCGACGCCGATGACCAGATCGGGGGAGAAGCTCTTCGCCGCCTCGGCGCTGGCAATGGCGGTGGCGACGGGTACGTCGGGCAGCGTGGAGGCATCGACCTGCGTAGCGAGGCCCGCCTCTTCCAGATCGGCGACCATCTGGCGGAAGTCGGCATCGCCGGCGAGCCTCTCGTCGGTGACGATCAGCGCCCGCTTCCCCAGGCCTGCCGCGATGCGCCCGAGGGCCCGGCGCTGGCCTGCCCCGAAGATCAGCTCTCTGGGGGCTCTGATCGTGCCGAATATCGCCATGGTAACTCCTCCGCCTTCGCGTCTGACGCCCGCCCGATGGCTCCCCCCGGGCTGGCTTCTCCAATTCCTGCGGGTCTCGCCGGCACGGCGATGCGCCAGAAATCCCGCTTCATATCAAAGCGCTACACCGCGATCCGTCAGGCGTTCGACCCCACCAAATCGCCGCAAGACCATATCGTATATGATATTGCATTTGACATTCGATATCCTATCGGTGTTAACCTCTGGCCTGTCAAGGACGCTGATCGGGAGGAGAACCGGGGTGGCAGTCGCTACGGAGAGAGCAGGAAGAGGCAGCCTCGTGCGCCCGGCGAGCATCGTCGACGGCGTGCATGAGCGGATCTACGAGCGGCTGATGTCGCTGGAGATTCCGCCCGGCGCCCGCCTGCCCATCGACGGGCTGGCTCGCGAACTTGACGTCTCTCAAACACCCGTCCGTGAGGCGCTGGCCCGGCTGGAGCGGGAGGGGCTGGTGCGCAAGGCGCATCTCATCGGCTATTCCGCCGCCCCGCAGCTGACCCACAAGCAGTTCGACGATCTCTACAAGTTCCGCCTGATGGTAGAGCCGGAGAGCGCGCGCCAGGCCTGCCTGAACCTCACGCCCGAGCTGCTGCATCGCCTCGAGCTTTCCGCCGCCGACATGGAGAAGGGCGAGCAGCCGGTCGACCGCAACAGCCGTTATTCGCGCTTCGCCCGGGCGGACGCGCAGTTTCACGAAGAGATCCTGAAGATCGCAGACAACGAGACCGTCCGGCAGGCGCTGACCGATCAGCATGTGCACCTGCACATCTTCCGCCTGATGTTCCACTCCCGCGTCACGCAGGAGGCGCTGGAAGAGCACGAGCGCCTGCTCGAAGCCTTCCGCGCCGGCGATGCCGATGCCGCCCATGCGGCGATGCACGATCATATCGCGCGCTCGCGCGACCGGCTGGCGGCGGCCTTCGAATGAACGCCGCCGTGCACGCCCTGGCTGAAACCACCGCCCTGCCCGTTCTGCGGGCCGAGGGGCTGGCGAAGGCCTATGGGCCGATCACCGTGCTGAAGGATGTCACCCTCGATATCCGCCCCGGCGAGGTGCATGCCATCATCGGCGAGAACGGCGCCGGCAAGTCGACGCTGATGCGCCTGCTCTCCGGCCATGCCCGCCCCACGGCAGGCCATCTGGAGATGGACGGCACCCGTGTCGACTTCGCCGATTCCGTGCAGGCCGAGGCCGCGGGCGTGGTGCTGGTGCACCAGGAGATCCTGCTCGCCCCCGATCTGACCGTGGCGCAGAACCTCTTTCTCGGCCGCGAGCTGACCCGCGGGCTGATGGTGGACGACCGCGCCATGAACCGCCGCACCGCCGAGGTGCTGGCCCGCGTCGGCGCCAATGCGCACCCGGCCGACATCGTCTCCGACATGCCGCTCGCCCAGCAGCAGCTCATCCAGATCGCCCGCGCCCTGCTCGACGACCGCAAGGTGGTGATCCTCGACGAGCCCACCGCCATGCTGGCGAATGAAGAGGTCGAGGCGCTGATCGGCGTGGTCGACACGCTGCGCAGCCAGGGTGTCGCCGTCCTCTACATCTCGCACCGGCTGGAAGAGGTCGAGCAGCTGGCCGACCGGGTGACGGTGCTGCGCGATGGCGAGATGATCGGCACATGGCCGGCATCGGAGCTGGACCAGCGCCAGATGGCCGAGCTGATGGTCGGGCGCGAGCTCTCGATGCTCTACCCGCCCAAGCGCGGCCTCTCCTCCGCGGCCCCCCTTCTCGTCGTGAAGGACCTTTCGGTCGATCACGGCAAGGTCGAGGCCTCGTTCGAGGTGCGCCCCGGCGAAGTGCTGGGCATCGGCGGCATGATCGGCGCCGGGCGGACCGAGCTGATCGAGGGGCTGATGGGGCTACGGCCGAGCCACGCCGGCTCGATTCAAGTGAACGGCACCACCATCGCGCGGCCCAGCGTCGAAGCCATGATGCATGCCGGGCTCGTGTACCTGACCGAGGATCGCAAGGGCAAAGGCCTGCTGCTGCGCGAGCGGCTGGCGCCGAACCTCACCCTGCAGGCGCTGGATAGCGTCAGTCCCGGCATCATGCTCGACCGCGCGGGCGAGACCCGCGCCCTGCGCGAGGCCGTCGAGGAATACGACATCCGCGTGCGCGCCCTGACGCTTGAGGCGGGGCAGCTTTCCGGCGGCAACCAGCAGAAGCTGCTGCTCGCCAAGGTCATGATGACCGACCCGTCGGTCGTCATCATCGATGAGCCGACGCGCGGCATCGATATCGGCAACAAGAGCGAGATCTACAAGTTCATCGACGCGCTGGTGCAGGCGGGCAAGGCCTGCGTGGTCATCTCGTCGGAACTGCCCGAGCTGGTCGGCCTCGCCGACCGGGTGCTCGTGATGCGCGGCGGCCGCTTCGTGGCGGAGCTGACGGGCGAGGAGATCACGGAACAGAAGGTGGTCTACGCCGCGGCCAGCAGCCGCGACCGGACCGGGGGGAGAGCAATCGCATGAGCAGCACGGCAGACATCACAGCGGCGCCGGAGAAGCGCCGTCAGGGCATCCGCTGGGGAGAACTGGCGCCCTTCATCGCGCTGGCGGTCATCGTGATCCTCGGCGCGCTGATCAACAGCAACTTCCTGTCGGCGAACAACCTGCTCAATGTCGTCACGCGCAGCGCCTTCATCGCAATCATCGCTGTCGGCGCCACCTTCGTGATCGCCTCGGGCGGGCTCGACCTGTCGGTCGGCTCGATGATGGCCTTCGTCACCGGCATCATGATCATGTCGATGAACGCCATGGTGCCCGCCTTGGGCAACTGGGCCATCCTCGCCGGCGCCGGGGTGGCGCTGGTGGTGGGCTCGCTTTGCGGGCTGCTCAACGGCGTGATCGTGACGGTCGGGAAGATAGAACCCTTCATCGTCACGCTCGGCACGATGGGCATCTTCCGGGCCTTCATCACCTTTCTCTCCGACGGCGGCTCGATCCCCATCGACCGGTCGCTGCGCGAGGCCTACCGGCCCGTCTACTTCGGCGATTTCCTCGGCATCCCCTACCCCGTCCTGATGACAATCGTCGTCATCGCGGTCGGCAGCTTCCTGCTCTACCGCACGAAGTACGGGCGCCGCGTCACCGCCGCCGGATCCAGCGACGATGTCGCCCGCTTCTCGGGCGTGCATGTGGGCCGCGTGCGCACGATGGCCTTCGTCATCCAGGGCTTCTGCGTGGCCGTCGCCGCCATCTGCTACGTGCCGCGGCTCGGCGCCGCCACGCCGACCACCGGCCAGCTCTGGGAGCTTCAGGTCATCACGGCTGTCGTCATCGGCGGAACGCTCCTGCGCGGCGGCAAGGGCCGCATCCTGGGCTCCGTCGCCGGCGCACTCATCCTCGAGGTCATCGCGAACGTCATGGTCCTGTCGGACATGGTGTCTGAGTACCTCGTGGCCGCGGTGCAGGGCGCGATCATCATCATCGCCATGCTTGCGCACCGCTTCACGAACGCCCGCTGAGTGCGGGTGACGATTTCAACAGGGAGGAAACGAAACATGACTATCCACACGACAAGGGCACGCATGCTGCTGTCCGCCGCCACGCTCGTGGCGGGGGCCGCCACCGGCGCCGCCGTACACGCGCAGAACATCGAGTACACCATCGCCGTGTCGATCCCCGCCGCCACCCACGGCTGGACCGGCGGCGTCGTCTACCACGCCGAGCAGGCCGAGCAGCAGATCGAAGCGGCTTTCCCGAACATCGACGTGATCGTCTCCACCGCCTCCTCCGCCACGGCGCAGGTCTCGGCGCTGGAAGATCTGTCGGCCACCAACGATCTCGACGCGCTGGTCATCCTGCCCTTCACCTCTGAAGAGCTGACCGGCCCGGTGGAAACGGTCGCCCAGGGCGGCACCTTCATCACCGTGGTGGACCGCGGCCTCTCCGATCCGTCGATCCAGGATCTCTACGTCGCCGGCGACAACATCGCCGTCGGCGCGAACACCGCCGAATGGCTCGTCGAGCAGCTCGGCGGCGAGGGCGAGATCGTCGTCCTGCGCGGCATCCCCACCGTCATCGACGACGAGCGCATCCAGGGCTTCACCGAGGTGATCGACCAGTCGAACATCGAGATCCTCGACATCCAGTACGCCAACTGGAACCAGGACGAAGCCTTCACGCTGATGCAGGACTACCTCGCCCGCTACCCCAACATCGACGCCGTCTGGGCCAACGATGACGACATGCTCCTCGGCGTCCTTGAAGCCGTCGACCAGGCCGAGCGGACGGATGTGCAATATGCCCTCGGCGGCAACGGCATGAAGCAGGTGATCGAGATGGTGATGGACGGCGACGAGCGCACGCCCATCTCCACCCCCTACCCGCCGTCGATGATCGCCTCGGCCATGTTCATGACCGCGGCGCAATTCGCCGGCCAGGCGCCGATGCGCGGCTCCTTCCTGCTGGATGCGCCGCTGATCACGCCCGAGAACGCCGAGCAGTTCTACTTCCCCGACTCGCCGTTCTGAGCCCACCTCTCGCCCGGCCGGCATGCGGCCGGGCGACCCCGCGACCCAATTCAGGAGAGAGCAGATGAGCGGCAAGAAAATCCTCATGCTGTGCGGTGAGTTCACCGAGGAATACGAGATCTACGTCTACCAGCAGGGGATGGAGGCCGTGGGCCACACGGTTCACGTCGTCTGCCCCGACAAGAGTGCCGGCGAGGTCATCGCCACCTCGTTGCACGATTTCGAAGGCCACCAGACCTACACGGAAAAGCCCGGCCACAACGCCGAGATCAACAAGACCTTCTCCGAGGCCGAGGCCGAGCTCGACAGCTACGATGCCGTCTACGCCGCCGGCGGGCGCGGGCCGGAATACATCCGCACCGATCCGCGCGTGCAGGCCATCGTGAAGCACTTCCACGACACCGGGAAGCCGATCTTCACCATCTGCCACGGCGTGCAGATCCTCATGGCCGTCCCCGGCGTGCTCAAGGGCCGCACGGTCGCCGGCCTCGGCGCCTGCGCGCCCGAGGTGGTCGCCGTCGGCGGCACCTATTACGACGCCGACCCCAAGGAGGCCTATGTCGACGGCAACATGGTTTCCGCCAAGGGCTGGACGGCGCTGGCCGCCTTCATGCGCGAATGCCTGAAGGTGCTGGGCACCGAGATCCGCCACAGCTGAGAAGCTGAGTAGAGTTGCAGCCGCCCGGAAGACCAGGCGGCTGCAAATGTCAGCCAGACCGGCTGCAAATGGCTGCGATAGCAGTCTGTCCACCTTCCCCGGTGGCGACAGGGCCAATTACTGGCTCCCCCGACGAGCAGCCCAACCACCAGAGCCGTTGCTATTCGGCCCAACTGCCTGCAAGCGGCCGGGGCTCCACAAAGAAGGCGGAGATGGCAAAGAAGTACATTCTGATCGCGGAAGGCGACCCGGTCTACCGGAGCTTCATCCATGACGCCATTCGCGGCGTCTACATGTCCACCTGCTACGAGCTGCCACGCCATCGACGGCTCCGGCGACGTCGGCCCGTCGCTCCAGGACAACCCGCTCTTCGGCCAGACGCGGGACGTCGCCGAGACCATCGTCAACGGCTACAGCTGCATGCCGCCCCTCGGCGACGTCCTCTCCGATGACACCGTCGCGGCCGTGATGACCTTCATCCGCAGCAACTGGGGCAGCGACTACCCCCCGGTGACCGACAACGCCGTCGCCGCAGGCCGCTGCCGGCGCGGGGGCCGGTGGCACTCGTAGGGTGGGTTTATAACCCACCGCGCCCTCCGCCCCACACGACCGCCTCGCACGTTGGTCGGCGGCCTTGTTGCCGCATGGGCAAGAAGGAGCGGAGCCCTTGGAAGGAGGGTTACAAACCCATCCTCCGGGCGACGTAGTGTGGGTTCGTAACCCACCTTTACCCAGCCGAGGTGTAAGCGCCGCCCCCTACCCCAACACCCCCCGCCCCGCCAGATTACGCATCAACGCCCCTGCCCCGAACGTCCACGCCGGGCAATCGCTGCTCGCGCGCATGACGTTGACGAGCCGCCCCAGCTTCGGTGTCGAGACCGTGACGACATCGCCGTAGTCATGCGTGAAGCCGCCGCCCTCGGACTTGCGGTCCTTCACCGGCGCGAACATCGTGCCGAGGAAGAGCACCGCGCCGTCCGGGTACTGGTGCTGCGGGCCGATCATCTGGCCCACCAGATCCTCCGGGTCGCGGCTGATCTCGCCCATCGAGGAGCTGCCCGTCAGCTCGAAGCCGTCCTCGCCCTCGATATGCAGCGCGATCTCCATGCTGCGCACGTCGTCCAGCGAGAAGCCCCCGTCGAAAAGCCGCAGGAACGGCCCGATGGCGCAGGAGGCGTTGTTGTCCTTGGCCTTGCCGAGGAGCAGCGCCGAGCGGCCCTCGACGTCACGCAGGTTCACGTCGTTGCCGAGCGTCGCGCCGACGATGGCGCCGAAGGAGGAGACCGCCAGCACCACCTCGGGCTCCGGGTTGTTCCAGGCGGATTTGGGGTGCAGCCCGGCGGCGGCCCCGGCGCCGATGGCGGACATGGGCTGAGACTTGGTGAAGATCTCCGCGTCCGGCCCGATGCCGACCTCGAGGTACTGGCTCCAGGCACCGCGCTCGACCAGCATCGCCTTAAGCGCCTCGGCCTGCTCGCTGCCCGGCTTCAGCGCCCGCAGGTCATTGCCGATCAGCGCGTCGATCTCCGCCCGGAAGCTCTGCGCCGCCTCGGCCGCGCCGCGGGCCCTCTCCTCGATGACCCGCTCCAGCATCGAGGCGGCGAAGGTCACCCCCGCCGCCTTGATCGCCTGCAGGTCGACCGGCGCCAGCAGGTGCGGCCCCTCGCCCAGCGCGCCGTCCGGCCCGGTGTTGGAAAGCACGTCCGCCAGTGTCCCCACCGGCTCCCCCGGGGCCTGCCGTGCGGCCTCCGCCGGCTGCGGGCTGTCGCAGAGGGCGGAGATTGTGGGGAAGCTCGCGGTGATGTCGATGAGCCGGTCGCCCTCCAGCCGCACGACGGCGGGCCCCTCCACCCCGGGCAGCCAGACGCGCCCGACGAGGGCCGCCTCCCCGGCATCGGTGGGCAGCAGGGTGTCGGCATTCAGCAGCGACTGGGTCATGTCTCTCTCCTTGGCCTGCGCCAGCCGGTCCTCCGACCTTCGCAGGATGTCATGCTTTGCGGGTCTCGAACCAGGCCTCGAACTTGTCCTGTTCGACGCTGAGGATCTTGTAGGTGATCGCGCTGCACGGCCAGATTGATGGCGCGCGCGGGAATTGTAGCTCTGCGGGCCGGGGGCGTCATCCTGCTGGATGATGTCGAGCGTCTCGCAGAGATGCGTCAGCCGGTTCTGCACGCCGCGGATCGAGTGGCCCCGCACCTCGGCGATGAACTTGTCCGTCAGGCCTAGCGCGATATCCATCAGCGCCTGGTACTCGGCAGTGAAAGCGCGGGTCCACCATGGCGTCGGCCGTCAGCAGGTTGGGCACCTTGCGCAGCATCAGCAGCCGCGCCGGGCTGCGGTCGGTGGCGAGCGGATTGCGGAGCAGGTCGCTCCAGCTGGTGCGCGGGCCGACCTCGTAGAAGACGTGCTCCGCCTGGTCCGGCAGCATGATCGCGATGTCAAAGTGATCGTAGTAGATCAGCTCGGCGATTTACGCGGCCGTCGCGCGAAAGGCCTCGCCCGGGTCGGTGTGCCCCGAGAGTGCCTGCAATTGTGAATCGAAGTCTCCGTCAAACCCATCGTGGCGCCTCTCCCAAAGCCCCGATTCCGTCTCGCGCGACAGACCCCTCCTCCCCGGCAGGCCATTGCCCCGCAATGAGGCACGCCGCGCCGCGAGGCGTCAACGTCTGCTCGCCCCGCGCCTGTGTCGATTCCCACAGTCCCACGGGACCTGCGCCCCGCCCTGTGGCTTGGCGCACATCGCCTGCGGAATGTCGCGTAGCCGGGCCACGGGGGGCCTGAGAGGATGCGGCCATCAGTTCTCAGGGAGGAGACGACGATGACAACCCGCTTGATGGCGCTTGGCGCCGTGGCCGCGCTCATGGCCTCCACCAGCATCGCGACGGCCCAGAGCGAGTTCGAGAGCTTCGACGGCGGCACCGGCACGGTGATCTACAACCGCGCCATCGCCCCCTGCTCCTTCTTCACCGCCTGGTCCTACGTCGACCGCGTGGCGCTCGAAGGCGAGGCCACCATCGGCCCGGTGAGCAAGGAGGACATGAGCGAGGTATTCTACGTGATCTCCGGCACCGGAGAGGCGACCATCGACGACGAGACGGTGGAGATCATGGCCGGGCGGGCCATCCCCGCCGCCCTCGGCGAGTCCCGCGCCTTCTCCGCGACCGGGGACGAGCCGCTGGACATGATGATCATCGGCGTGGCCCGCGATATTGAGGCCAAGGAAGCCTACATGGTCTCTCCGAAGACGCCCGCGCCCGCCGCTGAGCTGGACGGAGGCACTTCGGCGGGCGGCTCGAGCGGGCCGCCCGCTGCGTTGGGGTGCCTCGGCTGCAGCCGCGTTCTATAGCGCAGATCGCTCGAACGGCATGCCGTTCGCGGGCGGCAAAGTCGACCGACCGAGCCGTCGGGCTTGTTATGCGGCGACAGAAACGTCTTCGCTGCGTCGTTTCAGGCCTTCTCGAGGAGTTGTTCTGCGACCGCGAAGCCAAGCAACAATCTCAGCCTACTTCGCAACCAGCCGGCGCGACCAGCACATCCATCCCTCACGCCTGTCTGGCCAAAGCGCACCGGTCGAACGCCTCCCTCACCCGGTCCGCATCGAACTCGCCCTTCAGGCCGATGCAGACGACGGCGGGCGCGCGGACCTCCGAGGCCGGCTCTGTCTGGCAGCGGTTGCCCACCACGTGGATCAACATCATGCCCTCCGACGTCGGAACGAACCCCTTCGCTCTCGTCACGCCCGGCTCCTTCGCCAGGGCCTCCGCCAGGGCGGCGGCGTCGAGGGGGTGGCCCGGCTCCATGACGAGGCTCTCGAACAGGCCGTGGGCGCCGCCGCCGGGGCGGTGGCCGCGGGCTGGTAGGGGGATGGACCCGAGGACGGCGGTGATCGGCACCTCGCCGCGGGTCACGGGGAGGAGGCGGGTGCGGGGCGCCCGCTCCTTCAGCCAGGCGGTGACATCGGCCCGCTCGTCCTCCGTCACGAGGTCGAGCTTGGTCAGAAGCACCATGTCCGCCTGCCCGAGCTGGCGCTCGATCGTGTCGGCGAGGTAGGGGTTGGCGGCGTTGCGGCGGATCTGGTCGGCATCGGCGAGGACGAGCATGGCATCGCTGCGCATCCCGGCCATCAGCCCCGTCGTGGTCGCGATGGAGGCCGGCAGCGCGACGCCGGAGGCCTCGATCAAGAGGTGGTCGGGGCGCGGGTCCATCGCCAGCACGTCTTCCAGCGCGCCGATGAGGTCGCTGCCGAAGGCGCAGCAGACGCAGCCGCCGGAGATGGAGATCAGCCCGTCCTCCTCCGCCTCGATGAGGTCGGCGTCGATGGGCAGGTCGCCGAATTCGTTGACCAGCACGGCGAGGCGCTGGCCCTCGTTGTGGCGAAGGAGGTGGTTGACGAGGCTGGTCTTTCCGGCGCCAAGGTAGCCGCCGATGATCGTGACCGGCAGGTCCATCAGATGCCCGAGGCGGCGAAGACGCGCCCGCCCTGCACGGTGCCCCAGACCGGCACGTCCTTCAGCGCCATCGGGTCGACCGCCGTCGGGTCCTCCTCCAGCACCGCGAAATCGGCGCGCTTGCCGGCCTCGATGGAGCCGATGAGATGGTCCATCTTCATCGTCACCGCGGCGCCCATGGTGATGGCGTAGAGCGCTTCGGCGACGGTGATCTTCTGCGCCTCGCCCTGCACCCGGCCGCTGGCGGTGAGGCGCGTGACGGCGGCCCAGGCGGTGAAGAGGGGGCCGAGCGGCGTGACCGGGGCGTCGGAGTGGATCGCCATGATGACGCCCTCATCCAGCGCCGAGCGGCAGGCATTCATCCGCTCCGCCCGCTCGGGGCCGACGGTGAGCCGGTAATGCTCGTCGCCCCAGTAGTAGTGGTGGTTGGCGAAGAGGTTCACTCCCATCCCCAGCCGCGCCATCTTGCGGAACTGCTCCTGGCTGGCGAGCTGGCAATGCTGCAGCGTGAAACGGTGGTCACGGTCGGGCGCGTCGCGGAGCGCGGCCTCCAGCGTGTCGATGCACAGTTGCGTGGCCTCGTCGCCGTTGGTGTGGGTGTGCACCTGGATGCCGGCCTTCAGGGCGAGCGTGTAGATCTCCCTCAGCTGCTCGGGCGCGATGTACCACATGCCGTTGGGGGCGCCGTTGTAATAGCCGGGCCAGCGCAGGCGGGCCGAGAAGCCCTGGATCGAGCCGTCGGAGACGACCTTGATGCGGCCGAGTTCCAGCCTGTCGGTGCTCTGCTCCTTGAGCGCAGTCACCTGCTCGACAAGGTCCTTCGGCGAGAGCCCCATGGCGATGCGGAAGGCGGCGATGCAGGCGGGGTAGTCGGGCGCGCCGGTGACGCGCTTGAACATGGCGGTGATCTCGTCTGTCAGCTGGGCGCCGAGGTCCGACGAGGTGGTCACACCCGCGCGCACGCAAAGGCGCCCGTAGTTGATCAGCCCCTGCTCGTCGGAGGCGAGGAAGGCGCGGTCCATGCCCACGTACTTGCCGACGGGCAGCATGATCTCGGGGCTCTTCAGCTCGCCGGTGGGCAGGCCATCGGCCCCCAGCGGGATGCCGGGGTGGTTGTGGCCGGTCTTGAGCATCCCGGCCAGCTCCAGCGCCTTGGTGTTGACGTTGAGGATGTGGCCCGAGGCGTGCTGGATGCCGACGGGGCGGGTGGAGGAGACGCGGTCGAGATCGGCGCGCGTCATGCGCACGTTGTCCATGTAGATCGGGTCGAGCCCCCAGCCGAGGAGCGGGGCGTCCGGGTCGTCCATCGCCGCCTCGACCTCGCTGAGGCGAGCGACGACGTCGTCGATGCTCTTCAGGCCGTCCCAGGTTTTCCCGTCCGGGTCCATCCGGTCGAACCAGCCGACATAGGTGAAGTTCCAGAGTGCGCCCTCCATCGTGTGGGCGTGGCCCTCGATGAGGCCGGGCATCAGCACCTTGTCGGCGAAGCGATCGTCCAGCTCGTGGTCGCCCCAGCCCGCCAGCTCCTCCAGCGTGCCGACGCCGAGGATGCGGCCATCGCGCACGGCCACGTGGGTGGCCTCGGGGCGCGAGGGGTTCATGGTGATGATCTTGGCGGCGGAATAGATGGTGGTGGTCATGGGGCGTCCTTGGGGAGGGATCAGGCGGCCAGCTCTTCGAGCGGAGGCGTCAGCTCGCCGGCGTAGTGGCAGGCGACGGTGTGGCCGCCGCCGAAGTCGCGGATGGCCGGCTTCTCGGCCACGCATGTGTCGGTGGCGAAAGGGCAGCGGCCGGCGAAGCGGCAGCCCTTCGGCGGGTCGATGGGGCTCGGCGGCTCGCCGGTGATGGTGAAGCGCTCCCCGGCGCGGCGGCTGTTCTCGGGCGTCAGCGCCGCCGCCATCAGCGACCAGGTGTAGGGATGCTTGGCGGCAGCGTAGAGCTGCCCCGTGGGTGCCCGCTCGACGAACTCGCCGAGATACATCACCGCCACCTCGGTGCAGATGTTCTGCACCACGGCGAGGTCGTGGGAGATGAAGACGAAGGTGAGGAACTTCTCGCGCTGAATGCGGCGGAGAAGGTTGAGGATCTGCGCCTGGATGGCGACGTCGAGGGCGGAAACGGGCTCGTCGCAGACGATCAGGCTCGGCTGCGTCGCCAGCGCCCGCGCGATGGAGAGCCGCTGCCGCTGCCCGCCGGAGAACTGGTGGGGGAAGAGGCGCGTGCTGTCCGGGTGCAGGCCCACGTCGGCGAAGCACTGCCGCACCCACTGCTCGCGCCCGCCCTTGATGTCGAGGCCCATGAGGTCGAGCGGCTCGCGCACCGCCTGCCCGGCGCGCAGGCGCGGGTTAAGAGAGGAATACGGGTCCTGGAAGATCATCTGGAAGCGGTGGCGCAGCGCCCGCAGCCTGTCGCCGGAGAGGGACGAGATCTCGTCAGTCCCGAGGGTGATGCGCCCCTCCGTCGGGTCCTCCAGCCGCATGAGCGCCCGGGCGACGGTGGATTTGCCCGAGCCGCTCTCGCCGACGATGCCGAAGCAGGCGCCGCGGGCGACGTCGAAGGTCACCCCGTCGACGGCGTGCACCACGTCGCCGCTGGCGAGCGGGAAGTGGACCTTGAGGTCCTCGACGCTCAGCAGGGTCTCGGTCATGCGAAGGCCTCCTCTTCGGCTTTCCAGCACAGCGCGGCATGGGCGGCGCCAAGGGCGCGCAGCGGCGGGTCCTCCGTGCGGCAGCGGTCGTCGGCGAGCGGGCAGCGCGGGGCGAAGCGGCAGGCCTTGGGGAAGCGGCCGACCGGAGGCACGATCCCGGCGATCTCGCCGAGGGCGGGCGGGCTCTCTGCCAGCGCGGCGGCGCCGAGCCGCATCGTCGGCGTGCAGACCATCAGGCCTTGCGTGTAGGGGTGCGAGGGGTGCTGCAGGATCTGCGCCACCGGCCCCGTCTCGATGCACTTGCCGGCGTAGAAGACGGCGACGTCGTCGGCCATCTCCGCCACGGCGCCAAGATCGTGGGTGATGAGCATGATGGCCGTGTCCGTCTCGCCCTGCAGCTCTCGCAGGAGGCGGAAGATCTGCGCCTGCACGGTGACATCGAGTGCCGTCGTCGGCTCGTCGGCGATGATGAGCTTCGGCCGGCAGGCGAGCGCGATGGCGATCATCACCCGCTGGCGCATGCCCCCCGACAGCTCGTGGGGGTAGTTGTCCAGCCGCCGCTCGGGCGCGGGGATCTGCACGGCGCGCAGCATGTCCAGCGCCCGCTGGCGCGCCTCGTGGCCCGAGAGGCCCTGGTGCAGCTCCAGCACCTCGCCGATCTGCCGGCCCACGGTGAGCACCGGGTTGAGCGCTGTCATCGGCTCCTGGAAGATCATCGACAGCGCGTTGCCGCGCAGCCGCCGGCGCTGGCGGTCAGGCATGGACGCGAGGTCCTCCCCCTCGAAGAGGATCTGCCCGCCGGTGATGGCGAAGCGGTCGGGCAGCAGTCCCATCGTCGCCAGCGCCGTCATCGACTTGCCACAGCCGCTTTCGCCGACGATGCCGATGGTGCGGCCGGGCTCCAGCGAGAGGGAAATGCCGTCGAGCACCGAGAGCACCTCGCGGCCGGTATCTACGCCGACCTGAAGGTCCCGGATCTCCAGAACAGGGGCCATCAGCGCCTCCTCAGCTTGGGGTTGAGCGCATCGTTGATGCCGTCGCCGACGAGCGAGATGCCGAGCACGGTGAGGAAGATGGCGAGGCCGGGAAAGGTCACCGTCCACCAGGCGTCGAGCAGGTAGTTGCGGTTCTGTCCGATGATCAGGCCCCAGGACATCGTGTTGGGGTCGCCGAGGCCGAGGAAGCTCAAGCCCGCCTCGAAGAGGATCGCCGTGCCGACGGCGAGCCCGGCAGCGACGACGAGCGGCGGCATGGCGCCCGGCAGGATGACGCGGAAGATCAGGTAGGCATCGCGGGCGCCGGCGGTGGTGGCGGCGGCGACGTAATCCATCTTGCGGATGCGCATCACCTCCGCCCGGGCCAGCCGCGCCACCTGCGGCCAGGCGACGATGCCGATGGCCAGCGTGATCGTCGTCAGCGAGGCGGTGAAGATCGTCACCAGCACCATGGCCAGCATCAGCGCCGGCAGGATCTGGAAGAACTCCGTCACCTTCATCAGCGACCGGTCCATCCAGCCCCCGAAGTAGCCCGCCAGAGCGCCCACGAGGATGCCGATGACGACGGAAAGGACGGCGGCGGTGACGCCGACCGTCAACGTCGCCCGCCCGCCCTCGATGATGCCGGCGAGGATGTCGCGGCCGAGGTAATCGGTGCCGAGCGGCGCATAGGGGCCGAAAGGTTCGGCGAAGGGCAGATCGACCATCGTGTAGGGGTCCACCGGGTAGATTGCGGGGCCCGCAAACGTCATCACCGCGATGAGGACGAGGAGGACGAAGCCGATGACGGCGGTGCCGTTGCGCAGGAAGACCTGGACGAACTCCTTGGCCGGGTTCGACGGCCGCGGCGTGTCGGCCGGGGCCTCGGGGGGCGCGGCGGGCGGGGCCGCGCGGGCCTCCGCCGGCGGCGCGGCTTCCGGGCGTTCGGGCGCCGGGGCATCGGGCCGGGCCGGCACGGCCGGGGCGACGGAGCTGCGGCGGGTGGCTTCAGCGGGGCTCATGCGGAGGCTCCCTTGGGCTGCGGCTTGGCCCGTCGACGGCGGCGCGAGGCGCCGCCGATGCGCGGGTCGATCTTGCGGTAGGCGAGGTCGGTGAGCTCGTTGGCCACCATGACCAGCACCGCGGAGAAGAAGAGGATGGCGAGCAGCGTCGGGTAATCGCGTCGCAGGATGCTCTCGTAGGCGAGCCGGCCGAGGCCGGGCCAGTTGAACACCGTCTCCACCAGCACGGCGCCGGCGAAGAGCTGGCCGAACTGCAGGCCGACCATGGTCACGACCGGGATCAGCGCGTTGCGCAAAGCGTGGCCGTAGACGACCCGCCGCTCTGAGAGGCCCTTGGCCCGCGCGGTGCGGATGTAATCGGCCCCCAGCACCTCGAGCATCGAGGCGCGGGCGAGGCGGGAATAGGAGGCGATGTAGATCGTCGCCAGCGTCACGGCCGGCAGCACGAGGTGGTGCGCCACGTCGAGCACCGCGCCCACCGGCCCGCCGGAGCCGCGGATGTTGGTCATGCCGGAGACGGGGAAGATCGGCCAGACGTTGGCGAAGAGGATCAGCAGCATCAGCCCCGTCCAGAAGACGGGCGCCGAGTAGCCGGCCAATGAGAAGATTGTCACCGCGTGCGAAAGCAGGCCCTTCGGCCGCCGGGCAGAGAAGATGCCGAGGAGCGTGCCGGCCAGCACCGCGATGCTCAGCGCGGAGAGGACCAGCAGGATCGTCGCCGGCAGCCGCTGCAGGATGAGCGTGAGGACGGGCTGGTTGAAGTAGTAGCTGTAGCCGAAGTCCCCCGTCGCCACCTTGCCCACGTAGATGGCCAGCTGCGTCAGCACCGGCTTGTCGAGCCCGTAATCGGCCCGCATCAGGGCGATGACCTCCTCCGAGGCGCCGCCCATCTCTCCCACGATCACGTCCACCGGGTCACCGGGGGCCAGCTGGATCAGCAGGAAGTTGAGGACGATCACCGCGAGGAGCAGCCCGAGGGCCTGGGCCAGTCTCGACAGGGCGGGAAGGTAGCGGGACATCGGGCGCACTCCGGCGTCAGGCGGGGATAGGCGGCCGCCCGCGCCGGGAGAGGAGCGCGGGCGGCCGGGGAGCAGGTGTGAGTGGCCCTACTCCCAGTAGATCTCGTCCCAGGGCGACGCGGCGCCCCAGATCGAGAGCGGCATGTCGGCCAGCCCCTCCTTGTAGATGCTGAAGAAGGGGGCGACGTTGAGGTAGAGGATCGGCGCATCTTCCACGACGATCTGCTGGAACTCCTTGTAGAGCTCGGCGCGAGCGGCGGGGTCGTTCTCCATCGCCGCCTGCTCCAGCAGTTCGTCGACGCGCGGGTTCGAGTATTGCTGCGTGTTCGACCAGATGACGCCCTCGCGGATGTTGCTGGTCAGGTAGGTCCGGTTCACGCCGATCACCGGGTCGCCCCAGTTGTAGACGCTGTCGGTCGTCACGTCGAAATCGTAGCTGGAGATCCGCTGCGCCCATGTGGGGAAGTCGGGCGAGGCGCGCACCTCCACCTCGATGCCGATCTGGCGCAACTGCGAGCGCAGGTATTCGGCGAGGTTGCGGCCCATCTCGACGGAGCCGGGCAGGTAATCCACCGTCATGGTGAAGCGGATGCCGTCGCCGTCGGGCATCTGGCCCGCCTCGTCGAGGAGGGCATTGGCGCGGTCGAGATCGACGGCGTAGGTCTCCACCTCGTCCGTCGCCAGCGGCGAGGAGTTCACGATGGGGCCGGTGGAATCCGACACCAGGCCGGCCATAAGGCGGTCGTTGATGAAGCTCTTGTCGATGGCGAAGCCGATTGCCTGCCGGACGCGGGCATCGTCGAAAGGCGCCTTGGCGGTGTTGAAGGCGAGCCAGTTCAGCGCGCCGAAGCCGTCATTGCCCTCGTCGGTCACGATCAGCCCGTCGACGCCCTGCAGCCGCTCGATGTCACGCGGGCTGCCGGCGAAGGGGTAATAGTCGATGTCGCCGCGCTCTGTGGAGAGGACGAGGTTCGCCGGATCGCCGATGATCTGCACGATCACCTCGTCCATGTAGGGGCGGCCCTCGATGAAGAAGTTCTCGTTCTTCGACAGCCGGTAGAACTCGCCCTGCCGGTATTCCTCGAAGACGAAGGGGCCGGAGCCGACGGGCTCCAGGTTGGCCGGGTTCGCCTGGATGTCGCCCTCGCCGTAGACATGCTCGGGGATGATCGGCATCAGCGCCGGCGACATGGCGAGCAGCAGCGCCGGGTGGGGCTGCGCGAGGTTGATGACCGCCGTCAGCTCGTCCGGCGTGTCGACGCTCTCCACCGGGGCGAGCATCGTCTGGAACGGGTGGTTCTCCTTGATCGTCTGGATCGAGAAGGCGACGTCCGCCGAGGTGATCGGCTCGCCGTCATGGAAAGTCGCGCCCGGGGTGAGGTGCAGCGTGACGGAAAGCCCGTCCTCGGCCACCTCCCAGCTCTCGGCGAGGTAGGGCTGCGGGTTCCACTCGGCATCGTAGCGCAGCGGGCTCGCGAAGATCTGGGTGGAGGCCATGGCCGTGGCGGTGCCCGACTGGATGGCGCCGTTGAAGTGGCGCGGCACCTGCGTCGAGCCGACGATGAGCGTGCCGCCATCCTCCGGAGCCGCCTGGGCGCTGAGCGCCGCGAGGGAGACCGTGGCGGCGAGAAGTGGGCGAAGGAAATGTTTCATGTCTGCCTGCGTCCGTGCGTTCGAGTGGGAGGGGAGCGGAAGTTGACTTGCCCGATGATTGGTCAGGGTCCCGCACAATTCTTGGTCCAGCAACCTGCATTGGACTGGTCCAAGCCAGCGCCGCGCTGGGCCAGCGGGATGGGCGGGCGCGCAAGCGGGCAGAGTGCGGAGGCAGATGCCCGCAGAACGGGCAGAGCGGCCGCCCTCATGCCTCCAGCGGGGCCAGCGGGGGCGGCGCGGCGGGCCGGCCGGCGACGTCCCGCGCCGCCTCGGCGATGCGGCGCAGGCCCGCGTCGATGAGGCCCTCGTCGATATAGGCGAGGCCGAGGCGGATGAAGCGGCCCCGCTCCTGCGGCCGCACGAAAGGATCGCCCGATTCCACCAGCACCCCCAGCTCCGCCGCGCGGGCGGCGAGCGCGCCGGCCTCCACTTCCGGCGGGCATTCCAGCCAGACGCTGGAGCCGCCGGTGCCGGCGCTGCGACGGAAGCCCGGCAGATGCCGGTCCACCCCCTCGGCCAGCACCTTCCAGCGGGCGGCATGGGCGGAGCGGATGGTGCGGATGAGGCCGAGGTAGTGCCCTTCGGCGAGGAAGATCGCGGCGGTGCGCTGGTTGTTGAGCGGAGCGGAGCGGTTGATCAGCCGCCGCAGCCAGCGCGCCTCGGCGACAAGGGTCCGGTCGGCGACCATGAAGCCCAGCCGCACCCCCGGCGCCAGCACCTTGGAAAGGGTGCCGAGATAGGCGACGCGCCCGTCCCTGTCGGCCGACTTGAGGGAGGTCAGGCCCTCGGTGAAGGTCGTCTCCCCCTCGTAATCGTCCTCGATAACGATGGCGTCGTCGGCCCGGGCGCGGGCGAGCACCTCCTCCCGGCGGGCGGCGCTCATGGTGACCATCGTGGGGCACTGGTGGGTCGGCGTGATCATCATCACGTCGAGCGGGCCGGGGTGGTCCATCCGCGCGCCATCCTCGTCGACCGCCATCTCCACCAGCTCCGCCCCCGCGGCGTCGAAGATGTGGCGGGCGTCGGGGTAGCCGGGGGTCTCCACCCCCACCCGCGCGCCGGGGCGGACGAGGAGCTGGCCGAGCAGGTAGATGCCGTGCTGGATTCCGAGCGTGATCAGGATCTCGTCGGGCTCGGCGTAGATGCCCTTCTCGGGCAGGATGTGATTGCGGATCTCCTCCACCAGCATCGGGTCGTCGTCGACCGCGCGGTCCGCAGACCACCAGTCGATGGCGCCGCGGCCCAGCGCATCGCGCGAGCAGGCGCGCCAGATGTTGTAGGGGAAGAGCTTCGGATCGACCTGCCCGTAGATGAAGGGGTAGGCGTAGTCCTGCCAGTTGGAGGGCTTCACGATGTGCCGCAGCCGCGCCGGCCGCTGGCGGAGCTTGGCGTTCCAGTTCGGCCGCTGGCCGGGCGCCACCGCGGCGGTGCGCGCGCCCGCCTCGCGCACCTCGGCGACGAAGTAGCCCTTGCGCGGGACCGGCTCCAGATAGCCGCGCGCGACGAGCTCGTCATAGACCAGCGTCACCGTGTTGCGGGCGATGCCCACCTGCTGCGCGAGCTGGCGGGAAGGCATCATGCGCTGCCCGGGCGAAAGCCGGCCGCTCTGGATGGCGGTGATGAGCGAGCGGCGCAGCTGCGCCTGGATGGGCTCGGCCGCCGACTTGTCCACCAATGTGAGCGCGCCTGACATGGGCCCCGTCTCCCTCGGATGATGCGCCTCATCCTACGCCCCGCGGCGCCGGTGGCCCGCCCTGCCCCAGCGCTGCCATGCCGCGGCGCGGCACCGGCGCCCGTTCCTGCGGCAGGCTGCCCAAGGATTGGGCCGTCGGAAGGCGGCCCGGGGGGCGGCGGGGGCGGCGGCGGGTGCGGGCGCTGGCCCAATCCGAACCGCCGGGCTGGCCGTGTGCCGCCCGGGATGCCGCTGGTAGCGACTCGGATCAGGCCCAGACGCGCGAGGAACCCCCGATGACAGCAACCCTGACAGCCGCGGATCTCGCCGCGACCTTCGACGCCTTCAACCGGCACGACATCGACGGCGTCATGCGCCTCTTCGCGCCCGATGCCGTCTTCTTCGCCGTCGGCGGGTCGGAGGTCTTCGGCACCCGCTTCGAGGGGCGCGACGCCATCGCGGCAGCCTTTGAGGGCGTCTGGCAGGCGATGCCCGATGCCCACTGGGCGCACCATTCGCACCTCGTCGCCGGCGACCGCGCCGTGAGCGAGTGGGTCTTCTCCGGAACCGACGCCGCCGGAATGCGGACGGAGGCGGAGGGAGCAGACCTCTTCACGCTTCGAGATGGGCTGATCGTGCGCAAGCAGGCCTTCCGCAAGGCCCGTCCCGCCTTCGCCGCCTGAGGCCCCGCGATGAACGACATGACCGCCCTCGGCCCCACCGCCTACGACCCGAGCTATGACCCGATCATGGATCCGGGCCCGGGCCGCGGGCGCGACTATGCCCCCACCTACTGGATCGACACCGCCGGCCCCGCCCCGGAAGATGACGGCCCGGTGCAGGGCGAGGTGACCTGCGACGTCGCCGTCGTCGGCTCCGGCTATACCGGGCTCAACTGCGCCATCGCGCTGGCCCGCGACTACGGCATGGATGTCGCCGTTCTGGAGGCGAACCGCACCGCATGGGGCTGCTCCAGCCGCAATGGCGGTCAGGCGCAGATCTCCGCCGGGCGGCTCAAGCGCTCCGGCTGGATCAGGGAATACGGGCTGGAGATGGCGCAGGGGCTGCACCGCGAGATGAAGGAGGCCTTCGCCTATTTCGAGCGGGTCATCGAGGAGGGGGGCATCGACTGCGAGGCCCAGCGCGGCGGCCACTATTACATCGCCCACAAGCCGCAGGCCGTCCCGGCCCTGCAGGCGGAGGCGGAGTGCTACCGCGAGCAGTTCGGCTACCCCGCCGAGTTCCTCCCCCGCGAGGAGGTCTTCGCCCGCGCCGTGCACGACCAGGAGGCCGCCGGCGCGCTCTGGGAGCCGGACGGGACAGCCATCCATGCCGGCAAGCTCGCCTTCGGCTACCACCGCGAGGCGCGGCGCCTCGGCGTGCGCATCCACACCGGCTCCCCCGTCGCCGGCTGGGTGCGGGAGGGGAGCGGCTACCGGCTGACCACCCCGCAGGGCACCATCCGCGCCAAGGCCATTGCCATCGCCACCGCCGCCTACACCGCCGGCGCGATGAGCCCGGTCACCCGCGCGCGGCTTTTGCCCATCATCTCCAACTCCGTCGTCACCCGCCCGCTCACCGCCGCCGAGCTCGCCGCCTGCGGCTTCGCCACCCGGGCGCCGATCACCGACACGCGGACGCTGCGCCACTACTACCGCCTCCTCCCCGGCGACCGGCTGCAGATCGGCAGCCGGGGCGCCATCACCGGCCGCGACGCGCCCCAGGAGCGGCATGTCGCCTCGCTCCGCGCCGGGCTGGAGCGGAAGTTTCCGGCGCTGGCGGGGATAGAATTCGATTACTCCTGGTGGGGCTGGGTCGATGTCAGCCACGACCAGATGCCCCGCATCACCCGTCCGCGCGCCGGTGAGGCGGTCTTCTACGCCATGGGCTACGGCGGCAACGGCGTCATGTACTCCGCCCAGGCCGGCCGGCGCATGGCGCAGCTCGTCGCCGGCGAGAGCCTGCCCGACCTGCCGATCTTCAAGGGAGAGCTGAAGCATCACGGCCCGCTCACCCCCTTCCGCCGCATCGGCCAGCGGTTTCTCTACCGCTGGTACCACCTCCGCGACGAGCGGTTGTGACTTCAAAGGAGCCCGCCATGACAGACCTCCCCGCCGCCGACAGCGGCGCCGACCCGTCAGACCTCGCCGCCGCCTGGCTCGCCCGCCTCGAGGGCGTGAACCTGATCGACGGCGCGGTGGTGCCGGCGGCGGAAACGCTGGAGGTGCTGGAGCCGGCGCAGATGCGCGCCCTCGGCCGCACCGCCGCCAGCGGAGCCGCCGAGGTGGAGGCGGCCGTGGCCGCGGCGAAGGCGGCGGGCGAGGCTTGGGCGGAGACCCCGGCCCGCGACCGCGGCCGCGCCGTGCAGGCCGCCGCCCGCGCGCTGATGGCGGAGGCAGAGCCTCTCGCCCGCCTCCTCGCCCGCGAGACGGGCAAGGCCATCCGCACGGAATGCCGGGGCGAGCTGGCCGTCGCGGCGGACCTGCTGGAGATGTTCGGCGGCCTCGGCTCGGAGCTGAAGGGCGAGACGCTCCCCTTCCGCCCCGACACCTTCGCCGTCACCACCCGCGAGCCGCTGGGTGTCATCGCCGCGATCCTGCCCTGGAACGTGCCCTTGGTGCTGATGATGCTGAAGATCGCGCCGGCGCTGGTGGCGGGGAACACCGTCGTCGTGAAGGCGGCGGAGGTGGCGCCCTTCGCGACGCTGGCCGCCGCAGAGATCCTGAATGCCCACCTGCCGCCCGGCGTGCTGAACGTCGTCGTCGGCACCGGGCCGGATTGCGGCCAGCCCCTTTGCGACCACCCGGACGTGGCCAAGATCACCTTCACCGGCTCGGAGAAGGTGGGAGAGACGATACACGCCGCCGCCGCCCGCCGGCTGATCCCGGTGAGCCTGGAACTCGGCGGCAAGAGCCCGATGATCGTCTGCGACGACGTGGACTTGGACCGCGCCATCGACGGCGCGGTGACGGGCATGCGCTTCACCCGCGCCGGGCAGAGCTGCACCGCCGCCAGCCGGCTCTACGTGCACCGCTCGGTCTACGAGCCCTTCGTCGCCGGCCTCCGCGCCCGGCTGGACGCGCTGGTCATCGGCGACCCGCTGGACGAGGCGACCGACGTGGGCACCATTGTCTCCCCGGCGCAAAAGGCGACGGTCGAGCGCTACCTCTCCCTCGCCGACGCGGCGCCGGAGGCGGAGGTGATCCGCTGCGGCGCGCTGCCGGGGACGGGCGTGGCGCCCGACCTCTTCCTCCAGCCCACGCTCATCCTGCACATCGACGCGGCCTCCCCCGTCGTGCGGGAGGAGATCTTCGGCCCCGTCACCGTCATCCAGCCGTGGGACGATTGGGACGCGGTGCTGGAGCAGGCGAACGACACGACCTACGGCCTCGCTGCCTCGATCTGGACGCGCGACCTCTCCCGAGCGCTGAAGGGGACGAAGGCACTGAACGCGGGCTTCGTGCAGGTCAATGCCGGCTTCACCATCCAGCCGAACCTGAGCTATGGGGGCTTCGGCCGCTCCGGCCTCGGCAAGGAGGCATCGCTGGAATCGATGCTCGAGCATTTCACCCGGAAGAAGACGGTCATCATGGCGATGGACTGACGCGGGTGACCGTGCCGCTGGCCCTGATCGCCTGCGCCCTCGTCGGCCTCGCCGCGATCCTGCGCGGGCTCACCGGATTCGGCTTCGCGCTCGCCGCGGTGCCGATGCTGAGCCTCGTGCTGCCGCCGGAGGAGGCGGTGGTGATCTGCGTCCTCCTGCAGGCGCTGATCGGCCTGCGGGACATCGTGACGCTGCGCCGGCAGATCGACCGACGGCAGATCCTGTGGCTCTCACTCGGGGCGCTCGCCGGCACGCCGCTGGGCATCCTGACGCTGCGCTGGCTCGATGCCGATGTCATGCGGCTGGTGCTCGGCCTGATCGTCTTCGCCGCCGTCCCCGCCCTTTTGCGCCCGCCCCGCCCGTCGCCCGACGCCGCCCTCGGCCTCGCGCTGCCGGTGGGCGCGGCGTCGGGCTTCTTCGGCGGGCTGGCGGCGATGCCCGGCCCGCCCGCCATCGCCTATTTCATCCGCGCCGCGACGCCCCCGGCCCGCATGCGCGCGTCGCTGATGATCTTCTTCTTCGTGACATCGGCCATCGCCCTGCCCGGCTTCGCCCTGTCAGGCCTCGTCACCCGAAGCGCCGTCCTCCACGCGCTGCTGGCGCTGCCTGTCATGCTTGCCGGAACATGGCTGGGCGGCGAGATCTTCCGCCGCACCGCGGAGACGCATTACAAGGGCATCGCCCTCGCCATCCTCCTGGCGACCGCGCTGCTCTCCGCGGTGCGCGGCCTCGCGGCGCTTGCGGGGTGGTCCTGACCAGATAGTGGTCGCTACCTCAGCCGAAGCGGCGGTGCCCCTGCCAGCCCGGCTGGCCCGTCTCGGCCAACGCGACCAGCGCGCCTTCCATCTCGGCGGCGAGGCTCAGAGCGTCGGGGCTGCCCGCCATGTAGGGCGCGGCGCTGCCGAAGACGAAGGGCTCGTCGAAGCCGTGCGAGGCACCGAGCTTCGCCAGCTCCCCGGAGGGCGCCCAGCCGAAGGTATAGCTCGCTCCCGCCCCGCCGCCCTGCCGCTGCGCCTCGGCCGAGGCGCGGGCGGGGCCGGCGTAGATGCGCTCGGTGAGGAAGGCCTCCTCGTGGGCCGCGGGGCTGGCGCCGGGTTGGGCGGCTTCCAGCGCGGCCAGCTCGGCCTCGACGCGATCCGGGGCGAAGCGAGCGATGGTCTGACGAAGCTTGGCCGCGTCGGTCTCGCCCATGATCCCGAAGGCATACCACATTCGCGCCTCTTCCGCGGTGGAACCGAAGACGAGGCCCGCCCCCTGCCCTGCCCCTGCGGTCAGCGCCTCCATCGGGTGGCGGGTCAGGGTGACGCCGTCGAGCACGATGCCGAGCGTCCGCCCGCCCGGCGCGTTGCGCTCACCGAGGTCGCTGGCGAGCCCGGACTCCTGCGCCTGCAGGATCGTCTCCACCGGAAGCGCCTGCAGCGCGGCGAGGTCGCCTGGGCGCACCCCGGCGCGCTCGAGGAAACCCTCGGCGATGGCGGCCCCCGTCTCCGGCAGCACGATGCGGCTCGCGGGGCCGGACATCAGCCATCCCGCATGAACAGGCGGCGGCTCCGGCGCGCCGAAGAGGGCGGTGGCGGTGAAGCTGCCCGAGGACATGCCGACGAGCGTGATCCGTCCGGGGTCGCCCCCGAAGGCGGCCACGTTCTCGCGGGCCCAGTCGAGGGCCAGCGCGAGATCCAGCATGCCGCGGTTGGTGGCGGAGAGCTCGGGGAAGTGCTCGGCGAGGTGCAGGAAGCCCAGCGCGCCGGTGCGCATGTTGGGGCGGATGAGCAGGCAGCCGGTGCGGGCGGCGAAGGCGGCGCCGTCGATGGCGCCGCTGCCGGCGCTGCCGCCCTGAAAGCCCCCGCCGTAGGCATGGACGATGACCGGCGCCGGGTCGCGGCCTTCGGGCGGCGCATAGAGATCGAGGTTGAGGCAATCCTCGCCCATCGGCTCCTCGCGCCCCTGCCCGGCCCAGTCGGGCCGCGGGCGGATCACCTGCAGCGGCGCGGCGCCGGGGCGCGTGGCGTCGATCTCTCCCGGCCCCACCGGCTCCGGCGGGCGGAAGCGCAGCTCTCCCACGGGCGCCTGCCCGTAGGGGATGCCGAGGAACACGCGGGCGCCGCGCTCCTCGAACCCCGTGATCCGCCCGGCGGGGGCGGTGACCGTGCTCACCGGTCCAGCAGGTGGCACGCCGCCTCCTGCCCCTCGCCGAGCTGATGCATCACCGGCACCTCGACCTTGCAGCGATCGAAGGCATGCGGGCAGCGGGTGCGGAAGGCGCAGCCCGAGGGCACGCTGTGCGCCGAAGGGATCTCGCCCTTCAGCTTGGCGCGCTTGCCGTCTTCCTTGGGCGAGCCCGGCACGGAAGAGAGCAGCGCCTGCGTATAGGGGTGCTGCGGCATCTCGTAGATGCGGTGGCGCGGCCCCCTCTCCATGATCTCGCCGAGATACATGACTGCGATCTGGTCACACATGTACTGCACAACACGCAGGTCATGGCTGATGAAGAGCATCGTGGTGCCATGCTCGGCCTGCATGTCGCGCATCAGGTTGAGGATCTGCGCCTGCACGCTGACGTCGAGCGCGCTCACCGGCTCGTCGGCGACGATCAGCTCCGGCTCCGTCGCCAGCGCGCGGGCAATGGCGATGCGCTGGCGCTGGCCGCCGGAGAATTCGTGCGGGAAGCGATCCATCGCGGCGGCGGGCAGGCCAACCTCGGCCAGCAGCGCCTCGCCCCGGGCGCGACGCTCGGCGTCATTGCGGCCGAGGCCATGCACCGATTGCGGCTCCGTCAGCGTCTCGCCCACGGTCATGCGCAGGTTGAGCGAGCCGAAGGGGTCCTGGAAGATCATCTGCATCTTCCGGCGCTGGCGGCGGAGCTTGTCGCCCTTGAGGGCGCGCAGGTCCGTCTCGCCGAAGCGGATCTCACCCGAGGTCGGCTCGATGAGGCGCAGCACGAGCCGGGCAACGGTGGACTTGCCCGAGCCGCTCTCGCCCACCAGCCCGAAGGTCGAGCCGCGCGGAATGCTGAGGTCGACATCGCGGACGGCTTTGACGTTGCCGAAGGACTTGGTGAGACCCTTCGTCTCCAGGAGGGCGGGGGCGCTCATGTCCTCTCCTCCGTCAGGGGGTGCCAGCAGCGCACGTCGGGCATCGGGGCTCCCTCCAGCGGGGGGCGGATGGCGCATTTCTCCGTCGCGCGGGAGCAGCGGGGCGCGAAGCGGCAGCCCTCGGGCCATGCACCGATCTGCGGCACGCTGCCGCCGATGGGCACGAGGCGCTCAAGACCGGTGCCGGGCACCGCGTCGATCAGACCGCGGGTGTAGGGGTGATGCGGCGCGCGCGTCACCTCCGCCGCCGTCGCCGTCTCCACCACGTCGCCGGCATACATCACGACGGCGCGGTCGCAGAAATCGCCCACCACCTCGAGGTCATGGGTGATGAAGAGCATGGCGACGTCGAACTCGCGGCGCATCTTCTCCATCAGGTCGAGCACCTGCGCCTGGATGGTCACGTCGAGCGCCGTGGTGGGCTCGTCGGCGATCACCAGCGAGGGGTCGCAGGAGAGGGCGAGCGCGATCATCACGCGCTGGCGCATGCCGCCCGACAGCTGGTGCACATAGCCCTTCAGGATGTCCTTCGGGCGCGGGATACCGACGAGGTCGAGCAGCTCCGCCGCCCGGGTCATCGCCGCGCTCCTCGAGAGGCCGAGGTTGTGGCAGAGCGTGTCGGTCATCTGCCGGCCGATGCGCAGCGTCGGGTGCAGGGCCGTCATCGGCTCCTGAAAAATGAAGCCGATCTCGCTGCCGCAAAGCGCGCGGCGGCGCTTCGGCGAGAGGTCCAGCACGTCGCGGCCGTTGATGCGCAGCCGCCCCGTCACCTTGGCGCCGCGCGGCGGCAGGCCCATGATGGCGCTGGCGGTCATCGACTTGCCGCAGCCGCTCTCCCCCACCAGCGCCACCGCCTCGCCCCGGCGGACGGAGAAGGAGACATCGGTGGTGATGGGCACGTATTTGCCGTCGATGGGCAGGGCGACGCCGAGGTTTTCGGCCTCCAGCACCACCTTGGTCTCGGTTCCGGCGCCGGGCGCCGCGGTCATGTCGAGCGGGCTCATTGGTAGCGGATCCTTGGGTCGAGCACAGCGTAGAGCAGGTCGATGACGAGGTTCAGCACGGCCAGCACGAGGCTGATCGTCAGCACCCCGCCCTCCACCAGCGGGTAATCGCGGCGAGCGACGGCCTCCACCAGCATCCGCCCCAGCCCCGGCAGCGCGAAGACGATCTCGATCGCGACGGCCCCGCCCAGCATGTAACCGGCGGCAAGGCCGGCAACGGTGAGCACGGGTATCGAGGCGGTGCGCATGGCGTAGCTGCCGATCACCTTGCGCTCGGGCAGCCCTTGGGCGCGGGCGGTGGTGATGTAGGGCTCGTCCATCACGTCGAGCATCGAGGAGCGCATCATCCGCGTCATCAGCGCCGATTGGCGGATGCCGAGCGCCAGCGCCGGCAGGAAGATCGACGCCCCGAAGGCGATGAGCCCGGCCGAGGGCGGCGTCCATCCCGAAACGGGGAACCAGCGCAGGGTGACGGAGAAGAGGAAGATGAGCAGAAGCGCGAACCAGAACTCCGGCAGCGAGATGCCGAGGACGGCGCTGGTCACCACGCCCCGGTCGACCGGGTTGTTGCGGTTGAGCGCCGAGATCACGCCCATGACCACGCCGATCACGATGGCCAGCGTCAGCGCCACGAGGGTGAGCAGGATCGTCACGCCGGCATAGCGGGGGATCACCTCCATCACCGGCTCGCGGAAGAAGATCGAATTGCCGAGGTCGAGCGTGAAGATGCCCTTGAGCCAGAGCAGGAACTGCACCGGCAGCGGCTGGTCGAGCCCCAGCTCGGCGCGGAGAGCGGCGAGCTGGTCGGCGGTGGCCTGATCGCCCAGCATCATCCCCGCCGGGTCGCCGGGGGCGAGGCGCAGGAGCAGGAAGACCATGATCAGCGGCACGAAGATCGTGGGCAGAATGAGCAGGAACCGCTTCGCGAGATAGCGCAGCATGTCAGCGCCTCCTTGCCAGGCGCGGATCGAGCAGATCGCGCAGGCTGTCGCCCAAGAGGTTGAGGGCGAGAATGGTGAGCATGAGGGCGAGGCCGGGGAAGATGACGATCCACGGCGCCTGGCTGATGTAGTTGCGCGCCTCCGTCAGGGCATTGCCCCAGGAGATGTCGGTCGGGCCGATGCCGACGCCGATGAAGCTGAGGGCGGCCTCGCCAAGGACCGCGGCGGAGAAGATGAACGAGGCCTGCACAAGGATCGGCGACATCACCGCCGGAAGGATATAGCGCCGGAAGATACGCCCGGTCGGCACGCCGGTGGCGCGGGCGGCCTCGATCATCTGCGCCTCGCGCACCACCAGCACCTGCCCACGCACGACGCGGAGGGAGGGCGAGATGAGCACGATGGTCAGCGAGATGATGACGGTGGAGATGGCCGGTCCGAGAAAGCCGGCGGCGGCCGTGGCGAGCACGATGCCGGGGAAGGCCATCAGCCCGTCGACAAAGCGCATCAGGATCACGTCGACCGCCCGGTAAAAGCCCGAGAGCAGGCCGAGGATCGTCGCCAGCCCCATGGAGATGACGGTGACGACGAGGCCGACGAGCAGCGTGGTGCGCGAGCCGTGCACGACGATGCGGAACACGTCGCGGCCGAGGTTGTCTGTGCCGAAGAAGTACTCTGCGCCCGGCGGCGTGAAGCGCACGACCGGGTTCACCCGCATCGGGTCGCCCGGCGCGATGAGCGGCGCGAAGATCGCCATGAGGGCGAAGGCGACCAGTAGCGCGAAGCTCAGCACCGCCGTGGGATTGCGCACGAACCTCTGCAGGAAGCTGGGGGCCCGAGGCGCGCGAATGGCTTCGCGCGCCTCTGCCTGTGTGTCAGCCGCCGTCATCTTACTCGGCCGGCGGAGCGTAGTTGTAGAAGGTGTAGCCGCCCACGGCCGTGGTCGTGTAGCCTTCGACGCCCTCGCGCACCCCGTACATGTTGGCCTCGGTGCCGTACTTGATGAAGGGGAACTGGTCGTAGGCCAGCGCGTGCACCTCTTCGAAGATCGCCTTGCGCTCATCGGGGTCGATGGTCTCGGCGAGCTGGGCCATCAGCTCCATCTTCTCCGGGTCGGTCCAGAAGCCCGGGTAGGTCGGGTTCAGGTAGGCGATGGAGGTCGGGTCGATATACGTGGGCAGGAAGCTGGAGAAAGCGTCCATCTGCGTCGGATCGGCGCGCATCTGGATGTAGTTCGCCATCGGGTTTTCCTGGATCTCCACGTTGATCCCGTAGTCGCCCAGCTGCTGGGCCACGGTCACCGCGGTCAGGAAGTGCTTCTGGTATTGCTCGGAGGCCACCAGCCAGCGGATCGGCTCGCCGTTGTAATCGGAGGCCGCGAGATATTCCTCCACCTTCGCCGGGTCGGGCTGGCCGAACTCGTCGATGCCGGCGGTGGTGTACCAGAAGCTGTTCGGGTCGGGGATCCAGCTGCCGTCGATCTCGTAGAACTCGGGGTTGCCGACGGAGGCGAGCATGATCGGCTCCATCTCCAGCGCGTGGTAGATGGCGCGGCGCAGGTTCACATCGGCCATCACGCCTTCCTGCGTGTTGAACACCGCCGTCAGCGACTGGTTGTTGGCGACGATGACCGGCTGCACGCCCGGGGCGCTCTCCAGCTGCTCGTAGAAGTCGGTCGGCAGCTCCATCGCCACGTCGATCTCGCCGGTGACGAGGCTGTCGCGGCGGACGGAGGGTTCCGGCATCAGCCGCAGCATGATCTCGTCGGCCCAAGCGTGCTTCATGCCGGCCTCGCCGGAGGATTCCTCCTCGCGGGGCTGGTAGTCTTCCCAACGCGTCAGCGTGACGCCCTGGTCGGCGCGGTAATCGGTGAGCGTGTAGGGGCCAGTGCAATCGAGGCCGGAGAGGGCTTCGGTCGCCGATGCGTCGCCGATGGACGAGGCGGACATGATGACCGCCTGCGTGCCGGCCAGCAGGCCGGGGACGATGGGCGTCGGGCCGGTCAGCTGGATCTCGACGGTCATGTCGTCGGGGGCGCTGATGCTCTCCGTCACCGCGGCGAAGGAGGCGCCGATGCCGGCGGCGGCGCGGAAGCGCTCGAGCGAGGCGACCACGTCGGCCGAGGTGAGCGGCTCGCCGGACTGGAAGGTGAGGCCATCGCGCAGCGTGATCGTCAGCAGAGTGCCGTCGTCGCTGTACTCGAAGCTCTCGGCCAGCATGGGCTGCGGCGTCCAGCTGTTGTCGACGGCGAAGAGCCCTTCGCAGACGACGGCGGCGGTCATCCAGTTGATGCCGAAGGTCGTCACAACCGGGTCGGGCTGCGGCGGCATCTGGCTGATGCCGACGGTGAGCGTGCCGCCCTGCTCCTGCGCGGCGGCGGCGCCGGCGATCATCGCGGCACCGGCCAAGAGCGCGGCCTTCGTGCCAAGACGTGTCATCGAATGTCTCATGTCGTGGTCTCCTCCTGGTATCGTTTTGTGGGCCCCGTCTCCTCCAGGCCCAGCTCTGCAGCGCGCGCGGCACTGATCTCTACGGCCATCCCCAGCACGTGGAACGAGAGGGTCTTGCCATGCGTGTCGACGGCGAGCGCGGAGTTCACCCCGCCCTCCAGCGCGTCTTCGATCACGAAATTCATCGCCGCCAGATGCGGCAGCAGGTAGCGGGTGGCCGAGCTGGCGCCCCGGTGACGGAAGAGCGCGAGGATGCGCGCTTCGGTCACCTGCTCGGTGAGCGTGTTCCAGTCGGCGGCGTCATAGGCGATGACGCTGACGTTCAGCCGGTTGCCCTTGTCGCCGGTGCGGCCATGGGCCAGCCGGTGCAGGGGAACACGCACGCTCATGCCGGCACCTCCTCGCCGTAGAAGGCGACGTGCGGGCGCACGGCCTCGCGGCGCACCAGCACGGAGCGGGTCACGAAGCGCGGCACGGCGGAGATGCGCACCCCGCCGCCGCCCGCCGGGCCGCAGCAATAGAGCGCGTTCACCTCATGGTTGGCGGCGCGGACGGCCGTTTCGCTGCCGCCGAAGGCGAAGCGCACGCGGTATTCACCGTCTGCCGGGCCGCGATCTGCGGCGCGAAGCGAGCCGCCGTCATCGTCGAAGACGCTGACGGTGCCGAGGATATCGGCCCGCATCCGCGGCGGCTCGGGCGCGCGGGAGACGCGGGTGCGGATCACCTCCGCCGCCAGCTCGGCGCGGGCGCGGGCATTGGGGCCGGCGTAGGAGATCTCGGCCTCGCCCAGCCATTCGCCGCGGTAGCTCACCGTCGCCTTCAGCCGCTGGGGCGCGGCATGGCCCCGGGCTCCCGCGACGGCGACGCGGTTCTCGCCCACCTCGGTGATCGTCGCCTGCGTCAGGTCGAGCGCCACATCCGGGGTGAGATAGGCGGCGGGATCGTGGATCTCGTAGAGCATCTGCTCCAGCACCGTCATCCGGTCGACGCGCCCGCCAGTGCCGGCGGGCTTGGTGACGACGAAGCTGCCATCGGCCGAGACTTCGGCGAGGGGAAAGCCCACATCGGCAAGGTTCGGCACGTCCTTCACGCCGGGGTCGGCAAAATAGCCGCCAGAGACCTGGCTGCCGCATTCGAGAAGGTGCCCGACGAGCGTGCCGGCGGCGATGCGGTCTAAATCATCGAAATCCCAGCCGAAATGCGCCACGAGCGGGCCGAGCGCCAAAGCCGGGTCGGCGATGCGCCCGGTCACCACGATATCGGCACCGGCCTTCAGCGCCTCGGCGATGGGCGCGGCGCCGATGTAGACGTTCACCGCCACCGGCTCCCCCGACGGCTGGGCCAGCGTGCCGTCGCCATCCCAGGCCACGGCATCGTCCAGCGCGGGGCTGCCGAGCAGATCGTCGCCCGTCACCACGGCGATGCGGGGGGTGAGGCCCCGCTCCTTCGCCATGGCTGCGATGAGGCGGGCCGCACCCTCGGGATTGGCGCAGCCGAAATTGCCGACGATGCGGATGCCGGCGTCGAGCGCGGGCTTCAGAATCGGACCGAGGTACTGCGGCAGGTAGGGGTCATACCCCGCCTGCGGGTCGGCGGCGCGGGCCACCTGCCCCAGCGCCAGCGTGCGCTCGCCCATCGTCTCGAAGATCAGCGCCCCGCCCTGCCCCATCGCCGCCATCGCTGCGACAACGGGCTGCGCCGCGTCGATCCTGTCGCCCGAAAAGCCGGCGCCACTGCCAATGATGAACGGTGTCTCCCCCATGGCCGGGAGTTATCATCAAGATTCTCGATAATGTCAACGCTAATTGAATCGCCCCTTTTCTTGGGCTAGTCTGGCCTCAGAGCGAGGACAGACATGGCGAAAGACACCGCCCGCCCCGATTGGGCACAGATCACGGAAAGCCTGAGCCAGGACATCATCCTCGGCCGCCGGCACCCGCGCGAGCGCCTGATCGAGGACGACGTCATCGCGGAGACGGGGGCGACCCGCCACGCCGTACGCCGCGCCTTCGACGAGCTGGAAAAGCAGGGCCTCGCCGAGCGCCAGCCCAACCGCGGCATCCGCGTGCGCGACTACCCCGCCGAGGAGGTCGAGGCGCTCTACGAGATCCGCGACGCGCTGGAGCGGCGCGCCGCCCTGCGCTTCACCGCCCCTGCCCCAGAGGCGCTGCTGGCCGAGCTGACCCGGATCGCCGATGCGCACGAGGCCGCATGCGAGGCCGACGACATGCAGCTGATCTTCGAGCAGAACAACCGCTTCCACGCCGCCATCTACGGCGCCTGCGGCAACCCGCAGCTGGCCGAGGCGATCCACCATTACACGGTGACGACCCAGCCGATCCGCACCCGCGCCTTCCCCTTCGCCCGCGAACGCCAGCGCGCCATAGCCGAACATCGCGAGATGATCGAAGCTTTGCGGCGGAGCGACGGGCCCGAGCTGGCGGAGATTATCAGCCGGCATATCGCGGGCCCCAAGAACGTGTTCCTCAGCGCCTACGCCGTCTGAGCCCCCTTTCAGCCTTCAAGGATAGCACCGATGACAGACACCCCCCGCACCGCGGATGCCCTGATCGACGAGCTGACGCTGGAGGAGCAGGTCTCCCTGCTCTCGGGCCAGGATTTCTGGTCGGTCAACCCGATCCCCCGCCTCGGCATCGGCACCTTGCGCGTGACCGACGGGCCGAACGGCGCGCGCGGCGGCGGCGGGCTGATCGGCGGCGTCTCGGCGGCGGCGTTCCCGGTGGGCATCGCCCTCGGCGCGACGTGGGATCCCGAGCTGGCCGAAGAGATCGGCGCGGCGCTGGCGGACGAGGTCAAATCGAAGAGCGCCCATGTCTCGCTGGCGCCCACCGTGAACATCCAGCGCTCCGTCACCAACGGGCGCAACTTCGAATGCTACTCGGAGGACCCGGAGCTGACCGCCCAGCTCGGCGCGGCCTATGTGCGCGGCCTGCAGGGCAAGGGCATCGCGGCGACTATGAAGCATTACGCCGGCAACGAGAGCGAGATCGAGCGCACCACCATGAGCTCCGACATCTCCGAACGGGCGATGCGCGAGATCTACCTGCGCCCCTTCGAGGCCGCGGTGAAGGAGGCCGGCATCTGGGCGCTCATGTCGGCCTACAACAAACTGAACGGCACCTATGCCTCTGAGAACCCGTGGCTTCTGGACGAGGTGCTGCGCGGCGACTGGGGCTATGACGGCATCGTCATGTCCGACTGGTTCGGCTCGCATTCCACCGCCGAGACGGTCAAGGCGGGGCTCGACCTCGAGATGCCGGGGCCGACGCGCGACCGCGGCGAGAAACTCGTCGCCGCCGTGCAGGCGGGCGAGGTCAGCGCCGAGGTGGTGCGCACCCGCGCCCTCGCCGTGCTCCGCCTGATGGAGCGGGTGGGCCTGCTGGAGGGCGAGCATCCCTTCGAGGAGGTCGCCGATGACCGCCCCGAGACCCGCGCCCTCATCCGCCGGGCCGGCGCGGCGGGCACGGTGATGCTCAAGAACGACGGCCTGCTGCCGCTAAGCCTGCCCAAGGGCCAGATCGCCGTGATCGGCCCCAATGCCAAGGCAGCCCGCATCATGGGCGGCGGCTCGGCACAGCTCAATCCGCATTACAGCGTCTCGCCCTGGCAGGGGCTGGCCGAGCGGCTGGGCGAGAGCGCCCTCACCTTCGCGCCCGGCTGCACCAACCACCGGTGGGAGCCGATCTGGCAGGGACCGCTCAAGGCGGAGTTCTTCGAGGGCACCGAGCTGTCGGGAGAGCCCGTCCACAGCGAGGAGATGGCCAGCGCCGAGGCCTTCTGGGTGCCGCCCGTGGCCAATGGCAAGGTGAACCCGACCCGCTTCTCGGCCCGCCTCACCGGCAGCTTCACCCCCGAGGAAACCGGCCCCTACCGCTTCGGCATCCATGCCACCGGCCCGGCCCGGATGCTGGTCGATGGCAAGGTCGTCGCCGACGCCATGAGCGACTTCACCCGCGGCCGCACCTTCTTCGAGGAAGGCTCCGACGAGGTGGTGGGCGAGGTCAATCTGGAGGCCGGACGCAGCTACGAGGTCACCGCCGAGTTCGCCGCCAGCGAGGGCAAGATGCTCACCTTCTCCGCCCTCCGCGCCGGCATCGGCCAGCCGCTCGGCGACGACGCCATCGCCGAGGCGGCGCGGATCGCGGGCGAGGCCGAGACGGCGCTCGTCTTCGTCGGTCGCTCGGGAGAGTGGGACACCGAGGGCTCCGACCTCGAGGACATCCGCCTGCCCGGCCGGCAGGACGAGCTCGTTGCCGCCGTTTGCGCTGCCAACCCGCGCACCGTGGTGGTGCTGCAAACCGGCGGCCCGGTGGAGATGCCGTGGCTCGGCGAGGCGGCGGCGGTGCTGCAGGCGTGGTACCCCGGCCAGGAAGCCGGCAATGCCATCGCCGACGTGCTCTTCGGCGATGCCGAGCCCGGCGGCCGCCTGCCGCAGACCTTCCCCCTGCGCATCGAGGACAACCCGACCTGGACGAATGACCCCACGGTCTATCCGGGCGTGGACGGCCACGTGCGCTACCAGGAGGGCGTCTTCACCGGCCACCGCCATTACGACGCCAAGGGCATCGCCCCGCTCTTCCCCTTCGGCTTCGGCCTCAGCTACGCCAGCTTCGCGCTGTCGGGCCTGTCTGTAACGGCCGCCGAAGACGGTGCCGAGGCGCGGCTGACGGTGGAGAACACCTCCGGCCGCGCCGGCAGCACCGTGGTACAGCTCTACGTCGGCGCAGAAGCACCGCCGGTGGAGCGCCCGGCGCGGGAGCTCAAGACCTTCGCCAAGGTGGCGCTGGAGCCGGGCGAGCGCCGCGAGCTGGTGCTGCCGCTCCCCGCCCGCGCCTTCGCCTATTTCGACGAGACGGCGGGGGACTGGCACGTCGCGCCGGGGCGCTACACCGTCTTGGCCGGAACCTCGGCAGCGGATCTGCCGCTGACGGCTACCTTGGAGTTGGCGGACGCGCGCCTGCCCCGCTGACGCCCCGGGACCGGGACATCCGCCATCGCGGATGTCCCGGCCATCACCGCGGCTGGAAGCGACCCTCTGTTTCGCTCGTGATGCGGGAGATGCCCGAGCTTCGTGGCCAGCATGGGACGGGCCACTGGCCTACTCAACCTGCGTGCCGGCGTCCGAGCCCGGAGGCAGCTGCGATAAGGCCGGCGCATAGCTGATCGAACTTATTGCGCTTTCAGCGCAACTCCCGCCCACGATCCGCTTCACCCACAGGCCCGGCCTTGCATGAGGAAAGCGAGCGGGCGCGAGGATTTAGGGAGGGGATAATGCCCAGATTGCTGACCGCTGCCTCGGCGGCGATACTCATGTCGTTCGGCCCGGCCACCGCCGAAGCCACCAACGGCCCGGACGTCATCGCCCTGGCGAACCAGCTCGACAACACCACCTTCGAGCGGGACAAGATCGAGATCGGCGACCGGGTGTCCTACTGGAAGCCCGCCTTCGAGACGCTGCTGACGATCATGCCCGATGGCTCGCCAGCGCCCTCATAGGAATCGGTGGGATGAGCGCGCACCATCTCGAAGACGATCTGGGGGAAGCGCCGGTGCATCTCGACCATGACGACCGGCAGGATGATCGAGCGCGAGACCGGCCCGGCACCGATGCCAATGCCCTCCGCGCGAAGCTCCTCGTCCGTCAGCTCCCATTGTCGCATCTGCCGCAGCGAGGCGGAGAGCACCTTGATCCCGAAGAGCGTCGGCCGAACCCCGCGCGCATGACGCTCGACGAGCGGGCGGCCGAAGTACTTCTCTAGCTGGGCGGCTCGTGGACTTCGAATTCCCGCGTCGTGAAGGAGCTCGGGCGTCGACTGCCCGTCACGCTTTCCGTCGTGGGCATCGCGGTCGCGTTCATGGCGATCCTCTCGGCGCTCCTCGGGGTCACCGCGGCCGTTCGCGGCGGCTGGTCCGACCGGCTGATCCAGGTGGGCGGCGTGATCGGCTTCGCCCTGCCGTACTTCTGGCTGGCGCTGATGCTGGTTGTCCTCTTCGCGGTGGAGCTGCGCTGTCTGCCGGCGACGGGAAACATCTCTTTCGGCGCCTCGCCCTCCGCCTGTCTCGCCTCGCTGGTGCTTCCGGTCGCGGCGCTGGCCTTCTCAGGCATCGCCTCCTCCTCGCAGCAGGTGCGCGGCGCTGTGATCGACGCGCTCCGGCAGGATTACGTGCGCACCCTGCGCGCCCGCGGCGTGAGCCCCCGCTCGGTGCTCTTCCGCCACGTGCTGCGCAACGCCATGCCCGCCGCGCTCACCGTGCTGTCGGTGCAGTTCATCGGGCTGCTCGGCGGCGCGGCCATCATCGGGCGGGTCTTCGCCATCCCCGGGCTCGGCTTGCCCAAAGCCGCCGTTCGGCCAACGCCAATGAAATGTCGGCTATACGAAGGGGAAAGCCTGTCTCCATACGGGCAGCCTAGTGGCGTTGCTGTCAGACGGATTCGAACCAGACTCGGCTTGCCGACTGGGCAAGGGGAATTGCACATAGAGCATTAACGCGAGGCAGATGATGTCTCGGCGGGTCCTGAGGTAGCGGATCGGGTTCGGCTGGGGCATGATCGCAGGCTACGCCGTCCTGCCCCGCTCAAGCAGATCCTCTGACCCCTCCATAGCGCGGGAGCGCGGAAAGGGGTTGAGGGCGTAGCGTGGCAGCGATCCCGACCTTGACCTGAATGAGCGTTCATGTTCCAACATCTCCACAGAAACCAGGGAGGAGACTGGTATGTCGACATTGAAACGCGCGGGGGCCGCGGCGATTGCGCTCGCGATCGGCGGAACAGCAGCACAGGCGGACATTCGCATCGCGCATGTCTATGGCCAGACCGGAGCGCTGGAGGCCTATGCGGAGCAGAGCCACATCGGGCTGATGCTCGGGCTCGAATATGCGACCGATGGCACGATGGAGATCGACGGCGAGCCGATCACCGTCATCGAAAAGGATACGCAGGCCGATCCGGCCACAGGGCGCGCCGTGCTGGCGGAAGCCTATGGCGACGACGATGCGCAGATCGCGGTCGGAGGGGTCAGTTCGGGTGTCGCGCTGGCGATGCTGCCGGTGGCGCAGGAATATGAGCGGCTCCTGATCGTGGAACCCGCGGTGGCGGACTCGATAACCGGAGAGGCGTGGAACCGCTACATCTTCCGCACCGGGCGGAACTCCTCGCAGGATGCCATCGCGAACGCGGTCGCCCTTGGCGGCGAGGACGTGAAGATCGCGACGCTCGCGCAGGATTATGCCTTCGGGCGCGACGGCGTGGCGGCCTTCCGGGAGGCTCTCGCCGACACCGGCGCCGAGATCGTGCACGAGGAATACGTGCCGACGGACACCACAGACTTCACCGCAGCCGCCGAGCGGATCTTCAACGCGATGGAGGGTGAAGACGGCGACAAGAAGCTGTTCATCATCTGGGCCGGCGGCGGCAACCCGATGGGCAAGATCAACGCGATGGACCCGTCCCGCTACGGCGTCGAGATCGCGACGGGCGGCAACATCCTCGCCGCGCTGACCGCGTACCGGGAACTGCCGGGCCTCGAAGGGGCGACGTATTACTACTACGAGATCCCCGACAACGAGGTGAACGACTGGCTCGTCGAGCAGCACATGGAGCGCTACGACTCGCCGCCGGACTTCTTCACCGCGGGCGGGATGGCAGCGGGCATCGCCGTGGTCGAAGCCATCCGCAGGGCCGGCGGCGCCGACGATACCGAGGCGCTGATCGAAGCGATGGAAGGCATGGAGTGGGAGACCCCGAAGGGCACCATGATGTTCCGCCCCGAGGATCACCAGGCGCTGCAGTCGATGTATCACTTCACGACCGAGGTGCAGGAGGGCAAGGATTACGGCGTGCCGGTCCTCGTCCGCGAACTGGGGATCGACGACATGGACATTCCGATCCGGAATTGATCCGCGTGGCGGGGCCCGCACGGGCCCCGCCACCGTCCGCAGCCGGACGCGATTTTGCACTTTTTCGAGACAGCTCCGCCTTGGATGCAATTCCACGGGACGATCGATGACCGACCTTCTGCAGACCCAGGACCTGACGGTGCGCTTCGGCGGGCATGTCGCCGTCGACGCCGTGACCTGCGCCTTTCGCGCAGGCGAGCTGACGGCCATCGTCGGCCCGAACGGCGCGGGGAAAACCACCTATTTCAACCTGATCTCCGGCCAGATCCCGGCGAGCTCCGGCACTGTCCGCCTGATGGGCGAGCCGATCGACCGGCTTTCGGCGTCGGAACGCTGCCGCCGCGGGCTGGGCCGTGCGTTCCAGCTGACCAGCCTCTTCCCCGGCCTTTCGGTGCTGGAGAATGTCCGTCTCGCGATCCAGGCGCACCGGCCGGTCCGTGGGTCGCTTTTTTCCATGGCGACGAGCCACGAGGCACTGACAACCGAGGCGACGTCGGTTCTCGAACGCGTCCGGCTCGACAATGTCCGCGACCAGCCCGTCAGCGAACTCAGCCACGGCAACCAGCGCAAGCTGGAGGTGGCGATGCTGATCGCGCTCGACCCCAAGGTCTACATGTTCGACGAGCCGACCGCGGGGATGAGCGCGGACGAGGCGCCCGTGGTGCTCGACCTCATCGCCGAACTGAAGGCCGATACCGACCGCACGATCCTGCTGGTCGAGCACAAGATGGACGTGATCCGCACCCTCGCCGACCGGATCATCGTGCTGCACAACGGCGAGCTGGTGGCCGATGGCGACCCTGCCGAGGTCATGGCCTCGGATGTCGTGCAGGAGGCCTACATGGGCAAGGGGCTCAGCGATGTCTGACGCGATCCTCCGGATAGAGAACGTCCATACCGACATCGCGCAGTATCATATTCTGCACGGCGTCGATCTTCAGGTGCCGCGCGGCGCCGTCACGATGCTGCTGGGGCGCAACGGGGTGGGCAAGACCACGACCCTGCGCACGATCATCGGCCACTGGCCCGCGCGCGAGGGGCGGATCGTCTTCGACGGCGACGACATCACCGCCCTCAAGACGTCGGAGCGGGCGCGGGCCGGGATCGGCTACGTTCCCGAGGACATGGGAATCTTCTCGGACCTGACGGTCGAGGAGAACATGGTGCTCGCCGCCGCCTCCGGCCCGCTGGACACAGGCCGGCGCGACCGGATCTTCGAGGCCTTCCCGCCGCTGCGCACCTTCTGGCGGTCGCCGGCGGGAACGCTGTCGGGCGGGCAGAAGCAGATGCTGTCCATCGCGCGGGCGATGGCCGAGGAACGCAGGCTGTTCCTGATCGACGAGCCGACCAAGGGCCTTGCCCCTGCCATCGTCTCGACCATGGCGGGCGCACTGCGGGACCTGAAGCGACAGGGCGCGTCGATCCTGCTGGTCGAACAGAACTTCGCGGTGGCCAAAGCCTTGGGCGATTTCGCCGCCGTCATGGATGACGGGCGGATCGTCTGGGCTGGCGAGATGGAGCAACTGGCCACGGATGCAGGGCTGCAGGAGCGGCTGATGGGTCTCAGCATGGAGGCGGGCTGATGCTTGCGGGAGAAAACCGAATTCTGGAGCAACGGGCATGAGTGCCGCGCCCGATCACCGGCCGAGGATGGCCGACCTGCCCCTGGGCGAGCGCATCGCGAAGGCGATGCCGGTGCTGCTGGTGCCGATCCTCCTCGTCCTGGGATTTCTCGCCATCGGCAATCCGTCCAGCTGGCTGACGCTCACGGTGTCGGGGCTGGCGATGGGCATGATGATCTTCATCATGGCCTCGGGTCTGACGCTGGTCTTCGGCCTGATGGACGTCATCAACTTCGGGCACGGCGCCTTCATCTCCGTCGGGGCCTTCGTCGGCATCAGCGTCGTCCTGGCCCTGGCCGAATGGGCGCAGGCGCCGTCCCTGCTGCTCAACCTCGGCGTCGTCCTGCTGGCCGTGCTGGCGGCGATGGCGATCACCGGCATGCTGGGCTGGGCCTTCGAGCGGGTCATCGTGAAGCCCGTCTACGGCGCCCATCTCAAGCAGATTCTCGTGACGGTCGGCGGCCTGATTGTCATCGAGCAGCTGATCCACGTGATCTGGGGCCCGGACGAGATCTTCTTCGCCCGGCCAGAGATGCTCAAGGGCGCCGTCACCTTCTGGGGCGCCGCGCTGGAGAAATACCGCCTGCTGGCGGTTGCGATCGGGCTCGTTCTCTTCGTCGTCATGCGGCTGGTGTTCCGCCGCACCCGGATCGGCCTCATCGTCCGCGCGGGCGTCGAGAACGGCGAGATGGTCGAGGCGCTCGGCTACCGCCTGCGGCTCGTCTTCATCGGGGTCTTCATCGCCGGCTCGGCGCTGGCGGGGCTCGGCGGGGTGATGTGGGGCCTCTACCAGGAGGTCATCACCGCGGGCATGGGCGAGGAGATGATGATCCTCGTCTTCATCGTGGTCATCATCGGCGGCCTGGGCTCGGTCGAGGGGGCCTTCATCGGCGCGCTGCTGGTGGGGCTTCTGCAAAACTACATCGCCTTCCTCGAACCGAAGCTGGCGCTGATTTCCAATATCGCGCTGCTGACCGCGATCCTCATGTGGCGTCCGCAGGGCATGATGCCCGTGGTCAAGGCGAAGTGAGGCCCTCATGCTGATGCGTCTCATCTCAGGCGACCGGCCGCGCTCGCGCATCCTGACACTGGTGCTACTGGCCATCTTCCTGGGGCTGCTCTTCGCGCCCTTCCTGTTCCCCGGCGTCCGCGCGCTCGAGACGGCGGCGCGCATCTCGATCTTCATCCTCCTGGCGGCCAGCTATGACCTTCTGCTGGGCTACACCGGCGTCGTCAGCTTCGCCCATACGATGTTCTTCGGGATGGGCGCTTACGGGGTCGGCCTCGCGTCGCAGCACATGGGGCGCGGGTTCGGGCCGCTGATCCTGGGCTCGCTGGCGGCGGCAGTTCTGGCGGCGGCCCTGGCCTTCATCATCGCCCTGTTCTCGCTGCGCGTGCGGGCGATCTTCTTCGCGATGATCACGCTCGCTGTCGCCTCGGCCGTGGCCGTCCTCGTCAGCCAGCTGTCGTCGATCACCGGGGGCGAGGACGGCTTCACCTTCCAGATCCCCCGCGCGCTGGGACCTGCGAACCGGATGGGTGAGGTCATGGGCGTGAACATCACCGGCAAGATCCTGAACTACTACGTGGTTTTCTTCATTTCGCTGGCTCTGTTCTTCGTGCTCCTCAGGATCGTCAACTCCCCCTTCGGGACGGTGCTGAAGGCGATCCGCGAGAACGACTTCCGCGCCGAGGCGATCGGCTACCGGGTCGTGCGCTACCGGACCATCGCGACCTGCATCTCGGCAGCCATGGCGGCGCTGGCCGGCAGCCTCTTCGCACTCTGGCTGCGCTATGTGGGGCCGGAGACGACGCTGAGCTTCGAGATCATGCTGGATCTGCTGCTGATGGTGGTCATCGGGGGCATGGGCACGATCTGGGGCGCGGCGATCGGGGCGACGGTGATGGTGCTGGCGCAGACCTACCTGCAGGACCTCATGGGGTCGGCGGCGGACGCGACCATGGCGATCCCGATGCTGTCGCGCCTGCTCGATCCGGACCGGTGGCTGTTGTGGCTGGGCGTGCTGTTCATCCTCAGCGTCTACTTCTTCCCCTCCGGGATCGTCGGTCGGCTTCGGGGCGGACGATGACGGACGGCGGCCTGTCCCGCCCCGTCATCCTGCTGCATGGCTGGACGATGCGCGGCGCGGTCTTCGAGGATCTCGCCCGGCGGCTGGGGCCGCGGGCCCGCGCGCCGGATCTGCCGGGGCACGGGGCCGCGCGCAGCGGCACGGCGTCGCTCGCGGCGGCGGTGGACATGCTGGACGACGAGATCGCGGCAGCCGGCCCCGGTGCCATCCTCATCGGCTGGTCCATGGGCGCGGCCGTGGCCTGGGCCTGGCTGGAGCGGCACGGCGGCGCGGGTGTGGCCGGGCTCGTGACCGTGGACATGAGCCCCCGCCCCGTGAATACCGAGGGCTGGGATCTGGGGATGCTGGGCCAGACGCCGGAGCGGCTGCGCCGCAATACCGAACAGATCCACCACGACTGGCCCGCCTGGGCCGAGAAGATCGCGACGACCATGTTCGCGGACAGGTCGGGCGCGCCGGGCTTCAGCCGGGCGGACGCGCTGGCGCAGGTCCTCTCGAACGATCCGGCGAAGATGGCGGCCTACTGGGACGAGATGATGGCGATGGATCTGCGATCCGCCGCGCGCGGCGTCAAGGTGCCCTGGCGCGTGGCCCATGGGGCGCGCAGCCGCGTCTATCCCGCGGCGACGGCTGAGTGGCTGGCCGAGCAGCCCGGCGCCAAAATCGTCCGGTTCGAGCAGTCGGGCCACTCGCCGCATCTGGAGGAGCCGGACGCTTTCGCCGCAATGGTGCGGGCCCTCGATGCGGAGCTGGCGGGCGCATAGGCCGCGGTGCCCCGCACGATCCGGGGAAGCCAGCGTCAGGCCTTCGCCAAATCCGCGAACTTCACCAGCGACCGGCCCTCGGCCACCAATGTCCCGTCCTCCAGGCGCGCAGCGGCCCAGAGATCCACAAGACCCTTCTCCGGACGCAGGCGGATCACCTCGACAGAGGCGACAAGGGGCGCACCCAGAGGGGCGGGGGCTGCGAACACGATCTCCTGCTTGAGGTAGTTCGTGCCCGGCCCCGGCAGTTCGACGCCGAGAAGATAGGAGAACAGGGCTGCGATCAGCGGCTCGGGGACCGTGTCACCGGCTGTGCCACCGCCGAGGGCGGCAATGGCGCCGACATCCTCGGTGGTGAAGACACGCCGGATTTCCCTGCGCTCGCCGATCTTCATCACGACACCTCCGCTTCGCCGGTGAACAGCTCCGCCCCGTCCGAGACGCGCACCGCCCGCATCGTCACGCTGCCCGGCAGCTCGCCCGCCACGACGAGCTGCACCTCCTCCTCCGCGAAGGCCGGGTTGGGGAACATCATCGTCTGGCGCACCACGGCGGCGCCGGGCCGGGCGGCGAGAACCATGCCCCAGAGCTTCGTGTAGATGAGCATCCCGTGCGACACCGTCCGGCCGAAGGCGGTGCGGGCGGAGAACTCCGGATCGACGTGGATGGGATTGTCGTCCCCCGACACGTCCGCGAAGCGCTGGAACTCCGCCTGCGTGGGGCGCCATGTCTGTCGCAACTCGGTCATCGTTCGTTCCTCGCCCTGAGATCGGGTTTGCGCACCTTGCCCGCCGCGGTGCGCGGGAAGTCCTCCAGCACCTGCACGGTTGCGGGGATCTTGTAGGCCGCCAGCCGCGCGCGGCACCAGGCGCGCAACGCCTCCGGCTCGATCCGGTGGCCCGGGCGCGCAATGAGGAAGGCGGCGCCCGTCTCACCCCATTTCTCGTCGGGCACGCCGATCACGGCGGCCTCCAGAACGTCGGGATGTTCGACCAGCACCCGCTCCACCTCGGCCGGATAGACGTTCTCGCCGCCCGAGATGTACATGTCCTTGATCCGGTCGACGATGCGCAGGAACCCGTCGGCGTCACGCTGGCCGACATCGCCGCTGCGCAGCCAGCCGCCGGGGGCGAAGGCGGCGGCGGTCGCCTCGGGGTTGTCGAAGTAGCCGGGCGTGACGTTCGGGCCGCGCAGCAGGATCTCGCCCTCCCCCGGCGTGCCGTCCGGCACACCGTCGAGCCGGCATTCCGTCAGCATCTGGGGTCGGCCGACCGAGCCGATCTTGGCCTCGGCATTGGCCTCGTCCATCAGGAACACCGTCGGGCCGGTTTCCGTCATGCCGAAGCCGTTGAGCACCTTCGCGCCCCGCTCCGCGAAGAAGCGGATCAGCGGCTCGGGCAGCGGCGCGCCGCCGCAGCCGCACCTCACGCCGCTCCAGTCCACGTCGCCCACGTCCGGGGACAGGCTGAACGCCTGGTAGATCGCCGGCACACCGAAGAACTGCGTGACGCCGCCCGACCGCAGCAGGCCCAGAATGTCCTGCGGCTCAAATTTCGGCAGGATCGTGGAGCTGCCCCCGGTCAGAAAGACGGGCATCGTGTAGAGGTTGATGCCCGCGGTGTGAAAGATCGGCAGGAAGTTCACCGACCGGTCCGCGGCGGTCAGGTGGATCGCCTGCCCGATATTGACCGCGTTGGCCCAGGCCATGCGCGCCGTCTGGATCACCGCCTTCGGTCGCCCGGTCGTGCCGGAGGTGCAGAGCAGATACCAGGGCCGGTCGGCCGGGATCATGCCCACGGAGCCGGGCTGCCCCGGCTGCCAGAGCGCGGCCCCCTCATCGAACGAGGCCGCGGGGATTGCCGCCTCCTCCGCCACGGCGGCCGCGAGATCGGCCATGGCGTCGTCGTGCAGGATCAACCGCGGCGTCATCAGAGCCACCGCGTCGGCGAGTTCGGCGGCCGGCTGACGCCAGTTGAGCGGGCACAGGATCAGCCCGGCCTTCTGGCAGGCCAGGAGCAACACGAAGAACCCCGCCCCGTTCAGGCAGAGACAGGCGATGCGGTCGCCCTCCACAAGCCCTCGGTCCCGGAGGGCGCCGGCGGCGCCGTTGGCGGCGGCGTCCACCTCGCGGAAGGTCCAGTCGCGCCCCGTCCTCGTGTCGCGAAAGGCGAGCGTGTCGCCCGAAAGCTCCGCCCGCTTGGCAGCCATGTCGGGAACGGCGTCAAACATGCGCCGCGTCCCTGGAAACTCCCACGAAGTCCGCCATGCGCCGGGCGACATCCGGGGTGTCTATCCGGTCGAGGAATGCCGCGGTTTCCGCGTCGAGCGCGGCGGCGACGGCCTTGAGCGTCGTCTCGTCCCTCAGCAGCCGCTTCGCGGCGATCCGGGTCCCGGCGGATGTGCCATCGAGCAGGCGCAGCGCCGCCGCCTCGGGGTCAGCATCCACGGCGTCGCATATGCCGAGGCCCTTCAGCGCCTCTGCATCCTGCCTGCGGTCGGTCGCAATCCAGGCCCCGGCGTGCGCGCGCCCGATCCGGTCGGGCAGCAGGGCCGTCCAGCCTCCGTCGGGGGCGAAGCCCATACGCGCGTAGAAGGGCTGGACGAAGGCATCGGGGGCCAGCACGGCGCAGTCCGCAGCAAAGAGCAGCCCAGCCCCGCCGCCGGTGATCGCGCCCCGCGCCGCGACGGCGACGGTCGCGGACAGGCCGAACAGGCGCAGCACCACCTCCTGCAGGGCCGGCACCACCTGGCGGGCGTAGTCCTTCGCCATTCCGCGATCCGCGGCATCGAGGAACCGCGCCACGTCGCCGCCCGAGCAGAAGTTGCGCCCGCCGGCGACGATCAGCGTCGACGGGCCCGCGCGATCGACCGAGTCCAGCGCCGCGCGGATGGCATCGAGCAGCTCCGGCGTCAGCGCGTTGGCACGTGGCGCACAGAGCGTCAGCCGGAGGACGCCGTCCTCGGCGGGATCGAGCTGGACCTGCTCGCTCCTCACGGCGCAAGCCCGTCGCGGATCATGTCGAAGGCCGCGTCGGCGACCGCCTCAAGGTCGCCCTGCTCTTCCGCCAGGCCGAACCGGTCGCCGAGGCTCCTGGCGATGCCCATCAGCGCCCAGGCCCGGACTTCCGCGTTGCCGGGACGGACATGGCCCGCGGCCTCGGCCCTTTCGAGCTGCACCGAGTAGGCTGCCGCGAAGCGGGAGAAGTAGTTGCGGTACGCCTCCTGATCGACGAAGCGCGCCTGCTCGACGATGCTGTAGAGGGAGGGTCGCTCGGCAACGAACCGCAGAAAGGCCAGCAGGCCCCGTCGCTCGGCCTCAAGCCGGTCGGGGGCGCCGGCCACGGCGTCGGTCATCACCCTGCGGGTCAGATGCCCCATCTCGTCGAGGAGCTCCCGAAAGACCTCCTCCTTGGACCCGAAGTAGATGTAGAATGTCCCCAGTGCGGTCTTCGCGTCACCCGTGATTTCGGCGATGGACGCAGCGGAGAACCCCTTCTCGCCAATCACCTTCTCCGCCGACCGGAGGATCTGTTCTCGCCGCGCCGATCCGCGCGTGGTCTTGGGTGCCGTTGCCATGGCACATGAATATCGGTTCATGTTTCACGGCACAAGAGTCTTGAGCAACGGCGCCGCCCCGACAAAGGTGTCTGAGGTGCAGCGGAAGAGATGACGAAGAGAATTCTGACCAGAATGATCGCCGCGTCATGGCTCATGGCGCTTTCGCACTACATCGAGCCGGGCACGGCCCTGTCGTGCCCTGCTATTCCCCCTTTGGCTCCGCCGCGTCCAGTGCACGGGCGAGCTGGCGGGCGAAGTTTGCGGCGGCGACCGGCAGGGTGCGGCCCCGCATCTGCGCGAGGTAGAGAAGGCCCGCCGGTACGTCGCGCGTGTCGATCGGGCGGGTGACGATGGGCTCGCGGCCATCGTCCGCCGGCAGGCCTATGGGGATCTGGAAGGTCACCATCAGCTCCGGCCCCGGGTAGCAGCGCAGGAACTCGAAACTGTCGGACTCGATCAGCGGCGTCAGCTTCACCGACGAGCGGCGCATGGCGATGTCGAGGAGGTAGCGCACTCCGAACTCCTCGCTCGGCATCCCCACGGGGAAGGCGGCGAGGTCTGAGAGGCGCACGACGCGCTTGGCCGCCAGCGGGTGGCTGCGCGCCATGACGGCGTGCACGGGCTGCGGCGCCGTCGCCAGCACCTGCACATCGGCCAGGCGCACCGGCTCGAAGACGAGCGCGATATCCGCCTCATGCGCCACCAGCGCCCGTTCGGCGCGGTAGCGGTCGCGCAGATTGACGGAGAAGGTCACCAGCGGGTGCTCGGCACGATAGGCGCTGATCTCGCGGGGCATGAAGTAGGGCAACAGCGCCTGCGAGCAGGCCACTTTCACATGGCCCCGCCGCTCGCCCTTCAGGTCGGCGATCTGGCTGCGCACCCGCTCCAGATCCGCCCGCTGGCCGCGGATATGCTGGATCAGGAGCTCTCCTGCGGGGGAGAGCCGCACGCCCCGGGGGAGACGCTCGAAGATCGGCGCGCCCAGCTCCCCTTCCAGCGCCAGCAGGCGGCGGTTGAGGGCCGTCGAGGTGAGCGAGAGGGAGTCCGCCGCACCGCGGATCGAGCCGGCGCGGTGGATCGCCTCGATGAACTCCAGCGTCTCCAGATGCCTCATTCGTCACCGCTGCAATTCCTGCACCACAATGGTGCCGACTTAGCAGCAGACATCAGCAGTTCATAGCGTAACCTTCCCTCAACCCGGCCGCAGAATCGCCGGAACCGCCGAGAGAGGGGTGCTCCCATGGCCGCAGACTTCCTGACCCGCAGACGTTTCCTGACCACCTCCGCCGGGCTCGCCGGCGCCGCGGCCATGGGCCTGCCGGCACGGGCGCAGGGCGGGCTGACGGTCGGCTTCATCTATGTCGGACCGCGCGACGATTACGGCTACAACCAGGCCCACGCCCAGGGCGCCGCCGCCGTGAAGGCGATGGAGGGCGTCACCGTCATCGAGGAGGAGAACGTCGCCGAGACGCAGGACGTGCAGCAGACGATGGAGTCGATGATCAACTTCGACGGCGCCTCGCTGCTCTTCCCCACCTCCTTCGGCTATTTCGACCCCCACATCCTCGAGGTGGCGCCGAAATACCCCGATGTCCGGTTCAAGCATTGCGGCGGCCTCTGGACGCCGGGGATGCCGGAGAATGTCGGCTCCTACTTCGGCTATATCGGCATGGGCCAGTACCTGAACGGCATCGTTGCCGGGCACATGACGAGTTCGAAGAAGATCGGCTTCGTCGCCGCCAAGCCGATCCCGCAGGTGCTGCTGAACATCAACTCCTTCCTCCTCGGCGCCCGGGCGGTGGACCCGGAGATCACATGCCAGGTGATCTTCACCGGCGAATGGTCGATGGCGGTGAAGGAGGCGGAGGCGACCAACGCGCTTGCCGATGCCGGGGCGGATGTCATCACCTGCCACGTCGACGGCCCGAAGGTGGTGATCGAGACGGCAGCCGCCCGCGGCGCCTATGTCTGCGGCTACCACGCCGACCAGTCGGCGCTGGCGCCAGAGCTCTACCTGACGGGCGCCGAGTGGAACTGGGCGACGGTCTATACCGACATGGTCGCCAAAACGCTCGCCGGCGAGCCGATCCCCAATTTCGTGCGCGGCGGGCTGGCGGAGGGCTTCATCAAGATGTCCCCCCTCGGCCCCGCGGTGACGGACGCCGCCCGCGCCCAGTTCGAGGCGGTGCAGGCGGAGATCATGGCCGGCGACTACGCGGTCATCAACGGCCCGCTGGCCGACAACAGCGGCAACGTCATCGCTGCCGACGGCGTCTCCTACCTCGAGACCGATGTGGAGCTCGAATCGATGGACTACCTCGTCGACGGCGTCATCGGGTCGACGTCGTAAGATGTCGGCGGGGGTGGAGATCACGGCACCGGCCCGGTCCGCCCGAGCGTGGCTGGTGCCCCTCGCCGGGCGGGCTGAGGGGGTGCTCCTGCCGCTCGCGGCGCTGGTCACCGGCTTTGCCGCTTTTGCGCTGTTCCTGGTGCTGCTCGGCAAGAACCCGTGGACCTTCTACACCCTCGTCTACCAGGCCGGCTTCGGCACCGGCTTCTCCTGGACGAACACGCTCGCCCGCGCCGCACCTCTCCTCCTCGCCGCTCTCTGCGTCGCCATCCCGGCGCGGCTGGGGCTGGTGGTGATCGGCGGCGAGGGCGCCATCGTCCTCGGCGGTGTGATGGCGGGCGGCCTCGGTGCGGTGCTCGGCGGCTGGCCGGCGCTGATCGCAATGCCGCTCATGGCACTAGGCGCCGCCCTGATCGGCGGGCTCTGGATCGGCGCCGTGGGGGCGCTGCGCCAGTGGCGCGGGGTGAACGAGACCATCGCCTCGCTGCTCATGGCCTACATCGCCATCGCGCTGATGAATCACCTCGTCGAGGGCCCGCTCCGCGATGCCGCCTCGCTCAACAAGCCCTCCACCGCGCCGTTGGCTGAGGCGCTGCGGGTGGGCGACATGCCGGGCTTCAGCGTGCACTGGGGGCTGGCCGTCGCGTTCCTCGCCTGCATCGGTGCCTGGGTGCTGATCGAGCGCACGACGCTCGGCTTCTCCGCCCGCATCGCCGGTGGCAACGTGCGGGCGGCTCAGGTGCAGGGTCTACCCGTGACGAAGCTGGTCGTCGGCTTCACTGCGCTCGGCGGAGCCTGCGCGGGTCTCGCAGGATATTTCGAGGTCTCCGCCGTCCACGGCTCGGCCAATGCCTCGCTGGCCGCGGGCTACGGCTATACCGGCATCCTCATCGCCTTCCTCGCGCGGCACAATCCGCTCGCCATCATCCCCGTCGCCCTGCTCCTCGCCGGGATCGAGGCCTCCTCCGGCCTCGTCCAGAGGCGGATGGAGCTGCCGGACGCGACGATGACGGTGCTGCAGGGCTTCATCTTCGTGGCGATCCTCGCCAGCGAAACCTTCACCGGCCGGCTCGACCTGACGCGCTGGCTCAGCCGGGGAGAGCGGGCATGAATGGCGATATCGGCCTCTGGGCCGTGCCCCTGGCGATGATCGGCGGCGCCATCCGCGTCTCCACCCCTTTCCTCTTCGTCTCCCTCGGCGAGGTGATCACCGAGCGGTCGGGGCGCATCAATCTCGGGCTGGAAGGCACGCTCGTCTTCGGCGCGATGGCGGGCTACGCGCTGGCCTACCTCACCGGCTCCGCCTGGGCGGGCGTCGGCGCGGCGGCGCTGGCCGGGCTGCTCTTCGGGCTCGTCCACGGCCTCCTCTGCTCGCTGCCCAAGGTGAACGACATCGCCATCGGCATCGCGCTGATGCTGCTCGGCACCGGGCTCGCCTTCTTCTTCGGCAAGCCCTTCATCCAGCCCGTCGCCCCCGACCTGCCGGCGATCAACCTCGGTTGGTGGAGCGACCTGCCGCAGGTGCAGGCGGCGCTGCGGGTGAACGTCCTCTTCCTCGTCGGCGCGGCACTGGCCGTCGCCCTCGCCTGGATGCTGCGGAAGACGCGGATCGGGCTGACGCTGCGCGTCGTCGGCGATAGCTCCGACGCCGCCCGCGCCCTCGGCATCCGCCCCGCTCGGGTGCGCATCCTCGCCACCGCCTTCGGCGGCGCGCTGGCGGGGATCGGCGGGGCGTACCTGTCGCTCTTCTACCCCGGCTCCTGGAACGAAGGCATCTCCTCCGGGCAGGGCCTCATCGCCGTGGCGCTGGTGATCTTCGCCCGCTGGTCGCCGATCAACGCCTTCTTCGCCGCCCTCCTCTTCGGCGCCGCCGGGGCGCTGGGGCCGGCGTTGCAATCGGTGGGCGTCACCCAGGGCTACTACCTCTTCTACGCGGCGCCCTTCGTGCTGACACTGATCGTCCTCGTCCTCTCCTCCTCGAAGTCCGGGGCGCTCACCGGCGCACCGCGCGAACTTTCGATCACCAAGTAATCTTCATCACCTGCCCCCGGGAGCGCAGATCCATGAACGTCATGTCCGACACGCCGGCCGGCACCACCATCGCCTCCGCCCCCTATGCCTGGCCGTGGAACGGAGACCTCAGGCCGGCAAACACGGCGCTCATCGTCATCGACATGCAGACGGATTTCTGCGGCCCCGGCGGCTATGTCGATGCGATGGGCTACGACATCTCGCTGACCCGTGCTCCGATCGAGCCCATCCGCCGCCTGCTCTCCGCCTTCCGCGAGAAGGGCTACATGGTGATCCACACGCGGGAGGGGCATCGCCCCGATCTCGCCGACCTGCCGGCCAACAAGCGCTGGCGCTCCCGCCAGATCGGCGCCGGCATCGGCGACCCCGGCCCCTGCGGCCGCATCCTCACCCGCGGCGAGCCGGGGTGGGAGATCATAGACGAGCTGGCGCCGGAGCCGGGCGAGGTGATCATCGACAAGCCCGGCAAGGGCAGCTTCTGCGCGACGGATCTGGAGATGATCCTGCGCCTGAACGGCATCGACAACATCGTGCTGACCGGCATCACCACCGACGTCTGCGTGCACACCACGATGCGGGAGGCGAATGACCGCGGCTTCGAGTGCGTCATGCTGACCGATTGCTGCGCGGCGACGGACCCGGCGAACCACGCCGCCGCCATCGAGATGATCAAGATGCAGGGCGGCGTCTTCGGCGCCGTCGCCACCTCCGCCGACCTGCTCGCGGTGCTGCCGTGAACGCCCCTGCCCTCCCCGAGGCGGCGAGCCGCGTCCGCCGCGGCGCCGTCGGCATCGAGACGGTCGGCATGACCATGCGCTTCGGCAGTTTCACGGCGCTCGACGCCGTCTCCATCAAGGTGCGCCCCGGCTCCTTCCACGCCCTCCTCGGCGAGAACGGGGCCGGCAAGTCGACGCTGGTGAAGTGCATCATGGGCTTCTACCACGCCACCTCCGGCGATCTGCTGATCGACGGCTTCGACGGCCACGTGCGCGACCCGCGCGATGCCCACGCCAAGGGGCTGGGCATGGTCTACCAGCATTTCACGCTGGTTCCGGCGCTGACGGCGGCGGAGAACCTCGTCATCTCCCGCGCCGACGTCCCGGCGGTGGTCGACTGGGCGGAGGAGCTGACGGCGCTCCGCGCCTTCATGGATGCCATGCCCTTCCGCGTGCCGCTGACAGAGCCCGTCCACCGGATGGCGGCGGGCGAGAAGCAGAAGCTGGAGATCCTCAAGCAGCTCTACCTCGGCCGGCGCTTCCTGATCCTCGACGAGCCGACCAGCGTGCTCACCCCCGACGAGGCGGACGAGGTGCTGGGCCATGTGAAGGCGCTCTGCGCCTCGGGCGCGCTCTCCGTCCTGATGATCACCCACAAGTTCCGCGAGGTGACGGCATTTGCCGACGAGGTGACCGTGCTCCGCCGCGGGCGCCATGTCGGTAGCGGCCTGGTGGCCGACCTCTCCCATGCCGACATGGCGGCGATGATGATGGGCGACGCCAGGCCCGCCGCCCCCGCCGCACGGGCGGAGACGAGCGGCGCGCCGGTGCTGGAGCTCGTCGGCATCCGCGCCCGCGACCGCTCCGGCCTGAAGGAAATCGCCATCGACGGCCTCAGCGTCCGCGCCGGCGAGATCGTCGGCATCGCCGGCATCTCCGGCAACGGGCAGATGGAGCTGATGGAGATCCTCACCGGCCAGCGCGCCACGAGCGCCGGCACCATGCGCGTCCACGGCGCCCCCTACCGCGCCACCCGCGGCGAGGAGCGGCGACTGAAGGTGCGCTACCTGCCGGAGGAGCCGCTGCACAACGCCTGCGCCCCCCGCATGAGCGTGGCGGAGAACATCGGCTTCCGCAGCTTCGAGGCCGCCGGTGCCGGCACGCGCTTCTGGCTCGCCCCGGGAGAGATGCGCCGGCGGGCGGAGCGGCTGGTGGCGGACTACAAGGTCAAGACAACCTCCGTCGAGGCGCCCATCGCCGCCCTCTCCGGCGGCAACGTGCAGCGCGCTGTCCTGTCGCGCGAGCTGGACGGGGAGGTGGACCTGCTCATCATCTCCAACCCCTGTTTCGGGCTCGACTTCATCGCCGTCGCCGAGATCCGCTCGCGGATCATGGCGGCGCGAAACGCCGGCGCCGCCGTGCTGCTGATGAGCGAGGATCTCGACGAGATCCTCGAACTGGCGGACCGGGTGCTGGTGATGTCCGAAGGCCGGATCGTCTACGAATGCGCCGCGGCGGAGGCCGACATCCCGACGCTCGGGCGCCACATGGGAGGCCACGCATGATCATCGATGCCCAGCCATTCGCACTGGAGGCGGACCCGGCCACGACGGCGCTCATCGTCATCGACATGCAGCGCGACTTCGTGGAGCCCGGCGGCTTCGGCGCCTCGCTCGGCAATGACGTGACGCGCCTGCAGGCGATCATCCCGGCGACCGCCCGGCTCATCGCCGGCTGCCGCGCCGCCGGCGTTCCGGTGATCCACACGCGCGAGTGCCACGCCCCCGACCTCTCCGACTGCCCGCCCGCCAAGCGGCTGCGGGGGGCACCCTCGCTGCGCATCGGCGACCCCGGGCCAATGGGCCGCGTGCTCATCGCCGGCGAGCCGGGGGCGGAGATCGTGGCGGAGCTGGCGCCGCTGCCGGGCGAGACGGTCATCGACAAGCCCGGCAAGGGCGCCTTCTACGCGACGAACCTTTCCGACCACCTCGCCGCGCTCGGCACCCGCACGCTGATCTTCGCCGGCGTCACCACGGAGGTCTGCGTGCAGACCACCATGCGCGAGGCGAACGACAGAGGCTTCGACAGCCTCCTCGCCGAGGATGCGACGGAGAGCTACTTCCCGGAATTCAAGGCGGCCACGCTCGCCATGATCCGCGCCCAGGGCGCCATCGTCGGCTGGACGACCCCGGTGGAGACGATCCTCACCGCTCTCGCCCCGGCCGTGGCCGATGCCTGAGTCTCGGGTCTACCCCGCGCTCCTCTCGGGCGGCTGGGACGATCTGCCCTTCGCCCCCTTCCGCGAGGGGATCGAGATCTGCCGCCTCGCCGCGGGCCCGCCGGAGGTGGCGCTCCTGCGCTACGCCTCCGGCGCCCGCGCCCCGCGCCACCGCCATGCGGGGCTGGAGATCGTGCAGGTGCTCGCTGGCAGCCAGAGCGACGAGCGCGGGGACTATCCCGCCGGGAGCGTCGTGATGAACCCGGAAGGGAGCGAACATTCGGTTTGGTCAAGGGAGGGGTGCGTGGCGCTCCTCAGCTGGTCCCGGCCGGTGGAATTTCTGCAAGAAGGCTGACGTCATGGATGCAAAGAGTGTAGGCGCGCCGGACCTCGGGGCCGCGGCGCTACGGAGGCGCTATGCTGCCGGCGAGCCGGCGGAAGCGGTGATCGCGGAGGTCTATGCCCGCATCCGCGCCGTGGCCGACGGGGGCATCTTCATCACCCTTCGGCCAGAGTCGGAGGTGGCGGCCGAGGCCGCTGCCCTGCCGCCCTTCGACCCCGAGACCCACCCCCTCTGGGGCGTGCCCATCGCGGTGAAAGACAATATCGACGTCGCCGGTCTGCCCACCACCGCCGCCTGCCCCGCCTTCGCCTACCGGCCGGACACCGATGCCTTCGTCGTCGCCCGCCTCCGCGCCGCCGGAGCGCTGGTGATCGGCAAGACCAACCTCGACCAGTTCGCGACCGGCCTCGTCGGCGTCCGCTCGCCCTACCCCGCCCCCCGCAATGCGCTGGACCCAAGCCTGGTGCCCGGCGGCTCCTCCTCCGGCTCCGCCGTGGCGGTGGCGCAGGGGATCGTGACCCTCGCGCTCGGGACGGACACGGCAGGCTCCGGGCGGGTGCCGGCGGCGCTGAACAACATCGTCGGCGTCAAGCCAACGCTCGGCCTTCTCAGCGCCAGCGGCATGGTCCCCGCCTGCCGGACGCTCGACACCATCTCCATCTTCTCCGCGGGCGTGGCCGATAGCTGGACGGCTCTGCAGGTCGCTGCCGGTTACGACGCCGACGACGCCTACGCCCGCCGCTTCCCAGCCCCGGCGCTGGACGCTCCGCCCGCTCCGGTCATCGGCGTCCCCGACGCCGCCTCCCGCCGCTTCTTCGGCGACGCCGCGGAGGAGGCCGCCTTCGATGCCGCCGTTGCCCGCCTCACCGCCCTCGGCGCGCGGCTGGTGGAGGTGGACCTCTCCCCCTGCTTCGAGATCGCCGAGATGCTCTATTCCGGCGCCTGGGTCGCGGAGCGGATGGCGGCGGTGGAGGAGACGTACCGCGGCCGGCCCGGCGCGCTCCACCCGGTCACGAAGGGCATCATCTCCGCCGCCGACCGGCTCACCGCCGTCGACGCCTTCCGAGGCTTCTACCGGCTGGCGGAGCTTCGGCGCGCGGCGGAGCCGGCGCTGGAGGGGCTGGATGCGCTCTGCGTGCCAACCATCCCCGGGCCCGTCACGATGGCCGAGATCGAGGAGGACCCGGTCGGACCGAACAGCCGGCTCGGCACCTACACGAACTTCGTCAACCTGATGGACCTCTGCGCCCTCGCCGTCCCCACCGCGCCCGGCCCCGCCAGCCGGCCCGGCAGCGTCACGCTTCTCGCTCCCGCTGGCCATGACGGCCGGCTCGTCGCGCTTGCCGCCCGCATCGAGCGGGACGCCGCCGTCATACCCGGCAATGGCCTGCCGCGCCCCGCACCGCTGGACTTTCCGGCCGGCGCCCGGCCGGGGGAGGCGGTCGTCGCTGCCGTCGGCGCCCACATGTCGGGCCTGCCGCTCAATGGCGAGCTGACGGCGCTCGGCGCCCGCTGCCTCGGCCCCGCGCGCACCAGCGCCGACTACCGGCTCTTCGCCCTTCCCGGCACCACGCCGCCCAAGCCCGGGCTCCTGCGCGTCGGCAGCGGCGGGCGGGCCGTGGAGGTCGAGCTCTGGGCCATGCCGCTCGCCGGCCTCGGCCCCTTCCTCGCCGGCATCCCCGCCCCCCTCACGCTCGGCACGCTGACACTGGAGGGCGGCGGGCGCTGCACCGGCTTCCTCGTCGAGGCGGCAGCGACGGCGGGAGCGACCGACATCACCTCTCATGGCGGCTGGCGGGCCTACCTCGCGGCGGCGGAGGAGCTGCCAGTCTGAGCTGGCAGCGCCCCGGATTGGTTCCGGTCAAGGACGCCCCCTTCGGCGGCGGCATGGTTCCGGTCTTCGAGCCGACGCTGCTCGACTGCCAGGTCGAGGAGCCGGACGAGATATGCGCTTCTCGCCCACGTGCGCGAGGAGCACATGGACCTTGTGGCGACAGAGGCTTACCGCAATGCGCATCGGCGATTTCGTCGTCTGCGCCGTCGCCGCACCCTCGTGGAGGCGGATGAGCTGCCGGTGCTACTGTCGAAGTCGGGCCTCCTAGAAGGGCGGGCGCAACGGGGCGAAGCTCTCCAGGGGTTGGGCGGCGCCGGTGGGCGAGATGGCGGAGGTCTCCGCGGTGGAGCGGAAGTCCACCGCGGCGCCCATGCCCACCGTCTCCGCCCGGAAGTACGGCACCAGCGACGTCTCCGCGTCGCCGCCATGGATGCCGAAGCTGCGCTCCTGCTCCGAATAGAGCCACTCCGGCGTCCCGAAGGCCTCCCAGCCGAGGCGCACCCAGAACATCCCCGCCTGCACCCTCAGCTCGCGGGCCCGGGCGATGGAGACGCGCATCGCCATGCCGCCCGACAGGTCGCGCGGGGAGGCGCCGCCGAACCTCTCCGGCCCCACCAGCGCCAGCGCCTCCTCGATGCGGGACTTCACGAAGTTGAAGCTCTTCCCCTGCGGAAGGGCAGGAAGACGTTCTTCGCCACCGTCGCCCAGGGCATCAGCGTCGGCTCCTCGAAGACGACGCCGAGGTCGTCGGCCTTCTGCCCGCCTCCCCGGGAGATGCGCCCCGCGGTCGGCGGCATCAGCCCGGCGATCAGCCGCAAGGCGGCGGACTTGCCGCACCCCGAAGGGCCGAGGAGCGAGATGAAATCGCCCTGCCGAACTTCGAGGTTAAAGCGGCGGAGCGCGAGGACCTAGCCGGTGAAGATCTTGCCCACCTCCTGCAATCGCAGGACGGGCTGGCGGGTCGGAACGGGCGCAATAACCGGTTGGAGGGCTGCCGTGAAAGGTCGGTCTCTGAGGCGGCGGCGAAGCCCGGGCCCGTCAGGTCTTCATCCGGATGCCGGGTAAAGATCCATCCCGACGCCATTATTCGCGAAATTCAGCGTGTAGGATGTCGAGATGTCGAACCCGTCCGAGATGATGCCGGACTCCAGATTCTCTCCAACCTCATCTTCGTCGGCAACCAGATCATGGTGCCCGAGCTTGTCAGCCCGAGTAGACGCGGGTGGACTTTTACCTCTCCATGGCCCCGAGGCGCCGAAAGACGTCGATCTGATGCGTCTGAAGGTGGACGTATCAGTTGCGAAAGGGATGTCGGCCCTCGAAGAGCAGAATGCCAAGCTGAAGAAGCTCCTGGCAAACACGATGCTGGACGTGTCGACGCTGGGCGAGATGCTCGGAACGGAGGCGCGTGAACTCAACCGGTCCGAGTGATCGCGCGGACGGCTGGGCTAATACCAATGTCGCCGCAATGGACCATCATGCCCGCGCGGCAACTCCTTTAACCAAAGATGCAATACGGCGGTTGCTTTGTAGAGTATATAACTGCCGAACGTCTGGGCTATCACCCCACTAGCCCGACCGTTGCCTGCACTAGTGGGGTGGCGCCGAGCTAGTAGGGTCCTCCACGTGACAGGTCGAGCCAAGCGAGTCTGCGGTTTCGGTCCGACGCAGACATCTGAGGATAGTTGGCCTGCCGGACTCTTCCGGCCCAATGCTGACTTTGAACTCGTCAGCCACGATGACCCCTTCCGGCCCAAAGCTGCTGTTCAAGTGGATTGGCTGCGCTGCAGTGAGTCTCCCCTGAAGGGGCATAACGACCTCGCGGCATTATCTCGGCGATAGTGTCAGCTTCGCCGACGTCGCAGACCCATCCGGATGTTCGTCGCCGGCCCTCCATGCGGCACGATGATCGGGATCGATCTCAAACAGCCAGAACGGGCCTTTTGTGTCGCAGCAGGACAAGGGCCATCGCAAGCGGGATGATGGATGCTGTCGCCATGACACCCAGCATGGCGTCTGCGGTGAGAACGTCCTTCATCAATGCTCCGATGGACGGGGCCGCGGCGGAGGAGATCAGCACCGGGGTCGCGAGGCGTCCCATGGTCCGCGCATAGCCTTCTGAGCCGAAGACCGAGAGCGGCAGGGCACCCCGCGCGATCGACCAAAGGCCGTTGCCGGCCCCCCAGGCGATCATCGCGAGGGCCGCGGGCAGGCCGAAGAGCAGGCCGGAGAACCCGGCGACGACAGCACTCGTGGAGGCAAGCATCGTCCAGACCGGGTGATGGCGGCCACGGCCCATCATCTCCAGCACGCGGGCCGCGACCTGCGCCGGGCCGATGAGCGTGCCGATGGCGATGGCTGCGGGCACCCCGTAGCCCGTCGCCGTCAGGATCGACACGAAATGCACCGACCAGATCGTCGAGAGCATCGCCAGCACGACGCCGGCCGTGGCGAGGCAGAGGAACCGCATGTCCGTCACCGGCACCGCCGCCGCGACCGGCAGGGGCCGCCTCGGCACGCCGCGCGGCGGCGGCTCGGCCCGCGGGATCGCGAGGAGCGCGAGCGGCAGGGTGACGACGAGGTGAAACCCGGCATAGGCGAAGCAAGCGCTGCGCCAGCCCACGGCCTCGACGAGCCAGGCCGAAAGGGGCCAGCAGACCGTGCTGGCGAACCCGCCCCAGAGGGTCAGCTGGGTGATCGCGGATCGGGCGTCTCGGCCGAAGATCCGGCCGAGGGTCGAGAAGGCGGCGTCGTAGAGGCCGCAGGACATACCGGCCCCCATGATCGCCCAGGCGAGGTAGTAGGCCGGGAGGCTTCGGGAGAGCCCGAGCAGCCCCAGCCCGCAGGCGAGGAGGACCATGCCCACCGCGAGAACGGGGCGCCCCCCGTGCCGCTCGATCCTCCGGCCGACGAGCGAGGCGAAGAGGCCCGAGACCAGCAGGCCGAGAGACACTCCGGCGGAAATCGCGGCGCCGGACCAGCCGGTCTCGGCGCCGATCGGCCCGGCGAGGACGGCGATCAGGTAGAAGCTGGTGCCCCAGGCGAAGATCTCGATGATGCCGAGGGCCGAGACCGTCCTCAGCCGCGCCGCGCGTGTCATTGTGCGAGCTCGGCCTCACTCTCGGTGCTGCAGCCGCAACCGCAACCATCTTTGCCCTCCGCCTTGGACGCCTCGTCCTTGGCGCAGCAGGCGGAGGCGTCCGCCTTCGGTGCCCCGCCGCAGCATCCGCCTGACACAGGCGCGGGCCTGGACGACACCTTGCAGACGCCCGTCTCGGGCAGCTTCAGCCGCACCTCGCGAGCCGCCACGGGGTCACCGGCGAGTTCGGCGACCACCGAGCGCACCTGTTCGTAGCCCGTTGTCATCAGGAAGGTCGGCGCGCGGCCGTAGGATTTCATGCCGACGATGTAGAAGTCGGTCTCTGGCTGGGTCAGCTCGACGACGCCATGCGGGCGGACCGTGCCGCAGGAATGGAGGTTCGGGTCGATGAGCGGGGCGAGCGCGGGGGTGGCCTCGACGGCGGGGTCGAGGGACAGGCGGAGTTCGGAGAGGATCGAGAGGTCTGGGCGAAAGCCGGTGGCGACCACGATGCGGTCGACCTCGAAGCTCGTGGGCTGGCCATTCTCGGCTCCGGTGATGGTGAGGCCATCGCCCTGCCGGGCGATCTCGTCCACCATGAAGGGCGAGCGGAAGGTGACACGGCCAGATTGGACGGCCTCGGCCGCGCGGAGCCCCAGCCGGCCGCGGCCGGGCAGCTCGTCGGCCAGCCCGCCGCCCAGAATGCGCTCGATGCCGCCGGAGCGCGTGGCCCAGGTGATGCGCGTGGCGGGCTCTTCGTCCTGCAGGTCCATCAGCTCAAGCGCCGCGTTGATGGCGGAATGCCCCGCCCCGATGACGAGCGTGTGGCGTCCGGCGTGATCCGGCCGCGCCTTGCCGAGCACGTCGGGGATGCCATAGGCAACCCGGTCCCTCGCCTCGATCTCGCCGGCGACCGGCAGACCATCCCTACCGATCGGATTGGGGCTCAGCCAGGTGCCGGAGGCGTCGATGACGGCGCGCGCCATGGAGCGGTGTTGCCTGCCCGCAGCGTCCGTCCAGACCACCACGAACGGGGACTGGTCGCGACCAACGCTGGAGAGCTTGGAATGCCCCTGCCGTGTGATCGCGGTCACCACCGCGCCGAGGCGAAGGCGCGGGGCGATGTCGGGATGCGACGCGAGCGGGGCGAGGTAATCCGCGATCAATTCAGCGCCCGTCGGCAGATAGTCCGGGTCGGGCATCGTCCAACCGGTGCCTTCGAGGAGCGTCCGCGCGGCGGCATCGACGTTGTATTCCCAGGGCGAGAAGACGCGCACATGCCCCCATTCGGCAACCGCGGCTGCGGCGCTCTCGCCGCGCTCGAAGACCAGCGGCTCCAACCCGCGCGAGACAAGGTGGGCGGCTGCGGCGAGGCCGACAGGGCCGGCGCCGATCACGGCGACCGGGAGTTCAGCAGTATAGGTCATTATTCGATCCTTCCAGTATGATGGAATTAAAACGCAAAACTTCAGCCGTCAGTGGCCTCTTTCCGGCAATCTCCAGTACGATAGGTCAGCGTCTGATCGGCGCAGCATTCATCGGACAGAAAGCCGATCAGGGCTGTCATCGCCGGGTATTCGGCATGACATATCAAGCTTGTCCCGGATCGCTCCTGCCGCACGAGACGCTGATCGATCAGCCGCTTCAGATGGTGCGACAGGGTCGACGCCGGCAGGCCGACATGATCCTGGATCTGGCCCACCGTGCGCCCGCCCGTGCCAGCACGAACGAGCGTCCGGTAGATCTCGAGACGCGTTTGGTTGCCGAGCGCTTCGAGCTGGCGGGAGGCTATTTCTAAATTCATGGAAGTAAGATGTGGCCAGTCCATGAGCCCGTCAAGCCAAATTTCGAGAATTATCGAAAGAAGGGCTGGCACAGCCGTAGGGAAGATCAAATGAGTCAAGTCTCAGTCGAGCTCGGAGCAGCAATGCGGCGCTGCGACGACGATCGGTTCTTCACCCTCCGACTGGCTCTGTTGCACGGAAGGCCTTAAGGCCGCGCTTTCCCTTTTCGCTGCCGAGGTCAGCGGACGGGTTGGGTGACGGGGATGCCGAGGGCGGTGAAGCGGTTCAGGATGGCAGCGCGGATTTGAAGCTCGCGGTCTGTCGGTCAAAGCGCGTGCAGTTAGCTTCTGGCCGAGCAGCTTCATGCAGTTCATTTTTGTCTCGGTTCTCGGCGACCTCCGGCTCCTCCGTCCCGACCGCACCGACCGTCGCCACCGTGGCGATGCCATAGGCTGAGCGGCTGAACTACGACCCGCGCCTCTTCTCCGGCGCTGTCGCGGCTCGCGCCACGCTGGGCATCATGATCCCGCCGTCGATCAACGTGATCGTCTACGGCTTGCTCAGCCCGACCACGGTGCCGCAGCTCATCCCCGCCGGGCTGATCAAGGCCTCCTTCTGGCGCTGGCTTTACTCCTCTACGTCGTGCAAAGCGCCGGCACATCGGGCCGAATGTCTGAAGTGATGGTCGGCGCGGCGCCCTATGCGCTGTCAATATTGGCGATGGCGGCGGAGCTGATCGCGATGCCGGGGCTGGCGCTCTACCTGCCCACCGCGCTGTCGGGGCGACAGGATCGACGCCCGGCACCCTTCCCCGTCAGAGGCTCGCCGCCGCGCGCGCCGCCTGATCGTAGCTGCCCGACAGCGCGCGCAGGAGCGCGGCGAGGTTCGACATCTCGCGCGGGTCCAGCCCCGTCGCCTTGAGGCCGCGGATCAGCAGCGCCTCGCGCACCTCTCCGTAGCGCTTGCAGAGGGCGGCGCCCGTCTCGGTGATGGCGACCGTCTTCTCCTTGCCCTTGCGGCCCGTGTCGATCAGCCCGCGCTCCGTCAGCTTGCGCAGCGCATAATTGACGAGATGCGTATCCTCGACGTTCAGCACCAGGCAGATGTCGGCCAGCGTCTTGGGCCGCTCGCGGTGGTTGACCAGATGCAGGATCAGGATTTCCAGCGGCGCCATCCCCGCCTCCCCCGCCGCCGCCATGCAGCGCGACATCCAGCGTTGGAAGGCGTGGTTGGTCATGGTGATGGCGAATTCCATCTCGGACGCTTCGGGCAGCGCCGAATTCGCCAGATGCGCGGAGCTGACGACGGGGCCGATGGCTGTGGTTTCGTCTTTGCGGGTCATGGGTCAGTTCAGCATTGTTCCGGGAAGCCAGAGGGCGATCTGCGGGAAGGCCGACAGAAGGGCGACGGCCAGCACGAGAAGCCCGAAGAAGGGAGCGGCATAGGCCGCGAGGGTAAGGATGTCACGCCCGGTGATCTTCTGCAGCACGAAGAGGTTGAAGCCCACGGGCGGGGTGATCTGGCTCATCTCGACGACGAGGACGAGAAAGACGCCAAACCAGATCGGGTCGATCCCGGCCTCCAGCACCATCGGCATGATGATCGAGACGGTGAGCACAACGATCGAGATGCCGTCGAGAAACATGCCCATGACGACGAAGAACACCGTCAGCGCCGCGAGAAGGGCATAGGGCGACAGCCCCATCTCGCCGATCCAAGCGGCCAGCGCGCGGGGGATGCCGGTATAGCCCATGGCCACGGTCAGGAATGCGGCCCCGGCGAGGATGAAGGCGATCATGCAGGTGGTCTGGGTGGCGGCGATGAGCGCCTCGCCCGCCCCGCGCCAGCCCAGCGCACCGGTGGCGGAGGCGAGGATGAGCGCACCTGCGACGCCGATGACCGCCGCCTCGGTCGGCGAGGCGATGCCGGCATAGATCGAGCCGATGACGGCGGCGATCAGCCCGATGACCGGCAGGAGGCGAAGCACGGCGCGCGGATCGCCCGATCCCGGCTCGTCTGCCGGCATGGCGCTGCGATGCGTCGTCGCCCAGAGCATGATGAAGCCCGAGAACAGGACGGCCAGCATCAGCCCCGGCACCAGCCCGGCGAGGAACAGCCGGGCGATGGATTGCTCTGTCGCCGCGCCGTAGACGATCATGATGATCGAGGGCGGGATCAGGAAGCCGAAGGTGCCCGATCCGGCGAGGCTGCCGATCGCGATGCGCGGATCGTAGCCCCGCGCCGTCAGCTCGGGCACCGACATGCGCCCGATCGTCGCCGTGGTCGCGGCGGACGAGCCGGAAACGGCAGCGAAGAGCGCGCAGCCGAGGACGTTCACGTGAAGAAGCCGCCCCGGCAGGTAGCGGGTGAAGGGCGCGAGCCCGGCGAACATGTCCGCCGAGAGCCGCGAGCGCACGAGGATCTCGCCCATCCAGATGAACATCGGCAGGGCGGTGAGATCCCACACCGTCAGCCCGCCCCAGACACGGGTGGCGAAGACCAGCGTGACGGGCGCGGACGAGGCCGCCGCCATGGCGACGAGGCCGATGACGATCAGCGCGAAGCCGATCCACAGGCCCGCCGCCAGCGCGGCGAAGAGCAGCACGATCAGGATCGGCGCGAGGGTCGCGATCTCCATCAGCCCTCTCCCCCGGCTTCCGCCTCGCCGATCTCGTAGGCCGGCGTGGCACCGCGCAGCAGCTGGATCAGCGCGTCGAGCACGGCCAGCGTCAGCAGAGCGAGGCCCAGCGTCATCACGCCCTGCGGCAGCCAGAGCGGGACGCGGATCATTCCGAAGCTGACGCTGTCGAAGACCCAGCTATCCACCGTCTGCAGCCAGCTCGACCATGTTCCGAAGGCCGAAAGCCCCAGCGCCGCCGCCGCGACGAGGGCCGACAGCCCGCGCCCGGCGCCCGGCGGCAGCGCCCGCGTCAGCAGCGAGACCCGCACATGTCCGCCCCGCACGAAGGTGCCGGCCAGCCCCAGTGTCACCCCGGCGACGAAGAGGAAGCCGCCGATCTCTGCGAGCGAGGGCACGGTCACCCCCGGCGGCGGCGCGCCGACGAGCCGGGCGGCGCGGTCGATCAGCCGGCCAAGAACCTGGATGAGGACGAGCCCGGCGATCGCGGCGAAGCTGGCCGCCGAGGCGAAGAGGGATCCGGCATATAACCGGTCGAGGAACAATCGCATGGCGGGCTCCGATGCGCGGACGTGCAAAAGGGTGCCGGGGCCGCCGGCGCGGCAGCCCCGGAGGACGGCGCTTACTCGGCGCGGTAGGCGTCGATCACCGCCTGCCCTTCTTCGCCGGCCTGCTCGCTCCATTCCGCGGACATCGTCTCGCCGATCTCGGCGAGTTCGGCAGACAGCGTCTCGGAGGGCTCCATCACCTCCATCCCGTTCTCGGTCAGCGCGGCGATCTGCGCTTCGGTCTCGGCCTCGGACATCTCCCAGCCGCGGGTCTCGGCGGCCTCGGCGGCCTCCATGACGGCGGTCTGCACCTCTTCGGGCAGGCCCTCGAAGGAGGAGGTGTTCACGATTACCATGTTCTTCGGCAGCCAGGCCTGAAGCTCGGTATAGGTGGAGACGAAGTCCCAGGCCTGCGACGAGACGCCGGTGGAAGGCGAGGTGATCATCGCGTCGGCGCGGCCGGTGGCGAAGGCGGTGGGGATGTCACCGGTCTCGATCTGCGTCGGCACGGCACCCATCAGCGTGGCCAGCCGCTCGGTCGCGGTGTTGTAGGCGCGGAAGGCGGTGCCCTCCATGTCGGCCACGCTTTCGACGGGGCCTTGCGTGTAGAGGCTCTGCCCCGGCCACGGCACGGCGAAGAGCAGCGTCAGCCCCTGCTCGGCCAGCTTCTCCTCGATGGCGGGGCGCGACGCCGCCCAAAGCGCCTCGGCCTCGTCGTAGCTCGCGGCAAGGAAGGGCACGGAATCGATGCCGAAGAGCGGGTCTTCGTTCTCGAGCCGGGACATCAGCACCTCGCCGATGGGCGCAAGGCCGCGGCGAACGGAATCCTTGATCTCGGGATGGGCAAAGAGAGAGCCGGCGGAGTGCACGGTGATCTCGAGCTCGCCGTCCGTCGCTTCGGCCACGTCCTCTGCGAACTCCATGATGTTCTGGGTGTGGAACACGGTGTCGCCGTAGGGAGTCGGCATGTCCCAGGTCTCTGCGGCGGCCGGGACGGCGGTGGCGGCGAGAAGGCCGGCGATCAGCCGGGCTGTCGTGTGTGCGGTCATGAGGGTCCCTGTCTGTCAGTCGCTTGAGCGGTTGAATCTTGCTCCGCCACGCCGGCTCTCCGGCGCAGCGGATAGATGGAGGTTGACCGCACGAAATTATCTTGTCAACAAATCGTAAGCGTTTTGCCGACGATATGCAGGAGATGACCAATGAATGAGCAGCCCCATGGCGCATGGCAATTCTGGGTCGATCGCGGCGGCACCTTCACCGATATCGTCGCCCGCGCGCCGGACGGGGCGATCACCACGCGAAAGGTGCTCTCGGAAAATCCCGAGCAATACGAGGACGCCGCCGTCCACGGGATCCGCAGCGTGCTCGGCCTCGCCGAAGGGGCGCCGATCCCGCCGGGCACGATCCGCTCGGTTAAGATGGGCACCACGGTCGCCACCAATGCCCTCTTGGAGCGCAAGGGCGACCGGACGGTGCTGTTCATCACCCGCGGCTTTCGCGACGCGCTGCGCATCGGCTACCAGAACCGCCCGCGCCTCTTCGACCTCAACATCCGCCTGCCGGAGGTACTCTACGAAGCCGTGGTGGAGGTGGACGAGCGGCTGGATGCCGGCGGCGAGACGGTTCTGCCGCTCGATACCGTGCAGGTCCGGCGCGAATTGGCCCGCATCTACGGCACCGGCGTCCGCTCCATTGCCGTGGCGCTCATGCATGCCTGGCGCGCGCCGGAGCACGAGCGGATCATTGGCCGCATGGCGCGGCAGCAGGGCTTCACCCAGGTCTCGCTCAGCCACGAGGCGAGCCCCCTTATCAAGCTGATCGGGCGCGGCGACACGGCGGTGGTGGATGCCTACCTCTCGCCCATCCTGCGCCGCTACGTCGATCGCGTCGCCGCGGCTCTGGGCCGCGAGGAAGAGGGCGGGCCGCGGCTGATGTTCATGCAGTCCAGCGGCGGGCTGACGGCGGCGGACCGCTTTCAGGGCAAGGACTCGATCCTCTCCGGCCCGGCCGGCGGCGTTGTCGGCATGGTCCGCACCGCCGAGGCGGCGGGTCATGACCGGCTCATCGGCTTCGACATGGGCGGCACCTCCACGGATGTCTGCCACTATGCCGGCACGCTCGAGCGCAGCTTCGAGACCGAGGTGGCGGGCGTCCGGATGCGGGCGCCGATGATGGCGATCCACACCGTCGCGGCGGGCGGCGGCTCCATCTGCTCGTTCCGGGACGGGCGGCTTCAGGTCGGGCCCGAGAGCGCGGGCGCCGATCCCGGCCCGGCCGCCTATCGCCGCGGCGGGCCGCTGACGGTGACCGATTGCAACGTGGTGCTCGGCAAGCTGCAGCCCGCGCTCTTCCCGAAGGTGTTCGGCCCCGGCGCCGACCAGCCGCTGGATGCCGACGCCCCGCGGCAGGCGTTCGAGGCGCTGGCGGCCGAGATCGCCGCGGAGACCGGCCAGCCGCCGATGAGCGTGGAGGCGCTGGCGACCGGGTTCCTGACCATCGCGGTGCAGAACATGGCCGCCGCGATCAAGAAGATCAGCGTCGAGAAGGGCTACGACGTCACCGGCTACACCCTGCAGTGCTTCGGCGGCGCGGGCGGGCAACATGCCTGCCTGGTGGCCGATGCGCTGCGTATGGACACGGTCTTCGTCCACCCCCATGCCGGCGTGCTCTCGGCCTTGGGCATGGGTCTTGCCGATATCCGTGCGCTGCGCGAGGTGCAGTGGGGCCGGCCGCTGGAGGAGGTGGGCGCCGCCGCGGAGGCGCTGGAAGGCATCGCCGCGGACGCGCGGAGCGAGGTGGCCGAGCAGGGCATCGACGACATCGCCCTCCTGCGCACCGCGCATGTCCGCGCCGGCATCGCCCTCCAGACCCTGCCCGTCCCCTTCGGCGCACAGGAGGACATGCGCGCCGCTTTCGATGCCGCCCACCGCCAGCGCTTCGGCTTCGGCGCCGGGGATCAACCGTTGACCATCGAGCAGCTCAGCGTCGAAGCCATCGGTCGCACCGGCGAGGCGGTGACGGGGATGCAGCCTGAAACGTCCCCTGCCCCGGCGCCCGATGCGCGAATCTGGTGCGGCGATGCCTGGCGTGGGGTGCCGGTGCTGCATCGCGGGGCGCTGACGAGTGGCGAGCGCGTCGCCGGCCCCGCCCTCGTCGTGGAGCCCACCGGCACCAACATGATTGAACCCGGCTGGACCGCGCAGCCCGACGGCTACGGCAACCTGATTGTGACCCGCACCGAGCCGCGCGCCGAGACCCGCCCCGAGGGGACGGAAGCCGATCCCGTGCTGCTGGAGGTGATGGGCAACCTTTACATGTCCATCGCCGAGCAGATGGGCGCGACGCTGGCCAACACCGCCTATTCGGTGAACATCAAGGAGCGGTTCGACTTCTCCTGCGCTATCTTCGACGCCTCTGGCAACCTCGTCGCCAATGCGCCGCATGTGCCCGTCCACCTCGGTTCGATGAGCGAGAGCGTCCGGACGGTCCTCGGCGACAATGCCGGCCGTATGCGGCCCGGCGACGTCTACGCCACCAACGACCCGGCGCGCGGCGGGACCCACCTCCCCGACGTCACCGTCGTCACACCCGTGTGGGACGATGCAGGGGCCGAAATCCTATTCGTCGTCGCTTCGCGCGGCCATCACGCCGATATCGGTGGCACCACCCCCGGGTCGGCCCCACCCGACAGCCGCCGGATCGAGGAGGAGGGCGTTGTGCTGCGCAACTTCCTGCTCGCCCGCGGTGGCGCGCTGCGCGAGGCCGAACTGCGGGAGGTGCTGGCCTCGGCGGAGTGGCCGGCGCGCAACCCCGATCAGAACCTTGCCGACATCAAGGCCCAGATGGCCGCGAACGAGACCGGCCTGGCCGAGCTGCGTCGGATGACGGGGCGCTACGGCCGCGACGTGATGCTCGCCTATATGGGCCACGTGCAGGCCAACGCCGAGGCGGCGGTGCGACGGGTTCTGCGGGACCTGCCGGATGGCCAATTCACCTACACGCTCGACGGCGGCGCGAAGATCGAGGTGGCGTTGCGCGTGGACCGGGAGGCGGGCGAGGCGGTGATCGACTTCACCGGCACCTCGCAGCAGGATGCTGGCAACTACAATGCCCCGCGCGCGATCACGCGCGCCGTGGTGCTCTACGTCCTGCGCACCCTCGTTGGCACCGACATCCCGCTGAACGAGGGCTGCCTCGCCCCGATCCGACTGATCGTGCCAGAGGGCTGCTTCATCAACCCAGCCCCCGGCGCAGCCGTCATCTCGGGCAACACCGAGGTCAGCCAAGCCATCGCGGAGGCGCTCTACGGCGCGCTCGGGGCGATCGCGGGCAGCCAGGGGACGATGAACAACTTCGTCTACGGCAACAATCGCCACCAGAATTACGAGACGATCTGCGGCGGAACCGGCGCCGGCGAGGGCTTCGACGGCGCTTCCGCCGTGCACAGCCACATGACCAACACCCGCATGACCGACCCCGAGGTGCTAGAAGCGCGCTTCCCGGTTCGGGTGGAGGAATTTTCGATCCGCTCCGGCTCGGGCGGCGCGGGGCGGTGGCAGGGTGGCGACGGGATCGTGCGCCGGCTGCGCTTCCTCGAGCCGATGACGGTGACCGTCCTGTCCTCGCACCGCGCCACGGCGCCGCACGGCGCGGCGGGCGGCTTTCCGGGGCTGCCGGGAGAGAACCTTGTGGAGCGGGCGGACGGCAACGCCGAGGCCCTCGCCGGCAACGATCGCGCCGAGGTCCAGCCCGGCGATGTCTTTGTCATGAAAACGCCGGGCGGCGGCGGCTATGGTGCGCCCAATGCGCGGCGCGAGGCAGCCGAATGATCATGACCAGAAGACCCGCCCGGGCCGTTCGCGGCACCGACATCGTTTCCATACCTTTCCCAACGACCGGAGCACGCGACACATGCCCTTTCTGACCACCGCCATCGACAGACGACATGTCCTCAAGGCCGGCGCGGCGTCCCTCGCGGCCGCGAGCATCCCCGGCGCGCTACGCGCCCAGTCCGCCGGCGACGCGGTGCTCTTCACCATCGCCGACCTGCACTCGCCCTATGCCCGGTTGCCCGCGATCCTGGCCCGGCTTCGACAGGCGCGGGCCGGCACCGACGTGCCGATGGCACTGCTCATCAACGGCGACGTGTTCGAGCGGGGGAACGTCGTTGCGCTGCGCTCTGACGCGGAGGCGGACTGGGCCTTCCTGCGCGCGGCGGCGGCCGAGATGCCGGTGATCCTGAACCTCGGTAACCACGAGACGGCGATCATGGACGATATGACCGACGTCGTCGCCCGGGCGCGGGAGATGGGCGTGCAGGTCGTCTCGAACCTCGTCGACACCCGCACGGGCGACTACTTCGCCGAGCCGGGCCACCGGCTGACGCTCGGCGATATCGACATCGCCCTGCTCGGCCTCGCCACCACCAACGCCTTCGTCTACCGCGAGGAGGTGCGCGACACACTCGGCTTCGCCGATCCGGCCGAGTTCGCGCTAGAGGCGCTGCCCGAGCTCGTGACGGAGGCGGACCTCGTGGTCGTCATGAGCCATGCCGGCGTGACGCCGGACAAGGCGGTGCTGGGCGCGCTGCCGGCAGGGGCGGTGATCCAGGGCGGCCACGACCATCTGTCCTTCGAGATGACGCCGCAGGACGCACTCTATTTCCACGGCGCCAGCTGGGGCACCCTGCTCGGCCGCATCGACCTTACCCGCGCGACCGGCACCGTCCGGGCCAGCTACACCGCCGAGGACATTCCGGCCGGGTCCGGCGACGCGGACCTCGCCGCGCTGATCGCCGCGCAGATGGAAGCTCACCTGACCGCCGAGGATCGCGAGGTGCTGGCGCGGATCCCGCAGACGCTGGACCTTCACGCCTCCATCCTCGTCGCCGCCGAGGCCGTGCGGCAGGCGGCGCAGGCTGATCTTGCCATGCTCAGCCACACCACCTTCGGCGCGCCGCTGAGCGAAGGGCCGCTCACGCGCTACGATCTCGACGCCTTCATCCGCTTCGGTGGCGGAATCAGTGTCACAGAAATTTCCGGCGCGGACCTCACCACGATCCTGTCGCGCACCAATCAGTTCGCAGCGGCCTCCCTCGACGCGCGGACGGGCGATTACATGCATGTCGCCGAGGTCGATCTCGACCCTGATGCCATCTATCGACTGGCCATGAACTCCTGGCCGGCATCGAACCAGGAAACCTACCTCGGAACGGACGGACTGACGTTCCAGGAAGTAGAAGGGCTGGAGCTGAAGGAGGTCGTGATGCGACATCTCGCTTCGGGTTGACGGGGCAGAGTTCAATCAGTGGTCGGACCGCCAGGAAGGCCGGTGTTTCATTGAGACAGGCCCTTCCTCGCCGTTCGTCCTGCAAGCAGCGAGACGCCACTTCCGGCCCTGCCGCGACCTTGGTGCGGATCGCATCGAAGGTTCTCGCTCCGTTCTAGCCGGTCGTTCGTGTCGACCGCAGCGAATGGTCGCATTCCGCCCTTCCAGGACCTTCATGCAGCCACCTTGGCGTTCAGCACTCCTAGCACAGTCGTGGACGATCTTGTGGGAGATCAGAGCACTCTACCAGATTGCGCACCTGGTGTGCAGGGTCGCGAGAGGGGCCGTCCATGAAGTTAAAGCCCCAGCGCGATTCCACTCGACTTCCCTCGCAAGCAGAGCGTTGGTGACCCACGCCCGGCTGTTGACCAGGCGCTTCTCGGTAGGGAAACCTGCATGGTGCGGGCCCGTCTACAGGAGTCGCAACGATGACCAAATCGCCCGAAAACCAAGAGACTCGCGTGCGCAAGCTCCTCGAGCGGAAGCAGGGCGCGAGCCTCGAGTCCATCTGCATGGCAACCGGCTGGCAGCAGCACAGCGCTCGCCTTTCCCTGAGCGGTTTGCGGAAGACGGGGTCACAGTCCAGCGGGAGGTGAGCGAAGAAAAGGGGCGCCTCGCGATCTACCGGATCACCGCAGCCGACGCGCCGGAGGCGACGTGATCGCGGTCGCCGGCATCGAGGAGATGGACCGGGCTGCCTTGGTGGCCGCCTGGTCGGCCATGTTCAACACCATGCCACCGAAGGGCATGAGCCAAGTATTCCTTCGTCGATTCCTGGCGTTCGAAATCCAGTCGCGGCAACTTGGCGGGATGCGCAGGAGTGTCGTGTCGCAGCTGACCAAGGCGCGATCCTCCGGCATTCCCGAGCGCACGAAAAGGATGAAGCCGGGCTGGCGGCTGCTGCGGTAGTGGAACGGAGTGACGCATGTCGTCGAAGTGCTGGAGAAGGGCTTCGCCTGGAACGGCCGGCACTGGCGGTCGCTCTCGGCCATCGCCAAAGAGATCACGGGAGCTCATTGGTCGGGTCCCCGCTTCTTCGGCCTCACCGGGGCGCGCAGATGACCACCCGGGTGCGCTGTGCGATCTACACCCGGAAATCCTCCGAGGACGGTCTGGATCAGGAGTTCAACTCCCTCGATGCGCAGCACCAGGCCTGCGCCTCCTATATCGCGAGCCAGAAGCACGAGGGCTGGATGCCCATCAAGACGCGATACGACGATTGCGGCATCTCCGGCGGAAAGCTCGACCGCCCTGCCCTTCGCCGCCTCCTCGCCGATATCGACGCTGGCCGAATGGACGTGGTGGTCGTCTACAAGATCGACCGTCTGACCCGCTCCTTGCAGACTTCGCCCTGCTGGTGGAGCGCTTCGAGGCAAAGGAATGTTCTTTCGTGTCCGTGACGCAGGCCTTCAATACCTCGTCCTCCATGGGCCGGCTGACGCTGCATGTCCTTCTCTCCTTCGCTCAGTTAGAGCGCGAGGTGACGGCCGAGCGGATCCGGGACAACATCGCTATCTCCAAGAAGAAGGGGCTCTGGATGGGCGGCCTGCCGCCACTCGGCTACGACCCTCACCCCGACGGCAGCCGCCGCGAGTTGGTCGACAATGAGGCGGAGGCGACAGCGGTGCGCGCGCTCTTCGATCTCTACTTGGAGCATGGTTGCCTCAGCGCCACGGCTGCTGTTGCAGCGTCGCGCGGCCTCCGGTCGAAGCTGCACCTCTTCCCGAGCGGGCGCGCGCAGGGGTTGTCCTCAGCCGCGAGCAGATCCACCGGATCCTGACCAATCCTGTCTATCGCGGCGAGGTAAAGCACAAGGACCAGGTGTGGCCCGGACTTCACCCCGCGATCATCGAAGAGGCGCTGTGGGATAAGGTGCAGGAGCGACTTATCGACGCCAGCGTGCGCCGACGCGGCAGAGTTCCAGCAAAGACGTCCGGCGCGCAACCGTCCTCTCCCCTCCCCGGCAAGTTCAGGGACGAAACGGGCGATCCGTTGACGCCGACGCATACCCGACGGCATGGTCGGCGCTTCAGCTACTGCAACTCCCACCGCCTCATCTCCGGCAACCGCGATGGCAGCGGGTGGCGGCTGCCAGCCGCAAGCTTCGAAGAGGCCGTGGCGCGATCTATCGCAGAACATCTCGCTGAACAGGCGGAGCGTCATTCGGTCATCGAGGCAGCGACCGCCAGCGATGCAGCGGCGGCCGCCAATGCTGCCGCCGGTCTGTCGAAGCGGATCAAACAGCGGGGTATCGTGATCATCAGATCAGCGATCGCGGGCGGCAAGATTCGCTCGAAGCAGCTGGAAATCGAGCTCCACCGCGCGACACTCGCACATATCCTGGATCTTCCCGCCGAACGCCTCCCCGACGAGTTGCTCAAGATCGAGACGCCACTCGCCCTCCGCAGGCGTGGTGTCGAAACCCGCATCATCGCCGGTGAAGCACAACCAGCAGCAGACGCGACGATGGTCCGCGCTCTGGCTGCGGCACATGATTATGCTGATCGAATGAAATCGGGAGCGCCGCTCCGGACCATTGCTCAGCACGCCAAGACCTCCGAGCGATACGCGTCTCGGATCATTGCGCTAGCGACGCTCTCGCCGAAGATCCAGGGCGCTATCGTTGCGGGGACCCAGCCGCCGGAGCTGACGCTCGATCAACTGGTGCGGAGTACGCTCCCTTTCGACTGGGCTGACCAAGAACGCTTGTTCGGCTTTTCCAGCTGACCCTCGCCGACACCGACTCTTTCACTGATATCGAGAGAGACGTCCCTGTTCCAAGCGGCAATATTCCCTGTTCCACTACTTAGGGAATTGCACCCGGAAGCCCTTGTAGATCATCGTCTTTCTGAGCACCCACCTCCCCTCCAGCTGCAACAATCACCCCAATTCCCTGCTCATATCCCTGTTCGCAGGGAAATCCGCCGGTGAAAAAACCGAACCGGGGCCATCAGCGTTTTGAGACTTGCGGAGGATTGGCGGCCACGCCGGGCACACAGATCCGGTCTATGAAGTGGCCTCGCGCGGCAAGAGGCCGGAAATCTGGGAAGATTTTGGCCACGAAGCGGCAGAGCATAGATAGAGAGGGGTCAGTGGCGGAGGAGGTGGGATTCGAACCCACGGTACGCTTTCACGCACGCCGGTTTTCAAGACCGGTGCATTCAACCGCTCTGCCACTCCTCCGGCCCGGGCGTTATCGCCGGCCCCGCAGGCGGCTGCAAGTCGCTGCAGCGCCGCCCGGCCGGCCCGCACCGGCGGCCTTTCATTGCGGCGGCGGCGCCGCTATGCTCGCGCGCAAAGCCCCGGCCGGCGCCCAGCGCCGGACAAGGGGCGACGAGGAGCAGGCCGTCCGGCAAGGGCGGAGAAGAGGTGAGGGGACGGATGATGGGCATCGCCGAGGGGCGCAAGGTCTGGCTGGCGCTGGCCCTCGCCGGAACGCTGGCAGGCTGCGAGGATGGCGGGCTGCAGCTGCCGGGGTTCCTGAGCGCCGATGACAGCGCCGCCGCGGCGCCCGTCACGGGCGGCACCACCGAGCTCGTCGAGGTCGATGTCGAGGCGCCCGAGGTCTTCCAGGTCACCGAAGCGGGGCTCTGGGACGGCCGGCCGAGCCTCGGCGGCGTCTGGGTCGCCCATCCCGATGTCGACGATCCGGAGCGGGTCATCATCCGCAACACCGAGAACGGCCAGTTCGTCATCGGCGCCCTCTTCCGCCGCGAGCGGGAGAGTGTCGGCCCGGCGCTGCAGGTCTCCTCCGACGCCGCCGAGGCGCTGGGGATGCTGGCCGGCGCGCCGGCGGAGCTGAACGTGACCGCCCTGCGCCGCGAGGCGGCCTCCGAGCCCGCGCCCACCGATGCCACCGCTCCCGAGGCGGTACTCGACGAGGCGTCGGGCGGCGAGATCACCACGGCGGAGCTGGACGCGGCCCCGGCGATGGAGCCGGCGCCCGCCCCGGCCGCCGCCCCCACCCTTGCGCCCGCCCCCGCACCGGCTTCTACGCCCGCCGCCGTGCCGGCGAGCGCAAGCCCGCTGGACCGGCCCTACATCCAGATCGGCATCTTCTCGGTCGAGGAGAATGCCGGCAACGCCGCCACGGCGATGCGCGCCAACGGGCTCGAGGCCTCCGTCATCCGGCAGGAAAGCCAGGGGACGACCTTCTGGCGCGTCGTCGTCGGCCCCGCCTCCAGCACGGCGGAGCGGGACGCCGATCTCGAAACGGTGAAGGGTCTCGGCTTTACCGACGCCTATTTCACCCGCAACTGAGCGCGCCGGGGGCCGACGCCCCCGCCTCGACATGAGAGGACGCGACATGAGGGGAGACGCGATGAAACGCATCCTTGCCGCCGCCCTGGCCTTCGGCCTCGGCGCCACCTCGGCCCTGGCGCAGGCCTTCGACACGGCCGCCGGCGCCGCCTGGGTCTATGACCACACCTCCGACACGGTGCTGCTGTCGAAGAACGCCGACACGCCGCTGCCGCCGGCCTCGATGTCGAAGCTGATGACGCTCTACCTGTCGTTCGAGGCCATCGCCGCCGGCCGGCTCTCCGTCGAGGAGGAGCTGCTCGTCTCGGAGCATTGCGCCGAGTACGGCGGCTCCTCGATGTTCCTGCGCGCGGGCGAGCGGGTGCGGGTGGAGGATCTGCTGCGGGGGGTGATCGTCCTCTCCGGCAACGATGCCTCCTGCGTCTTCGCGGAGGCGCTCTCGCCCGACGGGTCGGAGGCCGGCTTCGCCCGGATGATGACCGACCGGGGGATCGAGCTGGGGCTGACCGCCTCGACCTTCGCCAATTCCAACGGCTGGCCCGCCGCCGGCCACCGGATGACGGCGCATGATCTCGGCCGCGTCGCCGATCACATCATCCGCGACTACCCGACGTTCTACCCGCTCTTCGGCGAGCAGGAGTTCGAGTTCGACGGGCGGGTGCCGGCCAACAGCCAGAACCGCAACCCGATCCTCGGCCTCGGCATCGGGGCAGACGGGCTGAAGACCGGCCACACCTCCGAGGCGGGCTACGGGCTCGTCGGCTCCGCCAAGCAGGGCGACCGGCGCATCATCTTCGTGATCACGGGGATGGAGACGGAGCAGCAGCGCCGCGAAGAGGCGGAGCGGATCACCAACTGGGCCTTCCGCCAGTTCGCGCAGGTTCCCCTGTCGGAAGCCGGCACCCGCATCGCCGATGCGCGCGTCTGGATGGGCGCCGTCTCCGAGGTCGGGCTGGTGCTGGAAGACGACCTGACGCTGCTCATGCCGGTGATCGGCAACAGCGAGGCCTCGATCGAGGCGGTCTGGCAGCAGCCGATCGAGGCGCCCATCGCCGAAGGGCAGGAGCTTGGAGAGCTGGTCGTGACCCGCGAGGGCCTCGACGAGGTGCGCGTGCCGCTGGTCGCCCAGCAGGCCGTGCCGCGCGGCGGTTTCAGCGAGCGGATGCTCATCGCCGGGCTGGTGCTGCTCAACCGCTTCGCCCCGCAGGCGGCGGCGGAACTGGACCCGGCCTTCGAGGCCGGCGCGCTCGCCCCTGCCTCCGCCCCCGCCGAGACGGCGGAGGATGCCGCCGCCGCCGACGGCGCCTGAGCCGTGGCGGCACCGGGCGCCCCGGCGGGGCGCTTCATCAGCTTCGAGGGCATCGACGGCTCGGGCAAGAGCACGCAAGCCCGCCGCCTCGTCGCCGCGCTGCGGGAGGCCGGGCACGAGGTCACCCACACCCGCGAGCCGGGCGGGGCGCCGGGGGCGGAGGTCATCCGCGAGCTGGTGCTGACCGGCGCGCAGGACCGCTGGTCGCCGGAGACCGAGATCCTGCTCTTCACTGCCGCCCGCCGCGACCATCTTGAGCGGACGATTCGCCCCGCGCTCGCCGAGGGCAAGCTGGTGATCTGCGACCGCTTCGCCGATTCCACCCGCGTCTACCAGGGGCTGACGCGCGGCGACCTGACGGCGAAGGTCGATGCCCTTCACGAGCTGATGATCGGGATGGAGCCGGACATGACCATCCTCCTCGACGCCGACCCGGCCACCTCCCTCGCCCGCGGCATCCAGCGCGGCGGGGAGCTGCGCTTCGAAGGCTTCGGGCTGGAGATGCAGGAGCGGGCGCGCGCCGGCTTCCTCTCCCTCGCCGCCGCCGCGCCCGAGCGCTTCCGCGTCATCGACGCCGGCCGATCGGAGGACGAGGTGGCGGGCGACATCCTCGACGCCGCGCAGGCGGTGCTCTGAGGACCGACGCCTCCGCCCTGCCCCTCCCCGGCCCGGCGGTTCTGCGCCATCCATCAAAGAGTTGACTGGCCCTCTTCGCGCCACGCGTTACTGTGAGGCAAATTTGCGGGACGGGTGAGACTAGATGGGCGCGAGTGACGGTTGGGTGAGACGTTTCGCAACGGCGGGCGTCATGTCGGCATGTCTCGGCGGCGCGGCCATCGCCCAGGAGGTGGAGCTGATCCTCCCCGATCTGGAGGAGATGGAGGACCTGCGCGAGACGCTGCAGAACGCCTCCCTGCTCTTCGCCCTCGAATCCGCCGATATCCCCGAGTCCGGCCCGCCCTCGGCGGAGGATTACGTCGCCGCCGCCCGCGCCGATTACCGCCGCCTGCTCACCGGCCTTTATGCCGAGGGGCGCTACAGCGGCGTCATCTCCATCGAGGTCGACGGGCGCGAGGCCTCCGGGATCCAGCCGCTGGAGGCGCCTTCCTCCGTCGAGCGCATCACCATCACCGTCAGCCCGGGGCCGGAGTTCATCTTCGGCCAGGCGGAGGTCATGCCGCTGGCCCCCGGCACCGAGCTGCCGGAGAGCTTCGCCCCCGGGGAGCCCGCCTATTCCGGTGCCGTCGCCGACGCGGTGGACGCCGCGGTGGAGGCCTGGCGCGAGATCGGCCACGCCAAGGCCGAGCCGGGCGAGCAGGACATCACCGCAATCCACCCCGAGCAACGGCTCGACGCCTCCGTCGCCATCCAGCCGGGGCCGGAGCTGACGTTCGGCGACCTCGTCGTCTCCGGCAACGAGGATGTGCGCACGGACCGCATCGTCGCCATCGCCAACCTGCCAGAGGGGCGCACCTTCACGCCCGACGTGCTCACCCGCGCCACCCGCCGGCTGCAGCAATCGGGCGCCTTCTCCACCGTCGCCGTCCGCGAGGCGGAGACCTACAACGCCGACGGCACGCTCGACGTGATCGTCGAGCTGGTGGAGGCGCCACCCCGCCGCCTCAGCTTCGGGGCGGAGGTCTCCTCCGTCGAGGGCGTGGCGCTCAGCGCCTCCTGGCTGCACCGCAACCTCCTCGGCGGCGCCGAGAGCCTGGAGCTGGCGGCGGAGATCAACGGCCTCGCCGGAGATGCCGACGATATCGACTACATCCTGCGCGCCACCTTCGACCGGCAGGCGACCTTCCGGCGGGATACCGACTTCACCGGCGAGGTCGTCCTGCAGCGCCTGCAGGAGCCGGGCTACACGCTCGACGCCTTCTCCATCGAGACCGGCCTCACCCGCGCCGTCTTCCTCGAGGATCTCATCTTCACCGCTGGTCCGGGCTACACCTACGCCCGCGAGGAGACGGATTTCCGCACCCGGGAATACCAGCTCCTCACCCTGCCGCTCGGGGCAGAGCTCGACCGGCGGGACGATCCGCAGAACGCCACCGAGGGCTTCTACATCGACCTCGAGGTGACGCCCTTCTACGGCCTCTCCGGCATCGGCTCCGGCGCGCGCACCTATGCCGACGCCCGCGTCTACCGCGGCTTCGGCGAGCGCGTCGTCGTGGCGCTGCGCGGGCAGGCCGGCGCCGTCTTCGGCGTCGGTCCCGAGGATGCGCCGGCGGACTACCTCTTCTATTCCGGCGGCGGCGGCACCGTGCGCGGCCAGCCCTACCAGTCGCTCGATGTCGAGATCACCCGCGACTTCGGCGAGGGGCCGACGACGGTGGAGACGGGGGGCGCGCTCTTCCTCGGCCTGCAATCGGAGGCCCGCGTCGCCGTGACAGAGAAGATCGGCGCCGTGGCCTTCGTCGATGCCGGGCTCGTCGGGCCCGACCCGTTCGATCCGTCGGTCAACGAGTGGCACGCCGGCGCCGGGCTCGGCGTGCGCTACAACACCCTCATCGGGCCGATCCGGCTCGACGTGGCGACGCCGGTGACGGGGGACGACACCTTCGGCTCCGTCGATGTTTATGTTGGTATCGGGCAGTCCTTTTGATGCGTATCTCCTCCCTCCTCGCCCGCCTCGCGCTCGCCCTGACGCTTCTCGCCGGCCCCGCGCTGGCGCAGGAGGGGGATGGCGAGCTCAGCCTGCTTGAAGAGGCGGCGCAGGCGACGTCCGATCAGGATTTCATCACCCGCCTTATCACCGGCGCCCTCTCCGATACCGGGCGCAGCGTGGTGATCGAGGGCTTCGAGGGGGCCCTCTCCTCGCGCGCCACCATCGAGCGGATCATCATCTCGGATGCCGAGGGCGTCTGGCTCATCATCTCCGGCGTGGTGCTGGACTGGAACCGCTCCGCGCTGTTCCAGCGGCGCATCGAGATCGGCGAGATGAGCGCCGAGTCGATCCGCTTCGTCCGCACCCCCGAGCCCTCGACCAGCGCCCCGAGCCCGGAGGCAAAACCCTTCCGCCTGCCCGACCTGCCCGTCGCGGTGGAGGTCGAGCAGCTTCAGGTCGACACCGTCGTGCTGGGCGAGGCGATCCTCGGCCAGCGGTCCTCCTTCTCGCTCGACGGCGGGCTGAGCTTCGACGACGGCGCGCTGGAGGCGCGGATCGAGGCAGACCGGCTCGACGCCGAGGGCGGCTTCGTCATCGCCGGCTCCTACTCCAACGAGAGCCGGATGCTCGACCTCGACGTGGCGCTGCGGGAAGGCCCGGGCGGCATCGTCGCCAGCCTCCTCGACATTCCCGGCGAGCCGGCGCTGTCGCTGGAGCTGGCCGGCTCCGGCCCCATCGACGATTTCAGCGCCGAGCTGGCGCTGGCCACCGACGGCACCGAGCGCGTCACCGGCACCTTCGGCCTCGTCACCGTCGACGGCGCCAGCCAGGTCCGCGCCGACATCTCCGGCGACGTGACGCCGCTGCTGCCGGCCGATTACGAGCCGTTCTTCGGCGACAGCAGCCGCATCGCCTTCCAGGGCCGCCGCGAGGCAGACGGCGCACTGATCCTCGACCGGCTGGAGGCGCAGGCGGAGACGCTGCAGCTCGCCGCCAGCGGCGAATTGCAGCCCGACGGCTGGCCCGTCCGGCTGGAGCTGGACGGCACCTTCGGCACCGGGACGGGCAACCTCCTCGTGCTGCCTTTCGGCGGCGGCAACATCTCCGCCCGCTCGGCCGAGATCGCGCTCGATTACGACCAGGCGGAGGATGACGGCTTCACCCTCACCTTCACCGCCGACGAATACGTGCAGGGCGACGTCGAGGTGGGGGCGCTGCGCCTCGAGGGCACCGGCACCATCTCCCCCGATGCGGAGACGTTCACCGCCGATCTCGCCTACAACGCCACCGGCCTCGACTTCTCCGACGAGGCGCTGCTGGAGGCTGTCGGCACCGACATCTCCGGCCAGATCACCGTCGCCCAGCCGGCCGAGGGGCCGCTGGAAATCTCGCAGCTCACGCTCGAGGGCCCGGGGCTGGAGATCGCCGGCAGCGCCACGGTCGACACCGCCAGCGAGCGGCTGCAGAGCCGGCTGGACTTCGACCTGACGGCGGGCGACCTCTCCCGTTTCGCCGAGCTGGCAGGCACCGACCTCACCGGCGCCGCCAATGTCGCCATCGGCGCCGACATCGCCCTGCTCGACCGCGCCGGCCGCGTGACGATCGAAGGCGAGACGACCGATCTCGGCTTCGGCATCGACGAGCTCGACGGCCTGCTCGCCGGCGACGGTCGCCTCTCCCTCACCGCCGCGCGCGACGCCGAGGGCACGCGGATCGAGGCGCTGGAGGTGCGCACCGACGGGCTGACGCTCGTCGCCGACGCCAACGTCTCCTCCGCGCAGGCCACCGCCGATTTCTCGCTCACCCTGCCGCAGCTCTCCCGCGTCGTCCCGGACCTGACGGGCCCCGGCACCTTCAACGGCACCGCCCGTTGGGGCGCCGCCAGCGGCGCCACCATCGACGCCACGCTCGCCGCCGACCAGCTGATGGCGGACGTTGACGTCGTGCTCAGCCCGCAGGAGGGCTGGTCGGGCACCGTCACCGCCGACGTGGGCGACCTCGCCCCCTTCTCCAGCCTCGCCGGGCGCGACCTCGGCGGCGCCGCCAATCTGGAGATCACCGGCACCGCGTCGGAGGATTTCTCCCGCTTCGACGTGCAGGTGGACGGCTCGACGCAGGACCTCGCCGTCGGCGTCGACGCCGCCGATGCGCTCCTCGCCGGCACCGGCCGCATTAGCGCCTCGGTCAGCGGCATCGAGGACGCGATCACCTTCGAGAACGTCTCGGCCGAGACACCGCAGCTCTCGCTGCAGACCTCCGGCAGCCTCGAAGGGCAGGACCTTCAGGCGACGTTCGACGCCTCGCTCACCGATCTCGGCCTCGTCGCCCCCGGCTACGACGGCCCCGCCACGGCCACCGGCCGGGCGCTGATCGAGGGCGACGCGGTGGACGTCACCGCCACCATCTCCGCCCCCGGCGGCCTCGGCGCCGACATCTCCGTGCAGGGCCCCGGCAACGGCGCCCCGCTCGAAGTCAATGCCGAGCTGGCGGTGCCCGACCTCGCCCCCTTCTCCGAACTCGCGGGCCGGCCCCTCTCCGGCTCGGCGGAGCTCTCCGTCACCGGCACCGCATCGCGGGACCTCTCGCGCTACGACCTCGCCATCGACGGCACGACGCAGGACCTCGCCCTCGGCATCGACGCCGCCGACACGCTCCTCGCCGGCACCGGCGAGATCTCCGCCCAGGTCACCGGCGCGGATGGCACGATCACCTTCGAGGACGTCTCCGCCGAGACGCCCCAGCTGTCGCTGGCGGCCTCCGGCACCCTCGCCGGCGAGACCATCGACGCCACCTTCGACGCCTCGCTCACCAATCTCGGCCTCATCGCCCCCGGCTATGACGGCCCGGCCTCTGCCAGCGGCCGTGCCTCGATCTCCGGCGAGGCCATCGACCTCACCGCCACCATCGCCGCGCCGCAGGGCCTCGGCGCCGACATCGCGGTGCAGAGCCCAGGGGCCGACGCCCCCCTCTCCATCGATGCCGAGCTGACGGTCCCCGACCTCGCGCCCTTCTCCGAGCTTGCGGGGCGTGACCTCGGCGGCTCCGTCGATCTCTCCGTCACCGGCACCGCCTCGCGGGACTACACCTCCTACGACCTGGCGTTGGACGGCACCACGCAGGACCTCGCCGTCGGCATCGAGGCCATCGAGCCCCTGCTCGCCGGCTCCGGCGCCATCAGCGGCCGGGTCATCGGCGAGGACGGCGCCCTCAGCTTCGACGGCATCTCGGCTCAGACGCCGCAGCTCTCCCTCGCCGCCTCCGGCACGCTCGACGGATCGGACGTAGACGCGACCTTCGAGGCCTCCGTCACCGATCTCGGCCTCGTCGCCCCCGGCTACGACGGCCCCGCTTCCGCCAGCGGCCGGGCCGTGATCGCCGGTGACGCGGTGGACATCACCGCCACCGTCGCCGCCCCGGACGGGCTGGACATCGACGTCAGCCTGCAGAGCGAAGGCGACGGCGCCCCCGTCGACGTCGACGCCGACCTCGCCATCCCCGACCTCGCCCCCTTCTCCGACCTCGCCGGCCGGGAACTGGGCGGCTCCGTCGCGCTCTCCGTCACCGGTACGACCTCGGCGGACTTCGCCAGCTACGACCTCACCATCGACGGCACCACGCAGGACCTCGCCGTCGGCATCGAGGCGATCCAGCCGCTGCTCGACGGCGAGGGCCGACTCTCCGGCCGCGTCGCCAGCACCGCCGAGGGGCTGACCTTCGAGGGCATCTCCGCCCGCACCCCGCAGCTGTCGGTGGAGACTTCCGGCACGCTCGCGGGCGAGACGCTGCAGGCGACCTTCGACGCCTCCGTCGCCAATCTCGGCCTCATCGCCCCCGGCTATGACGGCCGCCTCACCGCCACCGGCCGGGCCATGGTGGACGGCGGCGCGGTCGACGTCGCCGCCAGCGTCTCCGCCCCGAACGGCCTCAGCGCCGAGGTCACGGTGCTGCGCGATGACGCCTCCGCACCGCTGACGCTCGACGCCAGCGCCACCATCCCCGACCTCGCCCCATTCTCCGAGCTCGCCGGCCTGCCGCTGGACGGCTCGGTGGACCTGCAGGCCAACGGGACCATCCCCGCCGGCGGCGCGCGGCTGGAGATAGACGTCACCGGCACCACCGAGGACATCGCCATCGGCGTGCCGCAGGTCGATGCCCTTCTCGCCGGCACCGGCAGCCTCTCCGCCACACTCGTCAGCGACGACGGGCTGCTGGCGGCCGAGGATCTCTCCATCGCCACCCCCGCCATCACCCTCACCGGCCGCGCCGAGCGGGCGGCGGACGGGGCGCTTTGGGCGGATCTGGACACGACGATCCTGCAGCCGGGCGCGCTAGTTTCCGGCCTCGGCCAGCCCATCGACGCCAGCCTCGACGTGACGCTCGCCGCCGACCGCGCGCTGGACGCCGCGCTGACGGCCACTACCGGCCCCAACAGCATCTCCCTCACCGCCACCGGCCCCTGGTCGGAGGTGGAGGAGGACTGGCTGCTGGAGACCTCCGCCACCATCGAGGCGCCGCAGCTCTCCGCCCTCGCCGGGCCGGTGGGCGTGCCGCTCTCCGGCGGCCTCTCGGGCACGGCGGAGGGCACGCTGCGGCCCATGGCACTGGCCTTCGGGCAGGAGATCCGGGCGACGACGCAGAACCTCGGCGTCGGCAACGACATCGCGAACCGCCTGCTCGCCGGGCGGGGGACGATCTACCTCGACATCCAGCGTGCCGAGGACGGCAGCCTCTCCTCCGATGCCTTCTCGCTCGACTTCCCCAACCTGCAGGCCGGCGGCGCGCTGGCCCGGCCGGAGGATGGCGGGCAGGCGGACTTCACGGCCCGCCTCGCCGATATCGGCCTCATCGCGCCCGGCTTCTCCGGCCCGCTGCGCGCCGACGGCACCGCCAGCCTCAACGGCGGGGCGTGGCAGCTCAGCGCCGATCTCGATGGCCCCGGCGGCCTCGGCGCCCGCGTCTCCGGCAGCTACGGGCCGGGCGGCGCGCTAGACATCGGCGCCACCGGCCAGCTGCCGCTCGGCCTCGTCAACGGCTTCCTCGAGCCGCGGCGGCTCGACGGCACGGCGAGCTTCGATCTCAGCCTGACCGGCCCGTCCCTCTCGGCCCTTTCCGGCACCGTCTCGCTCGCCGATGCGCGCCTTTCGCTGCCCACCTTCACGCTGGCCATCGAGGGGCTCTCCGGCACCGTCACGCTCGGCGGCGGCACCGCGGACGTGGCGCTCTCGGGCGGCATCTCCTCGGGCGGCACCCTCTCCGTCACCGGCTCCGTCGGCCTGACGGACGGCTTCAACGCCGCGCTCCGCGCCAATGCCGACGGGCTCATCCTGCGGGACCCGGCGCTCTACGAGGCCACCGTCGATGCCGCCATCGCCATCGACGGCCCGCTGACCGGCGGCGCCCGCATCTCCGGCGAGGCCAACCTGCGGGAGGCGGAGATCCGCGTGCCCTCCTCCCCCATCGGCCCGCTCGGCGACCTGCCGACCGTCTACCACATCGAGCCCTCCCCCGCCGTCCGCACGACGCTGAACCGCGCCGAGCTGACCATCGCGGGAGAGGAGGTGGGCGCCGATGGCGGCACCGAGGGGCCGGGCGTCGCCTATGCGCTCGACCTGACGCTGAACGCCCCGGGCCGCATCTTCGTGCGCGGCCGGGGCCTCGATGCCGAGCTTGGCGGGCAGCTGCAGATCACCGGCACCACGGCCAACATCATCCCCACCGGGGCGTTCAACCTTATCCGCGGCCGGCTCGACCTCCTCGGCCAGCGCTTCGAGCTCGACGAGGGCTCGGTCACGCTGCAGGGCAACTTCGATCCCTACCTCCGCCTCGTCGCCCGCACGGAGGCGCCCAACGGCACGGTGGTGATCATCACCGTCGAGGGACCGGCGATGGAGCCGGAGGTCACCTTCTCCTCCGAGCCCAGCCTGCCGGAGGACGAGGTGCTCTCGCAGCTGCTCTTCGGCACCTCCATCTCCGACATCTCACCCCTGCAGGCCGTGCAGCTCGCCTCCGCCGTCTCGACGCTGGCGGGGCGCGGCGGCGTCGGTGTACTCGGCCGGCTGCGGCAGGGCCTCGGCCTCGACGATCTCGACGTGCAGACGGACGAGGAGGGCAACACCGCCGTCCGCGCCGGCCGCTACCTCAGCGAGAACGTCTATGCCGACGTCACGCTCGGCGACGAGTCGGAGGTGACGCTGAACCTCGACGTGACCGACAACGTCACTGTCCGCGGCAGCGTGACCTCCGAGGGCGAGTCCCGCCTCGGCCTCTTCTACGAGCTGGATTACTAGGGGCGCGCAAAGAGAGAGGGGCCGGCGCAACCGCCAGCCCCTCCCTTCCTCCGCGGGCCAGCGCAAAGCCCCGCGCTCGCCCACTCCCGAGCGAACCTCGCGCCTCCTCCAGCTCTCGCCCTTTCAGAATACCTCTCGGGGGAGTTTGAGGGGGCAGACAGCCCCCTCAACGCAACCAGAGGCGTGCGCCGCAGGCGCTCATTTTCCCGGCCGTCACACCCCGAGGCACCAGCGCATCACGGCCTTCTGCGCGTGCAGCCGGTTCTCCGCCTCGTCGAAGATCACCGAGTGCGGCCCGTCCATGACGGCGGAGGTGGCCTCGTCGTCGCGGTGGGCGGGCAGGCAGTGCATGAAGAGCGCATCTTCCTTGGCATGCGCCATCAGCGCCTCGTTCACCTGGTAGGGGCGCAGCTGGTTGTGGCGGCGCTCGCGCGCGCTCTGCGGGTCGTGCATCGAGACCCAGGTGTCGGTCACCACGAGGTCGGCTCCGGTCACGGCCTTCACCGGGTCGCGCTCGATGGTGACGCGGGCGCCCTTGGCGCAGGCCTCGTCGATGAACACCTGCTCGGGGTCCAGCGTCGGCGGGCCGGTGAAGGTGAGATCGAAGCCGAACTGCCCCGCGGCATGGGCGAAGCTGGCGAAGACGTTGTTGCCGTCGCCCGACCAGACCACCTTCTTGCCGGCGATGGGGCCGCGATGCTCCTCGTAGGTCATCACGTCGGCCATGATCTGGCAGGGGTGGCTGCGGTTGGTCAGCCCGTTGATCACCGGCACCGAGGCGTATTCGGCCATGTCGAGCAGCGTCTGCTCCTCGAAGGTGCGGATCATGATGAGATCGACGTAGCGGGAGAGGACGCGCGCCGTGTCGGCGATGGTCTCGCCATGGCCGAGCTGCATCTCCGAGCCGGAGAGGACCATCGTCTGCCCGCCCATCTGGCGCACGCCGATGTCGAAGCTCACCCGCGTGCGGGTCGAGGGCTTCTCGAAGATCAGCGCCACCATCTGCCCGGCGAGCGGCTGCTCGTCGTCCGGGCTGCCCTTGGGGCGGCCGCCCCGGGCATCCTTCATGGCACGGGCGCTGTCGATGATGCCCCTCAGCTCGGCGGCGTCGGTTTTGTTGATGTCGAGAAAGTGGCTCATTGCGCCGCCTCCACCGTTCTGGCAGCCGTCTCCAGCCGCGTCACCGCCTCGGCGATCTCGTCGTCGGAAATGGTGAGCGCCGGCAGGAGGCGCAGCACGTTGTCTGCCGCCGCCACCGTCAGCACGTGGGCGCCGTAGCCGGCCTGCACGATATCGGTGTTCGCCGCCTTGCACTTGAGGCCGAGCATCAGCCCGCTGCCGCGTACCTCCTCGAAGACCTCCGGGTGCGCCGCGACCAGCCCCTCGAGGGACTGGCGCAGCAGAGACGCCTTGCGGTTCACCTCGTCGAGGAAGCCCGGCCCCGTGATGATCTCCGTCACCGCGGTGCCGATGGCGCAGCCGAGCGGGTTGCCGCCGTAGGTGGAGCCATGGGAGCCGGCCGTCATCTCCTTGGCCGCCCCTTCCGTCGCCAGCACGGCGCCGAGGGGGAAGCCGCCGCCGATGCCCTTGGCGACCATCATGATGTCGGGCGTGATGCCCGCCCATTCATGCGCGAAGAGCCGGCCCGTCCGGCCCATGCCGCATTGCACCTCGTCGAGGATCAGGAGCACACCGGCCTCGTCGCATGCCCCGCGCAGGCGCTTGAGCCAGCCATCCTCTGCCGCGCGGATGCCGCCCTCGCCCTGGATGGGCTCGACCATCACCGCGGCGACATCGGGGGCCTTCAGCGCCTCGAACACCTCCTCGCCGCCGAACTCGAATTGCGCGAAGCCGGGCAGAAGCGGCCCGAAGCCCTTCACCATCTTCTCGCTGCCGGAGGCGGCGATGGCCGCCGAGGAGCGGCCGTGGAAGGCGCCGTTGAAGGCGAGGATGCGCGTGCGCTCCGGCGCGCTGGCCGAGAAATGCTTGCGCGCCATCTTCACCGCCAGCTCGCAGGCCTCGGTGCCGGAGTTGGTGAAGAACACCGTGTCGGCGAAGCTGTGCTCCACCAGCAGCGCCGCCAGCGCCTCCTGCTGGGGCACCCGGTAGATGTTGGAGACATGCCAGAGCTTCGCGCCCTGCTCGGCCAGCACCTGCACCAGCTTCGGGTGGGCGTGCCCGAGCGCGTTGACGGCGATCCCCGCGGCGAGATCGAGATATCGCTGCCCGTCCTCCGCGACGAGCCAGGAGCCCTCGCCCCGCTCGAAGGCGAGGGGCGCGCGGTTATAGGTGGGCAGGATCGCGGGGATCATGGGAAAGTCCTTTCCAGATAAAGGAAGCCCTTTGGTGGCCGAAGCCGGGCGGATGGTCAATCAGGGGGGAGGAAGAGCGCGCGGACAGCCGCGCCGGGGCCTGCGGTTCAGGCCCGGATTCGGCGGCGCAGAGAGATCGCGGCGGTGCTCATGGGCGCGTTCATTGCGCGGCAGCGGGCACATTGCAAGGAAAATTGCGTGGCGGGCGCCTGCCCCGCGCGCCTGCGCGCCGTGGCCGACGGACACCATGAGGGTCCGCGGCCGGCTCCTGAGGCAGGGTGCAACCGACAACGCCGGCCTGAAGCCCTACCGGGGGAGAGGTGGCGGCCGGGCTTCAGCCCGGCACGACCGGCACCGCCCCCACGGCCAACGACCGCCCTTGGACGCCCTCGCCGGCCAAGGCAGCGGCCCCCTACCCGCCTGCCCGTTGCCCGTCCCCCGCCCCGCCCGCGCGGTGCCCTTCGGCCCCGTTCACCTCGCCCCGGTAGCCCTGCCGCCCAGAGCTCCGGCGCGCGCCCGGGGCACGGGGTGCACGGGAAAGGACGAGCGACATGAACACGGCGATCACCGAAGGGCTTCAACTCATGCCGCCGCCCTTTGCCGCGGGGCTCGACGTCTGGTCGCGGGGCGACGGCACGCCGGGCTCGGCCACCTATGCCACCGGCGGCGGCGCCTTCGTGCCGGCCGATCAGGACTTCTCCGGCTGCCTTGAGGTCAACAAGACCTCCGGCACGCAGAAGGTCCGCTACATGGGCGAGACGACGATCCTGCCCGGCTGCTACCTCGAGGTGACGGCCCGAGTGAAGGCAATGTCCGGCGCGCTGCCGGCCGTGCGCGTCGCCGGCTGGGCGAGCGGCCCGGGCGGCAGCCACCTGAACGGAGTGACCGAGACGGGCCCCTCCAAGCAGCTGACCACCTATGGCGAGGTCGTCACGATCACCGCCATCATCGGCACGGGGGATCGCAACGGCGTCGACATGGTGTGGACCGGCGCGATCTACGGGCACATCGGGATCGATCTGACCGGCCCCAACGGCGGCGTGGTGCGGGTGGACGACATCGAGATCCGCGATGTCACCTCCTACTTCCTGCGCGACCTCCTCGGCCTCGTCGACGTGCGCGATTACGGCGCCAAGGGCGATGGCGTCTCCGATGACACCGCCGCCTTCGAGGCGGCCGATTCCGCCGCACAGGGCCGCGAGGTGCTCGTCTCCGCCGGGACCTACCGGCTGACCGGCGACGTCACCTTCCAGAACCAGGTGCGTTTCGAGGGCACCGTGGTGCAGCCGATCGGCCCGCATTTCATCCTGCAGCGCAACTTCGACTACGAGACCTATCTCGATGCCTTCGCCGACGAGGAGCTGGCCTTCAAGAAGGCCTACCAGGCGCTGATCAACTACTCCGACCACGAGAGCCTCGACCTCTGCGGTCGGCGCATCGCGCTGACCGGCCCGCTCGACATGCAGGCGCTGGAGCCGACGAAGACCTCCTTCAAGACGCGCCGGGTGATCCGCAACGGCCAGTTCGAGCCGGCCGATTCCGATGTGTGGAACGACACCGTCGTCACCTCGCAGGCCACCTACTCGGCCTCGAACCCGACGCAGCTCACGGGTGTCGCCAACATCGCCGCCATCCCCGTCGGCAGCCTCGTCACCGGGGGCGGTGTGGGCCGCGAGGTCTACGTGCGCAACGTCAACGTCGGCCAGCAGCGGCTGGAGCTGAGCCAGCCGCTCTACGATGCGGAAGGCACGCAGAACTACACCTTCCGGCGGTTCCAGTACATGCTGGATTTCTCCGGCTACGACGAGCTCAGCCAGATGATCCTGTCGGAGATCGACTTCCTCTGCCGGGGGCAGGCCAGCGCCATCATGATGGCGAAGACCGGCATCATCTTCCACGTGAAGGATTGCTTCTTCAACCAGCCGAAGAGCCGCGGCCTCACCTCCATCGGGCGGGCCTGCCAGGGGCTGATGATCGACCGCTGCCAGTTCATCTCCAACGAGCAGGACGTGCCGGTGGAGCAGCGCACGACCATCGGCTTCAACGCTAACGCCAACGACGTGAAGATCCGCGACAATCGCTGCACGCGCTTCAAGCAGTTCGCGATCCTCGCCGGCACCGGCTCCACCATCGTCGGCAACCACTGGTTCCTCGGCGACGATGCGGCGAACGGCGTGCGCGTCGGCGGGCTGGTGCTGACGCGGCCGAACGTGCGCTCGATCATCACCGGCAACTACATCGACAACAACATCATCGAGTGGACGAACGAGCATGACGAGTCGCCGGCCTTCGCCAGCCAGTACAGCTTCGGCGGGCTGACGATCACGGGCAACAACTTCACCGCCTCCTCGGTGGCGCCGTGGTTCCGCTTCATCCGCATCAAGCCCTACGGGCCGGGGCACTTCGTCCACGGGCTGTCGGTGATCTCCAACGTCTTCCGCATCGTCGGCGGCAGCTGCGAGCGGGTGGAGGAGGTGGACACGACCTTCGCCGATCTCGACTTCGGGCGGATGCGCAACGTCACCTTCTACGGCAACGTCTTCAACGCCATCGACGAAGAGGTGCGCAACCCGCTGACGGTGGTGCACGACCAGGCCTCCCCGTCCAACCAGTGGATCATCGACCCGCGCCCGAACCTGCCCTTCGGCGGCCGCTCGCGGACGGTGGAGGCGGTGGCCCCGGTGGGAGAGATCGAGACCGGCACGGGCCAGACGAACTTCGACTTCCCGCGAATCGACCCGCAGCACGGCGCGACGCAGGAGCTCGTCCGCGCCATCTTCAGCGAGCCGGTGCGCGGGCAGCTGAGAGTGACCGTGCGGATGGACAATCCGAACTGACCGGAGGTGCGGGCCGGTGGGGGGTGCCACCGTTCGCCGTCCCGCGCGCCTTGGAGAGCGGCCTCCGCTTCTTCCCCCGCCCCGGAACGCGCCAAAGGCGCAGGGCGAGCGCCGGCCCCTCCCGCGGGCTGGCGCTCAGGTGCCGTTGGCGCTGAGTGCCGAGCGGGGAGGCAGTGCCACCATAAATCGAGGAGCGGACCTGTCGGAGCGCCACCCCACGGGCCGGCGCTCGCCCTGCGTCTGCAGGCCGGCGGCGCGATATGCCGGAGCCAACGAGCGGGACCGCGCCCCCTCCTCCTCCTGCATCTTTGCCGATCCGCGCGCTTTTCGCGGGCACCCACGTCATGACGCTTGCGGGGTGCCTCTCCGAGGCTTACGTCAAGGTCACGCGGCGCCCCCACGGGGCGCATCCGCGAGACTCATCGAAGTCATCGCCCTGTCGTCATCAGGCAACCCTGAGCTTCCCTGAGGAACGGCCCGTCCGGCATGTCGCCGGACCGGATTTGCAGCATGCGAGGTCGTGATGGGAAAAGGCAACAACAAGCACGGAAACAAGGAAGCGAAGAAGCCGAAGCAGGAAAAGCCGAAGGTTCTGGCCACGGCGAATTCCGGCGCGGCGAAACCGCTGACGCTCGGCGAGAAGAAGGGCCGGTAAGCCCGGGCCTCGGGGCGCGAGGCCCCGCTCGCCCGCTCTTCCCTCGTCTTCAGGGGCGCTCCGCCGGGGCGCCCTTTTTGCTGCCCGGTTTTTGGGCGGCCCGGGTACGCGCCGCCTGCTCCCGCGGCACCTGCCCCGCCGCCACGCTGGCTTTTTGCGGCCCCGGGCGGAAGGATGGCGGCGATGGAGATGTCCGCCACACGTCCGGCCCTCGCCGAGGCCTCCTCCGGCCAGCCCCGCGCACAGGGCGCGGTGACGCTCGCCGTGGCGCGGCGCGGCGCCGCCACGCGACTTGTCGGGCTGCGGCAGGAGGGGGCGCTGAAACTGCTCTTCCCGCAGCCGCGACCGGGGCCAATGCAGGCGGTGCTGCTCAATACCTCCGGCGGGCTGACGGGCGGTGACCGGATGCGCGTGAGCGCCGAGGTCGGCCCCGGCGCCGCGCTGACGCTCACCACGCAGGCTGCCGAACGCGCCTACCGCGCGGCGGAGGGCGTGGCGCGCAGCGAGGTGCAGGTGCGCATGGGCGCCGGGGCCAAGCTGCACTGGCTGCCGCAGGAGACGATCCTCTTCGAGGGCGCGGCGCTGGAGCGCCGGCTGATTCTCGAGATGGAGGAGGGCGCCGAGGCGCTGATCGCCGAGCCGGTCATCTTCGGCCGCCGCGAGATGGGCGAGGCCCTCGCCCGCGCGACCTTCCGCGATGCGTGGGACGTCCGCCTCTGCGGCCGGCTCGTCTTCGCCGACGCGCTCCGCTTCGGCCCGGATGCCGCCGCCACCCTCGCCTCCCCCGCCCTCGGCGCCGGGGCGGGGGCCATGGCCTCCCTCCTTCTCGTCGCGCCCCATGCGGAGGGCAAGCTCGCTCCCCTGCGCGAGGCGCTCGGCCCCCGGGGCGGGGCGAGCCTCGTCCGCGAGGGGGTTCTCTTCGCGCGGCTTCTGGCGGAGGATGGCTTCCGCCTGCGCCACCATCTGGAGCCGGCGCTGGCCCTTCTCGCCGGCGCCGCCCTGCCGAAAGTCTGGAGACTATAGATGCAGCTCACCCCGCGCGAGAAGGACAAGCTCCTCGTCGCCATGGCCGCAGAGGTCGCCCGCAAGCGGCTCTCCCGCGGCGTCAAGCTCAACTACCCCGAGGCGATTGCCCTCATCACCGACGCGGTGGTGGAGGGCGCCCGCGACGGCCGCTCCGTCGCCGACATGATGGAGGCCGGCGCGCAGGTCATCACCCGCGAGCAATGCATGGAGGGCGTGCCGGAGATGATCGACGAGGTGCAGGTCGAGGCGACCTTCCCGGACGGCACGAAGCTCGTCACCGTGCACGAGCCCATCCGGTGAGCGACCTCGCCGTCTTCGCCCGCGCGGCCGATCTCGCCGCCCGCGCCCATGTGGGGCAGCGGCGCAAGGGCGGCGACGTGCCCTACGTGGGTCACGTGCTCGAGGTCGCCATGCTGGTCGCCGAGGCCGGCGGTTCGGCCGAGGAGGTGACGGCGGCCGTCCTGCACGACGTGGTGGAGGACAGCGACATCACCCTCGACGCGCTGGCGGAGGGCTACGGGCCCGAGGTGGCGCGACTGGTCGAAGGCTGCACCGACGATCCCGCCTGGGCGGATCTGCCCCGCCCCGAGCGCAAGTCGCGGCAGGCGGCGCACCTGCCCGGCGAGCCCGAGGGCGTGAAGCGCATCAAGCTGGCCGACCAGACATCCAATGTGCGCGACATCTCCCGCTTGCCGGAGGCCTGGCCCCCCAGCGATGCGGCGGAGTACCTTGAAGGCGCCGAGCGCGTCGTCGCCGCCTGCCGGGGCGCTTCCCCGGCGCTGGAGGCGGCCTTCGACGCGGCGGTGGCCGAAGCAATGCAGAAGAGCGGAGGAACGCCATGATCCCCGGAGAGCTGATGCCGGCGGAGGGGGAGATCACCCTCAACACCAGCCGCGAGGCGCTGACGCTGGAGGTCGCCAATACCGGCGACCGCCCGGTGCAGGTGGGCAGCCATTTCCACTTTGCCGAGACGAACCCGGCGCTGGAGTTCGACCGCGCCGCCGCCCATGGCCACCGGCTCGACATCGCCGCCGGCACCGCCGTGCGCTTCGAGCCCGGCCAGCGCCGCGAGGTGCGGCTGATCCCCTTCTCCGGCGACCGGAAGGTCTATGGCTTCAACCAGAAGGTCATGGGGGCGCTGTGAGACAGCGATCCCCCTCCCCCCGCCCACCCCACAGGATGCGCGCAGATGTCTGAAGATCCTGCCGGCAGCATGGCCGAGGCGATGGACGCCTCCTTCCGCTTCTGGACCATGGCCGCCGAGGCGCAGCGCGTCGCGGCCATGCGCGTCATGGGCATGATGGGCGTCTGGCCCGTCGCGCTCAACGAATCCTCCCGCATGTGGGAGGAGAAGGGCGATGCCTTCACCCGCGCCTGGTTCGCCGGCGCGGCGGCAGGCGTCGCCGGGGCGAGCCCGGCCGCCGTCTTCACCGCGGCGCTGGCGCCCATCGGGGTGGCGACGAAGGCCAATTACAAGCGACTGAGCGGAGGCGAGAAATGAGCGCCCTCCGCCACGCCCTGCTGGGCGCGCCCCTCGCCCTCCTTCTCCTCGCGGCGCCCGCCGCGGCGCAGGTCGACTGCTCCGACGGCGGCACCACGCAGGCCGACATGAACCATTGCGCGCTCGCCACCTACCGTGAGGCCGACGCGACGCTCAACGACACCTGGGCCGAGGTGCGCGGCCAGCTCGGCACCGACAGCGCCGTCTACGAGCAGCTCCTCGCCGCGCAGCGCCTCTGGATCGAGTTCCGCGATGCCGCCTGCGCCGCCGAGGCGGCGCTCTACGAGGGCGGCTCGATGGCGCCCATGGTCGAATCCACCTGCTACACGCGCCTGACGGAGGCGCGCACGCAGGACCTTACCAATTTCCTCACGCCCTGAGAGAGACGCCCATGCCCGCCACCATCTCCCGCGCCGATTACGCCGCCATGTTCGGCCCCACCGTGGGCGACCGCCTCCGCCTCGCCGATACCGACCTCATCATCGAGGTCGAGCGTGACCTGATCGCCGAGCGCGTCGGCGCCGCGATCTCCGGCGGCTCGGGGCAGAACGCGCTGAGCTATGGCGAGGAGGTGAAGTTCGGCGGTGGCAAGGTCATCCGCGACGGGATGGGGCAATCCCAGGCGACGCGGGCGCAGGGGGCGGTCGATACGGTCATCACCAACGCGCTGATCCTCGACTGGACGGGCATCGTGAAGGCTGACGTGGGGCTGAAGGACGGCCGCATCGTCGGCATCGGCAAGGCCGGCAACCCCGACACGCAGCCCGGCGTCGACATCATCGTCGGCCCGGGGACAGAGGCGATCGCCGCCGAGGGGCGCATCCTCACCGCCGGCGGCATCGACAGCCACATCCACTTCATCTGCCCCCAGCAGATCGAGGACGCGCTCGCCTCGGGCCTGACCACGATGATCGGCGGCGGCACCGGGCCGGCCCATGGCACGCTGGCCACCACCTGCACGCCCGGCCCCTGGCATCTGGCGCAGATGATCGGCGCCGCAGAGGCCTTCCCGATGAACCTGCTCTTCTCCGGCAAGGGCAATGCTTCGCTGCCGGGCGCGCTGATCGAGCAGGTCGAGGGCGGCGCCGGCGCGCTGAAGCTGCATGAGGATTGGGGCACCACCCCCGCGGCCATCGACTGCTGCCTCGGCGTCGCCGACGAGATGGACGTGCAGGTGATGATCCACACCGACACGTTGAACGAAAGCGGCTTCGTCGAGAACACCGTGGCGGCCATGAAAGGCCGCACGATCCACGCCTTTCACACCGAGGGGGCAGGCGGGGGCCACGCGCCGGATATCATCAAGATCTGCGGGGAGGAGCACGTCATCCCCTCGTCGACCAACCCCACGCGGCCCTTTACGGTGAACACGATCGAGGAACATCTCGACATGCTCATGGTCTGCCACCATCTCGACAAGTCGATCCCCGAGGATGTGGCCTTTGCCGAAAGCCGCATCCGGCGAGAGACCATCGCGGCGGAGGATATCCTGCACGACATGGGCGCCTTCAGCATCATCGCCAGCGACAGCCAGGCGATGGGGCGGGTCGGCGAAGTCATCATCCGCACGTGGCAGACGGCGGACAAGATGAAGAAGCAGCGCGGCCGGCTCGCCGAGGAGCAGGGCGCCAACGACAATATCCGTGCCCGCCGCTACGTCGCGAAATACACGATCAACCCCGCCATCGCGCATGGCATCGCGCACGAGACCGGCTCCATCGAGGTCGGCAAGCGCGCCGACCTGGTGCTCTGGAACCCCGCCTTCTTCGGCGTGAAGGCGGAGATGGTGCTGATCGGCGGCTCCATCGCGGCGGCGCAGATGGGCGACCCCAACGCCTCCATCCCCACACCGCAGCCCGTCTACATGCGCCCGATGTTCGGCGCCTACGGGCTGAACCGGAGCAATACGTCAGTCGTCTTCACCTCCGCCGCCGCCGTGGAGGCGGGGCTGGAGGAGAGGATCGGCTGCCGCAAGGCGCTGGTCCCGGTGAAGGGCACGCGCGGCATCGGCAAGCGGGACCTCAAGCTCAACGACCTCCTGCCGAAGGTGGAGGTGAACCCGGAGACCTACGAGGTGCGCGCCGACGGCGAGCTGCTGACCTGCCAGCCGGCGACGGAGCTGGCCATGGCGCAGCGGTATTTCCTTTTCTGACAGGCGGTTGCCCCCGGGGGGGCGGGGCGGGCAGGGTGCGATCACCTGACAAGGAGCGCCCCATGACCCGCCTCACCATCCTCGCCCTCATCACTGCCGGGCCCGCCTTCGCCGAATGCCCCGTGCCGGCCGATATGGAGACCGGCATCCGCGTCGAGTACAGCGACGGGCTGGTCGAGATGTTCCGCGCCTCCGGGCCGGGCGTGGTGGAATCCATTGGCGTGGATTACGACGAGCCCATCTACTGGATGGAGATGGCGCAGGGCCTTTACGTGACGGACTATGCCGAGGTCTGGGGCGATTTCATCGACCTGCCCAACGCCACGCGCCACGATTACGGCGCGCCGGCGGCGGAGCTGCCGGTGCCCGAGCCCGCCGGGCGGTGGGACGCGCGGCCGGATTTACTCTACCCCGATGAGGCGCCGGTGAGCGTGACGCAGAGCTATGTCTTCGGGCCCGAGGAGGCGATCAGCGTTGGCGCGTGCCGCTTCGATGCGCTGGAGGTGACGACCGCCTACCAGAGTGACGACAATTACATCGAGGGCGTGACCTACCTGAGCGATTTCGGCTTCGGCTGGCTGGCGTGGATGGACGACGAGACCGACGGCTACTCGACCTATTCCGCCGTCTCCATCGCACCGATGGCGCCCGGCGACTGGCCGCTGAAGAATTAGGCGGTGGCGCTCGAACCTGGCCACGGCCCCTCGCGGCAGCGCTTGCGGGCGGGCGCAGGTCGCAGAATTGAGCGATGTCAGGGACATCCTGGTGCTGCTGGAGAGATTCGAACTCTCGACCTCTCCCTTACCAAGGGAGTGCTCTACCCCTGAGCTACAGCAGCGCCGTGGTGCGCGCCCTTTTAGCAACCGCGCGCGCCCACGCAAGCGGATTTTCTGGAGAGAGGGCTGAGGGCATCTGCGGGTGACCTCGGAGGGCGTTCTCGACTTGGGAGCGGGCGGGGAGCGGACGTCGTCCGATGCCCCCACGCCGCCGCTCTTCCCCCCGCGCGGAATCAAGCCGCAGGCGCCGCGCGAGCGCCGGCCCGTCCCGGCGGGCTGGCGCTGTGGCTGGGCTTGGTGCCCAGCGGGCCGCGGGGAGGGGCTTGGCTGGCATAAAGCGCACCGCGGCCAGGGCGGAGCGCCACCCCACGGGCCGGCGTGAGAGGGCAGCGCCTGTGGCGAGCGGGGCCAGCTCAGGCGGCGCAACCAGGCGCTCCCTGCCGGCCTCGTCCGGCAGCGCCCCGGCGCGCAGGAGCCCAAATGAAAGCCCGGGCAGGCGGGGGAGTGCCGCCGGGGCAGCCCGGATGCTGGACCTGAGGCCCCGGCCGGAGTATCGGGGTTCATGAGCGCGGATCAGAACAAGAGCGACCGCGACGCGCGGAAGAAGGCGGCCCTCAAGGCCAACATCGCGCGGCGCAAGGCGCAGGCCCGCGCCCGGGCGGAGACGGCGGATGAGCCGCCCCGCCCCGAGGCAGACCAAGAGGCAGAGCAGGAGGACCCCTGAATGGACTCGATCATCGTCACCGGCGGCGCGGAGCTGTCGGGCGACATCCCCATCGCCGGGGCCAAGAACGCCTGCCTGGCGCTGATGCCGGCCACGCTCCTCTCCGAGGAACCGCTGACGCTGACCAACGCGCCGCGCCTCAGTGACATCGCCACCATGTCGGCCCTGCTGGGCTCGCTCGGCTCCGAGGTCTCGCTGCTGGCGGGCGGCAAGGTCATCGCCATGTCGAGCCACCAGCTCACCTCGACGCGCGCCGATTACGACATCGTCCGCAAGATGCGCGCCTCCAACCTCGTCCTCGGCCCCCTGCTCGCCCGCGAGCACCAGGCGACCGTCTCCCTCCCCGGCGGCTGCGCCATCGGCGCCCGGCCGATGGATATCCACGTCTCCGCGCTGGAGGCGATGGGCGCCGAGATCGAGCTGAAGGACGGCTACCTGCACGCCATCGCCCGCGGCGGGCTGAAGGGCGCGCGGCACAGGCTGAAGTTCCCCTCCGTCGGGGGGACGGAGAACATGCTGATGGCAGCGACGCTCGCCCGCGGCACCACGGTGATCGAGAATGCCGCCCGCGAGCCGGAGATCGTCGACCTCGCCAAGTGCCTGCGCGCCATGGGCGCCCGGATCGAGGGCGAGGGCAGCGAGACCATCACCATCGAGGGCGTCGACCGCCTGCACGGCGCCACGCACGAGGTGGTCACCGACCGCATCGAGCTGGGCACCTACATGCTCGCCCCCGTCATCGCCGGCGGCGAGGTGGAATGCCTCGGCGGCCGGCTCGACCTTGTCGAGTCCTTCGCCGAGAAGCTGCACGATGCCGGCGTCGTGGTCGAGCAGACCAACCGGGGCATCAAGGTGCGCCGCGCCAACGGGCGCATCCATGCCGTCGATGTCTCCACGGCCCCCTACCCCGGCTTCCCCACCGACCTGCAGGCGCAGATGATGGCGATGCTCTGCACCGCCGCCGGCACCTCCACGCTGGAGGAGACGATCTTCGAGAACCGCTTCATGCACGCGCCCGAGCTGGTGCGCATGGGCGCCAAGATCGAGGTGCACGGCGGCACCGCCTCCGTCACCGGGGTGGAGCGGCTGAAGGGGGCGCCGGTCATGGCGACCGACCTGCGCGCCTCCGTCTCGCTGATTCTCGCCGGCCTCGCGGCGGAGGGGGAAACGCGGGTGAACCGCGTCTATCACCTCGACCGCGGCTACGAGGAGCTGGAGGCCAAGCTCTCCGGCGCCGGCGCGAAGATCGAGCGGGTGGCCGGGCAGTAAGGCCCGTCGATGAACAGGCGCCGATGACCGGGCGGGCGCGTGAGCGGTGACAGGCCGGTGCGCCCGGGTCTGCGCCCGGCGGGGCTTGCCCTGCCGGCCCCGTGACGCCATCTGGGGCCTTGCAACGAGCGCCACGCCGGGGAGAGAGCCATCACATGAGCGGACCTGATAGCGACAGACCTCTGGAGGACGCGCGTTTCGAGGAGGGGGCGGAGACGCCCCTGCGCCTCATCGCCCGCGACGCGGAGGACCTCGCCGTCATCTCCTCGCTCTGCCAGGATGCCGTGCTGCCCGCTTCGGAGATGCGGTGGGACCGCAGCTCCCGCCGCTTCGCGCTGCTGCTCAACCGCTTCCGCTGGGAGGATGCGACGAAGGCCGAGGCGCGGCGGCGGCCGTTCGAGCGGGTGCGGTCGCTGCTCGTCATCGCCGATGTGCTCCGCGTGCAGAGCCAGGGCCTGCCGCCGCGCGCCGAGGGCACCGTGCTGTCGCTGCTCTCCCTCGCATGGGAGCCGGGGGAGGATGGCGCCGGGCGGCTGATCCTCACCCTCGCCGGCGATGCCGCCATCGCCATCGAGGCGGAGGATCTGGAGGTGAACCTGCGCGACGTCACTCGCCCCTACCTCGCCCCCTCGCGCAAGGCGCCCGAGCATGACGCCGACGATGACCCCCGATCATGACGATGCCTGATACCGCCCCCGCCGGCCTCTCCGTCCGCCGCCTCGGCCCCGCCGATGTCATCGCCTACCGCCACGTGCGGCTGGAATCGCTGCGCGAGCACCCGGGGGCCTACGGCACCACCTTCGCCGACATGGCCAATGCCCCGCACGCGGCCTTCGCCGAGCGGTTGGAGAAGGCGGTGATCTTCGGGCTTTACACCTCGCACGGGCTGGAGGGGCTGATGTGCCTCTCGCGCGAGAGGGGCAGCAACGCGGCGCACCGCGCCACGATCACGCAGGTCTACGTGCGCGAGGCGCTGCGCGGACAGGGCGCCGCCTCGATGCTGCTCGACACGCTGGTGGAGGAGGCCCGCGCCATGGGCATCCTGCAGCTGGAGCTGAGCGTGGCGGAGACCAATCCCCGCGCCCATGACTTCTACACCCGCCGCGGCTTCGTGCGCATCGGCGTTATCCCCCGCGCGCTGCGGCCGGAGGGGGAGTTCACCGACGAGATCCTGCTGATGCGGCGGCTGGACTGACCGGGTGCGTGCCCCCTCTGCTTGAACAGGGGCGCGGGCGCGCCTAGGCTCCCCCGCGAACAAAGAGGGGGCATCATGGATATCGGCAAGATCGGGTCGCGCGGGCTCGTGCTCATCGGCTGCGGCAAGATGGGCTCGGCCATGCTGGAAGGCTGGCTGAAATCCGGCCTGCCGCCCGACAGCGTCCATGTGCGGGACCCCAAGCCCTCCGACTGGCTGGTGGCGCAGGGCGTGCGCATCAACGAGGCGCTGCCGGAGAACCCGGCCGTCGCCCTCATCGCCGTCAAGCCGCAGATGATGGGGGAGGCGCTGCCCGCCGCCTCCGCGCTCGGCGGGGGCGAGACGCTGGTGATCTCCATCGCCGCCGGGACGCCGATCTCCGCCTTCGAGGCGGCCTTCGGCCCCGGCACGCCGATCGTGCGCGCCATGCCCAACACGCCAGCCGCCATCGGCCGGGGCATCACCGCGATGATCGGCAACGAGGCCGCGACGGCGGAGCATCTCGACACCTCCGAGACGCTGCTCTCCGCCATCGGGCAGGTCGTGCGGCTGGAGGCGGAGGCGCAGATGGATGCCGTCACCGCCCTCTCCGGCTCCGGCCCCGCTTACGTCTTCCACCTGATCGAGTGCATGGCCGCCGCCGGCGAGGTGCTCGGCCTCGCGCCCGAGATGGCCATGCAGCTCGCCAAGGCCACCGTCTCCGGCGCCGGGCAGCTGGCGGAGTCTGCCGACGAGGCGCCCTCCGAGCTGCGCCGCAACGTGACCTCGCCCAACGGGACGACGCAGGCGGGGCTGGAGGTGCTGATGGCCGGCCTGCCGGAGCTTGTCGCCGGCACCATGGCCGCCGCCAAGCTGCGCAGCGAGGAGCTGGCCAATGGCTGAGGTCGGCCCCGCGCCCGAGATCGCCTTCGACGACTTCATGAAGGTCGATATCCGCGTCGGCCGGATCACCCGGGCAGAGCCCTTCCCCGAGGCGAGGAAGCCCGCAATCAAGCTCTGGGTCGATTTCGGGCCGGAGCTGGGGGAGAAGAAATCCTCCGCCCAGATCACCGCCCATTACGAGCCGGAGGCGCTCGTCGGCCGGCAGGTGCTGGCCGTCGTCAACTTCCCGCCCCGCCAGATCGGCCCTGTCATGTCGGAGGTGCTGGTCCTCGGCGTCCCCGATGACGAGGGGCAGGTCGTCCTCATCGGGCCCGATGCGCCCGTCACACCCGGAGTTCGCCTGTTTTGAAGAAGCTGCTGATCACCCGCCCCGTCCCCGACGTCAATATCGCCTTCGCGCGGGAGCATTTCGACGCCACCATCCGCCCCTCGGCCATTCCCCTCACCCGGGAGGAGGCCATCGCCGCGCTGGCGGAATACGACGCCATCGTCCCCACGCTCGGCGACGATTTCTCCGCCGCCACCTTCGACGCGGCCGGCGAGTTCCGCTGCGGCGTGCTGAGCAACGTCGGCGTCGGCTACAACCATATCGACGTGACGGCAGCGCGGGCGAAGGGGGTGCAGGTCACCAACACGCCCGGCGTGGTGACGGATGCGACGGCCGATATCGGGATGTCGCTCATCCTGGCCGCCTGCCGCCGCGCCTCGGAAGGCGAGCGCATCCTGCGGGCCGGACGGTGGCAGGGCTTCGGCCCGATGGACATGCTCGGCACGCATGTCACCGGCAAGACGCTAGGCATCGTCGGCATGGGGCGGATCGGCCAGGCCGTGGCGCACCGGGGCCATTACGGCTTCTCGATGCCGGTGATCTACTTCAACCGCTCGAAGAAGGAGGTCGACGTCCCCTCCCGTCAGGTCGAGACGCTGCACGAGCTGATGGGCGAGGCCGATATCGTGGTGGTGACCGTCCCCGTCACGGCCGAGACGAAAAACATCATCGACGCCGACGCGCTGGCGGCGATGAAGCCGAGCGGCGTCTTCATCAACATCGCCCGCGGCAACGTCGTGGACGAGCCGGCGCTGATCGACGTGCTGGAGCGGGGCGCCATCCGCGCCGCGGGACTCGACGTCTACGTCAATGAGCCCGAGGTGCCGGAGCGGCTGCGCGTGCTCGAGAACGCGGTGCTCTACCCCCACCTCGGCACCGCCGCTCTGGAGGTGCGGGAGATGATGGGCCAGATGGCGCTGGATAACGTCTTGGCCTGGTCTGAGGGCAAGACACTGCCGCAGGGGCTGGAGAGCTAGGAGCGGGGGCCGGCGGCCTCCGCCACGTCTGCCTCGGTCGCGGGGGCCGGCTCCGCCTCCGGGTCCACCGGGTCGACGATGGGCGCGGGGTCGAGCTGCAGCTCCGGCGCGAAGTGGTGGGCAATGGAATCGGCGTAATAGGTGAGGACGGGGCGAGCGCCGTCCTTCATCCGCCAGAGGCCCCTCTCCTCCACCAGCAGACGCCGCTCGGCGAGGATCTCCAGCGCGTCGTCCACCAGCTGGCGCGGATCGCGGCGGGGCAGCGCCTGGCCGAGGCCGGAGAGCGCCTCGATATCCGCCCCCACCGCCTCGATCAGCGCCGCCCGCTCCAGCCCCCGCTCCTGCCCCAGCATCACGCGGGAGACGAGCGGCACCGGCAGGGGCGGCACGACGGCGGCGATGCGGGCCATCAACTCCTCCGCCAGCCCCTCGACGTTGCCGCCCGCGGCGCGATGCGCCTTCAGCGAGAGCGGCGTGCCGAAGCCGACGGAGGCGGTGCCGAAGCTCTTGAACTGGCGTGTCATCCGCAGCCAGACGTGGCGGGCGATGCTCTTGGCCACGTGGCCGAAGGGCGGGCGGAACTCGCGATGTGCCGGGTCCGCCGCAATGAGGATGCGATCCTCCAGCACCCGGTCGTAGTTGAGGCCGACGGGCACGAAGATCACGTCCCGCTCCAGGGCCTCGTCGGCGATGTAGCTGAGAAGCCCCAGCTTCGGCGGCGCGAGGCGCCCGGTGAGGGAGAGACCGCCCTCGGGGAAGATCGCCTGCGTCACCCCGCCCTCGACCGACATCTGCACGTAGCGCGCCAGCACCCGGCGGTAGAGGGCCGAGCGGTCCTTGCGGCGGATGAAGTAGGCCCCCATCGCCCGCACCAGAGCGGACATCGGCCAGACCCGCGCCCATTCGCCCACGGCGTAGGAGAGCGTGGAGGTGCGGCTGACGAGCCATGTCACCAGCACGTAATCCATGTTGCTGCGGTGGTTCATCACGAAGACGACCGAGGCACCGGGATCGATCACGTCGAACCGGCCGCGATCCAGCGCGCCGATCCGCACGCGGTAGAGCGAATGGGAGAGCCAGCGCGCCACGCGGATGCCGAATGAGAAATAGACGGTGGCGGAGAAGCGGGGCACGATTTCCCGCGCGTGGCGGCGGGCCAATTCGAAGGCGACGTTCTCCGGCACGCGGTTGCGGCGGGCATGGTCATGAATGGCGCGGTTGACCTCGGTATCGTAGATCAGCCGCTGGATCATGTCGTGCCGGCGGGCGAGCTTGAATGGCTCGATCGGCCGCGCCAGCCGCTTGTTCATCCGCGCCACCAATCGCTCCGCCCGCCGCCGCACGAACCAGCGGACGGAGGGAAAGAGGAAGTGCGACGCGAAGGTGACCGCCGCGAAGACGACGATCAGCGCAAGAAGCCAGATCGGAACGTCCACCGTCTGAAACATTGGCGGACGCTGGCATCATTCTCGCCCCGGGTAAAGGACCGACGCGGACGTGACGCGGCAGAGGCGCGACAATTGGCCACAGGCTGAACATTTGCCCGCCGCGGCCCGCGACGAATAGCCGACGGCGCAGACGCGGCAGAATGAGGCAACGGGTTATTATCTGACCTTCGGTCATCAAGCAGAGGCACAACTTAAGGGATAGTGCTTTATTTACGGATTGTTAGTAAATTAATTCACCCGCGAGGCATTCCGGGCGCTCGCCGAATGTCGAATAAAAACAAGTGCATGAAAAAACGGGAGTTTACTAAACATCCCGGCCCCTGCGACAAATAACGCCAAAGCTGATGGAGGCCCGCTCCTGACGCGGTGCCCTCCGGATACCGACCGGCTTGGCTGAAAACGGATATTTGACCCGGCGTTCCGCCGCTCAGCGCCTCGTCATGACGAATTGGGAATTACATTCTATTGCCTCCGGCCAGCGGATTGCCTAAAGGCTGGAAATCATTTGAAAGGAGACCACTCATGCCGACCGATCTCAACAGCCTATCCCGCACCGAGCTGCAGAAGATGCAGAAGGATGTCGACAAGGCTCTTTCGACCCTCGCTGAACGCGAACGTAAAGCCGCGCTGAAGGCCGCGGAACAGGCGGCGGCCGAGCATGGCTATTCGCTTTCCGACCTGACGTCGGCCCCGGGCGCGAAACCGAAGAAGAACGGCTCCAAATCCCCGGCGAAATACCGCAATCCCGCCGATCCCTCGCTGACGTGGACGGGCAAGGGCCGCCGCCCCGCGTGGATCCGGGAGGCGCAGGAAAACGGCGTCGACATCGCGCAATACGAGATATGAAGCACCGGGGCTGATCACGGCGCGCCGGTAAGCGCGGCTCAACAAGGGGATACATGATGAGCACGCATATCGGCGCGGCGCCCGGCGACATTGCCGAAACGGTCCTGATGCCCGGAGACCCGTATCGGGCCCGCTGGGCGGCTCAGACGTTTCTCGACGCGCCGCGCCTCATCAACGAGGTGCGGGGCATGCTCGGCTACACCGGCACATGGCGCGGCCATCCGGTGACGATCCAGGGTTCCGGCATGGGGATGCCGTCGCTCTCGATCTACGCCAACGAGCTGCTGCGGGAGTACGGGGCGAAGACACTCATTCGCATCGGCTCCTGCGGCGCGATGCAGGAGGCGGTGAAGCTGCGCGACGTCGTCATCGCCCAGACGGCGAGCGCTGCCTCCACCCCCTCCTCCACCATCTTCCGCGAGATGGGCTTCGCCCCGTCGGCCGACTACCGGCTGTTGGCGGCGGCGGTCGCCGCGGCCGAGGAGAAGGGGCTGACGCCGCATGTCGGCGGCATCTATTCCTCCGACACCTTCTACGACGAGCGGGCCGACCTGACGGAGCAGCTTCAGCGCCACGGCGTGCTGGCGGTGGAGATGGAGGCGGCGGAGCTCTACACCCTCGCCCTGCGCCACGGCGCCCGGGCGCTGGCGGTGCTGACGGTCTCCGATCACCTCGTGACGCACGAGGCGCTGCCGGCGAAGGATCGCGAGCAGAGCTTCGGCGACATGGTCGAGATCGCCCTCACCGCCGCTTTCGCCTGATCTAGCGAGCTCGGGGCGGGCCTCACCCCCGCTCCTCCGCTTGCCTCCCCGCACCACGCCCGCAGGCGCAGGGCGAGCGCCGGACCGTGGGGTGGCGCTCTGACATTGCCGCTTTGCGCTTTATGCCGGCCAAGCCCCTCCCCGCTCCGAGCTGAGCGCTGCCGTCACCGGAGCGCCAGCCCGCCGGGACGGGCCGGCGCTCGCCCTGCGCCTTTGGCGCGTACCGGGCGGGGCAAAGCTCCCCCGTAGGGTGCGTGCTCGGCACGCACCGCTCCTCCGCCCTCCTTGACCCATATCAAGGCGCCGCCCGCCCCCGGCGGCCTATGCTCCCGACCAGACCCAACCGGAGGAGCGTCATGTCCATCCTGTCTCGCCTGATCCCGGAGGGCGCCGCGACCCGCCGCGCCCGCGAAATCGCCAGCCTGCCCGAGGGGGACCTCGCGGCGTGGGGCGTCAGCCGCGCCGAGCTTTCCGGCCTCGCCCGGATGCCCCACGAGCAGATCGTGCGGATGGAGCGGATGGCCCATGTCTTCGGCGCCGACAGCCTGCGCCCCGAACAGCAGGCGGAGATCGCCCGCGCCTGCGCCGGCTGCTTCGCCCATGGCCAGTGCCGCGGCGCGCTGGCGGAGGAGGCCGGGCCCGAGCGCATGGGCTTCTGCCCCAACGCCACGACCTTCCGGCAGATCGCGGAGGGCTGAGCCCTCCGCCGCAAACGGGGGCCCGAAAGCCCCCGCGCGTCAGTCTTCCGCCTTCGGCGTTTTATGTGTGGGGCGCGGGGGGCGGAGCCGGGGGCGCTTCGGCCGGCAGGGAGGCCGGCGGGGGCGCCCCCACCCGGAACCAGCCGCGCCGCGCCGTGCCCTCCGGCCCGTACCACTCCTCGTTCCGCGTGGCCGCCATCGTGCCCGCCAGCGCCGCGAAGGCGAGGGTCGAGCCGGCGATCAGCGCGTAATCCGCCGAGGCGAGGATCAGGTAGAGCAGCGCGTAGAGCACCACGAGCATCGCGGTGAGCACCCATGTCCGCCGCCCCAGCTTCAGCCCCGCAAAGCCGAAGAAGGTGAGCAGCCCGATCGTGGCGACGGAGGAGAGCAGGTAGGCCGGCCCGTAGCCGATCTGCTCGGCATAGGCGACCATCAGCAGCACGAAGATCGACTGCGCCAGCCCGATCAGGATGTACTGCACTGGATGCGTCGGTTTGCCGGAGCGCCCCTCGACCAGCAGCACCGTGAGGAAGGTCAGCGCGATGAAGAGGATGCCGTAGCGCGCCGCGCGATAGGCCTTCTGGTAGAAGTCGTTCGGCTGGAAGAAGCGCAGCCCCATCGCCTCGGCCCGCGCCGTGCCGAGCCAGTCCTCGCGGCTGGCATGGGGAAGCGGGCGGGCGAGATGCGGGATGGTCCATTCCGCCGTGAAGCCCTCCTCGCTCACCTCCTGCGCATCGGGCAGGAAGGCGCCCTGGAAGCTCGGGTGCGGCCAGTCCGACGTGATGCGCAGGTGGCTGGTGAGCCCGACCGGCGCCACGAAGAGCGCGCCCGCGCCGTTGAAGCCCATCTCCATCCCGATCTCGCCGAGCTGGCGAGGGTCCCCCACTCGCGCGACGATGCCGTTGCCCGTCCATGGCTCGAGCACCAGCGGCTCGCCGCCGGCGGTGATCGCCGTCTCCCCCCGGAGCGCCCGGTTGGAGGAGAAGCCGACGCGCAGTTCCGCCTCGTCCCAGAGGATCGTCTCCATCTCGCCGAGCAGGGCCTCGACGCCCGAGAGGTCGAAGCTCGCCGAACCGACGGCCGAGGCGGAATAGACGGGCACGGTGAAGATGCCCCGCTGCCGTTCCTCCGAGCGGGTGTCGATCTGCATCTCGAAGCGATCCGGGAAGACATGGATCGACTGGACCCGCTCCCTCTGCGTCACCAGTCGCTCCGCCGTCGGCACGCCGGAGGTCGAGGGGCTCGCGGCCGGGTCGACCGGGCGGGTCGTCACGCCCTCGACCGGGATGACGAGCTGAGGGCCGGCCAGCACCTGCTCGCCGCCCCATTCGGCGCCGACCTCGTCGATGGCCTGGCGGGAATAGCTCGCCCGGTCGTCGATCACCGCGCCGACGAGGAAGAGCGGGATGAACATGAAGAGGGCCAGCAGCCCCACGATGAAAAAGCGCCACCCGGCGGATCTGAGCATGTGTGTCTCCTCACTTTGCCGCGCCCGGGATGCCACGGACGCCGCGGCGCCGGCCTGCGGCGCCCGTGCAGGAGATGCGCAGGTGCCGCGCGGCGCCGCCAGTCAGGAGATCCGGCCTACTTCACCTGGCCGGAGAAGACACGCGCCCCGACCCAGAGCCCCAGCACCATCAGCGCCAACGCGAGGCCGAAGCCGAAGGCCGCCGTCATCGACAGGATGTCGCCGAGGAAGACCGCCCTGAGTCCGTCCACCACGTGCTTGAACGGGTTGATGTCGGAGAGGACCTGCAGCCAGCGCGGCGCGAGGCTCATGGGCAGCAGGATGCCCGAGAGCAGCAGCACCGGAAGGGCGAACATGTTGATGAGGGGGGCGAAGCTGTCCTCCGACTTCAGCGCCAGCCCGGCGGCGTAGGAGAAGGCCGAGAAGGCCCCGCCGAGGAGGGCGACGAGCAGCAGGCCGAGCCCCATCACGTAGAGCGGCACGGCGAGGCCGAAGAGCGTCGCCGCCGCCATCAGCACCGCGCCCTGGACGGTGAGCGAGACGACGTCGCGCAGCACCCGGCCGAGGATCAGCGCCCCGCGCGGCGCCGGGCTCACCAGCATCCGGTCCACCACGCCCGCCCGCCATTCGGCGATGACGGCGAAGCCCACGAAGAAGCCGCCGAAGATGCCGAGCTGCACCAGCAGGCCGGGGACGAAGATCTTCCACGAATCGCCGGGCGGGAAGCCGGGGACGGAGGCCACCTGCTCCAGCAGCGGGCCGAAGAGCGTCAGGTACATGATCGGCTGGAGTAGCCCGATCAGCACCCAGGCGGGGTTGCGCAGCGACAGGATCATCTGCCGGCGGAAGATCGTCCAGGTATCGCGCCAGAACATCGGGCTATTCCCTCAGCGAACGGCCGGTCAGGGCCAGGAAGACATCGTCGAGCGTCGGGCGGGAGAGCTCGGCGCCGATCGGCTCCGCCCCGGCATCGGAGAGGCGCTTGATCAGCCCCGGCAGGGCGCGAGCGCCGTCGGGCAGGTTGAGGAACAGAACGTTCCCCTGCCGAACCACGTTGGCCGCGCCCTCCAGCCCGGCGGCCACTTCCTCCCCCGTCTCGGCCGCCTCGCCGCCGGAGAAGGTGAGCGTCAGGCTGTCGCCCTTCAGCTCCGCCTTCAGCTTGGTGGCGGTGCCCTCGCCGACGATCTCGCCCTTGTCGATGATCAAGAGCCGGTCGGAGAGGCTGTCGGCCTCGTCCATGTAATGCGTGGTGAGGAAGATCGTCGTGCCGAGCTCGTCGCGCAGCCGGCGGATATGCTCCCAGAGGTTCGCCCGCGCCTGCGGGTCGAGCCCGGTGGTCGGCTCGTCGAGGAAGACAAGCTCCGGCCGGTGGATCAGGCCCATGACGATATCGAGCCGCCGCCGCTGCCCGCCGGAGAGGTTCTGGCTCTTGCGCCTCTCCAGCCCGCCGAGATCCAGCGCCTCCATCAGCTCCAGCCCGCGCCGGCGCGCTTCCTTTGTGGAGAGGCCATAGAGCCGCCCCTGGCTCTCGATCTCCAGCATCAGCGGCGCATCGGGCAGCGTCGAGCCGGCCTGGCTGACGTAGCCGATGCGCTTGCGCACGCCGAGCGGGTCCGCCGCGAGATCGCAGCCGGAGACATTGGCGGTGCCGCCGGAGGGCTTGAGCAGGGTGGCCAGCATCTTCAGCGTCGTCGTCTTGCCGGCGCCGTTGGGCCCGAGGAAGCCGACGATCTCGCCCGGGGCGACGTCGAGGTCCACGCCCGTCACGGCCACGACCTCCTGCCCCTTGCGGCCGGCATAGGTCTTCCTCAACCCGCGCGCGTGGATCGCCCCCGCCTCACCCGAAGTCTCCGCCATGCCATCGCTCCCTCGCCCCGCCGCTGGCGCGAAGTAAGGGACCTTCCCCGCGGAATGACAAGCCCGCCCTCGGGCCACCCGCGCCCGGCCTCCAGACCCGCCCCTGTCTTTGGTCCCCAAAAATCCTCGGGGGGCTGCCTCCGGCAGCGGGGGGCAGACAGCCCCCCTCCCCGGCCCCCTCCCCGCACCGCCCTCTCCGCGTCGCGCGCCTCTCCACCTCCCTCCGGCCCGCCAGGTCAGCGCGCCGAACGCCGCCGGGGGTCCGGGGGGCGTCCCCCGGCCCCCGCCACCTGTCCCGCCGCCCGCCACAAGAGCGGCCACGCACGAAAAAGGGCCGGCCCATTTGGACCGGCCCCTGGTCATCCCGCTCGTCCGACGTGTCAGACCACGCGGTCGAGCATCATGCCCTTGATCTCCTGGATCGCTTTCGCGGGGTTCAGGCCCTTGGGGCAGGTCTTGGCGCAGTTCATGATCGTGTGGCAGCGGTAGAGCTTGAAGGGGTCCTCCAGCTGGTCCAGCCGCTCCGGCGTCGCCTCGTCGCGGCTGTCGATGATCCAGCGGTAGGCGTGCAGCAGCGCGGCCGGGCCGAGGTAGCGGTCGCCGTTCCACCAGTAGCTCGGGCAGGCGGTGGAGCAGGAGGCGCACATGATGCACTCGTAGAGCCCGTCGAGCTTGCGGCGGTCCTCGATGGACTGCTTCCACTCCTTCGCCGGCTCGTTCGACTTCGTCTCCAGCCACGGCATGATGGAGGCATGCTGGGCGTAGAAGTGCGTGAGGTCGGGGATGAGATCCTTCACCACCGGCATGTGCGGCAGGGGATAGATGCGGATCGTGCCCTTGATCTGCTCATGGCCCCAGGTGCAGGCCAGCGTGTTGATCCCGTCGATGTTCATCGCGCAGGAGCCGCAGATCCCTTCCCGGCAGGAGCGGCGGAAGGTCAGCGTCGGGTCGATCTCGTTCTTGATCTTGATGAGCAGGTCGAGAACCATCGGACCGCAGGTGTCCATGTCGACGAAATAGGTGTCGAGCCGCGGGTTCTTCCCGTCATCGGGCGTCCAGCGGTAGATCTGAACCTTGCGGACATTGCTCGCGCCCTCCGGCTTCGGCCAGGTCTTGCCGGTCACCATGCGGGAGTTCTTGGGGAGCGTCAGTTGAACCATGGCTGCCTCTTTCTCACAGGCGCGGCGGGCGGATCGGGGCGGCCCCGGTGCGCTGCCAGACGCATTCGTTATAGACCTCCAAGGGGTCGCGCCCGGCGATGTAGTCGCTCGAGAGCCCGATGGAGAGGCCCACGGAGGGGCCGGAGTTGGAATTGACGCCGAGGCGCGCCTCGCCCGTCGGCCCCGTCGCGGCGCGGGCGCGCGCCTCGCAATACTGCGCGACCTCTTCGGGGTCGGGCGGCAGGCTGGGGCCGCAGGCGGCGAGGATCGGCAGGGCGCAGAGGGCGGCGAGGGCAAGGCGGCTCACGGGGAGGACACTCCTGGTGCGGCGGGGCGCCGGGATGGCGCCTGTCCCCACATGTCTAGCCGCTCTTGTCGCACGCACCCGCATCACGATCAGTACACCCGCGCCTTCGGGGCGATCCGCTTCAGCTCGATGCCGCCTTCGGCCTCTTCGCTGAGGGGCTCGAGGTGGACGGGCCGGTAGGCGAGCTTCACGTCGTTCCCCTCGACCACGGCGAGGGAGTGCTTGCGCCATTCCTCGTCGTTGCGATCCGGCCAGTCCTCGTGCGCATGGGCGCCGCGGCTTTCCTTGCGGGCCTCGGCGGCGACGATGGTGGCCAGCGCGTTGGGCATCAGGTTCGCCAGTTCCAGCGTCTCCATCAGGTCGGAGTTCCAGACCATGGAGCGGTCGGTGACCCTGATGTCGCCCATCTTGCCGGCGACGGCCTTCATCTTCTCCACGCCCTCGGCGAGCGTCTTGTCGGTGCGGAAGACGGCGGCGTCCTGCTGCATGGTCTTCTGCATCTCCAGCCGCAGCTCGGCGGTGGGCGTGCCGCCCTTGGCGTGGCGGAGGCCGTCGAAGCGCTCCAGCGCCTTGTCGATAGAGGCCTTCGGCGCCACGGGGGCCGGCGTCGTCGGGTCGACGATGCCACCGGCGCGGATCGCGGCGGCGCGGCCGAAGACGACGAGGTCGATCAGCGAGTTGGAGCCGAGCCGGTTGGCCCCGTGGACGGAGGCGCAGCCCGCCTCGCCCACCGCCATCAGGCCGGGGGCGATGGCATCGGGGTTCTCCTCGGTCGGGTTCAGCACCTCGCCCCAGTAATTCGTCGGGATGCCGCCCATGTTGTAATGCACCGTCGGCAGCACCGGGATCGGCTCCTTCGTGACATCGACGCCGGCGAAGATCTTGGCGCTTTCCGAGATGCCGGGCAGGCGCTCGGCCAGCGTCGCCGGGTCGAGGTGGTTGAGGTTGAGGTGGATATGGTCGCCCTCGGCGCCCACACCGCGGCCCTCACGGATCTCCATCGTCATGCAGCGGCTGACGACGTCGCGCGAGGCGAGATCCTTGTAGGTGGGCGCATAGCGCTCCATGAAGCGCTCGCCTTCGGAGTTCGTCAGGTAGCCGCCCTCGCCGCGGGCGCCCTCGGTGATGAGGCAGCCGGCGCCGTAGATGCCGGTGGGGTGGAACTGCACGAACTCCATGTCCTGCAGCGGCAGCCCGGCGCGGGCCACCATGCCGCCGCCGTCGCCCGTGCAGGTATGCGCGGAGGTGGCGGAGAAATAGGCGCGGCCGTAGCCGCCCGTCGCCAGCACCACCATCTTGGCGTTGAAGACATGCAGCGTGCCGTCATCGAGCTTCCACGCGAGTACGCCCTGGCACTGCCCGTCCTCGCTCATCAAGAGGTCGATGGCGAAGTACTCGATGTAGAACTCGGCCTTCTGCTTCAGGCTCTGCCCGTAGAGCGTGTGCAGGATGGCGTGGCCCGTGCGGTCGGCCGCGGCGCAGGTGCGCTGCACCGGCGGGCCCTCGCCGAACTCCGTCGTGTGGCCCCCGAAGGGGCGCTGGTAGATCTTGCCCTCCTCGGTGCGGCTGAAGGGGACGCCGTAATGCTCCAGCTCATAGACCGCCTTGGGAGCCTCGCGGGCGAGGTACTCCATGGCGTCGGTGTCGCCGAGCCAGTCGGAGCCCTTCACCGTGTCGTACATGTGCCATTGCCAGTGATCCGGCCCCATGTTGCCGAGCGAGGCGGCGATGCCGCCCTGCGCCGCGACGGTGTGCGAGCGGGTCGGGAAGACCTTGGTGATGCAGGCGGTGCGGAGCCCCTGCTCCGCCATGCCCAGCGTCGCCCTCAGCCCGGCGCCGCCGGCCCCGACGACGACGACGTCATAGGCGTGGGTCTCATATTCGTAGGAGCTCATGGGGTGGTCCTCGGTATCAATTCGGGTCGGCGGCCGTCACAGAGAGCCGGCGTCACATCGGCGGCAGCGGCAGGAGGGCGAGCCGGGCGATGGCGAAGAGCCCGTAGCCCGCCAGCGCGAGGCAGAGGAAGTTGACGCCGATCAGCACCAGCTTGCGCGTCCAGCCGCCGAGGTAATCCTCCACCGCCGAGCGGGCGCCGATGGCGAAGTGGTAGAAGCCGACGAGGATCGTCAGCCCCGCCACCACCGCCGGGAAGGGGCGGGACATGTAGATCAGCGCCACCTCGAAGGGCTCGCCGTAGACGCGCCCGAAGGTGAAGACGAAGAGCGGCACCAGCACCAGCAGCACCACGGAGGAGACGATGATCTGCCAGTGGTGATGCGCCCCCGAATGGGCGGAGCCGAGGCCGTTGGCACGCTTGCGGTCGGTCATGTAGGCCATGGGAACCTCAGCAGACGATGACGGTGATGACGGTGAGCACGGCGGCGGCGGCGACGATGACCTTGCCGGCCGTCTCCGCCTGGTCGACGCGGAGCATCCGGCCGGTATCCCAGATCAGGTGCCGCACGCCGGCGAGCGTGTGGTACCACAGGGCATAGACGGAGAGAGTCATGACGATGTCGCCGAACCAGCTTGTGATCACGCCGTTGGCGACCTCGAAGCTGCGGCCGCCCACGGACAGGCCGGCGAGGTACCAGACGACGAGGAAAGCGGCGACGATGAGCGACAGGCCGGTGATCCGGTTGGCGATCGAGGTCATCGACGTCCATTGCGGCCGGTAGTACTGGCCGAACATGAACGGGCTGAGCGGACGGTTGCCCCGGTTGACGTCGGCCATGCGGCTCCTCCTATCGCTCCGGCATACGATGGTGTTCATACCGATCCCGGCGGGTTTGTCACGCACCTGCAGCAAAATCGGCGGGAAAAGCGGCACTTGTGATCACATGGCGCGGGCGTGTGATCACGGGTTAATTCTCGTTACCGCTCGCAGGGATGCAGGGCGGCCGGGCGCCCCGAGTCGCCGCGCGCCCCCGGCCGGCCGGGGCCGGAAACCATATGGTTTCCGGAAGCGATTTCCATATGGACATCGGCGCGGGTGGCCGGCGGCGCACCGCAGCGGATCAGAGCTTGCCCAGCTTCATGCCGGGCTCGTACTCGCCCTCGACCTCCTTCGTCACCGCCTGCCCGCAGCGCATGGTGCCGTTGGCGTGGTCGAAGGCGTAGGTCGGCGGGCCGTGCAGCTGCCAGCCCTTGGCGAGCGCCTCCGTCACCTTGTGGCAAAAGGCGGACGTGTCGTCCTCCGTGAGGAACCTGTAGGCGATCATTCACATGCCTCCGAAGGGCGACGGGCCGAGCCAGCCGTGGATGTAGACGACGACGACGTAAACCACGACGGAGATGACCACGTAGATGGCGTCGCCCCACCAGGGCCCCCGGGGCGGGCGCGTCCACTCCGGCTGCTGGCGGTTGATGAGGATCATGTTGGCCAGCGCCCAGGCGAAGAGGCCGCCGAAGAGGATGATCGAGGCGAGGTCGCCGCGCACCAGCAGGTGGGCGATGGCCCATGTCTTCACCGCGTTCAGCATCGGGTGGCGCAGCTTGGTGCGCAACACCCCCCGCGAGAACTGCAGGTTGATGAGGATCACCGCCAGCAGCATCAGCAGCCAGTTGAGGTGCCGCAGGAAGGCGGGCGGCTGGTAGACGGGCACGTAGGCGGCATCGCCGTAGCCGATCACCATCAGCACGATGCCGATCAGCGAGGCGAGGGCGATGACGCCCTTGCCCGGCCCCTCGCCCAGCCGCGCCCGCAGGCCCGGCGCGAGGCGGCGCATCAGGTGCGCCCCGCTCCACAACAGAACGCCAAGGATCAACCAGCCCATGTTCCCCGCTCCTCGATCGCGTTCGCCCGCGCAAGAAGAACGCGCGCGGCCCGGACATGCAAGGATTCGACGATCCGCCCCTCCAGCACCGCCACCCCCTGCCCGGCCGCCTCGGCCTCCGCATGGGCGTCGATGACCGCGCGGGCGTGAGCCAGCTCCTCCGGCGAGGGGCCGAAGATCTCGTTGGCGGCGGCGATTTGCGCGGGGTGGATGAGCGTCTTGCCGTCGAAGCCCCAGGCCCGGCCCTCGGCGCATTCGGCGCGCAGCTGCGTCTCGTCGCGAAAGGCGTTGCAGACGCCGTCGAGCACCACCCGCCCGGCCGCCCGCCCGGCGAGCAGCGTCGCCTGCAGGGCATGGGCGAGGCCGGCGCGGGAGGTGGCGCCCAGCGCCTCGGCGAGGTCGTTGGTGCCGAGCACCAGCCCGGCGAGCGCCGGGTGGGCGGCGATGGCGGGCGCGTTGAGCACCCCGGCAGGCGATTCGATCATCGCCCAGAGCGGGATCCCGGGCGCCCGCTCCGCCACCACCGAGAGCTCCTCCGGCGCCGACACCTTGGGCAGGAGAAGGCCGTCCGGAGACAGGGGCGCGATGGTGGAGAGGTCTTCCGCCCCCCACTCGGTGGAGAGCGCGTTGATGCGCACGATCCGGGCGCGCGGGCCGTAGCCTCCGGCGGTGAGCGCCTGCGCCAGCGCGGTGCGGGCGGAGGGTTTCTCAGCGGGGGCGACGGCGTCCTCGAGGTCGAAGAGGATGGCGTCGCAGGGCAGGCCCCGCGCCTTCTCCATCGCGCGGGGGCGGCTGGCCGGAATGTAGAGCGCCGAGCGCCAGGGGCGGCTGTCCATGACGTGTCCTCCTCTGCGCCCAGAGGTGCCGCAGACGGGCGGCGGGGGCAATGTTGCGCGGGCGGCCGGAGCGGGGAGCGCGCCGTTAACCTCGATTTGGGAAGACTGCGGCAGTCTTTTTGCGACAAGGCCGCACATGGCAGGGCCCGCGAGCTAAGCGGGGGGCGAAGCGGCCGGCCCGACCTGCGCCAGCCGGCGCCCGAACGAAAGGATGCCCCATGAGCCTACGCCTTTGCGCCGCCCTCGGGCTGGCCGCCCTGCCCCTCGCCGCACCGGCGCTCGCCGCGACCTGCGCCCCGCACGAGGATGTCGTCCTGCGCCTCGCCGAGCGCTACGGCGAGAGCCGCCAGTCCATCGCGCTCGCCCACGACAACGCGGTGGTGGAGGTCTTCGCCTCCGAGGAGACGGGGACGTGGACGATCACCATGACGCGCCCGGGCGGCCCGACCTGCCTCGTCGCCGCCGGCGTCGCCTACGAAGCACTGGCCGAGGCGCTGCCGGGAACCGATGCGCCGGCGTGAGGGCGGGGACGGCTGCTGTGGCGCGCGCGGAGCAGAGGACCGGCTCTGGACGGGCCCTCGTAGGGTGGGTTTCCAACCCACCTCCCCCTCTCCCCAGCGCGCAACGGTTGCAGGCGCAGGGCGAGCGCCGGCCCGTGGGGTGGCGCCTCAACGGCCCCGCTGGTGCGCTTTATGCCAGCCAAACCCCTCCCTGCCCTGAGCGAGGCGCCAAGCTCAGCCAGAGCGCCAGCCCGCCGGGACGGGCCGGCGCTCGCCCTGCGCCTTTGGCGCGGTCCGGGCGGGGGCACAGCTACGGGCCGGGCGCCACGACGCCAGGTTCGTAGCGATGTCCCCGTAGGGTGGGTTTCCAACCCACCTTCCCTCTCCCGACCGCGCACCGGTTGCAGGCGCAGGGCGAGCGCCGGCACGTGGGGTGGCGCTCCGATGGCTGAGCGGCGCGATTTATGGTGCCACTACCTCCCCGCCCTGAGCGAGGCACCAAGCCCAGCCAGAGCGCCAGCCCGCCGGGACGGGCAGGCGCTCGCCCTGCGCCTTTGGCGCGGTCCGGGCAGGGGCACAGCTACGAGCCGGGCGCCACGACGCCAGGCTCGTAGCGACGTCCACGAATGGTGGGTTTCCACCCTCGATCCACCCGTCCTCCCCTCTTCCGCTAACGCTACCACCCCGCGCCTCTCTTGCGCGGGGGGGAGCACGGCGCTACGCAACGCGGGACGCCTAACAACAAGGGACAGTCCCAATGGCCAGACCGAAGATCGCCCTCATCGGCGCCGGACAGATCGGCGGTACGCTCGCCCATCTGGCGGCGATCAAGGAGCTCGGCGACGTCGTGCTCTTCGACATCGCGGAGGGGATTCCGCAGGGCAAGGCGCTCGACCTCGCCGAAAGCGGCCCCGCCGAGGGGTTCGATGCGGCGCTCAAGGGCACCAATGACTATGCCGACATCGCCGGCGCCGACGTGTGCATCGTCACCGCCGGCGTGCCCCGCAAGCCCGGCATGAGCCGTGACGACCTGCTCGGCATCAACCTCAAGGTCATGAAGGCCGTGGGCGAGGGCATCAAGGCCAACGCGCCGGACGCCTTCGTCATCTGCATCACCAACCCGCTCGATGCGATGGTCTGGGCTCTGCGCGAGTTCTCGGGCCTGCCGCACGAGAAGGTCTGCGGCATGGCCGGCGTGCTCGACTCCGCCCGCTTCCGCCACTTCCTGTCCCTCGAGTTCGGCGTCTCCATGAAGGACGTCACCGCCTTCGTCCTCGGCGGCCACGGCGACACGATGGTCCCCTCCGTCCGCTACTCCACCGTCGGCGGCATCCCCCTGCCCGACCTCGTGGAGATGGGCTGGACGACGCAGGAGAAGCTCGACGCCATCGTCCAGCGCACCCGTGACGGCGGCGCCGAGATCGTGGGCCTGCTCAAGACCGGCTCCGCCTTCTACGCGCCCGCCACCTCCGCCATCGAGATGGCCGAGGCCTACCTGAAGGACCAGAAGCGCGTCCTGCCCTGTGCGGCTTACGTCGACGGCGCCTTCGGCCTGAAGGGCATGTATGTCGGCGTGCCGACCGTGATCGGCGCCGGCGGCATCGAGAAGGTCATCGAGATCAAGCTCTCCCGCGAGGAGCAGGCCGGCTTCGACAAGTCGGTCGACGCGGTGAAGGGCCTCGTCGATGCCTGCAAGGAGATCGATTCGACGCTGGCCTGATCGCCCTCTGTCGGACCACCCCGAAGCGCCCCGAGCCCCACGGCCGGGGCGCTTTTTCATGCGGTTGACACCCCCGGTGATCCGGCTTCCTCTCGGCCACCATCAGCCAGAGGAGCGCCCGATGCCGTCCTTCAACGCCGAACTCGAGGAGCGGCTCGTCCGCTACTGCGCCATCGACAGCCAGTCCGACGTCGACAGTGCCTCCGAACCCTCCACCGAGATCCAGCTCGACATGGCGCGCCTGCTCGTCGAGGAGCTGAAGGAGATCGGCGCCGAGGACATCGAGCTGACGGACTACGGCACCGTCCTCGCCACCATTCCCGGCACGGCGCCGGGGCCGACCATCGGCTTTCTCGCCCATGTCGACACCGCGCCGCAGTTCCGCGCCGAGGGCGTGAAGCCCCGCGTGATCCGAGGCTACAACGGCGGCGAGATCACCTATCCCGACGACGCCGACCTCGTGCTCAGCCCGGAAAGCTCGCCCTACCTCGCCGAGAAGGTGGGGGAGGATATCGTCACCGCCTCGGGGCTGACGCTGCTGGGGGCCGACGACAAGGCGGGCGTCGCCATCGTCATGGCCGCCGCGCGACACCTGATCGAGACGGGCGCGCCCCGCCCGCGCCTGCGCCTCGCCTTCACCCCGGATGAGGAGATCGGCCGCGGCGCGCACGAGAAGCTGCCGAAGGACCTAGGCGCCGATTTCGCCTATACCTTCGACGGCCAGCAGCCGCCGGTGATCCAGTACGAGACCTTCTCGGCCGATGCCGCCACGGTGCGGCTGCGCGGCGTCTCCATCCACCCCGGGCTGTCGAAGGACAAGCTGGTCAACGCGCTGACGCTCGGCGCGAAGCTCCTGATGACGCTACCCCAGCAGATGACGCCGGAGGGGACCGACGGCAAGCAGGGCTTCATCATGGCCGGCGACATCGAGGGCGATGCCGCCGAGGTGCGCATCCGCTTCATCCTGCGCGACTTCGAGCGCGACGGGCTGGAGCAGAAGGGCGAGATCCTCCGCAAGGCCTGCGCCGCGATCCAGGCGGGGGAGCCGAGGGCAGTCGTCACCTGCGAGATCACGCCGCAGTACCGCAACATGCGCTACTGGCTGGAGGAGGACATGACCCCGGTCGACCTCGCCGCCGACGCAGCGCGCGACATCGGGATCGAGCCGGAGTTCTCCGCCATCCGCGGCGGCACCGACGGCTCGCGCCTGACGGAGATGGGCGTGCCCTGCCCCAACCTCTTCACGGGGATGCAGAACATCCACGGCCCGCTCGAATGGATCTCGATCCAGGACATGGGCCGCGCGACGGAGCTGATGCTGGCCATCGCAGCCCGGGCGGCTGCGGCCTCAGACTGAGCGCGCAGCGTCGATCTGCGCCCTGACCTTCGCGAGGTCCTCCGGCCCCGGCGGCGTCTCCGCCGTGGGGCGGCGCGGGTAGTAGACGGCGTCGATGTAGCCGAGGAAGGCGGCGCGGGCCGCCGGCTCGAACGTCAGCCGCTCGGGGGCGGAGAAGAGGCCGCGCAGGGCGGCCTCGTCGGGGGCGGGGGTGGCGACGCCCTCCAGCGCCCAGAAGGTCTCCCCGCAGGCAGCGACGGGCTTGTCGAACCACATCGCCTCCAGCCCGACGGAGCTGTTGACCGTCACCACGCCCCGGCTCGCCGCGACCTGCGCGAAGGTGTCGGTCGCATTGTCCAGCACCACAGGCGCCTTGTGGAAGCGGCGGAGAATCTCCGCCACGCCGGCGGGGCCGGAGGGATGCTCCTTCAGCCGCAGGTGCCAGCCGGGCGGCAGGGACGTGGCGGCGCGGGCAAGCGTCGAGACGAAGGCCTCGACGGTGCGAAAGGCGCCGCCGTAGATGCGCAGCTGGCTGTCGCCGGGCACCTGCAGGGGCACGAAGAGGAAGGGCTCCGTCATCGGCCGAGCCGCCTCGCCGGCGGCGGGGGGCGCCGCCGGGGCGCGCTGGCGGATGGCGGCGCCGACGGCGCGCCACGCCTCCGGCTCGCGGCCGCTGTCGGAGAGCCAGCGGCGGTAGAAGGCGATGTCGCGGGGCAGCGAGTTGCCGGCGTTGATGCCGCGGTGATCGAGCGTGAGGCGCCCCGGCAGCGGCGCCAGCTCCGCCTGCAGCACGCGGGCGCCGGCATCGCGGGCGCCGTCGCAGAAGGCGCGGCGGGTGCCGTTGGTGCCGTTCCAGCAGACGGCGACGGCCTCCGGATCGCGGGCGAAGAGGGCGCGGGCGCCGTTGTACTGCCAGCGCAGGAGCTGCCGCTTCGCGGCGCGACCGGCGCCCTTCGGCTGGCGGATCGCGGCGGCCAGCGCCGCCTCCACCCGCGCCTCCGTCTCGGGCCAGGCGCGGGGGGACATCGGCGCGGGGGCGAGCCAGCGGCAGGAGCCGAGCGGTTCGAGCAGGGCCGCGAGCCAGGCCCGCTTCTCCTTGCGCGGGTCGAGGATGACAAAGCGATAGGCGCCTGCCATGCTCCCTCCTGCTCGCAGCGACTAGGGCAGCCTAGCCGCCGCCCTGCCCCGCCACAAGCGCCCCGGCCCCGCGACAGGCCGGCGAGTCGCGGCCGAACCGCCTGCCACGCTTCACCTTTCGTGAACTTGTGATCACACGCCGGAAACGTGTGATCACATATGTCGGGTTTTGCGCAAACAGCCGCACTTTGCGGTTCTTTTGGCAGGGCCGTTGTGCTTTGAGGGGCACCAACCGCCTGCCGGGGTCGCCGGCGGGTGCCGGCATTCGCGCGCAGGAGGGACCAGCCCCATGAACATTCACGAATACCAGGCCAAGGCGCTCCTGCGCTCCTATGGCGCCCCCGTCTCGGAAGGGCGCGCCGTCACGCGCGCCGAAGAGGCGAAGACGGCCGCGGGCGAGCTCGACGGGCCGCTCTGGGTCGTCAAGGCGCAGATCCACGCCGGCGGCCGCGGCAAGGGCTCCTTCAAGGAGGCCGATGCCGGCGAGAAGGGCGGCGTCCGCCTCGCCAAGTCGGTCGAGGAAGCCGCCGAGGAGGCCAAGCGCATGCTGGGCCGCACTCTCGTCACCAAGCAGACCGGCCCGGCCGGCAAGCAGGTGAACCGCATCTACATCGAGGACGGCTCGGGCATCGAGAGCGAGCTCTACCTCGCCCTGCTCGTCGATCGCGGCACCTCCCGCATCTCCTTCGTCGCCTCCACCGAGGGCGGGATGGACATCGAGGAGGTCGCGGAATCGACGCCCGAGAAGATCCTCTCCTTCTCCGTCGACCCGGCCACGGGCTACCAGCCCTTCCACGGCCGCCGCATCGCCTATGCGCTCGGGCTCACCGGCCCGCAGGTCAAGCAATGCGTGCAGCTGATGGGCCAGCTCTACCGTCTCTTCCGCGAGAAGGACATGGAGATGCTGGAGATCAACCCGCTGATCGTCACGGACAAGGGCGAGCTGAAGTGCCTCGACGCCAAGATGGGCTTCGACGGCAACGCGCTCTACCGCCACGCCGACATCCTCGCCCTCCGCGACGAGACGGAGGAGGACCCCAAGGAGCTGGCTGCGTCGAAGTTCGACCTGAACTACATCGCGCTCGACGGTGAGATAGGCTGCATGGTCAACGGCGCCGGCCTCGCCATGGCGACGATGGACATCATCAAGCTCTACGGCGCCGAGCCCGCGAACTTCCTCGATGTCGGCGGCGGCGCCACGAAGGAGAAGGTGACGGAAGCCTTCAAGATCATCACCTCCGACAAGAACGTGAAGGGCATCCTCGTCAACATCTTCGGCGGCATCATGCGCTGCGACGTCATCGCCGAAGGCGTGATCGCCGCGGTGAAGGAAGTGGGCCTCGAAGTGCCGCTCGTCGTCCGCCTCGAGGGCACCAACGTCGAGAAGGGCAAGGAGATCATCGCCAACTCCGGCCTCAACGTCATCGCCGCCGACGACCTGAAGGACGGTGCGGAGAAGATTGTCAAGGCCGTGAAGGGCTAAAGGACCTGCAATGCGACGCGAAGGGCAGACCGGGCCGCAGGGGCGCCGGGAGGGCAGACGCCTCCCCGGCGGGCAGACGAGCCTTGCGGTCGCGCTTATGGCCGCGCTCGCCGCCTCCCCCGCCCTCGCGGCGGGAGAGGATGCGCGGGCGGCGCTGGCGCCGGCCGGAGCGGTGGAGACGGTGGGTCTCTTCAACACCATCTGCGTCGAGACGCAGCCTGACTTCCGCGTCGCCGAGGTACTGCTCTCCGACGGGCCCTTCGTCTACCAGCCGGCGGATGGCATCTGGTATCACCAGAGCCTCGATCTGACCGTGAAACTGGTCGACGTGCGCGGCCGTCCCGGCTGTTCGCTCGTCATGGGCACGGCGGAGCACCCGCGCTCCGCCCTCGCGCTCTTGGCCGCCACGGCGGCGGGCGGTGAGGTCTATGCCGAGCTGATCGACGAGGAGACGAACGGCCGCAGTTACCTGCGCGCGCTGGTCATCGGGGGCGGACAATGAGGGCCATCGTCCATATCGGGATGCCGAAGACCGGCACGACCTCCATCCAGGCGTGGATGATGGAGAATGCCGAGGCGCTGAAAGGCGCCGGCATCACCTACGGCCGTGTGCCGATGGAGGATCTGCCCCTCCGCTACAGCCAGATCGAATACGCCCTCGCCGCCTTCTCCGGCATCGGCAAGCCGATCCCCGACGATGTCATCCAGCGCGTCTACGACGTGCCGGACGTCGAGGCCCAGGCCGCCTTCGTGGAGCGCTTCAGCACCGCGTTGGGCACATGGCTGGCTGAGGAGCGGCCCGAGACGGTCGTCATTTCCAGCGAGCACATCGGCGGCATGCGCTCCAGCCCGGAGCTGGCCGGGGCGATGGATGCCTTCCTCAAGCGGCACTTCGACGAGGTGAGCTACATCATCTACATCCGCCGGCAGGAGGATTTTGTGGTCTCCCGCTACTCCCAGCGGCTGCGCTTCGGCATGACGGCGACACTGTCCGAATCCATCGAGGAGCAGCCGGTGCGCAATTACTGGCGCATCGTGCGGGACTGGATGGAGGCCGTCGGCAAGGAGCGCCTGAACGTGCGCCTGCTGGAACCCGACGCGATGGTCGGCGGCGATCTCGTCACCGATTTCGCCGCCCAGATCGGGGTGGACCCGGCGCCCTACATCGTGCCCAAGCGGATGAACGAGAGCTTCTGCCCCGCCGCGGCGGAGTTCCTGCGCGCCCACAATGCCGCGCGCGCCGCCAGGGGCGAGGAGCGGATCAGCCAGCGCACGTTCGAGCTCGTCGACTTCCTCGGTGCATGGTCGGCCGGCAAGCGGCGGCTTCAGCTCAACCAGGAGGACTGGAAGCGCGTCCGCCAGGTGAACGCCCATGGCAACGCCATGCTCTGCCAGGAGTTCTTCCCCGAGCGGGAGATGCTCTTCCCCCGCCGACGCGTTCCCCCGAGGGAGGGCACGCCCGCCACGGTCGAGGAGATGACGGAGCTCGCCGTCGCGCTGGCCGAGGCCTTCAGCGACGGGCCGCTCAAGCCGAGCTCCAAGACGCTGCTGCGCAAGCCCGAGCCGCCGCCGGAGCCGGCAGAACCCGAGCCCCAGCCCGAAGCGGCGCCGGAGCCCGCCCCGATGGAGCCGCCCATGGTTGCCGCGCCGCCGGAAGAGCAGCCAGCACCGGAGCCGGAGCCGGAGCCGGCCCCGGAGCCGCGGCGCCGCCCGTCCCTGCCCCGGCGGATCATCCGCCGGCTGAAATCCCTGCGCAGGCCTGCCCATGCGTCCTGACCACCACCTCTTGTTCCGGGCACCTCCCCGCCCGGCCCGCCCCGCGCCACACGGCGCGCAACAGACACATCGCCCAACGGAGATCCTCCCCCATGGCCGTACTGATTGACGAAAACACCAAGGTGATCTGCCAGGGCTTCACCGGCAGCCAGGGCACGTTCCACTCGGAGCAGGCCATCGCCTATGGCACGAAGATGGTCGGCGGCGTGACGCCCGGCAAAGGCGGGCAGGATCATCTGGGCCTGCCGGTCTTCAACTCCGTCCACGAGGCGGTCGCCAAGACGGGCGCCAATGCCTCCGTCATCTACGTGCCGCCGCCGTTTGCCGCCGACTCGATCCTCGAGGCGGTGGATGCCGAGATCCCGCTGGTCGTCTGCATCACGGAAGGCATCCCGGTGCTCGACATGATGGCCGTCAAGCGGGCGCTGGAAGGCAGCAAGACCCGGCTCATCGGGCCGAACTGCCCGGGCGTGATCACCCCCGACGCCTGCAAGATCGGCATCATGCCCGGCCACATCCACAAGCGCGGCTCCGTCGGCGTCGTCTCCCGCTCCGGCACGCTGACCTACGAGGCGGTCAAGCAGACCTCCGACAGCGGCCTCGGCCAGTCCACCGCCGTCGGCATCGGCGGTGACCCGATCAAGGGGACGGAGCATATCGACGTGCTCGACATGTTCCTCAACGATCCGGAGACGCAGTCGATCATCATGATCGGCGAGATCGGCGGCTCCGCCGAGGAAGAGGCCGCCGAGTTCCTCGCCGAGCAGAAGAAGAAGGGCCGCTGGAAGCCCACCGCCGGCTTCATCGCCGGGCGCACCGCCCCTCCGGGCCGGCGCATGGGCCATGCCGGCGCCATCGTCTCCGGCGGCAAGGGCGATGCCGAAAGCAAGATCGAAGCGATGAAATCCGCGGGCATCGTCGTCGCCGACAGCCCCGCCCAGCTCGGCGAAGCCGTGCTGAAGGCCATCGAGCTCGGCTGATGGCGGCGGGGCGGCATATCACCGCGGCCGGGGCGCTGGCGCCTCGCCCGGACGTGACCGCCGCCCCTCCGGAGACGTCGCATAAAGAGCTATATCCTACCCCTGACCGGGCCGCCCAGCCCGCCCCCTGCGAACCCGAAAGGTCCTTCAGATGACCGACCAGAGCCCCAACGACGTCTTCCATGCCTCCTCCTTCCTGCAGGGGGCGAACGCCGATTACGTGGAGCATCTCCACGCCCGCTACGCGGAAAACCCCAACGCGGTGGACGAAAGCTGGCGGGCCTTCTTCAAGAGCCTCGGCGACACGGGGCCGGAAGCGCGGGCCGCCGCGGCGGGCCCGAGCTGGCTGCGCGCCGACTGGCCGGTCAGCGCCGGGGGCGAGCTGACGGCGGCGCTCGACGGCCAGTGGCCGGCGGAGGCCGAGGCGGCGGGCAAGAAGATCAAGGAGAAGGCGACGGAGAAGGGCATCACGCTCGACGAGGCGCAGGTGCGGGCCGCGGTGCTCGACAGCCTCCGCGCGCTCATGCTCATCCGCGCCTACCGGATCCGCGGCCACCTCGTCGCCGATCTCGACCCGCTGGGGATGCGCGGCGACAACACGCATCACGAGCTCGATCCCAAGAGCTACGGCTTCACCGATGCCGACATGGACAGGCCGATCTTCATCGACAACGTCCTCGGCCTCGAAGTCGCGACGATGAACGAGATCCTCGCCCTCGTCCGCCGCACCTACTGCGGCACCTTCGCGCTGCAATACATGCACATCTCGAACCCCGAGGAAGCCGGCTGGCTGAAGGAGCGGATCGAGGGCCTCGGCAAGGAGATCGCCTTCACCCAGGAGGGGCGCAAGGCGATCCTCAACAAGCTGGTGGAGGCCGAGGGCTTCGAGAAGTTCCTGCACGTGAAGTACACGGGCACCAAGCGCTTCGGCCTCGACGGCGGCGAGAGCCTGATCCCCGCGATGGAGCAGATCATCAAGCGGGGCGGCAACCTCGGCGTGAAGGAGATCGTCTTCGGCATGCCGCACCGCGGCCGCCTCTCGGTGCTCGCCAACGTCATGCAGAAGCCCTACCGGGCCATCTTCAACGAGTTCCAGGGCGGCTCCTTCAAGCCGGAGGACGTCGACGGCTCCGGCGACGTGAAGTACCACCTCGGCGCCAGCGCCGACCGGGAGTTCGACGGCAACAAGGTGCACCTGTCGCTCACGGCGAACCCCAGCCACCTCGAGGCGGTGAACCCCGTGGTGCTCGGCAAGGCGCGTGCCAAGCAGGACCAGCTGAACGACGCCGACCGCACGCAGGTGCTCACCGTGCTGCTGCACGGCGACGCGGCCTTCGCCGGCCAGGGCGTGGTGGCGGAGTGCTTCGGCCTCTCCGGCCTCAAGGGCCACCGCACGGGTGGGACGATCCATATCGTCGTGAACAACCAGATCGGCTTCACCACGGCGCCGCATTTCAGCCGGTCGAGCCCCTACCCGACCGACATCGCGCTGATGGTCGAGGCGCCGATCTTCCACGTCAATGGCGATGACCCGGAGGCCGTGGTGCATGCCGCCAAGGTGGCCACCGAGTTCCGGCAGAAGTTCCACAAGGACGTCGTCATCGACATCTTCTGCTACCGCAGGTTCGGTCACAACGAGGGCGATGAGCCCATGTTCACCAACCCGGCGATGTACCAGCGCATCAAGACGCACAAGACGACGCTGACGCTCTACACCGACCGGCTGGTGAAAGACGGGCTGATCCCCGAGGGCGAGATCGAGGACATGAAGGCCTCCTTCCAGTCCAAGCTCTCGGACGAGTTCGAGGCCGGCAAGACCTACAAGCCCAACAAGGCCGACTGGCTGGACGGCCGCTGGTCGCACCTCGATCGCGAGAACGAGGAGCAGTACCAGCGCGGCACCACCGCCATCTCGGAAGAGACGATGGCCGATCTCGGCCGCGCCCTGACGCGGGCGCCCGAAGACTGGCAGCTGCACCGCACCGTCTCTCGCCTGCTCGACGCCAAGGGCAAGATGTTCGAGAGCGGCGAGAACTTCGACTGGGCGACGGCCGAGGCGATGGCCTTCGGTTCCCTCCTGCTGGAGGGGTACCCGGTGCGCCTGTCGGGGCAGGATTCCATCCGCGGCACGTTCAGCCAGCGCCACTCCGCCTTCATCGACCAGAAGACGGAAGAGCGGTACTTCCCGCTCAACAACATCCGCGAGGGGCAGGGCCGCTACGAGGCCATCGACTCCATGCTGTCGGAATACGCGGTGCTCGGCTTCGAGTACGGCTATTCCCTCGCCGAGCCCAACGCGCTGACGCTCTGGGAAGCGCAGTTCGGCGACTTCGCCAACGGCGCGCAGATCATGTTCGACCAGTTCGTCTCCTCGGGCGAGTCGAAGTGGCTGCGGATGTCGGGCCTCGTCTGCCTGCTTCCCCACGGCTACGAGGGCCAGGGGCCGGAGCACTCCTCCGCCCGGCTCGAGCGCTTCCTCACCATGTGCGGCGGCGACAACTGGATCGTGGCCAACTGCACCACGCCGGCCAACTACTTCCACATCCTGCGCCGGCAGCTGCACCGCACGTTCCGCAAGCCGCTGATCCTGATGACGCCCAAGTCGCTCCTTCGCCACAAGATGGCGATCTCGGATGCGGCCGACTTCACCACCGGCTCCTCCTTCCACCGCGTCCTCTGGGACGATGCGGAGAAAGGCCATTCGGAGACGAAGCTGGTGGCGGACGAGAAGATCCGCCGCGTCGTCATGTGCTCCGGCAAGGTCTATTACGACCTGCTCGAGGCGCGCGACGAGGCCGGGATCGACGACGTCTACCTGCTGCGCTTCGAGCAGTTCTACCCCTTCCCCGCCATCTCGGCCGTGAAGGAGCTGGAGCGCTTCAAGGGCGCGGAGATGATCTGGTGCCAGGAGGAGCCCAAGAACCAGGGCGCCTGGAGCTTCATCGAACCCAATATCGAATGGGTGCTGAGCCGCATCGGCGCCGAGCATGGCCGCCCGCGCTATGTCGGCCGCGCCGCCGCCGCCTCGCCGGCGACGGGCCTCGCCTCTCAGCACAAGGCACAACAACAGGCGCTCGTGAACGACGCGCTCGGATTGGAAGGATAACACCATGAGCACCGATGTCCGCGTCCCCACCCTGGGAGAAAGCGTCACCGAAGCCACCGTCGCCACCTGGTTCAAGAAGGCGGGCGACACCGTCGCCGCCGACGAGATGCTCTGCGAGCTGGAGACGGACAAGGTGACCGTCGAGGTCCCCTCGCCCGCCGCCGGCACGCTGGAAGAGATCGTGGCGGACGAGGGCGAGACGGTGGGCGTCGACGCCCTCCTCGCCAAGATCGCCGAGGGCGACGCCAAGCCCGCCGCCAAGAAGGACGACGAGCCGAAGGCTGAGGCCCCGAAAGAGAAGCAGCCCACCGAGGAGGAGCGCACGGGTGCTTCCTCTGACGAGGGCAAGGGCGAGCGCACCGACACCGAGGATGCCCCCTCCGCCAAGAAGCTGATGGAGGAGAAGGGCCTGTCCAAGGACGACGTCTCCGGATCCGGCAAGGACGGGCGGATCATGAAGGAGGACGTGCTGAACGCCCTGGGCAAGCCCGCCGCCGCCGATGCGCCGAAGCCGGCGCCGCGCGCCCCCGTCTCCGCCGACGACGCCTCCCGCGAGGAGCGCGTGAAGATGACGCGCCTGCGGCAGACCATCGCCCGCCGCCTGAAGGAGGCGCAGAACACCGCCGCCATGCTGACCACCTACAACGAGGTGGACATGGGCGCGGTGATGGACATCCGCAACGAGTACAAGGACCTGTTCCTCAAGAAGCACGGCGTGAAGCTCGGCTTCATGTCCTTCTTCGTGAAGGCCTGCTGCCATGCCCTCAAAGAGGTGCCGGACGTCAACGCCGAGATCGACGGCACCGATGTCGTCTACAAGAACTACGTGCACATGGGCGTCGCCGTCGGCACGCCGACCGGCCTCGTCGTGCCGGTGGTGCGCAACGCCGACCAGCGCGGCTTCGCCGACATCGAGAAGGAGATCGGCGACCTTGGCGTGAAGGCGCGCGACGGCAAGCTCTCCATGGCCGACATGCAGGGCGGCTCGTTCACCATCTCCAACGGTGGTGTCTACGGCTCGCTGATGTCCTCGCCGATCCTCAACCCGCCGCAATCGGGCATCCTCGGCATGCACAAGATCCAGGAGCGGCCGATGGTCGTGAACGGCCAGATCGTCGCCCGCCCGATGATGTACCTCGCGCTCAGCTACGATCACCGCATCGTCGACGGCAAAGGCGCCGTGACCTTCCTCGTGCGCGTGAAAGAAGCGCTGGAAGACCCGCGCCGGCTGCTGATGGATCTGTGAGGACGTGGCACTACGATTGGAAATCGACAGTGACTGGAGCGCGGCCGATTTTGCCGCGTTATTCAGAACGCTGGATGACCTCTATGCCAACTATCTCATGGTCTATTACTCGGACCCCTTTGTCCGTGTTCTAAATCGAGGCCGTGTCTTTGCATATGCCGATTCATTCGGCTACATGCCGCGCCTGCCGTCGCTGCAAGTAATCCGGATTAAGTACTCCTCCCCAGGCTTCACTGACCTTGCAGGTATTGCCGCAGTTGTTAGGGAGCTCCGGGAGCTAATACAGTTTATCATCAAGCTCTGGGTTGAGAGAAAAGATCGCGAACTTGACCGCAAGCAACGGGATATCGAGATCGCATCCCTGAAACTCGAATTCCTGCAAAAGTTTAAGAGTTTCACGGAAGAAGACCCAACCCCGAGTGGACAAGTTCTTCGGAGCTTTCAACGAGAGGAAGGTCAGCTTCCAAACATAGATGCGCTATTTGAAGCCGTGATCGATGGTCGGATCGTTGGTGCCTCCGACCCCGAGGAAGAAGAAGATTATTATGGGAATTAGCGGATTCGAAGGACGGTGGAGGTGCAGCTCAACCATAAGCCAGCCATGACCCCCGACCTCATCAACCTCGCCCTCGCCTGCTTCATCGTGGCGATCAACTGGCTGGCCCTTGTCTGGGTCGGCTGGAAGGACGTGGGCCGGGCCGGCGCCACTGGCAGCCGGGACGATGAAAAGGCGCCGAAGCCCGGGGCCATGACCAACCGGCTCAACCGGGCGCTGACCAATAGCTACCAGGCGCTGGCGCTCTTCACGGCGGCCATCGTCCTCATAGTCCTCTCCGACAGCGGCATGGGGCTGACGGCGATCCTCGGCTGGATTTTCCTCGCCGCAAGGGCAGCCTACATCCCCATCTACGCCCTCGACCTCAATCCGTGGCGGAGCGTCGTCTGGGCCATCGGCCTCTTCGCGACGCTCGCCCTCGTTCTCGTGGCGCTCCTGTGAGCGCCCCCTCACCCAACCGGAGGAACTCATATGTCCGCCTATGACGTCATCATCATCGGGGCCGGCCCGGGCGGCTATGTCATGGCCATCCGCTGCGCGCAACTCGGCCTCAAGACCGCCGTGGTCGAAGGGCGGGAGACGCTGGGCGGCACCTGCCTGAACGTCGGCTGCATCCCGTCGAAGGCGCTCCTCCACGCCAGCCACATGCTGCACGAGGCGGAGGCGAACTTCGCCGAGATGGGGCTGGAGAACGAGACCAAAGTCGATTTCACCAAGATGATGGCCTACAAGGAGAAGACCATCGGCCAGAACACCGGCGGCGTGGAATTCCTCTTCAAGAAGAACAAGATCGACTGGCTGAAAGGCTACGGCTCGATCCCCGAGGCCGGCAAGGTCAAGGTCGGCGACGAGGTTCACGAGGCCAAGCACATCGTCATCGCCACCGGCTCGGAGCCGGCGAGCCTGAAGGGTGTCGAGGTCGACGAGGAGACCATCGTCACCTCCACCGGCGCGCTGGAGCTGAAGGAGATCCCGAAGCGGCTGACCGTCATCGGCGCCGGGATCATCGGGCTGGAGCTGGGCAGCGTCTATGCCCGGCTCGGCAGCGAGGTGACGGTGATCGAGTTCCTCGACCACATCACCCCGGGGCTCGACGGGGAGATTGCGCGCAACTTCCAGAAGATGCTCGCCAAGCAGGGGCTGAGCTTCCACATCGGCGCTGCCGTGCAGAGCGCCGAGACAGGCGATGCCGGCGTGACGGTGACCTACAAGAGCCGCAAGGACGACAGCGAGTCGACGGTCGAGGCCGACGTGGTGCTCGTGGCCACCGGCCGGCGGCCGTACGTGAGCGGGCTGGGGCTGGAAGAGCTGGGCGTGAAGATGACCGAGCGCGGCCAGGTCTGGACGGATGAGCACTACAAGACCAACGTCGACGGCGTCTACGCCATCGGCGACGTGCGCGAGGGGCTGATGCTGGCGCACAAGGCCGAGGACGAGGGCATGGCCCTCGCCGAGCGTCTGGCGGGCCAGGCGGGGCACGTGAATTACGAGGTGATCCCGAGCGTCGTCTACACGCATCCCGAGGTGGCCTCCGTCGGCAAGACCGAGGAGCAGCTGAAGGAGGAGGGCCGCGCCTACAAGGTCGGCAAGTTCCCCTTCATGGGCAATGCGCGGGCCAAGGCGGTCTTTGCCGCCGAGGGCTTCGTGAAGATCCTCGCCGACAAGGAGACGGACCGCGTGCTCGGCTGCCACCTGATCGGGCCGGCGGCGGGCGACCTGATCCACGAGATCTGCGTGGCGATGGAGTTTGGCGCGGCGGCGGAAGACGTGGCGCGCACCTGCCACGCGCACCCGACCTTCTCCGAAGCCGTGCGCGAGGCGGCGCTGGCCTGCGGCGACGGGCCGATCCACGCCTGACGGACCCGCTTGTCCGCCCTGCCGGGCGGCCTCGCAAGGGCGGCGGGGAGCGGGGCTCTCCGTCGCCGCTCCTCCCCCATCATCGACAGATCAGCGACCGGCGGCCTGAAGGCTGCGGGAGCGCTCGGCATTCGGCCGGCCGAGGCGGCCGTTGATGTAGCGCACCGCCTCGGCCACGCCATCCTCGAGGTCGAGCCGGGAGGCGAGCGCCGAGGCGCGGCGGTGCATCTGCGGCTGGTCGGCGGAGGCGATGGCGGCGGCGAGGGTCTCGGCCGTCAGGCGGCGGCGGGGGATCGGCGCGGCGCCGACGCCCAGCGCCGCCGTCCGCGCGCCCCAGAAGGGCTGGTCGCCGAAGAAGGGCACGATGGCCTGCGGTGCGCCGGAATGCAGCGCCTCCGCCGTTGTGCCCGCGCCGCCATGGTGCACGATGGCCGCCATGCGCGGGAAGAGCCAGCGGTAGGGCAATGGTGGCACGGCGATGAGATCGTCCGACGCCGCCACCTCCAGCCCCGCCCAGCCGCGCGCCACCACGCCGCGGCGGCCGGCCTGGGCCAGTGCCTGCGCCACCAGCCGCGCGAGCGCCGCCGGATCGGAGCTGGGCATGGAGCCGAAGCCGACGAAGACGGGCGGCGGGCCGGCGTTGAGAAACGCCTCCAGCTCCGGCGACGGGGTGAAGGCCTCATCGTCCGGCAGGCGCCAGTAGCCGGTCAGCAGCGCCTCCGGCGGCCAGTCGGCCGGGCGCGGCAGCACGGAGGGGCTGATCGGGTGGATGACGGGGATGAGGCCGGCGCCGCGGGGGCGCAGGATCTCCGCCGTGCTGCCGAGCGGCGGCAGGCCGAGGCGGACGCGGAAGCGCGCGACGGTGCGGCGGAACATGGCGTAGGAGAGGCCGACGAGCCGGTAGCTGAGCAGGTTCAGCGCCGGCAGCGGCGCGACGTTGAGGCTGGCGGCGAAATCGGCGGTGGGGATGATCAGCGGCTGCAGCGTCACCATGAAGGCCGGGATGCCCCAGGCCTCGGCGATATGGGCGCCGGCCATGCCCTTGGGGTGGTAGATGATGGCATCGGGGCGCACCGCCTCGGCCGCCGTCAGCGCATCGTCCATCATCGCGGAGTTCATCGCCCCCGCCCCGCGCGAGAGGCGGAAGGCGGCCCAGCCGCGCGCCATGAGGCCGCGGTTGCCCTCGATCATCGTCTTGCCCGCGGGCGTGTCGATCTGGTCGAGCGAGGCATCGTCGATCGTGTGGAAGTCCAGCCCGAAGGAGCGCACCCAGCCCGCGAAGCGCCCGGCCGTCGCGAGCGCCACCTGGTGGCCGGACGCCTTCAGCCCGAGGCCGAGTGCGACATAAGGCTCCACGTCGCCGCGCGAGCCGTACGTGATGATCAGTATGCGCCCCACGTCACCTCCTGCCCGAGGGATTTACGCGAAGCCGTGCGGGTTTCAAGCCGATCCCGGCATCGCGGCGGGCGGCAGGGCCCCGGCAGAGACCGCGGGGCGAGGCATCAGGGATGGGGGAGTGCTGGCTGGGGAGGCAGGACTCGAACCTGCAACCTACGGTACCAAAAACCGGCGCGCTACCATTGCGCCACTCCCCATCAGCGATGGCGGTTCTACGCAAAGCTCGAAAAGGGTGCAAGAGCCGAAACCGGCGAAAAATGCCCGCGCTTCACTCCTGCCGGGCATGGGGGTTGAGGAGATCCTGCTCCTGCCGGCGCCCCCTCTCCGCATCGACGATGCGGTCGAGTTCTCCCTCCTGATCGGGGGTCACCGGGGCCACCGGCTCCTCCACCGGGGCCGACGGGCGGGCGGGGGTGGCGGGCGCGGCGCCCTCCTTCTCCTCCTGCTCCTCCGGCTCGGGCACGGAGGGTGGGGTGCCGGCGATCTGCAGCGTGTAGGTATCGTTCGGCATGGCGATGCCGCCTTCGGTGAAGGCGAGCATCACCTGCCGCATCGCCTCCCCCCGCGCCTTGAGGATCGACGTCTCGCGCTGGTCGATCCAGCCGGCGGTGGTGACCTGGATGCCGGAGGGCGTCACCTCCCCCAGCCAGGCCTGCGCGCCGGGCGTGGGCAGCACGAAGGGCAGCGCCTGCACCGTCTGCACGGCGAGGTCGGTCACGTCCATCAGGTCCACCGACGGGTCCACCGTCAGGGTGAAGACGAAGCGCCGCTCGGCGTTCTGCGTGTAGTTGACGATGCGGCTCTTGAAGACGGTCGCGTTGGGGATGCGGATGTGGTTGCCGTCGAAGCTGAGGATGATCGTGGCGCGGGAGGTCAGGCGGATCACCTTCCCCTCGTCGCCGCCGATCTCGATGATGTCGTTCGGCCGGAAGGGCTGGCGGATGGAGAGCATGACGGAGGCGATGTAGTTCTCCACCGTATCCCGCACCGCGAAGCCGACGGCAAGGCCGACGATGCCGGCGGCGCCGAGGATCGTGCCGAGCAGCGCCGAGGCGTCGGCCACGTCGAGCGCCAGCACGATGGCGACGATGATGAAGACCACCAGCACCGCCTGCCGGTAGAGATCGGCTATGAAGGCATTCGGCGCCAGACGCTCCCAAGGCTGGCGGCGGCGGCTGAGCAGGGTGCCGAGGCCGACGATCACCGCGAAGACGAGGACGGCGATCAGGATGAGCGGCAGCGCGGTATAGACCTGCCACATCCGCGCCTGGAACCGCTCGAAGGCGGGATCGAGCTTGCGCCCGAGATCCGCCGTCTCCGCCGCCTCGTTTCGGATCGCCACCACCCCCTCAACCCGGGCGGCGAGGTCGCTCAGCATCTCCGCCTCGGCCAGCGAGTCGGTGGTGCCGCGGAAGGTGACGATGCCGCCGGAGACATCGACGGAGACATCCGCGTAATTGCCGAGCGCGCCGATGATGTCGCGGATGCGGGCGGCGATGGCGGCGTCCGAAGCGCCGTCCGCCTCGGCGGCGATGGGGCCGGTCGGCGCCACTTCCTGCGCGGCGAGAGGAGCGGCGAGGAGACAGAGGCAGAGGAGAAGGCGGATCAGCGGCATGCGGGGCAGCCTAGACGCCGGGACGAGGGAGGGGAAGGCGCGGGGATGCGGGGCGAGGAGTGCGGAGCGCCTGCGGCGCGTGGCTATAGGTGCGGTGGGGGCGCTGCCCCCACACCCCCGAGGTATTTTGGGCCAGATGAAACAGGCGGCCCAGGGGAGAGGGGGCGCGAGGCTGGCGCGGCGGGCTCTGGCGGCGCCCCCTCAAGGGGGGTCAGACGCCGATGTTGAAGACGCCGAGGGCGTCGCCGATGCTGTCCTCCTCGTAGCCGAGGTGGGAGAGCAGGAAGGCCTCGAGGCGGGTATTGGTGGCCACCGCCGCCTCGAACTTCTGCTGGCTGGGGTTGGCGTTGAGCGCGTTGAGCTCGTCGATCAGCTGCATGAGGAGGTGGTGGACGGCGTCATGCTCTTCCCCGAGGCGCTGGACGACGGCGCGGAAGGCGACGGCCTTCTGGGAGAGCGCCGGGAACATGTGCGCATCCTCGATGGAATGGTGCATGTGCACGATCTGGCAATGCTGGCCGCAGAGGGCGCCGAAGCGGCGCAGGTTCTTCACCCAGCCGACCTTGTCGAGCGCCACCTCGGCGCCGCCCTCGGGCAGCCCGCCGTCGCGGGCGGCGAGCACGATCTGGCGCAGCACCTCCATGTTGCGGCGCTGGTGATCGTGGATCATCTTCAGGTGCTGGCCCGGCATCTTCTGCTGGGGAGTCACGTTCTCCAGCTTCGGCGCTTCAGGGCGGGTTGCCGGATCCGGCAGGGTGATCTCTTCGGCCATGCGTGCCTCCTTTCCGGGCGGTGCGCGTGGCGCGTCCCGGGACAGCGAACAAAACGGATGCGCAGGGCCGGGCGATCTGCCATCTCTCGGGCAGCATCAGCCGAGAAAGGAGCGGGCCATGGACGATCTGCGCAGCAACGATCCCGAGGGGGTGATCGCCGCGGACAAGGCCCATGTGTGGCATCACCTCATCCAGCACAAGCCCTTCGAGACGATCGATCCCAGGATCATCGTCGAAGGCAAGGGTATGCGGGTCTGGGATATCCGCGGGCGCGAGTACCTCGACGCCGTCTCCGGCGGGGTCTGGACGGTGAATGTCGGCTACGGACGGGAGCGCATCGCCGACGCCGTGCGCGACCAGCTGGTGAAGATGTGCTACTTCGCCGGGGCCTCGGGCACCGTCGCCGGGGCGGAGTTCGCCGAGCGGCTGATCTCCAAGATGCCGGGGCTGAGCCGGGTTTATTACGCCAACTCCGGCTCGGAGGCGAACGAGAAGGCCTTCAAGATGGTGCGGGCGATCAGCCACAAGCACCATGGCGGCAAGAAGGGCAAGATCCTCTACCGCGACCGCGATTACCACGGTACCACCATCGGCGCCCTCTCCGCCGGCGGCCAGCAGGAGCGCAATGCCCGCTTCGGGCCATTTGCGCCCGGCTTCATCGAGGTGCCGCATTGCCTGGAATACCAGGCGCAGCCGGAGCTGGCGGGGCCCGACTACGGGGTGAAGGCGGCCGAGGCCATCGAGGCCGTGATCCTCCGCGAGGGGCCCGACGAGATCGGCGCGCTCTGCCTGGAGCCCGTGACGGCCGGCGGTGGCTGCATCGTGCCGCCCACCGGCTACTGGGAGAAGGTGCAGGAGATCTGCCGCAAGTACGACATCCTCCTCCACATCGACGAGGTGGTCTGCGGGCTGGGGCGCACGGGCACCTGGTTCGGCTACCAGCAGTTCGGGGTGGAGCCGGATATCGTCACCATGGCGAAGGGGGTGGCGAGCGGCTACGCCGCCATCTCCACCTGCGTGACGACGGAGGCGGTGTTCGACGCCTTCAAGGATGCCGACGATCCGCTCGGGCACTTCCGCGACATCTCCACCTTCGGCGGCTGCGCCTCTGGCCCCGTCGCGGCGCTGGAGAACATGAAGATCATCGAGGAGGAGGGGCTCTGCGAGAACTCCGCCGCGATGGGGGAATACCTGCTGGAGGGCTTCCGAAAGCTGGAGGCCAAGCACGAGGCCATCGGCGAGGTCCGCGGCCTCGGCCTCTTCGCCGGGATCGAGCTGGTGGAGAGCCGCGAGAGCCGCAAGCCGCTGACCGAGAAGCTGGTCGGCCGGGTGCAGGCGGAGGCGCTGGCCGACGACGTGATGATCGGCGCCGCCAACCGCTCCGTCCCCGGCTACAACAACGTGCTGCTCTTCGCGCCGGCGCTGATCGCGACGCGGGACGATATCGACCGGATCGTGGCGGCGGTGGATGCCGGGCTGACGCGGGCGCTGGCCTGAGGGGCGGCGCGGGGTGGGCCGAGGCGGAGGGGGCCTGTCTGCCCCCGCTGCCTGCGGCAGCCCCGAGGAGTTATGGGACCGAAGACAGGGGCCGGGCATGTCGTGCGCGGCCACCGGGCTGAGGGAGGACGGCGATGAGTGAGGACAAGGCGCCGCGGCGCGGGATCAACTACGACGCGCTCTACGAGCCGCCGAAGGGGCATGAGGGCGCCGCGCCGGCAAAGGCCGGGCCGGTGTCGGGCGGCGGGCTGTCGCTCGACGGGTTCTTCGCAACGCCCCCGGCGGAGGCCGAGCCGCGAGTCGCGAAGGAGGAGACGCCGGCGAAGGCGGGGGCGCGGGGCGTGCCGTCGCTGGACGGGTTCTTCGCGCCGCCGAAAGGGCGGGACACGCCGGAGGAGTAGGCCCGGGCGGCTGTGTCATCCCCGCCATAGCCCGCCGCTGGCGGGTGCGGATTTCCGGACCCCCGGAAAAAGGGGGTTGGCAGAATTGTGATCGCCCGTTATCAGCCGTCGCATCGTCATTCCTGACGGAGGGCTCGCGCATGAACTGGACAACCTGCTTCCTCGGCTAGACGCCGCCGCCAGCCCGTTCGGGAGCTGATCGCTCCCGCTTTCCCAGACACCAGACCCGTATCGCACCGACGGCCCCGCGCCGTCCGGTCCCCGGCCCCGGCCCGCGCATCCTGCGCCCGGCCTTCGCCCGATGCGGCCCATTTTCCCAGCTTGCGGGGCGTATTGCGCCCCGAAAGACCGGGGCCCCTTGGCCCCACATCACCCGAGAGGGGGCCCCGGCCCCCGCAAACCTGAAAGGACGACAGGAATGCTTCACACCACCGCCACGCTCTTCACGGGTGCCCTGCGCCCATCCTGCCTCGCACACCGGACCGACCGCCCGCATGGCGCGGCCGCGGAATGGCCCGAACCCGAGACATGTCCCCCCATATCCGGCTGAACTGACCTGACGCCGGAGGAATATTTCAGGATTATCAAGATGTTTCCTCCTTTCCACGATCTTCCGCACTCGGTCCACCGGGCGGATGTCTTTCCCACCGAAGAGCGCCGCGTGATCCGGCGTTCTGCCCCGGAGCGGCTGCGGTTCGAGCCGCTGCATGCCGGGGCCCCTGTCGTCCCCCTCCTGCCCCTGAGCGTGGAGCCCGCCCCGGCGCGGCCGAAGCGCGGATGGGGGTTTGGCTGGTTCGCCCGCATCCGGCGCCAGCCCACCCTCGCGCCGCAGATGTGATGCGGCGCGCCGGCACCGGCCCTTTCCAGCCGGTGCCGGCCCTCTCCCCTTCCCTCCCCGGCCGCACCTGCTAAGCGTAGCATCGACCCCAGACGGGAGACTTCCGATGCGCCGCCTCCTCGCCCCCCTCGCCTTCGCCCTCACCGCCCTTGCCGGGCCGCTCCTCGCCGCCTGCGACGGTCCCAGCCTGCTGGAGACGATGGGGGCGGAGGATCGCGCCCGCCTCGACGCGATGGCGCAGGAGGTGCCCTTCGGAGACGGCGTGATCTGGCGGGCCGACAAGGACGGCCACCGCATCATCCTCGCCGGCACGATGCACCTGCCCGATCCGCGGGCGGAGGCGCTGACCACCCGGCTGTCGCGCATCATGAAAGGCGCCGACCTCGCGCTCTTCGAGATGACGCGCAAGGAGGAGGCGGAGATGACGGAGGCCCTCACCGAGGATCCCACCCGCATGCTCATCACCGAGGGGCCGGACCTGCGCGAGCGGCTCGATCCGCAGACGTGGGAGGTCCTCTCCGAGGCGGCCGAGGCGCGGGGCATCCCGCCCGTCTTCGCCGCCCGCGTGCAGCCGTGGTTCCTCGTCCTCACCCTCTCGGCGCCGCCCTGCCTCGCCGGAGGGGAGGCGCTGACCGGCGGGCTCGACCACCAGCTGATGGATGCCGCCACCGCCGCGGGCATCGAGACAAGGGCGCTGGAGCCCTGGGACACGCTGCTCACCATCGTCGAGGCGGCGGACCCGGAGGAGGAGCTCGACATGCTCCGCCTCTCGTTGCAGCCGCCCGAGCTGCAGGAGCAGCTCTTCAACGCCGTGCTGGACCTCTACTTCGAGGAGTGCGTCGGCGCGATCATGGCACTGACCACCCTCTCCGCCGAGCTCTCCCCCGGCGTCGATCTCGAGGAGGCGATGGAGGCCAATGCCATGGCCGAGGACGCGCTGCTCTACGGGCGCAACGACAGCTGGCTGCCGCTGATCCTCTCCGCCGGGGAGGCCAACGCCAAGACCTTCGTCGCCGTCGGCGCCGCCCACCTGCCCGGCGAGCGCGGGCTGCTGCAGGGTCTGCAGGACGCCGGCTGGACGATCTCTCCTCCCTGATCCCCCGGGGCAAGGCGCGCCCCGCGGCGCCCGCCCCCTCTCGCCCTTTTCCAAATACCTCCGGGGGGCCCGAAGGGCGGGGGCAACGCCCCCTCCGCCCTCTGCCTTGCGCACCGGCCGCGGGGGGCAAAGCCCTTCCGCCTCAAGCTCGCAAACCCGTGACAGCCTCTCCCCCCGCGCCTATAAGGCCCGCGATCAATTTCCCTCAGCCTCGCAGGACTGCCCATGACCACGCTCGTATTCGGCCACAAATCGCCCGACACAGATTCCACCGGCTCGCCGCTCATCTGGGCGTGGTATCTCTCCACCCATCGGGACACGCCGGCCGAGGCGCGCCTGCTCGGCAAGCCGAACACCGAGGCGGCCTTCGTCCTGCAGCGCTGGGGCTTCGACGAGCCGCCGCTGCTCGAGGGGATGGACGGCCATGACATCGTCATCGTCGACACCAACAACCCCACCGAGCTGCCGGAGGGGATCAACGACGCCTCGCTCGTGCAGATCATCGACCACCACAAGCTGACCGGCGGCATCGAGACGAAGGCCCCGATCGACATCACCATCAAGCCGCTCGCCTGCACGGCCACCATCATGCACAACCTGATGGGCCCGAACGGCGACGACATGCCCGAAGGCATCAAGGGGCTGGCGCTCTCCTGCATCCTCTCCGACACGCTGGAGTTCCGCTCGCCGACGACGACGGGGCAGGATCGCGAGCTGGCCGAGAAGCTGGCCGCCGAGCTCGGCGTCTCGATCCCCGACTACGCGGCCGAGATGTTCGCCGCCAAGTCCGACGTCTCCGCCTTCTCGGATGCCGAGCTGCTGCGCATGGATTCCAAGGAATACGAGGTGGACGGCACCTCCTTCCGCGTCTCGGTGCTGGAGACGACCTCGCCGGAGACGGTGCTCTCCCGCAAGGCCTCGCTGATGGAGACGATGCCGGCCGTCGCCACCGAGGACGGCGTGGACCAGGTGCTGCTCTTCGTCGTCGACATCCTCAAGGAGGAGGCGACGATGCTGGTGCCGAACGATCTGGTGAAGATCGTCGCCGAGAAGAGCTTCGGCGCCACCGTCTCCGGCGACAGCGTCGTCCTGCCGGGCGTCATGTCCCGCAAGAAGCAGATCATCCCGGCCCTCAAGGTCTGATTGCTCTCGGCTCGCCGCCCCGCGCGGCGAGCCTCCGCGACCTGCCTGGTTCCGGCTTCCGAACCGACCCGTAGGGTGGGTTTTTAACTCACCTCCCCCTTGACCACCGGGAACGACGTCCGCAGGCGCAGGGCGAGCGCCGGCCCGTGGGGTGGCGCTCCAACGGTCCCGCTCCTTGATTTATTGTGCAAGTGCCTCCCCGCTCTGAGCGCAGCGCCAAAGGCACCAGAGCGCCAGCCCGCGGGACGGGCCGGCGCTCGCCCTGCGCCTTTGGCGCGCACCGGTCGGGAGAACAGCTCCGGGCACGGCGCCACCCCGTAGGGTGAGTTTCCAACCCACCGCCACCCACGCCCAAGCAGCCCCTCAGGCCGCCGCCAGCGCCGGCCCCCGCTCGCGGAACGTCAGGAGCACCAGCACCGCCATCGCCGCTAGGAGCACCGCCATCGCCTCGAACGTCCCCGCAAAGCCGAAGGTGTCGATCAGCGGCTGGCTGACCAGCGGCGAGACGAACTGGCCGAGGAAGACGCTCGTCGTCACCGCGCCGGAGGCGAGGCCCCGGCGGTGCGCCGGCACCACGTCCAGCGCGATGGAGAGGAACGTCGGCCAGACGAGCCCCGCCGCGAGGCCGAGAAGCACACCGCCCGCCAGCACCACGCCGTAGCTCGGCGCGATGCCGAAGATGGCGAAGCCGGCGGCGAAGAGCGCGAAGCCCAGCGTCGGCGTCAGCGCCCGCCCCAGCCGCGCCCGCACCCGGCCGTAGGCGAGGGAGGAGAGCCCGCCGAAGAGCGTCACCCCGGCGACCAGCTTCGCGGCGGCGGCCGGCTCGTCATGGCCGAGGGTTGTCAGGTAAAAGGGCATCTGCGTCGGCAGCATGTAGAAGGCCACGAAGTTCAGCCCCGCCAGCAGGATGACCACGCACAGCAGCAGCACCCAGCCGCGCTCTCCCGCCTCCTCCGGATGCGCGCGCTCCTGCGCCTCGCCGCGCGGCGGCTCCGTCAGCGAGAGCCAGAGGAACGGCAGATAGGCCAGCCCGATCAGGTAGATGACGAAGGGCGCGAAGGGCGACATCCCCGCCAGCACGCCGGCGATCAGCAAAAAGATGAAGCCGGAGAAGTTGGTGGCGGCGATCTGCACGCCCATGAAGCGGCCGCGCTGCTCGCCATGGAAGTAGTCGCCGATCAGCGCCGTCTGAGCGGTCATGATCAGCGCCACGCCGAGGCCGAGGACGAGCCGGCTGGCGAGGATCAGCGGCAGCGTCGGCAGCCACAGGCCGCCGGAGCCGGCGATGGCGAAGAGGGCGATGCCGATGAGCAGCTGCCGCTTGCGCCCGAAGCGGTCGGCCATCATCCCCGCGAAGGGGGCGAAGACGGCGACGAGCAGCGACGGCGCCGTCACCAGCAGGCGGGAGAGCAGCTCGGCATTGGGAGAGGCGGCAAAGTGCTCGCCGATGCCGGGCAGCGAGGGGCTGATGATCTGGTTGGAAAGAATGGTCAGCGTGGCGGCCATGAGCAGGGCCACGGCGCGCCGGTCGCGCAAAAGAGACAGCATATGCGGGCTTTCGAGACAGGTGCGGGCACGTCACAGGTGCGTGCAAGGGCCTGTCGGGGCAAGGGGACGGGGGTTACAGATTACAAAATTCGTATATTGTAGCTTTCACAGCGTCAAGCCGGCGCCGGGACGGATCGGCGACGGCGGGAGGACGGAGCGACAGGATGCCACGCACGGGGATGAGCGCCGGGGAACTGCGCGAGACGGCGACGGATGTCGCGATATGCCGGATGCGCAAGGTCGGCTACGGCAAGCTGCGGCTCACCGATGTCGCGGCGGAGATGGGGCTGTCGCACGCGGCGCTCTATGCGCATTTCTCCAGCAAATCCGACCTTTTGGACGCCGTCGTGCGGCGCTGGCTGGCCGAGAAGGAGGCGACGCTGGGCGAGGTCGCCGCCGGCCCCGGACCGGCGGAGGCGCGGATCGAGACGTGGGCCCTGACGCTCCACCGCATCTCGCGGGAGCGGGCGCTGCGCGATCCGGAGCCTTGCCAGGCTTACGATTTTGCCTCCGCCGCCGCCCGGCCCGTGGTCACCGCCCATAGGGAGGCGCTGCGGGCGCAGCTTGCCGGGCTCCTTGGCGAGGCGGGGTTCGATGAGGATGGCGCGCCGCTGATGCTGGAGGCGCTGCGCGCCTTCCAGCATCCCCAGCTCGTCGCGCGGCATATCGAGGAAGACCGGGAGCCGATGCTGCGCCGGATCGTCTCCACCCTCCTCGCCGGGCTGAAGGCCGGGGCGCCGGTCGCCTGACGGCCGGTCACAGGGCGTGCACCGCACGTGCACAGCACGTGCACCGGCGGAGCGGCCTCGCGGGCCACCTCGGAACGGGCGGTCTGCCGGCCTCGCCCGCCCGCCGCCCGCCCGGACGGCTGCCAGCGCGGCGGCCGGAACGCTGGCCGGCGGGCGGCGTTGTCGCTATGGCTCGACAGGCAGCCAGAGGAGCCCCCCGTGACCGAGATCATCACTTCCTTCGCCGACATTTCGCAGCGCTATGCCGCGGCCTTCGTCGACCTCTGGGGCTGCATGCACAACGGCGTGTCGGCCTACCCCGACGCGGTGGAGGCGATGCGCGCCTTCCGCTCCGGAGGCGGCAAGGTCGTCCTCCTCACCAACGCGCCCCGCTCGCGGGCCGAGGTCGCCCGGCAGATCGAGGGGCTGGGCATCCCCGAGGAGTGCTACGACATCATCGCCACCTCCGGCGATGCCGCCCGGACCGCGATGTTCCAGGGCGCCGTCGGCTCCCGCGTCTTCTTCATGGGCGAAGAGCGCGACAAGACCTTCTTCGAGCCCCTGCAGATCGTCAAAGACCCGACCCCGATCGAGCTGGTGCCGCTCGACGAGGCCGAGGGCATCGTCTGCTGCGGCCCGTTCGATCCGCATGCCGCGCCGGAGGAGCTGCGCCCCGAGCTGCTGCTCGCCAAGACCCGCGGGCTGACGCTGCTCTGCGCCAACCCCGACCTGATCGTCGACCGGGGGGACAGCCGGGAATACTGCGCCGGGGCCGTCGCCGAGCTCTACGAGAAGATGGGGGGCGAGGCGCTCTACTTCGGCAAGCCCCACCCGCCGATCTACGACCTCGCCCGCCGCCGCCTCGCCAGCCTCGGCGACCTGCCGGCCGACGGCCGCATCGTCGCCATCGGCGACGGCATCGCGACGGACATCGCCGGGGCGGCGGGGGAGGACATCGACTCGCTCTTCATCACCGGCGGTCTGGCGGCGGAGGAGACGCGGACCCAACCCGGCGGCCAACCGGAAGGCGGCGCGCTCGGGGCTTTCCTGCAGACGGCGATGATGACGCCGACCTATGCGATGGGGTTCTTGCGGTAGGGGGGAGAACCGGGCAGGTGCTTTCGACGCGAAACCGGGTAGATTGTAAGCAGGCGATCTCGATGTCCCGTCGGGAATTTCGCGTCTATTGCAACGTCACCCGAAATTCGCCGCGCCGCGCCAGTAGCGCCGAAGCCGCCGTTCAGGAGGCGCGCGTCAAACGGTTAAATAGAGCCCCCAAACAAAGAAGCCACGCTGCGTTGTCTCTGATTGGATGCTACAACCGCCCCCTCGCAAACAGGAACTAGAGCACTTTCGACCCTAGTATGAGAATTTCTATTCTGGCCATCTGCAGCGCCAAGCTGACCATTTTGCCATTCGGAAGCTGTGTTAGTAAAGATTTGCATTTAGCCCAAAGAAATGATTCCTACTTCTCTTGTTGCCGATGGCTTCATCCAGCATGTCAATGAGCGCATCCTTTTGCTCGGCGTGTTCAAGGAACTGGTTCCGGCGGAAAGCATCAGAAATCTGCGGGGGCTTGCCAAGAAAAAACAATTTCTCCTTTGAGTAGATTTGGGTAATACCATTTACCCATTCGACCATCCATGGAGGCACACTAATAGACGCGCAGTTTGGAGTAGAACGCATCGCCATTGGGGTACAAAAATAGACACACAAATGCGGAGTAAGTGGAAGCAAAGCTCTGCCGTTGATCCGATTTGCTACAAGGTTGCCGGTGAGCCAGTCCAAACTACCGTCGCCGAAGATGAACTTCTTTAACGGCGAGTGCATCAACACAAAATACTGGTTCGAGATAAGTCCGCTCATACATAGTTTTTTAGCGATCCTATAGTTTTGGACCATATTGCCTTTTCCAACTTCCTCATCCGGGGGCAAACCGATCATCTCGGGGTACCCTTCATACCGGGAGCGGCTTCCAGGACTGCGTATCAGCAGAGAATACAAAAACAATAACAACCCCCGGTGAAGCTGCTCTTCTAGATGATAGAATTTGCACATGTCGTGAAGTGATCTGTCCTTCTTTCCTAGCATCTTGATCAGCGCGAAAAATTCTTTCGGCGTTCGCCCGAGGGGCGTCATCCCTTGAAGGGCGGAGATTATCTTGTGAACCTCATTGTCGATATCAAACTCGTACTCAAAGTTACTTTCCCAATCTGTACCGCGAAAAATTGTGTGGCCATGAATTTTGAAGCCAATCTTTCTGTTAACGGATCGCTTCTTCTCAATACATCCGCCTGGCCCGATCCATGAAACGTAGCCGAACCTGTCCGTCCAATAACTTTGCAGGCCAACAGGCCACCAATGGTGGTTTCTCGAACTCCTGCCACTTGCCATACACCTCTCCCTTTTTCTTGGGAGCAGCATATTTTGGATTTGAATACCAACTCAAGGAAAAAGAGAGGGTATTACGGCCCCATTCGGCTGGTGATGGAAGCTAATTGGGACGCAGCGAACAGCCGCATCCCGCCCCCGGCCGTTAATATCGACAGCAGCTAAGGCGCCCCCACACCCCCACGCCATCTTGCGCCCCCCCGGCGGCGGGGCTAGCCATGCGGCATGCGCATCTTCCGCGACAGCCTCTATCTCGATGACGATGCCCGGGGCGCAGCCGTTGCCATCGGCAATTTCGACGGTGTCCACCTCGGCCACCGCGCCGTCATCGATGCGGCGCGGGACGAGGCAGAGCGGCTCGGGGCGCCGCTCGGCGTGCTCACCTTCGAGCCGCATCCAAGGCAGGTCTTCGCGCCCGATGCCCCGCCCTTCCGGCTGATGAATGCCGAGACGCGGGCCCACCGGCTCAAGAAGATCGGCATCAATTACCTCTACGAGCTGCCCTTCACCCGCCAGCTCGCCAGCCTCACGCCCGAGGCCTTCGCCCGCGACGTGCTCGCCGGGCAGCTCGGCCTCTCCCACGCCGTGATCGGCGGCGACTTCCGCTTCGGGCAGGCCCGCGCAGGCGATGCCGCGATGCTCGCCGAGCTGGGGGAGCGCTACGGCTTCACCACCTCCACCGCGCCGCTGCTGGAGCTGGGGGGGCTGCAGGTCTCCTCCACCGCCATCCGCGAGGCGCTCACGGAGGGGCGGCCGAGGGATGCCGCCGCGATGCTCGGCCACTGGCACCGGATCGACGGCGAGGTGATCCGGGGGGACCAGCGGGGGCGCGATCTGGGATACCCGACGGCCAACCTCTCCATCGCCGGGCTGCACCCGCCGCGCTTCGGTGTCTATGCCGTGCGCGTCTCCGTCCTCGACGGGCCGCACGAGGGGGAATACGACGGCGCCGCCTCCATCGGGGTGCGGCCGACCTTCGGCGTCAACGCCCCCAATTGCGAGACCTACCTGCTCGACTTCCGCGGCGACCTCTACGCCGCCCATATCTCCGTCGCGCTGGTGGAGTACCTGCGGCCGGAGCTGAAGTTCGACGGAGTAGAGCCGCTGATCGCCCAGATGGAGAAGGACGTCGCCGACGCCCGCGCCATCCTCGCCAATGCCTGATCGCGCCCTCCGCCCCGAGTTCTGGCGCCACTACCGGCTGAACCGCCTGACGGTGGCCGAGTGGGAGGCGCTCTGCGACGGCTGCGGCAAGTGCTGCCTCAACAAGCTGGAGGATGCGGAGACGGGGGAGGTGGAGCTAACCCGCATCTCCTGCCGGCTGCTCGACACCGGCACCTGCCGGTGCAGCCATTACGAGACGCGGCATGCCTACGTGCCCGAGTGCATCTCGCTTACCCCGAAGAGTCTGCAGAAACACCTCTACTGGCTGCCCGCCACCTGTGCCTACCGGCTCGTCCATGAGGGGCGGGACCTTTACGACTGGCACCACCTGAAGAGCGGCAGCCCCACCTCCGTCCACGAGGCGGGGATCTCCATCGCCGGACAGGCCGTCTCGGAAGAGACGGTCGACGAGGAGGATTGGGAGGATCACATCATCGAGGAACCAGGCACATGAACTTCGCATCCGACAATGCCGGCCCGGCCCACCCGAAGGTGATCGAGGCGCTGGGGCGCGCCAACGAGGGGCATGTCGGCTCCTACGGCGCCGACCCGCTGACGCAAGGCGCGGCGGACAAGCTGCGCGAGGTGCTGGGGGCGCCGGAGGCGGCGGTGCACTTCGTCGCCACGGGGACGGCGGCCAATGCGCTGGCGCTGGCCTGCCTGGCGGAGCCGTGGTCGGCCATCTTCTGCGCGCCGGCGGCGCATGTGCATGTGGATGAATGCAACGCGCCGGAGTTCTACACCGGGGGCGCGAAGCTGATCCCGGTGCAGGGGCCGGACGGCAAGATCGGCGCCGCCTCGCTGGAGGCCGCGATCCTCGCCGAGGAGACACGCGGCGTACACGGGCCCCAGCGCGGGCCGGTGACGCTGACGCAGGCGACGGAATCGGGCACCACCTACTCGCAGAGCGAGCTGGAAGCGATCGGCACCGTCGCCGGCCGCTACGGGGTGAAGCTGCACATGGACGGGGCACGGCTCGCCAATGCCCTCGCCGCCTCCAACCTCGCCCCCGCGCAGATGGTGGAGCGGGTGGCGGCGCTGAGCTTCGGCGGCACCAAGAACGGGCTCCTCGGCGCCGAGGCGGTGGTGCTCTTCGATCCCGAGCTGTCCTGGCAGTTCGAGCTCCGGCGCAAGCGGGCGGGGCACCTCTTCTCCAAGCACCGCTACCTCGCCGCGCAGATGGATGCCTACCTGACGGACGGCCTGTGGATGGAGCTGGCTTCCCGCGCCAACGCCGCCGCGACGCGGCTGAGCGAGGGGCTGGTGGCGCAGGGCTACGAGCTGGCCTGGCCGACGGAGGCGAACATGGTCTTCTTCCGCGCCCCCGCCCGGGTGCACGAGGCGGCGATGGCGCAGGGCGCCGTCTACCACCTCTGGGACGAGGCGGGCGAGGAGAACCCCGACCGGCCCGTCACGGCGCGGCTGGTCTGCGACTGGTCGAAGAGCGACGGCGAGGTGGACGCGCTGCTGGCGCTGTTCGCCTGAGCCCAGGGGGGCAGGACCGGGGGGCTGTCTGCCCCGTCGCCATTGTCGCCCGGACCAATGGCGCGACAATGGCGACCCCCCGAAGATTTTCTGGACCAAAGACAGGGGGGCGCCGCGGCCGGACCCTGCGAGACGTAACCGACAGGGAGCGGCGAGCGGGTCCTCAGAGCTTGCCGGCGAGGAAGTCGTCCAGCTGCTCGAGGCGGTCCTGGCCCCAGAAGCGTTCGCTGCCGTCCACCACGAAGAAGGGCACGCCCACGGCGCCGGCATTGATGGCCTCTTCGAGGTTGCGGCTGTAGGCCTCTGCCCCGGCGAGGAGGCCCTTGTCGGCGAGGGCGGGGTCGAAGCCGGATTCTTCCAGCGCGGCGCGGATGACGCCCTCGTCGGCGATGTCCTTCTCTTCCGCCCAGCTGGCGCGGCCGATGGCGGCGAGGTAGGCGCCGACGTCGCCGGAGCCATCTTCCTGCGCCGCGATCAGCGCGTAGGAGGCGGGGGCGGCGTTGGTGGGCCAATGGGCGGGAGCGGGGTTCAGCTCCTTGCCGGCGCGCTTGGATTCGCGGCGCAGCTCCTGCCCGCGCAGCTCGCGGCGGTTGACGTGCCGCTCCTTCATCGGGACCGCGCCGACGGCGGCGAAGAGGCCGGAGATGTCGAGCGGCTTGTAGGTGATCGTGGCGCCGTGGCGGCCCGCGATCTCCGCCGGGCGGGTGCCGGCGAGGTAGACGAAGGGCGACAAGACGGACAGGTAATAATCGATGTGGGCCATGTGGCTCTCCTCCCACTCATATGTTTGCGGGACCCTAGGCTTGTGCTAGGCGGTGTCAACGACACGAATCTGTTTCGTTTCAGGCCCTGTCGCTGCCCGGAAGGTCCCCTCCTCATGCCCGCCATGCTCGAACCCAAACTGATCGCGGGGAACGCGAATCAGCCCCTCGCCCGTGCCATCGCCCGCCGCATGTCCATGCACCGAGGCATGAGCGTCGGCCTCGTCGAGGCGCGGGTGGAGCGGTTCAACGACCAGGAGATCTTCGTCGAGGTCTACGAGAATGTCCGCGGCGAGGACATGTTCATCATCCAGCCGACGTCCAACCCGGCCAACGACAACCTGATGGAGCTGCTGATCATCGCGGATGCGCTCCGCCGCTCGTCGGCCAGCCGCATCACCGCCGTGATCCCCTATTTCGGCTACGCCCGGCAGGACAGGCGCACCAAGGCGCGCACGCCGATCTCGGCGAAGCTGGTGGCCAACCTCATCCACGAGGCGGGGATCGAGCGGGTGCTGACGCTGGATCTGCACGCGGCGCAGATCCAGGGCTTCTTCGACATCCCGGTCGACAACCTTTACGCCGCGCCCATCTTCGCGCTCGACATCGCCCATCACTTCCGCGGCCAGCTGCAGGACGTGATGGTCGTCTCCCCCGACGTCGGCGGCGTGGCCCGGGCGAGGGAGCTGGCGCAGCGCATCGGCGCGCCGCTCGCCATCGTCGACAAGCGGCGAGAGCGGGCCGGCGAAGTCTCCGAGATGACGGTGATCGGCGACGTGACGGGCAAGACCTGCATCATCGTCGATGACATCTGCGACACCGCCGGCACGCTCTGCAAGGCGGCCGAGGTGCTGATGGAGGGCGGCGCCAAGGAGGTGCACGCCTACATCTCGCACGGTGTCCTCAGCGGGCCGGCCGTGGGGCGGATCGAGAAGTCGGTGATGAAATCGCTGGTGATCACCGATTCCATCCAGCCGACCGCCGCCGTCACCGCCTGCCCCAACATCCGCATCGTGCCGACGGCGCCGATGTTCGCGCAGGCGATCCTGAACATCTGGAACGGGACGTCGGTCTCGTCGCTCTTCGATCACGAGACGCTGACGCCGATCTACGAGGGGATGTACTCGGCGGCGTGAGGCGGGAGTGGCGGTGGGTTGAAAACCCACCCTACGGGGCCTCGGCCCCACCACCCCTAGCTCCGGCTGCCGCGCCGGGCGGGCGCCTGCCCGTGGGGTGGCGCTCCGACATGTCCTCCGGCGCGCTTTATGCTGGCCACACCCCTCCCCGGCCCCGGCGAAGCACCTGGACCTGACAGAGCGCCAGCCCGCCGGGACGGGCAGGCGCTCGCCCGGCGCCTTCGGCTTGATTCCGGGCGGGGGAACAGCTCAGACGGGGTCGGGCGGGGTCGGCCCCACCACCCCGAGCTCCGGTTGCCGCGCCGGGCGAGAGCCTGCCCGTGGGGTGGCGCTCCCGACTTGGCCTCCGGCGCGCTTTATGCCTGCCACACCCCTCCCCGGCCCCAGCGACGCACCAAGACCTGACAGAGCGCCAGCCCGCGGGGACGGGCAGGCGCTCGCCCGGCGCCTTCGGCTTGATTCCGGGCGGGGGTGCCGCTCAGGGTGAGGCGGCCCCCTGCCCTAGCTCTCCACGTCCCACATCTCGCCGTCGGCGACCTGGCCGATGGCCTGCCACGTGGCATGGATGCGGGCGATCTTCGTGTCGCCCCAGGTGTTGAAGACGATGGAGAAGCCGGCCTTCGTCACCTCCGCCGCGCGGATCTCGGCGCGCAGGTTGGCGCCGGCGGCGAAATCCCACAGGGCGATGGAGACGGTGACGGAGGGCGGGCCGAGAAAGGGGCGGGAGAAGGTGACGGCGCGGCGGACCTCGCGGGGGCCGGTGCCGGCCCACATCGGGCCGTCGTCGGTGAAGTCGGAGAAGAGGCTCACGTCGCCCTGATCCACCGCCACCGGGCCGGCGTCGAATACCCTCATGCGCGTGTCCTTCCCAGCACCCGAAGGTGAGCCTAGGCGGGCGGGGCCCGTTTGCAAAGCAAGAGGGCCCCGCAAAGGGGGCCCTCGTCAGGTCTGCGATGGCTCAGCGGCGTCAGACGCTGACGTTGAGCTCGCGGCCCAGAGCGTCGAGATCGGCCAGCGTCTTGTGCGCCGCGGCCTCCTCGACATCCTGGCCCTTCACCTGCTCGGCGCGGGCGCTCGCCTCGTCGCGCAGGCGGCCGAGCATGTCGCCGTCCACCTCCGCGCGGGGGGCGGCCATCTCGGCGAGGACGGAGACGCTCTTCGCCGTGATCTCGGCGAAGCCGCCGGAGACGAGGTACTCGTCCGTCCCGCCGGCATGGTGGACCTTCAGCAGACCCGGGCGCAGCGTGGTGATCGTCGGCGCATGATCGGCCATGGCCGTCATGTCGCCGTCGGCACCCGGGATGTCGACGGAACTGGCCTCGAGAGAGGCCAGCCGCCGCTCCGGGCTGACGAGGTCGAACTGGACGTTATCGGCCATGGTCTATTCTCCTCAGGCCGCGGCGGCCATTTTCTCGGCCTTGGCGACAGCTTCCTGGATGCCACCGACCATGTAGAAGGCGCCTTCCGGCAGGTGGTCGTACTCGCCGGCGACGACGGCCTTGAAGGAGGCGATCGTCTCCTCCAGCGGCACCTGCTTGCCGGGCGCGCCGGTGAAGACCTGCGCCACGTCGAAGGGCTGCGAGAGGAAGCGCTGGATCTTCCGGGCGCGGGCCACGGTCAGCTTGTCCTCTTCGGAGAGCTCGTCCATCCCGAGGATGGCGATGATGTCCTGCAGCGACTTGTAGCGCTGAAGGATCCCCTGGACGTCACGGGCCACCTGGTAGTGCTCTTCGCCGAGGATCTGCGGATCCATGAGGCGCGAGGAGGAGTCGAGCGGGTCGACGGCCGGGTAGATGCCGAGCTCGGAGATGGCACGGGACAGAACCGTCCGCGCGTCGAGGTGCGCGAAGGTCGTGGCGGGCGCCGGGTCGGTGAGGTCGTCCGCGGGCACGTAGACGGCCTGGATCGAGGTGATCGAGCCGTTGGTCGTCGAGGTGATCCGCTCCTGCATGGCGCCCATGTCGGTGGCCAGCGTCGGCTGGTAGCCCACGGCGGAGGGGATGCGGCCCAGAAGCGCCGACATCTCGGAGCCGGCCTGCGTGAAGCGGAAGATGTTGTCGACGAAGAACAGAACGTCCGTCCCGGTGGAGTCGCGGAACTGCTCGGCCAGCGTCAGGCCGGTCAGGGCGACACGGGCGCGGGCGCCCGGCGGTTCGTTCATCTGGCCGTAGACGAGGGCGATCTTCGATTCCGCGAGGTTCTCGGTGTTGAGAACGCCGGATTCGATCATCTCGTGGTAGAGGTCGTTGCCCTCACGGGTGCGCTCGCCCACGCCGGCGAAGACGGAGAGGCCGGAGTGCACCTTGGCGATGTTGTTGATCAGCTCCTGGATGAGAACCGTCTTGCCCACGCCGGCACCGCCGAAGAGGCCGATCTTGCCGCCCTTGGCGTAGGGGGCCAGCAGGTCGATGACCTTGATGCCGGTGACGAGGATCTCGGCCTCGGTCGACTGGTCCTCGAAGTTCGGCGCATCCGCGTGGATCGGGCGCGTCTCGTCGGCCTCGATCGGGCCCTTCTCGTCGATCGGCTCGCCGATGACGTTGAGGATGCGGCCGAGCGTCGCCGTGCCCACTGGCACGGAGATGGGCGCGCCCGTATCCGTCACGGCGCCGCCGCGGACGAGGCCTTCGGTGGCATCCATCGCGATGGTGCGCACGGTGTTCTCACCGAGGTGCTGGGCGACTTCGAGAACCAGCTTCTTGCCGTTGTTCTCGGTCGTCAGCGCGTTGAGGATGGCCGGCAGATGCTCGTCGAACTGCACGTCCACCACGGCGCCGATGACCTGCGTAATCCGTCCCGTTGCTTCAGCCATTGATGTCGTCTCCGGTTCTTGGCCCGGCGTCGGGCCGTAAGGTCTGGGCCGGCGCGGCCCCCGCCGCGCCGAAGGTTCGTCAGAGCGCCTCGGCGCCCGAAATGATCTCGATCAGCTCGTTGGTGATGACGGCCTGGCGCGAGCGGTTGTACTCGATCGTCAGCTTGTCGATCATCTCGCCGGCGTTGCGCGTGGCGTTGTCCATCGCGCTCATCTGCGCCCCGTTGAAGGAGGCGTTGTTCTCCAGCAGCGCGGTGAAGATCTGCGTGGCCACGCCGCGCGGCAGCAGGTCGGCGAGGATCGCGTCCTCCGACGGCTCGTAATCGTAGAGCGCACCGGCACCGGCGTCCTCGTCACCCTCTTCGCCCTCGTCATAGGCGGCGGGGATGATCTGCTTGGCCGTCGGAATCTGCGTCACGACGTTCTGGAACTCGGCGTAGAAGATCGTCGCCACGTCGAACTCGCCGGCCGCGAAGCGGTCGAGGATGTCCTTGGCGATGTCCTGCGCGTTGCCGTAGCCGATGCGCTTGACCTCGGACAGGTCGACATGGCCGACGAAGTACTGGCCGAGATCGCGACGCATCATGTCGCGGCCCTTCTTGCCGACGGTGAGGATCTTCACCTCCTTGCCCTCGGCGAGAAGCTCCTCGATGCGGATGCGCGCCTTGCGGGCGATGGAGGCGTTGAAGCCCCCGCAGAGCCCGCGCTCGGCCGTCATCACGACGATGAGGTGCGTCTTGTCGCTGCCCGTGCCGGCCAGCAGCTTCGGCGCCGACTCGCTGTCGGCCGCACCCGCGGCGAGGCCCGCCATGACGGCGTTGAACCGCTCGGCATAGGGACGTCCGGCCTCTGCAGCTTCCTGGGCACGGCGGAGCTTGGCCGCCGCGACCATCTGCATGGCCTTGGTGATCTTGCGCGTCGACTTGACGGACTCGATCCGGTTCTTGAGGTCCTTCAGAGAGGGCATGCCCTGTCCTCCTTATGGTTCCGGATCAAGCGAAGTCCTTGGCGTACGCGTCGAGCGCCGCCTTCACCTTCTCTTCCGCCTCGCCTTTGATCTTCGGATCCTCGCGGGTGATGTAGTCCAGCAGGTCGGACTTCTGGCCCCGGAGGAACTTCAGCAGGCCGGCTTCCCAGCGCGTCACGTCACGCACCGGCACCTTGTCGAGGTAGCCGTTCACGCCGGCGTAGATGACGCAGACGATCTCGGCGTTGGTGAGCGGCGAATACTGCGGCTGCTTCATCAGCTCCGTCAGGCGGGCGCCGCGGTTGAGCAGGCGCTGCGTGGCGGCGTCGAGGTCGGAGCCGAACTGCGCGAAGGCGGCCATCTCGCGGTACTGCGCGAGCTCCAGCTTCACGGGGCCGGCGACGGACTTCATGGCCGCCGTCTGGGCGGAGGAGCCGACGCGGGAGACCGAGAGGCCGGTGTTCACGGCCGGGCGGATGCCCTGGAAGAACAGCTCGGTCTCGAGGAAGATCTGGCCGTCGGTGATCGAGATCACGTTGGTCGGGATGAAGGCGGAGACGTCGCCGCCCTGCGTTTCGATGATCGGCAGCGCCGTCAGCGAGCCCGAGCCGTGGTCTTCGTTCAGCTTGGCCGAGCGCTCCAGCAGGCGGGAGTGGAGGTAGAACACGTCGCCCGGGTAGGCTTCACGCCCCGGCGGACGGCGAAGGAGCAGCGACATCTGGCGGTAGGCGACGGCCTGCTTGGAGAGGTCATCGTAGATGATGAGCGCGTGCTTGCCGTTGTCACGGAAGTACTCGGCCATGGCCGTCGCGGCGTAGGGCGCGATGAACTGCATCGGCGCCGGGTCGGAGGCGGTGGCGGCGATGACGATGGAGTAGTCGATGGCGCCGGTGGCCTCGAGACGCTTCACGAGCTGCGCGACGGTGGAGCGCTTCTGACCGATGGCGACGTAGATGCAGTAGAGCTTCTCGGAATCGTCGTTCGCGGCGTCGTTGTACGTCTTCTGGTTGAGGATCGTGTCCATCACGATGGCGGTCTTGCCGGTCTGACGGTCACCGATGATCAGCTCGCGCTGGCCCCGGCCGATCGGGATCATGGCGTCGACGGACTTGAGGCCCGTGGCCATCGGCTCGTGCACGGATTTGCGCGGGATGATGCCCGGCGCCTTCACGTCGGCGACGCGGCGCTCGGAACCCTCGACCGGGCCCTTGCCGTCCAGCGGGTTGCCGAGGCCGTCGAGCACGCGGCCGAGAAGGCCCATGCCGGCGGGGACGTCCACGATGGAGTTCGTCCGCTTGACCGTGTCGCCTTCCTTGATGGCCTGGTCGGAGCCGAAGATCACGACGCCGACGTTGTCGGCCTCGAGGTTCAGCGCCATGCCGCGGATGCCGCCGGGAAACTCGACCATCTCGCCGGCCTGGATGTTGTCCAGCCCGTAGACGCGGGCGATCCCGTCGCCGACGCTCAGCACGCGCCCGACTTCGGCGACTTCCGCATCCTGGCCGAAGTTCTTGATCTGGTCCTTGAGGATCGCGGAGATCTCCGCAGCTTGGATCGCCATTACCGGGCCTCTTTCATGGAATTCTGCAGGGAGGAGAGCTTCGAGGCGATCGAGGTATCGATCATCTGCGAGCCCATTTTCACAATGAGCCCACCAATGAGGCTCTCATCGACGGATGTCTTGAGCTTGACGCTCTTGCCGGATTTCTCGGACAGCGTCTCGGCGAGCCGGGCCGCCTGCTGGTCGCTCAGCGGCTGGGCGGTGGTCACCTCTGCGGTGATCTCGCCCTTCTCGTCGGCGATGCGGGCGCGCAGCGCCTCCAGCAGCTGCGGCAGCACGAAGAGGCGGCGCTTGGCGGCCATCAGGCCGAGCACGTTGCGCATCGTCTCCGTCAGCCCCATGGCGCTGGCCAGGGCCGCGATGGCACGGCCCTGCTGGTCGCGGGAGTAGATCGGTGAATGAATCAGGCTGGAAAAGTCGTCGCTCTCGGCCAGGGCCGTCTCCAGCGAGTCAACGTCGGCTTCGAGCGCGGCGATACCGCCCGCCTCTGAGGCGAGATCATAGGCGGCTGAGGCATAACGCGCGGCTATGCCTGTGGAGATTGAATGAGTTTCGGACACGTCCCCTCTTCCGATGCTCAGGCCCGTTCGCCCCCTCCCAAAGGGCGCGAGTCGGGCATCCGGGAAAGGCCCGGCAATGGTGCCCGGCCGACAAATCAAAGCGCGTTTAGCAGGTGGTAACCGGTGCCGCAACAGACTAGCGCCACGTCACGCGGCTTCATTTTCAATGAAGCGCCCCGATGAGTGGGCACTGGGCACACCCGGCGGGTCAACGTGGGGCGCACCCGGGGGGGCAACGTCGGCGCAGGGCCGGCGGGTCAATGACCGCGGCGGGCGGGCTCCGGCTGGGTGATGCCTTCGAGGACGCGCAGGGGGCGGCGCACCGCCTCCGGCAGGTTGGGGCGCGTGGGCTGGCTGGTCTGCTTGGTGGCCTCCACCATCAGCACCCCGCCGGCGGCGAAAACGGGCAGGTGCCGCCCTGCCCCTTCGAGGAAGTTCGCCGCCTTGCGCCAGCTGCGCCGCACCGAGGGCGGCTGGTAGAGGGTGGAGAGCGACTTGCCCGGCACGAATTCATGCTGGCGCAGCATCGCCTCCAGCTGGCCGATGGAGAAGGGCCGCCCGTAGCCGAAGGGCGTGGCGTCGGAGCGGGACCAGAGGCCCGCCCGGTTCGGCACGATGAACACCGCCCGCCCGCCGGGGCCGAGGACGCGCCATGCCTCCTCCAGGAGGGCGGTCGGGCGCTCAGACGTCTCCAGCCCGTGCAGGAGCACCAGCTTGTCCACCGCCCCCGTCTCCACCGGCCAGAGGCTCTCCTCGCAGAGGACGGAGACGTTGGGCATCCCCGGCGGCCAGGGCATCACGCCCTGCGGCGCCGGCATCAGCGCGATGACGCGGCGGGCCTGGGCGAGGTAGGGGCGCAGGAGCGGGGCGGCGAAGCCGAAGCCGAGCACGTATTGGCCCTTCGCCTCCGGCCAGAGCGCCTGCAGCTCCCCCCGCACGACCTTCTGCGCCGACCGGCCGAGGGCCGAGCGGTAATAGAAGTCACGCAGGTCAGTCACATCCAGGTGCATTGAAGGCGCTGCCACTCTCCCCCAGTCTGGGGCCGAACCATATGTCAGCCCGGAGCCGAAAACCATGCCCGTCACCATCACCACCCTTCCGGCCCGCAGCGACAACTACTTCTTTCTGCTGCACGATGAGGAGTCGGGCCGCACCGCGCTCGTCGACGCGCCCGAGACGGCGCCCATCCGCGCCGCGCTGGAGGAGCGCGGCTGGGGGCTCGACGAGATCCTCATCACCCATCACCACGGCGACCATATAGAGGCGGTGGACGACCTGCGCGCCGCCTACGGCGCCCGCGTCACCGGCGCCGCGCAGGACGCCCACCGCCTGCCGCCGCTGGACCGCGCCGTCAGCCCGGGGGAGAGCTTCGATCTCTTCGGGGAAAAGGTGGAGGTGATGGACGCGCCGGGCCACACCGTCGGCCACATCGCCTTCCACATGCCGGGCTTGCGCGCGCTCTTCTCCGCCGACAGCCTGATGGCGCTCGGCTGCGGTCGGCTCTTCGAGGGCAGCCCCGAGCAGATGTGGCAGACGCTGCAGCGCTTGGCCGCGCTGCCGGAGGAGACAATCGTCTATTCGGGGCACGAATATACGGCCGCCAATGCCGCCTTCGCTCTGACCATTGAACCGGAAAATCCAGACCTTATCTCTCGGGAGCAGCGGACCCGTGAGGCCCGCGCCGCGGGCCGCGCCACCGTCCCTTCCGCCCTGTCGGAAGAGCTCGCGACCAATCCGTTCCTGCGGGCCGGCGTGCCGCAGATCAAGGCCTCGCTCGGAATGCCCGATGCATCCGACGTGGAGGCTTTCGCCGAAATCCGCCGCCGGAAGGATCGGTTCTGACCGCCGGCCCCACCCCCCTCATGCCCGGCGACCCTTGCCGAGAAACTGTGCCTTCGCCCACCCGCTCACCAATCGTGAACTGCAAAGGCTGAATTTTCTCTTGAAGAGTCGCCGAAACAACCGATCCTTAAACCTTGAAGGCCACGGTCAGGACGGGCCCTACCCCCCATCCAGGCCCCGAGCAGAGGAGCACGCAACCTGTGCCGTCTTTTTCGACAACGCTTGAGCAATCCATCCACGCCGCCCTCGCCCTCGCGAATTCGCGCCGGCACGAGCTGGCCACGCTGGAGCATCTGCTCCTGGCCCTCGTCGACGAGCCCGACGCGGCGCGCGTGATGCGCGCCTGCTCGGTCGACCTCGAAGAGCTCCGCAAGACGCTGGAGGATTTCATCGAGGACGACCTCTCCACCCTCGTCACCGATGTCGAAGGGTCCGAGGCCGTGCCCACGGCCGCGTTCCAGCGCGTGATTCAGCGCGCCGCCATCCATGTTCAATCCTCCGGCCGCACCGAAGTGACCGGCGCCAACGTGCTCGTTGCGATCTTCGCCGAGCGTGAGTCGAATGCCGCCTACTTCCTGCAGGAGCAGGAAATGACGCGCTATGACGCGGTGAACTTCATCGCCCATGGTGTCGCCAAGGATCCGGCCTTCGGCGAAAGCCGCCCTGTCACCGGGGCCGATCCGTCCAAGGAGGATGAGCGCGAGACTGCCTCGTCCGCCTCCAGCGATGAAAAGGAGAGCGCGCTGGCGAAATATTGCGTCGACCTGAATGCCAAGGCCACCAAGGGGGATGTCGATCCCCTCATCGGCCGCGCGCAAGAGGTGGAGCGTTGCATTCAGGTGCTCTGCCGCAGGCGCAAGAACAACCCGCTGCTCGTGGGCGACCCGGGCGTCGGCAAAACCGCCATCGCGGAAGGCCTCGCCCGCAAGATCGTGGGCGGTGAGGTGCCTGACGTTCTGTCCGGCGCCACGATCTTCTCGCTCGACATGGGCGCCCTCCTCGCCGGCACCCGCTACCGCGGCGACTTCGAGGAGCGGCTGAAGGCCGTGGTGACCGAGCTCGAGGAACACCCTGACGCGGTGCTCTTCATCGACGAGATCCACACCGTCATCGGCGCCGGCGCCACCTCCGGCGGGGCCATGGACGCGAGCAACCTGCTGAAGCCCGCGCTTCAGGGCGGCAAGCTGCGCTGCATGGGCTCCACCACCTACAAGGAGTTCCGCCAGCACTTCGAGAAGGACCGCGCGCTGAGCCGCCGGTTCCAGAAGATCGACGTGAACGAGCCGAGCGTGGAAGACGCGGTGAAGATCCTTCAGGGCCTCAAGCCCTATTTCGAAGAGCATCACGCCATCCGCTACACCTCCGACGCCATCAAGACGGCGGTGGAGCTGTCGGCCCGTTACATCAACGACCGCAAGCTGCCCGACAAGGCGATCGACGTCATCGACGAGGCCGGCGCGGCCCAGCACCTGCTGGCCGAGAGCAAGCGCCGCAAGACCATCGGCACCAAGGAGATCGAGGCCGTCGTCGCCAAGATCGCCCGCATCCCGCCGAAGAACGTCTCCAAGGATGATGCCGAGGTGCTGAAGGATCTCGAAGGCTCGCTGAAGCGCGTCGTCTTCGGGCAGGACAATGCCATCGAGGCGCTGTCCTCCGCCATCAAGCTGGCCCGCGCCGGCCTGCGCGAGCCCGACAAGCCGATCGGCAACTACCTCTTCGCCGGCCCCACCGGCGTCGGCAAGACGGAGGTGGCCAAGCAGCTCAGCAACACGCTGGGTGTCGAGATGCTGCGCTTCGACATGTCGGAATACATGGAGAAGCACGCCGTCTCCCGCCTGATCGGTGCCCCGCCGGGCTACGTGGGCTTCGACCAGGGCGGTCTGCTGACCGACGGGGTCGACCAGCACCCGCATTGCGTGCTCCTGCTCGACGAGATCGAGAAGGCGCACCCGGATGTCTTCAACATCCTCTTGCAGGTGATGGACCACGGCACGCTGACGGATCACAACGGCCGCTCGGTCGACTTCCGCAACGTGGTGCTGATCATGACGTCGAACGCCGGCGCCGCCGATCAGGCCAAGGAGGCCATCGGCTTCGGCCGCGACCGGCGCGAGGGCGAGGACACCGCCGCGATCGAGCGGATGTTCACGCCGGAGTTCCGCAACCGTCTGGACGCGGTCATCTCCTTCGCGCCGCTGCCGCAGGGCGTCATCATGCAGGTCGTCGAGAAGTTCGTCCTGCAGCTCGAGGCCCAGCTGATGGACCGCAACGTCCATATCGAGCTGACGACCGAGGCGGCCCGCTGGCTCGGCGAGAAGGGCTACGACGAGAAGATGGGCGCCCGGCCGCTCGGCCGGGTCATACAGGAGCATATCAAGAAGCCGCTGGCGGAAGAGCTGCTCTTTGGCCGGCTGCAGAAGGGCGGCATCGTCAAGGTCACCGTCGAGGACGGCAAGCTCGCCCTCGTCTACGAGGCCCCGGAGAACAAGCGCCTCTCCGGCAACAAGCCGCCGCTGCTGACGGCCGAGTAAGGCCCGAGGCTTACGGGAAAGATCGAAAAGGGGCGGGAGGACACTCCCGCCCCTTTTGTCATGTCAGGTGAGGCTGGCACTCTCCTCGCTCGGGGGATGGCCACCTTCAGCGCCGTGAAGCTGCCCGCCGATCCGCCGAAGATGAGCGTATCCCGCCGTTATGCCGACGCATCCATAGGCACCTCCCGTCGCCCCACCCTGGCCGCTTCGCCCCCCTGGGTCGACCCGAGGCGCTGCTTCGGAGCCGTCCATCGCTGGGGCCGAAAAGGGCCGGGCGGGCGGGGCTGTCAGGCAGCAATTGCGGAGGGTCCGCCGCCGCAGGCGGTGGAAACCGCCATTGCTGCTTGATGGCCCCGCCAGCCAGGCCCAGGCCCCGTCCAGCGATGGACGGCCCCGAAGCTGCTGCTTTGGTGAGTTCGGAAGCGCCAGACCGCCCACGCCCCCCGTCCCGCCGCAGCCGGCCCCCGGGCGCGCCGGGGTGGGTGGGCGGGAGGCCGCCCGTGGGCCGGCGTCGCCGCCTCAGCGCTCCGTCAGCTTCAGCTCGATGCGGCGGTTGAGGGCCCGCGCCTCTTCGCTGTCGCCCTCGGCGATCGGCTGGTACTGCCCGAAGCCGTTGGCGGCCAGCCGGCCCGGCGGGATGCCCTCCTCGTTGATGAGGTAGAGCACGACCGAGAGGGCGCGCGCCTGGCTCAGCTCCCAGTTGTTGGCATAGGTGCCGGAGATGGGGGTGCTGTCCGTGTGCCCGTCGACGCGGATGACCCAGTCGATCTCCGGCGGGATCTCGTCGGAGATGCGGCGCAGGATCTCCGCCACCGCCGCGATATCCTCCTCCCCGGAGACGGAGAGATCGGCGGAGCCGGGCGGGAAGAGCACCTCGGAGTTGAAGATGAACCGGTCGCCGACGATGCGCACCCGGTCCTCGTCTTCGAGGATCTCGCGCAGCCGGCCGAAGAAATCCGACCGGTAGGAGGCCAGCGTCGTTGCCTCCTGCTCCAGCCGCTCCCGCTCCGCCTCCAGCATCGCCAGCCGCTCCTCCTCCAGCGCCTGCCGGCGCTGCGCCTCCAGCGCCGCGCGGGCGAGGGCGGCGTTGAGGCGGGTGCCGAGGTTCTCGATCTGCACCTCGGAGCTGGCCGTCTCCTGCTCCTCGAGGTCGAGCGCCGCGGAGAGCTCGGAGAGCTGGTCGCGCAGCGCCGCGACCTGCTGGTTGAGCGCCGTCACCCGGCGCTGGCTCTCGGCCGTCGCATCCTCCTGGTCGCGCAGCTCCGCCTGCGCCTGCGAGAGCAGCAGCGCCTGACGCTCCGCCTCGCTCATCTGCGTGGCGGCCGCCTCCTCCGCATCGGCCCGCGCCGCGAGCGCCGCGGCCAGCCGCGCTTCGAGATCGGCACGATCCTGCTCCGTCTCCGTCCGGTCCTGGGACAGCGAGGTGACCTGGCTCTCCGCCTGTTCCAGCGAGAGGAGCGCGGCGCGCAGCCGGTCCTCCAAGGTGCTCTGCGTTGCCGTCAGCTCACCTGCCCGAGCCTGGCTCGCGGCCAGCTCCGTCTCCGCCGCCTGCCGGGCGAGGATGGCGGCCGCCAGCTGCGCCTGGATATCCTCCCGCGCCGCCTCGCCCTCGGCCAGCGCCTGCTGCAGCGCCTCCTCGGCCGCAGCGAGGTCGCCCTCCGCCAGCTCGCGGGCGGTCAGGGCGGCGGCGAGGCGGGTGGTGAGGTCGGCGTTCTGCGCATCGGCGGCCTCCAGCGCCGCCTCGGCCGTCTCCAGCTGGTCCTCGGTGCTGTCCTGCAGCTCCAGCGCCGCCAGCAGGCGGGCGTCGAGGTCGTTGCCCTGGCTGAGAGAGGTGCGCAGGGCGTTCTCGCTCTCCGTCCGCGCGAGGATCGCCTCGGCGAGACGCGCGTCGAGATCGTCGCGCGCCGCCTCGGCCGCCGCCAGCAGCGTCAGCGTCTCCTCGGCGCGGCGGCGCTGCTCCTCCAGCGCGAGGGACATGGCGGAGAGTTCGGCATCGGCATCGGCGAGCCGCTGGCGAAGCGCCTCGGCCGCCGCCGCCTCGGCCAGCCGCGCCTCCTCCTCGGCGTCCAGCGCCTCGGCGTTGCGCGCGGCGGCGGCGAGCAGATCCTCGATGCGGGCGTCCGTCTCCTGAGCGTCGGCGCGCAGGCGCGCCAGCTCCTCCTCCGTCGCCTCCTCGTCGGCGAGGAGGGCGGCGATGCGGGACGCCGCCTCTTCGCGGTCGGCCTCCAGCCGGGCGATGGCGGCGGCGGCGCGCGAGGCGTCGTCGCTCATAGCGGCATTGGCCGTCTGCAGCGCGTCGATCTGGCTGGCGGCCTCTTCGCCCTCGCTCTCCAGATCGGCGATCAGCGCCTCCAGCGCCTCGCGCCGGGCGGCGGCGAGGCGGGCGGCCTCCTCCTGCTCGGAAATCTCGTCGCGCGCCTGCGCCAGCGCCAGCTGCAGCGCCTCCTCTTCGGAGATCAGCCGCGCCTGCGCCGCCTCGAGATCGGCGATGGTGGCCGCGGCGCCCTGGGCCTCTTCCTCGAGCCCCGCGATGGTCTCGGCATCCGCCTCCGCGTCGCTCCGCAGGCTGGCGATGAGGCTCTCGTTCTCCGTCCGCTGCGCGAGGAGGCCGGCGACCTGCGCCTCGAAGCCGGTGATGCGGTTCTGCGCCTCCACCAGCGCCAGCTCCGCCGAATCCCGCTGCGTGGTCAGGCTGTCGATCAGCGAGGCCTGACTCTGCAGCTGCGCGCTCTGCTCGTCGAGGGAGGAGGAGAGGCTGCCGACCTCGGCCGTCAGCTCCTCGTTGCGGGTCCGCGCCAGGCCGAGGGCCTGGCTGAGGGAGGCGAGCTCGGCGGAGAGGGCGTCGAGCTCCGTCTCCTGCCCCGTGATCGTGTCGCGCAGCACGAACTGGACGACGGTGAACACCGTCAGCACGAACATCAGCACCAGCAGCAGGCCGGTCATCGCATCCACGAAGCCCGGCCAGATGTTGGCGTTGAAGCGCTGGCTGCGGCGGCGAAGCGCCATCAGCTCTCGTCACCGGAGGCGCGCGGCACCTCCCGCAGGGGGCGGCCCTGCTGGCGCATGGCGCGGGTGAGGGTGGAGATGTCGGTGCGCAGCTCGGCCATCGTCTCCTGCCGGCCGGCGACCATTTCCTCCAGCAGGCGCAGCAGCTGCACGTCGATGGAGCGCAGGCGCATCCGGCTCTCCGGGTCCATCCCCTCGCCGGCGTCGCCGAGCCGGTCGAGCAGCTTTTCCTGCGCCTCGGCCACGCGGGCCAGCGGCGCCGAGGCGTCCTGCGCCTCGATCTTGCCGGCCAGCGAGGTGATGGCGCCGGCGAGATCGCCGAGGCGGCGGTCGGTGTCGGTGCGGGCGATATCCGTCGAGGTGAAGATCTCCTGCAGCGCCTCGATCTGCTCGGCCAGCCGGTCGGCGACCTGGGCGATCACGGCGCTGTCGCCGCCCTGCTCGTCCCCGCCGGCGAAGCCAACGCGGGTGATCGAGGACATCCACTCCTCCAGCTCACGGTAGAAACGGTTCTGCCCGTGGGTGGTGAAGAGCTCCAGGAGGCCGACGATCAGCGAGCCGGCGAGGCCGAGGAGCGAGGAGGAGAAGGCCGTGCCCATGCCGCCGAGCTGCGCCTGCAGCCCTTCCTGCAGACGCTCGAAGATGTCGGTGCCGCTCTCCCCCTCCTGCGGGTTGAGCGAGCCGATGGTGTCGACGAGGGCCGGCACGGTGGTGGCGAGGCCGTAGAAGGTGCCCAGAAGGCCGAGGAAGATCAGCGTGTTGCCGAGGTAGCGGGTGATCTCCCGCTGCTCGTCGATGCGCTGGCCGATGGAATCGAGGATCGTCTGCGACGACGAGGTCGAGAGGTTCAGCATCCGGCTGGCGCGGCTGCGCAGCAGCGTCGCCAGTGTCACCAGCAGCGAGGGCGGCGGCCCTGCCTGCCCGCGGGAGCTGGCGAATTCCTCGATCCAGCGGACGGAGAACATCAGCATGATCACCTGCCGGAAGCAGGAGAGCACGCCCAGGACAAAGACGAGCGCGATGACCCCGTTGAGGTAGCGGTTGGCATCGTAGATCGCCAGGAAGGTGGGCAGCGCCAGCCAGCAGCCGACGCCCACGATGATGATCGCGGCCAGCATCGCGACGATCTGGCGGAGGGGCTGCGTGAAGTGCGGCTCGGCCTCGGGCTCGCGGGGATCGCTCAAATCAGGTCTGCCTCGCTCGTTGATCCGACGTTATGCTGCCGGCTGCGGATACCAAAGGGAAAAGGGCCGGAATGGCAAGCCTAGCCGGCGTTTGCGCCGCCCGAACCCGGCACCGTGGCAACAAGGGCGCGCACCCGCTCGGCCAACGCGTCCAGCGCCGGGTCGGCGAGGCCGATCTCCCCCAGGTGCGCGGCGGTGTTGAAGAGATATTCCGGGTTCGGCCCGCGCCCGCCGGAGGCCCGGGCGATCATCTCCGCCTGTACCGCCTCGTCGAAGCGGCAGTACTGCCGGTGCGCCCGGTCGACGACGTAGGTGACGGCCGTGACGATGCGCCCGTCCGCCAGCACCACGGGCAGGTGCCGCTCCTGGTAGGCGCTGGAGACGAGCTCGCGCTCGCGCAGCTCGGCCAGCACGCGCGGCTCCTCCTCGGGGCGGACCTTCAGGGCCATGCCGGTGCACCGGGCGCCGGGCGTCTCGTCGAGGGCGAGGACGAGGCCGGGCACCTCCTCGGTGCCGCGGTGGTGGATCGAGAGCATGCAGAAGCTGCGCTCGAACCCGTCGAGCCGCGCAACGGCGGATTCCTCCGGCGTGAACCCGGGATTCCACAGCAGCGATCCATAGCCGAACACCCACAAGCTCATCTGGCCCTCCTTTGCCCGCGCTTGTATGGGAGCGGGACGCAATTCGAAAGGCGGGCGATGCGGGTTCTGACCGGGCTGGTGCTGGTGCTGGCGCTCCTCTGGAGCGGCTACTGGGTCGTGGGGCGCACCGGCGTGGTGCGCGGCGCCGAGGCGCTGCAGACCGAAATGGCGCAGGAGGGGGTGACGGTCGCGTGGGAGGAGCTGCGCGTGCGCGGCTTCCCCTCGCGCTTCGACACGATTCTGGACGCGCCGCGCTTTGAGGACCCGGAGGCGGGGATCGCTTGGGGCGCGCCGTTCCTGCAGGTGATGGCCCTCTCCTACCGGCCCAACGAGGTGATCGCCGCCTTCGCGCCCGAGCAGCGGGTGGAGACGCCGGCGGGGGAGGTGCTCATCACCTCCGAGGGCATGCGCGCCTCCGCCGGGGTGCGGGCGGCGCTGGACGTGCCGCTCGATCACGCGACGCTGGAGGCGGCGTGGCTGGAGCTGGCCGCGGGCCCCGGCCTCGGCGGCTGGCAGGCACGGGCGGAGGACCTGCTTTTCGCCTTCCGCGAGGGCGCGGGCGCCGAGGAACTGCCGGGCGCGCCGCCCGCTGCCTACGACGTCTACCTGCGCGCGGCGCCCGTCACCCTGCCCGCCGCCCTGAGCGCGCGGGTCGACCCGGAGGGACGGCTGCCGGACCAGATCGCCTCCCTCACCGCCGACCTGACGCTCGGTCTTTCCGGCCCCATCGCCGCCCGCGCCAGCGCCGAGCCGGAGCTGGAGGCGGTGCAGATCCGCGCGGCGGAGGTCGTCTGGGGAGACATGGCCCTCGCCGCCGACGGCGCGGTGACGATCCGCGAGGACGGGCGGCCGGAGGGGCGGCTGGAGCTGACGGTGAGCAACTGGCCCCTCGCGCTCGACCTCGCCGCCGATGCGGGCCTGGTGGAGGAGCGCCTCCTCAGCACATGGCGAGCCGCCGCCCGGGCGCTGGCGCAGGGCGACGAAAGCGAGCTGACGGTGCCGCTGGTCTTCACCGACGGGCGGATGTCCATCGGCCCCCTGCCCGCCTTCGCCCCGGCGCCGGTGCTGGTGCGACGGGACTGACGGCGAGGATGCGGAGCGCCTGCGGCGCAAGCCTTTGAGTGCGGTGGGGGCGCTGCCCCCACACCCCCGCGGTATTTTCGGCCAGATGAAACAGGGGCTCGGTGGAGCGCTGATGCGTCTCCTGCCCGCGCTGGCGGTCGGGTGGGCCGCTGCCCTGGCGAGCGGGGTGGGCGGGCGGGAGCGCGGCAGGGCAGCGGCGGGGGCTCAGGGGGAGCGGGCCGCGAGGACTGGGGCGGTGAGGGTGGAGAGGCGGCGGCGCTGCTGGCCTGAGGCGTCGAAGTTGTCCGGGGAGAGCCAGGTCTCGTAGGCGGCGCGGAGGGCCGGCCAGTCGGCATCGACCGCGGCGAACCAGGCGGTGTCGCGGTTGCGGCCCTTCACCACCAGCGCCTGCCGGAAGATGCCCTCGAAGGACAGGCCGAGGCGCTCCGCCGCCCTGCGGGAGGGGGCGTTGAGGGCGTTGCACTTCCACTCGAAGCGCCGGTAGCCGGCCTCGAAGGCGCGGCAGATCGGCAGCACCATCGCCTCCGTCGCCGCCGGGCTGCGCTGCAGCGTCGGGGAGAGGCAGATGTGGCCGAGCTCGATGCTGCCCGCCTCCGGCGCGATGCGCAGGAGGGCGTGCATGCCCAAGGGGCGGCCGTCCACGAGGACGGCATAGAAGAGCGGATCGCGGCTCTCCGGCAGGGGGGCGAGCCAGGATTCGAAGGCGGCGAGGCTCTCGAAGGGGCCGGAGGGCATGTAATCCCAGAGCCAGTCGTGGCCGGCGAAGGCCTCCCAGAGGGCAGGGCCATGCTCGGGGCGCAGCCGCTCCAGCCGGCAATGGCGGCCCTCCATCGCGGCATCGTCCGGCGGGGGCGGCGGGGACCAGCCCTCCACCAGCGGGCCGAGGGGCCTCATGCGAGGAGGCCCGGGTCGGCGCCGAGATCGAGGCCGGGGAAGACCACCTGCTCCAGCGCCGTGCGCGAGAGGCCGAAGAGGCCGGAGAGCATCCAGCCGAGATGGGCGCGGACGTCGCGCGTCGGCAGCAGGTCGCGCCCGGCGTAGAGGTCCCCCTCCCCCAGGCCCGGCCAGTCGGAGATGACGCGGCCGCCGCGGATGGCGCCGCCGAAGAGGAGGGCGGCGCCGCCGGTGCCGTGATCCGTCCCGCCCGTGCCGTTCTCGCGGAAGGTGCGGCCGAACTCGGTGAGGCAGACGACGGCGGTGCGCTCCCACGCCGGGCCGAGCCCGCCGCGCAGGGCCAGCACCGTCTCCGCCAGCCGACTCAGGGCGCTCTTCAGGGCCACGTCCTGCCTCGCATGGGTATCCCAGCCATTCAGCGAGAAACTGGCGATGCGCGCGGCGCCCGTCAAGCGCTCGGCGGCGAAGTCGGCGAGGCGCTCGTGATCGGCCCGGCCGGCGAGCTCCGCCTCCGGCAGGCTGCCCGCCACGGCCATCGCCTCTTCCAGCGCGGCGCCGAAGAGCGGATCGCGCTCACAGAGCTGCTCCAGAAGGCGCTGGCCCTGCGGTGTGAGGAGGAGGCTGACCTCCGGCGACCACGAGGCATGGGGCGCGGCGCCGTCGAGGATGAGCATCCGCTCGCGGCCGATGGCATAGGCGAGGTCGGCGCGGGCGCCGGGGATCTGGCCGACGAGCCGGTTGAGCCAGCCGTCGCGCAGCCCCTCCTCGAGGCTGCCGAGCCCGGCCTCCAGCATGTCCTGCCCGTCGAAATGCGAGCGCTTGTCGCGGTAGGGGGTGGAGACGGCGTGGACCGCCCCCATCTGCCCCGCCTGCCAGAGCGGCGCCAGCGCGCCCAGCGCCGGGTGCAGGGCGAAGCCGCCGCCGAGATCGGCGCCGGCGCCGGCATCGGCGGCGAGGGAGGGGCGGGCGGCGCGCCACTCGGGCGAGGCCACGGGACGGATCACGTCGAGCCCGTCCATGGCGCCGCGCAGCAGGATCACCACCAGCCGCCGGTCCCCCGGCACCTCGGCGAAGGCCATGGGCGTCGCCAGCGGGGAGGCGGCGGCGGAACAACCGAGCGCGAGGGAGGAACGCAGGAAGGTGCGGCGGTCCATGCTCATCTCCTCTGGAAATCGGGGCTGGCGAGGATGACGCCGATGCCCTCGCCCCGAGTCTCCGCCGCCAGCGCCGCGAAGCGCAGTTCCGGCGAGGCGAGGGGGCCGAGTGCGGTTATCGCGAAGGCGCGCGGATCCGGCAGCTCCGTCAGGCCGGCGGGCGTGCGCATCGCCCAGGAGATGCGGGCGGCGTAGAATTGCGGCGTCACCCAGGCCGCCGCGGCCTCCGGCCAGCCATCGGGGCCGACGGGGGATTCCCAGGGCTGGCCCATGCCGCGCAGAGGCACGCCGAGCTTCGACCAGACGCGGTACTCCGGCAGGGGCGTGATCTCCGTCCGGCCGATGGCGAGGGCGCGGAGCGAGGAGGCGATGAAGTCGAACGGCGGCTTGATGCGCGTGCGCTCCGGGCCCCAGGCGGCGGGGTGGGCAAGCATGGCGGCGTAGACGGCGGCGAGGTCGCCGCCCGTCTCCTCCCAGGTGGAGGCCATCGCGTCCACCAGATCGGCGGGCGGCACCTCGGCCACGAAGGACCGGGCCAGCTTGGCGGAGACATGGCGGGCGGTGGCGGGATGGGCGGCGAGGAATTCCAGCGCCTCCATCACCGTGCGCAGCTCCGCCTCGCTCGAGAAGGTGCGCCCCAGCACCACCTCGGCGCCTGGCTCGGCCCGGCGGGGGCGGTAGGAGCGGCCCGGCTCGTCCTGGTACCAGACGACGCCGGTCAGCAACTCCGCCAGCTCGCGGACGTCCATCTGGCTGTAGGGGCCGCCGGCGCCGATGGTGTGCAGCTCCAGCAGCTCGCGGGCGAGGTTCTCGTTCAGCCCGCCGCCGCCGCCCTCCTCCGCCGCGCGGGAGTTGGGGCCGATGGAGGGCGTCTGGTCGAGATAGGCGAGCATCATCGGGTGCAGCACCGCCTCCTTCAGGAGGCGGGCGTAGGGCATGGCGATGCGGGGGCGGATCGCCTCCTCGACGTAAGGGGCGACGAGATGCTGGAAGAGGAAGCTCTTGGCGCGGACGGTGAAGTGATCTGCCCAGAAGGCGACGAGCCGCTCGCGGAAGCCCGAGCGCGTCTCGCTGGCGCGGATGTAGGCGGCGCCGAGGTTGCGGCGGCGCAGCTTCACCGCCTCCTGGCTCGTCGCCTGCAGGCGGGCGGCCACCGCCTCCTCCCGGGAGGTGCCGCGCGCCTCGCGGTCGGCACGGCGCAGATCGCGCAGGTCGTGAAAGAGCGTCACCGCCTCGGAGAAGGGCGGGATCGGGGCGAGATGTTCCACCACGTCGGGGCGGTGGATCCCCTCCAGCAGCTCCGCCGCGCCGGATGGCGGCGGGGCCAGCGGCGAGAGGCCGAAGCCGAAGCGGATCTCTGCAAGGAGAGGGTCATACGCCATGCGCCCTGAGATGAGCGCTGCGGGCGTGCCGCGCAAGTCAGGCGCGCGTGATGGGCGCCGCGGCGCTCATGGGCGGCGCCCGAAAAAGGGCGCCGACATCAAAAAGGGGCGGCCGGGCCGCCCCTTTTCGCTCAGGCCCGCCGGTTGCGGCGGAAGAGCTTCTGGATCACTTTGTAGATGGCGAAGTACTTGAAGATCTTGCGCATCAGGGCCTCCGTTGGATGGCTGATTTCCATCTCAACGCAGGACCCCGCGGATAGGTTCACGAAACGTCACTCTTCCGGCGGCAGAACCCGCAGGCGCAGCTCGCGGAGCTGGTCGTTGGTGGGGGCCGAAGGGGCGCCCATCATCAGGTCTTCCGCCCGCTGGTTCATCGGGAAGAGCATGACCTGGCGGATGTTGTCCTCGTCGGCCAGCAGCATCACCGTCCGGTCGATGCCGAGCGCGCAGCCGCCGTGGGGCGGGGCGCCGTAGTTGAAGGCGGTGTAGAGGCCGCCGAAGCGGTTCTTCACCTCCTCCTCGCCATAGCCCGCGATCTCGAAGGCCTTGAGCATGATGTCCGGGCGGTGGTTGCGGATGGCGCCGGAGACGAGCTCGTAGCCGTTGCAGGCGAGGTCGTACTGGAAGCCCTTCACCTTGAGCGGGTCGCCCTCCAGCGCCTCCATCCCGCCCTGCGGCATGGAGAAGGGGTTGTGCTCGAAGTCGATCTCGCCCGTCTCCTCGTCCTTCTCGTAGATCGGGAAGTCGACGATCCAGGCGAAGGCGAAGCGGCCCTTGTCGGTCAGGCCCAGCTCCTCGCCGATGACGGTGCGGGCGCGGCCGGCGACCTTCTCGAAGGTCGCCGCCTTGCCGCCGAGGAAGAAGGCGGCATCGCCGACGCCGAGGCCGAGTTGCTCGCGGATGGCCTCGGTGCGCTCGGGGCCGATGTTCTTGGCGAGGGGGCCGGCGGCTTCCATGCCGCCATCCGCCTCACGCCAGAAGATGTAGCCCATCCCGGGCAGACCTTCCTTCTGCGCGAAGGCGTTCATGCGGTCGCAGAACTTGCGGGAGCCGCCGGTCGGCGCCGGAATGGCGCGGACCTCGTTGCCCGGCTGCTCCAGCAGCTTGGCGAAGATGGCGAAGCCGGAGCCGCGGAAATGCTCGGAGACGTCCTGCATCTTGATCGGGTTGCGCAGGTCCGGCTTGTCGGTGCCGTACCAGAGCGCGGCGTCGGCGTAGGAGATCTGCGGCCAGTCGCGATCGACCGTGCGGCCCTTGCCGAACTCCTCGAAGACGCCGGCGATCACCGGCTCGACCGTGTCGAAGACGTCCTGCTGCTCGACGAAGCTCATCTCGAGATCGAGCTGGTAGAAATCCGTCGGCGAGCGGTCGGCGCGCGGGTCCTCGTCGCGGAAGCAGGGGGCGATCTGGAAGTAGCGGTCGAAGCCGGAGACCATCAGCAGCTGCTTGAACTGCTGGGGCGCCTGCGGCAGCGCGTAGAACTTGCCCGGATGCAGACGGGACGGCACGAGGAAGTCGCGGGCGCCCTCGGGGGAGGAGGCGGTGATGATCGGCGTCTGGTACTCGCGGAAGTCCTGCTCCCACATCCGGCGGCGGATGGAGGCGACGACGTCGGAGCGCAGGACCATGTTGTCCTGCATCGCCTGGCGGCGCAGGTCGAGGTAGCGATAGCGCAGGCGCGTCTCTTCCGGGTATTCCTGATCGCCGAAGACCTGCAGCGGCAATTCGCCGCGAACCGGGCCCAGAACCTCCATATCGCGGACGTAGACCTCGATCTCGCCGGTCGGCAGCTTGGGGTTCTTCAGCGCCTCGTCGCGGGCCTTCACGGTGCCGTCGATACGGATGCAGGCCTCGGCCCGCAGGCGCTCAACCTCTTTGAAAACAGGGGAATCGCTGTCGCAGAGCACCTGAGTGATGCCGTAGTGATCCCGCAGGTCGATGAAGAGAACGCCGCCATGGTCGCGGATGCGGTGCACCCATCCGGCCAGGCGCACGTCATTGCCGGCATCCGACAGGCGAAGCGCGTCGCATCGGTGGGTCCGGTAACGGTGCATATTGTGTTCCTTCACGGCCGGGTTAAGTTCATTTTCGCGCCGATACAGCGCGCTCGGGCGGTGAAGTCAAGCAAGCGCCTTTGTTCACCGTTGCCGGGCATGTCGTCGTGCCCCCTCGGTGGGTGAGGGTAAGAGAAATGTGGGACAAGATATTCGACGCGGCCATGCGCCGCTTCGTCCAGCGCGGGGCGTTGGAGGTCACCGTGGCGGACGGGCCCGCCAGACGATATGGAGAGCCCGGCGCCGAGCCCGTTCATGTGCATCTGGCGGACGAGGCCCTGCTCAGGAAGGTCATCCTGACACCGGACATGGGCATCGGCGAGGGCTACACCGACGGGCGCGTCATCTTCCCCCAGGACGATCCACGCCCCCTGATCCGGCTGGCCCTGATGAACCGGGCGGTGGAGGCCACCCCCTTCCTGATGCGGCTGCTCGACAGTATCGCGGCGCCGATCCAGCGGTTCATCGCCGGCAACCCGCTCATCCGCTCCCGACAGAACGTCGCGCATCACTACGATCTCGACGGGCGGCTCTACGACCTCTTCCTCGACGAGGACCGGCAGTATTCCTGCGCCTACTTCCCCGACGATGAGCTGAGCCTCGAAGAGGCGCAGGTCGCCAAGAAGCGGCACATCATCGGCAAGCTCTGCCTCGAGCCGGGGATGCGCGTGCTCGACATCGGCTGCGGCTGGGGCGGCATGGCGCTGACGCTGGCCAAGGATTACGGAGCGCAGGTCGTCGGCGTGACGCTCTCGGAGGAGCAGCTGAAGATCGGGCGCCAGCGGGTGAAGGACGCCGGGCTGGAGGACAAGATCGACCTGAGGCTGATGGATTACCGCGACGTGACGGAGCAGTTCGACCGCATCGTCTCCGTCGGGATGTTCGAGCACGTGGGGCGCCGGCACTACCGCGAGTATTTCGACAAGGTGCGCGACCTGCTGACGGAGGAGGGCGTGGCGCTCATCCACACCATCGGCTCGACGGATGCGCCGCGCGCCACCTCGACCTGGACGCGCAAGTACATCTTCCCCGGCGGCTACATCCCGTCGATGTCGGAGACGATGGCGCAGATCGAGAAGGCGCACCTGGTGACCGCCGACGTGGAGGTCTGGAGGACGCATTACGCCAAGACGCTGCGCCACTGGCACGAGCGGTTCATGTCGCACGTCGACGAGGCGGAGAAGCTGCACGACGACCGCTTCGTGCGGATGTGGCGCTTCTATCTGGCGAGCGCGGAGGAAGGCTTCCGGCTGGGGACGCTGGTGAACTTCCAGTTCCAGCTGGCCCGGTCGAACACGGCGGTGCCGGTGACGCGGGATTATCTGTACCGGAATTGAGGGAGGGTGGGGCCTGCCGGTGGGGGGCATGACCACCGAGGCTGCCGGCGGCGCGGGATCATGACCTTCTGTCCTTCCGGCGGAGGCATGTCGGGCCGGCGCTGAGGCGCATCGGTGGGTTGAAAACCCACCCTACGGGCGGCGCAGGGTGGGTCTTCCCCCCCTTCCTCGGCCCGCCACAAGCGCCGCGCTTGCACGCCGGCCCGTGGGGTGGCGCTGCAACAGCTGAGCGGCGCGCTTTATGCCAGCCACGCCCCTCCCCGCCCGGAGCTCAGCACCAAGCTCAGCCAGAGCGCCAGCCCGCGGGGACGGGCCGGCGCTCGCGCGGCGCCTGCGGCTTGATTCCGCGCGGGGGAAAAAGCGGCGGCCGGGTCTCCCAGAGCGCTCGCCCCGAGCGAGCCCGTAGGGTGGGTTTTCAACCCACCATCCCCGGCCCGCCATGAGCGTTGCCCTCTCACGCCGGCCCGTGGGGTGGCGCTGCAACGGCTCCGCTGCGCGCTTCATGCCCGCCAAGCCCCTCCCCACGGCCCGCTGAGCACCCCGCCCCACCAGAGCGCCAGCCCGCCGGGACGGGCCGGCGCTCGCGCGGCGCCTGCGGCTTGATTCCGCGCGGGGGACCCAGCGGCACCCTCGGAACACGCGAACCGACGGCGCAAGGAGCCTCCTCCCCACCCCGCCCCGCCCGCGAGGGGTTGAACCCCTCTCGCCCGCCCCCTATGACGCCTGCGATTTGCGGGGTGGCAACCGGCCGCCCGCGCCGCTGCCCCGGGGGTCTTCTCACATGCCGAAACGCACGGATATCCGCTCGATCATGATCATCGGCGCGGGGCCCATCGTCATCGGCCAGGCCTGCGAGTTCGATTACTCCGGCGCCCAGGCCTGCAAGGCCCTGCGCGAGGAAGGCTACCGCGTCATCCTCGTCAACTCCAATCCGGCCACCATCATGACGGACCCGGGGCTGGCCGACGCCACCTATATCGAGCCGATCACGCCCGATGTCGTCGCCCGCATCATCGCCAAGGAGCGGCCCGATGCCATCCTGCCCACCATGGGCGGGCAGACCGGCCTCAATACCGCGCTCTCCCTCGCCGACATGGGCGTGCTGGAGGAATACGGCGTCGAGCTGATCGGCGCCAACCGCGCCGCCATCGAGATGGCCGAGGATCGCGGCCTCTTCCGCGAGGCGATGGACCGGATCGGGCTGGAGAACCCCAAGGCCACCATCGTCACCGCCCCCAAGGGCGCGACCGGCAAGAAGGACATCAAGGCCGGCCTCGCCACCGCCATGGAGGCGCTGGAGCATATCGGCCTGCCCGCCATCATCCGCCCCGCCTACACGCTCGGCGGCACCGGCGGCGGCGTCGCCTACAACCGGGCCGAGTACGAGCATTACTGCCGCTCGGGCCTCGATGCCTCTCCCGCCGGGCAGATCCTCATCGACGAATCCCTCCTCGGCTGGAAGGAATTCGAGATGGAGGTCGTCCGCGACAAGGCGGACAACGCGATCATCGTCTGCTCGATCGAGAACGTCGATCCGATGGGCGTGCATACGGGCGACAGCATCACCGTCGCTCCGGCGCTGACGCTGACGGACAAGGAATACCAGATCATGCGGAACGGCAGCATCGCCGTCCTCCGCGAGATTGGCGTCGAGACCGGCGGCTCGAACGTGCAATGGGCCATCAATCCCGAAGACGGCCGCATGGTCGTCATCGAGATGAACCCGCGGGTGTCGCGCTCCTCGGCGCTGGCCTCCAAGGCCACGGGCTTCCCCATCGCCAAGATCGCCGCCAAGCTTGCCGTCGGCTACACGCTGGACGAGCTCGACAACGACATCACCAAGGTGACGCCGGCGAGCTTCGAGCCGACGATCGACTACGTCGTCACCAAGATCCCCCGCTTCGCCTTTGAGAAGTTCCCCGGCGCCAAGCCCGAGCTGACGACGGCGATGAAGTCGGTCGGCGAGGCGATGGCCATCGGCCGCACCTTCCATGAGAGCGTGCAGAAGGCCCTCGCCTCGATGGAGACGGGCCTCTCCGGCTTCGACGAGATCGCCATCCCCGGCGTCCCCGCCGGCGCCGGCGAGAGCGCGCCACTGGACGAGACGCAGAAGGCCTCCGTCATCAAGGCGCTCTCCCACGCCACGCCCGACCGCATCCGCATCATCGCGCAGGCGATGCGCCACGGCCTCTCCGATATCGACATCGAGGGCGTCACCCGCTTCGATCCGTGGTTCCTCGCCCGCATCCGCGAGATCATCGAGGCCGAGGCCGACGTGAAGCGCGGCGGCCTGCCGATGAACACGGAGGGCCTGCGCCGGCTCAAGATGATGGGCTTCACCGATGCCCGCCTCGCCGCGCTCACCGGCCGCGAGGAGGGCCAGGTCCGCCGCGCCCGCGAGCGCCTCGGCGTCACCGCCGTCTTCAAGAGGATCGACACCTGCGCCGCCGAGTTCGAGGCACAGACGCCCTACATGTACTCCACCTACGAGGCCCCGGTGATGGGCGAGGTGGAGGACGAGTCGCGCCCGACCAACCGCGAGAAGATCGTCATCCTCGGCGGCGGCCCCAACCGCATCGGCCAGGGCATCGAGTTCGACTATTGCTGCTGTCACGCCTGCTTCGCGCTCAGCGACGCCGGCTACGAGACCATCATGGTCAACTGCAACCCCGAGACGGTCTCGACCGACTACGACACCTCCGACCGTCTCTACTTCGAGCCGCTGACCTACGAGCACGTGATGGAGATCCTGCGCGTCGAGCAGGAGAACGGCACGCTCAAGGGCGTCATCGTCCAGTTCGGCGGCCAGACGCCGCTGAAGCTGGCGAATGCGCTGGAAGAGGCCGGCATCCCCATCCTCGGCACCACGCCCGACGCCATCGACCTTGCGGAGGATCGCGAGCGCTTCCAGGATCTGGTCAACCGCCTCGGCCTCAAGCAGCCCGTCAACGGCATCGCCCATTCGGACGCGGAGGCCTTCGAGATCGCCGCGAAGATCGGCTTCCCGCTGGTCATCCGCCCCTCCTACGTCCTCGGCGGCCGCGCGATGGAGATCGTGCGCGATCAGGCCAGCCTCGAGCGCTACATCTCCGAGGCCGTCGTCGTCTCCGGCAAGAGCCCGGTGCTGCTCGACAGCTACCTCTCCGGCGCGACGGAGCTGGACGTCGATGCCCTCTGCGACGGCGAGAATGTCCATGTCGCCGGGATCATGCAGCATATCGAGGAGGCCGGCGTCCATTCGGGCGACAGCGCCTGCTGCCTGCCGCCGCATACGCTGGGCGATGACGTCCTCGCGGTGATCCGCGAGCAGACGGTGGCGCTGGCCCGGGCCCTGAAGGTCGTCGGGCTGATGAACGTGCAGTTCGCGGTGAAGGCCAATGCGGCGGGCGAGCAGGAAGTCTACCTCATCGAGGTGAACCCCCGCGCCTCCCGCACCGTGCCCTTCGTCGCCAAGGCCACGGACAGCGCCATCGCTTCCATCGCCGCCCGGCTGATGGCCGGCGAGAAGCTCTCCGCCTTCCCGCTGCGCGAGCCCTACAAGGATGTCGACTACGACACGCCCCTGCCGATGGGCGACCCGCTGACGCTGGTCGACCCGGCGATGCCGTGGTTCTCCGTCAAGGAGGCCGTCATGCCCTTCGCCCGCTTCCCGGGGGTGGACACGATCCTCGGCCCCGAGATGCGCTCGACGGGCGAGGTCATGGGGTGGGACCGGTCCTTCCCGCGCGCCTTCCTCAAGGCGCAGATGGGTGCCGGCGTCGAGCTGCCCTCCGAGGGCTGCGTCTTCATCTCCATCCGGGGCGAGGACAAGACGGCCGACATGCTGGAGGCCGCCCGCATCCTCACCGGCCTCGGCTTCACCCTCCTCGCCACCCGCGGCACGGCGGCGTGGCTGACTGAGGCGGGCGTGCCGGCCGAGCAGGTGAACAAGGTCTACGAGGGCGGGCTGACCATCGTCGACCGCCTGAAGGACGGCCACGTGGCGCTGGTCTTCAACACTACCGAGGGCGCCCAGGCGGTGGAAGACAGCCGCGAGATCCGCTCCGTCGCCCTCTACGACAAGATCCCCTACTACACGACGGCCGCCGGCGCCCACGCCGCGGCGCTGGCCATCAAGGCGCGGGGCGAGGGCGAGGTGGAAGTGCGGAGCTTGCAGGGGTAACGCCCTCTTCCCCTCGCCCTTTTTCAAATACCTCTCGGGGAGCGCGAGGGGCAGACAGCCCCTCGCTCCTGCCCCCTCCACCCGCGCCCGGCTTTACAAGCTCACCCCGCCCGCGCAGGCTTGCCGCAAGAAGAGGAGGAGCCATGCCCACCCCCGTCATCACCGGCAAGGGCGTCTTCACGCCCGAGGACGTGATCACCAACGACGAGCTGGTCGCCTCCTTCAACGCCTATGCCACAGCCTTCAACGAGGCCCACGCGGCCGAGATCGCCGCGGGCGAGGTGGCCGGGAAGCCTATGTCCTCCGCCGCCTTCATCACCCAGGCCTCCGGCATCGAGCGGCGGCACGTGATGGAGAAGTCGGGCGTCCTCGACCCCACGCGCATGGCCCCGAGGCTGCCCGGCAGGGCGGACGAGGAGCCCTCCCTGATGGCCGAGATCGCCCTCAAGGCCGCCCGCCCCGCCCTCGAGGAGGCCGGCCTCGCGCCGGAGAACCTCGGCGCCATCCTCTGCGCCGCCTCCAACATGGAGCGCCCCTACCCGGCCATGGCGGTGGAGATACAGGCGCTGCTCGGGGCCCCGGGCTTCGCCTTCGACATGAACGTTGCCTGCTCCTCGGCCACCTTCGCCATCCAGGTCGCGGCGGACATGATCCGCGCCGGCTCCATCACCTCCGCCCTGATCGTCAGCCCGGAGATCACCTCCGGCCATCTCGAATGGCGCGACCGGGACTGCCACTTCATCTTCGGCGATGTCTGCACGGCCCTCGTCATCGAGGCCGATGCCGAGCGCGGCTTCGCCATCCGCTCCACGAAGGCGGCGACGCAGTTCTCCAACAACATCCGCAACAACAACGGCTTCCTGCGCCGCGCCCATGACCAGATGGACGACCGGCGCGACATGCAGTTCATGCAGAACGGCCGGAAGGTCTTCAAGGAAGTGCTGCCCCTCGTCTCCGCCCATATCGAGGCGCATCTGGCCGAGGATGGCACGACGCCCGATCAGCTCCGCCGCCTCTGGCTCCACCAGGCCAACAAGTCGATGAACGATTACATCGGCCGCAAGGTGCTGGGGCGCGAGCCGGAGGCCGGCGAGCAGCCGAACATCCTGCAGGACTACGCGAACACCTCCTCGGCCGGCTCGATCATCGCCTTCGCGCAGCATTCGGATGACATCGCCCCCGGCGAGCGGGGCCTCATCTGCTCCTTCGGCGCGGGCTACTCGGTCGGCTCGGTGGTGGTGGAGCGGATCTGAGCCCAGGGGGGCCGGCGGGCCGGCGGCGCTCACGCGCCGGATTCGTGCTCCAACCGCAGCTTCATCTCCACCAGCACCTTCTGCAGCTCCAGCGTCTCCTTCAGGAGCCGCTTCGCCTCGTTGATGCTGATCGTCCCGTCGTCGAGCGACAGGTGATACTCCGCCATCAGCACGGCGAAACGCTGGCTGAGCAGGGCGACATTGGCGTTGATGGTGCCGGCATTGGCGCGCCGCGCCTCGCCATGCTCCAGCGTGATGGCCTGCAGCTCCGCCAGCGCGGAGGTGACATGGGGATAGCTCGCCGCCGCCTCCAGCGCCGCCACGGCATCGACGGGCATGAAGCGGCCCGCGTGCTCGGGGTCGGAGGAGTAATAGCGGCCGAGTGTGGCCTTGGAGCGGCCGGTCAGCTCCGCCGCCGGCTCGATGCCGACATCCTTGACCAGCGCCTCGGTGTGCTTCTTCAGATAGGAGCGCAGGCGCTGCGTTGCCGTGATGTCCGTCACCTGTCGTTCCCCCGGCTGTCTGCTGCCCGCGCCCTGTTAAACCCGTCTAAAACATTCCGCGTCATGTCAAGGCGCGGAGGGCGCTTTGCCTGTTAGCGAGTGTCCGCCCCGTTGGCGGGGCCGGGCCGGCGCGCCTGCCCTCCGGCGCCCCCTTCGGGCGACCTGCGCGCCGGCCGGCGGGCCGCCTCCGGGCTTGCCCCCGGGCGACGGACGGGGCATGGAACGGCCCCGATGGCGAAGCTCTTTTTCCACTATTCCACGATGAATGCCGGCAAGAGCACCGTGCTCCTGCAGGCCGCCCACAATTATCGCGAGCAGGGGATGGAGGTGCTCCTCCTCACCGCGCAGCTCGATACGCGCGCGGGCGAGGGGAAGATCCGCAGCCGCATCGGCATCGACCAGCCGGCGCTGACATGGGACGAGGGGACGGACCTCTTCGCCCTCGTCGCGGCGGAGCGGTCCGGCCGCGCCTGCGTCTTCGTCGACGAGGCGCAGTTCCTCACGCCCGCGCAGGTCTGGCAGCTGGCGCGGGTGGTGGACGATCTGAACCTGCCGGTGATGTGCTACGGGCTGCGGGTCGACTTCCTCGGCCAGCTCTTCCCGGGCTCGGCGACGCTGCTCGCCCTGGCGGACGAGATGCGCGAGGTGCGCACCATCTGCCATTGCGGGCGCAAGGCGACGATGGTCGTCCGCAAGGCGGCGGACGGCACGGTGATGCGCGAGGGCGCGCAGATCGAGATCGGCGGGAATGACCGCTATGTCTCCCTTTGCCGCCGCCATTGGCGGGAAGCGGTGGGTGACCGTCCGGTCGGGTGACGGGGCGGCGGCGGTGGCGACGGTGGGTTGAAAGCCCACCCTACGGGGTGGTGGCGCGGCGGGGTTTTCTTCCGGCAAGGCACCCTGCCTGAGCTGTTTCCCCTGCCCGGTGCGCGCCAAAGGCGCAGGGCAAGCGCCGGCCCGTCCCGCGGGCTGGCGCTCTGGTGACGTTGGCGCATCGCTCGGAGCGGGGAGGGGCTTGGCGGGCATAAAGCGCGCCGCACGAACGCCGGAGCGCCACCCCACGGGCCGGCGCTCGCCCTGCGCCTGCGGGTGGAGCACCTGGTGGCGAGAGGGCGACGGTGTGCGCTGACCTACGGACCCGCGAGCGTCGTCGCGGGTCGCACCGCCCTACTCGGACTGGGCCTCGAGCTGGAAGGGGGCGGGGGCGGCCTCCAGATCGCCTGTCGTCAGGGGCTCTGCCGGGCGGGCGAGGGCGGCGCGGGTGACCCAGATCAGCTGCCGTTCGGCCCGGGTGATGGCGACGTAGGCGAGGCGCTTCCAGAGGGGCTGGCCCGCCTCGATCCGCCCCATGCGCGCGGCGACCCAGAGGTCGGGGGCGAAGACCTGCACCCGCTCCCACTGGCTCCCCTGCGCCTTGTGGATGGTCACCGCCGCGCCATGCAGGAAGACCGCGCCCATCGAGGCGGCGAAGGGGATGAAGGGCTCCTCCTCCCCGTCCTTCTCGATCTTCACGATCGACGCGGCGGAGACCTGCGGCTCCTCCGCCCCCACGATCCACAGGCGCGAGAAGCCGGGCCGCTTGCCGGGGCCGAGGTAGATGACCTGCGCGCCCTTGATGAGGCCCCGCGCCTCCAGATCCAGCCGGCGCTTGCGGTGCTTGAGCGGCAGCTCCAGCCCGTCGCAGATCAGCGGCTCGCCGGGTGTGAGCAGGTCATCCGCGGCGCCGAAGGCCTTGCGGAAGGCGCCGATCAGCTTGATGCGCGTGGCGTTGCGCCAGACGAGGACGGGCGAGCGGGCCATGAGGCCCGCGTCGGCGCGGGGCGCCAGCAGCACCCGCTCGTCGCGTGAGGCCGCCTCCTCCACCATCCGCTCGAAGCGCTCGAAATCGACCTCCGGGTCGGCGAGGGCGTGGGCGAGATCGAGGATCGGGTTGTCGGCCTCCTGCCGGTGGATGCGGGAGAGCTCCATCCGCTGCCCCTCCGCCAGCTGGCCGAAGACCATGCCGCCCTCGCTCTTCACCGGGGGGAGCTGGGCCGGGTCTCCGAAGAGGACGAGGGAGGGGAAGATCTCCTTGAGATCCTCGAACTGCTTGTTGTCGAGCATCGAGCTTTCATCGACGAAGCCGATGTCGAGCGGCTCGTCGCGGCGCTTCCAGCCGGTGATGAAATCCGAGCCGCGCAGCCCCGCCGCCGCCAGCGCCGCGGGGATGGAGGCATAGGCCTCGTAGGCGGCGCGCGCCCGATCGAGCTGCTCGTCGGTGAGGCCCTCGACGGTGGGCCGATCCCCCTGCCCCGCCAGCCACTCGGCGACCTTCTCGTACTCCGGGTCGTAGACCGGCGTGTAGATGATCCGGTGGATCGTCGTCGCCGGCACGCCGCGGGTGCGCAGGACGCTGGCGGCCTTGTTCGTCGGTGCGAGGATGGCGAGGGTGCGCCGCTCCTTCTTCTTGCGGCCCTCGTAATCGCCGGAGATGAGGTCGACCCCGGCCTCGCGCAGCGCCTTCGTCAGCTCGGCCAGCAGCAGCGTCTTGCCGGAGCCGGCCTTGCCGGTGATGGCGAGCACCTGCGTGGTGCCTTCGGGCCGGGGGCGGACGGAGCCGTCCGAAAGGTCGATACCGGCGCTCTCCAGCGCCTCGGAGAGCGCGTCCCAGGCGTGGGCCTGATCGGCGGAGAGGGCGGGGGCGGACATGGGGACGAGATTACCCGCCCCGCCCGCCGCCCGCCAGAGGGCATCCGCGCCTCAGGGGGCTGCGGTAGGCGGACGGGGCGGCGTGGGCGCGCGGGCGGACCGGGGCGAACGGAAATCGCGCGATTTCCGTGACGATTTCCGCGCGGAAATCGTGGCCCGGCGGCCGCCGTCTAGCCAGAGGCCGCCTGTTGCACGCCCAGCTGCCGCCCCGCCCAGGACCCGGGGGCATCCCGGGCGGCGCCAGAGGTGACGATGAGCCCCTCGGCGATGGCGCGGGCGACGGCGTGGACGGTGTTGATGGCGGAGAGCTTGAAGCGCGCGCTCTCGATATAGGCGCGCAGCGTGTGCTCGGAGATCGACAGCATGTCCGCCACCTGCGCCCGGGCATAGCCCATGGCGAGGAAGGTCAGCGCCTCGACCTCGCGGGGGGAGAGGCCGCGGACAGGCTCCGGCGCGCGGCCACCCTCCAGGTCCAGCGCCTTCTGGTTGAAGCAATGGGCCAGCAGGATCCACTCCCGCCGGTTCTCCGCCGTCAGCGCCCGCCACTCGGCGTCGTCCCGGTTGTCGGAGATGGTGAAGACCGCGTATTGCCCGTTCGGCCCGCGGATGGGCACCGAGTAGCCCTGCCGGCCGACCCCGTGGCGCAGCGCGTCGGCACGGAAGGCGCGGGCGGCCCGGCCCGACCAGTCGAGGCGTGTCCAGTCCACCGGGTGGAAGCGCTGGAAGCAGCCGATGATGACCGGGTCGATTCGGATGTAATCGCGCTCGAAGTAACGGTCCGCCCAGGCGCGGTCGTAGGAGCCGCAGCCGTATTGCTGCCCGTCGGGCGAGACCCAGTGATAAATGGCGTGGTCGACGTTGTAGTGATCCCTCAGCGCCAGGATCAGCTCCTGCATCCGGTCAAGCCCTGTAGCGGCCTCCAGCTCCTCCAGAAACGTCGTCAGACTCATGTGGCCCTCCCTTTGGCGGCCGACCGGACATCGACGTCGTCTCGATGGCAGCGACGAGCGCCGCCTCCCGCAGCGCCTCGGCGGTGGCCGGGAGATTGTTGGACCGGGCATGGGCGCCCAGGTCAGAGAGAACGTCGATGATCCAGTCGTTCCACATGAGACAATCCTGACTAATGATTAACAGTTCACTAACGCACGGATCCTAGCGTCAACCTTGGCTGCCGCTCCACCCACGCCTTCCGTCCCCCCAGAAATGGCGGGGGCGTGACCGAGGCGGGGCGGCGGTGGTCAGCGGCGCAGGAGCGCGAAGGCGGCGGAAGCGGCCCAGCCGGCGCCGGCAGCGAGGCTCAGGGCGAGCAGGCCGTAGAGGAAAGGCAGGTTGTGCGCGAGGTTGTAGAGCCACCGCTCCAGCCCGACCTTGAAGACGGGGATCTGCGTCGTCAGCTCGTCGATCACCTGCCCCTCGCGGGTGAGCAGGATGCGCGCCTCGTAGAGACCCTCCGTCAGGTTCGCCGGCAGCGTCAGGCGGACACGGAAGAGCGTGGATTGCTGCAGGTCCACCTCCCCCTCCATCAGCCGGTAGAAGCCCTGCCGGCCGCGCAGGCGCATCAGCGCCTCGGAGTAGTCGGCGGAGTTCAGCACCTGGTTGCCGACGGAGCGGATGGCGTAGGGCAGCGTCACCGAGTGGCGCATGTCCTCGGTGTGGGTCAGCACCTCCTCCAGCGGGGCGGAGGTGGCGACGGCGTAGTAGCTGGGGGCGGCGTCGATCTCCACGTGCTGGGTGTTCATCCAGATGCCGAAGCGCCGCTCCATGTGGCGGACGGTGACGGGCCGCACCGGGCCGGAGATGGTGACGGCCACCTGCGCCGGCTCGTCCGGCGGCGGGGCATTGCGGGCGATGGCGCCGAAGAGCAGCAAGTCGTCGCCGTCGAAGGTGGCGGTGATCGCCACCTCCTCCTGGCTGAGGCCGAGCACCAGCCGCTCCTGCGCCGCCACGGGGGCGGCGAGCGCGAGGAGGAGCGGCAGGAGGCGGGCGAGGCGGATCACCGGGTCGCCTCGATCGAGTAGAGGTCGGAGGGGCGCAGCACCAGCTCCAGCCCCAGCTGCAGGCAGACGGCGAGGACGAGCAGCGCCAGGAGGATGCGCAGCTGCTCGGCCTTCATCCGCGCGCCGACCCGGGTGCCGACCTGCGCCCCGATCACCCCGCCGACGATGAGCAGCAGGGCGAGCACGAGATCGACGCTCTGCGACGTCACCGCGTGCAGCATGGTGGTGAAGGCGGTGACGAAGAGGATCTGGAAGAGCGAGGTGCCGATGACCACCTTGGTCGGCATGCCGAGCAGGTAGATCATCGCCGGCACCATGATGAAGCCGCCGCCCACCCCCATGATCGCCGCCAGAACGCCGACGAGGAGGCCGACCATCAGGGGCGGGATGACGGAGATGTAGAGCCCCGAGACGCGGAACTTCATCTTGAACGGCAGCGCATGCACCCAGTTGTGCCGCCGCCGCTTCGGCACCGCGCCGGCCCGCTGGCGCATCAGGGCGCGCACGCTCTCCGCCAGCATCATGCCGCCGACGATGCCGAGGAAGACGACGTAGCAGAGCGACACCGCCAGATCGACCTGCCCCAGCCGCCGCAGGATGTTGAAGCCGACGACCCCCAGGGCGGAGCCGGCGAGCCCCCCCACCAGCAGCACCGAGCCCATGACGAGATCGACATTGCGCCGCCGCAGATGCGCCAGCAGCGCGGAGACGGAGGAGGCGACGATCTGGTTGGCCGAAGTCGCCACCGCCACCGCCGGCGGGATGCCGACAAAGAAGAGCAGCGGCGTGATCAGGAACCCCCCGCCGACGCCGAAGAGCCCCGACAGCATGCCGACCAGCGCCCCGATCCCCAATATGAGGAAGGCGGAGACGGAGACCTCGGCTATCGGCAGGTAGATCGTCATTCCACCTCACAAAGGGCCACGGGACGGCCATCGCACCGGGGGGCACGCACGGGAGGGCCGCCACAGGGCCGGCCACCGCAGGGTGCCCACCCTTTAGCGAACCACCATCCCCGGCCGCTTGCCAGAGCCGAATGCGGAAGGGAAGGGACCCGGCGGCACGGAGGTGACAGCGTGGGTCAGAAAGGCGGCGGGAAGAGGGCGGCGGGGCGGGCGGCGCGCTGCCGGGCTGGCCGAGGGACCGGGGGGCCAGCCCCCCGGACCCCCCCGAGGTATTTGGGGCCAGATGAGCTAGGGGAGGATGGGGACCGGCGGCGACGGATGGGCCGGCGCGCGGGTTGTGAGGGTGGGACCGGGGGCCAGCCCCCGGGACCCCCGCGGTATTTTCGGCCAGATGAACCACGGGGAGGATGGGGAGCGGCGGCGACGGGTGAGGCGGCGCACGGGTTGAGAGGGAGGGACCGGGGGCCAGCCCCCGGACCCCCGCGGTATTTTTGGCCAGATGAAACAGGGGGAGGATGGGGAGCGGCGGCGACGGGTGGGGCGGCGCGCGGTTTGAGGTGGATGGGACCACGGGCCCGCCCACGGCACCCCGGGGATTTTTGGGACCAAAGACAGGGGGTGGTCGGGCGGCGCTCGGCCGTGGGGGAGGCGCAGCGAGAGAGAGTGGGCGGGCGCGGACGCGGACGGGTCAGCCTAGGTTGGGGAGGGCGGCGCGGAGGACCTTCTCCAGCTTGGCGGCGCCGAGGGGGGCCATGGCCTTGGTGTGCTCGTGGCTGATGGCCTCGTCGCTCATGCCGGCGGCCATGTTGGTGATCGTCGAGATGGCGGCGACCTTCAGGCCGAAGAAGCGGGCGAGGATCACCTCCGGCACCGTCGACATGCCGACGGCATCCGCCCCCAGCGTCCGGATGGCGCGGATCTCGGCCGGCGTCTCGAAGGTGGGGCCCGAATACCAGGCGTAGACGCCGCGGTGCATCTCCGTCGCCGTCGCCTGGGCGGCGGAGAAGAGGGCCGAGCGCAGGCCGGGGTCGTAGGCCTTGGTCATCGGCACGAAGCGGGCATCCGACGGCTCGCCGATCAGCGGGTTGAGGCCAGAGAAGTTGATGTGATCGTCGATCGCCATGATCGAGCCCGTCGGCATGTCGGGGCGCAGCGAGCCGGCGGCGTTGGTGAGGACGAGGGCCTTGGCGCCGAGGGCCGTCAGCACCTCCAGCGGCAGGCGCATGGCCGCGGGATCGCCGCTCTCGTAATAATGCGCCCGGCCGCCGAGGACGGCGACGCGCACCCCCTCCAGCTCACCCACGCGCAGCTCGCCGGCATGGCCGGAGACGCCGGCATGGGGGAAGCCGGGCAGGTCGCCGTAGGGGATCGACGTGCCCTCCACCGCGTCCTTCAGGTGGCCGAGGCCGGAGCCGAGCACCAGCCCCAGGCGCACCCCCTCCCGCCCGCCGACCCGGCGGCGGATGAGGGCGGCCAGTTCCTTGGCCTTGGGGGAGAGGGCGGGATGGGGGAGGTTCATGGGGCGCCTCGGTCGTCTGGACTGGGGCCGCGCCCGGGCGCGGCGGAGCGAATGGGTTGCAGGGGAAGCGCTGGCGGCGGGGCCGCTCAGCGCTCCTTCACGTAGGGCTCGCCGCCCGCGCGCGGCGGGATGGCCTTGCCGACGAAGCCGGCGAGGATCACCACCGTCATGATGTAGGGCAGCGCCGAGAGCAGTTGGCCCTGCACGCGCAGGCCGATGACCGCCTGGATGAGGTCCGGCCGCAGCTCCAGCGCCTGCAGGAAGCCGAAGAGCAGGCAGGCGAAGAGCGCGTACCACGGGCGCCACTTGGCGAAGATCAGCGCCGCGAGGGCGATGTAGCCCCGACCCGCCGTCATGTCCTTGATGAAGCCGGCCGCAGGCTCCGCCGTGGCGAGCTGGGCGCCGGCGATGCCGGTGAGGACGCCGCAGATGACGATGGCGGAGTAGCGCAGGCCGCGGACGGAGACGCCCGCCGTGTCGACCGCCGCCGGGTTCTCCCCCACCGCGCGGAGGCGCAGGCCGTAGCGCGTGCGGTAGAGGACCCACCAGGTGAGCGGGACGATGAGGAAGGCGATGTAGACGAGGATCGTGTGGCCGGAGATCAGCTCGTAATAGATCGGGCCGAGGATGGGCACGTCGCGCAGCGCCTCGGCGCCGGGCAGGGTGAGGCCGGCGAAGCGCGAGCCGTCGCCGAGCTGCGGGGTGCGCCCGCCCTGCCCGAACCACGACTGGGCGATGACCACCGTCAGGCCCTGCGCGAAGAAGTTGATGGCAACGCCGGAGATCAGCTGGTTGCCGCGGAAGGTGATCGAGGCGAGCCCGTGGATCGCCGAGAGCAGCAGCGCGGCGACGATCCCCGCCCCCAGCCCCAGCCAGACGGAGCCGGTGACGGCGGCGATGGCGGCGGAGAGGAAGGCCCCGCCGAGCATCTTGCCCTCCAGCCCGATGTCGAAGATCCCCGCCCGCTCGGAGAAGAGCCCGGCAAGACAGGCCAGCAGCAGCGGCGTGGCGAGGCGAACCGTCGCGTCGAGAACCTGCAGAAGTGTCAGAAGATCCATGCGTTCAGCTCCGGGCCATGGCCATCTTGATCGCGGCGAAGGCGAAGAAGGCCCCCAGCGCCGCCTCCACCCGCCGCCGGGCACGGGCATAGACCTCGCGCACCGGGTTGGACGACAGCGCCAGCGCCCAGGCGCCGTGGATGACGAAGGAGATCGCGAAGGCCCCGGCGACGAAGGCGCCGACGGTCAGGGGGCCGGCGCCGGCGGTGGCGCCGACGGCGGCGATGGCCAGCCAGAAGACGATGGCCTTGGGGTTGGTCACCTGCAGGCCGAACCCGGTGAGGAAGAGCTGCGTTCCGCGCCGCGTCGGCTGCGGGGCCGCCTGCGGCACGCCGCCGGCCTTCGTGGCCTTGCGGAAGGCGCCGTAAGCCAACCAGGCGAGGTAAGCCGCGCCGAGGTAGCGCAGAAGCGTCATCGCCCAGGCCATCTGGCTGAGCAGCAGGCCGACGCCGATCATCGTGGCGACGTTGATCACCACGCTGCCGGTGGCGATGCCCGCGGCCGTCACAAGCGCCGAGCGGCGCCCCTGCCCCAGCGAGATGCCGAGGAGCAGCGCCACCGCCGGGCCGGGCGAGGCCGCGGCGACGACGAGGATGGCATAGGCGGCGGCGAAGAGCGGCAGATGTGCGAGAAGGTCTGTCATTCCGCCGGCTCCAGCTTGCGCTCGGGCTTCGGCGGGCGGCCGACGCGGTTGAAGATCCGCTCGATCGGCGCGCGGACCATGTTGTCGAGCGCCCCGGTGAAGAGGATCACCAGCGCCTGGATGACCACGATCATCTCGCGGGGGATCGAGGCCCAGAGCGCCAGCTCCGCCCCGCCCTGGTAGAGGAAGCCGAAGAGCAGCGCGGCAAGGAAGACGCCGAAGGGGTGCGAGCGGCCCATGAGGGCCACGGCGATGCCGATGAAGCCCGCCCCCTCGACGGAGTTCAGCACCAGCCGCTCCGCCTCGCCCATGACGTTGTTGATGGCCATGCAGCCGGCGAGGCCGCCGGAGATGAGCATGGCGACCATGATGATCTTCGTCGGGCTGATGCCGGCGTAGCGGGCGGCGCTCTCCGAATGGCCGAAGGCGCGCAGCTGGTAGCCGAGGCGCGTGCGCCAGATCAGCGCCCAGACGCCGATGCAGGCGGCCACGGCGACGAAGAAGGAGACGTTCGCGGGCGCGCCGCGGAAGCGGACCGTCTCCTCGCTGGAGAACATCGCGTTGAAGCTCGGCAGGTGTGCCGCGTCGGGGAAGCTCGCCGTCGCAGGTTCCATCGTGCCGGAGGGCTTGAGGACGTTCACCAGCAGGTAGACGAGCAGCGCGTTGGCGATGAAGTTGAACATGATCGTGGTGATCACGATGTGGCTGCCGCGCTTGGCTTGCAGGAAGGCCGGGATCGCCGCCCAGGCTGCGCCGAAGAGCGCGCCGGCGCAGATGGCGACGATCAGCGCGATGCTCCAGTGCGGGAAGGGCAGGAAGAGGCAGACGAGCGCCACGCCGAGGCCGCCGAGCTGCGCCTGCCCCTCGGCGCCGATGTTGAACAGCTTGGCGTGGTTGGCCACCGCCACGGCGAGGCCGGTGAAGATGAAGTTGGTCGCGTAGTAGAGCGTGTAGCCCCAGGCGTAGGTCGAGCCGACGGAGCCCTCCACCATCAGCTTGAGCGCCTCCCACGGGTTCTCGCCGATGGCGAGGAGGACAATGGCCGAGAAGAACGCCGCCAGCAGCAGCGAGACCAGCGGCACCAGGATGACATCGGCCCATGTGGGCATGCGGTTCATCGGGCGGCCTCCATCAGACTTCTTTCCCCGCGGCGCCATGCCGCTCGGCCAGCTGCGCCTCCACCTCGGCGGCGGAATGCGGGAGCGTGGTGTCGGTGATGCCGGCCATCAGCAGGCCCAGCTCCCGCGCGTCGGTCTCGCCCGGCTTGCGCTCGCCCATGATCTTGCCGTCGAACATCACCGCGATGCGGTCGGAGAGCGACATGATCTCGTCGAGCTCCACCGAGACGAGGAGGATCGCCTTGCCCCGGTCGCGCAGGGCGACGATCTGCTGGTGGATGAACTCGATGGCGCCGATGTCGACGCCCCGCGTCGGCTGGCCGACGAGCAGCAGGTCGGGGTCACGCTCGATTTCGCGGGCGACGACGATCTTCTGCTGGTTGCCGCCGGAGAAGTTCTTCGCCAGCAGCATCGGGTCCGGCGGGCGGACGTCGAACTTCTTCATCTTGGCCTCGCAATCGGCGCGGATCGCGGCGTTCTTCATGAAGAGCGCGTTGGCCTGATACTTGTGGTCGTGGTGATAGCCGAAGGCCGTGTTCTCCCACGCCGTGTAATCCATGATCAGGCCCTCGGCCTGCCGATCCTCCGGCACGTGGGCGATGCCGCGGGCGCGGCGCGACTGGCCGTCGGAGCGGCTGCCTGTCAGGTCGATGGGCTTGCCGTTGAGGAGCACCTCGCCGGTGGCGATGCGGTAGCCGCCGAGCACTTCCAGCAGCTCCGACTGGCCGTTGCCGGCGACCCCGGCGAGGCCGAGGATCTCGCCGGCGCGGATGTCGAAGTCGATGCCGCGCAGCCGCTCGACGCCCTGATCGTCCACCACGCGCAGGCCGCGGACCTCCAGCGTCTTGTCGCCGAGCTTGGCGGGCTTCTTCTCCACCCGCAGCAGCACCTTGCGGCCGACCATCAGCTCCGCCAGCTCGGGGGGCGAGGTCTCCGCCGTCGAGACCGTGGCCACCATCTCGCCGCGGCGCATGACGCTGACCCGCTCGGTGATGTCCATGATCTCGCGCAGCTTGTGGGTGATGAGGATGATCGTCTTCCCCTCGTCCTTCAGCCTGTTCAGGATGCGGAACAGCTGGTCGGCCTCCGCCGGCGTCAGCACGCCGGTGGGCTCGTCGAGGATGAGGATGTCGCAGCCGCGGTAGAGCGCTTTGAGGATCTCCACCCGCTGCTGCATGCCGACGCCGATCTCCTGGATCACCGCGTCGGGATCGACGGAGAGCTCGTACTCGTCCGCCAGCGCCTTCAGCTCGCGCCGGGCGCGGGCGAGGGAGGGGCGCAGCATGGCGCTGTCCTCGGCGCCGAGGACGATGTTCTCGAGCACCGTGAAGTTCTCCACCAGCTTGAAATGCTGGAAGACCATGCCGATGCCGGCGCCGATGGCGGCCTGGCTGTCGGGGATCTCGGTGCGCTTGCCGTTGATGAAGATCTCGCCCTCATCGGCCTTGTAGAAGCCGTAGAGGATGGACATCAGCGTGGACTTGCCCGCGCCGTTCTCCCCGATGATGCCGTGGATCGTGCCGGGCATCACGCGAATGGAGATGTCCTTGTTGGCCTGCACCGGGCCGAAGGCCTTGGAGATGCCCTTCAGCTCGATCGCGGCTACCGGATCAGCCATGCCCCCTGCCCCCTTTGCTGTCGGGCCGCGCCAGTCGCCCGGCGCGGCCCGCTTGTCAATGCTGCCGCGAGATCAGAAGTCGATCGCGGGGCAGGATTCGTCGGAGGTGTAGTCGTGCACCATGATGTCGCCGGCGTTGATGGCGGCCGCGGCCTCGTCCACCGCCGTCATCATCTCCTCGGAGATGAGATCGGCGTTGTTGTCGTCCATCGCGTAGCCGACACCCTCGTTCTCGATGCCCATGACCATCAGGCCGGTCTCGAGGTCCTCGCCCTGGGAGAAGGCGTTGTAGACGGCCGTGTCGACCTGCTTGACCATGGAGGTCAGGACCTGGCCGGGGTGCAGGTAGTTCTGGTTGCTGTCGACGCCGATGCCGTAGATGTCCTCGTCGGCGGCGGTCTGCAGCACGCCGAGGCCGGAGCCACCGGCCGCGGCGTAGACGACGTCGGCATCCTGGCTGATCTGGGCCAGCGTCAGCTCGGAGGCCTTGGCCGGGTCGTTCCACGCTTCCGGCGTGGTGCCGATCATGTTGGCGACGACGGTGGCGTCGGGGTTCGTGGCCATGACGCCCTGCGCGTAGCCGCAGGCGAACTTGCGGATGAGCGGGATGTCCATGCCGCCGACGAAGCCGACGGTGTCGGTCTCGGAGGCCATCGCGGCGAGCACGCCGACGAGGTAGGAGCCTTCATGCTCGTTGAAGATCACCGAGCGCACGTTCGGCTGGTCGACCACGGCGTCGATGATGACGAATGTGGTGTCCGGGTAGTCGGGGGCGATCTCGTTCAGCGGCGTCTCGAAGGAGAAGCCGGCCATGACGATCGGGTTGTTGCCCGCCTCGGCGAAGCGGCGCAGGGCCTGCTCGCGCTGCGCGTCGGACTGAAGCTCCACCTCGGCGAAGCTGCCGCCGGTCTCGTCCGCCCACATGGTCGCGCCGTTGAAGGCGGATTCGTTGAAGGATTTGTCGAACTTGCCGCCGAGGTCGTAGATGATGGCCGGGTCGGCGAGCGCGGCGCCGGCGGAAATGGCGAGCGCGGCGCTGGCGCCGAGAAGTTTCGTCAGGTGGGTCATTGAAGGATCTCCCAGGTCGTTTTTTGCGGCCGCCTCCGCTCCTCGGAGGCATGGCCGAAGTCACGAGCCGGCGCGCGGCGCCGACCGTCGCCTGATAAGGCAACGCGGGCTTGGGGTGGTCAACAGGTTTTTGGGCCCCGGCGGGGACGTCGCCGCGTCGCTCAGAGAGGCTTGATGAGGATGAGGGCAGAAACGGCGCCGGAGGGGCGCGGATAATAGGCGGGCCGGCGCCCGGCACGGGTGTAGCCGGCCGCCTCGTAGAGGGCGCGGGCGGGGGCATTGTCCTCCGCCACCTCGAGGAAGGCGCTGGTCGCCTCGCGCCGGCGCGCCTCGGCATCGAAGCCGGCGAGCAGCGCCGCGGCCTTGCCCTGCCGGCGGTGCGAGGGGTGGGTGGCGAGCATCAGCACCTCCGCCTCGCCGGCAATGGCGCGGCCGAGCAGGAAGGCCCCGGGGCGAGAGAGGGCGAAGGCGCCGGGGCTGGCGAGCATCCCCGCGATCTCGGAGGCGGACCACGGCCGCTCCGGCCCGGCGGAGGCATGGTGGATCTCGGCGATCTCTTCGGCGGTCATGGGTGAGACGGCTCGGTCCTGCTGCTGCGCCCCAGCGTTCGGCACGAAGGCGCCGCGGGTCAAGCCCCGCAGCGACGGCAGTCTGAGAGATCAGGGCAGGCGCGGCGGCGGCACGAGCTTCGGCGGCGCGGCATCCGGCGGGCGGATGTAGAGCGGCGTCGGCCGGCGGGCCGGGGCGGAGGTCTCCGCCAGCGCCGCCTCCGCCATCCGCGTCACCAGCTCGGCGCGGGCCTCTGCCAGCGCCTCCGGTGCCTCGGCGGCGAGCGGGGACCATGCACCGGGGGGCACCTCCGCCGCCGGCACAAGCGCGGGATCGGAGCCGGGACTGCCGAGGTAGCCCATTCCCGCCGGCGCCGGCAGGGCCGTCTCGCCGGGGGAGAGGTCGAAGAGGCTGTAGCCGTAGGCCGGGATGCCGAGGCCGAGGGAGAGCCCGCGCGCGGCGCCGACGGAGATGCGGATGCCGGTGAAGTTGCCGGGGCCGGTGCCGACGCCGAGGGCCGTCAGGTCACTCCAGTCAGCCCCCGCCTCGGCCAGCAGCTCCTCCAGCAGCGGCATCAGCCGCTCGCCCTGCCCCCGCGCCATCGGCTCCACCCGGACATGGCTGTCTCCGCCCGCGAAAAGCGCGGCGGCGACATAGGGGCCGGAGCTATCGAAGGCGAGGGCGCGCACGGCCTGAGCCGCCTCAGACGGCGACGGGGCGCACCTCGGTCACTTCGGGGATGTAGTGGCGCAGAAGGTTCTCGATGCCCATCTTCAGCGTCAGCGTCGAGGAGGGGCAGCCGGCGCAGGCGCCCTGCATGTGCAGGTAGACGACGCCGCGCTCGAAACCGTGGAACGTGATGTCGCCGCCATCCTGGGCCACCGCCGGGCGCACGCGCGTATCCAGCAGCTCCTTGATCTGGCCGACGATCTCGCCGTCCTCGCCCTCATGTGCCGCATGGCCGGCGCCGGGGTTCTGCGCGCCCTCGATCAGGGCCGCGCCGGACTGGAAGTGATCCATCACCGCGCCAAGGATGGCGGGTTTGATGTGATCCCATTCCACGCCCTCGGCCTTGGTCACCGTGACGAAGTCGTTGCCGAAGAAGACGCCCGTGACACCGCCGATGCCGAAGATCGAGCTGGCGAGCGGCGAGGCCTGCGCGGCTTCGGCACTGGCGAAATCGGCCGTGCCGCTGGACATGACCTCCTGACCGGGCAGGAACTTCAGTGTCGCCGGGTTCGGCGTGGATTCAGTCTGGATGAACATCGGGCGGCTCCCTTCCGAGGGTTGGCCTCGATATGCGCCCTCGCCCCCCTCGGGTCAAGTGATCTGGAATGATTCTAAGCTGGCCGGCGGGCGAAAGCGGCGGAGCCGGGGTGCAGGTCTCGCGCCGTCTCGTCGTTAAGCAATTATTAACCGCCAGCAACGCAACTTTTCCGGGAACTCCTGAGCGCCCTCGGGCATTCGTGGTTCGGGAGGACCCGCCATGAGACCGTCGGACGTGTTCGCAAATATCGCCATCGCCCGGCTCGACGTGGCAGAGGCGTGGTACACCACCCTCATCGGCCGCGCGCCGGACGCACGCCCGCAGTACAACGTCATGGAATGGCATGACGAGCGGCAGGGCTGCCTGCAGCTGCTGGAGGATCGTGATCGCGCCGGCTCCGGCAAGATGACGCTGCGGGTCGCCGACGTCGCGGCGGAGCGCAAACGCATCGTCGAGGCCGGCATCCGCGCCGGCAAGGTGGAGAAGGCGCCGGGCGCCTCGCATGTGCGGCTGGTCGATCCCTCCGGCAATCTCGTGGTGCTCGAAGGCTCAGCGTAGCTGAAGGAGATCCCACAGGTTGCCGAAGGCGTCGCGGAAGACGGCGACGCGGCCGTAGGGCTCGTCCCGCGGGTCCTCCATGAACGTGACGCCGGCGGCCTGCATCCGGGCATGATCGGCGTCGAAGGTCTCCGTCTGGAGGAAGAGAAACACTCGCCCGCCCGTCTGGTTGCCGATCGCCGCCGCCTGTTCCGGCCCGCTGGCGCGGGCGAGCAGGAGCCCCGTCTCGCCGCCCGGCGGGCGGACGACGACCCAGCGCTTGTGGCCCTGGTCGATATCCTCGACCAGTTCGAAGCCGAGGTCATCGACATAATGGCGGATCGCGGCGTCGTACTCCGGCACCACCAGCGCGACGAGGCCGAGGCGGCTCATGTGATCTCTTCCAGCCGTTCCTTGGAGAGGCCGCCCGGCACGATCGTCAGCGGCACCGGCAGCGAGCCGGAGGCGCGGGTCAGCTGGCTGATGAGCGGCCCCGGGCCCTTCTTGTCGGGCGCGGCGCCGAGGACGACGACGCCGATGTCGGTATCCTCGCTGACATGGGCGACGATCTCCGGCACCAGCTCCCCCTCGCGGATCACCAGCTCGGGATCGACCCGCTGCTTGTCGCGCATCCACTTGGCGTAGACCTCGAAATGCACCTCGATCCGCTCGCGGGCCTCGGCGCGCATGATCTCCCCCACGCCGACCCAGTGGGCGAATTCCTCCGGCGGAATCACCGAGAGAATCGTCACGCCGCCGCCCGTGTGCGCGGCGCGCATGGCGGCGAAGCGCATGGCGTTGAGGCACTCGCGGCTGTCGTCGAGTATGACAAGGAACTTGCGCATTCGCTCTCCCCTTCCGGCGGAGCATCATCGCGCGAGGGGGCGCGGCTGTCCATGGGATAGGGAGGCGCGGGAGGCGGGCCTGCGTGGGGCTCTGCCCCACACCCCGAGGTAATTTCGGCCAGATGAACGGGGAGCCGGCGCGTTCAGCGGCAGTAGCTGCCGGAGCGGTAGCGGGCGGTGTCGAAGTGGAAGTGGTCGCGGTGGGCGGCGTTGGCAGTGGGGCCGAGGACGGTGCCGAAGATGCCGCAGGCATCGCGGTGCAGCGCCCGCAGCGCGGCGCCGTAGGAGCCGCCGCCCCAGTCGCGCAGCACCGAGACGGAGGAGCCGTCGCGCAGGGTGAAGCCGCCGATGTCGATGGCGTGGCCGAAGGAATGCTCCGACAGGCGGGCGCTGGGGTCGCCGTTGCGGCCGCGGCAGGAGTAGTCGCCCATGACGCGGATGCCGGAGAGGCCGCCGCCAGTGCCGGAGAAGGTGGGGATGGCGACACGCTGGACCCAGGCGTTGAGCGCCTCGGCGGTGCGGCAATCCATCGTCGAGGGATAGGACAGGCGGATGCCGCCGATGGAGCGGACGGAGACGGCATCCTCCACCCCGCAGGAGCCGGGGCCGGGGACGTTGCCCAGTCGCTCGCCCTGAATGTCGACATTGCCGCAGACGGCGCCGCGCTCGCGCAGGCGCTGGCGTTCGATGGCGGCGCGGGTGATCTCATCCGGCCGCTCGGGCGGGCGGAACGCGAGGGCAACGGCGAGCGGCGAGAGCTCCGGCATCGCGGGGGCCGGGGCGCCGTTGGGCAGCTCGGCCGGCATGTCCGGGTCGGGCAGAGGCACGGCGGCGAGGGCATAGGCCGGGCGCGGCTGCGGCCGCTCGGGGGCGGAGGCCATGGGCTGCGCGGCGGTGGAGGGGCGGCGGCGGGGGCCGAAGGGCACCTCCTCGAGGCCGGGGGCGATGACCTCCGCCAGCTCCTCGAGGACCGGGGTCTGCGGCGGCTCGGCGGCGGGCGGAGGGGCGAGGGCGGCGAGGACTTCCGCCGGGACGGTAAGGGGTGCGTCTGCAGGCGGGGCGGAGGCGGGGACGGGTGCCTCCGGAGTCAGCTCCGGGAGCGGGGCGAGGTCCCCGGTGGGGGCGAAGAAGGTCTGGCGGAGCTGGACAGGCTCCACGTTGCCGACGCCGTGGGCGAGATCCTCCGCCGCCGGCTCGTCGTAGAACTCCATCTCCGCCGCCAGCTGGGCGGGGGCCGGGACGGGGACATCGGCGAGGAGGGCCGGGTCGGTGGCAGGATTCGCGGAGGGGTTGGCCTGAAGGGGCGGTTGCTCCTCCTCCGTGTCGGGCTCTGGACGGGTGGCTGGCTCGGCGGGGTCCGCTTGCGGGGCAGCGGCCTCATCGGCCGGTGGGCCGGCCTCTTCGGGCGCGCGGGCCACAGGGCGACCGGGGGCCTCCGGCACGGGGCGCAGGAGCGGGCGGAGGGCGGCGTCGGGGGCCTCCTGCGCGGCGGCCGGGGCGGCCAGCACGAGCGCGAGGAGGAGCGCGCGGGCTCTCATTTCTGCCCGCCCGTGCGCCCGCTGCGGCCGAAGTCCGGCGCCGCCGTGTCCTGCCCGGCATCGATGATGCCGCGGCGGATGGCGCGGGTGCGGGTGAAGTAGTCGAAGAGCTGCTCGCCGTCGCCGGTGCGGATGGCCCGCTGAAGGGCGAAGAGCTCCTCCGTGAAGCGGCCGAGGATCTCCAGCGTCGCCTCCTTGTTCGTCAGGAACACGTCGCGCCACATCGTGGGGTCGCTCGCCGCGATCCGCGTGAAATCGCGGAAGCCGGCGGCGGAGAACTTGATGACCTCGCTGTCCGTGACGCGGGAGAGGTCGTCCGCCACGCCGACCATCGTGTAGGCGATCAGGTGCGGCGCGTGGCTCGTCACCGCCAGCACCAGGTCGTGGTGGGCGGCGTCCATCTCCTCGACATTGGCGCCGAGGCCCGTCCAGAACCGCTCCAGCCGCGCCGCCGCGGCGCGGTCGGCACCCTCGGGGACGAGGATCGTCCAGCGGTTGTCGAAGAGCTCGGCGAAGCCGGCGCGGGGGCCGGAATGCTCGGTGCCCGCCAGCGGGTGGGCGGGGACGAAGTGCACGCCGTCGGGGATATGCGGGCCGACGGCGGCGATCACCGCCTGCTTGACGGAGCCGACATCGGAGACGGTGGCGCCGGGTTTCAGGACCGGGGCGATCTCCGCCGCCACGGCTCCCATGGCGCCGACGGGCACGGCGAGGATGACGAGGTCAGCGCCCTCCGCCGCCTCCGCCGCCGTCTCGGCCACCTCGTCGACGAGGCCGATCTCCCGGGCGGTGCCGCGCGTCTCCGCCGAGCGGGCGAAGCCGGAGATGGTGCCGGCGAGGCCGCCGCGGCGCATGGCATGGGCCATGGAGCCGGCGATGAGGCCGAGCCCGATGAGGGCGACCTTGTCGTAGATCGGCGCGCTCATGCCTGCCTCCATGAGGTCAGCGCCTCGATGACGCGGCCGGTGCCGTCCGCGTCGCCCACCGTGATGCGCAGGGCCTCGGGGAAGCCGTAGCCCGCCACGCGGCGCACGATGATGCCGGCGGCCTGCAGGGCGGCGTCGGCGGCGGCCGCCTCCTCCGGGCCGGCGAAGCGGGCGAGGACGAAGTTGGCGTGGCTGTCGTCCACCGAGAGGCCCAGCTGGCGGAGGGCACCGGTGAGACGGGCGCGCTGGTCGGCGTTGAGGGAGAGGCAGGTCTCTACCCAGCCGGTGTCACGCACGGCCGCCTCGGCGGCGGCGAGCTGGATGCCGGAGAGGTTGAAGGGCTGGCGGATGCGGGTGAGCACGTCGATCATCTCCGCCGCCGCGTAGCCCCAGCCGATGCGCAGCCCGCCGAGCCCGTAGAGCTTGGAGAAGGTGCGCGTGACGAGCACGTTCGGGCGGCTTGCGGCGAGGGAGAGGCCGCCGTCATGGCCGCCGGAGAACTCGATATAGGCGGCGTCGAGGACGAGGATGACGTCCTGCGGCAGGGCGTCCGCCAGCTCGGCCAGCTCCGCCTCCGGCAGAAGCGTGCCGGTGGGGTTGCCGGGGTTGGTGAGCAGCACCAGCCGGGTGCGCGGCGTGACGGCGGCGAGGATGTTGGAGATGTCCACCCGCCGCTCCCGCTCCAGCACGCGCACGGGGGTAGCGCCGGCCATGTGGGCGAGGATCGGGTACATCGAGAAGCCGTGCTCGGTGTGGATGATCTCATCCCCCGGGCCGGCATAGGCCTGCGTGACAAATTGCAGCACCTCGTCGGAGCCGACGCCGCAGATGATGCGGTCGGGATCGAGGCCATGGACCTCGGCGATGGCGGCGCGCAGGGCGGCATGATCAGTCGGCGGGTAGATGTGCGCCCGGGCGGCGGCGGCGACGATGGCCGCCTGAGCCGAGGGCGGAGGGCCGAGCGGGTTCTCGTTCGAGGAGAGCTTGAGCACCTCGTCATGGCCCGCAATGGCGCTGGCGCCCCCCTGGTAGAGGGCGATCTCCATCAGGCCGGGCTGCGGACGGGCGGTCATAGGGCGATTCCTCAAGGCTCCGCGCGTCTTAACGCCGGGGCGATGGGCTGGCCAGAGGGCGGGCGGAAGCGCGCTGAGGCGGGCGCCGGGGTGGGTGGAGGGTGCGGGACCGGGGGCCAGCCCCCGGACCCCCGGGATTTTCGGGACCAAAGACAGGGGGACGATTGAGAGGGGGGCGCGCCGGGGGCGGACGAGAGGTGTGGCCGAAGAGGGGGGAAGGCCCTGAGGCAGGCGCACGGGGTGGGTGGAGAGGGCAGGACCGGGGGCCAGCCCCGTCGCCATTGTCGCTCGGACCAATGGCGCGCCAATGGCGCCCCCCCGGGATTTTTGGGACCAAAGACAAGGGGGACCGGTTGAGAGGGGGGCGCGCCGGGGGCGGACGGGAGATGTGGCCGGAGAAGAAGGAGGCGAGGTTGCGCCTGGCAGCGGGCGGGGTTGCGCGTGGGGGCGGGCGGCGTAGATAGGCGCCATGGACGCCTTTCTCGGAGTGTCGTCGTCGCTGACCGGCCGGCCCTGGGCCGGGCCGGACGAGATGTCACGCCGGGCCGCCGAGGCCATCGCCCAGGCCCACGCCCTGCCCCTGCCGCTGGCCGCGATCCTCGCCCGCTCGAAGGTGCTGGCCGAGGAGGTGCCGGGGTACCTCGAGCCGAAGCTGCGGGACCTGATGCCCGACCCGCGCCAGCTGCGGGACATGGAGGCGGCGGCGGCCCGCGTGAACCGCGCCGTGGCCGAGGGCGAGCGGATCGCCGTCTTCGCCGATTATGACGTCGACGGCGGCGCCTCCGCCGCGCTGCTCCTCACCTGGCTCAGGGCGCTGGGGCGCGAGCCGACGCTCTACATCCCCGACCGGATCGACGAGGGCTACGGGCCCAACGTGCCGGCGATGGAGCAGCTGGCGCGCGCGCATGACCTGATCGTCTGCGTTGATTGCGGCACGCTTTCGCATGAGCCGGTCGCGGCGGCGCGTGGGGCAGACGTGGTGATCCTCGACCACCACCTCGGCGGCGAGACGCTGCCCGAGGCGGTGGCGGTGGTGAACCCCAACCGGCAGGACGAGAGCGGCGACCTCGGCCATCTCTGCGCCGCCGGCGTCACCTTCCTGATGCTGGTCGAGGCAAGGCGGCAGCGGCGCGAGGCGGGCCTGCCGGCGGGGCCCGACCTGATGATGAGCCTCGACCTCGTGGCGCTGGCGACCGTCGCCGATGTCTCGCCGCTCGTCGGGGTCAACCGCGCCTTCGTGCGCACCGGGCTGCAGGTGATGGCGCGGCGCGGGCGGCCGGGGCTGGCGGCGCTCTGCGACGCGGCAGGGCTGACGACGGCGCCGACGGATTACCACCTCGGCTACGTGCTCGGCCCGCGCATCAACGCAGGCGGCCGCGTCGGGCGGGCCGATCTCGGCGCCCGCCTCCTCTCCACCGAAGACGCCGGCGAGGCGCAGTCCCTCGCCGAGCGTCTCGACGGGCTGAACCGCGAGCGGCGGGAGATCGAGGCCGCCGTGCGCGCCGCCGCGCTGGCGCAGGCTGAAGCGCGCGGGCTGGAGGCACCTCTCGCCTGGGCGGCGGGCGAGGGCTGGCACCCGGGCGTCGTCGGCATCGTCGCCGCGCGGCTGAAGGAGGCCGCGGACCGGCCGGCCGTGGTCATCGGGTTCGATGGCGACGTGGGCAAGGGTTCCGCCCGCTCCGTCCCCGGCGTCGACATCGGCGCCGCCATGCAGCGGCTGGCCCACGAGGGGCTGATCGAGCGCGGCGGCGGGCACCGGATGGCGGCGGGGCTCACCCTCTCGCGCGAGCAGCTGGAGCCGGCGATGGCGCGGCTGGAGGAACTGCTGGCCACGCAGGGCGCCGGCAGCTTCGGCCCCCGGGCGCTGAAGCTCGACGGCATGGTCCTGCCCCCCGCGGCGACGCCGGAGCTCGTCGCCCGCCTCTCCGCCGCCGGCCCCTTCGGCGCCTCGGCCCCGGCCCCGCGCTTCGCCCTGCCCGACTGCCGCATCCTCGATGCGCGGCCGGTGGGTGACGGGCACCTGAAGCTGACCATCGGCGACGGCACCTGCCGGCTCGGCTGCATCGGCTTCGGGCTGGTGGAGAGCGACCTCGGCCTCGCCCTGCTCCGGCACGCCGGCAAGCGCTTCCACCTCGCCGGGCGGCTCGACCTGAACCACTGGAACGGCCGCACCAGCGCCCAGCTGATGCTCGACGACGCCGCCCCGGCCTGAGGGCGCCCTGCCCTCGCGCCCTGCCGAGACGGGCCCGGCAGATTTCGGCGAAAAACCTCTTGCGGAGGAAAAGTGCTTTGGCTATCTGACGCCGCACGCCAAGAGCGGCCCGTTCGTCTATCGGTTAGGACGCCAGGTTTTCAACCTGGAAAGAGGGGTTCGATTCCCCTACGGGCTGCCACCTTTCCTCATTTTCCGTTGTTTTACTGGGCGCTGAGTCGTCCAGTGTCCCACGATTTTCCGGCCGTGGGACACCCTGCACTCCTGCGGCGGCTTCGGCACGCAGCGCGGCACGCTCGGCGAGACGCGCGCGGTCGACCCGCTTGGTGTAAATTGCAGCGGTCTTTGGATCGCTGTGCGAGAGGTGCGCCATGACCTCGTAGACCGAGCCGGACGCTTCGGCGATCTGCTCGGCGCGACGCTTGCGAATTCCGTGCTGCGACCGCGTTGCGCGGATCTTCGGCTTGCCCTTCTTGTCGACCAACTGATTTCCGTCAGCGTCCAGAACCGGCTCGCTCAATCCGGCCGCAATGATCCATTTGCGGACCGCGTTGTCGAGAGAGCCGGACGAAGCGAACGGTGTGCCTTTTTCCGTCAGCAGGTAGGCAGGCGCGCCCACTGGCAGGCTGGCGACCTCGAGCATGAAGTTCCAAGGCAGCGGTAGCTGGACTTCGGACGAGCCCTTCTTGGACGGTTGATACCGGATGTAGAGACGCTCGTTCCGGGTCAATTCATGATCCGGTCCAAGGAGATGCATATCGCCAATGCGGCCCGCCGTGGCCTCGGCCAGGAGGAACCACCGACGCGCCATGGTGCCCGGTCCGTGATGCGCAAGAAATCTCTCGGCATCGGCGTCACTCCAAGGTTCCGCGCCGCCCTTCTCGACATGGTTGCTCTTGATCTTGTGCACTGGGCTGTCGACGGGATAACCGTAGTCTTCACCCCACCGATAGGCGGCCCGCAGTGCCTTCAGGCACGTGTGCGCCGCGCCGGTGTGGGCTCCGAAGGAATCTCGAATGTGGGCAAATGCCTCCCGCGGCAGAGCTGCGGACATTTCGCCCATGCGCAGCTTCTTATTGGGCGAAAGGCAGGCGCGGGCCTGGGTTAGCCCGGTGATGCGGCTGTTGAGTGTCGGCTGCTTGAGGTTTCCCGCTTCCACCTGAAATTTCATCCACTCCAGGAACTTCTCGCACAGCTCGTCGAGAGTATTCTTGCCCGCCTTCGGTTTCGGCTCCATGGTCAGCTTCACGCCAGCCCGTGCGGCGAGGTAATGCTCTTCGAAGTCGTTGTGCTCGGGATCGACGGGGATCGTGATTTTCTTTTTCTTCTGCCCCTCTATGCGAACGCGCCAGCGGGTCGTCCCCGCTGGCGTCTTTTCCTCGCACAGGCCTTCGTAGGTCTTCGATATCTTCATTTTCCATCGTCCCAGGTTGGGGCCTCATCCGCGTTTGCGCTCGACCGCGGACCGGTCGTGGCTTCGCCGTGCTCGGTGGGCATCTCGTTGGCATTGCCTGCAACATCGACACTGAAAGACCCGTCGGGGTTGACGCGAACTACACCCGGTTGAAGGCCCGCAGCGATAATCGCGCTGATTACGTTCGATACCGAGGATCTGGATGGTTGAGCAGCAGGCATGGTCTTCACTTCCGTTGACGGAAGAAGAGTGGGTTGATCCCTTCGCGGCCAGTCGCGGGAAACAGAAGAAAAGTGCTGAAACCGCCGACGATCAAGTTCAAGCCATTGATCTCGATCCATTCTTTTTGCATGCATTGGTCAATGACGCGCCGATGGGGAGCAGCAGTCGGAGCAAATCCGGCGCGTCTGCCTGCGGTGATCCGGCCGCGGGCACGGGTCTTCGCGACCCTCAAGCGTGCGGCACCCCGTAGAGGGGCGCCGCTATTTTCAGCCGTCGATCAGGGTTGCGGTTTCACGCACAGCGCGGGCGGCCGACAGCGTGGCGAGGATCATGTCGGCGAGCAGTGCCAGCTCGCCAGCGACCTCAGCCAATTCGCAAGCTTCTGGCTCGCGGTAGACGGCTTCATAGCCCCCCCGAACATGGTTGTCGTCGCCTTGCCAATAAACGTGCGTTCCGAGGGCGATCTGCTGCGCGAGATTGGCGTTGAAGGTCTGAACATCGCTCAGAACGTCTTCCTCCAGAAACTCCCCGCGTTCGATGCGCCGAGCGATGCTGGCAGCGTGGGTCCTGCGCGCCGGCGGAAGCAGCGGGATGACGATCTCGTGCAGCTCGTCAGCGACAATGTGCGCCTGCATGATCGCCAGCGCTGCGAGCCGCGTGACCATATCTGGGGTCATTTCGGCGCCGTCGACGAGATCGAACAGGCGAGGCAGTGCGCGAACTCCTGTCTTCATGCCGCAGCCCTCCGATCAACGCACTCGCCGTTACCGATTTCGGCCTTGCGACAGGCGCCGAGCAGGTCGCCCAGCTGATCCGCCAGCAGGCAGATTTCCTCGACGCAAGCGTTGGCAGGGTCGATCGCAGCAAAGAGCGCTGCTTCGACGCGGGACGGGTCGTGGACGTGCTCGAGCATAAGCAGGTCCAGGAGCTCGTCCAACGTCCGCATCGTGCTGCGCGACGGCGCCCCAGATCCCATCAGCCCGTCGAGGGCGTTCTGAGCGAGCCGGATGCTTCGGCTTCCGCCAAGCAGGCCGGCCGCATCGAGCAGCGCGTCTTGGTATTCGCCCGTGAACGAGCGAAGCTCGTCGAGCGGGCTTGCAGGGGCTACGCCGAAAAAGCCGGCGTCTGTCGTGGTGTCGAACATGATTTCTCCCGTTATCGGAGTTTTCCGGATCGATGTCCGGGTCAAGCAGGTGTTCGACCACCTTGTGTCTTCGCCCAGGGCCACGCGGTGCGTCTCTCGGTGGCGGCTCTCACCTGGAAGAGCCGACGCCGAGGGACGCAGCGCTGCCCTGCCATTCCAACTCTTTCCTGCCTTGTCGGCGGACAGGATCGTCGGCGCATGTGCCACCGGCCCTCCGATAGGGGCATCAGGCAGGGAAAGGACCAAGGACATCATGTGGCGGCAAGTCATCCTGGGCTGTGCAGGATGCGGCTATCCTTGCAAGAAGGTGCATGCGCTCATGCGCCGACATCCCTTCTACGACCTCGAGGAGCCGGATCAGGGTGACCGTAAAAAACTCGGCGACTTCATCGGCGCTGCCGGGCTCCTGTGGCAACGTCGACCACAGGTGAGCACCGCCGAGCCAGGCTTCGAGCACACGGGTCTCGATGTTCGAAATGATGCTGACGCGATGCCATCCTTTGTGCATGCCGATGATCCCTTCTTGCGGTGATGACTGACACGGCGCCCACGGCGTGGATCGCCGCCGGGATCACTGGCGATCCTTATGCATAATCGATCCGCCGAGACGTCCTCCACGATGCGGGTTTGATGGTCGACCGTTGATCTTCTGCGGCGCGCCGCGAGGCCGCGTGTGGCGACGGCTACGCCGTCGTCTCCTCATCCCCGCCTCTCCTGACCGTTCAGTCTCCCTTCGGGTCCGGCGCTCACAGTGAGGCGTCGGACCCGAAGGGAGGGCTGTCGGCCCACCGGCTCCAATCTGTTCCCGGCCGCAGGCAGCGCAAACGAGTTCCAAGGCTACGGAGGCGCCGGCTGGAATGGGAGAGGTCGAGGAGAGGGCTTGCCCCCTCCTCGCCGGGGCCGGGGAGGCCCGAGCAGGTGGGGTTCGGGGAGGAGTGCGGAACGACGCTCCCCGGCCGCCGGAGGCGCAGGAGCGCGAAATACGGGCTCCTGTCGGCCGTCCGCCCAGGACCGCCCGCCGCGCAGGCGCCCCGCCGGAGGCGCGGGGTCCCGGGGCAGCGCCCCGGGCGAACGGGGAGCAGAGCGCATAGGCCAACGGCCGGTGCGCTCTGCTCCATAGTGAGTAAACACCTGAGCGCATCCATGGATGCGCTCACTAAGGGCCGCCGAAGGCGGCCCTGGTCCTGATCGTTAGGGACACCCGCCACTGGGGCGTAATTCCCTGAAATGAAGGAGCCCGCGAACCTCATTGTCCTGCGTTACGAGCGTGTCACCTACCATGGGGTCGGTGGCATTGAAGCGCATGGAAAGCGTTTGGGCGAGGGCCTGCCGAACATCGACTCCACACGCACGCACCTCAACGAATTCCCAATCGGGAACGCGGACCTCCGCGAGATCGTCGATGCGCACATCGTCCAGATGCAGTTGGACAACGTCGGGCGAAAGCGTGCGTCGCTGAAGCGTCGCCGGCGCAGGACCGACATCGAGGACCTTGACGCGGCGCTCGAGGTGGCCGGTGACGATCCCAATGCGCTGGCGGAAGTCATAGGCTGGCCCTGGGACCCGAAGAACGTGCACCCCTTCACCGAAGGCATCCTGTCGGTCTCCCATGAGTGGTTTCTCGACGGCAACGGCCAGATCGATGAGGCCAAGGTGGATACCTTCCGGCACTTCGCGCTCGGATACCTGGCGGAGGAATTCGGCGACGAGGTTCTCTACGCCCGCCTCGATCTCGATGAGAAGACGCCGCATCTTTCGTTCCTGATCGCGCCGGAGCATGAAAACCGGAAGACCAAGCGTCGGGAGCTGAGCCACCGGCAGCACCGTCTCTTCGGAATGGAAGAAGTTCAGTCGCTCTTCGACGACGAAGAACCCGACCCCACGCTCACGCGCCGAAGCTATGAGCTCCTCCAGGACCGTGTGGCCGACTACGCGCAGGCCCACGGTCTCGATTTTGTTCGCGGGGAGCGGAGGGCGGCACAGGAGCGCATCCAGCGGCAGGCGGGCGAGGAGGTCACGAAGCGCAATAACATTTCGCCTTCCCGTGGACGCGAGATCGCTGCGATCAAAGCTGCCGAGGCCTCGAAAGACAGAGAGGCAGCGGCCGTCGAAAAAGCCGCCGCCGAGCGCGATGCGCTGGCCGCGAGCGATCTGCGCAAGGAAACCGCGCAAGCCTTGGAAGACGCGAAGGCGTCACGGAAGACTGCGGCACAGGAGCTGCGGTCGGCGAAGGAGGAGCGCGCCGCGCTGGCGGCAAGGGAGGAGTCGCTGCGCATCGGGACGCAGGCGATCATTGCCGAAGAGCTTACCTATGCACCTCCGACCGAGAAAACAGCTGAGGGGCTTACTTGGGGCCGAAACAAGCCTGAGAGCAAAGAGCGCCGCGCCTGGCTCTCCGAGAAGATCAAGCCGGCCCGCGATTGGCTCGTCGGTTTCGCTCGATCCATCTTCGGTTTTCGGCAGCAGCGGGACGCTGCCCTCGCTGAACAAGAGGCGCGCGCGCGGGCAGTCATTGAGGCCGAGACCCGGCACGGCCGCGAGCCGCCCCAGACAATGCTCGATTTGATCAAAGAGGCTGGCGCCGTCCCCGGAGAGCAGCTCTCGATCCCGAACGCCTGGGCCCTACCCAAGGAAATGACAGCGGAGCAGATCGATAAGCACCTTGCCGCCATGACGAACACCGCGATCTGCGATGCCTATGCGCCAACCCGGGATGCGCGGGATTTCACCGAACACAGCGAGATGCAGGTCGAATACAAGGCCGGTCTGCATCACCTTCTGAAAGAGGCCGAGAGGCGCGGCCTCAATGTGGAGCTGCGTGAACATCATCCGTCGAAGGCGACTGACCCGAAGCGTGCGAGACTCCACACCGACTCTCCGCCGATCGCGATACGGGTCGTTCGATACGATCACACGCTGCAACGAGGCTGAGGCAACATCCTCTGCGGCAGGACCGCTGCCGCGGCAGCCTCTCATCCTTCGCCGCCACCGGAGGCTTTGGTCGCAGCCGTCTCCATGGGGAGATCGCCAGTTTCGGGCCCTTCCGCGAGACGAGACCGCCGCGCGCCTTTCCGGGTGTTGGCCTCCTCATCCGGCTTATCTTCAGGCTTTGGCTTCGGGGCGAGCATCGCGAAAATGGCATCGCGCTCTGCCAGTCGGGCATCGGCCGCGGCAAGTTCTGTCGTCGTCGCCTTGAGCTGGTCACGAAGCTCGGCGCCCTCGGCCTCGGCGGCATCCGCCCTCGCCGTCTCCCGATCACGGGCCGCCTCAAGAAATGCCACTACTTCTTGCATCTCCAGAACTTCTTGGCGATGGCTCTCGTCCTTGGCGGCCTGTGTCCGGCGCAGGTCGACAATCTCGCCGTTCTGGAGGTCCCGTGTCCGCGCCCATAGGTCCTTTAGCATCTGCTCGTGCAGGAGGCGAAGATCCTCGGGGATTTCCGGCATGTTGGCGAGCTTCGTCTGCGTGGCCAGCAGACGTTCCTTGACGGCTCGAGCCGCCGGTCCGAGGCGAGTGAACGAGGTCTTCACCGTCTCGTTCAACTCGTGCTGTGTCGGCATCCTGCCGTCGTTCTTCGACATGAAGTCGAGGATCGCCGCCTCGGTCCGGCGCAGCAGGTCCGGCTTGATATCGTCCGCGGGATTGAAGGTAGTCTCGTGCTTCGACATGGTTACTCTCCGGTCGTGGTGTAATGCCCGGTAGCAATCTTACCGGGTATTACCGCCCCACCATGGGACGGTAGGAAGAAGATTGGTTTGAACGTCCGAGTCCGGAAGCACGCTCTGGTTCGTGTCGCGACGAAGTCGTTGTGAAGCTGTCGAGATTCCGCGATGTTGCGGAAAAAACTGAGATTCCCGCCAAAGGACAGAGATGACCTCCCTGCTTACCGAACTGAAAGTCGCCCTCGCTGGCCTCCCCGACCTTCTGAATGAAAGCGGGGAACTCATCCGATCGCGTGTTGAGGATCGTGCGCTGAACATGCAGCCGGACCTTCTGGCCGTGCTGGCAGGCAATGACAGCCTCCGAGAAGCCTTCTTCGAGGACGTGGGAGGAACGCTCGTGTTCGACAAGGTGCGGTTCATGCAGACCGTGACCATGCGAGACTTCTTGCCTGACAGCTTCACCGCCTTCGGCAACAAGATCGGGCTGTCAGTGGCCGGCGAGGCGCTCCGCAAGGGTCGCGAGGTGGTTCTCGACTGGCCCTACAAGGATTGCGTTCTGGCCGGAGGTATGACGCGCGAGGATCGCGGCGGCTCGGAGCGGTTTGTGAACCGCATAGTAGCCCCGGATGAGGTAATCCGGCTGGAGGAACCAAAGGCGATCCGGGGATGGGAGCGCTGGGATGCCGATGCCGTGGCAGCAGGTAAGCCGGCCGAGGTGAACGAAATCACGGGCAATGAGAACCTCCTCATCAAGGGCAACAACCTTCTCGCTCTGCATTCATTGCAAAATCGCTTTGCCGGTGCTGTGGACTGTATCTACATCGACCCTCCGTATAATACTGGATCGGCAGAAGATCCCTTCAGCTACAACAACAGGTTCAAGCGATCGACATGGCTGACGTTCATGAAGAATCGCTTGGAGGCCTCAAAAAAGCTACTGAAACATGATGGCGCATTGATAATCGCGATAGATGAAAATGAGCTTTTCTATCTTGGCGCCTTAGTTGAAGAGATATTTACCGGATACGACGTTCACTGCATAACCGTTGTTCACAATCCTCGCGGAGTGCAGGGGACCAATTTTTCCTATACAAACGAGTTTGCCCTATTCGTTCTGCCGAGCGGAGAAAAAATGATAAATCGGCAACCTTGCTCGGAGGAGGAAGTTGACTGGTCTCCGCTCCGAAACTGGGGCGGCGAATCTGAGCGTCATCATGCGAAAAACTGTTTCTATCCAATTTTGGTTAAGGATGGCAAGATTGTCGGAGTGGGAGAGCGGACACCCGATGATGAGCACCCCCGCAATTTCGTGGACGAAGCCGGAGTTCACCACATCTATCCTATCGACCGAAACGACGTTGAGAGGAAATGGCGTTACTCAATTGAGGGCATTAAAGACATAATGGACGTCATCCGCCCGGTAAAATCCGGCGACACGTATGACATTCAAATCGGAAAGAACGACCGACCTGTGAAGACGGTCTGGACCGACACGAAATACGACTCGAACGCCTATGGCAAGCAGCTCTTAGCCGAAATGGTCCCAGACACCACCTTCAGCTTTCCGAAGTCGCTCTGGACTGTCTACGATTGTTTGCATGCGATTACAGCTAATCGTCCTTCTGCTCTCATACTCGACTTCTTTGCGGGAAGCGGCACAACAGGACATGCTACCGTGGAAATGAATCGCCGGCTCGGTGGGAACCGCCGCTTTATTTTGGTCGAGCAGATGGATTACGTCCGGGGAACGACCTTGGAACGAGTAAAGAAGGTGCTCTCCGAACCAGAAGATCAAGAAGATGACTCGAGAGCACTGCTCTATGCCGAAATTGCATCGGAGGGACAGGACTTCGTCGCGAGGCTCGACGCAGCGGAGGACGAGGCACTCGACGGCTTGCGTGACGAGCTGACGGGGGCCCCCTTCCTCCGACATGACATCGAGCCAGGCGGATTGACATCGCCCGACTGGTCCGAACTGTCCCCGACTGTGAAGCGCCGCACACTGCGCGAGGCGGTGGCCGCTGACCATCTCTACGTCAACGTTGGCGACATGGACGACGAGATGCACGGCCTGAGCGAGCGCGACCGCAAGCTAACCCGCACCTTCTACAACATGCCGGAGGCCGCTGAATGATCCTCCATGAGAAGCTGGCCGAATACGAGAAGGACGGAATGCTCGAGGTCGACGTTCCGAGCCATGTCGCCGACAACCTTTCACCAGGTATTGGCCTGCGTCCGTATCAGCGACAGGCGATCTCGCGCTTCGTATGGAAGATGTCACGCGAACGCACAGGGCCGGAGCACCTTCTGTTTCACATGGCGACCGGTTCCGGGAAGACAGTCATCATGGCCTCCGCCATGCTACACCTCTGGACGCAAGGCTATCGCAACTTCCTCTTCTTCGTGAATTCGTCCCAGATCGTCGAGAAGACGAAGGCGAATTTCATCAACTCGGCTTCCAGCAAGTATCTCTTCGCACCGGCTGTGCGAATGGGTGATGACAACATTCCTGTGCAGGATGTGACCAACTTCGACGCCGCCGTTCCGGATGCGATCAATATCGTCTTTACAACGATCCAGGGACTGCACACGGTCCTGAACAACCCCAAGGAAAACGGCCTGACATTCGAGGATTTCGAAGAGCGCCGGGTCGTCATGATCTCCGACGAAGCTCACCACATCAACGCCTTGACGAAGAGCCGACTGACCCAGACCGAGGAAGAGGAAGAGAAGAGCTGGGAGCATACGGTCCGCAAGGTCCTTCGCCAGCACCCGGAGAACGTCCTGCTGGAGTTCAGTGCCACTGTGGACATGGACCACTCCGGCATCGCAGCCAAGTATTCCGACAAGATGATCATCGATTACCCCCTCCGTTCCTTCCGGGCGGACGGGTATTCCAAAGACATCGAGCTGCGACAGGCTGAAGTTTCTGTCGAAGACCGAATGCTCCAGGCCATCGTGCTCAGCGAATACCGGCGTGCACTTGCGCGAGATCTCCTGGGCGAAGACTGGAAGCCGGTGGTGCTGATGAAGTCAGCGACCATAAAGGAGTCGAAGGTCAATCAGGAAACCTTCCGAGACTTGATTGATCATCTGCAAGCTGATCGCTTGCAAGAGCTCTACACGTCAGCCACAGGAGCCGATCCGGTTGATCAAACACTGATCAACGCCTTCGATGCGCTTGCCCCGGCTGACACCTACGAAAATTTGGTTCTCGCTCTTCGATCGCAGTTCAGCGAGGCGCGAACGACGAACGTGAACGAACCGGACGACCTCGGGAGACAGCAGATCCTGCTGAACAGCCTGGAGGACCCTGGCAATCCGATCCGGTGCATCTTCGCGGTGAACAAGCTGGATGAAGGCTGGGACGTTCTCAACCTATTCGACGTGGTGAGGCTGAGCGAGAAAGCGGGCTCTGGCAAGAAACCGTCCGAGACGACGATGCGCGAGGCACAGCTGATAGGCCGTGGTGCACGCTACTTTCCATTCGCTGACCCCGAGGATGACGAGAAGCCTGCCGGGCTGCGCAAGTATGACGATGATCATGGCTCTCAGCTGCGACTGCTGGAGCAGATGCATTATCATTGCACCCACGAGCTAAAATACGTCTCCGACCTGAAGAAGGCCCTCGTCATCACAGGCGCGTTGACCGAAGGCGAAAAGGTCGTCGAGCTGAAGGTGAAGCAAAGCTTCAAGGACACTGAAGTATTTCAGGGCTACTGCCTTTGGGCGAACAAGCGCGTGCCGGTCGACAAGGCGACGCGAAGTGTGAGCGACGTTCTCTCCGAACGCACGTTCTTCGTTGATCTGCCCTCTGGCTATTCCGGGCGAGCCATGGAGACAGGGGCGTTTGACGCCGAGGGTGACGCCAAGGGACCAGTTTTGGACGCATCCGCAGCAGAGGACGAGCTCAAACTTTCCGAAATTGGCTATCCGGTGCTGCGTCGAGCTTGTGACGAGATCGAAAGCTTCAGACTGGCCGAGCTTCGGCAGGCATTCCCGAAACTCCAGTCACTTAGGAGGTTCCTTCTTGACGCCGACGGCTTGGGAGAACTCAAGATCACTGTTAGGGGCCCACAGGAGCGACTGAGCCGTCTATCGCCCTCAGATGCGCTGCATGTAGCCAGAGCGGTTCTATCTGCCATTGCCAACGATGTGCGTCGCGCACAAGCTACGCACCAAGGGTCGAAGGAGTTCTTCCCGAAGCGCATCTCCGGAATCTTAAAGGATCGTGTCCTGAAGCTCTCCGTTCCAGGAGAAACGATGAAGTCTTGGCAGGAGTCCGACGTCGCGTCGACTCGCGGCGTCAATCTGGCCAACGCGGATTGGCACGTCTTCGACGATTGCTATGGCACAAGCGAGGAAAAGGAGTTTGTCGCCTTCATCGCCAGCATGCAGAGCGATATCGCCAAGGCCTTCGATGAGTTTTTCGTCATTCGCAACGAGAAGATGATCAAGCTGCACGAGATCGGCGGCGACAGGGCAACCGAGCCAGACTACATCCTGCTCATGCGTCGAAAAGGGAGCGCTCCCCTCTGCCGGCAGGTTTTCATTGAACCCAAGGGAGATCGAGGCTGGGACAGCGAGGCTTGGAAGAGCAAGTTCTTGGAGGCCATCGGTTGGGATGCCGACAATGGTGGAGATCTTGCGGCGCCAGAGCCCCACGAAATCCGGGGGCTGCCATTCTTCGGTGCGGAACCGACGCGGCGAAAGGCCTTCAAAGACGCTTTCGAGGTTCAGCTCGCAGTGTCAGAAACCAGCTGATTCTCGTATTCTTCGACCGGCGAGCTTCCGCCGCGAATGCGGTGCTTATGGCGGCCTATGTGCAACTTCACGGCCGTCTTCGACGCCCTCAGGCCTAAGCTGGAGAAGGAACCGGCGGGCAGAGAAGCAGTCCTTGCCTTGCAGAGACCGTGGGACACGCTGCCGCTAAGCCGTTGTTTCCCATAGGCCGACTTGGCGGGCAGCGTGGGACACCTCGCCCCTTATTTCTTGGGCTTTCTGCGCACGTGTGAATCCCCTACGGGCTGCCACTGGTTTTCCCCTGACAATCGCTCCCACACCCCATCCGCAGCACTCGCTGCGCGGCTCGCGCCATCACGTTCTCTCGGCCGCCGGAACAGAACCCTCCCGCTCCCGTTGATGCTCCGTCCCCTTCCGACGGAGCTGCCCCATGGCCGACGATCTTCCCCGCACCCCTGCCCCCCGCCATTCTCCCGTCGGCCATGACGCGGGCACCCCGGAATATGGCGGCCCCACCGGGGGCTGGGGCTCGCTGGAGGGGATCGCCAAGGCACTGGGGGAAGCGCAGCCGTCGCCCGATGCGCTGCGAACGCTCTGGCGTCAGAACAAGACCAAGGGGGTCATGTGCACCTCCTGCGCCTGGGCCAAGCCCGCGCAGCCCCACCTCTTCGAATTCTGCGAGAACGGCGCCAAGGCCACCGTCTGGGAGATGACGCGCAAGCGCGTCGGGCCGGAGTTCTTCGCCAAACACTCCGCCGAGGAGCTGAAGACATGGCCCGATCATGATCTCGAGGCCGCCGGCCGCCTGACCCACCCGATGCGATTCAACCACGCCACGGGGCACTGGGAGGAGACGACGTGGCCCGAGGCCTATGCCGAGATTGGGCGCGAGCTGACGGAGATCGGGCCGGAGGCGAGCGTCTTCTACTCCTCCGGCCATGCGGGGCTGGAGACGTCGTACCTCTACGCCCTCTTCGCGCGTGCCTTCGGGCACATGAACCTGCCGCAGAGCAGCAACATGTGCCACGAGACGACCTCGGTGAACCTCGCCAGCACCATCGGCGTGCCCGTCGGCACCTGCACGCTCGACGATTTCGAGCATTGCGACGCCATCTTCTTCTTCGGCCAGAACACCGGCTCCAACTCGCCGCGCTTCCTGCACCAGCTGCAGGCGGCGGTGGAGCGAGGCTGCCGGATCGTCACCTTCAACCCGGTGCGCGAGCGCGGGCTGATCGAATTCGCCAGCCCGCAGAACGCCAAGCAGATGACGGTGGGGCCGACGACGAAGATCTCCGAGGCGTTCTACCAGGTCCGCCCCGGGGGGGACGTCGCTGTCCTCGCGGGCATGATGAAGCGCATCTTCGCGGCGGAGGCGGAGCGGCCCGGCGAGGTGCTCGATCACGCCTTCATCGCCGAGCACACGGAGGGGCTGGAGGAGATGCAGGCCGCCGTCGAGGCGGCGCCGTGGGAGGAGATCGAGCGCGAGTCGGGGCTGACGCGGGCGATGATCGAGGACGCGGCGGAGGTGTACCTCTCCGCCAGGAACGTCATCGGCATCTACGGGATGGGCCTGACGCAGCACGTGAACGGCTGGCTGAACCTCGGGATGCTCGTGAACCTGCTTCTGCTGCGCGGCAACATCGGCCGGCGCGGTGCCGGCATCTCCCCCGTGCGCGGGCATTCCAACGTGCAGGGCCAGAGGACGGTGGGCATCGGCGAGAAGCCCAAGCACATGCCGGCGGAGAAGCTCGAAGAGCTCTTCGGCATCGACGTGCCGACCGAGGAGGGGATGAACGTCGTCGCCGCCAGCCAGGGTATCCTCGATGGCAAGGTGAAGGCGCTGATTTCCCTCGGCGGCAACCTTGTGCGGGCCCTGCCCGACAGGGAGCGGATGGAGGGCGCCTTCCCGACGCTACGCCTCTCCGTCTCCATCGCCACCAAGCTCAATCGCTCGCACCTCGTGCCCGGCGAGGTCTCCTATCTCCTGCCCTGCCTCGGGCGGACGGACGAGGATATCCAGGCGAGCGGGCCGCAGGCCGTCTCCATGGAGGACAGCCTCAGCCACATCTACGGCTCCATCGGCCACGGCACGCCGCCGTCGGAGCATCTGCGCTCCGAGCTGGCCATCGTGGCGGGGATCGCGAAGGAGACGCTGCCGGAGAGCCCGCGCCTGCGGTGGGACGAGTGGACGGCCGATTACGGGCTGGTGCGCGACCTGATCGCCGAGACCTTCCCCGAGGCCTTCCACGACTTCAACGATCGCCTCTTCACACCCGGCGGCTTCTACCGGGGCAACGCGGCGCGCGAGCGCAAGTGGAACACCGAGACCGGCAAGGCGACCTTCACGGCGCCGACGATGCTCTCCGCGCTGGGGGAGAACACCACCGGCGACGAGCGGATGACGCTGATCACCCTGCGCTCGAACGATCAGTTCAACACCACGATCTACGGCTATTCCGACCGGCTGCGCGGGCTGAAGGGCGACCGGATGGTGCTGCTTCTCAACCAGGACGAGATCGAGCGGCTCGGCCTCACCGAGGGGCAGCGGGTGGCGCTCGTCTGCGCGCTGGACGACGGCGTGATCCGGCGGGTGGAGGGGCTGGCGGTGACGCCCTACGACCTGCCGCCGGGCTGTGTCGCCGGCTACTACCCGGAGCTGAACCCGCTGGTGCCGCTGAGCTACCACGAGAAGAACTCGCAAACGCCGGCCTACAAGGGCACGCCGGTGCGGCTGGAGGTCTAGCCGATCCCCACCAGCGCCACGGCCAGCGTGCCGACGCGGGCATGGGCGAAGGGCAGCGCCCGCGCGCCGTGCAGCGGCATGGCGCCGAGGGAGAGCATGATGCGGGGCGGCGCGAAGGTCACCCGCGCGTCGGAGAAGCCGACGAAGTGGCGGTTGACGGGCCAGTAGGCCTTGAAGGCGGCCTCCTTGGCGGCGAAGCGCAGCGTGTCGGGCTCGAGCCCCGTGGGGACGAGGCTCGCCGCCTCCTCGGGGCGCATCCCCTCCCCCGCGGCGCGGATCGTCTCGGCGATCTCCTCCGTCACCCGCCCGTTCCGCTCGATATCGAGGCCCAGCGCCCGGCCGGGGGCGGCGGGGCCCACGATGGCGGCGGCCCAACCCTCGGCATGGGTGATCGATCCGATGATGCCCACGGGCCAGACGGGCGCGCGGTGCCGGCCGACGGGGATGGAGAAGGGGCCGACGCCGAGCCGCGCCATCGCCTTGCGCGCCGCGGTGCGCCCGGCGCCAAACTCCGCCCGCCGCGAGGCGACGGCGCGGGCGACGAAGCTCGTCTCCTCGGGCAGCAGAGGCTCGGCGGCGGCGATGGGGACGGCGGCGACAGCGGCCCAGGGCGGGGCGAGGGAGGAGAGGACCTCCTCCAGCTCCTGCACGCAGACGCCACCGACAGACTCGCTCTCGTCACCGGCGATGTCGGCCGGCAGGACGCCGCCGCTGCGGCCGGCGGGGCCAGCGCCATTGGCCGCGTCCTCGCCCGGGGGCAGAGGCTCGCGGCCGTAGGGCTCCCAGCCCGGCAGATCCGTCCTGGCGCCCATGGCGCCGCTTCCGGCCATGTCTTGTGGCATTTCTTTTCCCATTCCCCCCGGCGTTTTAGGGCAAAGGGGCTGGCTTGTCATCGCCCCGCGGCGCTGGGGGCGGTATCTGCGGCAATCTCACCCAGGTGTCCGGTGGCGTGCCAGCCGTCGCCGAGCACCAGCGCCTCGTCCGCCGGCCGCCCCTCCGGCCGGGCGAGGGCCGGCTGGCCGATCAGCTCCGCCGGGATGGTCACCGCCATGCGCAGCGCCGCCTCGGGCGCCAGCCCGATCACGCCGATCAGCCGGGCGAGGCTCTCGGCGATAGTGACATGGGCGCCGGCGAGAGAGCCCTCGAGGTTGACCAGTTGCCCCTCCTGCACGCGGATCTCCGCACCGTAGAGGGAGAAGCGCTCCGGTCCGCCGATGGCGGGCATGGCGCCGGAGACGCGGAACGTCCGGTCCGCCACCGGGCGGGCACGCAGGGCGAGGGCGACCATCTCGTCGGCGACATGCACGCCGTCGACGATGATCCCCGCATGGGCGGTGGAGTTGATCGCGACGTCGACGAACCACGGCGCATGAGGGGCGTGCGGGACGGTGGGCGGGGCGATTGCCGCAGGCGAGCGCCGCCCCCGTCCCGCGACACCGTGACCGCTGGCCCACCCCTTCCGCCGCCCTACCTGCGCTAGGACCGCCTCCCGGGAGCCTGCCGCCATGATCGACCTCTGGTACAAGAACGCCGTCATCTACTGCCTCGACATCGAGACCTTCCGCGATGGCAACGGCGACGGGGTCGGCGACTTCTCCGGCGCCATCGAGACGCTCGACTACCTCGAGGCGCTGGGCGTCAACGTCATCTGGCTCAACCCCTTCTACCCCACGCCCAATCGCGACAACGGCTACGACATCTCCGATTTCTACGGCGTCGACACCCGCCTTGGCCATCTGGGCGACTTCGTGGAGTTCATGCAGGGCGCCCGAAACCGTGGCATCCGGGTGATCATCGACCTCGTCGTCAACCACACCTCCATCGACCATCCGTGGTTCCAGTCCGCCTGCGAGAGCGCGACCTCCCCCTACCGCGACTGGTACGTCTGGTCGAAGGAGAAGCCCAAGGACATCTCCGAAGGCATCATCTTCCCCGGCGTGCAGGATGCCGTCTGGACCTACTCGCGCAAGGCGCAGGCGTGGTACATGCACCGCTTCTACGCCCATCAGGCCGATCTCAACATCGCCAACCCCAAGGTCCGCGAGGAGATCCTCAAGATCATGGGCTTCTGGCTGGCGCTCGGCGTCTCGGGCTTCCGCATCGATGCCGTGCCCTTCCTCGTGGAGTTCAAGGGCCTCAAGGAAGAGCCCGACCGTGATCCCCTGCTCCTCCTCTCCGAGATGCGCGACTTCCTCGACTGGCGCTCGCAAGGCGCCGTGATGCTGGCCGAGGCGAACGTGCCGCGCGAGACGGCGCCCGATTACTTCGGCGGGCGGGTGCACGATGCCGACGAGCGGATGCACATGCTCTTCGACTTCCCGCTCAACCAGGACATGTGGCTCGGCTTCGTGCGCAAGAGCGCCGCCCCCGTCATCGAGGCGCTGAAGAGCCGGCCCCCCGAGCTGCCCGATGGCGGGCAATGGGCGACCTTTCTGCGCAACCACGACGAGCTCAGCCTCGACAAGCTGACCAAGGAAGAGCAGCAGGAGGCCTTCGCGGCGCTGGCCCCCGAGGAGGGGATGAAGATCTACGGCCGCGGCGTCCGCCGCCGGCTGGCGCCGATGCTGGGCGGCGACACGGCCCGCGTCGCGCTGGCGCAGGCGCTGCTCTTCGGCCTGCCGGGCACCCCGGTGCTCTGGTACGGCGACGAGATCGGCATGGGCGAGGACCTCTCCCTCGATGAGCGCTGGTCCGTCCGCACCCCCATGCAATGGTCCGGCGAGCCGAACGGCGGCTTCTCCGCCGCCGAGGGCGAGCTGCCCGTACCCGTCATCTCCAGCGGCGCCTATGGCTACCGGACGATCAACGTCGAGGAGCAGGAGCGCACGCCCCGCTCGCTGCTGCGCCGCGTGCAGGGCATGGTCCGCGCCCGCCGCTGCTGCCCGGAGATCGGCGCCGGCCAGTGGAGCCTCATCGAAGGCCTGCCCGAGACCGTCCTCGGCCTCGACTACCGGCTGGGTCAGCGGCGCCTCCTCGTCCTCGCCAATTTCGGCGAGGGCGCGGTGGAGCTGTCGCTGGAGCCGGGGCGCGCCAAGGTGGAGCTGGCGGCCGACGATCAGGCCGGCCCGACCATCGAGCTCGAAGGGCTGATCATGGCCCCGCACGACTACCTCTGGCTGCGCCCCCGCGCCGTCTGAGCCCTCAGCCGAAGCGCCGCAGGACCACCGGGTAGCGCACCATCAGCAAGAAGAGCGCCTGCCCCACGTAGTTGAGGTTGGAAAAGCTGTTGGAGAACACTGTCAGCAGCGCCCCCGTCAGCAAAGCCGCGTAGGTCGCCGTCCCCAGCTCGCCCCGGAAACGGCAATAGGCGAAGGTGGTCAGGAAGCCGATGACGGCGGCGAAGCCCACGATGCCGGGGATGCCGAGGTCGAGGTAGGCGGGGTTGAACCCGGTGGAGACGTTGAACATCGGGCTCTGCAGCCAGTACCGCTCCTCCGCAGCCGCCTGGAAGCGACCCGCCGCCGCCTCCACCGGCGCCGCGGCGAGCCGGCTGAGGGCGCTCGGCACGATCGGGCCGAGCGTGCGCTGCAGGTCGGTGTTCTGCTCGGCGGGGAACTCGCGGGTCGTGAAGCTGAGGTTGTCGATCGGCGTCGTCAGGTAGAGATAGACCCACTTCACCCCGGTATCGCCGGGGAATACGAACTCCTCCGCGAAGCCGCCGAACCGCTCGATCACCTCCGTCCGCCCGCGCAGGTCTCCGAAGGCCCCGAAGGCATAGACGAAGGCGGGCAGCGCCAGCGCCCCCGCGAGGATCGTGCGCAGGCGCAGCGGCCGGCTGTAGAAGAAGATCACCGCGTATTGCAGGAAGCAGACAGTGAACATTTTCCGGTGCACGAAGGCCGCCGCGTAGATCAGCGGCAAAAGCGCGAGGATCAGCGCCAACCGGCTGCCGGTGAAGCAATGCACGGCGAAGAAGAAGGAGCCCAGCGCGCAGAGCCCGGCAATGACCAGCCCGTGCACGCTGGGGATGCCGAAGTCGAAATGGCTGATCTGCCGCCCCTGAAGGAGCGCCACCGCCGGCACGAACCCCTCGATGGCCGCCTCCGCCGCCGCGAGCGCGAGGAGCGCGCAGAGCAGCCCGACCGCCCCCCGCCATTGCCGGCGGGAGAGCCTGCGGCGCAGGCGCAACGCCACCTTCTGCGCGAAGAGCAGCGAGCCGGCGGCGCCGATGAGGTAACCGCCGAGGATGACGAAGAGCAGCCGCTGGATCTCCTCCGACGGTGCCGCGAGGCGGCTGCTCAGCCGCAGCTCGAAGAGCAGCGCGATCATCGCCCATGTGGCGATGAACACCGCCGGCGGGTTGAACAGAAGGCTCTTGCGCCTCATGCGCCCGCCCGGCCCAGCGCCCCGGCAAGCCGGCGCAGCCACAAATCCGCCCGCGCCCGCCAGAGCGCCCCTCCCGCCCGGGCATAGAGCCCGGCATGGGCGTCGAGCAGCCGGCGCCGCGCAGCGAGGCCGGCGGCATGGTCGCGGGTGACGGAGTTGGGGGAGAGCGCCACGTGCACCAGCGGCTCGGGCACGTAGGCCCAGGGCGCCTCACCTGCGAGGCGGAGCGCCAGATCCCAGTCCTGGAAGCGGCGGAGCGCCGGGTCGAACCCGCCGGCGCGGGCGAAGGCGGCGCGGGAGACGAGCAGCGTCTGCGTGCTGATCGGGTTCGCCGTCAGCGCCCGCGCCTCGCGCAGCGGCTCTTCGAGGAGGAGCGACGCCCCCCTCCGCCGCGCCAGCGCCTCCGGCATCAGGCGGAGCCGCCGGCGCGCCGGGTCGAAGAGGCTGAAGGCGGAGAAGATCACCTCCGGCGCCGCCGCCGCATGGCGCTCGCGCGCCGCCGCCAGCCTCTCCAGCTTGTGGGGCAGCCAGACATCGTCGCTGTCGTGGAAGGCGATCCAGTCGCCCCGCGCCGCCGCCACGCCGGCATTGCGCGCCGCGCCGCCGCCGGCATTGCCCTGCCGGATGTAGCGCAGCCCCGGCAGGCCGAGCCGCGCCACCACCGCCTCCGTGCCGTCGGTGGAGCCGTCATCGACGAGGATGATCTCCTCCGGTGGCCGCGTCTGGTGCGCAGCGGAGAGGAGGGCGGAGGGCAGGCTGCCGGCGCGGTTGTAGCTGGGAATGACGACCGAGATGCGCATGGCTCACGGCACCAGAAGGCGAAGCTGATGGCGCAGGCCCCGCCCCAGCCGGCGCGGCGGGGTGGCGTTGTGCCGCTCGCCCCAGGCGTCGCGAGCCGCCTGCGGCACCTCCCCCGCGCCGATCCATTCGGCGACGCGGGCGAAGCCGGCCTCCGCCTCCGCCAGATCGACCACCATCGCGTGACGCTGGCTGGCGAGGAAGAGCGAGACGGTGCTGTCCACCCAGTCGGCATAGTCGCGGCAGGCCGCCGTCACCTCCCCCCGGCGGGTGCGCGGGCGCATCCGCACGCCTTGCGTGAAGGCCCGGGGGATGGAGACGGTGAGATGCCAGCGCCGCGCGTAGCTCGCCGCGATTTCCGCCGGCTCGCGCCGCAGGTAGACGTAGTGGGCGCGCGGGCCGAACCGGGCCTCGAGCTGCGGCAGGAAGAAGACCAGCCGGTTGTCCGCCTCGATATGCCGGTCCGGGTAGTCCAGCCGCTCGGCCAGATGCGCCTCCGCCCGGCTCTCGTGCCCGGCGGTGAAGCCCGGCAGGGCGGCGGCGGCGCGGGCGAAGGTGGTCGTCCCCGTCCGCCCGGCGGAGAGGACGAAGACGTGCGAGGCGCGGCTCATGCCCGCGCCTCCAGCACCAGCGTCGGGGCGGGGGGCACCGGGCCGTACCAGAGGACATGCCGGGCGACGGCGCAGAGCGGCGCGTCATCGGCATGATCCGTCGCCAGCACGATGGACCGCCCGCGCCAGCCGCGCGCCGCCATCTGCGCCGCGACCGCCGCGCGCTTCGCCTCGCCCTTCGTCTCGACGAGGGTCCCGCCGGCGAGGCGGCTGGCGATGACGCCGCTCGTCCCCTGCCCCAGCGCCGCCGCGTAATCCTCCGGCGCGGCGGTGGCGAGGAGGCTCGGCACGCCCAGCGCCCGCGCCTCCGCCATTAGCTCCGTCAGCTCCGGCCGGAAGCGGGCGCGCAGGCCCGCGGCGAAGCGCGCCACGAGCGCCTCCGCCCGCCCCGGCGCGCGGGCGGAGAAATCGTCCCACCCGCGCATGACCTCCTGCTTCATCCGCGCATGGCTCCACCGCCCGGCCACCCGGCCCGCCACCGCCCGCAGCACCACCAGCTTCAGCCCCGCCGGCGCGCGCAGCAGCAGCTCCGCCAGCCAGCGGTGAAAGCTGTTGCCGGGCAGGAGCGTACCGTCGAGATCGAGGACCAAGAGGTCCCCCCGCTCAAGCCCGGGCATGGTAATCCTCCGACCAGAAGAACCGCACGAGGTTGCCGCAGGCGAAGGCCGCGTAATCGGGGCGCAGCACCGAGTGCGGCATCGTGTGGGCGATGGCGAAGGTGCGGATCTCGGCCCGCGGGAAGCGCTCGCCGAGGTAGGAGACGACATCCGTCATCGTCTCCCCGCTATCGACCGCGTCATCTATGACCAGGATGCGCCGCTCGTCGAAGTTGCCGGCGCCCAGCCCGTGCCCCTCCGGCTCGGCGTGGCGCCCGGTGTCGGCCCCGGCCGGCCTGCGCGCGTGGCGCCTGAAGCGGACGCGATGCTCCAGCCGGCGCATGCTGTCCGTCACCGTGTATGGCAGATGCGGCAGCACGGCGCCGAGCCGCAGCCCGCCCTTGATCTTCGTGCCGGGGCGCTGGCGATTGACGAGCGCCAGCCGGCCTTCGGGGAACTCCTCCATCGCCATGCGGGCGACGTGTTCGCCGCCCCGCCGGATGCCGACGACCAGCTGAGGAACGTAACCGTCGAGACGCACCCGGCGGGCGAGCCTGCGGGCCTCGGTCTCGAGGCCGGCCTTGGATAGGGTAATGACCATCACTCTTCACCATGTCACTGCTCACCCCGTCACCTGTCCCACCAGGAAGTTCGCTGCAGCGCCTGCCCGCCGGCGCCGCCAAAGGCCCCGGCGGCGTCGAGCGCCGCGTAATGTTCCGCGTTCCGCGTCTTGAGGGGCCTCGCCCGCGCCGCGCCGACGATGGCGCCCGGCGCCACCTGCCCCGCCACGACGGCGCCGGCGCCGATGATCGCGCCCTCGCCTATGCGGGCGCCGGGCAGCAGCGTCACGCCGACGCCGATCCAGACGTTGCGCCCGATGGCGACGGGCCGCTCCGCCAGCCGCTCGTCATAGGGGAGGCGATTGCCCTCGTAGACGTGGTTGATCGTGTAGACCGTCAGCCGGTGGCTGATATGGGCGTTCTCGCCGATCGCGAGGCCGCCCTCGGCGCGGATGAGGAAATCGGCCCCGATATGGACATTTCCCCCGATCTGCAGCCGATTGAGGCCGGTGATATATCCCGGGCCCGCCAGCGAAGGCGCTCCCGTATATCGCGCGATCTGCCCCGCCTGATATTCCGCCACGGCCCGCCGGCCAATGCGGCGGGCGAGATGCAGGAACGCCCCGACGGGCGCCAGAATCGTCCGTCTCAGCGCCGCAGGAGTCGCCAGTCGGGCCGGGCGAGGGCGGTCGGGTTGATGCCGAGAGTCCGCCAGGCCATCCACGCGGCGCCCGTATTCTGCAGACCGATCCAACACACGTAACCCCAACAAAACCCTACAAGACCGAACGCCCCCCCGAGGAGGAGGCACAAACCCGCCCCGCCTGATGCCGCCAAGGCCGACACCAGGTTGAACTGTCTCTGCCGGTCGAACATCACCAGCACGAAGCCCGCCGGCCCCGTGCCCGCATTCAGCCCGGCCGCAACACCGAGAATGGCCAGATACACACCTCCGCTTTCATAGGCCGCGCCGAAGAGCGACAGGATCAGCCGGCCGAAGACCAGCAATGCCGCCATTCCTGCGCCCCAGAAGAGGAGATTTCCCCACGCCGCCGTGGCGCAGATCGCGGTGAGCGTTTTGGTATCCGTCTCTCCTGTCTTTCCTTTCCTGAAGTCTCTCAGGTGAGTGGTTAAGACAAAGTTTACAGCGACAACGCTGAGTGAGAGAATCTGCACCACCTTTAACGCCGCGAAGAAATAGGCCGCGGCCTCGAGGCTCAGCGTCACCCCGGCGAGGAGGACGACGAGGTGCTGCGCCGCCGTCGACAGCAGCGACACGCCCATGAAGCCGGGCGCATGCCGCCAGAGCCGCCCCGCCTCCGCCACCCGCGGCGCGCGCAGCGGCCAGAGGGCGCTCAGCCGCGCCTGCAGGGCAGTGACGAGCAGCAGCGCCAGCGTCAGCAGCCCCAGCATCGCCGGCGCCGGCAACCCGCCCGCCAGCGCCGCCGCCAGCGCGGTGAGGAAGAAGGCGGCCCGCCAGGCGATCTCCCGCCAGACAAAGGCGCGCACCGGCCCGTCGAAGGCGCGCGCAGTGCTCTGCAGCACCTCCGAGAAGCCGTAGGTGAGCCCGAAGAGCAGAGCGGCGAGGGGCCCCGCCGCCGCCTCCCGCATTGCCAGCAGGAGCACCACGCCGCCCAGCACCCCTGCCGCCGCCAGCCCGCCGGCCAGCCTCCCCAGCCCATGGCGTGCCAGCGCCAGCCGGCCCGGGCCCGCGCCGCTCGTGTGGCGCACCAGCGAGAGGTTGAGCCCGGCCATGGCGGGGATGGAGATCAGCATTCCCGCGCTGAAGAGCGCTGCGAAGGCGCCGAAGGCCGCCACGCTGGAGGCGCTCGCCAGCGCCGCCAGCCCCAGCGCGTTCAGGCCGACCGCCAGCACCTTCAGGCCAAAGATGATCGCCACGTCGCGGCTCATGGCGCCCCTCAACTCGTACAAACCAGCGGGCCGGCACCGCCCGCCCCGCCCCATTCTGCGCCGCTCCCTTCCGCCGCGTCCAGTGCGGGCTCGGGCGGCGACACTTGATCCCGGTCAAGGACGCGCACCGCGCGCAGTGGCAGACTTCCAGTGCCGGGCCGGCCCCGGCCAACCGGAGACGCTTCCCATGAGTATCAAGACCATCGCCCTCGGCCTCTTCTCTGCCCATGAAGCCTCGTGGCTGATCCCGCTCGCCTGCGAGGTCGCCCGCAGCCACGGCGCGCACCTCACGGGCGTGCACCCGGCGCAGGCGGTCATCCCCTATTCCGCCATGGGCGCGCCCTACGGCCCGCTCTTCGAGCCGACGCTCCTCGACTGGCAGCTGGAGGAGAGCGCCGCGATCCGCACCAGCTTCGAGGCGGCGACCCGGGGCGAGAGCTTCGGCGCCGAATTCCGCTCGCAGGGCCCCGGTGCCATCTCCGCCCGCGAGTGGCTGCTGGAGACGCTGCGCGCCGCCGATCTGGTGGTGCTGGGCCGCGCCGACCCGGCCGCGATGCGCCCGGAGGACAAGTGGGCGCAGGAGGCGGCGATCCGCCATGGCGGGCGCCCCGTGCTGATGCTGCCCGAGGGCCGCGGCCTCCCCGCCCCCGTGCGCCGCCTGATGATCGGCTGGAGCCCGACGCGGGAGGCGACGCGCGCCGCCCATGACGCGCTGGCGCTGGCGGCTCCGGGCGCGACGATCGACCTTCTGCGCGTCCACAACCACGCCACGCCCTCGGCGCTCGCCCTCGATTCCCGCCACGACCTCGCCGCCGCGCTCGATAGGCAGGGCTACGCCGTCAGCCTCGTCGACCGCGAGGCGCCGGCGGGCGAGACGGCGAAGACCCTCCTCTCCGCCGCGCTGGAGACGGAGGCGGAGCTGGTGGCGACGGGCGCCTATGGCCACTCGCGCACCTACGACTTCGTCGTCGGCGCGGTCACGCGGCACCTCGTCGAGGGCGCCACCCTGCCCGTGCTGCTTTCAAAGTGACGGCAAACGGGGCGGCGCGAACTGCGCCGCCCCCTGCCGGATCTCTGGGTCGTCGGCATCCCGGACGGTCGTTACCCCTGATAATCCGGCTGCTCGATATCGGCCACGATGCCGGGCTGTTCGGGCTGCCAGCCGAGCGTGTCCCGGGTCCATTCGTTGGAGGCGGGGCCGTCGTTGCCGACCCAGATCGCCAGCGGCCCGAAATGCGCCTCGGCCTCCTCGGGCGTCAGCGACACGGCCGGCAGGCCGAGCTGGCGGCCGAGCGCCTCGGCGATGTCCCTGAACGGCACGCCCTCCTCCGCGACGGCGTGATAGGCCTCGCCCTGGGCGCCGCGCTCCAGTGCCAGCCGGTAGACGCGCGCGGCGTCGAGGCGGTGGACAGAGGGCCACATGTTCGGCCCCTCGCCGATATAGGCGGAGACGCCCTTCTCACGCGCGACGGCGGCCAGCATCGGCACGAAACCGTGCTTCTCCCCCTTGCCATGCACCGACCGCGGATTGCGGATGACGCTGGCGTGGATGCCGCGGTCCGCCAGCGCGAACGCCGTCTGCTGCGAGGCACGGGGGAACGCCGGCATCACCTCGGGCCGGTCCGTTTCCTTCGCCTTTTCGCCCGTCAGGTGGAGGAAGCCGTCCGTGACGATGATGGGCCGCGCCGATCCCGCGAACACCTCGCCGTAGGTTTCGATGGCGGCGCTGTCTTCGGCAGCCAGTTCGGCGATTTTCGAGACATCGAGCCCGAAGGCCGTGTGGATGATCCCGTCCGCCTCTTCGGCGCCGCGGCGCAGGACGTCGATATCCTGAAGCGTCCCGACGAGCGGTGTCACACCCGCGGCGCTCAGCGCGGCGGCCTTGGCCGGCACGCTCGTCAGCCCGGTGACGGTATGGCCCGCGGCCAGCAGGTCGGCCGCGATCATCGAGCCGATCCAGCCGCTCGCCCCTGTCAGAAAGACATGCATGATTGATCTCCTTGCACATGGTGGCGGGGATCCTATGATCCCTGTCAGTCACTGACATAGAGCCGATGTCAGTGACTGACAAGCAAGAACGTCAGTGACTGACAGGGGAGATCGGAGTTTTGGCGGATACGGCGCGGACGCGGCTGCAGCAGGCGGCGGTAGACTTGTTCGGCGAACGGGGGTTCGACAGCACCACCGCCGCCGAGATCGCCGCCCGTGCCGGCGTCACGGAGCGCACCTTCTTCCGGCATTTCGCCGACAAGCGCGAAGTCCTGTTCGACGGGCAGGCGGTGCTTCTGGAGGCGCTGCTTGCCGCGATCGACGACATCCCGCCGGATGCGCCGCCGCTGGGCACCCTGTTCCGCGCCTTCCGGTCGGTCTGTCCGCTCCTCGACGCCAACCGACCCTTCTCCGAGCCCCGGCAGGCGGTGATCTCGGCGACGCCGGCTCTGCAGGAACGCGAACTGGCGAAGACGGCCGCTCTCGCCGCGGCCCTGGCGCAGGCCTTGCGCGCGCGCGGCGTGCCGGATGACAGGGCCGCGTTCGCCGCGCAGATCGGGATGGCCGTCTTCGCCCACGTCACCGTGGATTGGCTGGAGAAGAGCGAACCGGGTCTGACGGACCGGCTGGACCGGGCGGAGCAGGATCTGAAGACGCTGCTATGACCGGCGCCGAGGCCCCCGGCCGTCGGAGACGTCCGAAGCCAACGCTCCCCAAACCCCACATGACAATCCCTCCCGCAGAAGATCTGCGAGAGGGATTCTCTTCAGGCGGCCCCGTCGGCGGCTGGCCCCGCCCTCAGTCCGCCCCCTTCACCACCAGCGGCGCATCCGGGTCCGGGTTGACGAAGCGGCGGACGAGGTAGACGACCGCCGCGATGCCGAGGCCCACGAGGTCCGTCATCAGCCCGCCCTCGATCATGAACAGCGCCGAGACGAGCAGCCCCACCCGCATGTACCAGGCCGTCCGTTCCCCGAGGAACCAGCCCTGCACCCCGGAGGAGAGCAGGAAGACCCCGATCGTCGCCGTCAGGCCGGCGCGCAGCACCTCCATCCACGTGCCGTCCATCAGGAGGGCGCTGTTGTAGAAGAACATGAAGGGCACCACGAAGGCGGCGATGCCGATCTTGAAGGAGGTGACGGAGGTCTCCATCGGGTTGGCGCCCGAGATCCCCGCCGCCGCGTAGGAGGCGAGCGCCACGGGCGGGGTGATCGCCGAGAGCACCGCGAAGTAGAAGACGAAGAAATGCGCCGTCAGCTGCGGGATGCCGAGTTCGACGAGGCCGGGGGCGACGACGGAGGCAGCGACGGCATAGGCGGCCGTGGTGGGCATCCCCATGCCCAGCAGGATGGCGATGCACATGGCGAAGAAGAGGGCGAGCAGCTGGCTCGCCTCCGCCAGCCCGAGCAGCAGGTTGGAGAAGCGCGCGCCGACCCCGGTGAGGGAGATGACGCCGACGATGATCCCCGCGCAGGCGCAGACGGCGATGATCTGGATGGACATGATGCCGGCAAGGTCGAAGGCCTTGACGATGGAGCGCGGCCCCATCCGGTAGGGCGTCAGCCAGCTGACCACGGCGGCGGCGAGCGTCGCCAGCGTGCCGGCGCGGATGACGGAATAGCCCATGAACAGCGCCACGATCAGGATGACGATGGGCAGGAAGAGGAAGGCCCGCCGCGCCATGACGCCGACCTTCGGCAGCTCGTCGCTGCGCATGCCGCGCATGCCCAGCTTGGCGGCCTCGAAATCCACCATGAAGTAGACGGAGGCGAAGTAGAGCACCGCCGGGATGATCGCCGCGATGGCGATCTCGGTGTAGGGGATGCCGGTGATCTCGGCCATGATGAAGGCCCCGGCGCCCATGATCGGCGGCATGATCTGCCCGCCGGTGGAGGCGGCGGCCTCGACGGCGCCGGCGGTCTTCTTGTGGTAGCCGACCTTCTTCATCAGCGGGATGGTCAGCGAGCCGGTGGCGACAACGTTGCCCGCCGAGGTGCCGTTGATCATCCCCATCAGGCCGGAGGCGAAGATCGCCACCTTGGCCGGCCCGCCCCGCGCCCGGCCGGCGACGGCGAAGGCGAAGTTGACGAAGTAGTCCCCCACCTTCGAGGCCTGCAGGAAGGCGGCGAAGATGATGAAGAGGATGATATAGGTCGAGGAGACGGCCGTCGTCGGCCCGAGGATGCCGGCATCCGTGTAGACCTGGCTGAAGAAGCGCTGCCAGCTGATCGCCGGCGCCGTCAGGAAGCCGGGCAGGAACGGCCCGAGGAAGACATAGGCGAGGAAGACGGCGGAGATGATGACGAGCGCGATCCCGGCGACGCGGCGCGTCAGTTCCATGATCAGCGCCACGCCGGCGACGGCGGCGATGGAGATGCCGATGGGCGCAAACGGCGTGCCCGTCGAGTTGCGCATGAGCGTGCCGTAGATCGTGATGAGATAGGCCGCGACGGCGATACCGCAGACGCCGAGGACGAAATCCGCCGGCGACACGCCCGCGCGCGGCCCCCGATGCGCCCATGAGAGCAGGATCGCCCCGCCGGTGGCGATGAGCAGCGGCACCCCGAAGGCCCAGATCTCGCGGGAGCGGATGGCCTCGTCGACGCCGTTCCACATCACGCCGCCGGCGATCTGCGTGGCGAACCAGATGGCCGCGCCGAGGGCGATGAGCGCCGGGATCATCAACACCATCGCCATGCGCCCGATCATCGGCCGCCTGTCCTCCTCCTCGTCGCCGAAGGGGCCGGAGGCGAAGAGGATGAAGCCGAGGAACAGCGCGCCGGCCACGTGCACGATGCGGAAGTTCCACGTCTCCATCGGGAAGGTGGGCAGGAAGGGGATGCGGATGCCGGTGATCTCGTAGATCGACAGCCCGTTGAGCGCCGCCATGTGGAAGGCGGCGTAGAACGTCGCCAGAAGGCCCACGGCCGTGAACCGCCAGCCGGCGAAGATGCGGCGGTTGGTCTCGATCACCTCATCGTCGACCCCATCGGCGACGATGGGCTCCATCGTCTCGTCCCTGCGCTCGCTCATGTCTTTCTCCCCTCCCCCTGTTGTCGCGCCCACAACTCACGGGGCGCCCGTGTCACCCGATGGGCGGGCCGCGCCGGTGAGGGGCGCGGCCCGCAGCCGCGCCTCAGCCGCCGATCATGTCATCGGCGATGTCGGCGCCGGCATTCTCCTCGAACCAGCGCGCCGCGCCGGGGTGCCAGGGCAGGACGGTGTTCTTGTCCCAGTTCTCCGGCAGCGTGGAAGTGGCGGCGCGGTGGATGTTCACCATCCGCTCGTTGTCGGACATCACGATGTCCACGACCTCGTAGATGAAGTCCTCCGGCAGGTCGCAGCCGGCGATGGCGAAGTTCCACATCGAGACGGAGCGGGCCGGCTCTTCCAGCGTGGAATAGGTGTCGGCCGCGATCTCGAAGGAGGAGACGGGGAAGGCCTCCAGCAACTGCGCCTGCTCTTCCTCGGTGAACTCGATGATGTTCACGTCGGTCTGCACCTCCAGCTGGCTGACGGCCGGCACCGGCACGCCGGCGGCGAAGGCGATGACGTCCAAGAGGCCGTCCTGCAGCTGCCCGCCGAGGTCGGACCAGCCGCCGTTGCGGCGGTCGTAGTTGACGCCGAGCGTGTCCATCATCTGCGGGAAGTAGGTGTCGGAGGTGGAGCCGGCGGGGCCGAAGCCGATGCGGGCGCCGTCGGGGATGTCGGAGACGCTCTCGATCCCCGAGGAGGCCAGCGCCGTCACCGAGAAGGGCGTCTGGTACATCGGGAAGATGGCGCAGGCGCCCGTCATCTCGAGGCCCGGCGCGATGGGGTTGGTGCCGGCGAGGGACTCGGCGGCGGGGCCCATCGTCGTCATCCCGAAGGCGGCGTCGCCGGTATGGACGAGCGCCATGTTCTGCATCGGGCCGCCGGTGACTTCACCGCCGCCGGAGATGCCCAGCTCGTCGGCCACGAGGTTCGCCCAGCCGGAGCCGTAGGCGAAGTAGGTGCCGCCCTGGCTGGCGGTGCCGACGGTGAAGCTGTCGGGCCAGCCCTCGCGGTCCTGCGCGACGGCGGCGCCGCCGGTCAGGACGACGGCGAGCGAGATGGCGGAAATGGCTGTGAATTTCATGGTCTTCTCCTCCGTTGGGACCGGCAGTCCGCCGCGAGAGGGGCGGCGGCCGACCGGTTGGGCGAAGGAAGGCCACGGGGGCAGGCCGCCATGCAAGCCGCTCAAGGCAGCCATGCAAGCCTTGCCGGGCAGAAAAGCGGCCGGATGTTCCCGCCGCCACCCGCGATGCCGTTCGCGTGGGTGGCAGACCACCCCTCGGGCGCCTAGTCCTTGAAGTCCTCGCGGCGCAGGCCGTGCTTCTGCATCTTTTCGTAAAGCGTCTTCCGGGCCAGCCCGAGGGATTCGTAGGTCGCCTTCACGCTGCCGTCGTTGGCCGCCAGCGTCCGCGCGAGGACGTCCCGCTCGAAGCGCTCCACCTGCTCGGCGAGCGTCACGCCCGGCGGCTCCGGCAGGGGCTCGTCGGAGAGGCCGAGCACGAAAAGGTCGGCGGCGTTGCGCAGCTCGCGCAGGTTGCCCGGCCAGTCGCGGGCGGCGATGCGCATGAGCTGCTCGGGCGTCACCTCCGGCGCCGGCCTGTCCACCTCCCGCGCCGCCAGCGCCACGAAGGTGGCAAAGAGGCGCGGCACGTCGCTGCCCCGCTCGGCCAGCGGCGGCAGGCGGAGCGTCACCGGGTTGATGCGGTAGAGGAGGTCGTCGCGGAAGGCGCCCTCCGCCACCCGCTCCTCCAGCGGCACGCGGCTGGAGGCGATGAAGCGCGCGCCCAGCGGCACCGGCTCCTGCGCGCCGAGGGGCAGGATGGCGCGGTCCTCCAGCACGCGCAGGAGCTTGGCCTGCAGGGGCAGCGGCGCCGAGCTGATCTCGTCGAGGAAGATCGTCCCGCCGCGCCCATGCTCCAGCCGGCCGGTGCGCGCCCGCGCCGTGCCCGGCCCGGCGCCGGCGACATGGCCGAAGAGCTCCGCCTCCACCTGCTCGGCCGGCAGGGCGGCGAGGTTGATGGTGGCGAAGGGCCGGCGCGGATCGCCGCCGAGGGCATGGATGGCGCGGGCCACATGCTCCTTGCCCGTGCCGGTGGGGCCGACGATAAGCACGTCGAGCGGGCTGGCGGCGATGGTGGGCAGCTTGCGCTTGATCTCCTGGATCGCCGGGCTCTGCCCCAGCACCAGCGCATCCAGCGCTGCATCCGGCGGCGGCGTGCGGCGCAGCGCCCGCAGCTCCATGCTCATGCGCCGCCGCTCCAGCGCGCGGGCGATGGCATGGGTCAGCCGTTCCGAGGGGAAGGGCTTCTCGATGAAGTCCCACGCCCCGCGGCGGAGCGCATCGACCGCCAGCGGCACGTCGCCATGCCCGGTGATGAGGATCACCGGCAGCTCGGCGTCGCGCTGCAGCGCCGCCTGCAGGAAGGCCAGCCCGTCCATGCGCGGCATCCGGATGTCGGAGACGACGGCGCCGGCGAAATCGGGCCCCAGCCGCTCCAGCGCCGTCTCCGCCCGCGCGAAGGCGGCGACGGTGAGGCCCGCCAGCTCCAGCGTCTGCGACAGGGAGGCGCGGATATCCTCGTCGTCGTCGACGAGCAGCACGTCGGGCTCGGGCGCGGCGCTCATCGGCGGCTCACTGGGCGGCCACCTGCGGCGCCTCGGCCGCACGGGCGAGCGTGACGACGAAGCGCGCACCCCCTGCCCCGCGCGGCTCGGCGCGCATCTCGCCGCCGAAATCGCGGACGATGTTGTAGCAGATCGACAGGCCGAGGCCGAGGCCGGAGCCGACCTCCTTGGTGGTGAAGAAGGGATCGAACACCTTGGGCAGCACCTCCTCGGGGATGCCCTCGCCATTGTCCTCCACCACCATCGTCACCCGCTCGCCCTCCACCGCGCAGCGGATGGCGATCTGGGGCACCCGCTCCTCCGGCACCGCCTCCATCGCGTTGCCGACGAGGTTCATCACCACGTGCTGCAGCCGCACCGCGCCGCCCATGACCGCCAGCCCGCCTTCCCCCTCCACCCGCACCTCCGCGCCCCGCCGGGTGATGCGGCCGGAGAGGAGGGCCAGCGCCTCGGCGATGACGCCGTCCAGCGCCACCGCCCCCGTCTCCCCGTCCGAGCGGCGGGCGAAGCGGGTGAGGTGCTTGGAGAGCTGCGCCATCCGCTCGGTCAGGCGCAGGATGCGGCGCAGGTTGTCCTCCGCCCGCTCGCTGCGGCCGGCGTCGTAGAAGGCGCGGGCATTCTCGGCATAGGTGCGGATGGCGGTCAGCGGCTGGTTGAACTCGTGGCTCAGCGCGGCGGACATCTGCCCCAGCGCCGCCAGCTTGCCAGCCTGCACCAGCTCTCCTTGCGTCTGGCGCAGCGAGGCCTCGGCCGCGATCCGCTCCGACACCTCGGCCTCCAGCCTGCGGTTGGAGGCGGAGAGCTCCGCCGTCCGCGCCTCCACCTTGCGCGCCAGCTCCACCCTCGCCCGCTCCCGCTCCGCCAGCCTGTCCTCCAGCCGGCGGCGGCGCTGCATGGCCAGTCCGGCGAGGGCGCCGGCGGCGACGAGGGCGGCGATGACGGCGGCGAGGGCGGTGCGCATCTGGCTGCGGAGCGCGGCGGTGTCATAGAGCAGGTGCATCTGCCAGCTCTCGCCCGGCACCGGCGCATCGAAGCGGATGTAGTCGCGCGGGCGCCCGCCTTCCGTCGTCGCCGGGCCGGTGACGGTGGGCAGGCTCGCCCAGTCGCCGGCGGTGGCGACGGGGGCCGGCGCGATGGCGCCGAGGTCGTAGCGCCGCGTCTCCTCCACCCGCGCCTGCGCCTCCGCCGGGGCGGGGCGCAGTGCCGTCAGCCGCAGCTCCGGCAGGCCGGAGAGGATGACGACGCCGGCATCATCCGTCACGAAGAGCGGGTTGGCGGCGTCGGCCAGCGCCGCCTCCAGAACGTCGGGGGAGATCTTGACGGCGATGACGCCGAGGATCGTCTCCCCGTCGCGGATGGGGGCGGAGACGTAGTAGCCCCGCAGGCCCGAGGTGGTCCCCAGCCCGAAGAAGCGCCCGGACTGACCGGCGATCGCCTCGGTGAAATAGGGGCGGAAGGAGAAGTTACGCCCGACGAAGCTGACCTCGCCGAACTGGTTGGAGGCGGCCAGCGTCGTCCCGTCGGGGCCCATGACGTAGGTGTCCGACGTGCCGGCAATGTCGTTCCACTCCTTCAGGACCTCGCCTAGGGCGATGAGCTCTGCCGGCGTGACGTCGGGCGTCAGCGTGGCGCGCACCCGCGGATCCTCGGCATAGAGGCTGGGGAGCGCGCGGTGGCGGGCGAGCCAGCCGGTCACCGTGCCTTCCGTCCGCGCGAGGATGGAGGCGGCGTCGTCCGCCGCCCGGTCGCGAAGCACCCCCTGCACGGCCAGAAGCGCCGCCGCCCCCAGCACCAGCGCGACGAGCAGCGCCGCGACGAGCGTCGCCGCCGGCGTCAGCCGCGACGGGCGGGAGAGGGAGATGGGCCGAATGACGCTCTGCATCGGCCAAGGATACGGCATCCACCGCGCCTGCCAAGCCGGCGCGTCCTCCGATTGGCGCGGGGGGCGTCAGCCCGGGCGGCTCGGCCGGCCCTCCGCCAGCCGGCAGACGGCCTCGTGCTGGCTGAGGAAGACCTCGCCGGTCAGCTCCTCCAGCAGCTTGCAGCGCTTCAGGCGGTCCATCACCGGGCCTTTCACCTCGCTCAGGTGCAGCCGGATCCCCGCCTCCCGCAGGCGCGCATTGATCGCCTCCAGCGATTCCAGCGCCGAGAGGTCGATCTCGTTCACCGCGGGGAACATCAGCACCACATCCGTCAGCTCCGGCTTCTCCGCCACGAAGGCGGCCAGCCGGTCCTCCAGGAAGCGGGCGTTGGGGAAGTAGAGGCTCTCGTCCACCCGCAGCGACAGCACGTGCGGCTGCGTCTCGACGTCATGGCGCAGCACGTTGCGGAAGTGCTCCGTCCCCGGCACCCGCCCGACGACCGCCATGTGGGGGCGCGACGTCTTGTAGAGGTGCACGAGGATCGAGGTGAGCGCCCCGGCCATCACCCCGATCTCAACCCCCGCCAGCAGCGTCAGCAGGATGGTCACCGAGACGGCGGCGAAGTCCGTCCGGCTGAAGGCCCAGGCCCGCCGCAGGATCGACAGGTCGACGAGGCTCAGCACCGCCACGATGATCGTCGCCGCCAGCGTCGCCTTGGGAAGGAAGTGGATCAGCGGCGTCAGGTAGAGCGCCGCCAGCGCGAGGCCGAGGGCGGTGAAGGCCCCGGCGGCCGGCGTCTCCGCCCCCGCGTCGTAATTGACGACGGAGCGGGAGAAGCCCCCCGTCACCGGGAAGCCGCCGGTCATCGCCGCGCCGATGTTCGCCGCGCCGAGGCCGATCAGCTCCTGATCCGGGTCGATCCGCTGCCGGGTGCGGGCCGCGAGCGTCTGCGCGACGGAGATCGATTCCACGAAGCCGATGATGGAGATCAGCAGCGCCGGGACCGCCAGCTCCGAGATGAGCGCCGGCGACAGCGACGGCAGCGTCAGCGGCGGCAGGCTCTGCGGCACCTCGCCCACGATGGCCACGCCCCGCGCGCCGAGGTCGAAGCCCCAGACCGCCAGCGTCGTCGCCACGATTGCGACGACCGGCCCCGTGCGCGCCCCGAGGTCCGCCATGCGGGGGCCGAGGCCGAGCCGACGCAGCAGCGGCTTCAGCCCGCCCCGCACCCAGTAGAGGAAGGCCGTGGCCGCCACGCCCAGCGCCAGCGTGACCGGGTTGGTCTCACCGATATGCGCCCAGAGCCCGGCGACGATCTCCGGCAGCGTGTCCCCCTCGCCCTCGATGCCGAGGATGTGGTGCAGCTGGCTCGCCGCGATGAGGATGCCGGAGGCGGTGATGAAGCCGGCGATGACGGGGTGGGAGAGGAAGTTGGCCAGAAAGCCCAGCCGGAAGAGCCCCAGCGCCAGCAGCATCGCCCCCGAGAGCAGCGCCAGCGTCAGCGCCGCCGCCATGTAGCCGGCCGTGCCGCTCTCGGCGACGCCGCCCACTGCCGTCGCCGTCATCAGCGAGACGACGGCGACGGGGCCGACGGCGAGCGCGCGGGAGGTGCCGAAGAGCGCGTAGAGCAGGATCGGCGCGATGGAGGCGTAGATCCCCGCCTCCGGCGGCAGCCCCGCCAGAAGGGCATAGGCCAGCGATTGCGGGATCAGCATGATCGTCACGATCACCGCCGCCACCGCATCCCCGGTGAAGGCCGCCCGGTCGTAGCGCCGGCCCCAGTCGAGGATCGGCAGGTAGCGCGACAGCTGCGGCAGGGACATGGCGGGGACTCCGGGGCTGGGAGAGGAGGGCGGAGGCCGCCCCCGGGGCGTCACTCGAAGCGGTTCACGGGCAGCTTGAGGTAATGGTGGCCATCCGCCTCCGCCGGCGGCAGCCGCCCGCCGCGCAGGTTGATCTGCAGCGCCGCGAGGATGCGGTCCGGCAGCGGCAGCGTCGCATCCCGCTCCTGCCGGCGCCGGATGTAGGCCCCGCGCCTAGTGCCGTTCTTCACGTGCCGGTTGCCGGCCCGGTGCTCGGCCACCGTCGCCTCCCATTGCGGCTCGTCCCGCCCCTCGGCGCCGTAGTCATGGCCGACGAAGAGCCGCGTCTCCCCCGGCAGCGCGAGGATCGCCTGGATCGAGTCCCAGAGCTCGGAGGTCTTGCCGCCCGGAAAATCGGACCGCGAGGTGCCGACATCGGGCTGCATCAACGTGTCATGCACGAAGGCCGCGTCGCCGCAGACATAGGTGATCGAGCCGAGCGTGTGGCCGGGGGAGAGCATGACGCTCATCTCCAGCTCGCCGAGGCGGAAGGTCTCGCCCTCCTCGAAGAGCCGGTCGAAATCCCGCTCCGGCGCGAAGGCGCCGGGCAGGTTGTAGAGGCCGGCCCAGATGTCGGCGATGTCGGGCACGAGCGCCCCGATGGCGTTGGGCGCGCCCGTCCGCTCCTTCAGATGGGCCGAGGCCATGACGTGGTCGGCATGGGGGTGGGTGTCGAGCACCCAGTCCACCGTCAGCCCCTGCTCGCGCACCAGATCAAGCACCTGGTCCATGCTGCCGGTCGAGAAGCGGTAGTTCTTCGGATCGAAGTTCCACGCGACGTCGATCAGCGCCGCCTTCTTCGTCGGCGGGTCGGCGCAGATGTACTGGATGGAGCCGGTATCGGGCTCGTAGATGCCCCAGACATCGGGGCTGCCCGCCCCCGTCGAGGGGGAATGGCGGACGACACGGGTCTTGAGGGGGGCGCTCATCGGGTCGCTCCTTTCGCGGTCAGGCTGAGGTCCGGGACACGGCGGGCCGCCCACATGCCGGCGAGCATGAAGGGCACGAAGATCAGCGTCCCGCTCGCCGCGAGGGGCAGCGCGGTGAGGGCCGGGCCGGGGCAGAAGCCGCCGAGCCCCCAGCCGACGCCGAAGATCACGGCGCCCGAGATCAGCCGCGCGTCGAGGTCCCGGCGGGTGGGGATGCGGAAGGCGGTGTCGAAGAGCGGCCGGCTGCGGGCCCGGGTGAGCAGGGCGTAGCCCGGCGCGGTGACGAGGATGGCGCCGCCCATGACGAAGGCGAGGCTCGGGTCCCACGACCCGAAGATGTCGAGGAAGTTCAGCACCTTGGCCGGATCGGACATGCCCGACAGGATCAGCCCGGCGCCGAAGAGCAGGCCCGAGAGGAGAGCGAAGAGTTGTTTCATGCGAGGGCGCCTCAGATCAGGTGGCGGGTGACGAGGACGGTCAGCACCGCCGCCGTCATGAAGGTCACGGTGGCGACGATCGAGCGGGCCGAGCCGCGCGAGATTCCGCAGACCCCGTGGCCGGAGGTGCAGCCGCCGCCGAGGATGGCGCCGAAGCCGACGAGCAGGCCGGCGACCGCCATCAGGAGCGGGCTGGACGGCACCCGTTGCTCCGGCCAGCCGCCGGAGACGAGCCACCACAGCGGCGCGGCGAGCAGCAGGCCGAGGATGAACAGGGCCGAGACGCCCCGCGCCTCGCCATCGGTGGCGCGGGCGAAGATGCGCGAGGTCAGCCCGCTGATCCCGGCGATGCGCCCGTTGGTGGCCATCAGCAGCAGGGCCGACGCGCCGATCATCAGGCCGCCCCCGAGCGAGGCCAGGGGGGTGAAGGCGGTTTCCATCTCATCGCTCCGTGCTAACAATAATTGGTCGCGGCGCTTGCCTCGACTGACAGGCCCAATATATGCATCATTCAGAATATACAAGAGGCCGCATATATGGAAGCTGACGCGCTCCTTCAGGGAGACATCAAGGGCGCCGCCACCCTGATGGGGCTGCTCTCGTCGGAGACGCGGCTGCGGATCCTCTGCCGCCTCCTCGAGAGGGAGCAATCGGTGGGGGAGCTGGCGCGCCTGTGCGACATCCCGCAGCCGACGATGTCCCAGCAGCTCAAGCGGCTGAAGGAGGCCGGGCTGGTCGAGGCGCGGCGCGAGGCGCAGACCATCTACTACCGGCTCGCCGGGGAGGAGGTCATCGCCATCCTCGAGACGCTGCACCGGCTCTACTGCGCCCGCTGAGGCGGGGCCCCGTCCCTTCCGGCGGAGATGTCGCGCCCGCCGGCCTTGCCGCCCGGCGCAGCGGCCCCCTAGGTTGCCGGCAAAGGGGGCGCGGGATGCTGATACATGTCGGAGGGGAGCGGACGGTCGCGATCGACCTGCGGCTGGCGGCCTGGCTGGCACTGGCGGCGGGGGCGATCAATGCCGCCGGTTTCCGGTCGCTGGGCTACTTCTCCGCCAACATGACGGGCAACGTCTCGACGCTCTCCGACATGATCGCGCTGGGCACTTGGCGCCCGGCGCTGCTCGTCGCTGCGCTACTCGCGGCCTTCATCCTCGGCGCCTTCGTCTCGACGCTGCTGATCGAGGCGGGGCGGCGCCGGCGGATCCTCGGGATCTACGCCTTCAGCATCCTGCTGGAGGCGCTGCTCCTCCTCGCCCTCGCCCTCCTCGACATCGCGCTGCCGCCGCAGATCGGGCGGTGGACGATGCTGCTCGGCCTCAGCCTGCTGATGGGCCTGCAGAACGCGGCAACCACCCATATCTCCGACGCCCGCGTCCGCAGCACCCATGTCTCCGGTGTCGCGACGGACATCGGCATCGCCCTCGCGCTGCTCACCGGCCGCGCCGATTCCGCGCAGGTCCGCCCGCGGCTGAAGCTGCATGGCGCCACGCTCGGGGCGTTCCTCCTCGGCGGGGTGGCGGGTGTCTGGGGCTACGAGCGGGCCGGGGCGCTGGTCTTCGTCGCCGTCGCGCTGCTGCTCCTCGCTCTGGCCCTGCCGCAACTTGGGCGCGCCCGCGCGGCGGGCTGAGGCCCCCGCAGACAGGAACGGCGCCGCACCCGCCTCCCGGGTCCGGCGCCGTCCGCCAAGGGGCCCTGCCCTACTTGTTCTTGTTGTAGACGTCGAAGATCACGGCGGCGAGCAGCACGAGGCCCTTGATGACCTGCTGGTAGTCGATGCCGATGCCGAGGATCGACATGCCGTTGTTCATGACCCCCATGATGAAGGCGCCCACCACGGCTCCCACGATCCGCCCGACGCCGCCCGACATCGAGGCCCCGCCGATGAAGACGGCGGCGATCACGTCGAGCTCGAAGGCATTGCCGGCCTTGGGCGTCGCCGTGTTGAGGCGGGCCGCGAAGATCAGCCCCGCCAGCGCCGCCAGCATCCCCATGTTGACGAATGTCAGGAAGGTCAGCCGCTCGGCCTTGATGCCCGAGAGCTTGGAGGCCTTGAGGTTGCCCCCCACCGCATAGATGCGCCGGCCCAGCGTCGTGTTCTCCGTCATGAAGGCGTAGAGCACGATCAGCACGCCCATGGTGATGAGCACGTTGGGCAGGCCGCGGAAGGTCGCCAGCTTCCACGCGATGAAGACGATTGCCCCGGCCACCAGCACGTTGCGCAGCGCGAAGAAGGCCATCGGCTCGATATCCATGCCGTAGCGCGCCGATTGCCGGCGGGTGCGCAGGCCGCTCAGCACCAGCGCCGCGGCGAGGAGAACGCCGACGACGACCGCGAAGCCGTTGAGCCGCTCCATGCCGAGGAATGTCTTCACGAAGGGCAGCAGGTCGGGGATGAACCCGGTGGAGAGCGACTGGAAGGACCGCTCAAACGGGCCGACCGACTGCCCCTCCAGCAGCCAGAGCGAGGCGCCGCGGAAGACGAGCATCCCCGCCAGCGTCACGATGAAGGAGGGGATGCGCCAGTAGGCCACCCAGTAGCCCTGCGCCGCGCCGATGGCGGCGCCGACGAGCAGGCAGGCCGGGATGGTGATCCAGACCGCCCAGTCCCAGTTGACCATCATCACCGCCGCCAGCGCCCCGACGAAGCCGACGACGGAGCCGACCGACAGATCGATATGCCCGGCCACGATGACCAGCAGCATGCCCAGCGCCATGATGATGATGTAGCTGTTCTGCAGGAAGAGGTTGGTGATGTTCACCGGCTTCAAGAGGGTGCCGTCCGTGGCGATCTGGAAGAAAGCCATGATCGCGATGAGGGCGAAGAGCATCCCGTATTCGCGCAGGTGGCTGCCGAGGAAGGCGCCGATGCCGCTGGGATGCTCGGCGGGGCGCTCGTCGGCCACGCCGGTATTGGGTTCGCTGGTGCTCATGTCTTGCCTATTGCCCCCTCATTCATCGGCCAGGATGCGGCCCATGATCGCCTCCTGGCTCGCCTCGGATGCGGCGAGCTCGCCCACGATCCGGCCCTGGTTCATCACGTAGATGCGGTCGCACATGCCGAGCAGCTCGGGCATCTCGGAGGAGATCATGACGACCCCTCTGCCCTGCGCCGCGAGGTCGTTCATGATGCCGTAGATCTCGAACTTCGCGCCCACGTCGATGCCGCGCGTCGGCTCGTCGAGGATCAGCACCTCCGGCTCGGCGAAGAGCCATTTCGACAGCACCACCTTCTGCTGGTTGCCTCCGGAGAGGTTCACCACCTTCTGGTGCACATTGGGCGTGCGGATGTTCATCGCGCTCCGGTAGCGCTCGGCCACCTGCTGCTCCTCGCCGCTGCTGAGGACACCGCCGTTCGAGACGCCGGCAAGGTTGGCGAGCGTGATGTTGCGCACGATGGGCTCTTCGAGGATGAGGCCCAGCTCCTTGCGGTCCTCCGTCACGTAGGCGAGCCCGGCCTGGATGACGCGCGGCACCGTCGAGGTATCGACGGGCCGGCCCTTCATGCGCACCTCGCCGCTGATGTTGGTGCCGTAGGAGCGGCCGAAGATGCTCATCGCCAGCTCGGTACGGCCGGCGCCCATCAGCCCGGCAATGCCGACGATCTCCCCGGCGCGGACGGTCAGGTCCACCCCGTCGATCACCTTGCGGTCGGCCTGCTCGGGGTGCCAGACCGTCCAGTCTTTCACCTCCATCAGCGTCTCGCCGATCTTCGGCGTGCGCTGCGGGTAGCGATGCGCCATGTCGCGGCCGACCATGTCGCGGATGATCCTGTCCTCGGTGAGGTCGGCGTTGGGCATGGTGCCCACCGTGGCGCCGTCACGCAGGACGGTCACCCGGTCAGCGACCTTGCGCACTTCGTTGAGCTTGTGGCTGATGATGATGGAGGTGACGCCCTGCGCCTTCAGCTCCAGGATGAGATCGAGCAGCTTGGCGCTGTCCTGCTCCTGCAGGGCCGCCGTCGGCTCGTCGAGGATGAGCAGGCGCACGTCCTTGGCCAGCGCCTTGGCGATCTCCACCAGCTGCTGCTTGCCGACGCCGATCTTGCCGACCAACCGCGTCGGCGGATCGCTGAGGCCAACCTTGGCGAGCAGCTCCTCCGTGCGCCGGTAGGTGGCCGGCCAGTTCACCACGCCGCCGCGGGCCTGCTCGTTGCCGAGAAACAGGTTCTCGGCGATCGACAGCAGCGGCACCAGCGCCAACTCCTGGTGGATGATGACGATCCCCGCCGCCTCGCTGTCGGCGATGTCGCGGAAGCGCGCCTCGGCGCCGTCGTAGAGGATCTGCCCCTCGTAGCTGCCATGCGGATAGACCCCCGACAGCACCTTCATGAGGGTGGACTTGCCGGCGCCGTTCTCGCCCACCAGCGCGTGGACCTCGCCCTCCTCGACGGTGAAGCTCACCTCGTCGAGCGCGCGGACCCCCGGAAATGTCTTTGTGATCGCCTGCATCTCCAGCAGTGCGGCCATGTGCGTGCCCCCCTGTCGCGCGGCGGGGCCCCGGCTCGGGGGCCCCGCCATTGGCTCACTGCAGCTGGTCTTCGGTGTAGTAGCCGGACCCGAGGAGCACGTCCTCATAGTTCGAGCTGTCCACCGACACCGGCTCGAGCAGGTAGGACGGCACGACCATCACGCCGTTGTCGTAGGTCTCGGTGTCGTTGATCTCCGGCTCGCCGCCTTCCAGCAGCGCCTGCACCATGCCGACGGTGACCCGCGCCAGCTCGCGCGTGTCCTTGAAGACGGTGGAGTACTGCTCCCCGGCCTGCATCGACTTGACGGAGGGGATCTCGGCGTCCTGCCCGGTGACGATCGGCATGGGCATGTCGCCCGAGCCGTAGCCCACGCCCTTGAGCGAGGAGAGGATGCCGATGGACAGCCCGTCATAGGGCGACAGCACGCCGTGGATCTGCTGGTCGCCGTAATTGGCGGAGAGCAGGTTATCCATGCGCGCCTGCGCCACCGCGCCGTCCCAGCGCAGCGTGCCGACGACGTCCATCCCCGACTGGCCGGAGACGACGTTGACGCTGCCGTCATCGATGAGCGGCTGCAGCACGCTCATGGCGCCGTCGTAGAAGAAGTAGGCGTTGTTGTCGTCCGGGCTGCCGCCGAAGAGCTCGACGTTCCACGGCTCGACATCGGGGAAGCGCTCCTCGAGGCCGGCGACGAGGCTTTCCGCCTGCTGCACGCCGACCTGGAAGTTGTCGAAGGTGGCGTAGTAGTTGACGTTGGCGCTGTCGCGGATCAGCCGGTCATAGGCGATGACCGGGATGCCGCTGGCGGCCGCGTTCTCCAGCGCGTTCGACAGCGTGGTGCCGTCGATGGCGGCAATCACCAGCGCGTCGACGCCCTGGGTGATCATGTTCTCGACCTGGGCGAGCTGCGTCGGGATATCGTCCTCGGCATATTGCAGGATCGTGTCGTATCCGGCGGCCTCGAATTGCTCGACCATCGAATTGCCGTCGGAAATCCAGCGGGCCGAGGATTGGGTCGGCATCGCGATTCCGATGGTGCCCATGTCCTGCGCGAAAGCTGGAACGGCGGCGAGGGTGGCGGTGGCCAGGCTCATGGCCAGGGCCGCACGGCGGGTCAGTCTCACGTGATCGTCCTCCTTAGACGTGTCGGCGCACGAGGCGGCGCCGCTCCTCCCTTGTCCGACCGAGCGGTCACGACCCTCTGCCGGAGGCATGATCGACCCTAGCGAGCCGGCTGCCCGAGATAAGTAATATAGTATGACTTTTATCGCGCAAGCTTAATTGAGTGGGGCCCGGGAAAGCGGCGGGCTGACCTCGGCGGGCGTCCCGCCCGGATCAGACTGGCCGCCGGCGATCTCATGGAGGAACGTTTGGGCAGGCGTGTCTGACCTTCCGAGACCACCCGGCCGTTGCACGCTATGCCTGATGGCCTGGAGCTCAGAAACCCAGACCTTAAGAAAGAGGAGGCTGGGCCCACCCGGTCAAGTCCGCCGTCAGGCAGAGACCACAGCGACGGTGCGAGCGCCCCTACCGAGCCGCCCGGATCGACCCTCGCTCGATCAGCGGCATCGTCACCAGCTCCTCGCCCTCTTCGGGGCGGACGACGCGGGCGACGGCGCGGGCGCCCATCTCGTCGTGCGGCAGGGCGATGGTCGTCAGGCCGGGGCGCAGGTAGGCCGCCAGCTCGTCGTTGTCGAAGGACATCAGCGACACCTCCTCGGGGATGCGCAGCCCCAGCTCCATGCAGGCCTGGTAGGCGCCAAAGGCCAGCCGGTCGTTGAGGCAGAGCAGCGCACGCGGCCGGTCCGCCCCCTGCAGCAGCTCCATCGCCGCCGCGTAGCCGTTCGACGGCTCCCACTCCCAGATCGACAGCTCGCGCGCGAAGGTCGCACCCCTCGCCTCCATGCCGGAGCGGATGCCGTCCAGCCGCCGCTGGATCGGCAGCGAGCGGAAGAGCCCCTCCTCCGCCGCCGCCTCGTGGCCGACCAGCGCGACGGAGCCGAGGAGCCCCGCCGCATCCAGCCGCGCCACCGCGTCGCGCCCGCCGCGCTCCTCGTCGGGCAGGACGGAGGCGGGGCATTGCCGGGACGTGCCGTTGAGCACCACCATCGGGATGCCGGGCGGCGTCTTCGACAGCGTGATCTCGCGGGCGCGCATCGAGGCGATGATGATGCCGTCCACCTGCCGGTCGAGCGCGGCGTCGATGGTGCGCGCCTCGCGCCCCGGCTCGCCGCCCGTCTCCATCACCATCAGCGTCTGCCCCTCGCTCGCCGAGGCGCGCAGGGCGCCGCGAATCAAGCCGTTGGCGAAGCGCGTCGTGGCGACGTGGTCGGAGATGAAGGCGATGGCGTGGCTGCGGTCGGTGCGCAGCGCCCGGGCCGCGACGTTGGGGCGGTAGCTCAGGGCTGCCGCCGCCTCGTGGACGCGCTGGTGCGTCTCCTGCGAAAAACGCGTGTCGGGACGGCCGGATAGGATCATCGATACGGTGGCGGAGGAGACCCCCGCCCGCTTCGCCACGTCGGCCATCGTCGTTCTGCCGCGGCCCATGGCCCCTCCCTTTGCTCAATCGTTTTACTAGGGGGATTGAGTTCCGATGCCAAATAGGTAAATCGTTTTAGCAAGACTGCTCGGGAGGAGTGACGACAGCATGGGCTTCGACAAGGCCGATCATTGGGTGTGGGACATGTGGTTCGCCGACGACGGCGATCTCTTCCACATGTTCTACCTTCACGCCCCCCGCAGCGTCGGCCATCCGGACCTGCGCCACCGGAACGCCCGCATCGGCCACGCCACCTCCGCCGACCTCAGGGACTGGCAGGACCACGGCCGCATCTTCGACGCCGGCGCGCCCGAGGACTTCGACGCCACCTGCACCTGGACGGGCAGCGTCATCCGGGGCGACGACGGGCTCTGGCACCTGTTCTACACCGGCACCCGCTTCACAGACCCGGCGGACGCCTCGCACCACGAGAATGTCGAGACCATCGGCCACGCTGTCTCCGAGGACCTGCACGCCTGGGTCAAGCGGCCCGGCCCCGTCTGCACCGCCGATCCGCGCTGGTACGAGACGCTGGGGAGTTCCTCCTGGCCGGAGGAAGCCTGGCGCGACCCGTGGGTCTACCGCGACGGCTTCGGCCCGTGGAATATGCTCATCACCGGACGCGCCAACGACGGCCCGGATGACGACCGCGGCGTCATCGCGCTGGCGACCTCCGACGATCTTCACAGCTGGCAGGTCCAGCCGCCGCTCAGCGCCCCCGGCGCCGGCTTCGGGCATCTGGAGGTATTCCAGATCGTCGAGGTCGAGGGTCACCGCTTCCTGATCTTCTCCTGCGACACGGCCAAGCTCGGCGGCGCCCGCACCGGCGAGACCGGCGGCATCTGGGCCGTGGCGGAGCGCGACGGCAGCTGGCCCGTCGCCGAGGCGAGCCTGATCGTGAACCAGGATCTCTACGCCGGCCGCGTGGTCATCGACCGCGCCGGCAAGGCGCAGCTCATGGGCTTCGACAACCGGGGCGGCGTTGAGTTCAAGGGCGGCATCGCCGATCCGCGCCCCCTGACGGTAGATACCAGCGGCGCCCTGCCCCGCCTGACACTGGAGAATGCGGCATGAAGGCCGACGCGCTGACCATCGACGGGCAGGTCGCCCCCGGCTTCAACACTGTCGCCTTGGCCTTCCACGACGCCTTCGAGGGCCGCCCCGAGATGGGCGCGAGCCTCGTCATCTACCGCGATGGCACCCCGGTCATCTCCCTGCACGGCGGTGTCGCCGATGCCCGCAGCGGTGCGCCATGGACGGCGCAGACAGCGACGCCGGTCTTCTCCTGCTCCAAGGGCATGATGTCCGTCCTGCTGGCCCAGCTCGTGCAGGAGGGCCGGCTCGACTATGCCGCCAAGGTCGCCAGCCTCTGGCCGGACTATGCCGCCGAGGGCAAGGGTGAGACCAGCGTCGCCGAGGCCATCTCGCACCGCGCCGGCCTCTCCGCGGTGCGCGACTGGCTGACCTCGCCGGAGCAGATCGCCGATTTCGACGGCATGGCCGCCCGCCTCGCCGCGCAGAAGCCGCTGTGGGAGCCGGGCACGGGCCACGCCTATCACGCGCTGACCCATGGCTGGCTGACGGGCGAGATCGCCCGCCGCGCCTCGGGCCAGCCGCCGGCCGAGGCCTTCGCCGCCCGCATCGCCGCGCCGCTCGGTGCCGATGTCTGGTTCGGCCTGCCGGAGGCGGAAGCGCCCCGCGTCGCGCATGTCCGCGTGCACCCCGCCCTCAGCGAGGCCTGGGTTGAAGAGGCCAAGAAGGACAGCCCCGAGGCGCCCTACTGGCCCTATCGCTCCATGACCTTCGGTGCCGCCCTGCCCGCCGATCTCGTCACCGAGGACGGCGGCTGGAACGACCCGATGCTGCAGCGCGCCGTCATCCCCGGCGCCGGCGCCATCGCCACCGCCGACGGGCTGGCCCGCATCTGGTCGGCCACCGTTCGTCCGACCGGCGGCACGCGCCTGCTCACCGACGAGACGCTGGCCCTCGCCACGCAAACACAATCCGAAGGCCCGCATGTCTTCGAGGGGCCCGGCCCCTTCGCGGCCTGGGGCATGGGCGTGCAGCTCGACAGCGAGGCGCGCCGCTACCTCGGCCCCACCAGCTTCGGCCATGACGGCGCCGGCGGGCAATGCGCCTTCGCCGACAGCGAGGCCGGCATCGGCTTTGCCTTCGTCACCAACTGGATGGAGGGCGCGGGCGACGACCGCGCCACCCGGATCATCGAAGAATTGCGGGACGCGCTTTAGACGCGCGCCCGCGAGCCCCGGCACCTGCCGGACCACAGTGGAGGAAACGACATGACGACCACCAAACTCATCGCCGGCTTCGCGCTTGGCACCTCGGTGCTGGCCACGGCCGCCGCCGCGCAGGAATGCGGCAGCGACCCGGTGACGCTGAACGCCTATTTCGAGACGGGCTTCCCGCTGCCCACCGAGCTCGCCACCGAGTTCACCAACCAGTTCCCGAATGTCACCTTCGACATCCGCGAGGACCAGTTCGCCAACCTGATGGAGAACACGCCGCGCCTGCTCTCCCAGGAAAACGCGCCGGACCTCGTCCGCCTGCCCTCGATCTCGGATCTCGTGACCAACGGCCTGCTGATGAACCTCGACGGCTATTACGAGGATTTCGGCTGGGATTCGTTCCCCGAAGGCAACCTCGTGCAGCTGCGCATCGACGAGTCGGGCCGCCCCCGCGGCGTGGGCTCGCTCTACGCGATGGGTCTGAACTACTCGACGACCGGCATCTTCTATAACAAGGACCTCGCCGAGCAGATCGGGATGACCGAGACGCCGACGACCCTCGCCGAGCTCGATGACGCGCTGGCCGCCGCCGAAGAGGCCGGCATCCTGCCGATCATCCAGTGGAACAAGGACACCGCCGGTCTCGCCTTCCCGCTGCAGAACCTGATGGGTGTCTATGGCGACCCCGAGCCGATCAACGCGTGGATCTTCCAGCAGGAAGGCGCCACGATCGACACGCCCGAGAACCTCGAAGCCGCCCAGCACCTCAACGGCTGGATTGAAGCCGGCTACTTCCCCGAAGACGCCAACGCGGTGGATTACTTCACCATGATGAGCCGCTTCACCGGCGGTGAGGGCCTCTTCATGTTCAACGGCGACTGGGAATCGGCCAACCTGCAGAATGCCATGGGCGACAGCGTCGGCTTCTTCCTGATGCCGCCGAACCCCGAGAGCGGCCGTCACGCCACCATGTCGTCGCCGCTGACCTTCGGCATCGGCGCCAATGCCGAGAACCCGGACTGCGCCGCGTTCTTCCTCGACTGGGTTGCCACCAACGAGACCGCCCGCGAGATCAACGTGGCCGTCGGCGGCTCCAACCCCGGCGGCCCCGCCGACATGGAGATCCCGCCGCAGGAAGAGGGCTCGCTGATCGCGCAGACCCTCGCGGCCGGCCAGGTCATCGGTGCCGACAACGGCGCGATGGACTTCATCGCCAACGCGACGGGCGCCATCTTCGCCGCCGGCTGGACGCCGGAGCTGCAGAAGATGGTCGGCGGCGTGCAGGACCCCGAAGGTCTGCTCGACGACGTGCAGGAAGAGTACGAAGACCAGCTCTCCCGCTAACCCAAGCCCCTTTCAGGAGGTCGGATGACCCATCTTGAAAATGCAACCGCCGGAGCCCCAAAGGCTCCGGCACCTCGTCCGGCGGCGACGCGGCGTGCGCGCCGCCGCCGGCGCGATGCGGTCATGTTCATCGGGCCGGCGTTCCTGATCTACGCGGCCTTCGTGATCGTGCCGCTCGGCATGTCGGTCTATTACTCCCTGCTCCGCTGGGACGGGATCGGGCCGATCTCCGGCGCCACCTTCTATGGCCTGAAGAATTACATCGAGGTGCTAACCGACGACGATCTGCTGCAGATCATCGGCAACGCCTTCCAGCTCGCGGCGTGGTTCACCATTCCGCCCGTCGTCCTCGGCCTTGCTGTCGCCTCGGCGATCCGCAGCCAGATGGCCGGGCGCTTCGGCACCGCGACGCGTACCATCCTCTTCCTGCCGCAGGTCATCCCGCTGGTGGCCGCCGGCATCGCCTGGAGCTGGATGTACGACCGCAATGGCGTCGTGAACCAGTTCCTCTCGCTGATCGGGCTTGAAAGCTGGACGCGCGGCTGGCTCGGCGACTTCACCTACGCGCTGCCCGCCGTCGGCATCATCGGCGCCTGGGTCCTCCTCGGCCTCTGCACCATGCTCCTCGTCACCGGCATCGCCCGCATCGACGGCTCTCTCTACGAGGCCGCCAAGCTCGATGGCGCGCGCCCCCGGCACGAGTTCCGCTTCGTCACACTGCCCGGCCTCAAGAACGAGATCGGCATCTGCGTGACCGTCACCATCATCCAGGCGCTGTCGTCCTTCGACATCGTCTATGTCGCCACCGCCGGCGGCCCGGGCATCGAGACGACCGTGCCGGGCCTGGAGATCTACCGCCTCGCCTTCGCCCACCGGCAGGTCGGGCTCGCCTCGGCGCTGGCGATCGTGCTGATGATCCTCGTCCTCGCCTGCGTGCTGCCGATCCAGTGGGCGCTGAGGGAGCGCAAGCAATGACATTCCCGCGCATCCGCACCAGCCCGCTCTTCGCCCGCGGCCTCATCATCCTCCTCATGGTGGTGACGCTGCTGCCGTTCCTGTCGATGCTCTCGGCAGCCCTCGCGCCCTCGGGCACCTACCCCTCGGGCCTTGAATGGCCGGCGGACCCGCAATGGGGCAACTTCGCCAAGGCGTGGCAGGTGGCGAACATGGACGAGCTGCTGCTCTCCTCCATCCTCATCGTGCTCGGCACCGTGCCGGCGGCGGTGCTCTTCGCCACCATGGCGGGCTTCGGCCTCGCCAAGCTGACGACACCGCGCTCGGCGTGGTTCTACCTCGTCTTCGTCATCGGCCTGACCCTGCCCTTCGAGGCGGTGATCACGCCGCTCTACTTCGAGATCCGCGAGATCGGCCTGCTCAACACCCGCGGCGCCATCATCCTGCCGCTGATCGGGCTCTACATGCCGTTCTCGGTCTTCTGGATGCGGGCGCATTTCATGTCGATCCCGAACGACCTCTCCGAGGCCTCGCAGCTCGACGGCGCGCGGCGCTGGCAGGAGTTCTGGATGGTGCAGGTGCCGCTCGCGCGCCCCGCGATCATGTCCCTCGGCATCCTTCTGTTCCTGTGGACATGGAACCAGTTCCTCCTGCCCGTCGTGCTCGTGCAGGAACCCAACCGCCGCACCATGGCCGGGGCGCTCGGCGCCTTCCAGGGCCAGTGGGGCACCGACATCCCGCTCCTCTGCGCGGGCTCCCTCATCATCCTGGCGCCGACGGTGATCCTCTTCCTGATCTTCCAGCGCCAGTTCGTCGCCGCCCTCCTGCAGGGCGCGGTCAAAGGATAAGACAGATGGCAGACCTCAAGCTGCGCGACGTGCGCAAATCCTATGGCCAGACCGAGGTGATCAAGGGCGTCGACCTCGACATCTTGGACGGCGAGTTCGTCGTCTTCGTCGGCCCCTCCGGCTGCGGCAAGTCGACCCTTCTCCGCCTCATCGCCGGGCTGGAGGACATCACCTCCGGCGACATCGAGATCGGCGGCCGGCTGGTCAACGATGTCGAGCCGCGCGACCGCGGCGTGGCAATGGTCTTCCAGTCCTACGCGCTCTACCCGCACATGACGGTGCGCGAGAACGTCGGCTTCGGCCTGCGCCTCGCCAAGGTGCCCAAGGCGCAGCGCGAGCAGGCGGTGGGCGAGGCGGCCCGCATCCTGCAGATGGAGCCGCTGCTCGACCGCAAGCCCGCCCAGCTCTCCGGCGGCCAGCGCCAGCGCGTCGCCATCGGCCGCGCCATCGTGCGCGACCCCGACGTCTTCCTCTTCGACGAGCCGCTCTCCAACCTCGACGCCGCCCTGCGGATGGACATGCGCGCCGAACTGGCGGGCCTGCACCAGCAGCTCGATTCCACGATGATCTACGTCACCCACGACCAGGTCGAGGCGATGACCCTCGCCGACAAGATCGTCGTGCTGAAGGATGGCGAGGTGCAGCAGATCGGCGCGCCCATGGAGCTCTACGAGCACCCGGCGAACCTCTTCGTCGCCGGCTTCATCGGCGCCCCGAAGATGAACCTCCTCCCCGGAAAGGTCACCGCCGTCGACGGGCACGAGGCCGTCCTCTCGGGCGCCGACCTCCCCCGCCTCGTCCTCCCGGCCCCGGAGGGGGACAAGCTGGCGGCGGGCGACGAGATCACCCTCGGCCTGCGCCCGCACGACCTCAAGCGGATGCCCGACGGCCCCCTGGAGCTGCACACCGACCTCCTCGAGCGCCTCGGCCATGAGACGGTGGTGGCCGGCCACCTCCCCACCGGCGCCCGCCTGACGGCCGTGCTGGATGGCCGCAGCCCCGTCGCCCTCGATGAGACCATCCGCCTCGGCTTCGAGCCCTCCTCCGCCCGCCTCTTCGACGCAGGCGGCCGGGCGATCTGAGGGCTACCGGGGGACGCCTCTGGCAGAATGCCTCAACAACCGTGGTTGGAGGCTCCTCTGGGAGGCATTGACACTCGAAACAGGGAGATAAAGTGGCCGCAAAACTATATGCGTCAGCCCCTTACGGCCTTGACCTGTCCCCGCAATAGCGTTCTACCAAGTCAAGCCCGTTCCATTCCGCCGGGCGCGGGCGGCAAGGATGTTCATCAGCGGTGTCATCAACGTCATGACTGCCGGCGGGCGCATTTCGCTGATGATTACTACGACGGCGAGATGGACGAGGCTGCGGGGAGTCCCCTTTTGGTCTTCGTAGAGCGCGTCATTAGCAAGCCACGCTAGGAAATACGGTCCGTGCTCCAGCCCGGTGTGACCCAGCCGGACTTCGTTTCGAAACGTGATCTTCTCCGCCGTGGAAATTACCTAACAAGGGACGTGCCCTGGCTCGACGAAATGCGATTCACCGGGCTGCAATGTGATAGATTCCTTGCCACCCAAGCCAAGGCCCATATCTCCGATCAGCGCCGTATTTGTCTCGGAATAGCTCTTGTGAGTGTGGAGAGGATTGCCTCCCCCCGGCATGAGCGTGATTTCGCGGCGTTAGGTAGCAAGCGCGCTTGATACATAACGCCGCTGATTTCTCCTCCGGTTTCTTTGGCTGTCTACCGGCACACCCCGGCGCTTCGTCGCCTCGACCCGATGGCAAGAGCTTGGCCGACCGGCTATCGTCACCGGCCATGGAGCACGCCGCCCTGTCCCTTTGCGACCGCATCCTGCGGGCCGAGGCCCCGGTCGTCATCATCCGCGGGCCGGCGGGGACGGGAAAGTCGCAGCTGCTGCGCCAGATCGCGGCGCGCCTGGCCCGGCCTGTCCTGCGGGAGCTGCCGGAGGGGCCGCTCGCTGAGACGTGCCTCTGCGATCTGCCCCCCTCGCAGCACGGGCGGCTGCCGATGCTGGGGCCGGCCGCCCGGTTGATCGTTGCCTGCCGGGGCGGGGTGCGGCTGACCGGGCTGGCGCGGGCGCGGGCGCATGGCAAGGTGCTGGATATCGGGCCGGATGAGCTTCTGGCCGAGGCGGGCGGCTGGCCCGTCGCCGGGCGGGCCGACGCGGAGTATCTGCGCGAAGAACTGCTCTCGCCCCTGCCGACGCAGCGCCTGCTCGCGCTGTTCCTCGCCCGCCGCTCGGGCATCGACACGGGCCCGCCGGCACGGACCGACATTCCCCTCCTGCAACAGCTGGAGAGCGGGCTGCTCGCCGTCATCCCCGCGGCGCAGGAGGCCGCGCTCGATCGCGCCTTTGCCGAGGAGATCGCCGCGCGGGCCGAGGTCTCGCCGACGCTCGCGGCGCTGGCTGTCCTGCCGCAGGCGGCGGGCCATGCGGCGCAGCTTCTGCTCGACCGGGGGCGACACGATGCGGCGCTGGAGGTCTATCGATCCGGACAGGGCTGGTACCAAGTCTATCAGATGGGCCCGCGCGCCTATGCCGACCTGCTCGATTCCTTCCCGGAGCCCATGCGGCGGGAGGAGCCGCTCCTCGTCATGTCGCAGGCGATCCGGGCCCTGAAATCCGGCCAGACCCAATGGGCGCGCCGCCAGGTGGCCGAGCGGTTCGGCGCGGAGGCGCTGGATATCGCCAAGGTCCTGCGCCGCGATGTGGATCTCGGGCAGGACTTTCGCACATTTCGCATCGTCATGCTGATCTACGAGGATCTCGCGATCGGCGATGCCCTGATCGATCTGCTCCATAGCCATCTCGATGACATGCCGCTCTCGGACGACCTGCACAGGGGCACGTTCTACAACGCGATGAGCGAGTTCTACATGCGGCTGCGCCGGCTCGACGAGGCGGAGGAGGCCATGCGCCTCGCCCTCAGCCACTACCGCGCCGCTGACATGACGATGCTTGCCTTCTATGTCGAACTCCACCGTGCCGTGCTGCGGTTGCTCCGCGGCGATGTCGCCGGGTCCGAGCGGATGCTGGAGGCCGCCGCCGCCGATCTGAAGGCCCTGCCCTTCGAGGCGCCGGGCGATGCGCGCCTCGTGCGGCTGATCCGCGCCTGCATCGCCTTCGACAAGGGGCAGGCGGCGGCGCTGGTGGACTTCTTCGAGACCGAGTTCGAGGCCTTCGCCTCCGGCGAGACATGGCCGACCTTGCTGGAGCTGTCCCTCATCTACGGGGCGCAGGCGATTGCCGGGCAATACTCGGTGCGCGCGGCCGTCGGCTTTCTGGAGCGCTGGGGGCTGACCGAAACCCGCAACCGGCAATACCACGGCATGATGGAGACGCTCAAAGCCCGGACGCTGCAATCGGGTGGCCGCTGGACGGAGGCGGCGCGGGTCGCGGCGGCCGTGCGCTCGCGCGTGAGCCGGGTCTGGGTCGAGGCCGCGGGCGAGGATCTGACGCGGCTGACCGGGCGCGACGAGCGGGCGCTGGCGCTGATCTGGCTGCGCCAGATCGTCGAGGAGCGGCCCGACCTGCCGCTGCTGGGCGCGCGGCTGGCGCAGATGTCCGCCAATCCGGGGCTGACCTCCCGCCAGCGGATGGGCCTGCGCCTGCTGCAGGCAGAGGTGGCGCGGCGAACGGGGGACCTCAGCCTCGCCCGCCAGTTCGCCCGCGAGGTCTTCGCCGAGGCGGCGCAGACGCAAACGCTCTCGCCCCTGGCCGCCGATCTCGCGCTGGTCGAGCGGCTGATGGGCGATCGGCGCGTGGCCGATTACGTCACCGCCTCCACCCCCGCCTCCGCCATCCTGAGGCGTCTGCGCGATACCCGGACGGGCCGCGTCTCAGCCGCCGCGCGCGAGATCCTCACGGCGCGGGAATTGCGCATCCTGTCGCTCCTCGTGGAGGGCGCGTCCAACAAGCTCGTCGCCCGCAACCTCGACATCTCCGAGGCGACGGTGAAATTCCACCTCACCAATCTCTTCCGCAAGCTCGGCTGCGCCAACCGGCGCGAGGCGGTGGCCAATGCCGAAGCCTTGGGCTGGTTTGACTAGCCCCCCGCCCGCGCGGCGCCCTTTGTAACAACGGCGTGGCAGCCACCCTCGACCAATCCGCCCAAAACCTAGACCTCGGGATCATTGTCAGCTGCGCCGGCCCCGTCGCAGGCTTGACCCAAGGTGCAAGCGACCGAGCCCCGGGGTGGGGGCGAGGCTATGAGGCGGCCCGACCGGGCGGCCTTTGGGGGACCGACGGGCAGATGCGATTTCTGAGCTTCATTGAGCCGATCCTGGCCCGTCTGGCCGGCTTCATCATGGTGCTGCTCGTCCTGTCGCTGATGATCTTCCTCCTCGCCCGCGTGGTGCCGGGAGACCCGGCGCGCATGGCCCTCGGCCCCTCCGCCACGCAGGAGCAGGTCGCGGAACTCCGGCTCGAGATGGGGCTCGATGAGCCGATCCTCACGCAATACGTCGCCTACATGGGCCGCGCGCTGCAGGGCGACCTCGGCCGCTCGATCACCTCGGGCCGGCCCGTCCTCAGCGACATCGCCGATTTCCTGCCCGCGACACTGGAACTGGTGCTGGTGACGGTCTTCCTGATGGTCATCATCGCCATCCCGCTCGGCGTTCTCACCGCCCGCCACCGCGACCGGTGGATCGACAACAGCGGCCGGCTCTTCTCTCTGATCGGCGTGACGATCCCGTCGTTCCTCTTCGCCATCGGGCTGCAGCTTCTGGCGGCGAACTTCTTCCCCGACTGGCCGATCCTCGGGCGCGTCGATTACCGGCTCTCGCCGCCCGACGGGCCGACCGGCCTTCTGCTGATCGACAGCATCGTCCACGGCCGGGCGGATGTCTTCCTCGATGCGCTGCAGCATCTCGCCTTCCCCGCGCTGGCGCTGGCCATGTCGGGCATCGGTCAGGTGACGCGCATCACCCGCTCGGCGATGATCGAGAACCAGCGCAAGGATCACGTGCTGACCCTGCGCAGCTTCGGCGTGCCCGACCGGGTGATCGTCTTCCGCTACCTGCTCAAGCTCTCCTCCGTCGCGCCGCTGACGATCATGGGGCTCGAATTCGCCTCGCTCATCGGCAACGCCTTCGTCGTCGAAATGGTCTTCGGATGGGGCGGCTTCGCCAGCTACGGGCTGACCGCGATCCTGCAGAAGGACCTCAACGCCCTGATGGCCGTGGTGCTCATCTCCGGGCTGTTCTTCATCGTCGCCAACCTCGTGATCGACGTCGTGCTCAGCGTCATAGATCCACGTCAACGCCGCCGGGCCGCCGCATGAGTGCAAAGAACCTCCCCCAGACCGCCGCCGAGGCGGATATCGAAACCGGTCTTCCGCTCGACTCGGACGCCCCTCCCCTGAGCGCCGGCTACATGACGTGGTTCCGCTTCTCGCGGAACCCGGCGGCGCTGGTCGGCGCCTTCATCGTCGCCTCGGTGATCCTCGTTGCGCTCTTCGCGCCGCTCATCGCCACCCACCCCGATCACGTCGGGGCGGTCGTCGACTTCCGCAACCGGCACATGCCGCCCTCGGCGGACAACTGGATGGGCACCGACAAGGCCGGCCGCGACATCTTCTCGCGCACGGTCTTCGGCTTTCGCGTCTCGCTCCTGCTCGTGATCGGCGTCCTCGGCATCTCTGTCCCGGTCGGCTCGGCGCTCGGCATGGCGGCCGGCTATTTCGGCGGCTGGACGGAGCGGCTGATCGCCGGCTTCACCAACGTGATGCTCGCCATGCCGCCGCTGGTCATGGCGCTGGCCATCGGCAACGTGCTGGAGCCGAACCTCACCAACGCCATGATCGCCATCACCCTGCTCTGGTGGACATGGCATGCCCGGCTCATCTACCGGGTCACCCGCTCGATCGTGTCGGAGGATTACATCGAGGCCGCGCGCCTCGCCGGGGCCTCGCACCTGCACATCCTCTGGCGCGAAATCCTGCCCAACTGCATCTCCGTCATCTCGGTGAAGACGACGCTGGACGCGGCCTTCGTCATCCTCTTCGGCGCGACGCTGTCCTTCCTCGGCTTCGGGGTGAAGCCCCCCACGCCCGATCTCGGCTCGATGGTCGCCGATGGCCGGCAATTCGTGCCCGAGATGTGGTGGGAGGTGCTCGCCCCCGGCTTCGCCATCTTCTACGCGACGCTCGGCTTCAACCTTCTGGGCGACGGGCTGCGCGACATGTTCGACGTGGAGACCTGAGCCATGGCCCTGCTCGATGTGCGCGACCTGTCGATCTCCTTCACCGGCTACGGGCGGACCGCGCAGGTGCTGCACGGGGTGTCCTTCTCCATCGCCAAGGGCGAGCGCGTCTCGCTGATCGGCGAGACCGGGTCGGGCAAGTCCGTCACCTCCAAGGCGATCATGGGCACGCTGCCCGAGAATGCCACGATCGAGGGCGGCCGCATCGCCTTCGACGGGCTGGACCTGCTGGCCCTGCCCCCGGCCGAGCGCGAGCGGCTCAAGGGCTCCGACATGTCGATCATCATGCAAGACCCCCTGTCCTCGTTCAATCCGGTGTTCCGGATCGGCAAGCATCTCGACGATATCCTGCGCTTCGCCGACCGGCGGATCGGCAGGCCCTCCGGCGCGCAGGATCGCAAGCGGCGGATCTTCGAGACGTTGCGCCGCGTGCAGCTCGCCGATGCCGATCGCGTGTTCGATGCCTGGCCGCATGAATTGTCGGGCGGCATGCGCCAGCGGGTGCTGATCGCCCTCGCGCTCTTGCACAAGCCGCGCCTGCTCATCGCCGACGAGCCGGGAACGGCGCTCGACGTGACGACGCAGGCCGAGATCCTCAAGCTGATCAACGGGTTGGTCGACGAGGAAGGACTGTCCCTTCTCATGATCACCCACAACCTCGGTGTCGTGCGCCAGACCGCCGACCGGGTTCTGGTGATGAACAAGGGTGAGATCGTCGAGCAGGGGCCGCTGGCCGAAGTCTTCGGCGCGCCGCGCGATGCCTATACCCGCGCGCTCATGGCCGCCGTGCCGCCGCTCTACGGCGACAGGGTGGAGAACCAGCCGGTCAGCGATGCCGCGCCGGTGCTCGCCATGCGCGATGTCTCCAAGGTCTACCGCTCCGGCGGGATCTGGGCGCGCGGCGAGGGCCACCGCGCTGTCAGCGGCGTCACCTTCGACGTGCCCGAGGGCGAGATCTTCGGCATCGCGGGCGAAAGCGGTTCGGGCAAGACCACGGTCGCGCGGATGCTGATGGGCCTGCTGGACGTGACGGAGGGCGAGGTGGTGCGCGCGCCCTCCAGCCCCGGCCGGCGGCTGACGCAGATCGTCTACCAGAACCCCGGCACTTCGCTGAACCCCAAGCGCACCGTCGCACAGACGCTGGCTGTGCCGCTTGGCCATATCGGCATGGACAGGGCCGCCGCCAGCGCCCGGATGACGGAGCTCATGTCGCTGGTGAAACTGCCCGAGAGCTACCTCGGCAAGTACCCCCACGAATTGTCGGGCGGGCAGAAGCAGCGCGTCTCCATCGCCCGGGCCCTCGCGGCGGAGCCGAAGGTGCTGATCCTAGACGAGCCGACCTCGGCGCTCGACGTGAGCGTCCAGAAGACCGTCATCGACCTGCTGTTGCACCTGCGCGCCGAGCTTGGCCTCACTTACGTGATCATCAGCCACGACCTGTCGCTGATGCGGAATTTCTGCTCCCGCATCGCCATCATGCTCCGGGGCGAGATCGTCGAGCAGGGCACGCCTGCAGAGGTCTTCGCCGCGCCGAGCCACGCCTATACCCGAGCGCTGATCGCCGCGATCCCGGTTCTGACCGAGGCCGAAGAGGCGCTGAAACCCACCGTGACGGAGGAAGAGCGCGCCGCGTTCCTCGTCCCCACGACGACCCTGGCCGAAGAGGACGCATGAGCACATATCGTTTGGGAATTGACGTGGGCGGCACCAATACCGATGCCGTCGTGATGGAAGGCCGCAAGGTGCTGGCCGGGGTCAAGGCCGCCACCACCGAGGATGTGACCTCCGGGGTGAAGGCCGCGCTGGAAGCCGTGCTCGAAGAGGCCGGGATCGACCGCTCCGCCGTGAGCAAGGTCATGATCGGCACGACCCATTTCACCAACGCGGTGATCGAGCGGCGCCAGCTGTCCAACGTCGCCGCCATCCGGCTCTGCCTGCCGGCCACGGCCTGCCTGCCGCCCGCCGTCGACTGGCCCGAGGATCTCAAGTTCGTCCTCGGCGACCACGGCTACATGATCCGCGGCGGCTACGAGTTCGACGGTCGCGTCCTGTCCCCCCTCGACGAGGCGGAGCTGGAGCGGATCGCCGGCGAAATCCGCGCCAACGATCTCAAGGCGGCGGCGATCACCTGCGTCTTCGGCCCGATCAACGCGGACATGGAGAAGAAGGCCGCCGAGATTCTCCAGCAGCACTGCCCCGGCCTGCCGATCGTGCTGTCGACTGACATCGGCCGCCTCGGGCTGCTGGAGCGGGAAAGCGCGGCGATCATGAACGCGGCGCTCCTTCCGCTGGCGAACAAGACGGTCTCGGCCTTCGAGAGCGCCCTGTCCGAGAGCGGCCTGCACTGCCCCTTCTACCTGACGCAGAACGACGGCACGCTGATGGCGGCAGAGAAGGTGAAGAACTTCCCCGTCCTGACCTTTGCCTCCGGCCCGACGAACTCGATGCGCGGCGCCGCCTTTCTGACCGGCAAGTCCGAGGCCATCGTCGTCGATATCGGCGGCACCACGACCGACGTGGGCGCCCTGCACCTCGGCTTCCCGCGCCAGGCGGCGACGGTTGTCGACGTGGGCGGCGTGCGCACCAACTTCCGCATGCCCGATGTCTTCTCTATCGGCCTCGGCGGCGGATCGCTGGTCAGGGAGGCCGATGGCGGCACCAGGGTCGGCCCCCAGTCCACCGGCTACCGCATCTCGACCGAGGCGCTCGTCTTCGGCGGCAGCACCCTGACGGCGACGGATGTCGCCGTGGCGGCCGGCAAGGCCGACGTGGGGGACAAGGCCAAGGTCTCCGGCCTCGATCCCGCCATGGTCGACGCCGCCATGGCCCGCATCGGCGAGATGCTGGAAGCCGCCGTCGAGCGCAGCCGCGTCTCGCCCGAGCCGATCCCGGTCATCGCCGTCGGCGGCGGCTCGATCCTGATGCCAGAGACGCTCGGCGATCTGGAGGTCATCCGCCCGGAGAACTTCGCCGTCGCCAACGCCGTCGGCGCCGCCATCGCGCAGATCTCCGGCGAGGTCGACCGGGTCTACACGCTCGAGAAGGTCACCCGCGAGGAGTGCCTGAAGGAGGCCGAGGAGGAGGCGACCGCCGCTGCCATCGCCGCCGGTGCGCTGGCCGAGACCATCCAGGTGATCGAGCGCGAGGACGTGCCGCTCGCCTACCTGCCGGGCAACGCCACCCGCATCCACGTCAAGGTGGTGGGCGAGATGGGGGGGATGGAATGAGCCTTCCCTACGATCCCGCCGACCTCTGGCACCTGACGCTCGACGATCTCGAGGCGCTGGAGATCGGCTCGGGCATCCTCGGCACCGGCGGTGGCGGCAACCCCTACATCGGCAAGCTCCGCGCCCGCCAGCTGATGGCGGAGGGCCACGCGATGACCATCCTGCCGCTCGACAAGATCGACCCGGACGCCCTCTGCCTGTCGCTCGGCGGCATCGGCGCGCCGGTCGTCGGGATCGAGCGCATCAAGGAGGGGCAGGAAGGCCTGCGCTGCCTGCGGGCGCTCGAGGCGCATCTGGAGATGACGGTCGACGCCATCGTCTGCGAGGAGATCGGCGGCTCAAACGCCATGGAGCCCCTGAACGTCGCGGCCCTCGCCAAGCTGCCGGTGCTCGACGGCGACGGCATGGGCCGCGCCTTCCCCGAGATGCAGATGACCACCTTCTCCATCTACGGCCATACCTCCACGCCCTCGGCGATGTCCGACACGCATGGCAACGTCATCCTCTTCCACCACGCGGAAACGGAGCTGGCGCATGAGCGCATGGCACGCGCCTGCGTCGTGGCGCTCGGCGGCGGGGCGGTGCTCGCCTCGGCGCCCATGCGGGCGGAGTTCGTGCGCAGGACGGCGATCCCCGGCACCTACACGCAAGCCATCGCGCTCGGCCGGGCGGTGCGTGACGCCCAGCGCGCCCATGACGACCCCATCGACGCCATCTGCCGCAAGGAAAATGGCCGCCGGATGTTCTCCGGCAAGATCACCGATCTCAAGCGCCACCTCCGGGGCGGCTTCGTCGTCGGCGAGGCCATGCTCTCGGGCATCGACAAGGATCACGGCGTGCAGGGCTCCGTCGTCATCCAGAACGAGAACCTCGTCTTCCGCCGCGAGGGCGAGGTCGAGGTCTGCGTGCCCGACCTGATCCTCGTGCTCGACGTCGACACCGGCGAGGCCATCACCACCGAGATGCTGCGCTACGGCCAGCGTGTCGCCATCGTCGCCCTGCCCTGCCACCCCCTGCTGCGGTCGCCGCAGGCGCTAGAGGTCGTGGGCCCGAAGGCCTTCGGCTTCCCCGAGATCACCTATCGACCCCTTGCCGAAGAGGAGGAAGCGGCATGAGCAGCTTCACCGTGACTCCCGACGATCTGGACGCCATCGCGCTCGGCGGCGCCTTCCTCGGCACCGGGGGCGGGGGCGATCCCTACATCGGGAAGGTCATGGCCAAGGAGGCGCTCGCCACCTACGGCAATGTCGAGGTCGTCGATGCCGACGAGATCGACGACGACACGCTCTGCGTGCCCGTGGCGATGATGGGCGCGCCGACCGTGATGATCGAGAAGCTCCCCGCCGGCGGCGAGGCGCTGGAGGCCCTGCGCGGGCTCGAAAGCGTGCTCGGCCGCAAGGTCGGCGCGCTCATCTGTGCCGAGGCGGGCGGGTTGAATTCCACCATCCCGTTCGCCGTGGCCGCGGCGACGGGCCTGCCGCTGATCGACGGCGACGGCATGGGGCGGGCTTTCCCCGAACTCCAGATGGTCAGCTTCACCCTGCACGGGGTGAAGGCCAGCCCGATCGTCCTTGCCGACGACAAGGGCAACACCGCCGTCTTCGGCACCATCGACAACCACTGGACGGAGCGCCTCGCGCGCTCCGCGGCGGTGGACATGGGCGGCGCGGCGCTGATCGCCACCTACCCGATGGACGGGCGCGTGATGAAGACCGCGATGCTGCGCGGCACGATCTCCCTCATCAAGCGCGTGGGCGAGATCATCGCGGCGGAGCGACGCGCCATGCGCCATCCCGGCCCGGCCCTCTGCGAGGCCTGCGGCGGCCAGCGGCTCATCCGCGGCCGGATCGTCGATATCGAGCGCCGCACCGTCGGCGGCTTCGCGCGCGGCAAGGCGACGATCCGCGGCTCCGACGAGGATGCCGGGCAGGTCTTCGCCGTTGAGTTCCAGAACGAGATGCTGGTGCTGACGGACGATGCCGGCACCGTGCGCGCCAGCACGCCGGATCTCATCTGCGCGCTCGACGCGGATGTCGGCCTGCCGGTGACCACCGAGCAGCTGCGCTTCGGTCTCGCCGTCGAGCTGATCGGCCTGCCCGCCGATCCTCAATGGCGCACGCCGGAGGGCCTGGCGCTCGTCGGGCCCGGCTACTTTGGCTACGGCCACGATTTCGTTCCGCTCGGCGGCACCGCCGCGGCCGGGTGATTTTTTCAGCAAACACGATAGGAAGAGAGGAAGACTGGATATGAAAAGAGGACTGCTCACGGCCCTTCTGGCCTCGGCCGCGCTGCCCGCGGCTGCTCAGGACGCGCCGACCTCCATCGTTGTGAACGCGGTGCAGGTCTTCGGCACGATCGACCCGGCCAAGATCAACGATTACACCGAGTACATGGCCGCGGTGAACCTCTACGACGGCCTCACCACCGTCGATGTCGACGGCTCGATCATCCCCCAGCTCGCCGAAAGCTGGGAGGTCTCCGACGACAACCTCACCTACACCTTCCACCTCAAGGACGGCGCGACCTTCAGCGACGGCTCCCCCGTCGAGGCGAAGGACGTGGTCTGGTCCATCCAGCGCCTCCTGGCGCTGAACGAGGGTCCGTCCTTCCTCTTCAGCGGCCTCGTGGATGCCGACTCCGTCACCGCGGTGGACGACATGACCGTCGAGATGTCACTGACCCGCGTCTACGCGCCCTTCCTCACCGCGACGCCGCTCTTCCTCGTCGTCAATTCCGATGCGGCGATGGAACAGGGTGACGGCGAATGGTCCGAGGATCTGCTGGGAGAGACCTCCCTCGGCGCCGGGCCCTACACGCTGTCGAGCTGGAACCGTGGCTCGGAGATGGTGATCAGCGCCTATCCCGATTACCACGACGGCTGGCCGGAAAACCCGATCGACGAAGTGCGCTTCGTCATCACCAATGACGAGGCGACGGTGCGGGCCCTGGCGACGTCGGGCGAGCTCGGCTTCTCCGCCTCCGCCCATGCCAACGAGACCTTCGAGGCCATCGGCGCGCTCGACGGCTACGAGGTGGTCTCGACGCCCACCGCCACCGGCTTCTACATGAAGATCAACACCCAGCTCGCCCCGACGGATGACATCCATGTCCGCCGCGCCCTGCAATATGCCACGGATTACCAGACGATCCGCGAGGTGATCTTCCCCGGCGCCGAGATGTCGACGGCGCTGTCGCCGGCCTTCGAAGGCGCCTTCAACGCCGACATCCCGGCCCCGGTCTACGATCTGGAACTGGCCGCCGAGGAACTGGCGCAATCGGCCTATGCCGGGCAGGAGATCACGCTGACCCACAGCTATGTGGCCGGTCTCTCCTTCGAGGAGGATATCGCGCTTCTGATGCAGGCCAATCTCGAGGCCATCGGCATCACGCTCGACATCCGCCCCGAGCCGTGGAACCGGATCACCGAGCTTGCCAGCGACCCGGAGACGACGCCCAACACCACGCAGGTGTTCAACGGCCCGTCCTACCCCTCGCCGGATTCGGTCTTCTACGTGCAGTTCCATTCCGCCTCGGCCGGGACATGGTCCTCGATGGAATGGCTCGAGAACGAAGAGATCGACGCGATGATCGACGCCGCGCGCGCCGAGACGGACGAGACGGCCCGCAACGCGATCTACCAGGATATCCAGCAGGAGCTCTACGACCTCGCTGCCGATGTCTACTTCCTCTACCAGGAGGAGCGCCACGCGCTGAGCACCTGCCTGAAGGGCTACGAATACATCCCGATGATGAGCTGGGATTTCGACTTCTCCCGCTTCTACTGGGAATGCCCGGAAGGCTGAGCCTTCCTTACGAGATCGCCCCGACGCGCTCGGGGCGAACTTTGCCGGCCGCCGCGTCTTCTCCCTGCGCGGCGGCCGGTTCTGTTTTGATGACGGACGTCCGACATGCGCCAACGCCAGGTTCACCTCGATTTCCATACCTCGCCGCTCATCGAGGGCATCGGCTCCGCCTTCGAGCCGGAAGCCTTCGCCGAGGCCTATGCCGGCGCCGGGGTGGACAGCGTCACGCTCTTCTCCAAGTGCCATCACGGGCTCAGCTATCATCCGACCAAGGTCGGGCGGATGCATCCGCACCTCTCCTTCGATCTGCTGCGCGCGCAGATGGATGCGTTGAAGGCGCGCGGCATCGGCACCCCGATCTACCTCTCCGCCGCGTGGGACGAGCAGGCCGCCGCCGCGCATCCCGACTGGCAGGCCGTCCTCCCCGATGGCCGGCTCGCCTTCTATTCCGACGAGCCCTATGGCGGCTGGGCCTTCCTCGATTTCGCCTCTCCCTATCTCGACTACCTCTGCGCGCAGGTGGACGAGGTCATGACCACCTATCCCGACGGCGACGGCATCTTCATTGACATCTGCTTCCAGCGCCCCTCGATCTCGCCGCATGCACAGGCGGGGATGGCGGCGCGCGGCCTCGACTGGCGGAGCGAGGCGGACCGCGCCACCTTCGGCGACATCGCGGCGCAGGAATTCTTCGACCGGGTGACGGAGGTGGTGCGCGGCCACCGCGCCGATTGCCCGCTCTTCTTCAACTCCGGCCACATCCGCAAAGGTCACCGCGCGCACTACGCCCGGCACTACACGCATCTGGAGGTCGAGAGCCTGCCGACCGCCGGCTGGGGATACGACCATTTCCCCACCTCGGCCCGCTATGTCGACGCCATGGGCGTACCCTTCCTCGGCATGACCGGCAAGTTCGCCACCACGTGGGGCGAGTTCGGCGGCTACAAGCGCCCCGAGGCGCTCCGCTACGAATGCGCGGCAATGGCGGCGCATGGCGCCGGCTGCTCCATCGGCGACCACCTGCACCCGACCGGCGCGGTCGAGCCCGCGACCATCCGGCTGATCGCCTCGGCCTACCAGCCGATGGTCGCCGCCGCGCCGTGGCTGGAGGGGTCCACCGCCGCCCGGCAGATCGCCCTCGTCTCCGCCGAGGCGATGGCCCCGGGCGGGCTTGCCGGCGAGCCCTCCCACCACGCCGAAGCCGACGATGGCGCGGTCCGTGTGCTGCTGGAGGGCGGCTTCACCTTCGACGTGGTCGATGGCGAGAGCGATCTCTCGCCCTACAGCCTCGTCATCTGCCCCGACGCCGTGGCGATCTCGCCGGCGTTTCAGGCCCGGCTGGAGGAGCACCTCGCCCGCGGCGGGCGCCTGCTCCTGACAGGCGCCAGCGGGCTCGGCCCGGGTGGCCCACTCTTCGACATCGGCGCCGTCTGGGAGGGTCCCTCCCCCATGCGCGGTGGCGATTACCTCTTTGCCGCGCCCGAAATCGCGGCGGAGGGCGTCGACGCGCCGATCTTCACCTATCTGCCCTCCGAGCGGCTGCGCGTCACCGATGGCGAGAGCCTCGGCGCCGTGCATGACCCCTACATCGACCGTCGCCCCGGCGCCTTCTCCGGCCACGTCCACGCGCCCTACCGGCCGGAGCCCTCGGGCTATGCGGCGGCGGTGCAGAAGGGCGGCATGATCCACGCCGCGCATCCGATCTTCTCCTGCTACTACCTCACCGGCGAGGTCGCTCTCCTGGAGATCGCCGAGAACCTCATCCGCTGCGCCCTCGCAGAGCAACCGCTGGTCGAGACGTCCCTGCCCCGCGCCGGCCGGGCGCTGCTGCGCCAGCAGGACGGCCGCGAGGTGCTGCACCTGCTGCACGCCAACCCCGTGCTGCGCGGCACCCTCCGCGGCAATCCGGTGCAACCGATCCAGGACATCTCCACCCTGCATGACATCTCGGTCGACGTCGCCGTTCGCCGGCCGGTGACAGCGGTGCGCCTTGTTCCGGACGGCGAGGCCCTGCCCTTCGAGGCGTCGGGGAAGCGAGTGCGCTTCATCCTGCCGCGCCTGACCGGGCAGGCAATGGTCGAGATCGTTTACGGCTGAGGCTGCGGGGGGCCGGCTGCAGCGATCCGTGCCTTCGACATGGGCGAGAGACCGCCGGTCCACTTCGCACGCTGCGAGCGCAACCGTCGCCATCATCCAGCCGTGCAAGAGTGCGAACGATAGCGCATGATCCCCAACCGCAGGCACAGCCCGCTGGGAGGTGGGTTTCTCACAGTCATCAGGAGTTTAAATGGTGCCCGGGGGCGGAATCGAACCACCGACACGAGGATTTTCAATTAGCCTTGTGATCCGCCCCACCGTCTCAGGATCGCTCAACCCGTAACGTAGCCGATTGAAAGCCTTAACCTTTGCTTTTGGCAGATTGTCTCGACCTGTCTCACGCCGGAGCATTCAAGCTCACCGTTCCTGCTACCCCACTGATACCCACAGACGCCGGAGACCACACGGGTATCTCGTTCCGGCACAAGTCGGACCAAAACCCTACAAGTCGTCTAGAGTTGTCCCTGACGCGGCTCACGTTCGCGGCTTCACACATGGCGGCGACCACTTTGGACTAGATTCCAACATTGTGAGCGGTAAGCTTCAACTTGTCTTTCCTTCAAAAAATATGGTGGCGATCTCATGCGTGACACCTACTCTCTTGTTCTCCATGATGACACGGCACACTCCAACGATCCAGCGATGGAGCGCCTTCTCACGGCACACGTGATTTACAATCTCCTTACTTCGAACCGCTTCTTTGTTTCAGACAATCAAATTATCGGCACCAGAAACTTCCGCCAAATAATTCGCCACAATTCCACCGTGCGAGAAATGATTGAAAACAAGTCAATTGTTATACTTGTTCGCGACAAATGGGACTGGCACCCTAAATGGGAGAGCGACACAAAAGATGCGTCCTTTTACTGGGAAGCTTTGCAGAACAGCTTTGTTCGAAACGGGAAAATGAGAACGTCAAAGGAATTCTATTCTATCAAGCATGAATTGCGATTTCTTGAAGAGAACGCAGCTACCGAAAACTGGAGCTATCGCGATGTGTCTGATAACTTTTCAAAATTGCTTCGCGACAACCTAACCTCACCGCTAGCGCATGACCGGCTGGGAGATGTGCTATATGAACGTATATCAAGTCTCATCGAACAGGAAATCTCTGAAAAGCCCGCTGGCGACAGTCTAGGAACTACATTCATTCAAGAAAAGTTACTAGCGGTACTGAAAGCAGAAGGAGCGCCCCCTACTGACAAGCAACTCAGTTTCCTAAGAAGCTGCTATATCGGCCCGTATGCCGCAAATCTACCGAATGCTAAGCGCTTGCTGCCGCAGTACACAGATGACTTAGCAGAAGCATTTGATATCATGCGGGGATGCAAGCTAGACTGGACAAAACCGGAAACGACAACAATCAAATCCCGGCCATTAAAGACATCGTTTTTGGTGGAAGGCCTCTTACGGCTAACGCCAGATGATATCAATCAAGTTCGGAGCGGGTTTGCATTCAAACGCTTCAACAATCTCTCATCCAATGAGAGCGACAGGGTCGAAGCGGCCAAGGAAATTTCGCTGGCATATAGAGAGCTACGGTCCGACATTGAAGAAAAAATAGTCAGACGACTAGATCCTTCTTCGACCCTCGCCTTCGATGACAATCCACTACAGTCTACGATCCGCTGGTTCAAGGGTGACACTGCAAGTGGTTTGGGAGGAGAAGCCGTGAGCATAGCCATAAATCAGGCCGCGGGAGCGTTTCTAAATACCACTATTCCTTTAGTTGGATTTGCAGCAGAACAAATTTTAGGCCGAATTAAGAAGAAGCATGGACTGGACGAAAGGTCAAAGGGACGGCGCGACGTTCACGAAATAGAAGACGCATTGGAGCGCCTTGGCGAGACCTACGAAGATAAAATTGTGCACCTTGAACGGCTAGAAGAAAACGCCGGCAAACATAAGATATCAGAAGTCTTTCTTCCCGGATCGAAGTAGTGGGATCGCCAGTATGGTTACAGGGCATGAAATACGGTGCCGCAATATAAAGCTATGATCCAATTCGGAAATTGGAACATATACAAGACCTTCTATCCCTTCGTTTAGTGCTGACACAGGTGCGGTCGAAGGTGTTTCCGTGACGTTGCAAGAAAATACATGCGTTGGGAAGTTCTCTCCTACCACTCCTTCGTAATTTAGGACGCATGGCTCCAATCCCGTCTCCTCCAAGAGTTCTCGGCGTGCGCAGGCTTCGGGAGTGCTGCCTTCGACCCCAAACCCTTTCGGGCACTCAATGAGTATCTCTGTGCCGGGATATCTCCGAGATTTAATGAACACACACTTGTCAGACGTATAAGGGATCATCGCCACTCCATATGGAGCAGTCCATTTTGTATGAAAGTATGAACCTTTTTCACCGTTCGGAAACTGTACCGTGTCGTCGTAGGCCAAAACAAAGTCATTTTTAAATACAAGCTTACTCTCTAGTCTCTTGATCGAAGACATTTGGGGTCTCCATGAGGCTTTGGACTTGGTAGATTTTTATGGCCCGAAATAGGGTGCGTCTACCGCGATTTTTCAATACTCGGCCTAGTAAGTGACAGTCCTCTCGTTCAACAGAGGTTCTCCAACTAGATCGATGATGGCATTGAAAGCGCTTAGTTTGCTCTTCGGACAGGCCCAATCACCTCCCATGCACATCGCCAAACTATCATTCTAGCGCAGCTTTGCACAGAGTGTGTTCTGGATTCTCGTTCCGGCACAAGTCAAACCAAAACCCTGCGAGCCGTCTAGAGTTGCCCCTGACGTGGCTTGTCCGCCCGTCTTATCATGGGCTTATGAAACGCAAACTCTCCAGCAAGTTCATCGAAGGGCAGAAGCCTGATCCGTCTAAACGCCTCGATTTTCGGGACGAGTTGATGCCGGGTCTTGTCCTGCGCATCAGCACTTCCGGCACCAAGACGTTTTGCCTGCACAAGCGCATCAACGGCGAAATGCGCCGCCTGACCATCGGACGGTTCGGCGTCGTTTCGCTGGCTGATGCTCGGGAGAGGGTGCAAAAGATCCTATACGAAATCGAGACGGGCTGCTTTGAGGATCGTACCGGCAAAGAAATCGAAAAGAAACCGACGCTGGGCGACGTGATCCCCGATTACATCGAGAAACACGCCAAGGTTCACAACCGTGACTGGAAGCGCAAGGAAGCCCTGCTGGCGAAGTTCACGACCCTGCACGGCAAACGTATCGACGAGATCAAGCGCGCCGATGTCGTGAAAGCCTGCGACGTGATCCACAAATCCGCGCCGGTCAGCGCGAACCGTGCACTGGCGCACCTCAAGCACCTGATGGGCTGGTGCGTCGAGCGCGGCATGATCGACGCCTCCCCCGTCGCCGGGATGAAACCGCTGTCCAAGGAACGGTCGCGCGAGCGCGTGCTGGCCGACGATGAGCTGGGCGCGCTGTCGACGGCCTGTGACGCCGAAGGCTATCCTTTCGGGGATTGCATGAACCTGTTGATCCTCAGCGACCAGAGACGCGCCGAAGTCGCTGAAATGCGTTGGTCGGAACTCGACCTCGAAAAACGCTTGTGGACGCTGCCTTCACAGCGCGCCAAGAACGGCAGGCAGCACACCGTCCCGATCACCGACGCGATGCTGGACGTGCTGCGCAGGGGGCCGAGGTTCCTCGGGTCGGATTTCGTGTTCACGACAACCGGCAAATCGCCCGTCTCCGGGTTTGGTCGCCTGAAAGACCGGCTCGACAAGACTCTGCCCGAAGGCACGGACCCGTGGATCATCCACGACCTTCGCCGCACGATGTCCACCAACATGGCGATGCTGGGTGTTCCCCAGCCCGTAACCCGACCGGCCATACCAAAGACGTCTGGTACTACGACTACCGCACCAACATTCATCACACATTGAAGAAAAAGCCGATGACTTTCGAGCATCTGCGCGAGTTCGTCGAGCTTTACAGAACGGGCGCGCTCCACAGCCGACAGGAATCATGGCACCCCGACAGCAATCCCGAAGGACGCTGGCGTCGGTTCTCGGTCAAGGATCTTCTCGCGCGCGACAAGGCGAGCCTGGACGTGTTCTGGATCAAGGACAGGTCTTTGACGGATTTGGATAACTTGCCCGAGCCAGAAGAACTTGCGGAGGAAATCATTGAGGACCTTGAAGCCGGTCTCGCCAGTTTCCGGGATGTCTTGGCGGCGATTTAGTACCGTCCTGCCATACTGGCTAAGGCGAGGACGCCGCGTGCTCCGTGGCAATGGGTGAACGGTTCAGTTTCCGAAAAGGAGGCGCGAAAATCCCGGAGTGCCCCATCGGTGCAATCAAAGTAGAGCCCCCAACACCCTACACGATACATGGGTGGCGCTACTGCGCAGCCTCTTTTTTTGGGAGAGCCTAACAATTAGGGGCAAGCGCCATTAAAACCAATCTACTACATGAAATAGCTGTATCGGGTTTGGACGCGGTCACACTCAGAAACATATTTGAGGATTTTTCCGACCTTGCGTGACGCGGCGATGGTAATTGGGTCTCGATTGTCAAACTGAGTGTTATTCCAGTTCATCTTGCTCAATGCCAAGATTTCTGCCGCATTATGTGTCACCGGCTGCGACGGGGCCTGCGAGCGGATCATCAGCGGCTTGGGAATGTACATGCCGGTGTAGGTCTTGAAGAAGTCCACTCCGCCCCGGCTGTAAATAACTGCGCGGTCGCGGTCCAAGCGCAACAGGGTGCCGCGCAGGGGCGGGAACTGCCCGTCGCGGAAAAGGCGGAAGGCGCAGGGGGCCACAGCCATGCAGTCCAGATTATCGATCCGGCATTCCTCCACTGCGGCGTCGAAGCCCGCCATTTCTTCGCGTTGGAAGGGCGACGTCTTGTGCAGTACCACCCGCGCCGGATACTGCGCGTGCCGGTCGTGGTATCGCTGCATCGACCGGGACAGCAGGTCGTGCGCGTGGGCCTCGGTCATGTAGGGCCGCCGGTCGTCCGACAGCTTGGCCGCGCGCCCGCCGCGCAGGATCATACCTTCGCCGCGCTCGTCGAACATCTGCGCGGTGCTGGTGTCTAGATACTCGCCGCTGTGCGACTCGTGGAAGCTGATGCCCACGAAGCAGGATCGCATCTTCCGGGAATCGCGCGCTAGCCGCCAAGGCAGGCCGCCCGCCTTGTAGTGAAGCGCCGTGAACAGATTCCACGCGCGGGTGGCGTCCTTCTGCACCTCTCGGAACTGTCAGTTTTTGTCATCCGAGGAATTTTGATCGTCGGATCGTAGAGCGTGGGCCAGAAAATCTGAATTGGCAGGCCGAAATCCATCGCCGCAATTTTCAGTCGCGCACGGAAGTCCACACCGGAAGGTGCCGCCTCACTCTCCACCACCTCGTCGTCGTCGGTGGTCACATTCATCGCGGCTATCACGTCCAGCGGCAAGCCAATCAGCACCACGTCCGGCCGGGTGTTGCCCTCAGCCAACGCCCGCAATTCTGCAATGAACAGGTCGCCGTAGCGGTCCGCGAGGTTCAGCGGGTTGCTATTCCTCAGCTTGTGCAACGCCCGCGCCGGTATCGTGTGGGTGTCCTGCTCGTCGCAGGTACAGGCCACGCGGAAGGGACCGTCCGCCGTGCAGCCGGGGAACGGCGGATAAAGGTTGGTCAGGCGGGTGTCGGCCTTGCCCTCGATGCCAGCGGCGCAGCGGGCTAACCAGCCCTGAGTCCCTTCCAGCGTTTCCGTGTCGCCTATCAGGCCCACCCGCACGGCGTTCGGCGCGCCGGTCTGTCCCGCGTCGAGCGGGCCGTAGTCCATCAGGCCGAACCGAATTTCGATGTGGCGGTGGGCCTGCCCGAACTCCAACTCCGCTTCCGGCAGGTGGGACAGCTTCATCACAGCAGCAGCCCCTCCGTGTCCGGCGGGGTGGCGCGCACCGGCTTCCACAGATCGTCTTGCACACCGAAGTCCGCCGCCAACTTGTCGGCGGGCGTGAACGTCAGATACGGGTATGCTTGCTGGAACATATCTTCCTGCTCGTCGGCGCAAAGGTAGGCGCGCCACATGACGAATTGACGGCGCACATCCGGGTCCCACTCCATGCGCTTGATCTTCGACAGGTGCTCGCCACCGAAACCGTCCTTCTCCCTACCGTCGCGGGTGAAGTGGTAGGTTGGCGTGATCTGCACAAACCAGTCGTCCTCGATGCGGATGAACTGCCACTTGAACGCCGAATGTCGCCAGAATCCCTTGTACTGCTTCGCTACAAAACGGCCCGGGCTCTTCTTTTTTTCCGCAAAATAGCCAATCTTGCGATCCCGTTTGCCGGGGTTGGGGCGAAAAAACATCGCGTGGTGATCGCGGTCGTAACTCATGTCGCGGCTCACCATCTCCTTCATGGCGCGGTTCAGCAGGTCTACGAAGTCACGTTCTCTGTACGGGTCGTCCGACAGCGACCACTCCGAGACGTCGAACTCCTCCATCGCGCCGGTATCACAGACCTCGCGCCACGACGGAGCGTCCAGATTGCGGAAAGAGAGTACCGCCCCGCCGCGAAGGATCGCCTCCCTTGGCGGATAGGGTCGTGTTCCTTCACTCTGCGCCAGAACTCGCCAACGCTCTTCGCATCGGTCAGTGCCCAGTACAGTGTCGTGGCCATAGCCGACACGCGCAGCAGATTGGTCGTCAACTCTTCGCTCCGGCGCGGCGCGGAATAGTAGCTGCCAGGGCGCGCGGTCGCTGCCACCTCGCGCACTGCGCGCGCGGCGTCGGCAGTGAACAGATCGGCGGTCTTGTCGAACTGCACCTTGCGGCTGGCGCGGTTCTGCGGAACGGCGAACCACGTCCGCACGTCCTTCCAGTAGGCGCGATCCTTGGTCAGATCGACCACGATCAACACCACCGGCGCGGTGCCGAACGTCCAGTACTCGATGTCGCGTTCGTCGCAGGGCCAGTGGAAGCCCAGCTCGGACTCACCGGGCAGGCGGTTGCCGGTGGCCTTGCTCCGAAACTGGACGATCTGATTGGCCACCTCGCCCGTTTCCGGGTCGCGGATTTCGATTGTGCCGTCGATACCGGCTTCCACGCCACCAGTTTCGTAGAATAGGTACTCCATGGCAGCCACAACCTTGCGGATGTGCGCTAGCCCTTGTTCACCTTTTATCCCAGACGCATGTATCTTCTTTGCCAAGACACCTGACCACAAATTGTCGATGCTACTCGGTAGACCGCTACCATATGGGGTGGACTGTTGTTTTTCAATGTTTCTCCCAGCTCTAGTTAGGTTTGAGCGGTATGTCAGCGAGGATCACAATGTGGCCAAGAGGTTGCTCTTTTGATCTACGACAAATCCTGAGAGGTGCGCGACGATGAGACAGTCCGAGTTTCCGTGCCTGTTTTTCTTTAATGGGAATGCGCAGGGCGTCAGGGAACCAGCACTAAGTTCATTTACAGCCGCACTGCTCGCAGCAGTATCAAGAGCCGACCCAGATGGCACAATAACCACTGAACTGCGTGGGGGCCTGCCTTTGCTTTCAGAGTTCGCACAGAAGGTCACTGAAGTCTCCTCAAGCGAAAGGCGGTCAAGTCACACGATCTCTCACGACATGTTGCTCTATCGAATGCTTCTTTGGGACATGTCGGAGGCGCTCGGAAACCAGCGGCATGGCCCAAACCCACGAGAAATTCTCGATGTACTGCGCTTGCGGCAGGAGGAGTGCCTCGCTCTTTCCCATGTTTCGAATAGCGTCCGCCTCAAATGCGACGAAATGCTTGGGCAACAACCTGGGTATGTTGGATCGTGCGAAATTGACTTGGGAAACCCGCTTTTGCGACGCGCGTTTTTCGATGGATTGATGCACCTCGCCTACATTGAAAACGGCGCCGTCATTCAACAACGTTCAATCGAGGGCTTCGAAGAGTTTGAACTTGAGGGGGCAGCAGACTTCAAGCCGGGTGGACTGAGCTGGGTTGACTATTCTTTCGTGCAGGTTCCGGACCGACTAAAGTTGGCCGAAGTCGGGTTATCGCAGCGCGGTCGCCTCTCGTTGGACCGCTTTGAGCGTAAAACGCATGTGACGGTCGAAGGTCGCGTCTTTTAAAAAATGACTCAATCTTCATGGTCAACCAAGGACGTAAGAGAGTTTCGGTTTTCCTCGGCCGAGCCCGGTCACGATGTACTGCAAGCCATCATGCTAGAAGGAAAATTCACCGACTTCCTGTTCAACTTCGACCACGAGAAGGGTCGGTCACGCGCAACATTTTTCGTGGACGAGCTTGGTTTCGCGCCCGAAGACCGGCGATTTCTCGCCGCTCAGTTTTACGACGGGCTCTTGTTATCTGAGCCACGAGACCTTGAAATCCAAGAATGGCACGGCGGTTACGGGGCGCGTTTTAACAGCCTAGTGAACGTGACTTCCAGGACGGGCAAACAAGGTGTTGTCCGCACCGGCTGGATGTTGAAGCCAGACGAGCTTCCAAGTCTATCTACTGCGGTGCCCGACCGAAGTTCGCCGGGCATAGTCACGCCCGAAACACCACCTGTGATCTTCCCAGAAGCTGACAGCGACGCGAAATGGTCCCGGCTGTTCGAACTTGCCGATGAGTGTGCGCGGGTTGCGCATGCCGCCACCTTACCAACGCCGATGATCTTGAGGGACTTTGGTGTAATCGAGGATGGAGAATGCGGGTCGGCTAGCATCTTGATAGAAGATGGTCGGCGCAGTTTTCCGCGGTGGCTGTTGCGAACCGGCAGGGGTGACCGTGGATATCGAGGAGGGGTGAAAATCCCGTGCCTCCTGCCCTCGCAATCAGTTGAACGCGCAGAAGCGTATGCAAGTGCTTTTGCGCGCGTTCTCGCGCTCAACGGCATTCCAGCACGGATTGAGGCGAGGCTCACATAAGTTTGCAGGAGAAATTCCTGAGACATCCTCGCCTTGTCCCGCACAGGAAACTGATACCCCAATGATACCCACGAGCAATGTCATGCCGGCCTAAGCGTCGAGCCATAGTGTAGGATATTGTTTTTATTTTTTTGTGGTGCCCGGGGGCGGAATCGAACCACCGACACGAGGATTTTCAATCCGGCACCGGGAGAACTGCGCTCCCGCGTTCCGCCGGCCCATGATTACCGCCCGATCCTCTTGCGCTTTCTGCTCCTCACCGGGGCTCGACTGGACGAGGCCGCCACCTTGAAGGTGGAGGACATCGACTTCGACAACCGCCACTGGCGGAAGCCTCACATCAAGTCGACAAGAGGCGGGCCACGATCTCAGTCTTGCCCCTGTCCCAGGCGGCAACCGACCTCTTGCAGACGCTGCCGTCAGTCACAGAGGGCGGGCCGCGCTCGCTCGTCTTTCCCAACCAAGAGGGCAACCCGATCGGGAACTGGAACCGCTTCCAGAAGACATTTCACGAGCTGACGAGCACGTCAGGCTGGCATCGACACGATCTTCGTCGCACAGCGGCAACCCTGATGCTGGCGCTTGAGGTGCCCGCCTCCACGATTGACCGCATCCTGGGACACAAGGACCCACTTCGCCGGGAGCATGTTAGCGGCGCGGCGGGCACATACCTCCGGGTGGCCGAGAACCTGAAGGGTCGCCGCGACCCGCAAGCTGCCGCGCTGCAGCTTCTTGCCGATGCATTGTCCGATATCGAGGGAACGATCTAGCGCAGCATTGCACCAAGCGACTTAAACTGGGGCCGCAAGGCTCCGATACTTTTGCGCAATTTCCATCGCATCTCATTCACTCCGGCCACGGTCCAGCAGAGCCGGAAGAGCCGTCGAAAATGCCTCGCGGCGGAGGGCGCCCGTGGCCGCGGCGTCGGCCGGGCACTTTGCGACGCCGCCTTGGCGCAGGCGGATGGCTACGACACCATCCGGCTCGACACCGGGCCGCTGCACCACGAAGCGCGGGCGCTCTACTGCGCCGCCGACTTCACCGAACGCGGGCCCTATATCTGGGTGTTGCCCGAGCTTGCAGCGGGGCTGGTCTTCATGGAGCGCCGGCTCTGAGCTTCTTGCCCTTCGCGCCAATGAATTGGGAAGCGGAGCACCGGAATTGAAGCTTCATCTTGCGCCAGGGGATCCACCGCAGCGCACAATCAAACTCTCTTTTCGTCTTCGCGTTTCCTGAGCTTCGCCCCGCGCTTTACCACAATGCCCTCAAGCCTCAATACGAAAACCGGGTTCAACGCGAAAGACTTCCTGAGCGCACGCTCAAAAGGAAACTCCGGTTTCTGACCATCGTCGACGCCCACTTCCGCGGCATCGGTCGGCTTGGCTACTAAGGCGGCGAAACCCCAGCCTACACAAGGTGTTTTATCGGCCTGTCCGCTGCTGCAATCGTGCCTCGCACTAGTCTAGGGTGATTCCGGCTGTTGGTAGAATGGACACAACAAGAAAAGGGCAACTTGTTTCACCTCGCCATGAGCGCACGAAGGTTGGGCTAGTCCGTCAGGCCTTGCCTGCGCATGCTTTCCCGAACCTTCGTGACCAAAAGATGCGACCGCCGGCCAATTCTTCCGCGTTCTTTAGCCGCTAGCTCCTCAAGTATACCCCACGCCTCGTTTTTGCGCTCATGTTTCTGAGGGAGGAAGTTTGCTGCCCAATGGCGAATGTCTGCGCGCTCATGGTTCAACAAGAACGATAGTTCTGCGTCATCTTCCCCTACGCTTTTCATAAATTTCCCAATCTTCTTCGTAAGCTGAGTCAGCCTGATATTTGGATCGACCTCGTTCTTGACAGCAGTTTTTCCGTATTCTTCTATCGCCTCGATTTCATCGACAAGTGAGGCAAAGCAATCATAGCGCTGCATTTCCATTACCACTCTAGAATCTTAGCCACAGTTACTTCTCTCCCCGCAATATATGACTGCAGAAATCCGTGAGGTAGGCGCCGTTGCTGCTTAGGTCGACGCGGTGATCAATGGACTGCAGCAGGTGATCCTGCGGGGCGTGATGCTCTAGGGAGAACTCCTAGAACAGCGCCGGTTGCGCCTCCTGCCTCGGTCCCATCATCGTCGATCCTCCCGCCCATTGGCAGAATTGAATCAGCACGACACCCCTCGATCAAGCAAGAGTTTTTGAACGTAACACGCCCCACCTGACCGCTTGTGCCGACCGCAGCTAAGGTCTGCTCCCGGCCCAGAGCTGCCATTGGCTTGATGGTCGAACGCTGCGATGCAGCTTCACGATATCGGCCATTCATCCCTCGCGCATCATTTTCGAAGGTGAAGGTCGGCGGAGCGGGCAAAGGAAGCATCCGCTCGAGTTATCTCCGTCTCATCATGCAGTTTCTCGAGGAGCTGGATCGCGCGTGGTAGGTCACGTCAGGCATCCGCGCCTCATCTCGCCATCGTTTCCAAGATGACCTCTGCGGCCTCCTTCGGGCGGTCCCATTGCGGGAAGTGGCCACACCGCTCGAACCAGTGCAACCGCGCGGTGGGGAAGGCCGCTTGCGCGCGTTCCGCCTGACGTGGCAGCAGGAGACGATCCTGACGGCCCCAGCCAATCGTCACGCGGCCCGGAGGTGTGGCGGTCCCCTCCTGCAACGGACCACGCGCCAGTTCGCGCAGCATCGCGTCGAACACGTCTGTCTCGGCTATGGCCGTCAGCTCGTTCCGGACCAGCAGGGGATCGAGGGCGCCGGGCCTCGCCGACAGTTGCGCGAGCAGAACGGCCCGCGCGGCGCGGCTGTGCGAGAGCGCCGGAATGCGCCGCCGCAGGAGGCGCACCAGCCGAACCGAGGCGGCAAGCGTGGAGCGGAACCACGCCGTCTCCCAGCCGCGCCAGAAGCCGCCCGGATCAAAAGCGACCGTGTGGCCGCCGATGCCGCGCCGTGCCAGTTCCAGCACCAGCCGCGCACCGACAGAACTGCCAACGGTATCGACGCCGGCGAGCCCGTTCCGGTCGATGAAGTGCTCGAGCGCGTCCGCATAGGCGGCGATCGTCTGGCGTCCCGGAAGCGCCGGAGACCCCCCGTGCCCAGGCAGATCGACCAACACGACCTCGCACTCGCGAGCAAGCATCGGCAGGATGCTGTCCCACGACCGGACGCTTCCACCCAGCCCATGAACCAGGAGCAAGGGTGATCCGGCACCGTGACGTTCGCAATTCAGTTCCATGCTCAAGCAACGCTCGGCAGCGGAACTGGTTGCGCCGGTGGTGCTAGTAGCCGACGGGTCGTCGTGCCGCCGGCGCCGTGCAGCAGATATCAATTCCTGACCCCTGTGCGGCCGTCTCGCCGCAGTCAAGGACGGCTCAGAACTGACATTTGAACCCGTCAGCCAAGATGGCCCCCGGCCGGACCATTGCTACCGTTCGGCGGCCGATTCATCGGTGCGGTGCGGCTACAAAAGAACCTGACAGTCGAATATCGCGCCGCATCTCCGCAGCTGAGATGACAGCTGAGCGGGGCGAAGCTGCCGTTTCGTGCTATGCCGCATAATAGTCTCATGATGCCCAGCTTGCCTAGCCTGCACCCGGCCGCGGATCGGTCCGCCGCAAAATGAATGCGGGGCCGCCCGAAGGCAGCCCGACATTGTCTCTCAGCTCGATTGCGTCGTGTCAGGCGACGCTTCCTTGTTCGCCTTGCGGATCGCGTAGGCCGTCGAGCGGAAGCGGCGGGGGCCGCGGGAGCTGCCGGGCTTGGTCGGAGCCTCAAGGAAAGCTTTGAGGTTGAAGGGTTTCTTCGGGGACGAATAACCCATGTCGGGATCCTTTTTGAGGGAGGGGAAATCAGGCGGCCATGCGGGGTGGTGCCATCTGCGGCACCGCGCGCGCTTGGCGGAAGGTCATCAGTTGCCGGCGCTCTTCATCCCATAGGTGCAGGCGGGCGCAGCGGAAGCTCTGCCAGAGGGTCAGCCGCTGGGCCATGTCGAGCGCCGGATGGTCGCGCAGAACTTCGGCGAGCCGGTAGAACGGCACGCGCGCGTGCAGGTGGTGCACGTGATGCGCCCCGATGTTGGCGGTGAACCAGGCCAGCGGAGCCGGCAGCACAAGATGTGAGCTGCCGTGCAGGGCGGCATCATGCAGGTCCCACTTCGGCTCATGGTCCCAGACCGTCTTCTCGAACTGGTGCTGAACGTAGAAGAGCCACATGCCGATGGTGGCGCCGACGAGGATTGTGGGGCCGATCGCATAAAGCGCCGCAGGCCCACCGAGCCATATCCCGATGCCAAGTATCACGGCTATGGCGAGGTTCGTCAGCATGGCGCTGACCCAGTAGCGCCGGCCCGCCCGCATCTGCCCGGCCGGCACGCGGTTGCGCAGCACGAAGACGAATGCGGGGACGATGCCGAACAGGAATAGCGGGTGACGATAGAGGCGATAGATCGCCCTTCGCAGCGGCGAGAGTTGACGATATTCGCCTACGGTCAGCGTGGGAATGTCGCCGAGGCCGCGCTCATCGAGATTGCCGACGGAGGCGTGGTGCAGCGAATGCGACCGCCGCCAGACATCAAATGGCGTCAGCGTCACGACACCGAGGATACGCCCGACCCACTCGTTCGCGGGCCGCGAGCGAAAGAGCGCATTATGGCTGCAATCGTGCTGGATGAGAAACAGGCGGACGAGGAAGGCGCCGTTGACGGCAGCGATCCCTGCCGCAAGCAGATGGCTTATCGAGAGCGCCCAGCAGGAAAGGGCGAGCAGAGCGACGAAGGGAACGACCGTCAGCGCGAGCTCGAGCACGCTGCGCCTCGGCGAGGGCTCACGATAGGCCGAGAGCACACGGACCCAATCTCGTCCTGTCGGCTGTGGGGCGGTCTGATCTTGAAGATCTCGCAATCGGGAAAATGTCCTGTCGGGCTGGGGTGCCAGGGAAGAGCGCACGGTTCAGAGTGCGCAAAAGGCAACCGGTAAGTGACGCCGCAGAAGCGTCATCAGGGAACGGATGGCTAGGAAACCACGCCGGCGAATTAGACAAGCTGGCGGTCGTTCGCCGGCGTAAGATTCTGTTCCGTCGGCGAGATAGGAGAACGGATTTATCTCCGCTCCTCTCTCAATGTAGGTCTAGTCACGGTGAAAGCACTCCCGACCGTGGAATAAATCGGCGCTGGATCGGCAAGTCGCTGAAACGAGAGGGGATATGTCTTCCGATCCGGCCCGTTGCCCGGGAGGTTGGCGACCGAAATCGGCCGGGCTGAAGAGCATTAGCCCTGCGCTGCGAAGAAGCGGACCATTTCTGCCGAGGCATCCGGGCCCGTAGGATCGGTGAAGGAGCCTGTCTGCGAGTCTTCGGCCCAGGCATGGCCTGCTCCGGCCACCTCCCACACCTCCACCGGGCGACCCGCGGTGTTCGTGCCCACGGTCACCCGGGCTGAGCGCCCGCCAGTGGCGGTGGTGCGGGTGGTTCTGCCCGTCAGCGGGCCGGTGATCTGATGGGTGTTGCCAGGGGCGACGGTCGTATCCGCCAGCCCCTGGTACACGATGCAGGGCACCAAATTGTTGGTTTGCCAAAGCGCTAAGGTCTGCTCCACGCTTGGGATGACCTCGCCCGCTGAAGCAGCGAATGGCCGCTTTCCGCCCCTCCAGAACCTTAGTCGTAGCCGCAGCGAAGGTCCGCTTCCCGCCCATTCCGTTGATGAACTCGCCGGGCCCGCCACCGTGATTTGCATTCAGGCCTTGAATGTCGTCTCAGTTGAAAAACTCTCGGGCGAACGAATTCGCAGTCTGCTGATCTACTTTCCTCTTGCGCGAGCACGCGCTGCCGAGCTGGCCAAACGCGATCCGCCCCACCCGGGGAGGGGAAAGCGAAGCGCCCGACTGAGACCGTCACCGTTGTTTATCGCCTTCATGTCAGCGTCCCCTTCCGGCCGGGGCCGCCAGGGACACTCAGCTTTCGCTGCCGCCCCGCGCGATCCTGGCGCGCGCTTCGCGGTCGACCTCGTAGAACGTATCGCTGACGCTCAAACCCTTGAATAGATCGCCGACGCTAAGACCACGCTCCTCGAGGACCTTGAGAAACGTCCTGATTTCCGCGCGCTCGGCCTCCTGCTGGGCCGGGGAGAGACTTGCAAAGCGGCGCTGTTCAGCCTCATCCTCGCGCTGCGATTGTCGGTCGAGCTCGGCCATCTCGGAATCGTATTCCGCTTTCAGGCGGGCGCGGTAGGCCGAGACTCGGGCAGGCTCGGCATCGATGTCTCGCTGCTGCGCCTCGAGCCCGCGAGAGATGCGCCCGGTGAAGGATGGGAGGGGCTTCGGCCATGGCACGCGACCCGTCGAGGGTCGCATGGACAGCACCTCAGCGAGGACATCGGCTTCCACGGCGACGAGTGCGGCTTCCGCGTTCGGAAGGTCCCGCTCGATTTAACTGATGCGGCTCGAGTGATAGGCTACGTCGTCGGCGAGGCGGCGGGTTCGGGTTTGGACGGGGTAGCTGTCGACCCCGTGGTTGCCGTAGCGATCCGCGGCATAGGCCTCCGGGTGGCGACGGAAGACGTCGAGCTCTGCCTGCGCCTGGAGGCGTCGCTTGTGATTGTGGATGAGGGAGTCGCGCAGATCCGTCACGCGCGCCTGTGCGCCGCGGACCCGGGCGGCCAGTTTCTTCGGAATGTCGGGTTTGGAGGGGGCCATGTTTACCTACCGTCTCAAAAAAAGGAGAAAGGTGTGCGATCCCCCGGCGGCTCTGGCCTGCCGCCTCCGAGAAACCCCTATCAGGGATTTCCGGCAGAAAGACAGACAGGCGGACGGAGAGGTCCATGCGTCAGTCCGAAGCCGGGGGCTCGATCCCGAGCCGAGAAAGGAGCCGGCGGAAGTTCGTGTCGCTGTCGTCGCCCTTCCAGCGATTGGCGAACCAGCACACGATCTGGATGTTGCCGATCTCGTATCCGAGGCCGCTGTCGATCCGATCGGGAGAGGCCATCATGTCGCGGTCACTGACAGGCGGCAGATCGAGCGGCAGTCCGGTCAACTTGCAGAGCCCTTTTTGGGCGTGGATCAACTCGGCAACATGTTTCATGAGATTCTCGCGATCCATCGACGTGGATTTGGGCTTCACCCGTCGCTCGACGATCTGGCCGTTTGCCACGGAAACTGTGGCGAGAATGCTTCGCGCGATCTCGAAGGCGGCGATCTCGGCCGGGCCGTAGGTGGAACCGGCTCCGTGCCTCGATGCACCAGTTGCCTGGCGGGTTCTCTTCCAGCTGCCGAGCACCCAGAGAAACGAATGAGCGTCGATCAGGCGCAGCACCGGGTCGTCCAGTGCTTCGGCCAGCATTGGGCGCAGGCCATGAACGATCTCGAGAAACCCCCCGTAGTTTTCCCATTGGCATTTCTGCACGAGCTTGTAGTCGAGACCAAGCTCCGCCAGTCCTGCCTGCAATCCCTTGGGACGCAGCGGGGTGAACCGGTCGATATCCCTGAGGAAGAACAGATACCCGATCAGGGGGTATGCGCGGCCGAAGTGCTCGACGGCGCGGGAAAAGAGCCGTTCGTCGTCAGGCGGATCGGTCGGGGCATAGAGGTCCAAGAAGAAGCGCTCCATCTCGCCCGTCCGGCCGTCCGCGAGCGCCTTTTCGAGCGGGAACTGGGTCCGCGTATCGGGACCGTTCCGATCGTCGATCGCGAGAAGGTTGTTGCCCGGCACGGCGATGGCCTGCACCATCGACGCGAGGATCTTGCCGGTGCCCACATCTTCCGCCGCCCAGTTTTCGGCCGCCATGCGCCGCCGCGCCATCGCGTGGACGCGACTCTTGTAGCCCTCCTCCCCCTGGAGCACGCCCTGCCGGAAGGAGACGAAACGCCGTCCGCCGGCCTCGTTGACCGCGACGATCTCGCGGAAGAGATCGAGCGCCCCGTCGAGCGTGGCGCGGGAAACAGGTGGTTCTGGATTGTCGAGCATGGCGTCCCGGCGGCTGTGGGCTGAGCCCACTATGCAGCCCAACCCCGAGTCGCTCAATGCGCGTCGCTGGGAGGGTCGAAAATGGTCTCCTTCGAGAATTCGTGCCGGAGCGCCCTTGTGGAGTTGGTAGTGTGGGTGGCGCACCACCCCCTTCCGGGTCGCTTGCGCCTCGGCCTTGTCCGCAGTGACAAGTGCCTCGAGGCGCGAGGGCGTGCCGGCGGTTCTGGTGCCGCAAACGCTGGTCGCGCACCACGATCGCGTAGCTGCGTGCCGAAGGGTGCGTCCAGTGCGCATGGACGACGCTCGCGGTATTGCTCAACGCTGCCACACGGCCAGCGGCTCTCGTGGCAGGAGGCCGAGCCGAGGAAGAGACTGGCTTCCGAGACGCCGACCGGGCCGGGCTTCTACGTAAGCACCCTTTCGGTGCCCAAGCAACAAAATCGCATTGTTCTCCAACAGCTCAGACGAGCTCGGGCGGGACGGCTTAGACCCCGCTTAAAAGTTGGCTATCTCTAGGTTTCGTTCCTCTTTTGAACGTTGGTGAAGCTCCCACGGTGTGAGTCTGTAGAGGTCGTATGGGGGCGATGGTAGCTATAGTCGTCGCGCCAAGCCGTGATCAGGACACCGGCATGGCTCTCGAGGGAGCAGGTCGCCAGAGCCAGTATCGCAGGCGCGCCATTCTTCAGATTGCATGCCCTCAATTCTAAAGCGAAGAGTTGTGGTCTCCATCTGGATGGATATGCTCCAGTGTATGCGCCTTTTGCATGCTGCTGATCTTCACCTCGATTCCCCTTTTCGCTCTGTAGCTCTTCGGGACCCCGCTCTCGGGGAGCGACTGCGCACGGCTTCGCGGGATGTCCTAAGGAGAATCGTTGATCTTGCCATCGAGCGTCAGGTCGATGCGCTAGTTCTCGCGGGGGATATATTTGACACCGGAGTGCCCGATGTCACCGCACGAACAGTGCTTTCTATGGCGGTGGCGCGGCTTGGCGCTGAGGGCATCCCAACAATCATGATCCGCGGCAACCACGATGGACTTCTTGATCATGCGCGTTACGGCCCGCTGGGAGAGAACGTCTTGCTTCTAGATCGCGAACGCCCGACCGTGGATATCGGTGAAGCGAGCTTTCACGGCTTGTCTCATGGCGGTCAGCCCGAGACGCAGAGCTTTCTGCCCCAATACCCGCAGCCTGTTCTTGGCCGGATCAACGTCGGTCTGATGCACTGCTCACCGGACGGGACGAGCGGGCACGATCCCTACGCCCCTTGCTCGATTTCTGATCTGTTGGGCCACGGCTACGACTACTGGGCGCTCGGCCACATCCACAAGCGGCAAGAGTGGCGCAGCGATGGAGCGCTCGCGGTCATGAGCGGAATTCCCCAGGGTCGCCACATTCGCGAAGCGAATGGGGGCTCGGTCACGCTCGTGGATATCGACGGACTTGGGGCGCGTGCAGAGGCCCTTCCCGTCGGTCTGGTAGCCTTTCGCCAGATGGAGCTGCCCATGCCGGCGGAAGAGGCACAGGATGTCAGAACGGATCGGGTGCGCAAAGCACTGGCCGCTGGCCGCTCAGGCGATGCCCCCACGGTGCTGCGGGTCATGATGTCGGGCCCCGGTGCGCAGGTTTTCTCTGCCCAGTCCGGCGAAGCGGCACGCTTCCTCGGTGCGCTCGCCGAGGACATTGAAGGAGTGCATCTTGATCGCGTGCTGGTGCGCGCCGGAAATATGCCAGAAACTGCCGCTCTCGTTAGCGACCTCGCGATGGCGATGCGCGAGGAGGTGAAGAGCCCAGGCTTCCGGGATGAGGCGGAGCGAATACTGGCGGATCTCCGGGACGTTCTGCCGTCCGAGCTGCGCGAGGTGCTGGACGCCGGTGAGCTAGACGAACTAATCGAGGAGGGCTTGGCGGCGGTCGCGGCGCGGCTCTCTCAGGCGCAGAATCCGTGAGGCTGCGCCGGCTCGACCTCGCTCGCTACGGCCGCTTCGAGGGGACCTCTCTCGACTTCGGGAGCGCGCGCGAAGGACCGGACGTGACGGTCATCTTCGGTCCAAACGAGGCCGGCAAGAGCACCGCATTCGCCGCTTGGCTAGATTTGCTCTATGGGCTTCAGAGGCAGGGCCACCCATATGCTTTCCGCTTCGAGCGCAAGGACCTGCTCGTCGGGGCCGAGGTAGAGACGGCGGAGGGGTCGCTCGTGCTGCAACGCACGGCGCGCAACACCGGCTCCCTTACGGATGGCAGTGGACGCGAGGTGGCCGATCACCGCCTTGCGTCACTGCTTCACGGCCTCGACCGGAATGCCTACCGCACTCGTTTTTCGCTGGACGATGCCGTGTTGCGCGCCGGCGGAGAGGAGATCGCCGCCGCGAAGGGAGATCTTGGCCGTCTGCTCCATGCCGGCACCAGCGGGCTTTCCGGCCTTTCGCGCGCGCTGGACGAGGTGAGGGAGGATGTGGAGCGCTTCTACAAGAAGGGTGGCAGCGCGCAGGTGCTGCCGGCCGCCAAGCGGCGGCTGAAAGAGTTGGAGGCGGAAATGCGCGAGCGGCGGCTCTCGCCCACACGCTTCGACGCGCTTCGCACCACCGCGACGGCCCGCGAGGCGGCCGCGCAGGAGGCGCGCAACGCCGTGGCCGAGGCGCGCCGCGCGATCGCCTATGCCGATGCTGCGGCCCGGCGGCGGGAGCTGCGTGCGCGTCAGGCGGAACTGGCAAACGCTCTGGAGGGGTATCCCACGGGTCCCGCCCTGGCGCAGGGAGTCGCGCATGAGGTGGTGCGCATCGCCGCCGAAGCACGCGAGGCCGCCGAGCGGGAGCGGCGCGCCAATGAGGACTATGCCGAGGCGGCCAGGCTGCTGTCCGAGGAACTGACGCCCGATCCGGAGGGGGTCGATCTCGGCCCCTTGCTCGACGATCTGGACGGGCTGCGGTTCGACGACCATCCGCTTCTGCTGCGTGTCGCGGGGGCCGAAGCGGACCTGGAGAAGCGGCACGCGGATCGCGACCGGCTCGCGGCGTCTGCTGACGATCTGGCGAGTCGTCTTGGCGGCGAGGGAGCGGAGGCCCGGGAGATGCGCCTCGCGCCGGCAACACTCGACCTTCTGTCGTCGCAGCTTCAGGAGGTGAGGGACGCCGAAAACGATCTTCGCGGCGCGAGGGAAGCACTGGCCGATGCCGAGGAGGGGCAAGGTGAGGCACCGGCTGTCCCTCGAGGAGAGGCGGCGCTGGCCGAAGCTTGGGAGCGCATGAGGGCGGAGGCGCCGGATCTGGACGCGCTGCACGAGGCAGAGGCAGAGGCCGTCGCGGCGACCGGGTTGGCGGCAGCGAGCCTTCCCATAGGCTGGGAGGCGCGTCTGTCGGCGGAGGGGCTTGCAAGCGAGGAGGAGGTTTCGGCGATGGTGCAGGCGGCGGCGCGGACCGCCGATGCGCAGGCGGTTGCAGAAGAACAGTGCGACGATGCGATTGCCGCGCGCGAGGGGGCAGAAGCGCGTTACGCCGCCGCCGCAGCCAACCCTGCGGCGATGGGTATCGCGGAAGTCCAGCGCCGCCGCCTCGCACGGGAACAGGCATGGTCCACCCACCGCGCGGCCCTCGATGCGGAAACGGCCGAGAGCTTCGAGGCCGCGATGCGTGCTGACGACGAGGCCACGGCAGCCCACGCGGAGGGGGCCGAGGCGCGCGCGTTGCTGCTGCGCAGGTCCGAGGAGCTTGAGACGGCCCGCGCCGGGGAGGTAGCCGCCAAACGTTCTGTCGCGACCGCACGGACCGAATGCGGGGCCGTAAGCGACCGGCTGGCGGTGCTCGCCCCGCGTCTCCTGCTCAACCCGGGCACCCCACCGGATTCCTTGCTGCCCCGCCGCCGAGCGCTGGTGCTCGCGCTCGAGGCGGGGGCGCGGCAGCGGGCGGCCACCACAGCGCGAGAGCGCGCAGAGGATCGATTGGCTGCACTTGAGCGCGGGCTGAGAGAGGCCCTCGAGACGAGCGGCGTGTCCCGGGACGACACGCCCCTCGGCGTCGCCGCCAAGATGCGGCTGGCGGAGTTGCGCGAGGCCGGGACGGCCCTCGCGCGGTGGCAGGCCCGGGAGGAACAGAGGGCCGGACTGGTCCGGCAGGTGACGCGCGCCCAGGAGCGGCTCGCCGCGCGCAAGGCCGATCTGGCCGACATGGCCGAGGAAAGCTGGGCAGGGCAGATGGCGCCGGCCGCCCTGCGCGAGGCCTTGCCGGTGGCCGCTGACCTTGCCAGGACCCTGGACCAGCTGCGCGACCTGGATCACCGGATCGCCCGCATGGAGCAGGCGCTGGAAACCTTCGAGGCGGTCGCGCCGCGCATTCGCGAGGTGGTCGGACGTGCCGCCACCGCCGAGGCGCTGGTGCGAGCGGCACGCCAGCGCCGGACCCAGGCCGAGCGCATAGCGGCGGAGATCGCCGCCGCCGCCAGGCGGCGTGACGACGCTGCCGACACAGCCCGCGAGGCGCGCGTGGCGCAGGAACAGGCGGCCGAGCGCATCGCGGAATTGCTAGCGGGGCAACAGGTGCCCGAAGGCGTGCCGCCCGACCATCTCGTCACCCGATTCGAGGAGCGTGATGGCCTGCGCAGGGAGCAGGAGCGCACGGAAGCGGAGATATCCCAGGCCGGACGGGATCTCGACTCGATGCGGCTCGCCGAGGAGGAGGCCGACCTCGACCCGGCCCGGCGCGCCGGGCTTGCCGACGACCTGACACGCGCCGAAGACGCCAGCGCTGCCGCGGACCGCGAAGCCGGCGCCGCGCAGCAGGAGCTTGCCTCCGCCCTTAAGGCCGGCGGCGGGGCTGAAGCCGATCAGGAGAGGGCCGCGATCCTAGAAGAACTGGCCGGCGGCGCGCGAGAGGCGATAGTGCGCGCGATCGGCGCGGCAGCTGCGCGCACCGCTTTGCGCCGTCTCGGTGAAAGTCGCCGCGGCCCAATGCTGGCCGATACCGAGGCCGCGTTCCGCCGGCTGACCGGCGGCGTCTGGTCACGGCTCGATACATGGGTCCAGGGGCAGGACGAAAGGCTTGTCGGGATTTCCGAAGGACTTTCGGTGCCGGCCGACTGCATGTCGACGGGGACCCGGGCGCAACTCTATCTCGCGCTGCGCGTAGCGGGCCACGCGGCCTTCGTCCGCGACGCGGGGCCCCTGCCCTTCGTCACGGACGACATCCTCGAGAGCTTCGATGATCAGCGTGCCGCCGCGGCCCTTGACCTAACGGCAGAGCTTGGGAGCCGCGGACAGGCCATCCTGTTCACCCACCACGCCCATCTGGTGGAGATGGCGCGCGCGCGGATCAGCGGTGTGCGGGTGATCGAATTGCCCGGCAGGAATGTCACTGCGGCGTGACACGCGTCGGCCCCCGTAAGATAGTGCCCCGCTATGCGTTGTGTTGCGCGCACCACTCCATGCAGGCAGTGAGATACTCCCGCGCGTCCTTGCTTAGTCGTTCGATACCCAACAGTCTCGCCAAATCGAGCGTCGGATCTTCGGCCGAGGCAAGACCGCGCTCGTGTCGGTCGATGGTGCTCGCGATTTCAGCCGGGGGCACATCACGGATGGAGCGGTCTCCCAAGGGTCGAGGCGGAATTCGCGTGGCGTAGGAGCCTGGCGGCCAGACGAAGACGCAGCCGAGGTCCTCATGCCGCTCCGCGCTTCCCAGTGCTGTCTCGACCCGCGCGGCAATCCGATGCCCGGTGCGTTGCCAGCCGTGTAGCTGTGCCACGCTGCGGGCAAGACGCGACATGGGGAGTGGACCGTCCGCCTCGATCGTGCTGGCCACGATCCGTTCGAGCGCGGGCAGATAGCTCGCCTCGTAGAAGGCCTCCGGATTGGGCTGCGGTTTGCTCGCATCTGACTCGGGCACATTTCGTGCGGAAGGCGCCTCGGCATAAAGGGTGGCGTGACGTTCTATTGGCGCCTCAAGTTGGGGTGTCAGGCTCGTCGGTTCGACAGTGTCGTCATGTGCTGAGGTCCTAGGGGCACCTGTTACCGCACCGTCGATTGATGGAGCGGGAAGCGCGAGAGGCGCTGTATCGGCGGTTTCTTTCTCCGCCTCGAGCTGTGCGTCCTCTGACTCACGTCGGACCCGATCCGCCTCCAAAGATTTCTCAAGGGCAGCGTGGAGCCGCGCGACGACATCCGCCGGGTTCTTGAACCAGTCGGTCGACCACACCCGCAAGATCTGCCATCCCAAGCCCTCGAGAACGGCTTGCCGGATCTTGTCGCGGTCTCGAGCCGTGGCCGATGAATGATAGGTCGCGCCATCACATTCGACGCCGGCAAGGTAGGTCCCGGCGTGGTCCGGATTGACCACGGCCAGATCGATCCGGAATCCCGAGACACCGATCTGCGTGCGAATGTCCCATCCCTTGGCCGCCAGAGCGGCAGCGACCGCCTCTTCGAATGGGCTCTCGGCCGGTCCGAGACTTCCGCTTTCGCGGGCAGGCAAAGCGATGGAGCCGCGCTCCGCGTAGTCGAGGAACGCCTTGAAGTCGGCGACGCCTCGGGCACGGGTGCGTCCAAGGTCGATGTCATGCGCCGTCAGCGACGCGAAGACATGCATCTCGGCCCGCGCGCGGGTCACCGCCACGTTCAGGCGCTTCTCGCCTCCGTCCGAATTCAGAGGACCGAAGGCCATTGCCAACTTGCCGGCGGCGTCGCGTCCGTAGGTAACGGAAAATAGCATCACGTCGCGCTCGTCGCCCTGGATGTTTTCAAGGTTCTTGACGATCAGCGGTTCTTCGCGCTCTTCCTCGAAGAACCACTCGAGCCGCGGGTCCTGCCGACGCGCTTCATCCAGAAGATCCTGGATGAGCTCCTGCTGTGGCTGGTTGAAGGTGATGACACCGAGCGTGGGCCGTTCATCTTCGGGCTTCGCAAGCCACTCGGTCAGTTGTGCCCTCACCCACGCTGTCACGGCCTTCGCCTCTGCTTCGTTCGTGCGGCTCTTCCCACGGTCGAACTGGCCGCCGACCTTGTGGAACACGAGTGCGTCCGATCCCGTGGTCGGGCCGGGGAACGTCACGAGACCGCCGTCATAGTAGAGGTGGTTGGAGAACGCGATCAGTGCCTCGTCGCGGCTGCGGTAGTGCCAGTCGAGCCGACGCGTAGGGATGCCCGCAGCACAGACCTCATCGAGGATCGAGGGCATGTCGCGCTCGACCTCGGGTAGGTCCTCCTCCGCGTCGGTGCGACCGAAGAAGTTGGTGGGTGGCATCTGCTTGGGGTCGCCGACGACGATTGCCTGGCGACCGCGCGCAATCGCCCCGACCGCATCCCATGTCGTGATCTGCGACGCCTCGTCGAAGATGACCACGTCGAAGGCCGGCTGTCCGGCCGGGAGATACTGTGCAACGGAGAGCGGTGACATCAGAACGCAAGGCGCCAGCTTCGCGAAGCTGTTGGGCATTTCCGACAGTAGGCTGCGGATCGGCATAGAGGGCCGCTGGAGCCCGAGCTGGTGACGCAAGGTCCCCAACTCGGAATTGCGCGGCACCCCGTCCCTTGTGGGCAGACCGTTTGCGATCCGGCGCAGGACCTCGGACGGTGCCAACCGCGCGGCCGCGTCGTCGAGCGCGCGGAAGGTCTGGATCTGATGCTCGTGCTCCCAATGTGCGAAGCGGCGCAAGTCCTCGGAAGAGTCCATGGCGAGCGGCAGCCACCACGCAGCATAGGCGGTCTTGAAGGCCTCGGCCGCTGGCTCGGTCAGCCGATCTTCAACGAGGGCTTCGATCAATGGCGAAAGACCAGCCGCCTCTGCCGCGCTCCTCGCTTCATTCCATCGCGTCCAGTCCGCCAGCCGGGCGCGTTCTTCCCTGATCTTGGCGAGGCCGGTCCGGATCTGCTTGAGCGACGCCTCGCCCGGCAGACGTCCTCCGGCCGTTGCAAAGGCTTGCACCGCTTCCGCCATGGCCGACTCGGCCGCCGCAAGGCGAGCGACGGCGTCCCGCTCCGGTCCGGCGCGCAGGCTGGCGAGGGCAGCCGAGGACTGACCGAGACGCGCGGCGTCGCTTGCCTCGGATGCAAGCATGCGCACCGACTCGCGATACCGGGCGGATTCGGAGAGGAGTTGGTCCAGTGCGCCGAGGTCTGCGGTCTCGCCCTTGGCCTCTGGCACCACGGTGAGGGGTGAGGCGGCCATCTGTTCTCTGGCGGTCCGCAGCCGCTGAAGGGCCGGGAGATCGCTGCCAGGGTCGGCCACGCCAGCTTCTGCGTAGCTCTGGAGGACCGAGCGGACCCGGCGCTTGGCCAAGGATGAAAAGGGCCAGAACTTGGCATGCGCGGCACGCCAGTCGGCGTCCAGCAACTCCAGCGGCGCCCGGTCTGCCGCCTCGGCACCGTAACTGGCGGCGAGCCGTCGACGTGCTTCCGTCGCTTCCTTCAGGGCCTCTGCGAGACGGGTCCGCTCCGCCACAAGCCGGGCCTCGGGGAGATCCGGAACGTTGGAGAGGTCTCGTGCATCCTCGGCAATCCGCGGCGAGAGTGCCGAAAGGCGCTTGCGGCGAATTTCAGTTCCGTCGGTATCGGACGGGAGACCGAGCAGAGGGGACACCTCGGACAGCGCCTTGAGCAGGTCTGTCGCTGCGGCGTCCAGTTTCTCGGCGGCATTGAGGAATGTCGCTTCCCATCCGAATGACCAGTCGTCCGCGTCCACTAAGTCGAGGGATGGCCCTTCTCCGGCAACGGCGTGGGTGCGGCCGGCGGCCTCGGCAAGATCGATCAGGCGCCGATAGCCCTCGGCGTCATGGGCGTCTTTCGAAGCGAAGGACAGAGTGAAGGCAGACGTGCGCCCAGCCAATTGGGCGATGGCGTCGAAGACGCTGAACCCCTGGGTGCCAACTGCATGCAGTGCTTCGACGTAGGCGTTCAGCCTGTCCCGTGCGACGCGAAGGTCCTCCGTAACCTGGACCCATTCGGCGCCAGTATTCCGTGCTGCCCGATCCCAACTGCGTCCGAGTTGTGAAAGCACCGACTTGCGGTCGGTCTTGTTGGAATGAAGCTCGAGCACCGCGTCACCGAGACCCTGTGCGGACAGACGACGATGGACCACGTTGAGCGCTGCCGCCTTCTCGGCGACGAACAGAACCGTCTTACCGCTTGCGAGGCACTGTGCGACGATGTTGGCGATCGTCTGGCTCTTGCCTGTGCCAGGCGGCCCGATCAGCACGAAGTCTCGCCCTTCGGAGGCTGATACGACAGCGGCGAGTTGCGAGCTGTCCGCCGGCAACGGCGTAACAAGATCGGCCGGAGTTACTCGCCGGTCGAGGTCATCGGGCCGGATTTCCGGTGCCTCGTGTCCCTGGAAGGGCTCGGCCGGGTTGTCGACCAGATGTGCGACCAGTGAATTCTGCCGCAGGTCGTCAGTGCGATCGACGAGATCCTTCCACATCAGATATTTGGCGAAGGAGAAGGTTGAGAGTGCTAACTCTTCCACCACCTCGAACCCGGCTACATCCCGGACCCGCATCCGCATCTGTTCGAGGATCAGCGGCACGTCGATGCCGCTTTCGTCGCGCGGCAGCTCTCCCTCAAGCTCGGGCACCTTCAGGTCGAAGTCGCGCTTCAGGAACTCGAGCAATGTAGAATTGATGCGGACGTCATCCTCGTGATGAAGAATGCGGAATTCCGACTGTGCCGACTTTCGCTCGAGACGTGCCGGGATCAGCAGGATCGGCGCGCGGTAAACCCTTTGATCGCCCTCCGACTTCTTCCAGCGCAAGAAGCCGGCGGCAAGAAAGAGGGTATTGGTCCCGCCCTCCGCCATGTCGCTCTTGGCCTTGCGGAAGAGCGTCGTCAGTCGTGCGTTCATCTCCTTGCCCGTCAGGGGCACCGCGATCTGGCGACGCGCGATGGCGTCTGCCGCCACGCCTTCCTCGACCCTTGCCCGTTCCTCGGGGCTGAAATTGCGTCTTCCCACGGGATCGTCATCTCGCAACGCGAGCAGCGTGAACGCGCGCCCGTCGGCGAGCGCATCCTCGAGCGACGGCACGTCCGGGCAGAACAGGGGGATGGTCTGCTTGCTTTCCTTGAAGTTCAGCAGCCGGTTCATGAGCGTCAGGTCGAGCAGCTTGCGTTGCCAGCGCTCGATGCGCCCCTTCGGAGTCGATGGCGTCTCCTCGACGAGTTCCCCGGGCAACAGGCCAAGGTCGAGAGGTTTGGGCAGCGCCGCCGCAACTGCTGTCTCCTGCGCAGCCTCGGCGGTCTGACCTTCTCTATGGCTCGCAAGTGGCCGGATGCGGGCGGCACGCGCACGGGCGATATCCACCGCCATGACGAATTCGGCCTCACGCTCCTCGGACAGCCGGCGGCGACCCTCGTCTACTGCTTGTTCGAATCTGATGGCCGGACGCTTCGTCAGCAGCGTTGTCTCGAGGGCAACGAAGTCTCGGGCGTGGATCGCCTTGCGCAGCGTCACCGGATCGGGCTCGGTCACATGACCGAAGTCGCGCTTCGTAAGCCAGACACCCACCCAGGCGTGACCCTCGGAAAACAGCACGGCAGGGTTCAATCCCGCCGCCTCGAAGGCGGCGGCGAGAAGGAGCGCGGTGTCGAGGCAGGTGGCAAGGCCCTCCGACGCAATCCGTTCCGGCCCCCGGATTTTTTGTCCCTCACGCTCGAAGGAGGCCGGTGGAACGGCATACGCCAGCCCCATCGCGGTTGCAGCCGACCAGATGGCCCCGGCAAGCATCCAGACGCGCCCTGGGTTGCCCGACTGATACCCGTCGAGAGAACCATCCTCCCCCGAGCGCTCCAGCAGCCGCGATGCCTCCTTCAATAGACGTGCCACCACAGGATCGTTCGGCGAGACGAATGCCGCCAACAGGTGCGCCATGTCACCGACGCCACCCCATTCGTCTCTTGCGAGCAGTTCGATACGGTGGCGTTGCGTGACGAGGCTCTCTCTGCCCACCTCCACTTCGAGCGTCAGTTCTCCGGTTTCCGCTTCATCCAGTCCAGAAAGGCGGGCAAGATCAAGCGGGGTCGACAGGTCCGAGAGTCGGCACTCCGCACCGGGAGCGATACGATCTATCGTCCACGACTTTTCCTGGAAGATCGCGGGTGACGAAGCTAGATGCACCCGCAGATCATGCACCGGCCCGTCGCCTTCGTTCCGGAGCACCACGGACTTCAGGATGGACACATCGTTCTGGGCCGAGGCAAAATTGACCCGATGCACGCTGGAGACGAATAGCTGGAGGCCGCCTGGATGTTTGGGTGAACTAGAATCGCGGATACTGAAAAAATCTGTCATGACAATTTTGATTTATACTGCTTGCACTGGAAGAATCTCTTCAAAGAAGCGGATATTTTATTTTACGTCCACATTTTTCCACGCGAGCGCATTCAGCGCGGCAACCCCAGACTCGCTGTCGACAACGATTAGTCGAGCGGAGCGCGGCCTTCCGGGCCTTTCCTCGCCCTTCAGCGAGCCACTCTAGATTGCCGAAGACGACCGTGAGCCAGAGCCAGAAGACGATCTGAACATCGAAGACGAACTCGCCGCCGAGCGCGGTGCGGACGAGGAGAATGGCGCGACGGTCGCGGTCGTGAGCATGATCGGGTTGCGGACGAGCTGGCGCGGGTCAAGCTTGAGGACGCCCCCAGAGGGCCAGACCACTAGGTCGCCGGAGAAGATGGAGCAGCTGTTGCGTCTTCGTGGCCAGTGGATGCGACATACCAGTATGGACCTGCGCACTAACCTCCGGCACCATCCGGCTCGACACCGGCCCCCTGCACCACGAGGCTCGGGCACTCTACCACGCCGCTGGCTTCACCGGGCGCGGACCCTATGTCGAGATGCCGCCCGAGCTTGCGGCGGGTCTGGTCTTCATGGAGCGGCGGGTCTGATTCCCTTCGCGCTACCGGAGGGCTGCCGAGGAACAAATTAGGAAATTCGTTTAGTCCGCAGGGTTCGAGCGAACGCGTCGGGCTGCACACCGACCGTCTGGCGGCCGTCACGGCCTATGGTTCCAAAGAAATGCTCGGCTGGCCGGATGCGCGAGCTGGCTCGCGGAATGTGGGAGAATCGTGGCAGCAGAACGCGGCTGAATGCCGAGCAGATCTTTTGAAGCCTGGTAGAGGCAGAATCTTTCGCGGGGCAGTGCCGGGCACAAAGCGCATCCCCATGGCCGATTGGCAAATTTCCTAGGACTTCGCTAGCGGGATGGGCGGCCGACCGCCATTCCTCAAGAGATAAGCGCGTGCCCAGACTGCTCGACGAGGCATCGGCGAAGCGCCTGGATGGTAGCCAAAGATGGCGGCGGGTCGGCGCCACATGTCAAGTCGCGCAGAAAGCTCAGCCAAGCCAGCTCATTGGGCGTTGGCGAGGTAAGGTCGGTAGGGCGAAATTGGAAAAAATTCGTGCATCGATCATCTTCGTTCATCGACTTATTTCCCGAAGATTGCGCGCAGCGCCGAACGGTGCCGAGTGGTCATTGCCGGGTCCGTGTGCCCGCTGGCATCACGGATCTCCTCGATCCAATTCGCTTCGTTGCGAGAAACGATGGCACTGAAGATCTCATCGATAGCCTTCGTCTAGGTTTCGAAGCCGTCCTGCTCGAGAGCGAGACGAAAGAGATAGCGCGGATCAACCTCCAGCGCGGCGGCGAGCATCGGGACGCGATCGAGGGCAAGTTTGGCCGAGCCTTGCTTTATCATCGTGACCATATTGGCGTTTACGAATCCTGCGTCACGGGCGATCTCGGCCTGAGATTTCTTGGGGCGCAATTCCAGCACGCGAATGGTGAGGAATTTGGCCAGGCGAGACTCTGAGTAGGGCTTCGACATATCTGGGGTCCATCATTGTCGCAGAAGAGCTTTGATGCTTGTTCTATAGCTGCGGCAACGATGGGAATGAGTTGGGTCTTTGCACCGCTCAAAGCGCCTGATGCGCTGCCATCACTCACCTAGCTCGAGGTCCGGCAGCGCGCTGACGATCTTCATCGTCTCGAGGCTCACGGTTGTCACGCGGCGGAAGAGGTCCAGCGGGTAGGCCGGGTCGCCCATGGTCTCGTTGGCGTAGTCGTTCGCGTCATTGACGATACCGCTGGCCTTGTCGGTCTTGACCACCTGGCGCTCCATCACCCATTCCAGCGCGGGCTTACCGTTGACGACGTAGTCGTAGGCCTCCGGCGGGATATCGGTCACGGTGATGTTGGCGTTGTAGATCACCGTTGTCTTGTCGGTGTCGCCGCGCTTGCCGCCGAACTTCATCTTGGTCACGCGGTAGAAGGCCTTGGGGTCGTCGATCTTCCACAGCGCGGGCGTGCCCTGCTTGTAGGTGACGGGGTATGGCTCCACCGTTTCGTAGTTCACATGCAGGTCGCCGAGGCGCCGTCCGGCGTCGGAGAAGGCGCGGAAATCGGCGTAGGTCTTCACGGCCGGAATACGCGCGAGGTTTTTGTAGAGGCTTTCAGCATACTTCTCTCGATAATCGTTTGAGTGAAGAAGCCCATACACATAGTAGAAGATATCCTCTCTACTGAGCTCACAATTCGGAAATGCAGACTTGAAGTGCTTCAACGCATCATCCGTGACACCTTGGGTCGACCCTCGACGTTCGTCGAATGAAGAGAATAGATCAACCTCAGAATTGATTTCACGCCCTGACCTGCGAGCACGAGCATTGCCGTCATCCGCCTGTGCCAGAGAAGGAATGATATCCCGGTGTTATCCCAACCGCCGGGACAACAGCCGTCATAGGCGGCTGCTAGAGTGTTTCCTATATTCTTTAGGAGCTTATGTGGTGCCCGGGGGCGGAATCGAACCACCGACACGAGGATTTTCAATCCACTGCTCTACCCCTGAGCTACCCAGGCACCGGGTGGAGCGGCTGGCCGCTCCGGGTGGGTGGGTTCTTAGAAGAGTGGCGAGGGGCTGTCCAGCGGGTTTTGGGGGCCTCATGCACCCCCTGCGACGCAGCGTCGCCGAACGCCACCGCGCGATGACGGAACTGCGCGTTGCACGGGCGCGGGGGCTCCAGTATTCAGGTCCGACGTGTGTTGCCGTGTGCAGTGAGATCGGCCTGAAATGACAAGTGCCCGGAAGTTTTACCGGCGGCCCGACGCCAGGCCGGACGAGATTCTTGACGCCGCCCTGACCCTCTTCCTCGAAGACGGGTTCCAGGGTACCCGGGTGTCGGACATCGCCGCGCGGGCGGGCATCTCCAAGGGGGCGGTGTACCTCTACTTCCCGTCGAAAGAGGCGCTGCTCCTCGCCATCGTGCGCCGCCGGATCGAGCCGGTGATCGACCGGATCCTCGTCATCATGACGGAGGCGAGGGGCGATCCCCGCCCCACCCTGCAAGAGATCGTTCGCGTCATGGTGGAGGACCTCTACGGAGACGATTCCGTCCGCGTCCCCCTGCTTTTGATGCGCGAGGCGCCGATGTCTCCGAAGGTGAGCGAGATCTACCATGACCAGATCGTCACCCGCGCCATCCCGGCGCTGCGCGAGCTCCTCCGCCGCGGGATGGAGCAGGGCTACATCCGGAAGGTGGACCCGCAGCTGACGATCAACTCCATCGTCGGGCCGCTGCTGATGCACTTCACCATGGGCAGCTTCCTCAAGCTGCCGATGGAGAATGGCGGCATCGAGGCGCTGCTGGAGAACCACCTCACCATCCTCATGGCCGGGCTCGCCCCCGAGGCGCGATAAAGACAGCGCCGCCCGGCGATTTCCCCAGACTCCATTTCCCGGTATACACGGGCGCGGTATCGCGATAGACGGCCGCGCCCTGCCGTTCTCTCGACGGCCCGCGACGCGCCGCGTCGTTCGCAGCATCCAGATCGGCTTTCCAGATGATCCAGACCCTCTCCGATGCGCTCGCCGAGCGCGGATACCACACCCTGACGCCCGTGCAGGAGGCCGTGACCGCCGAGGATCTGGGCGGCGCCGACCTCCTCGTCTCGGCGCAGACGGGCTCTGGCAAGACCGTCGGCTTCGGCCTCGCCATCGCCCGCACGCTCCTCGGCGACGCGGAGACCTTCGGGCCCGCCTCCGCACCGCTGGCGCTCGTCGTCGCACCGACGCGGGAGCTGGCCTTCCAGGTCACGCGTGAGCTCGGCTGGCTCTATGCCAAGGCCGGCGCGCAGGTGGCCTCCTGTGTCGGCGGGATGGACATGCGCGACGAGCGGCGGGCGCTGGAGCGGGGCGCGCATATCGTCGTCGGCACGCCCGGGCGCCTGCGCGACCACATCCAGCGCGGCTCGCTCGACATGGGGTCCCTGCGCGCCATCGTCCTCGACGAGGCGGACGAGATGCTCGACCTCGGCTTCCGGGAGGATCTGGAATACATGCTCGGCGAGGCGCCGCCCGAGCGGCGCACGCTGATGTTCTCGGCCACCGTGCCGCCGATGATCGTCACCCTCGCCCAGCATTACCAGCGCGACGCCGTCCGCGTGACGACGCTCTCCGATCGCAGCCAGCACGCCGACATCTCCTACCAGGCCCTCCGCGTCGCCGCGCAGGATGCCGAGAACGCCATCATCAACGTCCTGCGCTACCACGAGGCGCAGAACGCCATCGTCTTCGCCAACACCCGCGCCACCGTCAGCCGCCTGACGGCGCGCTTCGCCAACCGCGGCTTCGCCGTCGTCTCCCTCTCCGGTGAACTCAGCCAGACCGAGCGGAGCCACGCGCTGCAGGCGATGCGCGACGGCCGGGCACGGGTCTGCGTGGCGACCGATGTCGCGGCGCGGGGGATCGACCTGCCGAACCTCGAGCTGGTCATCCATGCCGAGCTGCCGTCGAACGCCGAGGGCCTGCTGCACCGCTCGGGCCGCACGGGCCGCGCCGGGCGCAAGGGCATGTCCGCGCTGGTGGTGCCGCCGAAGGTGGTCAAGCGCGCCGAGCGCCTCCTGAAGACCGCCCGCGTCACCGCCGAGTGGACGACCGCCCCCGACGCCGACGAGATCCTGCGCCGCGACGAGGAGCGTCTGCTGGGCGATCCCGACTGGGACGCCGAGATCACCGAGAACGAGGCGGATTTCGCCCGGCGCCTCGTCGCCGAGCGCTCGCCGGAGGCCATCGCCGCCGCCTATCTGCGCCTCTACCGCACCAAGCATTCCGCGCCGGAGGAGCTCGCCTCCCCCGATGCACGCCCCGCCCCGCGCGAGCGGGCGCCCTTCGGACCGAGCGCCTGGGTGGCGCTGTCGGTCGGCCGCAACGAGGGCGCCGAGCCGCGCTGGCTGCTGCCGCTCCTCTGCCGTGCCGGCGGGCTGGACAAGGATGCCATCGGCGCGATCCGCGTGCAGGCGACCGAGACCTTCGTGGAGCTGACGGAGGCGAGCGCCCCCGGCTTCCTGTCGAGGCTCGGCGCCGGCGGCACGCTGGAGGAGGGCGTCACCGCCCGCCTCCTCGACGCCGCCCCGGACACGAGCCACTCGCGCCCCGCCTCCCCCTCCGCGGAGCGTCGCCCGCCCCCGGCCGAGCGCCGCGGCCCCCCGCCGGAGCGCCGCGCTCCGCCGCCGTCCGAGCGCCCCGCGCCCGCCGCGCCGAAAGCCGATGCCCCCGCGCCGGCCCCGGCCCAGCGCCATGAGCCGGCGGGCGAGCGGCCGAAGAAGGCCCCCTACAAGCCCCGCGACACGGCGCCGGAGCGCAAGCCCGGCAAGCCCGGCAAGCCGAAGGATGCTGGCCCCGGCGCCGGCAAAGGCAAGTTCGAGAAGCGCAGCGGCCCGCCCGGCAAACCGGGCAAGCCCGGCGGCGCCAAACCCGGTGGCTCGAAGCCCGGCGGCTCCAAACCCGGCGCCCCCAGGCCCGGCGGCCCGTCGGGCAAGCCCGCGGGCGGCGCCCCGGGCAAGCGGCGTGGCCCGGCCCCCTCGGGCAGCTCCGCCTCCGACACGTCGAAGCGCTTCGTCCCGCCGAAGGGCGCGGCGGGCGGCAAGCCCCGCAAGGGCCCGGCCGACAAGCGCGGCGAGGGCGGACACCAGCGCCCGACGCGCCCGAAGCGCTAGGCCGCCGAAGGCCGGGCGCGGCGCCGGAGCCCCGGCGCCCGCCCGCTCAGCCGGCCCTCAGCTCGCCAGCACGTTGCGGAAGGACCAGGGCTCGCTCTCGTCGATATCCTCGGGGAACAGCTCCCAGCGGTTCTGGATCGGCGTCCAGTCGGTGTAATGCGCCTCCACCGGGCCGAGATACGGGCGCTGCACCTCGAGGCAGCGGGCGTGGTCCATCTCGTCGGTCTCCACGATGCCCGCCTCCGGGTTCTCCAGCGCCCAGACCATGCCGGCCAGCACGGCGCTCGTCACCTGCAGCCCCGTCGCGTTCTGATCCGGCGCCAGCCCCTTGGTCTCCTCGTTGGAGAGGCGTGAGCCGAACCACAGTGCGTTCTTCTCGTGCCCGAAGAGCAGCACCCCCAGCTCGTCGATCCCCTCCACGATCTCGTCGACGTCGAGGATCTCGTGGATGGTCTGGTTGACGCCAGAGCCGAACATCTCGTGCAGGCTCAGCACCGCGTCGTCGCAGGGGTGGTAGGCGTAATGGCAGGTGGGGCGGAACTCCGGCGCCCCCGGATCCCCCACCGTGTAATAGTCGGAGATGGAGACGGCCTCGTTATGCGTCACGAGATAGCCGAACTGCGGCCCCGGCGTCGGGCACCACGTGTGCACCCGGGTGATCGCGCCCGGGCGGTTGAGCCAGATGGCGGACTGGCAGCCCGTCTCGTAGCGGTGCCCGTTCTCGGGGAACCACGTCTCGTGCGTCCCCCAGCCCAGCTCCGCCGGCTGGAAGCCTTCGGCGATGAACCCCTCGACGGACCATGTGTTCACGAACGTCCCCCGCGGCCGCGGCGTCGCCCGCGCCTGCGTGTCCCGCTCGGCGATGTGCACGCCCTTGACCCCGAGGGACTGCATGAGCGCCGCCCAACCTTCCCGGTCCTCCGGCGGGGTGGCTTCGGCGCCGGTGTCCTTCGCCAGCGTCAGCAGCGCCTCCTTCACGAACCAGCTCACCATGCCGGGGTTGGCCCCGCAGCAGGAGACGGCGGTGGTGCCGCCCGGGTTCGCCGCCTTCTCGTCGCGCACCTTCTGGCGGAGCGCGTAGTTGGTACGCTCCGAATTGTCGGTCGTTTCGAAGTAGAAGCCCGCCCAGGGCTCGACCACGGTGTCGATGTAGAGCGCGCCGAGCTCCCGGCAGAGCTTCATGAGGTCGAGCGAGGAGGTATCGACGGAGAGGTTCACGCAGAAGCCGCCGTCCCTCAGCAGGTCGGTCAGCACGGCGCGGTAATTGTCCGGCGTCAGCGCCACGCCCATGTGCGGGATGCCGCGGCGGGCGAGCAGCGCCTGCCCCTCGGCGGAGGGCTCGATGACGATCAGCTTGTCCCGGTCGAACTCGAGATGCCGCTCGATCAGCGGCAGCGTGCCGCGCCCGATGGAGCCGTAGCCGATCAGGACCAGACGCCCCTCGATCCGGCCATAAGTGGGGTGCTCGCTCATGTCGCCCTCCGTCCAAGCATTGGGCGCGGGGGATAGGCGAGCGCGGCGGCCGGGTCAAACCCGGGGGTGGGGATGGGCGCTCCCTGAGTTGGGGGCTGGGCCCGTCCGTCGGCGCAGGAGCAAGGACCTGGCCCCCTATACCCTCCGGGACTGAAGCGGCCGGCCCTCCCTCCTCCCTCCGGGCAGAAGCTAGGCCTCAATGCCCCTTGGTGGGGGTCGGCAATCTCTCCGTCAGTGCAGGAACGGGGACTTTCTTCTCCCTGCCCCGGATAGGAGCGAATAGTCCTACCTGCTGCGCTTGCACAGGAGCAGGAAGCTGGACCCGCACTCTCCCCGACTGGGCAGGAGAGACTGGCTGACCCTGCCCTCCCCATCACCGTCATGAGAGGAGCAGCAGGACGGCCCTCCCTTCCGCCGCCGGTGCCAGACAGGAGGCCGGCCTGCCCTGCCCCGGTCTGTCCCAGAGCATGACGCTGGCCTCTCCGTCTCCGCGCAGGAGAGGGGCCCCCCTCCTCTCCCCTTCCGGGACAGGAGCGTACGGCCCTCCCGTTCCGCTTGGACAGGAGCGGCCGGCGAGACCTGTCCTACTCCCGGCAACGCAGGAGTGGCAGGCTGACCCTATCCTGTAGGAGCAGCCTTCCAGCCATGTCCCCCCAGCGAAGGCCCCGCCGTCAGCCGGCGGCGGCCTCCTGCACGGCGGCGACGATCTCGTCCACCACGTCGGCGAGGAGCACCTCGTCCTCCGCCTCGGCCATCACCCGGATCAGCGGCTCGGTGCCCGATTTGCGGATCACCAGCCGCCCCGAGCCGTTCAGCCGCGCCTCGCCGTCGGCGATGGCGGCGGAGACGCGCGGCATCTCCAGCGGCGCGGCCCCGGCGCCGTAGCGCACGTTCTTGAGCATCTGCGGCACCCGGGTGAACTGGCGGACGAGCTCGCTCGCCGGCTTGCCGCTCTCCACCATCGCCGCCAGCACCTGCAGCCCGGCCAGCAGGCCGTCGCCGGTGGTGGCGTAATCCGTCATCACGATGTGGCCCGATTGCTCCCCGCCGAGGTTGAAGCCCCCGGCCCGCATCGCCTCCACCACGTAGCGGTCGCCGACGCGCGTGCGGTGCAGGTTCAGCCCCCGCGCGGCGAGGAAGTGCTCCAGCCCGAGGTTCGACATCACCGTCGCCACCAGCGTGCCGCCGGCCAGACGCTCCGCCCCCGCCAGCCGTGCCGCCATCAGCGCCATCAGCTGGTCGCCATCCGCCTCCTCGCCGTTCTCGTCGAGGATGATCACCCGGTCGGCGTCGCCATCGAGGCAGATGCCGATGTCGGCGCCGTGGCTCACCACCGTCTCCGCCGCCGTCCGCGTGTGGGTGCTCCCCACCCTGTCGTTGATGTTGAAGCCGTCGGGCCGGGTGCCGACCTCGATCACGGTCGCCCCCAGCTCCCACAGCACCTCGGGGGCCACCTTGTAGGCGGCGCCGTTGGCGCAATCGATCACCACCTTCAGCCCCGTCAGCCGCAGCCCCGGCGGGAAGGTGCTCTTCAGCCGCTCGGCATAGCGGAAGCGGCCGTCGTCGATCCGCTTCGCGCGGCCGATGTTGTTCGCCTGCGCCGGCTCCACCTCGCTCGCCACCAGCGCCTCGATCTCCGCCTCGGCGGCGTCGTTCAGCTTGAACCCGTCGGGCCCGAAGAACTTGATGCCGTTGTCCTGATGCGGGTTGTGCGACGCGGAGATCATGATCCCCACATCGGCGCGGATGGAGGTCGTCAGCATCCCGACAGCCGGCGTCGGCACCGGCCCGAGGAGGAAGACGTTCATCCCCGTTGACGTCAGCCCCGCCGTCAGCGCGTTCTCGAACATGTAGCCCGAGAGCCGCGTGTCCTTGCCGATCACCACCCTGTGGCCGTTCGACCCATCGTTGCGGAAGTATCGCCCCGCCGCCGCGCCGATCTTCAGCGCCATCTCCGCGGTCATCGGCCACGTGTTGGCCGTCCCGCGTACCCCGTCGGTTCCGAAAAGCTGCCTCACCATGTCTCTGCCTCTATCAGGGCCGTCTGTAGCCGCAGCCCCTGTTGTGTTTGCCGGGTGTCGTGGACCCGGATGATCTGCACCCCCGCCCGCGCCCCTGCCAGGGCGACGGCGAGCGAGCCGCCCAGCCTGTCCTCCGCCTCCGGCGCCTCGCCGATCGTGCCGATGAAGCGCTTGCGCGAGGCCCCGAGGAGGAGGGCCGTGCCGAGATCATGGTATAACGGCAGATGGGCGAGCAGCTTCAAGTTATGTTGCAGGGTCTTACCGAAGCCGATGCCGGGATCGGCAATGATCCGCCCGCGCGGGATGCCGTGGCTCTCCGCCAGCGCGATCCGCTCGGCGAGGTGGTCGAAGACCTCCGCCACCACGTCCTCGTACTGCGCCTGCCCCTGCATGGTCGCCGGGTCGGCGACGGAGTGCATCAGGCAGACGGGGCAGCCCGCCTCCGCCACCACCGCCGGCATCTCGGCATCGAAGCGGAAGGCGGAGACATCGTTGACCATGTCGGCCCCCGCCTCCAGCGCCGCCGCCGCCACCTCGGCCTTGCGGGTGTCGATGGAGATGGGCGTGGCGATCCCCGCCTCGCGGATGGCGCGGATCACCGGCGCGGTGCGCGCGATCTCCTCGGCGCGGGAGACCTCCTCGGCCCCCGGCCGCGTGCTCTCTCCGCCGATGTCGAGGATATCCACCTCGCCCGCCATCTCCCGCGCCCGCGCCAGCGCCGTCTCCAGCGTCGCGTGCCGCCCGCCGTCGGAGAAGCTGTCGGGCGTGACGTTGAGGATGCCCATCAGCCGCGGCCGGTCGAGGCTCAGCCCGCAGACATCTGCCCGCAGGCCGGTCAGCCGCGCCCGCTCCTCGGGGCCCAGCTCCGTGGCAGGACGCCGAGCGCCGTCCCACTCCTGCACCTCGTCGAACCACAGGCCATCCAGCCCGGCGAGCGGCAGCGCCCCCTCCGGAGCCCGCCCGGTGCGCGGCAGCGGCGCGCGCCTCACAGCGGCACCTCGCGCGCCGGCACCAGCGTCACCGGCACCGGCGCGCCGAGGCTGACGAGCTCCGCCGCGCCCATGTGATCGGCCAGCCACGCGGCCAGCGTCGCGGCGTCGATCTCCTCCGGCGCCGAGGGGCTGTTCAGCACCAGCCGGGAGGGGAGCCAGATCCCCGTCTGCCCGTTGCGCAGGCCCCAGTCGAGCTCCGTCCGGCTGGAGACGGGCACCAGCTCCGGCAGCCTCCCGTGCAGCGCCCAGGCCGCCTGCTCCATCGCCAGAAGCCCGATCCGCCGCGCCGCCTCCGCCTCCTCCGCCGCCGGCAGCGGCAGGTCCGCCGGCCCGACGACGAGGATCAGCGGCAGGTCCGTCAGCCCCGCCAGCACCTCGCCCAGCCCCGGCGCCCGCGCGAGCGGCCCCGGCAGCAGCACGACTCGATGGGCGGGGATCTCCGCCTCGCCCGCCGCCTCGCCTTTCTCGCGCACGATCTCGACGCCGAGCGCGTAGGGCCCGCGGTCGAGCTTCTGGATCCGCAGGATCACCCGCGCCGCCAGCGGCTCGGCGAGGATGCGCGCGGCGATGGCCTCGGCGAGGCTCTCCAGCAGGTCGTGGCGCGCGGCGGAGAGCTCCGCCCCGATGGCCTCGGTGATCCTGTCGTAGGAGAGGATGGCGTCGACATCGTCCCCCGCCGCCTGCGCCGCCACCTCGACGACCGCGTCGAACTGCAGCCCCTGCCGCAGCCCCCGCTCCGCCTGGAAGGCGCCGATCTCCGCCTCCAGCCGGTAATCGCGGACAGAGATCCGGTCCGCTAACCCCTCCAGCGCCCGCGTGCGCCCCTCGGGATGGCCGAACGCCTCGGCGATATCGTCACTCATGTCGCTGCTCCTTTGATGGCCGGGTCTGTGGTTCGGCGAAGCCCGGGCGCCCTCCGTCTATGGCACATAGAGCGCCCCGCCCCGCCTCGCTCATCCCGTAGGGTGGGTTTCCAACCCACCGCACCCGCTCGCCGGTAGGGCGCGGCGCCCGCCACACCCGGCCCGCCACAAGCACCACCGTCACACGCCGGCCCGTGGGGTGGCGCTCCAACGGCGCCTCCGGTGCGCTTTATGCCCGCCAAACTCCTCCCCGGCCAAAGCGAAGCACCCAGCCCAGCCACAGCGCCAGCCCGCCGGGACGGGCCGGCGCTCGCGCGGCGCCTGCGGCTTGATTCCGCGCGTGGGGAAAGAGCGGAGAGGTCTCCCTCAAGGCCCCCGGGGCAAGGTGGGTTACAAACCCACCCTACGAACCGCCCAATCGTAGGGCGGGCTTCCAACCCACTGCCCCCCGCCCGCAGATGGAGCGCGACGCCCGCCACACCCGGCCCGCCAAATGCACCACCCTCACACGCCGGCCCGTGGGCTAGCGCTCCGACCTCGCCTCCTATGCACTTTATCCCCGCCAAGCCCCTCCTCGCTCCGATCGAGGCACCCAGCCCAGCCAGAGCGCCAGCCCGCCGGGACGGGCCGGCGCTCGCGCGGCGCCTGCGGCTTGATTCCGCGCGGGGGGAAACAGCGGCGATGTCCGCCCATCCCCCTAACTCCGCTAGGTCCCCTGTGCTCCCGTCCCTCACGCCGCCTCTCCCTCTCCCGTTGCTCCGGCGTAGAACGGCGCCGCCGGCTCCGCAACGGATCGGAGGCCCCTCCGGCCCCTCTCTCCGGCGGTGCACGTCCGGTGCACACTCCGTGCACGGGCGGTGACCGCCAAATCCGCACCGCTCTGGCACACTGGTCCCTGGGGCCCATCCGAGCCCCGAACCTCCGCCCGCTCCGTTAACCGATATTTTTCTCATACCGGTCTTGAAAGATAACCGGTAGGCATCCCATATCGGTCTCGAGAGACAGAAAGTGAGTGCTGCCCCATGCCCGTGACGCATCGATCCGACTGCCCCATCAACCTCGCCGTCGAGGTGATCGGCGATCGTTGGACGCTGCTCGTCCTGCGGGACATCATGTTCGGCGGGCGCCAGCACTTCCGCGCGCTGCTCGAAGGGTCGGAGGAGGGCATCTCCCCCTCCGTCCTCGCCGAACGCCTGCAAAGGCTGACGACGGCGGGCATCCTGCGCCGTGAATGCTGCGCGACCCACCGCCAGAAGGGCTACTTCCGCCTGACAGAGGCGGGGGCGGACCTTGTTCCCGTCATCGCCGCCATCGGCGCCTGGGGCGCCCGCCACCGCGGCGCCGATCCGGCGCAGTGCGACAAGGTGCTGCAGCTGGAGAGCGGCGGAGCCGAAGGGTGCCGCGCGTTCAAGGCCCGGTTGCTGGCAGATCACCCCTCCGCCCCGCCGCAGGAGGCGAAGACATGAGACAGAGCATGACCACCGCCGGGCCATGTCGGCCCGGCAAGGAATTCTTCACATTTCGGGCGCATCCAGACCTTGAACGGCTGGCTTCCGCCCCCAGATCGAATGTTAATACGATAAACATCAGGGACGTCGTCACGTGAGCACCTACGCCAACCTCCCGGCCCCGTCGCCCGAACAGGGGCTGAACCGCTACCTTCAGGAGATCCGGAAGTTCCCGCTTCTGGAACCGGAGGAAGAGTACATGCTGGCCAAGCGCTGGGTGGATCATGAAGACACCCAGGCCGCGCACAGGATGGTCACCTCCCACCTGCGCCTCGCCGCCAAGATCGCCATGGGCTATCGCGGCTATGGCCTGCCGCAGGCCGAGGTCATCTCCGAAGCCAACGTCGGCCTCATGCAGGCGGTGAAGCGATTCGACCCCGAGAAGGGCTTCCGCCTCGCCACCTACGCGATGTGGTGGATTCGCGCCTCGATCCAGGAATACATCCTGCGGTCGTGGAGCCTCGTGAAACTCGGCACCACCTCCGGCCAGAAGAAGCTGTTCTTCAACCTGCGCAAGGCGAAAGCCCGCATCGGCGCGCTGGAGGAAGGCGATTTGCGGCCCGAGAACGTCTCCCAGATCGCCCACGATCTCGGCGTGACGGAGCAGGAGGTCGTCTCCATGAACCGGCGCATGTCAGGCAGCGACGCCTCCCTCAACGCCATGGTCGGCACTGAGGGCGACAGCGCCACGCAATGGCAGGACTGGCTGGAGGACGAGGACGCCGACCAGGCCGAGGATTACGCCGAGCGCAACGAGCTTCAGGCGCGGCGGGAGATGCTGGGCCAGGCGATGGACGTGCTCAACGAGCGCGAGCGCGACATCCTCATGCAGCGCCGCCTCTCCGACGAGCAGGTGACGCTCGAGGACCTCTCCGGCCGCTACGGCGTCAGCCGTGAGCGCATCCGTCAGATCGAGGTGCGGGCATTCGAGAAGCTGCAGAACCGGATGCAGGAACTGGCCCGCGACAAGGGGATGCTGGAGGAGGCGTGATCGCCTCGGCCGGCCCTGCGTGGGGGCTCTGCCCCCACACCCCCGCGGTATTTTTGGCCAGATGAAAGAGGGATCCCGGAGCGGCGCGCGCCGCTGTGACCGGGGTCCCTCTTTTGCCTGCGGGGAGAGGCGGGCCGGGCGCTGGTCAGAGGCCGCCGAGATCCTCGACCAGCCGCACCACCTCCGCCACGCCGTCGCCCTGTCTCAGGGCGGCGAAGACATAGGGGCGGCCGCCGCGCATCGCCTCCGTGTCCGCGCGCATCCGCTCCAGCGAAACGCCGACATGGGGGGCGAGGTCCGTCTTGTTGACGACGAGGATGTCGGAGCGGGTCAGCGCCGGGCCGCCCTTGCGGGGGATGTCCTCGCCGGCGGCGGTGTCAATCACGTAGATCGTCAGGTCCGCCAGCTCGGGCGAGAAGGTGGCGGAGAGGTTGTCGCCGCCGGATTCGATGATCACGAGGTCCAGCGCCGGGAACTTGCCCCTGAGCTCGGCGATGGCGGCGAGATTGATCGAGGCATCCTCGCGGATCGCCGTATGCGGGCAGCCCCCCGTCTCCACCCCCACGACCCGCTCGGCGGGCAGGATCTGCTGGCGCATCAGCGCCTCGGCATCCTCGCGCGTGTAGATGTCATTGGTGATGACGGCGAGGTCGAAGCGCTCCTTCAGGGCCTTGGCGAGCGCGGCGGTGAGGGTCGTCTTGCCGGCGCCGACGGGGCCGCCGATGCCGAGCTTGAGGGGGCCATTGGGGGAAGGCATCAGTCTCTCCTGCGTCTGGCGGCGGGACGGGCGGGGCGCGATATCCGGGGGGCCCGGCGCTTCCGTCCGGCTGTCACGATCTGAACATCCGGGGTGCCAGCACCTCGTGGCGGAGGCTGGCGACGTCGGCGGCGAAGGCGGCGGTGCCGAGATCGGCGAGCCCCTGCCCCGCCGTCTCCTCCGCCAGCCGGGCGCAGAGGGGGGCGAGGCGCTCCATGATGCCGGCGCCGGCCGTCTGGCCGAGCGGCATCAGGCGCAGCGCCGCCTGCACCATGTTCGACATCTGCGCCTGCAGGAACAGTGCGCAGGCGGGCACCGCCGGCAGGCCGGCGAGCCGGGCGGCGCGGCCGACGGCGAGCGGATAGGGCATGTCGGGCAGGTCCAGCCCGGCGGAGGCACGGGTGGTGGCGGCGAAGGCGGCGCCCTGCTGGAGCGTCTCCGCCAGCCGCTCGGCGCCAAGCGCCATGGCCGCGGCCCGCTCGGCCAGCGAGGGCAGCGCCTCGGGCGGGGCGGCGTGGGCGAGGTGGAGGAAGAGGGCGTCGGTGCGGGGCGCGCCATGGCAGAGGAGGCCGGAGAGCCACGCCTCCAGCCCCGCTTTGTCCAGCCCGGCGGCCACAGCGCTCTCCAGCCCGGCGGAGAAGTTGAAGCCGCCAGTGGGATAGCCGGGGGAGAGCCAGCGGGAGAGGGTGAGCAGCGCCTCAGCCTGCATGGGAGGGGTCGTGGGGATGGTCGTGCGCGTCGGCCGGCCCGTGATCATGATCGTGATCGTGATCGTGGCCGTGCGAGTGGCCCATCACCTGCCCGGCCCCGTAGGCGCCGCCTTCCGGTGTGAAGGGCCCGGTGAGGGCGGTCAGGTGGGCGCCGAGCCCTTCCAGCATCGCCCAGAGCACCCGGTCATGGCGCAGGACCAGCCGTCCCGGCTCGATCTGGCAGGGGGTGTGGCGGTTGCCGATATGCCAGGCGAGGCGTGCGAGCCCCTCCCCCTCCGCCGCCATCAGCGGCTCCTCCGCCGCTTCGATCACCACCAGCCGGCCGTCCTCCAGCCCCAGCGCGTCGCCGGCAGCGAGGCCGACCGTCTGCGGCAGGTCGATGAGGAGGCGGTGGCCAGCGACGGTCTCCACCCGCTTGCGGCGAAGGAGACGGTCCTCGTAGGCGAGGCGGAGGATGTCGGCCGTCTCGCCCTCGAAGGGCGGGTGCAGATGCGTGCGGGCGGGGGGCAGGTCGGTCATGTCCGGGAGAGGATGCCGGGCGGCGGGGGCGCCTGCAAGGGCCGGCGGAGCAGGCGGACTATGGTGAGGCGGGGGGCTGCCGGAAAAGGCGGCAGGCGGGAGGGCGGCGGGCTGGGTGGCCCCTCCGCTGGCAACCAAGCGCTCCGGTTGCAGGCGCAGGGCGGGCACCTGCCCGTGGGGTGGCGCTCCCACGGCGCCGCTGCGCCCTTTATGCCCGCAACACCCCTCCCCGCTCCGAGCGAAGCGCTAAGCCCCACCAGAACGCCAGCCCGCCGAGACGGGCAGGCGCTCGTCCTGCGCCTGTGGCGCGTACCGGGCGGGGGAAGGAGCGGCGGCGTTGGTGCCGCAAAGCACCAGCCAGTCACCGCCGGGCGAGAAACCCTCCCGGCAGCGCCCGTTGCTCTCAGTCCGGCACGCACTCCTGGCGTTGCTCGCCGAGGCCCTCGATGCCCAGCTCCATCACGTCGCCGGCCTTGAGATAGCGCGGCGGTTTCAGGCCCATGCCGACGCCGGGGGGCGTGCCGGTGGAAATGATGTCGCCCGGCTGCAGGCTCATGAACTGGCTGAGGTAGCTGATCAGGTGGCGCACGCCGTAGACCATAGTGCCGGTCGTGCCGTCCTGCACCGTCTCGCCGTTGACCTTCAGCCAGAGCGGCAGCGCCTGCGGGTCGGAGACCTCGTCGGCCGTCACCAGCCAGGGGCCGACGGGGCCGAAGGTGTCGCAGCTCTTGCCCTTCGTCCACTGGCCGGCGCGCTCCGTCTGGAAGGCGCGCTCGGAGACGTCGTTGGCCACGCAGTAGCCGGCGACATGATCCATCGCCTCCTCCTCGGAGACGTACTTGGCCGTCTTGCCGATGATCACGGCCAGCTCGACCTCCCAGTCCGTCTTCTCGGAGCCGCGGGGGATGCGCACCGCATCGTTCGGCCCGCAGATGGCGGAGCTGGCCTTCATGAAGATGATCGGCTCGGGCGGGACCTTCTGGCCCGTCTCGGCGGCGTGGTCGGAGTAATTGAGGCCGATGCAGATGAACTTGCCCGTGCCGGCGACCGGCGGGCCGAGGCGGGGCGAGCCCTCCACCAACGGCAGGGAGGAGACGTCGGCGCCGGCGATGCGGGCGAGGCCCTCGGGCGTCAGCGCGTCGCCGGACAGATCGGGGACGAGGCTGGAGATGTCGCGGATCTCGCCGTCCGGGCCGAGCATCCCGGGCTTCTCTGCCCCCGGCTCGCCATAACGCAGAAGTTTCATGGGCGTCTCCCTGTCATCAATCTGCTGCCGTCCTAGCCCAGCCCCGCCAATGATGCCAGACGTGCGAGGTCGCACCCGCCGGCCGCCGCGCGAGCTTGGGGCCGCGAATTCCATATGGAATTCGCAGGCGGAAACCATATGGTTTCCGTTCCCGGCGGCGCCGGCGCGCGCCCCCTCAGGCGGAGGCGCCCTCCTCGGGGGCGGCGGCCCAGTCCCACGGACGGGTGAAGCCGCCGAGGGCGCGATCGACATCCTCGTCCGTCGCCGTGCCGGTGGGGCGCAGCCGGGCGACGAGGCCGCGGCGGCGATCCTCCGTTACCGCGACGACCTCGGCGGCGACGTCGGCGCGGGCCAGGGCCTCGTTGTAGACACGGGTGATGGCGCGCTTGCGCAGGTCGGGCTTGAAGATCTTGCCCACCGCCGTCTTCGGCAGCTCGTCGAGGATCTCGAGGTGCTTGGGATAGGCTGCCCGCTCGTGCACCCGGGCCGTGGTGTGGGCGAGCAGCTCCTCCACCGTCACCTCGGCGCCGTCCACCAGCTCGACATAGGCGCAGGCCACCTCGCCGGAATGGGCATCCGGCTGGCCGATGGCGCCGGCCATGGCAACGGCGGGGTGGCTGGCCAGCGCCTCCTCGATCTCCGCCGGATCGATGTTGTGGCCGCCGCGGATGATGAGATCCTTGGCACGCCCGGTGATCCAGACGTAGCCCTGCTCGTCGATGCGCCCGAGGTCACCCGTGCGCAGGTACTGCGCCTCGGAGGTCGGGCCGGCGCGGTAGAGATCGACGTTCTTCGTCTCATCCATGTAGGTGTTGCCGCGCCAGACGCCGGGGTTGTCGACGCAGATCTCGCCCACATCCCCCACGGCCGTCTCCTCGCCGCTGTCGACGTCGAAGATCTTCACGTCGCAATGCGGGAAGGGCAGGCCGATGGAGCCGATCCGCTTCTCCCCCTCCGGCGGGTTGATGGAGACGAGGCAGGTCGCCTCCGTCAGGCCGTAGCCCTCGCAGATGGTCACGCCCGCCGCCTTCTCGAAGCGCTTGTAGAGCTCCCCCGGCAGGGGCGCCGAGCCGGAGAAGGCGAGGCGCAGTGACGAGATGTCGGCATTCACCGGCACCTGCATGAGCCGCGAGAAGGCCGTCGGCACGCCGATGACGAAGGTCACCTTGTGGCGCTCGATCATCTTCCAGAAATTGTCGTAGACCCCGTCACCGCGGAAGCCGGCAGGCGTCGGGAAGACGATCCGCGCGCCGGAGCCGATGGCCGAGCCCAGCGCCACGATGGCGGCGAAGACGTGGAACATCGGCAGCGGGCAGAGGATCACGTCCGTCGGCTTGAAGATCAGCCGGTCGCCGATCCAGCAATTGTAGACGATGCCGGAATAGCGCTGCCGGGCGATCTTCGGCATCCCCGTCGTGCCGCCGGTGTGGAAGTAGACGGCGACCCTGTCCCCCTTGGCATCGGGAAAGGTCAGGCTGCGGCTCTCGCGCGCCAGCTCGTGGTGGAAGTCGAGGACGCGGGCGGAGTGGTGCACCTCCCCCTTCGGACGGATGAAGGGCACGATCAGCTTCTTGATGCCGGAGATGTAGCGCAGGAGGTCCACCTCCAGCACCGTCTTGACGTTGGGCGCGTGGCGCACCGCCTCCGCCGCCTTCTGGGCGACGTCGGACTTGGGGAAGCTCTTGAGCGTCACCAGCACCTTGGCGCCCGTCTCGCGCAGGAGCGCGGCGATCTGGCTGGGGTCCAGCAGGGGGTTGATCGGGCTGACGATGCCGGCCACCTGCCCGCCGAGATAGGTGGTGATCACCTCGGTGCAGTTGGGCATCAGGTAGGCGACGACGTCATCCTCGCCGATGCCGAGCCGGCGGAACATGTTGGCGGCCTGCGCCGTCTGCCCCTTCAGCTCCGCCCAGGTGAGCGTCTCCTCCCTGGCGCCGGGATCGGCGAACATCTGGAAGGTGGTCGCCGGGCGGTCGGGGCAGCGGTCGGCCACCCGCCCGATCATGCCCCACATGGTCTTCGGCAGATCGCGCGCCTCCCAGTCCTGTTCGGCGGTGATCGACTGGATGTCCTCGATGGTCGCGAAAGTCATTGCAGTCCTCCCTGGCGGGCGCTCTTGCCGGCGCCCCTTGCCATCAGCATCGGCGCTGCCCGATCAATGGGCAAGGCCGTTACCCGCCGCGACGCAGCGGCGCTTCGCAGCGTCAGGGCAGCTTTCGGACCGTATCGCCCACTCTCACGCGGCCGTCCTTCGTCACCCGGGCGTAGATGCCGCGCAGGCGCATCTGCAGCCCGCGGCCGACATTGACCCAGACGCAGGCGTCGCGGCCGTAGCGGGCGATGAACTGATCGCAGCCCTTGTGCGGCTCGGGCGTCACCACGAGCTCCGCCTCACCGAGGGCGAAGCGGGTGCCGGGGGGCATGTTCGCCGGCGAGAGGTCGAGATCGAGGAACAGGTTGTCCCCCGCCGGCGCCCAGTTCTCCCGCGGGCCGGCGATGGCGGCGATGGCGCGGGAGGACATCATGCAGACCTGCACGTCGGGGTGCGGGTTGCCGGAGGCATCCTCCAGCCAGCAGCCGCGGGACCAGTGGTCGCCCGCCACGCCGAGCGCGGCTGAGAGCTCCACGCTCTGCGGCGTCTCCCGCTGGCCGGCGGCCGGACGCACCACGATCATCTCCAGCGCGCCGCCATCCTTCGGCGCGGCGGCGATGTGCTCGAGCGAGGCGTCCAGCTCGGCGCGGGTGCGGTGGCGGGTGTCGGCGGCGGCAGAGGGGGCGAGGTCATCCATGGGAGGCATGATGCCACCAGCCACGGCGCCGCGCGAGTCCGATGTTGGCGCCTACTCCGCCGCCATCCCTTCGGTGAACTGCAGGCGAGCGAGGCGGGCGTAGAGGCCGCCTTCGGCCACGAGGCTCTCGTGCGTGCCCTGGGCGACAATGCGGCCCTGATCGAAGACGAGGATGCGGTCGGCCTTCTTCACCGTGGCGAGGCGGTGGGCGACGATGAGCGTCGTGCGGCCCTCCGCCAGCTCCTCCACCGCGCGCTGGACGAGCTGCTCGCTCTCGGCATCGAGCGCGCTCGTGGCCTCGTCGAGCAGCATCACCGGGGCGTCGCGCAGGATGGCGCGGGCGATGGCGACGCGCTGCTTCTGCCCGCCGGAGAGCATGAGCCCGCGCTCGCCCACATAGGTGTCGTAGCCCTCGGGGAGTGTCCGCAGGAAGCTGTCGGCGGCGGCCGTGTTGGCGGCGGCCTCCACCTCGGCATCCGAGGCATCGGGGCGGCCGAAGCGGATGTTCTCGCGCGCCGTGTCGGCGAAGATCACCGGGTCCTGCGGGACGAGGGCGATGCGGCGGCGGAAGGCATCCCGCTCCATTTCACGCAGGTCGATCCCGTCGAGGAGGACGCGGCCCTCCTGCGGGTCGTAGAAGCGCAGGAGGAGCTGGATGATCGTCGACTTGCCGGCGCCGGAGGGGCCGACGAGCGCCACCGTCTCCCCCGGGTTGACGGTGAAGGAGACACCCTCCAGCGCCGCCTCCATCGGCCGGGAGGGGTAGTGGAAGCGCACGTTCTCGAAAGCGATGCGCCCCTCGGCCCTCTCGGGGAGCGGGCGGGGCTGGGCCGGCTCTGTCACCGCGTCGTCGGCGTGGAGAAGCTCGACCAGCCGCTCGGTGGCGCCGGCGGCGCGCTGCAGCTCGCCCCAGATCTCCGTCAGCGCGCCGACGGCGCCGGCGACCATGACAGTGTAGATCATGAACTGCACCAGCTCGCCGATGCTGATCTCTCCGGTGCGCACATCCGCCGCGCCCATCCAGAGGAAGCCGACGACCCCGGCGAAGGCGATGAAGATGACGATGGCCGTCATCACCGCCCGCCAGAGGATGCGGGTCTTCGCGGTGCCGTAGCTCTTTTCCGTCACGCGGGCGAACTTCGCCCGGCTGATTCCCTCATGCGTGAAGGCCTGCACCGTCTGCGAGGAGAGCAGCTGCTCGGAGGCATCGCCGGAGGAGGCGGCGATCCAGTCCTGGTTCTCGCGGGAGAGCTGCCGCACCCGCCGGCCGAGCACGATGATGGGGATGAAGATGACCGGAATGGGCCAGAGCACCATCAGCGTCATCTTCAGCGAAGTCACCAGCATCAGGGCGATGCCGCCGAGGAGGATGAGGATATTGCGCAGCGCCACGGAGACGGACTGGCCGATGACCGTGAGGATCAGCGTCGTGTCGGTGGTGATGCGGCTGAGCACCTCCCCCGTCATGATCCGCTCGAAGAAGGCGGGGGACATGCCGATCATCCGGTCGAAGACGGCCTTGCGGATATCGGCCACCACCCGCTCGCCGAGCCGGGTGACGAGGTAGTAGCGCAGCGCCGTGCCGACGGCGAGCAGCGCCGCCAGCGCGATGGCGGCGCCGAACCAGCCATCGGTCAGCGCGCCGGCGTCGAAGTTGTCGACGACCTGCCGCGCCGCGATGGGCAGCGCCAGGGAGATACCGGCGGTGAAGAGCAGCGCCAGCCCGGCCAGCGCGATCATGAGCTTGTAGGGGGCGAGGAAGGGGACGAGGGCCCCGAGGGCGCGGATGCGCTTCGAGGCGGGCCGCTCCGTCTCTAGCTGTCGCGGCTGCTGGTCTGCCATCTGTCCCCTCCCGGAAGGATGAGGGCTATCTAGTCAGCCGCGTGCGCAGGGACAACCTGCGACGGCCGCGCGAGGCGGGGCGGGCTGGAGGGCGGGAAGTCGGGGGTTGGAGCGGGTGGCGGGAATCGAACCCGCACGTTCAGCTTGGAAGGCTGACAGGCTACCACTACATCACACCCGCGCGCTGGTTTCGCTACGGCAGAGCACCGGCGCCGTCAAGGTCGGCCGCGGCGTCTCGCCGCTGCCCGAGGGGCTGCCCCGGGGCGGCGGCGCGGAGGGGTCAGGCCGCCGGGTCGGTCTTCTGATCGTCCTCCGGCTCGGCCATGTGGCGGTGCATTTGGGCAAGCACCGTGTCCGGGATCAGGCCCGCGAAGGTTGCCTGCACCTTGTTCATGAAGCCCGACGCGACGCCGCTCTGGCCCTTCATCATCGCCTTGTAGCCGGCGCGGGCGACCATGGCCGGATCGTCCTTGCTGTCATCCTCGCCCACCGGTGTGTCCTCCATGTGGGCGCGGTCGAAGAACTCCGTCTCCGTCGGCCCGGGCATCAGGCAGGTGACGGTGACGCCCGTCTCCTTCAGCTCGTTGCGCAAGGCATAGCTGAGGCTGTCGAGATAGGCCTTCGTGCCGTTGTAGACCGCCTGGTAGGAGCCCGGCATCAGCCCGGCGATGGAGCCGGTGATGAGGATGCGCCCCTCCGCGCGCTCGCGCATCTGGCGGCCCACGTGCCAGAGGAGGTGCGTCGTGCCCTTCACGTTGAGGTCGATCACCTCGCCGATCTCGCCGAGGTCCTGGTCGAGGAACGCCTCGCCCAGCCCGATGCCGGCATTGGCGAGGAGGTAATCCACCGGCCGCCCGCCGGTGGCATCCCAGAGCCGGTCGACGCCCTCCGGCGTGGCGAGGTCGGCCTGCAGGGCGATGACCTCGCCGCCGCCGGCGCGCAGCTCGGCGGCGACGCTCTCGATCCGCGCCTCGTTGGCGCAGATGAGCAGGTCATGCCCCTCCTCCGCGCAGATCTTTGCCATCTCATGGCCGATGCCCGTGGAGGCGCCGGTGATGACAGCAAGCTTGCCCGTGCGATCCATGTAAACCTCCCTCAGGGCTTGAGGACGACTTTCGTCCACTCGTCCTGGTTGTCCTTGAAATTGGCGTAGCCCGTCGGGGCATCCTCCAGCGACAGGCGGTGCGAGATGAGGAAGGTCGTGTCGATCTGCCCCTCCTCGATGCGGCGCAGCAGGTCGTGCGAGTACTTCTGCACGTGCGTCTGCCCCGTGCGCCATTGCAGGCCCTTCTCCATGAAGGCGCCGAGCGGGAACTTGTCGATGAAGCCGCCATAGACGCCGGGCATGGAGATCCGTCCGCCCTTGCGCACGGCCATGATCGCCTCGCGGAGCGCGTGGCCCCGGTCGGCGCCCATGCCCACGACCTGCTTGACCTTGTCGGAGATGGCGTCGGGGGCGAGGCCGTGGCTCTCCATCCCCACGGCGTCGATCACCGCGTCGGGGCCGATGCCGCCGGTCATCTCCATCAGCGCCTCCAGCACGTGGGTGTGCCGGTAATCGATGACCTCGGCGCCGAGGCCGCGGGCCAGCTCCAGCCGGTGGGGGTAGTGGTCGATGGCGATGACCTTGTGCGCGCCCATGATCAGCGCGCTCTGGATGGCGAAGAGGCCGACCGGCCCGCAGCCCCAGACGGCGACGGTGTCGCCCTCCTCGATGTCGCAGTTCTCCGCCGCCATCCAGCCGGTCGGCAGGATGTCGGAGAGGAAGAGCACCGTCTCGTCCTCCAGCCCGTCGGGGATGACGATGGGGCCGACGTCGGAATAGGGCACACGCACGTATTGCGCCTGCCCGCCGGGGTAGCCGCCGGTGAGGTGCGAATAGCCGAAGAGGCCCGACATGGCATGCCCGTAGAGCGGCTCCGTCAGGTCCTGCTTCTCGGCGGGGTTGGAGTTGTCGCAGGCGGAGTACTGCTGCTTCATGCAGTGAAAGCACTTGCCGCAGGAGATGGTGAAGGGCACGACGACCCGCTGCCCCTTCTGCAGGGTGCTGTCCCGGCCCGTCTCCACCACCCGGCCCATGAACTCATGGCCGAGGATGTCACCTTGCAGGAGGCCCGGGATCACCCCGTCGTAGAGGTGCAGATCAGAGCCGCAGATGGCCGTCGAGGTGATCTCGATGACGGCATCGCGGGGGTTGATGATCTCCGGGTCCGGCACCGTATCGACGCGGACATCGTGTTTGCCGTGGTAGGTGAGCGCGCGCATATGTCCTCCTCAGGCGGCCTGCCGGTTGTGCGAGGTGGTCACCTCGCCCGTTTCCATGAGCATTTTGAAGCGCTTCAGCTCGCGCCGCCCCTGCACGCGCGGCTCCTTCTGGAAGAGCTTCGCCACCAGCGCGCCGAGGCGGCCGACCGGTGGGATGTAGGCGACGATGGCCTCCACCTCGGTGCCGCGCCCGCCGGGGGCATCGCGGAAGGTGACCTTGCCCTCGGTGTCGATGTCGGAGCCCTGGACGGAGCGCCAGGCGATCTCCTCGTCCTGCTTCTCGGTGGTGATGTGGGCGCGGATGCGGACGTCACCGCCGGGGGCCTGGATCGTCCAGACGGAGACGTCGCCCTCCCACTCAACCTTTTCCACGCTCTCCATGAACTTCGGCAGGTTCGAGAAATCCCGCCAGTAGGCGTAGAGCTCGGAGCGGGGGCGATTGATGGTGATCGTGCGGCCGGTGACCGCGTAATCGCCGTACATGCTCTTGCGGCTGGTGTAGCCGGGGGCATCGCCGGGGATGCCACGGGGCGCGGTCTGGGTCTGCCGTGCCATGGCATGGATGCCGCCCACGATGGCCGCGCCGGCGGCGATGGCGAGCGCCGCTTCGAGGGCCTGCCGGCCCCGGCGGCTCGAATATCCGTCGTCTCGGTAAGACATGGCTTCTCCCTTCGCTGGAGTGCGGGGAACCCCTCGGCGCGGCGATTGTTCCCCGATCAGCCGGCGGGCGGCGCGGCGCCGCCGACGGCGTAGATGTCATCGAGCACACGGGCGACGTCGATCAGCCTCGCGCATTCCGGGTCGAATCCGGTGCCGGAGCGCAGCCGCTCCATCCACGCCACGGCAGCGCGGCCGCCCCAGTCGTCGGGCGGGGAGGCGAGGACGGTGCTGGTGCAGCCATCCATCCGCCGCGCCTCCAGATCGAAGAAGGAGCCACCGACGTTGGAGACGGCGACGGCGCCGTGTGCCCCGTAGATCTCGGCCCGGATGACGGCGTCGCAGCCGGCGGGCAGGTTCCACGAGCAGGCGAGGCGGACGGGCGTGCCCTGGGCCGTCTCCAGCGTGGCGAGGGCGAGGTCCTCTACCTCCGCCGCGCCGGGCCGGAGCGGGGCGCCACCGGCGCGCAGGTGGGCGGAGCGGCAGGTGAGCTCGGGCCAGTCCATCAGCCACATCGCGAGGTCGACGAGGTGGACACCGAGGTCGATCACGCAGCCGCCGCCGGCGAGCCGCCGGTCGCGGAACCACGGCTTGTCGGGGCCGTAGGCGTTGTGGAACGTCAGGTCCACGGCCTGGATCTCGCCGAGGCTGGCGATCTCCTCCCGCGCCGCGAGGACGGCGGCGGTCTGGCGGTAGGAGAGGTCGGTGGCCAGCAGGCGGTCGGCGGAGCGGGCGGCCTCCACCGCCGTGGCGGTCTCGGCGGCATCGCGGCCGAGGGGCTTCTGGCAGAAGACGGCGGCGCCGGCCTCCAGCGCCGCGATGCTCTGCGCGGCGTGAAGGGCAGAAGGGGTGGCGATGACCACGCCGTCGGGCGCGGCGGCGAGCACATCCTCCAGCGTCTCGCCATGGGCGGCGGCGGGAGCAAAGGTAGAGGCCGCCTCCCGCGCGCCGGCATCGACGTCGGCGAGGGCGACGATCTCGGCCCCGCCGGCGGCGGCGATCGCCTCCATCCGGTGGCGGCCGATCCAGCCGAGGCCGAGGAAGCCGAGGCGCGGGCGGGTGGTCTGCGCGGTGTCCTTCATCCCATCACCACCAGTGCCTTGATGAAGCCCTCGGGCTTATCGCGCGTCGCATCCAGCGCCGCGCCGACATCCTCCAGCCCGTAGCGGTGGGTGTAGAGGCGATCCGGCTGCAGCTCGCCCGTCGCCAGCATCTCCACCGCGCGGCGCATGGCGGCGAGGTTCTTCTCGCGGCTGCGCTCGTGGGCGTTGACGATGTCGAAGGCGCGCCAGTTCCACGTCTGCATGTTCACCTGCCGCGGCCCGTCCTGGTGGTAGCCGGCGATGACCAGCCGGCCGCTCTCGCGCGTGATCTCGGCGGCGAGGTCCAGCGGCCATTGGTGACCGGTACATTCGATGGTGATGTCGGCGCCGTCGCCGCAGGTGAGGCCGCGCACCTCCTCCATGATTGTCCAGTGATCCTCCATGGGGACGGTCTCCGCCGCCCCCATCTCTCTCGCCATATCGAGGCTCTCGGCCCGGCGGGAAATGGCGATGACGCGGGCGCCGGCGCGGGCGGAGAGCGAGGTGAGGAGTGCCCCGAGAAAGCCGATGCCGATGATGGCGACGGTGTCGCCGGGGCGGATCTGCGCGCGCTCGAAGATCATGACGCCGCAGGCCAGCGGCTCGGCCGGGACGGGCCTGCCCTCCAGCGCGGCGGGCAGCGGGATGGCGGCATCGGCGGGCACCACGTCGTGCGTGGCGTAGCCGCGAAAGCCCAGCGCCGCGACGCGCTCGCCGAGGCGGCCCTCGTCCACGCCGGCGCCCACCGCGTCGATCACGCCCCAGGCCTCGTGGCCGAGCTCGCCGGGCTCCAGCGGGAAGCTCATCCACTCGGGCCCCGCCCAAGGCCCGAGGTTGGAGGCGCAGACGCCGCAGCCTTCGAGCTTCACCCGCACCTCGCCCTCGCCCGGCTCAGGCAGGGGGGCCTCGACCATGGAGACCTCGCCCGCCGCCGTCACCTGCGCCGCGCGGAGGCCCGTTCTGCCCTGCATTCCGTCCATGATCCCTTGCTCCTTGCAGCTTCTTCCCGATGGCCGCCGAACCGGCCCGGGCATGAATTGTTCCCCCCTCCGCCGAGCGTGGCGGCCCGGTGTCGCTATGCCCGCGACGGGCCCGGGAGGGGGAAGCCATTCAAGTCATTGAAGAAGTCACCATTGAAGAAGCTGCCCGTCGATGCGCTTCAAATCGCTTGGGAACATATGACCCATCCCGAGGTTCAGGCGGTTCAGGAACCTTGCGGAGAGGGACGAAGATGGCACGGGTACTCGTCACCGGCGGTTGCGGTTTCATCGGGCGGCACGTCGCCGCCGAACTCATCGCGGCAGGCCACGAGGTTCGCCTCTACGACGCGATGATCGAGCAGGTCCACGCGCGCACCGAGGGCGAGCCGGGTGAGGAGCCGCCGCCCGAGGCGGAGGTCATCGTCGGCGACATGTGCGATGCCGAGACGCTGCGAGGCGCCCTCACGGGCTGCGACAGCGTCATCCACCTCGCCGCCGAGGTGGGCGTCGGCCAGTCGATGTACGAGATCGCCCGCTACACGAAGGCCAACGACCTCGGCACCGCCGTGCTGCTGGAGGCCATCGCCGCCCAGCCCGTCGACCGGATCGTCGTCGCCTCCTCCATGAGCATCTACGGGGAGGGCTACTACACCACCCCCTCCGGCGCCTTCCACGACAGTGCCCGGCGCCTGACGGCGGACCTCAGGAAAGCGCAGTGGGAGCCACTCTCCCCCGAGGGCGAGGCGCTGACCGCTGTGCCGACGGACGAGAGCAAGCGCCCCGACCTCGCCTCCATCTACGCGCTCAACAAGTATGCGCAGGAGCGCATGGTGCTGATCTTCGGCGAGGCCTACGACATCCCGGCCGTGGCGCTGCGGCTCTTCAACGTCTTCGGCGCCGGGCAGGCCCTCTCCAACCCATACACGGGCGTCCTCGCCAACTTCGCTTCGCGCCTCGCCAATGGCGAGCGGCCGACGATCTTCGAGGACGGCGCCCAGAAGCGCGACTTCGTGCATGTCGAGGACGTGGCCCGCGCCTTCCGGCAGGCGCTGGAGGCGCCGGGCGTGGCGGGCGAGTGCATCAACATCGGCTCGGGCCAGTCCTACACGATCGACCGGGTGGCGCGTCTGCTCGCCGAGGCGATGGACCTGCCGGACATGGCCCCCGAGATCACCGGCCGCTTCCGCGCCGGCGACATCCGCAACTGCTATGCCGACATCTCCAAGGCCGAGCGCCTGCTCGGCTTCGCGCCGCAGAAGAAGCTGGAGGACTCCCTCGGCCCCTTCGTCGAATGGGTCCGCAAGTCGCCCTCCGTCGACAAGGGCGCCCTCATGCGGCAGGAGCTGGAGGCGAGGGGGCTGGTGTCATGAATGACTTCGGCTTCGTCGAATGGTTCCGCCCCGGCGATTACGCCCGCGCCGAGCAGGAGCTGCCGGCGCTGCGCGCCTCCGGCGCCAAGTGGCTGCGCACGCATCTCAGCTGGGCCGACTACCACGCCCCCGGCGGCGCGGAGTGGTACGACTGGCTGATGCCGCGCCTCGCCGACGGGCTGGAGGTGCTGCCCTGCCTGCACTACACGCCCCCCTCGCTGTCGCGGAACGGCAAGAGTTCCGGCGCGCCGCACAACCTCAAGGATTTCGCCGACTTCACCGACGTGGTGCTGACGCGCTACGGGCAGCACTTCGAGCATGTCGAGCTCTGGAACGAGCCCAACAACCTGCTCGACTGGGACTGGCGGGAGGATACCTCCTACGACCTGTTCTGCGAAATGATCGGCATGGCGGCCCACTGGGTGCGCGAGCGCGGTTGGAAGCCGGTGCTAGGCGGCCCCGCGCCGTTCGATCCCTACTGGCTGGACCTGATGGGCCAGCGCGGGCTGCTCGACTACATGCACGCCGTCGGCTTCCACGGGTTCCCCGGCACATGGGACAGCGAGGAGAGCACCTGGGCCGGGTGGGACATGCACATGGGCGAGATGCGGGCCATCCTGGACCGGCATAACCCGGACGCCGAGATCTGGATCACCGAGACCGGCTACTCCACGTGGCGCGGCGACCATCTGGAGCAGGCGCGGCGGTTCATCCGCGCGCTCGATGCTAAGGCCGACCGGATGTACTGGTACGGCTGGCAGGATCTGCAATCGGACATCGCCGTGCAGGAGGGCCTCTGGTTCGACCCGCGCCATTACCACCTCGGCGCGACGCTCCCCGGCGGGCAGCCCAAGCTCCTCGCCCGGCTGCTGACGGAGGGTGGCCCGAACCGGCTGCGCGAGGTCACCAGCCTGCCGGCGCCGTGGCCGGTGCGGGCGCGGAAGCCGGTGGTGATCACCGGCGGCGCCGGCTTCATCGGCTCGAACCTCGCCGAGAGCTTCCTCTCCGAGGGGCGGGAGGTGATCGTGCTCGACAACCTCTCCCGGCCGGGGGTGGAGGAGAACCTCGCCTGGCTGACCGCCCGCCACTCCAGCCGCCTGCATGCCGTGCCGGTGGACCTGCGCGACGAGCCCTCGCTCGGTGCCGCGGTGCGGGATGCCGAGGCCGTCTTCCACCTCGCCGCGCAGACGGCGGTGACGACGAGCCTCACCTCGCCGGTCGAGGATTTCGAGGTCAACGCCCGCGGCACGCTCAACCTGCTGGAGGCGATCCGCGCCACGGGCCGCAAGATCCCTGTGGTCTTCGCCTCCACCAACAAGGTCTACGGCGCCCTCGCCGATCTGGAGGTGCGCGAGGCCGGTGACCGGGTGGAGCCCGCCGACCAGCGCCATGCGCAGGGCGTCGGGGAGACGCGGCCGCTCGATTTCTGCACGCCCTACGGCTGCTCGAAGGGCGTGGCGGACCAGTACGTGCTCGACTACGCCAAGAGCTACGGGATCCCCGCGACGGTGCTGCGCATGTCCTGCATCTACGGGCCGCGGCAGTTCGGCACCGAGGATCAGGGCTGGGTGGCGCACTTCCTGATCTCGGCGCTGACGGGCAAGCCGATCACCGTCTACGGCTCCGGCCGGCAGGTGCGGGACGTGCTGGAGGTCTCCGACGCCGTCGCCGCCTACCGGCTGGCGCTGGCGCATATCGGAGAGATGTCGGGCAAGCCTTACAACCTCGGCGGCGGGGCGGCGAATGCCGTCAGCCTGCGGCAGGTGATCGACGAGATCGGCCGCATCACCGGGCAGCCGATGGATGTCAGCTACGCCGGCTGGCGGGCCGGCGATCAGCCATGGTTCGTCGCCGATACCTCCGCGCTGACGGCGGCGACGGGCTGGCGCGCGGGCACCGACTGGCGCTCCGGCCTGCACAAGCTCGCCGGATGGCTGGCCGAGCACCGGGTGCAGGCGCCGCTGTGGAAAGAGAGCGCATGAGCCTGCGGGTGTTGATGACCGTCGACGCCGTCGGCGGCGTCTGGCGCTACGCGATGGATCTCGGCGCCGCGCTGGCGGCCACGGGGCACCGCGTCGCCTTCGCAGGGCAGGGCCCGGAGCCCTCGCCGGCTCAGAGGGCCGAGGCGGAGGCGACGGGAGAGCTCGCCTGGTGCGACATCCCGCTGGACTGGATGGCGGAGCGGCCGGACGCCATCGCTGGCGCCGGCCCGTGGATCGACGGGCTGGCCCGGCGCCTCGGGGCCGACGTGCTGCACCTCAACAGCCCCACCCTAGCGGCAGAGCTGGCGCCGGGAGGGCCGCCGGTGCTCGCCGTCACGCATTCCTGCCTCGCCACGTGGTTCGCCGTCGTCGACCGGGCGCCGATCCCCGAGCCGCTGTGCTGGCAGGCCGATCTCACCGCCGCCGGCTTGCGCCGCGCCGATGCGATTCTCGCCCCCTCCCGCGCCCATGCCGCGGCGACGGAGGCGGCCTACGGGCTCTCCGGCATCGCGGTCGTCCCCAACGGCAGTCGCGCGCCGCTGCTGCCACCGGGCGGCGGATCGGGCGCCGTGGCGCTCGGGAGATGGTGGGACAAGGGCAAGAACGGCGCCGTCCTCGACGCGGCGGCGGAGCACGCCGCCTGCGCCGTCACCCTCATCGGTGCGACCGAGGCGCCGGACGGCCAGCGGCTGGAGGCGCGCCACGCCACGCTCGCCGGCCCCCTGCCGTACGAGCAGGCAATGGCGCGGGTGGCGGAGGCGGCGATCTTCGTCTCGCCCTCGATCTACGAGCCCTTCGGCCTCGCGGCGCTGGAAGCGGCGCGTGCCGGCCGGCCGCTCCTCCTCTCCGACATCCCGGTCTACCGCGAGCTCTGGGACGGCGTGGCGCGCTTCTTCGACCCCGCCAGCCCGGCCGCCCTCGCCCGGGCCCTCGATGCCCTCGCGGGCGCGCCGGGAGAGCGCGAAGCGCTCGGCGCCGCCGCGCAGGCGCGGGCGGAGCGCCTCGGGACAGAGCAACAGGCAACGGCGATGGCGGCGCTCTACCAGCGCCTCGCGGCCATGCAGGGAGTGATCTGATGCATATCACCTACTTCACCCATTCGCTGGTCAGCGACTGGAACCACGGCAACGCCCACTTCCTGCGCGGCCTGATGCGCGCGCTGCAGGGCATGGGCCACACCTGCCTCGCGCTGGAGCCGGCGGGCGGCTGGTCGCGCAGCAACCTGTTGGAGGAGCGGGGGGAGGCAGCGGTGGCCGAGTTCCACGCCGACTTCCCGGATCTGCAGAGCCGCAGCTATTCCTCCCCGGAGGATTGGGAACCGGCGCTCGACGCCTCCGACATCGTCATCGTCCACGAATGGACGGATCCGCAGCTGATCGCGGAGATCGGCCGCCGCCGCGCCAAGGGCGCTGGCTTCCGCCTCTTCTTCCACGACACGCACCACCGCGCGGTGACGAAGCCCGAGGAGATGGCGGCGCTCGACCTCTCCGGCTTTGATGCCGTGCTCGCCTTCGGTGACACTCTCGCCGAGCGCTACCGCGCCATGGGCTGGGGGGATCGTGTTTTCACCTGGCACGAGGCGGCGGATGACAGCCTCTTCCACCCGCATCCGGAGATCGCGCCGGAGCGGGACCTGATCTGGGTCGGCAACTGGGGCGACGACGAGCGCTCGGCCGAACTGCGCGAGTTCCTCATCCGCCCCGTCGCCGAGCTCGGCCTCTCCGCCGATGTGCACGGTGTGCGCTACCCGGAGGAGGCGCGCGCCGCGCTGAAGGAGGCCGGCATCGCCTACCGGGGCTCCATCGCCAATGCCCGCGTGCCGGAGGCCTTCGCCCGCCACCGGGTGACTGTGCATGTCCCCCGCCGGCCCTATGCCGAGGCGCTGCCGGGCATCCCCACCATCCGCCCCTTCGAGGCGCTGGCCTGCGGCATACCGCTGGTCTCCGCCCCTTGGGAGGATGCCGAGGGGCTGTTGCGCCCGGGCACCGACTACCTCACCGTCCGCGACGGCGCAGAGATGACGCGCCAGCTCACCCACGTCCTCCACGACAAGGCACTGGCGGCGGAGCTGGCGGCGAGCGGGCGGGAGACCATCGCCGCCCGCCACACCTGCCGCCACCGGGCGGAGGAGCTGATGGATATCATCGAAAGGGTCGGCCAGCCGGCCCGGGAGGCAGCGGAATGAGAACCCTCGCCTTCTACGGCTCCAGCCTCGTCTCCTCCTACTGGAACGGCGCCGCGACCTACTACCGCGGCATCCTGCGCGCCCTCGCCGGCCACGGGTGGGACATCACCTTCCACGAGCCCGACGTCTGGGGCCGGCAGGAGCATCGCGACATGGACCCGCCGCCCTGGGCGCGGGTGAATGTGTGGCCCGGCACGCCCGAGGGGATGCTCGCCGCCGCCACCCGCGCCGCCGAGGCGGACGTCGTCGTCGTCGCCTCCGGCATCGGCTACGAGGATGACGATGCGCTGCGCGCCGAGGTGCTGGCGAATGCCGCGGCCGGCGCCGTCCTTATCTGGTGGGATGTCGACGCCCCGGCCACGCTCGCCGGGATGGAGGGGCAGCCGGATCATCCGCTCCGCCGCGACCTGCCCAAGTTCGACATCGTGCTCACCTATGGCGGCGGCCCGCCGGTCGTGGAGGCCTACCGGGGCATCGGCGCGCGCGATTGCGTGCCCGTCTACAACGCGCTCGACCCGCAGACGCACCACCCCGTCCAGCCGGAGCCGCGCTTCAAGGCGGATCTCGGCTTCCTCGCCAACCGCCTGCCCGACCGCGAGGCGCGGGTGGAGGAGTTCTTCCTGCGCCCCGCCAAGCGGCTGCCGCACCGGCGCTTCCTGCTCGGCGGCTCGGGGTGGGAGCCCTCGGCCCTGCCCTCCAACGTGCATGCCATCGGCCATGTGGGCACGAGCGCGCACAACGCCTTCAACAACTCCCCCCGCGCGGTCCTCAACGTCGCGCGCGACAGCATGGCGGCCATCGGCTTCTCCCCCGCCACCCGCGTCTTCGAGGCGGCCGGCGCCGGCGCCTGCCTGATCACCGACGCGTGGGAGGGGATCGAGCAGTTCCTGCAGCCCGACGTCGAAGTGCTCGTCGCCCGCGACGGGCAGGACGTCGCCGCGCATGTCGAGGCGCTCTCGCCCCAGCGCGCCGCCGCCATCGGCGAGGCGGCCCGCCGCCGCATCCTCGCCGCCCACACCTACGATCACAGGGCGACCGACGTGACCGCCCTGCTCTCCCGCCTGATGCAGAAGGAGCCGGCCGCATGACGGATCGCCCGCTGACCATCGTCATACTCGGCCTCACCGTCTCCTCCTCCTGGGGGAACGGTCATGCGACGACCTACCGGGCGCTGCTGGAAGGGCTGGCGGCGGAGGGGCACGAGGTGCTGTTCCTCGAGCGCGACAGGCCCTGGTACGCCAGCCACCGCGACCTGCCCGAGCCGCAGGGCTGGCGCTTCGCGCTTTATGACAGCGTGGCCGAGCTGGAGGGGTGGGGGACGGAGATCGCGAACGCCGACGCGGTGATCGCCGGCTCCTACCTGCCCGAGGCGGAGGAGGTGATCCGACAACTGCGCCCCTGGGTGCGCGGCACCTTCGCCTTCTACGATATCGACACGCCCGTGACGCTGGAGGCGCTGGAGGCCGGCAGCTGCGAGTACCTGACGCCGGAGCTGCTGCCGCTCTTCGACACCTATCTCAGCTTCTCCGGCGGCCGCGCGCTGGACAAGCTGCTCGCCCTCGGCGCCCGCCGCGCCGCGCCGCTCTACTGCTCGGTGGATGCTCAGAGGTATCGTCCGATGGAAGTGCCCCGGAAGTGGGACCTCGGCTACCTCGGCACCTACTCGCCCGACCGCCAGCCGGGGCTGGAGGCGCTGCTGATCGAGCCGGCGCGGCGCCTGCCGCAGAAGCGCTTCGTCGTCGCCGGGCCCCAATACCCGGGCGACATCGACTGGCCGGAGAACGTCGAGCGGATCGAGCATCTCGGGCCGGCCGACCATGCCGCCTTCTACAACGCGCAGGCCTACACGCTGAACATCACCCGCTCCGCGATGCGGGCGCTGGGGCACTCCCCCTCCGTCCGCCTCTTCGAGGCCGCCGCCTGCGGCACGCCGATCATCTCCGACCGCTGGGAGGGGCTCGGCGAGCTGCTTCCAGAGAGCGAGGCGATCGTGATCGCGGACGGGACGGAGGATGTGGTGGCCGCGCTGACCGGCGAGGGCGATGCCCGGATCGGCCAGCGGGCGCGGGAGATCGTGCTCGCCGGCCATACCGGCCGGGCGCGGGCACGCGATCTGGTGGCGCGCCTCCATGAGGCGACCGCGCAGGCGGAGGAGGCACTATGAACGTCCGCCCCCTGAAGGCCACGGCGCTCGTGGCCGGCGGCGCCGGCTTCGTCGGCTCCCACCTGTGCGACGCGCTGCTGGAGCGGGGGATGCGGGTCATCTGCCTCGACAACTTCCAGACCGGCCGGCGGGAGAACATCCAGCCGCTGCTCAACAACCGCAGCTTCTCGCTGGTGGAGGCGGACGTGGCCCGCGACGCGCTGCCCGACGAGCGGGTGGACTGCGTCTTCAACCTCGCCTGCCCCGCCTCGCCGCCCCATTACCAGGCCGACCCGGTGCGCACGATGATGACCAGCGTCGTCGGCACCCTGCGCCTGCTGGAGATGGCGGAGCAACATGGCGCCCGCTTCGTGCAGGCCTCCACCTCCGAGGTCTACGGCGATCCGGAGGAGCACCCCCAAAGGGAATCCTACTGGGGCCACGTCAACCCCATCGGCCCCCGCGCCTGCTACGACGAGGGCAAGCGGGCGGCGGAGACGCTCTGCTTCGATCTCGTCCGCGCCGGGCGGGTGGACGTGCGGGTGGCGCGCATCTTCAACACCTACGGGCCGCGCATGCGTCCCGATGACGGGCGCATCATCTCCAACTTCCTCGTGCAGGCGTTGCAGGGGCGGGAGATCACCGTCTATGGCACCGGGCGGCAGACCCGCTCCTTCTGCTACGTGACCGATCTCGTCCGCGGCCTGATCGCGCTGATGGATGTCGAGGAGGCGCCGCCGGGGCCCGTGAACCTCGGCAATCCCGGCGAGTTCACGGTGCTGGAGCTGGCGCAGCTGATCCACCGCATGGTCCCCGGCCCCTCGGAGATCGGCTTCCGCCCCCTGCCGTCGGATGACCCGCAGCGCCGCCAGCCCGACATCTCCCGCGCCGCGGCGCTGCTCGGCTGGGCGCCGGAGGTGCCGCTCCGCGAGGGGCTGAGGCGCACGGCGGACTGGTTCACCCTCAACCTCGGCCCGGCGGCACGCCCGGCCACTGCCATGGCGAGGCCCGCGGAATGAGCGACCTGAAAGACCGGATCGAGGAGCTGCGCCCGTGGTTCCACAACCTCCGCCTCGGCGGCATCGAGACGGCGCCAGACCACCCGCTCGGGGACTATCCCGCCTTCAAGTGGCAAGGCTTCGCCCATGCCGTCCCGAAGGATCTGACGGGCAAGACGGTGCTCGATATCGGCTGCAACGCCGGCTTCTATTCGATGGAGATGGCCCGCCGCGGCGCCGCCCGTGTCGTCGGCATCGACAGCGACGCCCGCTACCTCGAGCAGGCGCGCCTCGCCGCCGAGGCGGAGGGGGCTAATATCGAGCTGCGGCAGATGTCCGTCTACGATGTCGGGCAGCTGGAAGAGCGCTTCGACCTCGTCATCTTCATGGGCGTGCTCTACCACCTGCGCCACCCGCTCCTCGCGCTGGACCTGCTGTGGGAGCATGTCGTCGGCGAGCAGATGCTCTTCCAGTCGATGCAGCGCGGCCCCCGCGAAGTCGCCGCGGCGGCGGAGGATTACGACTTCGACGACTGGTCGCCCTTCGAGGCGGAGGGCTGGCCCCGCCTCGCCTTCATCGAGCATCGCTATGCCCGGGACCCGACCAACTGGTTCGTGCCGAACCGGGCGGGGGTGGAGGCGATGCTGCGCTCCTCCGGCTTCGAGATCACCGCCCATCCCGAGCCGGAGGTCTATCTCTGCCGCCGCGCCGAGCGCCCCTACGCGGTCGAGCCGCCGCCGCGCATCGCGACGGACTGAGGCGCGGGCTGGCCGGGTCAACCGCCCGCAACCCCCCGTAACAATTATCAAGCAAATGATCGTTGACGGGGTTGCGCCCGTCTCGCCTCGGCGGGCAATATCGCGCGACCATTTTTCCGGTGCCCGAAGGGGGAGCTCACCGGCCGACGGCCTATCCCGGGCCGACGCGAAGCGTGGGTGGAGAGGCGCATGCCGAACGGAGAGGACGACGCAGAGAACCTGCCGTCCATCGAAGAGCAGCTGGAGCAGCAGCTTCAGGCCATCCGCGGCGAGGAGACGCCCGATTCCCTCCTCAAGCTCGCCCGTGAGTTGCAGACCATCCTGAAGTGCCGGGCCGAGGCCGGCCCGAAGGACTGACCGGGCGGCAGCGCCGGCCACACCCCCGATCCCTCTCCGCCCACCACTGGCAAAAGGCCGGGAGCGGTTTACCTTCCTTATCGGCGGCGCACCCATGCCGCTCTTGATGGAAGAGGACACGTCGCGTGGCCACACTTGCCGGACAGCGCATTCTCATCGTCGACGGGGATGACTTCGTCGCCGCCGATCTCGCCCACTGCCTCGAGCAGGCGGGCGCGCAGGTGCTCGGCCCCGTGGCGACGCTGCAGGCCGCGGCGGAGCTGGCGCCGGATGCCGATGCGGCGGTGCTCGACATCCTGCTCGACGGCACCCTCGTCTACCCGCTGGCGGACGAGCTTCTCGGCCACGGCGTGCCCTTCGTCTTCTACGCCGGCGGAGACCCGGCGGAGCTGCCGCCGCGCTTCCGCTCCATCGGGCGGCTGCGCAAGCCGGACATGGCGAGCCAGCTGATGCAGCTGCAGGGGTCCGAGCTCTCCACCCTCTCCGACCAGAACTGGCAGGAAGACCCGCTGACGCACATCCCCAAGCTGCGGCTGATGGCGCGTCTCGCCTATGACGACGCTGCGATTGCGGACCGGGTCGTGGAGCGGACGCTGCAGCTGGCGCTGGAGATGCCGCGCGACCGGGACGATGACATGACAATGGAGGAATGGCTGCGCGCCATCCTCGTCTACGTCATCAACCAGGCGGGGCCGCGGCTGCTGAACTAGGCGCTACGCCTCTGTGGCCCGGAGTCGCCGAGGTCCTCAATCACCATTGCCCGCGCCCGCGCCACGCGGCTCTTCACCGTGCCGACGGCGCAGTTGCAGATCACCGCGCTCTGCTCGTAGCTCTCGCCCAGCATCACGACGAGGATCAGCATCTCGCGGAACTGGTGGGGCAGACGGTCCACCGCCTCCATCAGCTCGCGTCCGCGCACCGACCATTCCTGCGTATCGGGCGTGGTGACGAGGCCGGAGACGCAATCGGCGGCACCGGTCGTCTCGCGCCGGGCGCGGTTGGCGTTGGTGTAGAAGGTGTTGCGCATGATGGTGAAGAGCCACGCGCGAAGGTTAGTGCCGGGCTTGAAGGAATGGGCGGCTCCGATCGCCTTCATCAGCGTTTCCTGCACCAGATCGTCGGCGTCATTCGCGTTCCGGGTCAGCGACCGGCCGAACGCGCGCAGCGCCGGGATGAAGGCGACGATGTCATCAGAGATGTCGCTGACGCTGTCGGGCGTGGTCATGGTCCAGCTTCCCCCACTGATGACACCACATGGACATCAACGCCGGCGCTGGGCCCCGGTTCCGCCGGGCGGCAGCTTCTTCTGCCGGGGGCGGAAAATGGGAAGGGGAGCGCTGAGGATCGAGGCGGGGCTATGATGCCGGGAGCATTGGTGGTCGCCAAGTGGGAGGGACGCGATGGCTCGCAGCCCCTTCCGACCGGTCTCAGAGGAAGGCCAGTGCCAGCACCACGATGATGATCACGGCGGCGGCGATGGCGATCCAGGTGCCGACATGCGAGCTGCCCGAAGCCTTGGGGCTCTGCAGATCGTCGGGGCCCTTCACCGTCCGGGCCGGCTCGGCGCGGTGCGTCTCCGCCCGGGCGGCGGCATCTACCTGCGCCTTCGTCGGTGGGGTGCCGGCGGCCTCGTCATCGGTGCCGAGGGGCGCGGCGGACGGGTCCTCGAAGGCGACCTTGTCGCCGGCGCCGCCCCTGTCGATGTCGTCGCGCAACTGGCTGGTCGTCTCCGGCCGCTTGGTGTCGTCAGCCATGGCAGGCCCCTCTTCCGCTCTGGCGGGTCCGGGCGGTCATCCGCCGCAAACCCGCGGGTTCGACAGGAGGAACCGGCGGGCCGGGCGCTTTGTTCCGGCCGGCGCCCGGATCAGAAGAGGACGACCAGCGCCACGATGACGACGAGCGCCAGCGCTACGATGCCCCAGATCAGGCCCGTGCTGCGCCCGGTGCTCTCCGGCGCGGTGCCATGCGCGCCCGGCGTCGGGTCGGCGGCAGCGCTGCCGAGGTCGCCGCGGGCGGCGGCGCCGGTCGGGTCGGGCGTGTAGCTGGGGGTGGCCTGCTCGCGGGCGATCTGCGCATCCACCTCGTGCTCGGCCTCGCGGCCAATGCCGGCGGGGGCGGCGGCGGGGCCGGCCGGGGTGGCGGCGGGGCCACGCGGCTCCGGCGAGGCTGGGGGGCGCTCGCCCGTCTGCTCCGGGGTCGGGCTGGCGCCGCCGGGGCCTCCGGTCGATGGCGCCTCGGTCTCGCGGGTCTTGTCGTCGGCCATGGGGTTTCCTCCGTCACGGGGCACCGCCGGCCCTCGGGCGCGGGCGGCACCGTTCAGGAGGAAAGCTCCGGACGGCGGCATTGTTCCGCCGCCCGGGAGGCGCCTAACGCTGGGAGGTTTCCCAGTTCGGGTTGATCCACGGCTCCTGATTCGAGGGCGCGAGCGGCGCGCGACCGAGGATGTGATCGGCCGCCTTCTCCCCCACCATGATCGAGGGCGCGTTGAGATTGCCGTTGGTGATCCGCGGGAAGACGGAGCTGTCGGCAAGGCGCAGCCCCTCCACCCCGATCACTCGCGCCTCGGGGTCGACCACGGCCATCGGGTCGCTCGCCGCGCCCATCTTGGCGGTGCCGCAGGGATGGTAGGCGCTCTCCACGTGCTCGCGGATGAAGTCATCCAGCGCCTCGTCGCTCTGCGCCGCCTCGCCGGGCTGGATCTCGTGCTTGTAGAAGGGCTTGAACGCCTCCTGCCCGAGGATCTCGCGCGTCAGGCGAATGCACTTGCGGAAGTCTTCCCAATCCTGCGGGGTGCTCATGTAGTTGAACAGCACGCGCGGGTCGTCCTTCGGGTCACCGGACCGCAGCGTGACCTCGCCGCGCGAGGGGCTGCGCATCGGCCCGACATGGGCCTGAAAGCCGTGGCCCTCGGGGCTCGCCTGCCCGTCATAGCGGACCGCGATGGGGAGGAAGTGGTACTGGATGTCGGGGTACTCGACGCCAGCGGCAGACCGGATGAAGCCCGCGCTCTCGAACTGGTTGCTCGCGCCCGGCCCCGTGCGGGTGAAGAGCCAGCGGGCGCCGACATAGGCCTTGCCGAGAAGGTTCCAGTATTTCGCGAGGCTGACGGGCTGGCTGGCGGCGACCTGGATGTAGAGCTCCAGATGGTCCTGCAGGTTCTGCCCCACGCCGGGGCGGTCGGCGACCACATCGATCCCATGCTCGGCCAGATGCGCGCCCGGCCCGATGCCGGAGAGCATGAGCAGCTTCGGCGAGTTGATCGAGCTGGCGGCAAGGATCACCTCGCGCTCGGCATGGATCACCTCGATCTTGCCGCCCCGCTCGACCTCCACGCCCACGGCGCGGCCATCCTTGATGACGACGCGGCGCGCCAGCGCCCGGACCAGCTCGCAATTGGCGCGCTTGAGCGCCGGGCGCAGGTAGGCGCGGGCGGCGGAGAAGCGCTGGCCCTTCCAGACGGTCATGTCGTAGGGGCCGAAGCCCTCCTGCTGGCGGCCGTTGTAATCGGGCGTGACCGGGTAGCCTGCCTGCTGCCCGGCCTCGACGAAGGCGCGGGTCAGCGGGTTCTCGCGGGTGCCGCGGGTGACGTGCAAGGGCCCGCCCTGCCCGCGCCAGTCCGTGTCGCCGCCATGGCCGCCGGCATGCCAGTCTTCCATGCGCTTGAAGTAGGGCAGCACGTCGGCATAGCCCCAGCCGCTCGCCCCTTCCTCGGCCCAATGGTCGAAGTCGCGGGCGTGGCCGCGCACGTAGATCATGCCGTTGATCGAGGACGAGCCGCCGATGACCTTGCCGCGCGGCAGGGCCAGCTTGCGCCCGCCGAGATGCGGCTCGGGCTCGGACTGGTAGCCCCAGTCGTAGCGCTTCATGTTCATCGGGTAGCTGAGGGCGCCCGGCATCTGGATGAGCGGCCCCCAGTCGGAGCCGCCATGCTCGATGACCAGCACGCGCTTTCCGGCCTCGGCGAGCCGATAGGCCATGGCGCAGCCGGCGCTGCCCGCGCCGACGATGACGTAATCGGCCCGCATCTCGCCCATCAGAACGGCGCCTCCACATCGCCCATCCGCACGTAGACGGAGCGGACCTGGCTGTAGTGGTTGATGGCTTCCTTGGAGTTCTCGCGGCCGACGCCCGAGGCCTTCACCCCGCCGAACGGCGCCTCGACGGGCGCGTCGTTGTAGGAGTTGATGAAGCACGAGCCCGCCTCGAGCTGGCGGATCACCCGGTGGGCGCGGGAGATGTCGCGCGTGAAGACGCCGGCCGAGAGCCCGTAGGGCGTGGCATTGGCGCGGGTGATCGCCTCTTCCTCGGTGTCGAAGGCGAGGACGGACATGACCGGCCCGAAGATCTCTTCGCGCGCGATGGTCATGTCGTCGGTCACGTCGGCAAACACGGTAGGCTCCAAGAAGAAGCCCGCCCCCGCCATCTGGCCGCCGCCGGTGACGAGGCGGGCGCCCTCGTCTTTGCCCTTGCGGATGAACTCCTGCACGATGCGCATCTGCTTTTCGCTGACCATGGGGCCGTAGTTCACGGCCTCGTCCATCGGGTCACCGGCGACGACGCCGCCCAGCCGCTCCTTCAGCCGGTCCAGGAAGGGCTCGACCAGATCGCGCTGCACGAAAACGCGGGTGCCGTTCGAGCAGATCTGGCCGGAGGAGTAGAAGTTGCCAAGGATGGCGCCGCCGACGGCATTGTCGAGCTCGGCATCGTCGAAGACGATCAGGGGCGACTTGCCGCCCAGCTCCATCGTGACATGCTTCATCTCGCCCGCCGCCGCGGCATAGACCTTCTTGCCCGTGGGGGCCGAGCCGGTGAGCGAGACCTTGGCGACGCGCGGATCGGTCACCAGGCTGGCGCCGACCTCGCCGTAGCCCTGCACCACGTTGAACAGGCCAGCTGGCGCGCCCGCCTCCACCATGATCTCGGCGATCTTGAGGGCGCAGAGCGGCGTGGTCTCCGACGGTTTGAACACCATTGCATTGCCGCAGGCGAGCGCCGGCGCCGTTTTCCAGCAGGCGATCTGGGTGGGGTAGTTCCAGGCACCGATGCCCACGCAAACCCCGAGCGGCTCGCGGATCGTGTAGACCCAATCGTCGCCGAGCTGGATGTGCTCACCGGTGAGGGTGGCCGCCAGCCCGCCGAAATATTCCAGCGCGTCCGAGCCGGAGGTGGCATCGGCGACCAGCGTCTCCTGCAGGGGTTTGCCGGTATCAAGCGTCTCCAGCTCGGAGAGCTCGCGGTTGCGCTCGCGCATGATCTGGGCAGCTCGGGTCAGCACCCGGCCCCGCTCGCGCGGCGACCATTTGGCCCAGTCCTTCTGCGCGGCTTCGGCGGCGGCGAGCGCCTGCTCGATCACCGCGGGCGTCGCTGCATGAAGCGTGGCGATGCGTTTGCCGGTGGCTGGGTAGATCACGGCGATCTCGGCGCCGGCTTTATCCTCGACATAGGCGCCGCCGATGTAGTGGCTGCCCGCGGGCTGGGGATCATAGCTCATATATTTCACTCGCCGCGCGGGAAGCGCTGGCCCTCTTCGACGTCGTTCAAATCCATGTGGTTGCGCATGTAGCGCTCGGAGGCCTGGCGCAGGGGCTGGTGATCCCACGGGTAATAGCTGCCGTTGCGCAGCGCCTCGTAGACGATCCAGCGGCGCGCCTGGCTCTTGCGGACGTCATCGTCGAACTCGGCGAGGTCCCAGCGCTCGTCGGCCTGGGCGCGCAGGCGCGCCAGCGCCTCGGCATGGGCCGGGTCTTCGGCGAGATTGGTCAGCTCGTGGGGGTCGGCCTCGAGATCGAAGAGCAACTCGGGGTCGAGCGCGCAGCGGATGTACTTGTAGCGGCCGTCGCGGATGCCGACGAGCGGCGCGTAGCTGGCCTCGGCGGCGTATTCCATCGTCACCGGGGCGCGGGGCTCGCCGGCGGCGACGGGCAGCAGGCTCTCCCCTTCCGTCCAGGGCTTCACCTCGTCCATCGAGACACCGGCGAGATCGCAGAGCGTCGGGCAGACGTCGATGGTGGAGACGGGCTGCTCCACCAGCCCCGGCGTCACGCCGGGCGCCTTGATCATGAGCGGCACGCGGGCGGAGCCTTCGAAGAAGCTCATCTTGAACCACAGGCCCCGCTCGCCCAGCATGTCGCCATGGTCGGAAACGAGCAGGATCGCCGCCTCCTGCCGGGTGCGCTGGAGCACGTCGAGGATGCCGCCGATCTTGTCGTCGAGGTACGAGATGTTGGCGAAATAGCCGCGCCGCGCCTTGCGGATGTTCTCTTCGGTGATGTCGAAATTGCGCCAGTCGTTGGCGTCGAAGATCCGCCGGGAATGGGCGTCGTGCTGCTCGTAGGGCATGGCCGGGACGGGCGGCAGCAGGTGCTCGCAATCCTCGTAGAGATCCCAGTACTTCTTGCGCGCCACGTAGGGGTCATGCGGGTGCGTGAAGCTCGCCGTCAGGCACCACGGGCGGTCATCGCGGCCGCGGGCGAGATCGTAGAGCTTCTGCTCCGCCTGGAAGGCGACGTCGTCGTCGTATTCCATCTGGTTGGTGATCTCGGCGACGCCGGCGCCGGTGACGCTCCCCATGTTGTGGTACCACCAGTCGATCCGCTCGCCCGGCTTGCGGTAATCCGGCGTCCAGCCGAAATCGGCCGGGTAGATGTCCGTCGTCAGGCGCTGCTCGAAGCCGTGGAGCTGGTCGGGGCCGACGAAGTGCATCTTGCCGGAGAGCGCCGTCTGGTAGCCGGCGCGGCGCAGGTGGTGGGCGTAGGTCGGCAGGTCGGAGGCGAACTCGGCGGCGTTGTCGTAGACGCCGGTGACGGAGGGAAGTTGCCCCGACATGAAGCTCGCCCGACCGGGCGCGCAGAGCGGCGAGGCGGTGTAGCAGGTCTGGAAACGGGCTGATTCGGCGGCAAGCGCCTTCAGATTGGGCGCGTGGAGCCAGTCCGCCGGGCCGTCGGGGAAGAGCGTCCCGTTCAGCTGGTCGACCATGAGGATGAGGATGTTCGGTTGGGTCATGAGGCGGCGTTCAACTCGTTTTGCAGGGTTGCGAGGACGGTTTCGATGGCGGTCTCGCCGGCGCTTTCGACCGGGGTCAGCACGAGGCGCAGGTAGAGCCCGTCGATCAGCGCGCCGAGCCGGCCCGCGACCGTTTCGGCGCGGTCGCCAACAAGGGGCCGGAGGTCGTGCACGAAGTTCGATCTGAGCCGACTGTGGTAGATTCGAAGCAGGCGGTGCGCCTCCTCGGAGGACTGCGCGAGCACGTAAAAATTGAGCCAGGCGGCGATGACACCGCGATGGAAGTTGGCCGGCGCGAAGCTGGCATGGACGATCCGCTCAAGCCGCTCCCGGGGGGTCGAGGCCGATGACAGTGCAGTCACGACATCGTTGTGATAGGAGCGCAGCACATGCCGCATCGACGCCAGAAACAGACGCTCCTTGTCACCGAAATAGTGGAAGGCGAGGGCCGGCGAGACGCCGGCCTTCTTGGCGATACGGGACACGGTGATATCGAGCGAGCCGGCCTCGCCGATCACCAGGATCGTCGCCCTGATCAGCTCTTCCCTGCGTCGCATTTCGACGCCCATCTGCCGCTCCCCGGAAAAAACAGTTGCCATCCGGCCATAAAGCCTCATTGTTTGACCGGTCAATCAGAATTCGATCACGCCTTGAAACAACAACAGGGACCAAACATGAAAATCTTTGCCACCGCTTCCGTCCTCGCCCTCAGCGCCACCGCCGCCTTCGCGCAGGCCGAGTGCGATTCCGTCAGCTTCTCCGACGTGGGCTGGACGGACATCACCACCACCACCGCCACGGCGACGCACATCCTCGAAGGGCTGGGCTACGACGTCGAGACGTCGATCCTCTCCGTTCCGGTGACCTTCGCGGCGCTGGAATCGGACGATGTCGACGTCTTCCTCGGCAACTGGCTGCCCGCGCAGTCCGGTGCCATCGGGCCCTACCTGGAGTCCGGTGAGATCGAGACCGTCGCCACCAACCTCGAGGGCACGATCTACACCCTCGCCGTGCCGGCCTATACCTACGAGAAGGGCCTGCAGACCTACGCCGACATCGCCGACTTCCGTGACGAGCTCGACGGCCAAGTCTATGGCATCGAGCCGGGCAACGAGGGCAACGACTACCTGATCTCGCTCACCGAGAGCGACGAGTCCGGCCTATCCGGCTTCGACGTCGTCGAATCCTCCGAGCAGGGCATGCTGGCGCAGGTCAGCCGCGCCTACGAGGACCAGGAAGACATCGTCTTCCTCGGCTGGGCCCCGCACCCGATGAACGCCAACTTCGACCTCGAGTACCTCACCGGCGGTGAAGAGTTCTTCGGCGGCGAAGGCATCGTGAACACGGTCACGCGTGCCGGCTATGTCGAAGAGTGCCCGAACGTCGGCCAGCTCCTGCAGAACATGAGCTTCACGCTCGACATGGAAAACGCCATCATGGGCCAGATCCTCGATGAGGGTGCCGACCCGGCCGAGGCCACCGCGGCCTGGCTGACGTCGAACCCCGATGTCTGGGAAGGCTGGCTCGAGGGTGTGACCACCGTCGACGGCGAGCCGGGCCTCGAGGCCGTGCAAGCCTCGCTCGGCATGTAATGCGCCGGCGGGACCGGCCGGCCGCTTTGGCCGGTCCTGCCAACGGGGCGCCCGCCGGGCGCCCCTTTTGCTATCCGGCGGCACAACAATGACAGTCAGGGGGACAGTATAACGCCATGGAGTGGCTCGAAGAATACAAGATTCCGGTCGGAGACGTCGCCAGCGCGATCTTCGAATGGGTCCGCGACAACCTGGGCTTTCTGCTCGATATCTTCGCCGACCTGATGGACGCGATGATCGAGGGGATCGAGTGGCTCCTGCAGGAGCCCTACCCGCTGATCGTCATCGCCGTCTTCGTGGCCATCACCTACGCGATCCAGCGTAGCTGGAAGGTCAGCCTCTTCGTGGCGCTCGGCTTTCTCTTCATCGTCAACCAGGGCTACTGGGAAGAGACGACGGAGAGCCTGACGCTCGTGCTCTCGGCCTGTATCGTCTGCATGGCCGTCGGCGTGCCCATCGGCATCGCCGCCGCGCACAGGCCCAAGGTCTACGTCGTGCTGCGGCCGATCCTCGATCTGATGCAGACGCTGCCGACCTTCGTCTACCTGATCCCGGCCATCGTCTTCTTCGGCATCGGCACCGTGCCGGGCCTGATCGCCACGGTCATCTTCGTGCTGCCCGCGCCGATCCGCCTGACATATCTCGGCGTCAACTCGACGCCGCAGTCGCTCCTCGAAGCCGCACGCGCCTTCGGCGCCACGCCGCGGCAGGCGCTCTACAAGGTGGAGCTGCCCTACGCGCTGCCGCAGATCATGGCAGGCCTGAACCAGACCATCATGCTGTCGCTGTCGATGGTCGTCGTCTCGGCGCTCGTCGGCGCCTCCGGCCTCGGCGTGCCCGTTCTGCAGGCGCTGAACAGGGTCGATACGTCGCTCGGGTTCGAATCCGGCTTCGTCATCGTCGTCGTCGCCATCATGCTCGACCGCATCCTGAACCTGGGGACCCGCAACAAATGAGTACCGCTGTTGAGATCGACAACGTCTCCATCGTCTTCGGCTCCGACCCCGAGCGCGCCCTGCCCCTGATGGACGCGGGCAAGCAGCGCGGCGAGATCCAGGAGGAGACCAAGCAGGTCCTCGGCGTCCACGATTGCACGCTGTCGGTGGAGGAGGGGGAGATCCTCGTCCTCATGGGGCTCTCCGGCTCCGGCAAGTCGACGCTGCTGCGCGCCATCAACGGGCTCAACCCCGTGGTGCGCGGCGCCGTGCACGTGAACGACGGCGACAAAATGGTCGACGTCACCCATGCCGGCGCGGCGGAGCTGCGGCGCATCCGCATGCACCACGTCGCCATGGTCTTCCAGCAGTTCGGCCTGCTGCCGTGGCGCACGGTGCGCGAGAACGTCGGCCTCGGGCTGGAGCTCGGCGGCATGAGCAAGAAGGACATGAAGGAGCGCGTCGACGAGCAACTGGCGCTCGTCAGCCTTTCCGAATGGGCCGAGCGCAAGGTGGGCGACCTCTCCGGCGGCATGCAGCAGCGCGTCGGCCTCGCCCGCGCCTTCGCAACGCAGGCGCCGATCCTGCTGATGGACGAGCCCTTCTCGGCGCTCGACCCGCTGATCCGCACCAAACTGCAGGATGAGCTTCTGGAGCTGCAGCAGCGGCTGAAGCGCACGATCATCTTCGTCAGCCACGACCTCGACGAGGCCTTCAAGATCGGCAACCAGATCTCGATCATGGAAGGCGGGCGCATCATCCAGACGGGCGAGCCGCGCGACATCTTCTCGGACCCGAAGAACGAGTATGTCGCCGAGTTCGTGCAGCACATGAACCCGCTCGGCGTCTTCCGCGCCCGCGACCTAATGACGCCGCTGACGACCGAGCCGACGATCAAGATCGACGCCGATCACCTCGTGCGCGACGGGATCGCCCGGCTCATCGAGAGCGAAGGCACCATCGGGGTGGAGGAAGACGGCCGCGTCATCGGCCAGCTCACCCGCGACGACGTCCTCCGCGGGCTTCTGCCGGCGGATCAGCGCGTGGTCGGCAGCATCTGACGCGGATGGGCGAAGGGTGGAGGGGGGCTGTCTGCCCCCCGCCGCCTTTGGCGGCCCCCCCGAGGATTTTTTGGACCAAAGACAGGGGGTCTGACGGCGAAGTGGCGCGTCAGGACCGCCAGTCGAAGAAGTCGTCGCCCGCCTGGTCGAGCAGCTCGGCGGCGAGGTCGCGGCCGAGGACCATGGCCTTTTCCGCAGGGCCGGAGGTCTGGCCGGCGTAGGAGGCAGAGCCGTCGGGCTTGAGGATCTCCCCCCGCAGGTGGAGCGTGCCGCCTTCCAGCTCGGCGAGGCCGGCGATGGGCGTCTCGCAGGAGCCGTCGAGCGCGGCGAGGAAGCTGCGTTCCGCCGCCAGCCGCGTCCCCGTCTCAGCATGGTGGAGGGGGGCGAGCAGCTCGGCGGTGCGGCGGTCGTCGGCCCGGCGCTCGATGCCGATGGCGCCCTGCGCGACGGCGGGGAGCATCTCGTCCGGCCCGATGGGGGCGGCGGGCACGGCGCCGGCCATCTCCAGCCGGTTGAGACCGGCCATGGCGAGGAACGTCCCCTCCGCCACGCCTTCGCGCAGCTTGCGCAGGCGCGTCTGCACGTTGCCGCGGAATTCCACCACCTGAAGGTCGGGCCGGCGCACGAGCAGCTGAGAGCGGCGGCGCAGGCTGGAGGTGCCGACGACGGCGCGCTGCGGCAGGTCCGTCAGGCGGTCATGCTCCAGCGAGACGAAGGCGTCGCGCACATCCTCCCGCGGCAGGTAACAATCGAGCGTCAGCCCCTCGGGCTGCAGGACCGGCATGTCCTTCATGGAGTGGACGGCGATGTCGAGCTCGGCGCGGATCAGCCCCTCCTCGATCTCGCGGGTGAAGAGGCCCTTGCCACCCAGCTCCTTCAGCGCCCTGTCCTGCACCCTGTCCCCCGTCGTCTGCACGACGACGACCTCGAAGGCCTCCATCGGTAGATCCCACGCCGCCATGAGGCGGCTCCGGGTCTCGTGGGCCTGCGCGAGGGCGAGCGGCGAGCCGCGGGTGCCGATGCGGAGGGGCGAGGCGGGAGAAGGCAGGTCGGGCATGGGGGCGAGGGCTAGGACGAAGGCGGCGCCTTGACAAGACCCGCCACGGGCAGGACGAAGCCCGGATGGACAAGATGACCCAAGACAAGGCGCTCCTGCGGGCGCTTCGCGGCGAGCGGCTCCCCACCCCGCCGATCTGGATGATGCGGCAGGCGGGGCGCTACCTGCCGGAATATCGCGAGACGCGGGCGCAGGCGGGCGACTTCCTGTCGCTCTGCTACTCGCCCGACCTCGCCGCCGAGGTGACGCTGCAGCCGATCCGCCGCTACGGCTTCGACGCCGCGATCCTCTTCGCCGACATCCTGCTGCTGCCGCAGGCGCTCGGCGCCAAGCTGTGGTTCGTCACCGGCGAGGGCCCGCGGCTGGAGCCGGTGACGACGCCGGCCGGGCTGGCGGGGCTGCGGCCCGTCTCGGCGATCCACGACACGCTGGGGCCCATCTATGACACCCTCTCCATCCTGACGCGCGAGCTGCCGCCCGAGACGGCGCTGATCGGCTTTGCCGGCGCGCCGTGGACGGTGGCGACCTACCTCATCGGCGGGCGCGGCACGCCCGATCAGGCGCCGGCGCACCAGCTGATGCGCGAGGACGAGCCGACCTTCCGGCGGATCATCGATCTGCTGACGGAGGCGACGGTGGAATACCTCTCCGCGCAGGTCCGCGCCGGGGCGGAGGTGGTGAAGCTCTTCGATTCCTGGGCCGGCTCGCTGCAGGGCGTGGCCTTCGAGCAATATTCCCTGGCCCCGATGCGGGAGATCACCGCGGCGCTTAAGGCCCGCCACCCGGGCCTGCCGGTCATTGCCTTCCCGCGCGGGGCCGGAACCCGCTTCGCCGGCGCCCACGCCGCCACCGGGGCCGACTGCATCGCGCTGGATGACGGCGTGACGCCGGACTGGGCCGCCGCGCATGTGCAGCCCGCCGGCCCGGTGCAGGGCAACCTCGCCTCGCGCCACATGGTCACCGGCGGCGACGCGCTGGTGGAGGAGACGCGAGCCATCGTGACCGCCTTCTCGGGCGGGCCGCACATCTTCAACCTCGGGCACGGGATCACCCCGGATGCCGACCCGGAGAACGTGCAGCTGATGATCGACACGGTGCGCGGAACCGCCTGATCGGGGGCCGCGTTTCGGGGCCATGCACGGGACCGCCGATATCGACCGCAGCCACTTCGCCCCCCTGCCCCGCCCGACGAACGCGGCGGGGGAGGAGCGGCGCACGGGGGTGGAAATCGAGTTCGCCGGCCTGACGGAGGACGAGGCCGCCCACCTCGCCGCCGAGGTGCTGGGCGGCGAGGTGGAGCGCGCCGGCCCCCGCGAGCGGCGCGTCACCGGCTCCGTCATCGGCGAGCTGAAAGTCTATCTCGACACCGCCTACCGCGACTGGCACGGCCGGCTTGCCGAGGCGGGGCTGGACCTTGCCCGCTCCCTCGTACCGGTGGAGATCGTCACCGAGCCGCTCCTCCACGACGATCTGCCGGCGCTGGAGACGCTGCGCGAGGCCCTGCGCGAGGCGGGCGCCGAGGGCTCGCAGGCCGCCGCGCTCTACGGCTTCGGGCTTCATCTCAACCCGGAGATCCCGGGGGAGACGGTGGAGGATCTGGCTCCCGTCGTCACCGCCTACGGGCTGCTCGAGGACTGGCTGCGCTACGAGGACCCGATCGACACCTCCCGCCGGATCCTCCCCTTCTCCGACCCATGGCCCCGGCCATTCGTCGACGCGCTGGCGCAGGCGGAGGGGTGGAGCCTCGCCGACCTGACGGCGAGCTACCTGGAGCATTCAGCGACGCGCAACCGCGGGCTCGACATGCTGCCGGTGCTCTCCCATGTCGACCGGGCGCGGGTGGCGGAGGGGCTCGGCGGCAGCCTCGGCGCCGTCAAGCCGCGCCCCGCCTTCCATTACCGCCTGCCCGACAGCCGCGTGAACGCCTCCGGCTGGCGGATCGCCTACGAATGGAACCGCTGGGTGACGGTGGAGCGGCTCGCCGCCCGGCCCGACCTGCTGGACGAGCTGAAGGCCCGCTGGCGCGCGCATCGGCGGGATGTCTTCTCCACCATCGCCGACTGGCGGCGCTTCACGGGCAACGTGGTCGCGAGCCAGGGCCTCGCGCCGTGAGCCCGCGGACCCACCTCTCCTGGCAGCAGCGGCCGCGCATCGCCGTCACCACCTCCGCCCGCTCCGGCTGGCGGATCTTCCCGCTCTTCGCGCTGAACATCCTGCTGACCGGCGGGCGCGCCGTGCGCTGGGGGGCCGGCCGACCGTCGGATCTTGCCACCGTCGACGGGGTGATCATTGGCGGCGGCGACGACATCTCCGCCGATCTCTATGGCGGCGGGATCGTCACCTCCGCCCGCATCGACCCGGAGCGCGATGCGCTCGAGAAGGGCCTCGTGGCGGGGGCGGCGGAGCGGGGGATGCCGCTTCTCGGCATCTGCCGGGGCAGCCAGATGCTCAATGTCGCGCTCGGCGGCACGCTGCACCAGAACGCCTACGAGACGTTTCGCCGCTCCACCCGCGTCTACACGATCCTGCCCCGCAAGAAGATCCGCGTCTGCGAGGCCAGCCGGCTGGAGCAGATCGCGGGCCGGCAGGAGATGCGCGTCAACGCCCTGCACTCGCAAGCGGTGGACAGGCTGGGCGCGGGGCTGCGCGTGGCGGCCCGTGACGATGGCGGCATGGTGCAGGGGGTGGAGCGGATTGCCGACCCCTTCGCGCTGGGGGTGCAGTGGCACCCCGAGCACCTGTGGTACGCGCCCCGGCAGCGCGCCATCTTCCGCGCCCTCGTCACGGCGGCGCGGGCCTATGCCGAGGGGCGTGGGCAGGTGGCCGAGGTGGAGCGGGAGGCGGCGGCGGAGCCGTGACTGCGGGCGGCGGCAGGGCCGATATGCCGCAGGAACCATCGCCCGCAGGCGCCCGTTGCCCCCGGACATCTGGACAGGAGGCAAGATGCTACGCTCGATCCTCATGGGCCTCGTGGCCGGCCAGCGCTCGATGAGCCCCCTCGGGGCGCTCGCCGTTGCCGCCCAGCGCGACGCCCTTCCGCATGACACCCCCGAGGCGCGGCTGATGAACGTGCCGTGGATCGCCGCCGGCGGCGTGACGATGGCCGCGCTGGAGATGGCGGGCGACAAGATGAAGACGGCGCCGGACCGCACCGTCTTCCTCGGCCTCCTCGCGCGGACGATCTCGGCCGGGTTCGCCGGCGCGGCGCTGGCCCCGCCGAAGCGGCAGGTGGAAGGCGCGGCGCTCGGCATCGGCGCGGCGACGGCCTCGTCCTACCTCGGGCTGGCGGCGCGCAAGCGCGCGATGGAGGAGCATGGGCAGACGAGCACCGGCCTCATCGAGGACGGCATCGTCTTCGCGGCTGCCCTTGCCATCGCCAACGCCCGCTAGCCTGCGCGGGGCCCCCGGGGCCGGGCCGCATGGGACGGCGGGCGGGGCGATTGCCGCAGGCGAGCGCCGCCCGGCCGGCTCAGATCCACTTCGCGAGCGGCGGCAGGCTCATCAGCACCGCGTCGGGGTCATGCGCCGTGGCGAGGCCGAACTTGGTGCCCCGGTCATAGACGAGGTTGTACTCGGCATAGAGCCCGCGGTGGACGAGCTGCACCTCCCGGTCCTCCGCCGTCCACGCCTGCTCGCGCCGCCGCTCCACGAGGGGCAGGTAGGCGGGCAGGAAGGCGCGGCCGATATCCTGGATCAGGGAGAAGTCGTCCTCCCAGTCGCCGGTGCAATGGTCATCGAGGAAGATGCCGCCCACGCCCCGCGCCCGCCGGCGGTGGGGGATGTAGAAATACTCGTCCGCCCAGGCCTTCAGGCGGGGGTAGTGTTCCTCCCCGTGCGGATCGAGGAACTCCTTCTGGACGGCGTGGAAATGCCCCGTGTCCTCCTCGTACTCAATGCAGGGGTTGAGGTCGGAGCCGCCGCCGAACCACCAGGCGCCCGGCGTCCAGAACATGCGGGTGTTCATATGCACCGCCGGCACGTGCGGGTTGGCCATGTGCGCGACGAGGGAGATGCCAGAGGCCCAGAAGCGCGGGTCGGCCTCGACGCCCGGCACGCCGCGCGCGGCCATGCTGCGCTGCGCCGCCTCGCCCAGCTCCCCGTGCACGGCGGAGACGTTGACGCCGACCTTCTCGAAGACGCGGCCGCCGCGCATGACGCTCATCAGCCCGCCGCCGCCTTCTTCCCCCGCCTCGCCCCGGCGCGTTTCTGTCACCTGGAAGCGGCCGGCGGGCCCGGGTCCGCCCTGAGCGTCCTCCACCGCCTCGAAGGCGGCGACGATCTCGTCCCGGAGCGCCCGGAACCAGCCCGCCGCCCGCTCTTTTTCTGCCGTCATGGCACTCTCGTCGGCCATGCCTGCCTCCGCTATTGAATAACCGCCGCCTTGTCGCGCAAACGATGGCGGAACCCAAGACCCGGAGTCTCCCCGATGCGCCGCCTGCTCCTTGCCCTGCCCCTCCTCGCTGCCGCCTGCGCCACGCCGCAGGAGCAATGCATTTCCCGCGCCCTGCGCGATGTCCGCACCCTCGACGGGCTGATCGCCGAGACGCGGGGTAACCTCGAGCGGGGTTACGGCCTGCGCACCGAGCAGGAGGTCGTCGTGCGCAACCGGCGCTGCTCCGGCACCACCTCCAGCGGCGAGCAGTTCGTCTACCCGTGCCAGCAGACGGAGACGGTGGATCGCCGCGTGCCCGTCGCGCTGGATCTGCAGGCCGAGCGGGACAAGCTAGAATCGCTGCTCCAGCGGCGCCAGCGCGAGGAGGCGCAGGCGATGGCGCAGAGCAACGCCTGCCGGGCAGCCTATCCGGAGTGAGGTTCGGCGCCCTCGCCCGCCATGGGCGGGGGCGCGAGACGACTTCTGTTGTTGATCAGAAGGCCGAGCAGGCCGCCGGGTCGAGCAGGCTGCGCCCGCCATCCACCGTCAGCACCTGCCCGGTGATGAAGCCGGCGCCGTCGGAGGCGAGGAACTGCACCGCCTCGGCCAGCTCGCGCGGAGAGGCGATGCGGCCCAGCGGCGTGCGGCCGACGACGCGCTCGCGCATCTCGTCGTCGTCCTTGATCTTCTCGTGCAGCGAATGGCTCATCACCGATCCGAAGGAGACGGCGTTGACGCGAATGCGCTCCGGCGCCAGCGCCACGGCCATCGAGCGGGTCAGCTGCTCCAGCGCCGCGTTGGAGACGGAGTAGGCGAGCAGCTCCGGGTGGGCCATCCGCGCCGCGATGGTGGAGATGTTGACGATGGCGCCGCGCGGCACCTCCTCCTCCGGGGTCAGCTTGATCATCTTCTTGGCGACGATCCGGCTGAGCTGCAGCGAGGCGAGCATGTTCTGCTCCATCATCACCGGCACCGAATCGTCTTCCGGGTCGAAGAGCTCGGTCTTGATGATCTGGCGCGAGGCGTTGACGAGGATGTCGACGTCGTCGAAGGCGTCGATGGTCAGCGAGAGGAGGTTGGCGATGGTCAGCTTCTCGCGCAGGTCGCCGGCAAAGATGCGGGCGGAGCTGCCCTCGCCGGCCCTGTCGCCCAGCTCTTCGTTCAGCGCCTCTTCGTCACGGTCGACGAAGACGACATTGGCGCCCTGTTCGAGAAAATGCAGCCCGATGGCCAGGCCCACCCCGTGGGCGCCGCCGGTGACGATGGCGGTCTTGCCGTCGATCGAGAAGCTCATGTCTGCCTCCGTCCCTGCTTGGGGACATTAAGACGAATTTAACGCCGCGGGCGAGTCGCGTGGAGCAGTTTGAAGGCTCCATCGCCGCCCAATTCTTCGACGCGCGAAAAAGCGGCATCGAGGGCGGCCTCGTAGGGAAGATGTCGGTTGGCCACAAGCCAGAGCTGGCCACCTTGCGTCAAATTGCGCCGCGCTGCAGCGATGAAGGCCTGCCCCAGCCCCGGATCGGCCGAGCGGCCGCTGTGGAAGGGCGGGTTCATGACGATGCCGGCGTAGGGCGTCTCCGCCTTGAAGGTCGCCGCATCCTCCCACAGGAAGGCGGCGCGCGGGTCGGGCACGTTGGCGCGGGCGCACTCGAGCGCCAACGCCTCCGCCTCGATCAGGTCGATGCTCTCCACCCCGCGCCGCTCCAGCGCGGCGGCGGCGAGGAAGCCCCAGCCAGCGCCGAAATCGGCCATGCGCGAGGGCAGCTTCTTCGGCAGCGCCTCGGCCAGCAGGGCGGAGCCCTTGTCGATCCGATCCTCGGAGAAGATGCCCGGCTGGCGCACCCAGCCATCCTCGGCGCGCTGCGGCCCCTCGGCGGCCCAGTCGGCCAGCGCATCGCCGGGCGACATGATGAAGAGGCGGCCGTGGTCGCGCGTGTCGGAGGGCAGATCCCCCAGCCGCTTGCGGGCCTCGCGCCAGAACGAATCGACGCCATGCGTCTTCGGCCCGTCGACCACCACCATCGGTGCCCGCGCCGCCGCCTCGGCAATCAGCGCCCGGGCGAAGGCCTTGGAGCGCGGCAGGAAGACGATGGCGAGCGCGGCCGGGCCGGCATCGGTGCCCGTCTCGTAACCGGCGGCGGACCAGTAATCGGCGTGGGGGCGAAAGCCCGTCTCCACCCGCACGCGCTCCTGCGGCAGGGCGGCGAGGTCCGCTTCCGGCGGCGGGCGCAGGACGAGGATCGGCCCCTCGGCTAGCAGCGACAGGACGCCCGCGTCGAGCGCGGCGGACAGGCGGGAGGTGGCCATGCGGGTTATTGTCAGCCCCGGGCGGGGGCTATTCCTTTTCCATCGTGCATTGCAGCGGGTGCTGGTGCCGCTGGGCGAAATCCATCACCTGCGCCACCTTCGTCTCGGCAATCTCGTAGGAATAGACGGCAACGACCGCCACGCCCTTCTTGTGCACCGTGAGCATCAGCTCGAAGGCTTGGGCGTGGTTCATGCCGAAGAATCGCTCGAGCACATGCACGACGAATTCCATCGGCGTGTAGTCGTCGTTGAGGATCAGCACCTTGTAGAGCGGGGGGCGCTTCGTCTTGGAACGCGTCTCAAGCTTGAGGCCGACGTCATCATCGTCGCCCCCGGTGCCTGCGCCCGTCGCCATCATGTAGAAATCGGCCAGCATGGTCCGTTTTCGTCTCGCTCGTGCAATGATTGTGTCAGCGTTATATAGGCGCGCACGCGCGGCTGCAAAGGCCGGTTTACCCAAGGATGCGCCGGTGAGGGACACAAATCGCGTCTTCGCCTTCGATGCTGACGATACTCTCTGGCATAACGAGAAGTTCTTCCGCCTGACGCAGGAGCGATTCGCAGGGCTTCTGGCCGACCATGCGGAGGTGGAGACGCTGGGCGCGAAGCTCCTCGCCGCCGAGCGGCGCAACCTCGGCCACTATGGATTCGGCATCAAGGGTTTCACCCTGTCGATGATCGAAACGGCGCTGGAGGTGACGGACAGGCAGGTCCCCGGCGCGGTGATCGCCGAGATCCTCGCCGCCGGGCAGGAGATGCTGCGCCACCCCATCGAGCTGCTCCCCGGCGCGGAGGAGGCGGTGGCGGCGCTGGCCGAGCGGGGGCGCGTGATCCTCATCACCAAGGGCGACCTATTGGACCAGGAGCGCAAGCTGGCGCAGTCCGGGCTCGGCGATGCCTTCGACGCGGTGGAGATCGTCTCGGACAAGACGGAGGCGACCTACGCCCGCCTCTTCGCCGGCAGCACCTTCGCGCTGATGGCCGGCAACTCGATGAAGTCCGACATCCTCCCCGCCCTCGCTGCCGGCGCCCACGGCGTGCACGTGCCGCACGAGACGACCTGGGCGCTAGAGGAGGCGGAGGACCCGGCCGCCGGCCCCCGCTTCCACCGGATCGCGACGCTCGAGGCGCTGCCGGAGTTGGTGGACGGGTTGCTGGGAGCCTAGGTTTCGGAGTGTCGGGCCGCCTGTAGGAAGCGTAGGGCGTCGATTCCTCGCCACAATTGAGCGCGTCATCAGGCACTTGGGCTGGCGGCGCGACTCGTGTCCGCGCTGCCGCGGAGGCTCCATAGGGCCGGCGCAGGCCGAGGTTCGGCGCTCGATGTGTGTTCTGGAGGCAACCCGGCTTCACTTCGTGTTTCGGGCTCAAGCGACACCCGGCGAAGCGCTAAGTCGCTGCTTCTTCTGCAATTAACCCGAAATTTCGGCTTCTGGGCTCAGTCTCGAGTCTGAGTCGACTCAAATTCGCAGGACATACAGGTGGCACCATCCCCGCCCGGTCTGATTTTACATTGAACAGAAGGGTCGATCTCTGCATTGTCGAAACAATCAGTAGCGGCAAGCGCCCTTCTGGCCACATTGGAGACAATTGTTATGACCTTCTTGACAATCCTCTACCTTGGTGTCGCCTCATTCGCGCTCTTAATGACCTTCTCTGAAGGCTTCGCGAAACCCGGATACAATGCCCGCAAGGCCGTCCTGTCCTTCGTTGCCTGCGCATTCTGGCCGCTGACGGTCGCCGCCATCATCGTGATGGCTATGGCCCCGACCTCACTGGCGATGCGCCCGAAGGCCCGCGCCGCGGTGCCCTCCTCGATCTGAGCGACGGCCTTTAGGGGCCGCCCTCGCGGATCGGGCTTCTGCCCTGAGCCGTAATCTCAGTATCCCAGACATCTCCATTCAGGCGCCGGCCGAGTCCCGATAGGGATCGCCGGCGCTTATCGTTTGGCCCGTCGCTGATCCGCGGCGGGCCGAATCCGTTGAGGGTGCCGATGGACTAGCCACCCCGCTCGGCACGGGGTTCGGCACCCGCTGTGCCGCGCATCAGACGCCACAAGTCCGCCAGATGGCTAGAGTTTTCATGACCTCGCGGCGCCCAAACCCCTGTATCACAGCCCATCCCCGGCATGAGTGCCGCACATGAGCCTCACCTCGCATCTGCCTGACAAAAGACCTGTTTCGGGAGGCGAAGAGCCGTGCTAGCGTGACCTCAATCAATGGCATCCGCCACGAAGCGGAGCCGCGAGGCAGAAAAAATCGGGCAGTGAAACCATGCCGCTATCCCCTGTACGGACGGCCCGTCTGGGCCTGCTGATTCTATTCATGCTCTTCGCCGCGCTCCTCGCGCCATCGGCCGCGAGGTCCGCTCCCTACGCGGCGCTGGTGATGGACGCGCGGACAGGCGAGGTGCTCTTCGAGCAGAACGCCGACACGAGGCTCCACCCCGCCTCTCTCACAAAGATGATGACGCTCTACATCGCGTTCCAGGCGGTGCAGCGGGGCGAGATCAGCCTCGATACCGAGGTCGTCATCACCTCCGACGCGGCGGCCATGCCGCCCTCGAAGCTGGGGCTGCGGTCGGGGCAGTCGATCCGGCTGCGCTACCTCATCCGCGCCGCCGCCGTCCGCTCGGCCAACGATGCGGCGACGGCGATCGGCGTGGCGCTGGCGGGCAGCCAGGAGGCCTTCGCGCGGCGGATGAACGCCACCGCCCGGGCGATGGGGATGAACAGCACCACCTTCATCAACATGAACGGGCTGACCGCCGAGGGGCACCTCTCGACGGCGCGCGACATGAGCGTGCTGGGGCGCCACATGGTCTATGACTTCCCGCAGTATTATAACCTCTTCTCGCGGCGGACGGCCGATGCGGGCATTGCCACCGTCTCCAACACCAACCGCCGCTTCCTCGACAGCTACCCCGGCGCGGACGGGATCAAGACCGGCTTCACCAACGCCGCCGGTTACAACCTCACCGCCAGCGCCCAGCACGGCAACGTGCGCATCATCGCCACTGTGTTCGGCGGCACCTCGACGGCGCAGCGCAACCAGAAGGTCTCCGAACTGCTGGACCTGGGCTTCTCCCGCGCCCCCGGCAACGCCCGCCTCAACCGGCCCGAGCCGCCGCCGGCGGTGACGCTGCGCGAAGGGGCGGATCTGGTGGCCACGGCACCGCCGGGCGCGCCCGTGGTGGAGGGCGCCGCCGCGCGGACCATTCGCGTCTCGGGCATCATCAACCGCTCGCTGCGCCCGCTGGCGCGGCCGGGAGGCCCGGGAGGCGCCGGCACGCTCGTCGCCTCCGGCAGCCCGGACGCGGTGGCCGAAGCGCTGGCCGATGCCATCATCTCCGCCGCCTCCGCGGGCTCCGGCCCCGATGCCGCCGCGGCGCCGGACGGCACGCTCGTCGTCGCCGGCTCGGCGCTGGCGCCGACGGAGCTGGCGCCCGTCGAGGCAACCCCGCCGCCGGCCCGCCCGGCGGAGCTGATCATGACGGCCGAGGCCATCGAGCCGGGCGACGTGCCCGAGGCGGAGCCGGAGATCGTCACCCGCCTGTCCACCTCCGGCGGGCATACCTGGGGCATCAACGTCGGCCGCTACAACTCCCGCGGGGAGGCCGAGCGCGTGCTGATCCGCGTGGCGCTGGCCGAGACGGTGACGCTGGAAGGCTCCCTACGCCGCGTGGTGCAGGGCTCCACCGGGTACGACGCGAACTTCATGGGGCTGACCCGCGAAGGCGCCGACCTCGCCTGCCGGCGACTGCAGGCGCGCGGGACGACGTGCTTCATGATCGGGGCGGAGAGCTGACCGGGCCGGCCGCTGCGCCCGGCTGAGGCGGCAGGACCGGGGGCCAGCCCCGCCGCCATTGTCGCTCGGACCGATGGCGCGCCAATGGCGACCCCCAGGGATTTTTAGGACCAAAGAAAGGGGGCGGGACGGTCAGCGTGCCGCCCTTTTTGTTGGCCGGGGCGCGGCGTCAGCGGACGAAGGCGGCGCTCATGAGGGCTTTGGTGTAGTCGTTCTGCGGGGCGTCGAAGATGGCGTCGGCCGAGCCCTCTTCGACCACGTCGCCCTCCTTCATCACCATGATGCGGTGGCTGAGGGCGCGGACGACCTTCAGATCATGCGAGATGAAGAGATAGGCGAGGCCGTGGCGCTGCTGCAGGTCGCGCAGGAGCTGCACGATCTGCACCTGCACGGACATGTCGAGCGCCGAGGTCGGCTCGTCGAGGACGATGAGCTGCGGGCGCAGGATCAGGGCGCGGGCGACGGCGATGCGCTGGCGCTGGCCGCCGGAGAACTCGTGCGGGTAGCGATCCATCGTCGCCGGGTCGAGCCCGACCTCGGCCATGATCTCCGCCACCATCTGGCGCTTGTTCTGCCCCCGCTCCACCCCGTGGACACCCAGCCCCTCCGCGATGATCTCCGCCACCGTCATGCGGGGGCTGAGGGAGCCGAACGGATCCTGGAAGACGATCTGCATCTCCTTGCGGTGCGGGCGCATCTGCCGGGGCGTCAGGTCGGCGATCTCGTTGCCGAGGAAGACGACGCGGCCCTCGCAATCGATCAGCCGCAGGATCGCCAGCGCCAGCGTCGTCTTGCCGGACCCCGATTCGCCCACCACGCCAAGCGTCTCGCCGGCGCGAACGGTGAGGTTGGCGTCGTTGACCGCCTTCACGTGGCCGACGGTACGCTTCAGCAGGCCCTGGTGGATGGGGAACCAGATCTTCAGATGCTCCGTCTGCAGGATCGTCTTCGCCTCCGCCGGCACCGGCACGGGGCGGCCGGCCGTCTCGGCGGCGAGGAGCATCTGCGTGTAGGGGTGCTCGGGCGAGGTGAAGATTTGCTCCACCGGGCCCTCCTCGACGATCTCGCCATCCTTCATCACGCAGACCCGGTCGGCGATGCGGCGCACGATGCCGAGGTCATGGGTGATGAAGAGCATCGACATGCCGACGTCGCGCTTGATCTCGGCCAGGAGGTCGAGGATCTGCGCCTGGATCGTCACGTCGAGCGCCGTCGTCGGCTCATCGGCGATGAGCAGCTCGGGGTTGTTGGCCAGCGCCATGGCGATCATCACCCGCTGCCGCTGCCCGCCGGAGAGCTGGTGCGGATAGGCCGTCAGCCGGCTCTCCGCCTCGCGGATGCCGACGCGCTGCAGCAGCTCGATGATGCGGGCTCTGACGGCCTCGCCGCGCAGGCCCTGGTGCAGCTCGATCACCTCGCGCAGCTGCTTTTCCAGCGTGTGCAGCGGGTTGAGGGAGGTCATCGGCTCCTGAAAGATGAAGGAGATGCCGTTGCCCCGCACCTCGCGCAACTGCGCGTCACTCGCGCTCACCATGTCCGTCCCGCCGAAGCGCACGTGGCCGCCCACCTCGGCATTGTCGCCGAGGAGCTGCACGGTGGAGAGGGCGGTGACGGACTTGCCGGAGCCGGATTCGCCGACGAGGGCCACCGTCTCGCCCCGCTCGATGGCGAAGCTCACCCCCTTCACCGCGGGGATGCGCCGCCCGTCCTGACGGAAATCGACCGTCAGGTCTGTCACGTCGAGGACGGAACTCATGCGAAGGTTTTCCTCGGGTCGAAGGCATCGCGCACCCCCTCGAAGATGAAGACGAGGAGGGTGAGCATAATGGCGAAGGTGAAGAAGGCGGTGAAGCCGAGCCACGGCGCCTGCAGGTTCTGCTTGGCCTGAAGGGTCAGCTCACCCAGCGAGGGCGCCGACGAGGGCAGGCCGAAGCCGAGGAAGTCGAGCGCGGCGAGGGAGCCGATGGCGCCGGTGATGATGAAGGGCAGCATGGTGACGGTGGCGACCATGGCGTTGGGCAGCATGTGCCGGAACATGATCGTCCAGTTGCTGACGCCGAGCGCCTTGGCGGCGCGCACATACTCGAAGTTCCGCGCGCGCAGGAACTCCGCCCGCACCACGCCCACCAGCGCCGGCCAGCCGAAGAGGACGGAGAGGAAGACCAGCAGCCAGAAACTTCGTCCCAGTATCGCGAAGACGATGATGATAACGTAGATCGAGGGCGTGCCCGTCCAGATCTCGATGAAGCGCTGGAACAGAAGATCCGTCCACCCGCCGAAATAGCCCTGCACCGCGCCGGCGATGATGCCGATCAGCGAGGTCAGGGTGGTGACGATGATCGCGTAGAAGATCGACAGGCGGAAGCCGTAGATCACCCGCGCCACCACGTCGCGCTTGGTGTCATCGGTCCCCAGCCAGTTGTCGGCGGAGGGCTCCGCCGGGGCGACGCCGCCCACGTCGACGATGGTGTCGTAGGCATAGGGGATGATCGGCCAGAGGATGCGGCCGCGCTCGAAGCCCTCGATCTCCACGTCACCCGCGATGGCAGCCTCCCGCAGGCCGACGGGATCGTCGAAGCACTCCCTGAGGCCGCCGGTGCGGATGAGGCACTGCACCTCGGGGCTGGCGTAATCCGCCTCCGTCGGGAAATCGCCGCCGAAGTCCCTCTCCGAGTAGAAGGAGAAGATCGGCATCCGCCACTCGCCGCGGTACTGCACCGCGATGGGGTGATCGTTGGCCACGAACTCGGCGAAGAGCGAGATGGTGAAGAGCACGCAGAAGATGATCAGCGACCACAGCGCCCGCCGGTTGCGGCGGAAGTTGCGCCAGCGTCGCTGGTTGAGCGGGCTGAGCCGGCGGCGCTGCACCTGCGGCGGGGTCGGCGCATGGATGCCGGCGCCGAAGGGCGTCGCCGCCGCCTCGCGCATCGGCTCGTCGATCGTCTCGCGCCTGTCGTCTGCGTGGCTCATCGGCGTGTCCCGAAATCGATGCGCGGATCGATGAACATGTAGGTGATGTCGGTGACGATCCCGATCACCAGCCCCATCAGCGAAAAAGCGAAGAGCGTGCCGAAGACCACCGGGTAATCCCGCGCCACGGCCGCCTCGAAGCCGAGCCGCCCCAGCCCGTCGAGCGAGAACAGCGTCTCGATGATCAGGCTGCCGCCGAAGAAGACGCTGATGAACAGCGCCGGAAAGCCGGAGATGACGATCAGCATGGCGTTGCGGAAGACGTGGCCGTAGAGCACGCGCCGCTCCGTCAGACCCTTGGCGCGGGCGGTCATGACGTACTGCTTCTTGATCTCGTCGAGGAAGGAGTTCTTCGTCAGCATCGTCAGGCCCGCGAAGGCGCCGATGAGCCCGGCGAAGACCGGCAGGGTGATGTGCCAGAGGTAATCGAGCACCTTGGCGCCGAGGCTGAGGCTGTCGAAATCACTGCTGGTCAGCCCGCGCAGCGGGAAGATGCGCCAGTAGCTGCCGCCGGCGAAGAGCACGATCAGCAGGATCGCGAAGAGGAAGCCGGGGATGGCGTAGCCGACGATGATGGCGCCGGACGTCCAGGTATCGAAGGGCGTGCCGTCCTTCACCGCCTTGCGGATGCCGAGCGGGATCGAGACGATGTAGGCGATCAGCGTCGACCAGAGCCCGAGCGAGATGGAAACAGGCAGCTTCTCCAGCACCAGGTCGACGACGGAGATGGAGCGGAAGTAGCTCTCGCCGAAGTCGAAGCGGATGTAGTTCCACATCATGTCGATGAAACGCTCGAGCGGCGGCTTGTCGAAGCCGAACTCCCTCTCCAGCTGAGCGATGAAATCCGGCGGCAGGCCGCGGGCGCCGATGTAATCGGAGTTGGTGGAGCTGCCGGAGCTCTCCGACTGCTCGCCGAGCGAGATGTCACCCGAGCCGCCGGCGATCGTCTCGAAGACGTCGCCGCGGCCCTGCATCTGCGCGATGACCTGCTCGATCGGGCCGCCGGGCACGAACTGCACGAGCACGAAGTTGATGACCATGATGCCGAACAGCGTCGGGATCACGAGCAGCAATCGGCGAATGATATAGGCGCCCATGCTTTCCCTTCGGAAGGCCGGTGGTTACAGCGTCAGCCGGGAGTGGCGGCGTTCCGTTACCGGAACGCCCCTTCGGCGCGGAGATTGTCGTAGGCCGCTTCGTCGATCCACCAGAAGTCGAGCTGGCCCAGCGCGTAGGGCGGCAGCTCCTCGGGGTGGCGATAGAAGTCGTAATAGGCAACCCAGTGCTTGCCGAGGTACCAGACCGGCACCATCCACATGTCGTAGCGCATGATCCGGTCGATGGCGCGCACGCCGGCAGCCATCTCCTCGCGGCTGCTGGCATTGGCCACGTAGGGGATCAGAGCGTCCACGGCGGGGTTGGCGTAGTTGGCGGGGTTGAAGACGTCGCCCTGCCCGTCGGAGCCGAAGCGCTGGCCGAGGCTCTCGCCCTCCTCGAGACCCACATTGTAGCTCGCGAAGGTCATGTCGTAATCGTAGGTCTCGAGCCGCTCGGTGTAGTTGCTGTCGTCGATCCGCTCGTAGCTGGCGTCGATGCCCAGCGCCCTGAGATTGTCGACATAAGGGATGAGGATGCGGTCGAAGGCCGGGGAGTAGAAGAGGAACTCCACCGTGAAGGGCTCGCCCTCCGGGGTCATCATCACCCCGTTCTCGACGACGTAGCCCGCCTCTTCCAGCAGGGTCAGCGCCTGGCCGAGGTTGCGCCGGTCGAGCTGGCTCTCGCCCGAGGTGTGCGGCATCGTCACCTCGTCCGTCAGGATCGACGGGTCGATCATGTCGGCGACCGTCTCCAGCAGCTCCAGCTCACGCCCCTCGGGCACGCCCTCTGCCTCGAAGTCGCTGCCTTCCCAGAAGCTCTCACGCTGCTGGAAGAGGCCGTACTGGAGCGTGTCGTTCGTCCAGGTGAAGTTGTACATCAGCGCCAGCGCCTGACGGACGCGGCGATCCTCGAACTTGCCGGACTCCATGTTGAAGATGAAGCCGGTGGCATTCGGCAGGCTGCCATCGGGCAGCTCTTCCCTCACCACCCAGTCGTTCTCGAGCGCGGGGAAATCGTAGCTCGTGGCCCAGTTCAGCGAGGAGTTCTCCTGCCGGAAGGTGAATTCGCCGGCCTTGAACGCCTCGAAGGCGGCGGTCGTGTCGGCGAAGTATTCCACACGGATGGTGTCGTAGTTGTCGCGGCCACGGTTGAAAGGGATGTCCTCCCCCCACCAGTCGTCAACCTTGGTGTAGATGATCTGCTGGTTGATGTCGTAGCTGTCGAGCTCGTAGGCGCCGGTGCCCGGCGGGATCTCGAAGCTGGATTCATCGAGCCGGGCGCCCGTCTCCTCGTACCAGTGCTGCGGACGCGCGAGCACGGTGCCGGCCTGGCTGATCGTGTTGTTCGGGGAGAAGTCCTCGCCGAAGCGGAAGCGGACGGTGTAATCGTCCAGCGCCTCCACCTCGGGGATCATCTGGCTGACGACGGAGGCGAAGCTCACGGTGCCCTGCTCGATGGAGATGTTGTGGCTGAAGACGATGTCCTCGGCCGTCATCGGTTCCCCGTCGGAGAAGGTGACGTCGTCGCGCAGGTTGAAGATCACCCAGTCGCGCTCGTCGAAATCGGCCGGGTATTCCATCGTGGTGCAGAGATAGCAGTAACTCGCCCCGACCTCGTCGGCCGTGCCTTGCAGGATGCTCTCGAACCCGATGGTGGAGAGCGCGCCGGGACGGCCCTCCTTGGTGGCATAGGGGTTGAGGTTGTCGAAGGTGCCCTGCGCCCAGATCGAGATTTCGCCGCCCTTCGGCGCGTCGGGGTTCACGTAAGGCAGGTGCTCGAAATCCGCCGGCAGGGCCAGATCGCCGAAGTTGGAATAGCCGTGGGTGATGATCGTCTGCACGCCGTCTCGCTCGCTGAGCGTGGCGCCCTCGGGCACGCGGAACTCCGCCTCGCCCGCGGCCTCTTCGGTGGCCATCTCCTCACCGCCCGCCGCATCGTCCTGCGCGCGGAGCGCGCCGGCGGCCAGCAGCGCGGCGAGGCCGGCGCCGGTGGCGAGCGCGAGGCGCCAGGGCGCTTCCACCGCGGCGACGCGCGCTTCGGCGCGCTGCTGGCGAAGGGATCGGGTGGGTCGATGAGGCATGACGCACTCCTGTCATGAACGGGTGACTAACCTTGCCAGCAGGCTAATGGGCCGAAGCGACGACATTCAAGTTGAGATTGCGTCAACGGGCCGTGAGCGCCGGCCGCGCCCGCCTGCGCCGCCCTCCCCCGCACAGCAAAACGCCCGGCCCCTTTCGGGCGCCGGGCGTTGCACAACCGGTTGTACGGGGCGTCAGCCGTCGAGCGAGTCGAGCCAGGCGATGATGTCGGCCCGATCCTGGACGGACCGCATGCCCGCGTAGGTCATCTTGGTGCCCGGGGCGAAGCCCTGCGGGTTCTCGAGGAACGCGCTGAGGTTTTCCGGCGTCCAGACGTCGGCATGTTCTTCGAGCGCGCCGGAATAGGCGTAGCCGTCGACCGCATCGACCGGCCGGCCGACGACACCGTAGAGCGTCGGGCCCGTCATGTTCTCACCCGGCTCCACCGCGTGGCAGGAGCGACAGTTGCGGAAGAGGCCTTCGCCCGCGGCGGGATCGGCGCTGGCATAGACTTCCTCGAAAGCGGGGCCTTCCTCTTCCTCGGCGCCGGCGTCGGCGTCATCGACGACCTCGATCACGTAGGCCTGCTCCGACTCGCCGTGGCCGCCGACGTGGTACACGCTTTCTGCCGCCCAATTGCCGAGCAGGAAGACGAGAAACGTGCCCGCGAATCCGCCGAGCAGCTTGGTAAGAGTCATTGTGTCGAACATGCCGCGTCTTACGTCCCTTCGCCGAATTTGCGGCTATCTACCCCTTCCGCGCCCGGCTGTGCAAGGTGTAGTGGCCCCTGCAAACAGCCCGGCCGGCCCGGGCCGAAGGACATGCCCATGACGAGCCCCAAGATCGCCTACCAGGGCGAGCCCGGCGCCTATGGCCACCAGGCCTGCCGCGAAGCCAAGCCCGACCACGAGCCCCTCGCCTGCCCCACCTTCGAGGATGCGCTCGCCGCCGTGCGCGAAGGGCGGGCCGATCTGGGCATGATCGCGGTGGAGAATTCCACCTACGGCCGCGTGGCGGACGTGCACCAGCTGCTGCCCGACAGCGGCCTGCACATCGTCGAGGAAGCCTTCGTGCGGGTGCGCATCGCGCTGATGGCCCCTAAGGGGGCGAAGCTGGAGGGGCTGCGCCGCGTGCGCTCCATGTCCATCCTGCTGGGGCAGGCGCGCGGCTTCCTCAATGCCCATGGGCTGGAGAGACTCAACTGGTCGGACAACGCCGCCGCCGCCCGCAAGGTGGCGGAGATGGCCGACCCGGCGGAGGGGGCCCTCGCCTCCCCCATGGCGGCGGAGGTCTACGGGCTGGACCTGCTTGCCGAGGATATCGAGGACGAGGCGAGCAACACCACGCGCTTCTACATCATGGCCCGCGACGTGGACCTGCAGCGTCGGGGCTCCTCCGGCATGATCACCTCCTTCGTCTTCCGCGTGCGCAACATCCCGGCGGCGCTCTACAAGGCGATGGGGGGCTTCGCGACCAACGGCGTCAACATGACCAAGCTGGAGAGCTACATGGTGGGCGGCAACTTCACCGCCACGCAGTTCTACGCCGAGATCGAGGGCCACCCCGATGACGCCGCCGTGATGCGCGCCATGGAAGAACTCGATTACTTCACCGATTACCTGCATGTGATGGGCGTCTTCCCCGCCGCGAAGCCCCATCACGCGACCTGAAGCGGAGCCACCGATGACCGGAGAGCTTTCCCCCGCCGCGCAGGCCATCGAAGACGCCGGCGAGCCGGCGACGCCGTTCCGCATGATCGGGCTAGACCACGTGGTGCTGCTCGTGGGCGACATGGCGGAGGCACTGCACTTCTATTGCGACGTTCTCAGCTGCCGGCCGGGCTATTCCTTCCCCCATCTGGCGATGGAGCAGGTCTGGTGCGGCCCGCAGCTGATCGTGCTGGTCGACACCTCCGACGAGAAGGCCGCCGCGATGGTCCCGCCCGTGGAGGGCGGCCGCAACGTCGATCACGTCTGCCTCAACATCACCCGCTGCTCGCGCGAGGTGCTGCGCGCCCACTTCGACGCGCATGGCGTCGCCATCGAGACCGAAGCGCTGCATTCCGGCGCCCGCGGCATGGGCGAGAGCACCTATATCCACGATCCGTGGGGCAACCGGCTCGAGATCAAGGGACCGCCGCTCCTATGAACGACATCTCTGACATCGACGAGACGGCCGACGCAGGAGACGACATCCACGCGCTCTTCGCCGGCGCGCCCTACTCCGCCGAGTTCCGCAAGCTGCGCAAGCGGCTCGTCCGCAACACGCGCGAGGCGATCGACCGCTACGGGATGATCGAACCGGGGAGCCGCTGGCTCGTCTGCCTGTCCGGTGGCAAGGACAGCTACACCCTCCTCGCCGTGCTGACCGAGCTGCAATGGCGCGGTCTCCTGCCCGTCGACATCCTCGCCTGCAACCTCGACCAGGGGCAGCCGAACTTCCCCGCGACGGTGCTGCCGGAGTTCCTGCAGCGGATGGGCGTGCCCCACCGGATCGAGTATCAGGACACCTATTCCATCGTGAAGGACAAGGTGCCTGCCGGGCGCACCTATTGCGCGCTCTGCTCGCGGCTGCGGCGCGGCAACCTCTACCGCATCGCGCGGGAGGAGGGGTGCTCGGCCGTCGTCCTCGGCCATCACCGCGACGACATCCTCGAGACGTTCTTTCTCAACCTCTTCCACGGCGGCAAACTGGCGACGATGCCGCCGAAGCTGCTCAACGACGAGGGCGACCTCTTCGTCTACCGCCCCCTCGCCCACGTGGCGGAGGAGGATTGCGAGCGCTTCGCCCGGGCGATGAGCTACCCGATCATCCCCTGCGATCTGTGCGGCAGCCAAGACGGACTGCAGCGCCAGCAGATCAAGGGCATGCTCGACGAGTGGGAAAGGCGCGCGCCGGGGCGGCGACAGAAGATGTTCTCGGCCCTCATGAACACGCGGCCGAGTCACCTGCTGGACCCGGACCTGTTTGATTTTGCGGCGTTGACGCGGGCGTCACCCTCCATAACGTAGGGGCAGGGCGCGGACAATTCGAATTAAAGAAGTTGCGCGCTTTAACGTCTGCCCATTGGATTCTTCATAGGCTTACAAGACCATGCCGATATTTCGAGCATGTGTGCCGCGCGTAGAATTTGGGGTTATTTCATGGCGTTGCCCGCACGCGACCTGCGGCAGATCCTGAGCGACTGGCTGGCCAGCGGCGCACGGCGCCGCAGGATGGCGGTTGTGCTGTTCCTGGCGGGGCTGGCCTTGGCGATGACCGCTGTCGCCCTGCGCGCGCCGGAGGGCCTCGGCGGCGAGGCGGTGGCCTCGGTGTTGCTGCCCCTGCTCGCCTTCGCCATCCCCGCGGCCGTCGCCATGATCCTGCTCGACGCCTCCGGCAACGTGCTGGCCCTGCGCGACCCCGTCACCGGTCTCGCCGGCCGCCACGAGTTCTCCCGCGCGCTGGAGCGGCGGCTGACCGGGCAGGGGGAGACGGGCGCCCTATTGGTGGAGATCGACCGCTTCAAGCTGATCGAGGAGGCGCATGACCGCGCCGAGGTGGAGGATCTGCTCCGCCGCAGCGCCGCCCGCCTGCGCGCCGCCCTGCGGGAGGATGACGTGGTCGCGCGGCTTGACGGCCCCTCCTTCGGCATCACGCCCGCCCCCGGCTCCCGGCTGGATCTGGAGAGCGCCATCGCCCTCGCCGGCCGCCTGCAGCGGGCGCTGGGGCGGGCGATGAAGATCGGCAGCGGCAACGTCTATCTCAGCGCCTCCATCGGCATTGCCCTCTCCAGCCGCACCGACAGCGCCGACGCCGCCGTCCTGCTGCAGGCCGCCAATGCCGCCCTGATCGAGGCGCAGCGTGCCGGCCCCGGCGCCATCCGCTCCTACTCCGAGGCGATGAAGAGCCGGATCGCCAGCCGCAACGGCCTGACGTTCGAAGTGGCGGATGCGCTGGAGACGGGGCAGATCCGCGCTTATTTCCAGCCGCAGATCACCGCCAAGGGGCGCGTCATCTCCGGCGTCGAGGCGCTGGCCCGCTGGCGCCACCCGACGCGCGGGCTGATTTCCCCGGCGGAGTTCCTGCCGGCGCTGGAGCAGGCGGGGCTGATGCACCGGCTGGGGGAGGAGATGCTCACCCAGTCGCTCGATGCGCTGGTGGAATGGGATGCGGCGGGGCTCGTCCTGCCGCACATCGCCGTCAACTTCTCCGCCGCCGAGCTCAACGACCCGCAGCTGATCGACCGCACCGCCTTCGAGCTCGACAGCCGCAACCTGCCGGCCCAGCGCCTCGTGGTGGAGGTGCTGGAGACGGTGGTCGCGGGCCGCGCCGAGGACACGGTGATGCGCAACCTCGCCGGCCTCGCCCGGCTCGGCTGCTGCATCGACCTCGACGATTTCGGCACCGGCCACGCCTCCATCACCGCGATCCGGCGCTTCTCCATCCAGCGGATCAAGATCGACCGCTCCTTCATCTCCGGTATCGACCAGGAGTTCGAGAAGCAGACGATGGTGGGCGCCATTCTCACCATCGCCGGCCAGCTGGGGCTGGAGACGCTCGCCGAAGGGGTGGAGTCAGAGGAGGAGATGGAGATCCTGTCGACGCTGGGCTGCGGGCACCTGCAGGGTTTCGGCATCGCCCGGCCCATGCCGAAGGACGAGACGGCCACGTGGCTGCGCAGCGCCTCCTTGCCCGCAGCGCAGCCGGCGCGCCTGCCCCGCCGAGCCAGCTGACAGGGGGCCACCGGCGGGGCCGTTCCAACCTTCCGCACAAGGTGAAAAGGCCACGGCACAATCCGCTTGACCTTCCAGCCCCACGCCTGTTGAACCCTGCGGAATATCGCGCAGGGCAGGCCAGACGGGGCGATCATGGACGAAAACAACCGGAATCTCCTCATCGCGACCGGCCTGTCGATGCTGGTCATGCTCGTGTGGCTGCTGCTTTTCCCGCCGACGCCGACGGAAGAGCTGCCCCTCCCCGAGGAGGCGACGGCCGACAGCATCGATGGGGCGCCCGTCGCCACGACGCCGCAGAGCGGCGAGACGGCCGGCACCGCCGGCACGCCCGAGCCGGAGGCCGCCGCCGAGGCGCCGCGCGTCGTGATCGAGACGCCGAACCTCGTCGGCTCTCTCTCCCTCCTCGGCGGGCGCTTCGATGACCTGCGCCTCGCCGCCTATCGCGAGTCGCTGGAGCCGGGCGCCGACATGGTGCGCCTGCTCAACCCGCGCAGCGAGGCCTACCCCTATTACGCCGTCTACGGCTGGGCCCCCGCCGGTGGCCTCGCCGCCGATGCCGTGCCGGGCCCCAACACGATGTGGGAGCTGGCGGGCGGCGAGGTTCTCACCCCCGAGACCCCCGTCGAGCTGACGTGGGACAACGGCCAGGGGCTCATCTTCCACCGCATCGTTTCCGTCGATGACGAGTTCATGTTCACCGTCGAGCAGACGGTGGAGAACACCTCCTCCAGCGCCGTCTCGCTCGCGCCCTACGGCTTCGTCGCCCGCCACGGCACGCCCGATCACCGGGTGCTATGGATTCAGCACGAGGGCCTCGTGCGGATGACCGACGGCGAGCTGGAAGAGGTCAAGTATTCCAACATGGAAGACCTCGACCCCGCCCCGGGCGGCGGCGTGATGGAGACGATGACGGGCTCCTCCGGCGGGTGGATCGGCTTCTCCGACACCTACTGGATGACCAACCTCATCCCCGAGCCGGGCAGCCCCTTCACCTCGACGGCCCGCTACAACGAGAACACAGGCATCTACCAGGCGGAGATCCTCTTCCCCACGCTCACCGTGCAGCCGGGGGAGACGCAGGAAGCCACCGGCATGTTCTTCGCCGGCGCCAAGGAATGGGAGGTGCTGCGCTCCTACCAGAACGACGCCGGCATCGAGCGCTTCCTCGACACGATTGACTGGGGCTGGTTCTTCTTCCTCACCAAGCCGATCTTCTGGGTGCTGCACCATATCCACGAGCTGATCGGCAACATGGGCTGGTCGATCATTATCCTCACGGTGATCCTCAAGGCGCTGGTCTTCCCGCTGGCCTACCGCTCCTATGTCTCCATGGCCCGCATGCGCGAGCTGCAGCCGGAGATGGAGAAGCTGAAGGAGAAGGCGGGGGATGACCGCGAGAAGCTCCAGAAGGGCATGATGGAGCTCTACAAGTCCAACAAGGTCAATCCGGCCTCGGGCTGCGTGCCGATCCTCTTCCAGATCCCGATCTTCTTCTCGCTCTACAAGGTGATCATCAACACCATCGAGCTGCGGCACGCGCCGTGGATCGGCTGGATCCGCGACCTCTCGGCCCCCGATCCGTCGTCGATCCTCAACCTCTTCGGCCTGCTGCCCTATGCGCCGCCCGATCCCGGCTCGATCATCGCGATCGTGTCGCTCGGCGTGCTGCCGATCTTCCTCGGCGTCTCCATGTGGCTGCAACAGAAGCTGAACCCGGCGCCGCCGGACCCGACGCAGCGGATGATCTTCGCCTGGATGCCCTGGGTGTTCATGTTCATGCTCGGCTCCTTCGCCAGCGGCCTGGTGCTCTACTGGATCACCAACAACACGATCACCTTCATCCAGCAGTACACGATCATGCGGCTGCACGGGCACAAGCCCGACGTGTTCGGCAACATCGCCTCCACTTTCCGCCGCAAGCGGGCCGAAGAAGCGGTGGCGAACGCCGACAGCAAGCCGAAGGGCAAATGAGCGCGCACCTCGCGGGGATCGTCCGCCACCCGATCAAGTCGATCGGCTACGAGGCGCTGCCCCGCGTGACGCTCACCGCCGGGCAGGCCCTGCCCTACGACCGGCACTGGGCCGTCGCCCACGAGGCGGCGAAGTTCCCCGCCCGCGAGCTGGAGGGCTGGGCCGCCAAGCTCAATTTCGTCCGCGGCGTCGCTGCAGCCCCGCTGATGGCGGTGACGGCGCAGTTGGCGGAGGGGCGCGTGACGCTCAGCCACCCCGACCAGGGAGAGATCACAGTGGACCCGGAGAGCGAGGCCGACCAGCTCATCCGCTGGCTCGCCCCCCTCTGGCCCGCGAGCCGCCCCGCCCCCCGCTCGGTCGAGCGGGCGCCGCAGGGGGCGCTGACGGATGTGCCGCAGCCCTTCGTCTCCCTCCTCTCCACCGCCTCGAACCGCGCGGTGAGCGAGCAGCTGGGGCAGCGCCTCGACATGAACCGCTGGCGCGGCAACCTCTGGGTGGAGGGCTGGGAGCCCTTCGCCGAGTTCGACATGACGGGGCGCGAGATCCGCATCGGCCAGGCCGTCCTGCGCGTGGAGGAGCGGATCACCCGCTGCGAGGCGACCATGGGCAACCCGCAGACCGGCGCCAAGGATGCCGACACGCTCGGCGCGCTGGAAAGCGGCTGGGGGCACCGGGATTTCGGCGTCTACTGCACCGTCCTCAGCGGCGGCGACGTGGCGGTCGGTGACGAGGTGACGAGGTGACGAGCTGATGGCCCTGCCCTATCCCCTCACCCCCGCCCCGGAGCCGGAGGAGGCCGAGGCCGGCCGCAAGCTCTTCGCCGGGGAGGTGGAGTTCCTCAAGGGCGTCGTCGCCATGGACGGGCTGCCCCCCGCCGACCGGCCGGAGATCTGCTTCGCCGGGCGCTCCAACGTCGGCAAGTCGTCCCTGATCAACGCGCTGACCGGCCGCAAGGCGCTCGCCCGTGCCTCGAACACGCCGGGGCGGACGCAGGAGATCAACTTCTTCACGCTGGCCGAGAGCCACTACCTCGTCGACCTGCCGGGCTACGGCTATGCCGAGGCGCCGCTGCCCAAGGTGCAGGCGTGGCAGCGCCTCCTGAAGGCCTACCTCGCCGGCCGTCCGAACCTGCGCCGCGCCTTCGTGCTGATCGACAGCCGCCACGGCGCCAAGCCGGTGGACGAGGAGATCATGCAGCTCCTCGACAGCGCCGCCGTCACCTTCCAGGCGGTGATGACCAAGGCCGACAAGGTGAAGGCGGCGGACCGGGAGAAATCCCTTGAGACGACGCGCGCCGTGCTGGCGAAGCACCCGGCGGCTTTTCCGGAGATCGTGCTGACGAGCTCCGAGAAGGGCGACGGGCTCGAGGTGCTGAGGGCGATCATCGCGCAGATGAGCTGACGGCGCGGGGGGCCTGCCCGTGGAGGGGGGCCCTGCCCCCCGCCTGCGGCCCCCCCGAGGTATTTCTCGCCAGATGAAGGGGATCAGGCTTCCGCTTCGGTCACCGTTTCCGGGCCGCCATAGGTGGCGAGCATGGTCTGCAGGTCGGCGAGGGTGTTGGCCTCGGCGACCGGCTTGTCATGGCGCCAGCGGAGCATCCGGGGGAAGCGCAGGGCGACGCCGGACTTGTGGCGGGTGGAGCGCTGGATTCCCTCGAAGCCAATCTCGAAGACATGCTGCGGCGGCACCTGCCGGACGGGGCCAAATTTCTGCAGCGTGTTGCGCCGCACCCATGCGGTGATCTGGCGGAACTCGGCGTCGGTGAGGCCCGAGTAGGCCTTGGTGAAGGGCACCAGCTCCTCCCCCTTCCAGACGGCGAAGGTGAAATCGGTGAAGAGGTTCGCCCGCCGGCCGGAGCCGGACTGGGCGTAGATCATCACCGCGTCGATGGAGAGCGGGTCGACCTTCCACTTCCACCAGTCGCCCTTCTTGCGCCCCGCCAGATAGGGCGAGTCGCGACGCTTGAGCATCAGCCCCTCGGCCATCAGCTCCCGTGAGCGGGCGCGCTCCCCGGCCAACCCCTCCCAGCTCTCCGCCGCGACGAGGGGAGAGAGACGGAGGGGCGCCTCGGGGGGCAGCTCCGCCGCCGCGCTCTCCAGCAGGGCGCGGCGCTCGGCGAAGGGGGTCTGGCGGAGGTCTGCCCCCTGCCATTCGAGGAGGTCGTAGGCCATGAGGATCGCCGGCGCCTCGGCCAGCAGCTTCTTCGGGACGGTCTTGCGGCCGATGCGCTTCTGCAGGGCGTTGAAGGAGAGCGGCTCCTCCGCCGCGCCGTTCCACGCCAGCACCTCGCCGTCGATCACCGTGCCCGGGGGCAGGAAGTCTTTCAGGCGCGCCAGCTCGGGGAAGCGGTCGGTCATCAGCTCCTCTCCGCGGGACCACAGGTGATGCTCGCCGCCGCGCAGGATGAGCTGGCCGCGGATGCCATCCCACTTGCGCTCCGCCAGCCAGTCGGAGGCGGGGCCGAGGGCGGCGAGGTCCTCCAGCTGGTAGGCGAGGTAGAAGGGATAGGGGCGCGAGAGGTCGGCGGTGGGATCGGGCGCGTGGACGAGGCTGTCCCAGGAGACAGTCTCCGGCGTCCAGCTGCCCATCAGGCGATGGGTCAGCTCCGCCTCCTCCTGGCCCGTCGCCTGCGCCAGCGCCCGGGTCATCAGCTTCTGGCTGACGCCGACGCGGAAGCCGCCGGTGAGGAGCTTGGTGAAGAGGAGGCGCTCCGTCGGCCCCAGCCCGTCCCATGCGGCGAGGATGCCGGCCTTTCGCTCCGCCTCCGGCAGGGCGGAGAGGCGGCGGATCTCGGCGATCCAGTGGCTGAGGGGGCGGTCTGTCTCCTGCTCCGGCGGGGGGAGGACGAGCGAAATGGTCTCGGCGAGGTCGCCGACGACGGGGTAGCATTCCTCGAAGAGCCAGAGGGGGATGCCCGCCCGCTCCGCCGCCCATTCGCGCAGCACCGTGGCGGTGATCGTGCGCCGGGGGCGGCGGCCGGAGAAGAGCGCGACGCACCAGAGCTTGTCGGCATCGGGCGCGATGGAGAAGTACTCCGCCATCGCGGCGACCTTGGCGGAGGTCTTCGTCGTCTGGTCGACGGCACGGAAGAGGGCGGCGAAGTGCTTCACCGGCGGGACTCGTTGGTGATGGTGGTCCTGGCGGCGGTGGCGGAGCGGGGGGCTGTCTGCCCCCCGCGCCCCCCGAGAGGTATTTTGAAAAGGGCGAGAGCAGGGGCGGCGGCGGGGGGGAGCGCGGCGCCCGGATGCCCGTGGACGGAGCACTGGTGGGGGGCAAGGGACGGAGCTATGACGGGACGGATCATGCCTCTTCCTCCTCCGTCTCGCCTTCGCCGGCGTATTCGGTGGAGACGACGTGGGCGTCATAGCCCTCCTCCTCCAGCCAGCGGCGGAAGGGGGAGGTGTAGCCGTGGGTGACGAAGATGCGTTCGGCACCGGTGGCGCGGATGGCGTCGTTGAGGCCCGCCCAGTCAGCATGGTCGGACATGACGAAGCCCCTGTCGGCCGCCCGCCGCCGGCGCACGCCGCGCAGCGCCATCCAGCCGGAAGCGAAGCCGGTGGTGGCGGGCGCGGAGGCCGGGGAGAAGCGCCGCGCCCAGGGGGCGGAGAGCGCCGCGGGCGGGGCGACGACGAGGGCGCCGGGGTGGGCCTTGAGGTCCAGCTCCGGCGTCACGCGGATGGTGGCCGGCAGGGGCAGGCCCTGGGCACGGAGGACCTCGGTGACGTTCTCCACCGCGCCATGGGTGAGGATGGGGCCGATGGAGGCATCCGCCGCCGCCATGACCCGCTGCGCCTTTCCGAGGGAGTAGGCGCCGATCAGGGCGAAGCGCCCCTGCCCCGCCGCCGCGGCCCACCAGGCGTTGAGATCCGCCGCCAGCCGCTCCGGCGCCGTCCATTTGAAGACGGGCAGGCCGAAGGTGCATTCGGTGATGAAAGCGTGGCAGGGGATCGGCTCGAAGGGCTCCGACAGGCCGTCTGAGACGACCTTGTAGTCGCCGGAGACGACCCAGACCTGCCCCTTCACCTCCACCCGGATCTGGGCGGAGCCGGGGACGTGGCCGGCGGGATGGAAGGAAACCTCGGCCTCGCCGATGCGGCGCGTCTCGCCGTAGCGGATGGTCGCGAGGTCGATCTCTCCGAGGCGGTGGCGGATGACGGGCGCGGCGCCGTCGGTGGAGAGGTAGCGCCCCATGCCACCCCGTGCATGGTCGGCATGGCCATGGGTGATGAGCGCGCGGGGCACCGGGCGCCACGGGTCGATGTAAAAATCGCCGGCCGGGCAGTAGATGCCGCTGTCGGTGAAGGTGAGAACATCCGCCATGCCCGGGATTTAGCGCGCCGTCGGAGCGCGGCGAGGGGGCGGTGGCGAGGCGCGGGGCGCGGCGGCGCCCCCGGAACGGAAAAAGGGGCCGCCAGTGGCGACCCCTTGGAAAGTCCGTCCGGTGCGGCGCGCTTAGCGGCGCAGGCCCAGGCGCTGGATCAGGTCCTGGTAGCGGGCCTCGTCCTGGCGCTTAACGTAGTCGAGCAGCTTGCGGCGCTGGGCGACCATCTTGAGCAGGCCGCGGCGGCCATGGTTGTCCTTCTTGTGCGTCTTGAAGTGCTCGGTGAGCGTGGCGATGCGCGAGGACAGGATGGCAACCTGCACTTCGGGAGAGCCGGTGTCGCCCTCCTTCGTGCCGTATTCCTTGATGAGACGGGTCTTCTCGTCGGGCGTGATCGACATCGGGGTCTCCTTGATCAGAGGGTTATGGCGCCAGCCGGGATGTCGTCCAGCCGGGCCCGTGGAGGATCCACCCCCGGACAAGCCGGCGGGGATGCGGGCTGATAGGGGATTCGGCGCCGCTTGGGAAGGGGCTCAGAGCGGCAGGAGACGGATGGCGGAGAGATCGAGGCTCTCCACCCCGTGCAGGGCCGCCAGCGGGTGGCTGCCCGCGTAGAGCATCAGGCCGTCCTCGGTAAGCTCGGTCGTCAGCTCGGGCGCCGGGCCGGCGCCGTCGTAGCGGATGACGATCTCGTCCAGCTCCGGGTCGAAATCCTGCACATCGGCCGGGCCGGTGGCATCGCCGGAGAGCGCGAAGGCATCGGCGCCCGGCCCGCCAGAGAGGGTGTCGCCGGCGCCGCCGATCAGCAGGTCATCCCCGGCGCCGCCGTTGAGATAGTCGGCGGCGGGGCTGGCCTCACCGGAGGTGCCGTCCAGCAGGTCGTCGCCGGCACCGCCCTGCAGCAGGTCACGCCCCCCGCCGCCGGTGAGGCTGTCATCGCCGAAGGAGCCGGAGAGGCTGTCCGCTCCCGCGCCGCCGGAGAGCACGTCCGCTCCGTCGCCGCCGGTGAGCGTGTCGGCCCCGGTGCCGCCGGAGAGCCTGTCCTCGCCGATATGGCCGTAGAGCATGTCGTCGCCGGCGCCGCCCTCGAGGCTGTCATCGCCCGCCCCGCCATGCAGCTCGTCGGCGCCGCCATGGCCGATCAGGGTATCGTCGCCGCCCTGCCCGTCGAAATACTGGTTGGCGTCGTCGCCCTCCTGCACCTCGTCGTCGTCGGCGCCGAAGGCGACCTCGTCGACGGGGGCCGGGCGCGGCTCCTCCTCCGGAGGCGGGGGCGGAGCATCGCCGTCGCCCTCGTCCTGCTCGTCGAAGAGGGTGTCGAGCGGCACCGTCTCCGCCGCGTCGTCCTCGCCGTCATCCACCTCGCCGCCGCCGCCGGTGCCGGGCTCCGGCTCCGGCATATCATCGCCGGAGGGGGCAGGCAGCATCAGCCCGACGAGGGCGATGCCGAAGAACCCGAAAAGTGCCAACATCGCGGCGGCCCCGTACTCGCTACATCCGTCTTTCCGATAGCACGGGCGGGCGCGCCCTTCAGCGAAATCCGAAAGGCAGGGTTAAGCGGCGACGGTGCCCGGCACCCAGGGGGCCGGGCGGGCGCTGTAAGGCAGGTAGAGCGGGTGGCGGGGGTGGCCCTCCTTCGTCAGGCCGAGGGCGTGGAGCTGCTGGCCCCGAGCCGCAAGCTGCGCGGCCAGCGCGGCGCCGCGGCCGAGGTGGCCGCCATGCACGCCCCAGGCGCAGAGCACCATGCCGCCCGCCAGCCAGCCCAGCGCCGCCTCGATGGCGATCGCGTTGTCGCCCCCTTGCGGGTCCGCCGCCGCCTTCAGCGCCGCGGGCCGCGTGGCGCGGAAGGCGAAGAGGTTGGCGATACCCATCGCCCCGCAGCCCCAGGCCCGGGCCCGCCGCTGGCAGCGCTCGATCGTCGGGTCGTTGCGCCGCTCGTCCGCCGTCGAGGGATTGAGCATGATCCAGAGGATCCGCGGCCCCTCCCCCCACTCGCGCAGCAGCAGGTAGCGATAGGCCTCGCAGGCGGAGTAGAACGCCTCCGACCGCGTCCCCTCCGCCGCGTGCTCCCGGCGGAGGAGGCTAGGGGGCCAGCGCGCCGCCGGCCGGCTCATTCGGCCACGAACACCCGCGCGGGGTGGAATTCGCCGCCCATGTAGCGGCCGATGGCCACCGGCACGCCCTTGTGGCTGGCCCAGCATTCGCTGCCGAACTCCACGCCCGAGGCGATGACGGAGGCGGCATTGCCGTTGCGCAGCTTCACCAGCGACGATTCGGGCACGGTGACCTGCGGCAGATCCTCCAGCGAGGTCTCCAGCGGCAGGAGCTGCGCCTCCCGCGCCTCGGGCCCCTCCAGCGCCTCGATCTCGGCAATCGTCACCGCGTCCTCGAGGTCGAACGGGCCGGACCAGACGCGGCGGAGCGCGGTGACATGGCCGAGGCAGCCGAGCGCGCGGCCGAGATCGCGGGCGATGGAGCGGACATAGCCGCCCTTGCCGCAGACCATCTCCAGCACCGCGCTGCCCGGATCGGGGCGCTCCACCAGCTCCAGCCGCTCCACCCAGAGGGGGCGGGCCTCCAGCTCCACCACCTCGCCGTCGCGGGCGAGGTCATAGGCGCGCTCGCCGGCCACCTTCACCGCGGAGAAGGCGGGGGGGACCTGGCTGATCTGGCCGCGGAAGGGGGCGAGGGCCGCCTCGATGTCCGCGTCGGAGGGCCGGGAGTCGGAGGTCTCCAGAACCTCGCCCTCGGCGTCGTCCGTCGTGGTGGCGGCGCCGAAGCGCACGGTGAAGCGGTAGCACTTCAGCGCATCGGTGACGTAGGGGATGGTCTTCGTCGCCTCGCCGAACGCCACCGCGAGCAGGCCGGTGGCGGCCGGATCCAGCGTGCCCGCGTGCCCGGCCTTCTGGGCCTGCAGCAGCCAGCGGCACTTGGAGACGACATCGGTGGAGCCCATGCCCGCCGGCTTGTCGATGATCAGCCAGCCCGAGACCGGGCGTCCCTTGCGCTTTCGTGCCATGCCTGCCTCCGGATGCGAGGCGCCCGATTAGCCGCCGGCCCCGGCCGGGTCAACCTCGCCGCCATCGACGATGGGCGGCACCAGCAGCCCGACGATCGGGCCCATGGAGCGGCCCATGTCGGAGCGGCCGAAATCCGGCGCATGCAGGCGGGAGACGTTGCCGTCGAAGAACAGCGCCTGGTCGAGGCCGAGGAAGTCGCGGAAGAAGCGCCCGAATTCCCAGAACGTCACCGGCTCGTCGGAGATGACGAAGGTCGCCTCGTCCCCCTCCGGCGTGGTGCCGACCCCGTTGCGCACGAAGCGGGAGGTGGAGCTTTCCAGGAACCGCGGATGCAGCTCGCCGTCGATCACCAGCATGGGGCCGGATTGCGTGGCATAGCGGCAGGCGGGCGACTCGTCGGCGAAGCGGAGGGTCTCGATCACCCGGGCGCTGTCGTCGTTGAGGCAGAGCACCCCGTTGGGCAGCAGGCCGAAGTTGCCGGGGCTGGCGTTGGTCAGGAGGCGCATCACCTCCTCCCCTTCCTCGACATAGTGGCCCACGGGCGAACGGTCGGGGTGGTACATGCCGGCGTTCATCGCGAAGGCGAGGCGCCTGTCGGGGTGCGCCTCTTGCACCGCCTCGAAGCTGCCGTAAGGCTGGCCCTCGGCATCGTCGAGGAAGAGCCGCAGCTCTCCTTCGGAGGGGCTCACGCGGCAGAGCGAGAAGCTCCGCCCCTCGAAGCTCTCCCGCCGGCAATCGAGGGCGACGGAGGGGGCGGCGAGGAGGGCGAAGAGGGCGGCGAGCGCGAGCCGGGGGATCATTCCTCGACGTCGCGGCGCACGCGCTCTTCGTTCAGAAGGCGGCGGGTTTCGTCCATCTTGTCGAAGGTCGCGTCGGCCTCGAAGCGCAGGTCGGGCGCGTATTTCAGATCCACCTGCTTGGCGATGAGGTGGCGGATCTCGGCCTTGTTCTGGCGAAGGGCGGCGAGCACCGCCTCGGTGCCCTCGCCGCCGAGCGGCAGGACGTAGGCGGTCGCCTGCTTGAGATCGGGCGTGCAGCGCACCTCGCCGACGGTGATGGAGGTGCGGCCGAGCACCTCGTCATGCACGTCGCCCCGCATGAGGATGTCGGCCAGCGCGCGGCGCACCAGCTCGCCGACACGGAGCTGGCGTTGCGAGGGGCCGGAGGCGGAGGAGGGATTGCGGCTCATGGGCGTGATCTAAGGCAAGGGGGCCTCGATGCCAATGGGGAGGCCCGCAGGATGACGTGCCGGTGAGGGGTGGGCGACTGAAGTCACCACTAGAGACCATACGCCTAGGGCCGCCGGTCGCCGCATCTTCTTGTGACCGAGACGAGGCTGAGGCGTCGGACTGGATAGCAAGGTGAGAATGCCGGGCTGAAGCCCGGCCTACTCGGCGAGCGGATCGGAGTGCCAAGCCGCCGCTGTGCCCCCGCCCGGTAAGCGCCAAAGGCGCAGGGCGAGCGCCTGCCCGGTGGAGAGGGGGAAGGTGGCTTGGAAACCCACCCTACGGCGCTCGGATCGGGCGACCTCCCCGCCCCTCACGCCTTGCCTTTCGCGGCGGGCGGCGGCTAGAGCCGGAGGGGAACAGCGGGAGCGACGAGATGAGCGAGACAGTGCCGGGCGTGGTGGTAACCGGGGCCTCGGGCCGCATGGGGCAGGTGCTGGTGCGGCTGGTGACGGCCTCCCCGGCGTTGAAGCTCGTCGGGGCGCTCGACAGGGAGGGCTCCGACTGGCTGGGCCGCGACATCGGCGAGGCGATGGGCGGCGCGGCGCTCGGCGTGACCGTCTCCGATGATCCCGTCGCCACCATCGCCAAGGCGCAGGCGGTGATCGACTTCACCGCCCCCGATGCCACCGTCGCCTATGCCGAGCTGACGGCGCAGGCCCGCGCGGTGCACGTGATCGGCACGACCGGCTTCGAGGCGGAGCACCTCGCCGCCCTCCATGCCGCGGCGCGCCACGCGGTGATGATCCGCGCCGGCAACATGAGCCTCGGCGTCAACCTCCTCGCCCGGCTGACGGAGAAGGTCGCCGCCGCGCTGGATGCCGCCTTCGACATCGAGGTGATCGAGGCGCATCACCGCCACAAGGTCGACGCGCCCTCCGGCACCGCGCTGATGCTGGGCGAGGCGGCGGCGAAGGGCCGGGGCATCACGCTTAGCGATCACAGCGAGCGCGGGCGGGACGGTCAGACGGGGCCGCGCGGCGAAGGCGCCATCGGCTTCTCCGCCATCCGCGGCGGTGACATCATCGGCGAGCACAGTGTGCTCTTCGCCGGCGAGGGCGAGCGGATCGAGCTGCGCCACGTCGCGACCGACCGCTCGCTCTTCGCGCGCGGCGCGCTGAAGGCAGCGGTGTGGGGGCAGGACAAGCACCCCGGCGAGTACGACATGTTCGACGTGCTGGGGCTCTGAGGCGCTCCGCCCTCCCCTTCTGCCTCTCGCCCTTTTCCAAATACCTCTCGGGGGGCTCCGGGGGGCAGACAGCCCCCCGGTCCCGCCCCGTGCACCCATCCCCGCCGGCCGGCATCGGTGCGGGACGAGCACGCACCCTACGGGCGGAAGAGCGCTGCGATCTCGGGCGGCGGCTCCTCGCTCTCTTCGAAGAGGTGCCAGTTCTCCAGCAGCGAGGCGCCGAAGTTCTGGCAATGCAGCTGCATCCGGGCGCGGGCGCCCTCGGCATCGCCGGCCGCCAGCGCCTCGGTGATGGCGAGGTGCTCGTCGCGGATGTAGCGGGCGACGTCGGCGTCGGTGGTGAAGTTGTGGGCGCGCGCCCAGTCGGGGAAGCGGGCGCGCTGGCGCCAGAAATCCTCCACGAGGCCCGTCAGGACGGAATTGCCCGTCGCGGCGGCGAGCGTGACGTGGAAGGCGCGGTCGAGGCCGGCGATCTCCTCCAGGCTCAGGCCCGGGCGCATGACGCCCTCGGCGAGGGCGCGCAGGTGGGACAGCCCCTGCTCCGTCAGGCGGGTCGCGGCGAGCCCGGCGATGAGGCCCTCGACCTGCATCCGCGCCTCGACCAGCTCGAAGAAGCCGGGGGCCGGGGCGGCGCCGGGGGCAGCCTCCTCCGGCAGGGTGGCAGCGACGCGGGCGCCGTGGCCGAAGCGCGTCTCGACGAGGCCCTGCACCTCCAGCGCGATCATCGCCTCGCGCACCGTGGCGCGGGAGACGCCGAGCCGCTCCGTCAGCTCGCGGTCGGGCGGCATCCGCTCTCCCGGGGCCCACTCCCCGGCGCGGATCATCGCGGCGATGCGGGAGGAGACGCGGCGGTAGAGCGGCTCTGGCTGCGTCCCGCCCATCGCTCAGTGGTTGTCGCGCGGCGTCGCGGCGTTGCCGACGTCGTGGAAGTCGCCCGCCCGGTCGAGCACCATGCCCTCGTCGAACTGGCGCACGTGCTCGCGGAAATAGGCTTGCCACGGCGTCTGGCTGGCCGGCCCGTGGTAGCCGCCGGCCGCCTCCAGGGCAGCGCGGCGGGCCTCGATCTCCTCCTCCGACAGCAGGAGCGTGACGGTCTGGGTGTTGAGGTCCACCCGCAGCCGGTCGCCGTCCTTCAGGATGGCGAGGTTACCGCCCGCCGCCGCTTCCGGCGCGGCGTTGAGGATCGACGGCGAGCCGGAGGTGCCCGATTGCCGCCCGTCGCCGATGCAGGGCAGCGCCTCGATCCCCTGCTTGAGCAGGTAGGCGGGGGGCCGCATGTTCACCACTTCCGCGCCGCCGGGATAGCCGAGCGGGCCGGTGCCGCGCATCACGAGGATGGAGGTGCCGTCGATGCCCAGCGCCGCGTCGTCGATGCGGGCGTGGTAATCCTCCGGCCCGTCGAAGACGAAGACCGGCCCCTCGAAGGCATCCGGGTCCTCCGGCTTCGACAGGTAGCGGGCGCGGAAATCGGGCGAGATGACGGAGGTCTTCATGATGGCGCTGGCGAAGAGGTTGCCGGTCATGTTGAGGAAGCCCGCCTCCGCCACCAGCGGGTCGGCGACGGGGCGGATGACATCGGGCAGCTGGCTGGAGAGGCCGCTGTAATTCTCCGCCAGCGTCCGGCCGTTGGCCATCAGCACGTCAGGGTGCGGGATCAGCCCGGCCGCCAGCAGCTCCCCGATCACCGCGGGCACGCCCCCGGCATGGAAGAAATCCTCCGACAGGTAGCTGCCCGCCGGCTGCAGGTTCACCAGAAGCGGCACGTGGTGGCCGATGTCCTGGAAGTCCTGGTTGCTGAGCTCGACACCTGCGTGCCGGGCCATCGCCAGCAGGTGGATCGGCGCGTTGGAGGAGCCGCCGATGGCGGAGTTCACGACGATGGCGTTCTCGAAGGCCTCGCGCGTCATGATCTGCGTCGGCCGGCGATCCGCCTGCACCATCTCGACGATCTGCTTGCCCGTCCGCCACGCCATCTCCCCCCGCTCGCGGTAGGGGGCGGGGATGGCGGCGGAGCCGGGCAGCTGCATGCCCAGCGCCTCGGCCAGCGAGTTCATGGTGGAGGCGGTGCCCATCGTGTTGCAGTAGCCGACGGAGGGGGCGGAGGAGGCGGCCATGGCGATGAACCCCTCCTCGTCGATCTCCCCGGCGGCGAGGAGCTTGCGCGCCTCCCAGATGATGGTGCCGGAGCCGGAGCGCTCGCCGCGGAACCAGCCGTTCAGCATCGGCCCGACGGAAAGGGCGACGGCGGGGATGTTCACCGTCGCCGCTGCCATCAGCAGCGCCGGCGTTGTCTTGTCGCAGCCGATGGTCAGCACGGCGCCGTCGATCGGGTAGCCGAAGAGCGATTCCACCAGCCCGAGGTAGGCGAGGTTGCGATCGAGCGAGGCGGTGGGGCGTTTGCCCGTCTCCTGGATGGGATGGACGGGGAACTCCATCGCGATGCCGCCCGCCTCGCGGATGCCCTCGCGGACACGCTTGGCCAGCTCCAGGTGGTGGCGGTTGCAGGGCGACAGGTCGCTGCCCGTCTGCGCGATGCCGATGATCGGCTTGCTGCCGCGCAGCTCCTCGAGGCTAAGGCCGTAGTTCAGATAGCGCTCGAGGTAGAGCGCCGTGATCTCCGGGCTGGACGGATTGTCGAACCAGGCGCGCGAGCGCAGCTTTCCCCGATCACTCATGCCCCTGCCCTCTGCTGGTCTCGTCCGGGGCAGGCTACATTGTCAGACAATAAGCCGCAACGGCGCGCCTAGCGCTCCATCAGGTCGCGGTGGTAGCGGCGCAGCAGGGCGAAGCCGACGATGAACATCATGCCCGACACGCCGAAGACGTAGAGCGGGTCGACGTATTCCGCCTCGTATCCGTAATAGAAGCCGCGGCGCACGGCGGAGACGACGTGCAGGTAGGGGTTCCACTCCATCCACGTGCCGTAGGGCTCCGGCATCGACTCGCGCAGGAAGATGACGCCCGAGATCAGCAGCAGCGGCCGGTTGATGACCGACCAGACGCTCCGCCAGAGCGGAAGTTGTTGAAAAAGATAACAGTTCATCACGCCCACCCCGAGCGCCAGCGCCACGCCCATCGAGTAGCCGAGGAGGATCGAGGGCAGGTAGAGGATGGTGCCGGTATCCCAGAAGGACAGGATGAAGACGAAGACGAGGATCGAGGTGAGCACCTGCGTCGCCGTGTTCAGGATGAAGCGCGCCATCACCGCGTCGAGGATCGTCACGCGCGGATAGCCGAGCAGCGGCTTGGAATAGGTGAGCGACCCCGACACGCGCGACGAGACGTTGAGGGGCATCAGGAACGGCAGCAGCCCGCTGGCATAGAAGATGGCGAAGTTGCTCCCCAGCGCGGGGGAGCGGAAGCCGAGCGAGAAGATCAGCGTCAGCAGCATGATCCCGGCCGCCGGCTCGAGGATCTGCCACAGGTAGCCGCCCGGGGAGCGCCCGTAGGTGGAGCTCATCTCGCGCAGGACCAGCGCCATGATCGTCCGCAGCGTGGCGAATCGCAGCTGCTTGTGAATCGGCTTCAGCCTGGAGAGGTCGGCGGGGCTCAGATCGGACATGCGGGGCTCCTTCCCGGCGCCCCGGAAAATTCCACGCCGCGCGCCCGTGCGCAAGGCCCGGCCGCGTCCCGCGGCCTGCTTCGGCGGGGCGCCGCGCCCCTCAAGCGGTAACGATACATGAGGGGTGCTGCTGCTGCCCGCCGACATCGAGATCCTCGCCGACGCCGCCGGCAAGCCCTTCGTGAACCCCGAGCCGCTGGCCGCCCTCGGCGTCGCCACCCCCGCCCCCGCCATCACGCTCACCCATTCCGGCGGCGCCGCGCTGGCCGCCGCCGCCCCGGCCGGGCGGGTGATCGGCATCGACATGGAGGTCGAGGCCGGCGTGAACGCCGAGGCGCTGGCAAACGGTGCCTTCGGAGAGGGAGAGCGGGCGATGCTCGGCGCCGGCGGGCTGCTCTTCGGCTGGTGCGCCAAGGAGGCGGCGGCCAAGGCGCATGGGCAGGGGCTGAACGGGCGCCCGCAGAGCTTCGTCCTCTCCGCCTTCGGGGGCGAGGAGGCCAGCGTCGACGTGCCGGGCGGCGGGCCGGTGGCCGTGAAGCTGGCGCGCGAAGGCGGACGGGTCATGGCGCTGGCGCTCGGCTGAGACGCACGGCGCAGTACGCCCCATATTTTACCGCTTGGTCAAATTCGCTTTCCGTGCCAGCCTCGATTCCGGATGACATCAGGACGGGAGTGCACCTTGCCGAACGCCATGACGCCGGGCCTCGTGCCGGAGCGGCTCGACCCGCAGGAAATCAGGGATAATTTCGCCGATCTGCACCCGCCGCTGAGCGAGCATCAGGCGCATGTCGCGGCGGATCGCTGCTATTTCTGCTACGACGCGCCCTGCGTCACCGCCTGCCCGACCGCCATCGACATCCCGCTCTTCATCCGCCAGATCGCCACCGGCCGGCCGGAAGACGCGGGCCGCACGATATTTGAGCAGAACATCCTCGGCGGCATGTGCGCCCGGGTCTGCCCGACGGAGAACCTCTGCGAAGGCGCCTGCGTGCGCGAGATCGCCGAGGGGGAGCCGGTGCAGATCGGCCTGCTGCAGCGCCACGCCACCGACAGCGTCATGGCGCGGCAGGGGCATCCCTTCGTGCGCAGCGCGCCGACCGGCCGCCACGTCGCCGTTGTCGGCGGCGGACCGGCCGGGATGGCCTGCGCGCACCGGCTCGCGATGAAGGGGCACGAGGTGACCGTCTACGAGGCGCGGCCCAAGCCCGGCGGGCTCAACGAATACGGCATCGCCGCCTACAAGACGGTCGACGATTTCGCCGCCCGCGAGGTCGACTGGCTGCTCGGCATCGGCGGCATCACCATCGAGACCGGCCGCGCCCTCGGGGAGGACCTGACGCTGGCCGAGCTGGTGGAGGGCCATGACGCCGTCTTCCTCGGCCTCGGCCTCGGCGGCGTCAACGCGTTGAACGCCCCCGGCAGCGACATGACCGGGGTTGAGCCGGCGGTGCACTTCATCGAGCGCCTGCGGCAGGCGGAGGAGAAGGCGACGCTGCCCGTCGGGCGGAACGTCGTGGTGATCGGCGGCGGGATGACGGCGGTGGACGCGGCCGTGCAGTCCAAGCTGCTCGGCGCCGCCTCAGTCACGCTGGCCTACCGCAAGGGGCGCGAGGCCATGCCCGCCAGCCGGTGGGAGCAGGATCTGGCTGCCTCCAAGGGCGTGCAGCTGGTCTTCGACGTCTCCCCGGTTGAGATCCGCGGCAACGGCGCGGTGACGGAGATCGCCTTCACCCACCCGGAGAGCGAGGCCCCGGTGCTGATGCAGGCCGACCAGGTGCTGCTGGCCATCGGCCAGCGGCTGGCGGGCGATCAGGGGCTCGCCCGCGAGGGGGCGAAGATCGCCGTCACCGGGCCGGGCCGCACCTCGCTGGAGAAGGTCTGGGCCGGCGGCGATTGTGCCGCGGGCGGCGATGACCTGACGGTGACGGCGGTGGCCAACGGCCGCGACGCGGCGGAGGACATCCATGCCAGCCTGACGGCCGGCGGATGAGCGCCGGCCCGGCCCGCACCGCCCCTTGCGGCGCCCGATGCCCCGGCATAGCTGAGGCGCCGGTGCCATTCGGGGCGGGTCTTGCAGGGCTTCATCGACACGATTCTCGCCTTCGCGGAGGCGAACGCCGAATGGGCGGCGGTGATCGCCTTCGCGCTGGCGTTCGCCGAGACGACCTTGCTGCTGTCGATCTTCGTGCCCTCCACGACGATCCTCTTCGGCTTCGGCGCCCTCTCCGCCAGCGGCGCGCTGCACCTCGCCCCGATCTGGATCGGCGGCGCGCTGGGCAGCGCCCTCGGTTCCAGCGTCAGCTACGCGCTCGGCCGGCACTACGGGGACTGGGCGCTCTCGCGCTGGCCCCTCTCCCGCCGGCCGGACGTCACCGCCCGCGCCAAGGAGACGATGCGCCGCTGGGGCGTGGCCGCGCTGCCCATCGCGCATTTCCTCGGCCCGCTGCGGCCGGTGATCTTCGCCCTTGCCGGGCTGTCGCTGATGCGCTTCCCCCGCTTTCTGGCGTGGGACATCGTCGGCTGCATCGCCTGGGCCTACGCCATCCCGATGTCGGGGCAGCTCGGCGGCGACGCCATCTCCCTCCTCTGGCGCTTGGCGACGGACTGATCCGGGCGGGAGGGCGCTAGATGCCCGAACTGCCCGCAGCCGAGGCCAACCGCCGGCGGGTGGAGGCCGGGGCCCTCCACCGGACAATTGCCGCCATCTCGGTCGACGATCCCGGCCCGATGACCATGCCGACGCCGGCGGAACAGAAGAGGCTGATCGGCACGCAGTTCACGCAGGCGCGGCGCTACGGCAAGTACGTCTTCCTCGGCTCCGCCACCGGGCCGTGGCTGGTGATCAGCCTCGGCATGACCGGCATCATCCAGACCTATGACGAGACGGAGGGCGCGCCGAAGCACGCCAAGCTGACGGTGACCTTCGAGGGCGACCGCCGCCTCGCCTACATCTGCCCCCGCAAGTTCGGCGATGCCTACGTGGCCGAGAGCGTCGAGGCGTTCGTGGCAGAGCACAAGCTCGGGCCGGATGCGCTGGAGATCGGCAAGGCCGAGTTCGCGGAACGGGTCGGCCCTTCGAAGAGCGCCATCAAGACCGTGCTGATGGACCAGTCCCGCCTCGCCGGCATCGGCAACCTGTGGTCGGACGAGACGCTCTACCGCGTCGGCCTCTCCCCCGAGATCCCGGCGAACGCGCTCGGCGACAACCGCCTCGGCGACATCCATGCCGCCGCGCAGGAGATCCTGCAGGCCGCGGTCGACACACCGGACGCGCCGAAGAGCCTGCCGGACGACTGGCTCGTCCACCACCGCAAGCCCGGCGCCCCCTGCCCCCGCTGCGGCGGCACCATCAAGAAGAAGAGCATCGGCGGCCGCTCCGCCTATTTCTGCCCCGACCATCAGGAGGGGGCATGACGCGCCCACAGGAGACCACCCCATGGCTGACCTGACCACCGACTTCCTCGGCATCCGCTCGCCCAACCCGTTCTGGCTCGCCTCTGCCCCGCCGACGGACAAGGAATACAACGTCCGCCGCGCCTTCGACGCCGGCTGGGGCGGCGTCGTCTGGAAGACACTGGGCGAGGAGGGGCCGCCCGTCGTCAACGTCAACGGCCCGCGCTACGGCGCCATCTACGGGGCCGACCGGCGGCTCCTCGGCCTCAACAACATCGAGCTCATCACCGACCGCCCGCTGGAGGTGAACCTGCGCGAGATGAAGGCCGTCAAGCGCGACTACCCCGACCGGGCGCTGATCGCCTCGATCATGGTGCCCTGCGAGGAGGAGGCGTGGCGCAAGATCCTGCCGCTGGTGGAGGAGACGGGCGCCGACGGCATCGAGCTCAACTGCGGTTGCCCGCACGGGATGAGCGAGCGGGGCATGGGCTCTGCCGTGGGGCAGGCGCCCGACCTGATCGAGATGATCACCCGCTGGTGCAAGCAGATGACGCGGATGCCCGTCATCGTGAAGCTCACCCCCAACATCACCGATGTGCGCGGGCCCGCTCGCGCCGCGAAGGCCGGCGGGGCCGATGCGGTGAGCCTGATCAACACGATCAACTCCATCACCTCGGTAGATCTCGATAACTTCAGCCCGCAGCCGACCATCGACGGCAAGGGCACCCACGGCGGCTATTGCGGCCCGGCGGTGAAGCCCATCGCCATGAACATGGTCGCCGAGATCGCCCGCGACGCCGAGACGCACGGCCTGCCCATCTCGGGCATCGGCGGCATCACCACGTGGCGCGACGCGGCGGAGTTCATGGCGCTCGGCTGCGGCAACGTGCAGGTCTGCACGGCGGCGATGACCTACGGCTTCAAGATCGTGGACGAGATGAAGCGCGGCCTCTCCGGCTGGATGGACGAGAAGGGCTACGCGTCGGTCAGCGACTTCGTCGGCCGCGCGGTGCCCAACGTCACGGACTGGCAGTACCTGAACCTCAACTACGTCACCAAGGCCCGGATCGACCAGGATCTCTGCATCAAGTGCGGCCGCTGCTATGCGGCGTGCGAGGATACCTCCCACCAGGCCATCGCGATGAAGCCCGGCCGGGTCTTCGAGGTGAAGGACGACGAATGCGTCGCCTGCAACCTCTGCGTCGACGTCTGCCCGGTGGAGGATTGCATCACCATGACCGAGCTGGACGCCGGTACGGTGGACGAGCGGACGGGCCGCGTGGTCGAGGGCGAATACGCCAACTGGACGACACACCCGAACAACCCCTCCGCCCAGGCGGCGGAGTGAGCGAGGCGGTGGGTTCGTAACCCACCACTCCGATGCAGCCCCTCTCCCCGGGGGAGCCGGGCGAGCGCCGGCCCGTGGGGTGGCGCTCCGACGATCGTGCACGTGCGCTTTATGGTGCCCCCACCTCCCCGCTCTGAGCGGAGCACCAAGCTCAGCCAGAGCGCCAGCCCGCGGGACGGGACGGCGCTCGCCCGGCCTTCGGCGCGCTTACGGGCGGGGGATGAGCTCGGGCGATGCGCCCCAGGGCGAAAGCGATCCCTCCGCCCGCAGGATGGGTTTGTAACCCACCTCCCGCCGCCCCCCGCTCACAACGTCAACTGCTGCCCCAGCTCCACCACGCGGTTGGAGGGCAGGTGGAAATACTCCCCCGGGCTCGAGGACGCCCGGTAGAGCCCCGCGAACAGCATGTGCCGCAGCCGCGTCAGGCCCTTCTTCGGCGAGAGCTTGAAGCTGCGGTGGTTGAGAAAGAAGGACGTCTGCATGACGTCGAACTTCACCGCCTGTTTCAGCGCCACCGGCAGGTTCGGCGTGTCCATATAGCCGAAGGTCAGGCGGACGCGCAGGAAGCTCTCCGACAGCTGCATCACCTCCGGCACCTCCGCCAGCGGCACGTGGGGGCGGTCGGCCGTGGCCACCGTCACCACGATGTTGCGCTCGTGCAGCACGCCGTTGTGCTTGAGGTTGTGCAGCAGCGCCCGCGGGGCCGCCACCGGCTGGGCGGAGAGGAAGACGGCCGTCCCCCGCACCCGCGCGATGCGGGGGGAGTGCTCGATATCCGCGATCAGCCGGGTCAGCGGCACGGCCTCTCCGGCGGATTTGACGAGGACGAGCCGCGTCCCCTCCGCCCAGACGATCATCACCAGCACCAGCCCGGCGGCGACCGTCAGAGGCAGCCAGCCGCCGTCGCCGATCTTCGTCAGCGTCGCCGCCAGCAGCAGCGCCTCCAGCGCCACCAGCGGGCCGAAGACGAGCGCCAGCAGCGCCGGCCGCCAGCGCCAGACATGCGCGAAGACGACGATTGCGAGCGCCGAGGTCACCAGCATGACGCCGGTCACGGCGATGCCGTAGGCCGTCGCCAGCCGCTCGGAGGAGGCGAAGGTCAGCACCAGCAGCACCACGAAGAGGAAGAGCAGCAGGTTCACCTGCGGCAGGTAGATCTGCCCGGCATGCGTCTCTGACGTGTGGCGGGCGCGCAGGCGCGGCACCAGCCCCAGCTGCGCCGCCTGATGGGCGACGGAGAAGGCGCCGGTGATCACCGCCTGCGCGGCGATGATCGTCGCCGCCGCGGCGAGGACGAGCAGGGCCGGCAGCGCCGCCTCCGGCACCATCAGGAAGAACGGGTCCGCCGCCGCCTCAGGCCGGGAGAGGACGAGCGCCCCCTGCCCGAGGTAGGCGAGCATCAGCCCCGGCAGCACCAGCGCGAACCAGGCGAGGCGGATCGGCCGACGCCCGAAGTGGCCCATGTCGGCATAAAGCGCCTCGGCCCCCGTCACGGCGAGGAAGACCGCGCCGAGGATCGGCATGGCGGCGCCGAGATGCGTCAGAAGGAAGGAGATGCCGACCACCGGGTTCAGGGCCAGCAGGATGCGCGGCTCGGCGATGATCTGCCGCAGGCCGAGCGCCGCGAGGGTGACGAACCAGACCAGCATGATCGGGCCGAACCAGCGCCCGACCCGTGCCGTGCCGCTGCGCTGCGCGAGGAAGAGCAGCACGAGGATGCCCACCGCCGCCGGCAGCACCCAGCGCTCGAAGCCGGGAGAGAGGTAGGTGAGCCCCTCCGTCGCCGAGAGCACCGAGATGGCCGGGGTGATCATCGCGTCGCCGAAGAACAGCGCCGTGCCGACGATGCCGGCGATGAGCACCCAGCGGCCCCGCCGCCCCAGCGCCCGCTCGCAGAGCGCGAGGAGGGAGAGCGTGCCCCCCTCCCCCCTGTTGTCGGCCCGCAGCATGAGCACGACGTACTTCAGCGTCACGATGACGATCAGCAGCCAGACGAGCAGCGAGACGACGCCGGTGACATTGGCGCTGGCGGCGGCTGCGGCGAGCGCCGGATCGGCCGGGGCCGCGGCACGCAGGCTCTCGCGGAGCGCGTAGAGCGGGCTGGTGCCAATATCGCCATAGACGATCCCGGCGGAGCCGAGGCTGAGGGAGAGTGTGCCGGATACGGACGGCTGCCGATCACCGGCATAGCCGGCGTCGAAGGCAGACATGGGGAACCCCGAAGGAGGAAGCCCCAGGAGGGCTTCAGCGGCCGAGCATATAATCCTGCCGCCTCACCCCGGCAAGAGCCGCCATCTGGCGGTCAGGCAGGGCGGGACGCCCGTCTCATGCGGCGGAATCTGCCCTGCCGTCGCCGATCGGCAAGCTGGTCCCGGCGCCGAGCTCGCCACCGAGGGGGGCGCCCGCCGCCGCGCCGAGGCTGGCAAGGGCGGCGGCGGCGCCGGCCTTCACGGCCTCGCCGGCGGTCCGGCCCGGTTGCCGCGGGCCGGTGGGGCGGAAGGGCACGGAGAGGCTCGTCCCGCCTCCGGGCGCCGTGCCCGGGGCGGCGTGGGGCGCGCCGAGCTGCTGAAGCATCGATTCGATGATCGCATGGCCCAGCCCGCGCGGCCGGCCATTGGCGCCTACTGGCTCCGGTGTCTCGGGCAGGCCGATGCCGTCGTCGCTGCAGGTCAGCTCGTAATGGCCATCCGGCAGGTAGTGGCCGGTGAGACAGATCGTCCCCTCCTGCCCGCCCGGGAAGGCGTGGCGCACGGCGTTCACCGCCATCTCGTTGACGAGCGTGCCCAGCGCCGCCGCGGTGCGCGGATCGACCTTGCAGGCGGCCAGATCGGCCTTGTGGCGGATGTTCATCGGCGCCTCGGAGAGGGAGAGCCGCAGGATGCGGCCGAGGTAGACCGGCAGGTCGACCTCCTCGCCGGTGCCCGAGTAGCACAGCGCCTCGTGCAGCGTGGCGATGGCCTTCAGCCGCTGCTCCGTCGCCTGCAGCGCCTCGCGGGCGACGACATTCTCCTTCGGCAGCATCCGCACCTGCAGGCGGATGTGCGAGGCGACGGACTGCAGCGAATTCTTGATCCGGTGATCCGTCTCGCGCGCCGCCATCTCCTGCTGCTGCACCGAGTTGCGCAGCGTGATCAGGCGCATCGCCTGCAGCGCCAGATCGCCGAGCACCTGCTTTTGCATCTCCGTCAGCTCGCGCGGCCGGGTATCGAGCACGCAGACGGAGCCGAGCGGCAGGCCCGTGCCCGGATCGACGATCGGCACCCCGGCATAGAAGCGGAACGCGTCCTCGCCCTGGCAGAGCGGGTTGTCCACGGTGCGGGCATCGGCCTGCGTATCCTGCACCTCGAAGAGTTCGGTACCGAGGATGGCATGGCTGCAGATCGAGCTTTCCAGCCCCGTCTCCTCCAGCGCGCAGCCGAGGCGGGACTTGAACCATTGCCGGTCATGCGAAACGAAGGAAATCAGCGCCGTCGGCACCTTGCACACCGCCGCAGCGATGCGGGTGATGCTGTCGAACTCCTCCTCCGGCTCCGTGTCGAGGATGCCGTAGGCCTCCAGCAAATCGAGCCGGTCACCCTGAAGGGGATGTTCGTCTGCGAGCATGGGAACTCCTGCGATCTGCGCGAGCCGGGCGGCAGGGAAATGATGGGACATGCCAAATCAGGCACTTGGTCCCCCCATCGACGCATTGATCGTATGATCCGGCGTGCCGGCTGTAAAGGCGAGCCTTGCATCGAGACGCGGAAATCCCAATTCAATATCAACGGAGATGCATATGAACCGATATTCCCTTCTCGATCTCGCCGCCGTCCCCGAGGGCAGCGACGCCGGCACGGCCCTCGTCAACACGCGGGACCTTGCCCAACGTGCCGAAGCCCTTGGCTTCCATCGCTACTGGCTGGCGGAGCACCACAACATGCCGGGCATCGCCTCGGCCGCGACCTCCATCGTCATCGGCCACGTGGCGGAGGCGACGTCGACCATCCGCGTCGGCTCCGGCGGCGTGATGCTGCCCAACCATGCGCCCCTCGTGGTGGCCGAGCAGTTCGGCACGCTGGCGACGCTCTACCCGGGGCGGATCGACCTCGGCCTCGGCCGCGCGCCGGGCACCGACATGCAGACGGCCATGGCGCTGCGCCGCAACATGCAAGGGGCCGACCGCTTCCCCGAGGACGTGGTGGAGATCATGGGCTACTTCGCCGACGGGGCGGAGCACGCCAAGGTTCAAGCCGTACCGGGCGCCGGCACCAACGTGCCCGTCTGGATCCTCGGCTCCTCGCTCTACGGCGCACAGCTCGCCGCGCACCTCGGCCTGCCCTACGCCTTCGCCAGCCACTTCGCCCCCGCGATGCTGGAGGAGGCGAGCTACATCTACCGCACCCGCTTCCAGCCCTCGCAGTACCTGTCGGAGCCATACTTCATGATGGCGATGGGTGTCTGCGCGGCGGACAGCGACGAGGAGGCGGAGTACCAGCGCTCCTCGCAGATCCTCTCCTTCGCCCGCCTGCGCACCGGTCGCCCCGGCAAGCTGCCGGCGCCGACGCATGACCTCTCCGAGGTGCCGGCGGAGGTGATGGCCGGTGTCGAGCAGGCCTTCTCCTGCTCCGCAGTCGGCGGGCCGCAGACGGTGCGGCGCCGCATCGAGGAGCTGGTGGAGCGTCATCGCCCCGACGAGGTGATGATCACCGGCATGATGCACGACCATGCCGCCCGCGTCCGCTCTACCGAGATTGCAGCGGAGATCCTGTCGGACATGGCGAAACCGGCGGCGACGGCGGCGGAATAGCCGGAACAAGGCCCGGGCAGTCCGCGTTTTCGAGCAAACGACAGGAGGACGTCATGGCCAAGAACCACGGATCGCAGATCAAGGACGACGACACCTACGAGGAACTGCGCAAGCAGGGCGAATCGAAGGAGAAGGCTGCGCGGATCGCCAATGCCCGCGCCGCCGGGGACCACCCGTCCAAGAAGGGCGGCAAGGCGCCCTCCTACGAGGAGTGGACGAAGGACGATCTCTACGAGCGCGCGCAGGAGATTGGCATCGAGGGCCGCTCCGACATGGACAAGGACGAGCTGATCGAGGCGCTGCGCAAGCACTGACGCGCCCGCAGCGGCCCGTCACAGATGGCCGTCAGGGTCCCGGCGCCATCAGCCGGGTGAACAGCATCTCGAGGAACGCCTCGGCGCGGGGGTACGGGTCTTCCCGACCCAACACCGCGCCGATCTGCACCTCGAAATCGGCATAGTGCTGCGTCAGCGCCCAGATGGAGATGATGAGGTGGTGGCCGTCGAGGGGCGGCAGCCGCTCCTCCCCCACCCAGCCGGCGATCACCGCGGCCTTCTCGTCCACCACCGCGCGCAGCTCGCCGGAGAGACGGGCGGCGACGTGGGGGGCGCCCTGCAGGACCTCGTTGGCGAAAAGGCGGCTCTCACGGGGGTAGCGGCGCGACATCTCCATCTTGCCGCGCACGTAGCCGAGGATCTCGCCGCGCGGATCTCCCGTCTCGTCGAGGGCGCGCAACGGGTCGAGCCAGGTGCTCAGGATCCGTTCGAGCAGCGCCGAATGCATCGCCGACTTGGAGCGGAAGTAGTAGAGCAGGTTGGGCTTGGAGAGGCCCGCCTCCCCCGCGATCTCGTCGAGCGTGGCGCCGCGAAAGCCCTTCTTGGAGAAGACCTCCAGCGCCGCATCGAGGATCGCCTCTCGATTGCGCTCCCGGATGCGGCTGGGCCGGCGGGTGGCGGCCGGGCCGGCGCAATTGCTGCCATCATCGTCCCGCACGCGCCTCACACCTTGCCCCGGCCCCGGCTCTCGGGGCAACCTGCGGCCAGCCAACGGCAGATGGCGGGCCTCGGGGGAAGGTAGCTTCAAGGATGCGGCGCGGTCAATTTCCCCTCACGGCAGGGTCGCCGCCGGTGTGCGCGCGGCCCCAGGCCGGAGCGCCGCCGCGCTCCCCCGATCCGGGACGGACATGAAGAAACTACTGATCTTTCAGTACGGTGACGTCCGCACGGCGATGCGCAATTTCAACGCAGGCGGTACCGAGACCTATTACGACCAGCGGCGGGCCGTCGCCTACCTGCAGGAGCGGGCAGGCGACGGGCTGACGATCAGCGTCGCCTACCCGGTCGCCGAGGACGCCTACGAGGACGAGGTCACCCCCGGCCTGCACTGCATCGGCGTGCCCGTCCGCCACTTCTACGACAGCGATCTCGGCCCCGAGCTGATCGCGCGGAGCGGGGCGGAGGCGGCCATCGTCGCGGCGCCGCACGTGAAGATGCTGCGCGCGGTCCGCACCGCGGGGCTGCCCGTCTTCGCCAACTTCGCCGACGTCTTCCGCCCCGTGCGCCCATGGGAGCTGTCGCGCAGCGAGGGGCTGCGGCGGATGCGCGACAACATCGCCCTGCGCCGGCTACTGCGGGCGCCGAACGTCACCGCCGTCGGCAACCACTCGCTCGGCGCGTCGCGCTCGCTCCACAAGGTGCTGGGCGTGCCGAAGGAGCGGATCACTCCGTGGGAATGGACGTCCTTCGAGGTGACGCCCCGGCACCAGCCCTTCTGCGAAGGCGGGCTGAGCATCGTCTACGCCGGCGGCATCAGCGAGGCGAAGGGCGTCGGCGACCTGCTGCGCGCGGTGGCCGGGCTGCACGACCGGGGCCTGCGCATCCGGCTCGTCCTCTTCGGCGAGGGGCCCGACCGCCTGCCGCTGGAGGAGGAGACGGAGCGGCTGGGCCTCACCTCCTTCACCCGCTTCGCCGGGCTGCGCCCGAATGCCGAGGTGCGGGCCGCGATGGCGGAGGCGGATGCTGTCGCCGTCCCCTCGCGGCCCGTCTATGCGGAGGCCCTGCCCAACGTCATCTCCGAGGCGCTGTCCGTCTCCACCCCCGTGGTGATCACCGATCACCCGGCCTTCGCCTTCCGCTTCACCCATGACGAGGACGCGCTGATCGCGCGGTCGGGCGATCCCGGCTCCCTCGGGCGGACGCTGGGACGCCTCTATCATGAGCCGGGGCTGGCGCGCCGCCTCTCCGATGCGGCGCCGCGGGTGCTCTCGGGGTTGCGCTTCGGCACGCTCTGGTACGACCTTATGGACAACTTCCTCGGCGACCCCCGGGGCGAGAGCGGCTGGGTGGACCGGCACTCCTTCGCCCGGATGGAGGCCGCGCGGGGCTGAGACGAAACACGAAGAAGGAGCCTGCCCATGCCCGCCCCCACATCCGCCCCGGGTGAAAACCTGAAGATCGACGGCGCCCGACTCTGGGACAGCCTGATGGAGATGGCGAAGATCGGCCCGGGCATCGCCGGCGGCAACAACCGCCAGACGCTGACGGATGCCGATGCGGAAGGGCGCGCCCTCTTCAAGCGCTGGTGCGACGAGGCCGGGCTGACGACGGGCGTCGACAAGATGGGCACCATGTTCGCCCGGAGAGAGGGGGAGGACCCGACGGCCCTGCCCGTCTACGTCGGCTCCCACCTCGACACGCAGCCCACGGGCGGCAAGTACGACGGCGTCCTCGGCGTGCTCGGCGGGCTGGAGATCATCCGCACGATGAACGACCTCGGCATCAAGACGAAGCACCCGATCGTGGTGACGAACTGGACGAACGAGGAGGGCACCCGCTTCGCCCCCGCCATGCTCGCCTCCGGCGTCTTCGCCGGCGAGCACGAGCTGGACTGGGCCTACGACCGCAAGGATGCCGAGGGGAAGACCTTCGGAGAGGAGCTCAAGCGCATCGGCTGGGTCGGCGAGGAGGCGGTCGGCGGGCGCGAGATGCACGCCTTCTTCGAGTACCACATCGAGCAGGGCCCGATCCTCGAGGCGGAGGGGAAGGACATCGGCGTCGTCACCCACGGGCAGGGCCTGTGGTGGCTGCAGGTGACGCTGACGGGCAAGGACGCGCATACCGGCTCGACGCCGATGCACATGCGGGTCAACGCCGGGCTCGGCATGGCACGGATCACCGAGGCGGTGCACCGGATCGCCATGGATCACCAGCCCGCCGCCGTGGGCGCCATCGGGCAGGCGAACGTCTACCCGAACTCGCGGAACGTCATCCCGGGCAAGGCGGTCTTCACCATCGATTTCCGCTCGCCGGACCTGGAGAAGCTCACCTCCATGCGGCGCGAGCTGGAGGAGGAGGCGGCGCTGATTGCAGGCGAGCTGGGCCTCGGCATCGAGATCGAACCGGTTGGGCATTTCGACCCGGTGACCTTCGACGAGAACTGCGTCGCGGCAGTGCGCGGCGCCGCCGAGCGGCTGGGCTATTCCCACATGGATATCGTCTCCGGCGCCGGGCACGACGCCTGCTGGATCAACCGGCTCTACCCCACGGCGATGGTGATGTGCCCCTGTGTGGACGGCCTTTCCCACAACGAGGCCGAGGAGATCTCGCAGGAGTGGGCACGCAAGGGGGCCGACGTGCTCTTCCACGCGGTTGTGGAGACGGCGGAGATCGTGGAGTGAGGCTCATCCGCCCTGCCGGGCGGCCTCGCGCCGCAAGCGCCGGGCCGAGCACCCGCGGCAGGGGTTGACCCTGCCGCGCCGCCCAAGAAGGATCGGGCCGGGCCCGACCGGCACCAATCCAAGGAACACCTCGCATGACTTTCCCCTTCCGCCGCGCCCTTCTGCTGCTGCCGCTCCTCGCCGCGGCCTGCGGCACCGTCGAGACCGGCGCCGTCGACCTCTCCTTCATCCCCGGCATCGAGCCGCCGACGCCCGAGCCGCCGCCGCCCCCGCCGCCGCAGGTCGTCGCCGCCCTGCCGGCCGGCACGCCGGACAGCGTCGCCTTCCAGAACACCGATGGCTGCTGGCTCTTCTCCATCGAGGACAAGGACCCGCCGTCGGGCTTCTACGTCACTGACGATGCCGGCCAGCCGATCTGCACGCCGCGGGAGGGATAACGACACGCCGCCCCGCCCGCCGCGAAGGAGCCCCATGAGCTCAGTCCCCCCGCTCCGCCCGACCCAGCACCCGGCCCGCGCCGGCGCCGCCCTCGCCGCCATGCTGGCGGTCTGGGGCGGGGCCACGCTGGCGCAGGAGGCGCCGCGGTGGGACTGGCAGCTGCAGCCGCCCTTCGAGCTGAGCGCCGACGTGGCGATCATCGACCTCGACCCGGACGAGGTGGACGCGGCGGACGTCCAGGCTCTGCAGGCGCGCGGCGTGATGACCGTCGCCTATATCTCGGTCGGGACGTGGGAGGAGTGGCGCTCTGACGCGGGCGCCTTCCCCGACCATGTGCTCGGCCGGGTCTACGGCGACTGGCCGGACGAGCGCTTCCTCGACATCCGCGACCACGCAACGCTCCTGCCGATCATGCGGGAGCGCTTCGCGCGCGCGGCGGCGATGGGGTTCGACGCCATCGAGCCCGACAATCTCGATGTCCATATCAACGAGAGCGGCTTCGCCGTGGGGCCGGCCGACCTAGTGGCCTATGCCGAAGCGCTGGCTGAGATGGCGCACGGGATGGGCCTTCAGATCGGACAGAAGAACGTGCCCGATCTCGTCCCCCAGCTCGTGCCCGTGATGGATTTCATGGTGGCCGAGGGCTGCTTCGATGACGGCTGGTGCGACGCCGCGCTGCCCTACCTCGCCGCCGGCAAACCTGTGCTCGATGCCGAATACACCGACACCTCCGTGGATTTCACCGCCGCCTGCGCCTACGCTGCCGCCGAGGGGCTGTCGATGATCCTGCATGACCGCGATCTTGCCGGACCGGCGCACGCGGCCTGTCCATGACCCGAAACCGAAGGGGACCTTCCATGAGCAAAGTCATCAAGAACGGCACGATCGTCACCGCCGACCTCACCTATAAGGCCGACATTCTCATCGAGGGCGGCAAGATCGCCGAGATCGGGCCGGGCCTCTCTGGCGACGAGGAGCTAGACGCGACCGGCTGCTTCGTCATGCCCGGCGGCATCGACCCGCATACGCATCTGGAGATGCCCTTCATGGGAACCTTCTCCACCGACGATTTCAACACCGGCACCCGGGCGGCGTTGGCGGGCGGCACCACGATGGTCGTCGATTTCGCCCTGCCCGACCCGGGCCAGAGCCTGACCGATGCGCTCAAGCGCTGGCACAACAAGTCGGGGCAGGCGCATTGCGACTACTCCTTCCACATGGCGGTGACATGGTGGGGCGAGCAGGTCTTCGACGAGATGAAGACGGTGATCGAGGATCACGGCATCAACACGTTCAAGCATTTCATGGCCTACAAGGGCGCGCTGATGGTGAACGATGACGAGATGTACGCCTCGTTCCAGCGCCTCGCCGAGCTCGGCGGCATCGCCATGGTGCATGCCGAGAACGGCGACGTGGTGGCCGAGCTTTCCGCCCGGCTGCTGCGCGAGGGCAACACCGGGCCCGAGGCGCACGCCTACTCCCGCCCCTCCCAGGTGGAGGGCGAGGCGACCAACCGCGCCATCATGATCGCCGACATGGCGGGCGTGCCGCTCTACGTGGTGCATACCTCCTGCGAGGAGAGCCACGAGGCCATCCGCCGCGCCCGCATGGCCGGCAAGCGCGTCTGGGGCGAGCCGCTCATCCAGCACCTGACGCTGGATGAGAGCGAGTATTTCAACACCGACTGGGACCATGCGGCGCGGCGCGTCATGTCCCCCCCGTTCCGCAACAAGAAGCACCAGGATTCGCTCTGGGCGGGGCTGCAATCGGGCTCGCTTTCGGTGGTGGCGACGGATCACTGCGCCTTCACGACCGAGCAGAAGCGCTTCGGCGTCGGCGATTTCACCAAGATCCCGAACGGCACCGGGGGGCTGGAGGACCGCATCCCCATGCTCTGGACGCACGGGGTGGAGACGGGGCGGCTGACGCCGGAGGAGTTCGTCGCGGTCACCTCGACGAACATCGCCAAGATCCTGAACTGCTACCCGAAGAAGGGGGCGATCCTCGTCGGCAGCGACGCCGACATCCTCGTGCTCGACCCGGCAAAGGAGAAGACCATCACCGCGTCGACGCAGGCCTCCGCCATCGATTACAACGTCTTCGAGGGGCAGAAGGTGAAGGGCCTGCCGCGCTTCGTGCTGACGCGCGGCCATGTCGCGGTGACGGATGGCGATCTGACGACACGCGAGGGGCATGGCGAGTTCGTGAAACGGCCGGGCAACGGGTCGGTGAACCGGGCGCTCTCCAGCTGGAAGGCGCTGACCAATCCGCGGCCCGTGGAGCGCTCGGGCATCCCGGCGAGCGGGGTTTGAGCGGGAAAACGATTTCCGCGCGGAAATCGTGCACGGAAATCGCGCGATTTCCGTGCGCCCGGTGACGGGCGTGGCACTCTCGGGCATCCTCGAGGCGGCGCTCTACGTGGACGACCTCGAGGCGGCGGCGGCCTTCTACGGCGGCACGCTGGGGCTGGAGGAGATCACCCGCGTCGAGGGGCGGCACGTCTTCTTCCGCTGCGGGGCGTCGGTGCTGCTCTGCTTCATCGCCGCGGCGACGGAGCAGCCGCCGGCGCCGGATGCGCGGCTGCCCGTGCCGCCGCACGGGGCGCGGGGGCCGGGGCATGTGTGCTTCTCGGCCGAGGCAGCGGAGCTCGACCGGCTGGCGGAGGCGCTGCCGGCGGCGGGGGTGGCGATCGAGGCGGATTTTCACTGGCCGCACGGGCCAAGGTCGATCTACGTGCGCGATCCGGCTGGGAATTCCGTGGAATTCGCGGAGCCGGCGCTTTGGGGGCGGTGACGACGCCCGATCGCGCCCGGACGCCGGTCATCGGCATCGCCCTGGGCTATCTGAGCGCCTGCTGGCTCGGGGCGGTGGGCATGATCGGCGCCGTGTTTCTTGAAGAGGGGTGGGCGACGGCCAGCGTCCCGGCGCTCATGGGCTTTCTGCTCTTCGCACCGATCCTGTGCCTTCCCGTCGCCGCGCTGATGCGCTGGCTGATCCATCTCCTCGCCGGCCCACGCTGGGCCTATGCGGTGACGGGTGGGGCGCTGGGGCTGTTCTGGGGGTTCCTGCTGCTGCCCGTGCCGCTGGCTGCGGGATTCGGCCTCTGGGGGGCGCTCTGCGGGCTGGTGGACCGGTGGGTCGAGGGCCGGTTCCGGACACGGTGAGCCTGTCGCGGGGGCGCCCGCCCGACGGGGCCCGGGAGGTTGGTTGAAAACCCACCCCAGGGCGGGACACGCCTTGCCCAGAAATGCACCATCCGCCCACCCTCGCAGCACATCCGCGCGCCTGCCGTCTTGGCAAACGCCCCGCTCTCGGCTTTTGTGGCGGCATGAGATGCAAGACCCCCCGGCCCGCCCTGACCCGCGAGGCGGCATGACAGCCGCCCCCGTCATTTCCGCCAAGGATCTGAGCCTCGTATTCCATACCGGCGACGGCGACGTGCACGCGCTGAAGGACGTCACCCTCGACATCGAAAAGGGCGAGTTCGTCTCCTTCATCGGGCCGTCGGGCTGCGGCAAGACCACCTTCCTGCGCTGCATCGCCGGGCTGGAGCAGCCGACGGGCGGCACGCTCACGGTCAACGGGCTCTCCCCCGACGCCGCCCGCCGGGCCCGCGCCTATGGCTACGTCTTCCAAGCCGCCGGGCTTTACCCGTGGCGGACCATCGGCGGCAACATCCGCCTGCCGCTGGAGATCATGGGCTTCTCCAGGGCCGAGCAGGAAGAGCGGGTCGCCCGGGTGCTGGAACTGGTCGAGCTCTCCGGGTTCGAGAAGAAGTTTCCCTGGCAGCTCTCAGGCGGGATGCAGCAGCGAGCCTCCATCGCCCGGGCGCTCAGCTTCGATGCCGACATCCTGCTGATGGACGAGCCCTTCGGCGCCCTCGACGAGATCGTCCGCGACCGGCTGAACGAGGAGCTGCTGCAGCTCTGGGCGCGCACCGAGAAGACCATCGGCTTCGTGACGCACTCAATCCCCGAGGCGGTCTACCTCTCCACCAAGATCGTCGTCATGTCCCCCCGCCCGGGCCGGATCACCGACGTCATCGATAGCCCCCTGCCCCGCGAGCGCCCGCTCGATATCCGCGACAGCCGGGAGTTCATCGAGATCGCCCACCGCGTGCGCGACGGGCTGCGCGCCGGGCATGCCGAGGAGGCCCTATGACCGCACGCAATCTCGCCCTCGCGTCGCTGACCGCGCTGGCGGGGCCCGCTTTCGGCGCTCCATTTGATCAGCAGTTTGACGGCCCCTTTTCCGTCGAGGCGGTCTGGATCGATGACATGCGTTGGGTCGACGGATCTGTGCCCGGTCCCGATCGCGGTCCGCCGACGCTCATGTTGCCGTTGACCGAGCTGAACCTCGATCAGGGCGCGATGCAGGTATTCTTCGTCGAGAATGCCGTCCCAGTGCGCGGAAAAATCATGCTCGACTGCAGTTATACAGTCTATGGCCCGGCAGGCGCCGTCATCTTTGAGGATCCAGATCCGATTTGCCGCGGCATGCCCGCGACGCCATACCCAAACGAGCGTCACCTGATGCCCTTTTACACGAGCTTCGGCCTCGACGCGACGGACCCCCCCGGAAACTACCGCTTCGCCCTCACCGTGCGGGACATGGGCTCTGGCCGCAGAGTGACGGTTGAGACCACGATGGACATTGTTCCGTGACCCGCCTCCCGGCCAACCTCTCGGCGCTGGCCCGGATCGGGACGCTCTCTTACGCGGCCGTGCCCTTCATGGGCATCTGCGAGAGCGCCGAGTTCATCGAGATGGCCCACCACGTGCGCGACGTCCTGCGCGCCGGGCATGTGGAGGAGGCATGAGCGCCGGCTTCTATGCCTGGCTCGGCGGGGCGATGGTGGTGTTCCTCGCCGCCTCGTCGCTGCTGCGCGCCTCGCTCGGCAAGCCGGGCTGGCTGCTGATCGCATGCGCGCTCGCGCTCTACACGCTCGGCAACCTCATGATGCTGCGGCTGATGCGGGAGAGCGGCATGGCCGTCGCCATCTCCATCTCCGCCGTGCTGCAGCTGCTGCTCGCCAATGCCGTGGCCTTCGTCTGGTTTGGCGAGCGACCGGCGCCGATGCAGATGGCCGGCATCGCGCTCGGCGTCGCCGCCGTGGCGCTGATCGTGCTGCCGAGGACCAGCCCATGAGGGCGGCGCTGCCCGTCCTCGTCGTGCTCGCCCTGATCGGGGCGCTCTGGTACGCGGCCGTGCCCTTCATGAACATCCGCGTCTCGCTCGACCTCGCCGAGCGCATGGGCGAGACGGTGGAGCCCGAGGGCGTGAACGTCCGCCGCGAGCTCTCCGTCCCCACGCTGCTGCTCAATAACCCGGGCCGCATCGGCGAGACCTTCCGGCTGGAGCGCCCCCGCCTGCCCACGCCGGGGCAGGTGCTGTCGGAGCTCTGGGCGACGTCGGGCGCCATGGTGCTGGAGGGGCGAGGCTTCTCGAAACGCTCGCTCATCTACCATGGCTGGATCACCCTGCGCTCCACCCTCTCGGGCTTCGCGCTCGGGCTGGCGCTCGGCCTCGCGGGGGCCGTAGCCATCACCTATGCGCGCGTCGTCGAGCGCTCGCTGATGCCATGGGCGATCATCAGCCAGACCATCCCCATCGTGGCGCTGGCGCCGATGATCGTCGTGCTCTCCTCCCAGATCGGGGTGGAGGGGCGGGGCCTGCCGAAGGCCATCATCTCCGCCTATCTCTGCTACTTCCCGATCCTCGTCGGCATGGTGAAGGGGCTGAACTCGCCGTCGGACCAGCAGCTCGACCTCTTGAAGACCTACAGCGCGAGTGGCTTCCAGAGCTTCTGGAAGCTGCGACTGCCCGCCTCGATGCCCTACCTCTTCGCCTCGCTGAAGGTCGGCATCGCGGCCGCGCTCGTCGGCACCATCGTGGGCGAGCTGCCGACCGGCGCCATCTCCGGCCTCGGCGCGCGGATCCTCATCGGCGACCAGTTCGGCACACCGCTCGCCATCTGGGCCGCGCTCCTCGCCGCGGCGATCCTCGCCGGGCTGCTGGTGACGGCGCTCGACATGGTGCAGCGCTCCGTCCTGCGCCGCCGGGGAATGGCGGCATGAGCTGGCTCGCCATCATCCTCATCGTCTGGCCGCTGGCCTGGGCGCTCAACGTCGCCATGGTCCGCTCCGCCTTCGGCGAGACGCGGGCCGTCTCGCTGCTGGTGCCGCTGGTCTTCGGCGCGACGCTGATCCTCCTCTGGGAAGGGCTGGTGCGGCATTTCAACGTGATGCCGGTGATCCTGCCCGCTCCCTCCGCCGTCTGGGCGCGCTTTGTCGACAGCCGCGAGCTGCTCTGGGGAGACTTCCAGCAGACCGTCCTCAAGGGCGCCCTTTCCGGCTATGCCATCGGCTGCATCGCGGCCTTCATCGCCGCCGTGCTCATCGACCGCTCCAGCTTCCTCACCCGGGGGCTGCTGCCCATCGGCAACTTCGTCGCCGCGCTGCCCATCGTCGGCATCGCGCCGATCCTCGTCAGCTGGTTCGGCTTCGACTGGGAATCGAAGGCGGCGGTCGTCGTCGTCATGGTCTTCTTCCCGATGCTGGTGAACTGCGTGCAGGGCCTGCGGGAGACGGAGGCGATGCAGCGCGACCTGATGCGCACCTATGCCGCCAGCTACGGGCAGACGATGTGGCGCCTGCGGCTGCCGGCGGCGATGCCGTTCATCTTCAACGGCCTGAAGATCTCCACCACGCTCGCCCTCATCGGGGCCGTGGTTGCCGAATATTTCGGCTCTCCGACCCGCGGGATGGGCTTTCGCATCTCCACCGGCGTCGGGAGCTTGTCGATCGACCTCGTCTGGGCGGAGATCATGGTGGCGGCCCTCGCCGGCACTGTTCTCTACGGGGTCGTCGCATGGATCGAGCGGAGGCTGTGCTTCTGGCACCCCTCCCATCGAAAGTGAGGCCCGCGAAAGACGGGCGAGAGCCGGCGAGCAGAAAGACAGGGAAAGGATGAATATGATGACCACCAAGTTTACCGCCGCCGCCGCGCTCGCGCTGGCCGCCCTCTCCGCGCCCGCCATGGCGCAGGAGATGGACGAGGTGACGCTGCAGCTGAAATGGGTCACGCAGGCCCAGTTCGCCGGCTACTACGTCGCTCTCGATCAGGGCTTCTACGAGGAGGAGGGCCTCGACGTCACCATCCTTCCCGGCGGCCCCGACATCGCCCCCGAGCAGGTGATCGCCGGCGGCGGCGCCGATGTCATCACGACGTGGATGGCCGCCGCGCTCGCCGCGCGCGAACGCGGCCTGCCGCTGGTGAACATCGCCCAGCCCTTCAAGACGGGCGGCCTGCAGCTCACCTGCCTGAAGTCCACCGGCGTCGAGAGCGAGGAAGACTTCCCGGGCCGCACGCTCGGCGTCTGGTTCTTCGGCAACGAATACCCGTTCTACGCCTACATGGCCTCGCTCGGGCTGCCCACCGACGGCTCCGAGGGCGGCGTGGAAGTCCTCCGCCAGGCGTTCAACGTCGACCCGCTGGTGCAGGGGCAGGCCGATTGCATCTCCACCATGACCTACAACGAATACGGGCAGGTGCTGGATAACGGCTTCACCGAGGATGACCTCGTCAACTTCAACTACCTCGACATGGGCATCGGCATGCTCGAAGACGGCCTCTACGTGATGGAGGAAGACCTCGAGGATCCCGAGTTCGTCGACAAGATGGTCCGCTTCGTGCGCGCCTCGATGGAAGGCTGGAAATGGGCCGAGGAGAACCCCGAGGCCGCCGCCGAGATCGTGGTCGACAATGACCAGACCGGCGCCCAGACGCTGGAGCACCAGGTCTACATGATGGGCGAGGTCGCCAAGCTCACCGCCGGCTCCAACGGCGCGCTCGACCCGGCCGATTACGAGCAGACGGTGGCGACGCTCCTCTCCGCCGTGTCGGAAGAGAACCCGGCGATCACGGAGGAGCCGGAGGGCGCCTACACGCTGGAGATCACCGACGAGGCGCTGGCCGAGTAAGCCGGCGACAGCGAGAGACCAGCGGGGGGCCCCTCGGGCCCCCCGTCTTTTGACCGGATGCTGCGGCGCGGGGGCGCGCCCGGGGCCGTCATTGCGGCGGAGGGGGCAGCGCCTCCGGCCGGGCCGGATTTGCAACATGACGGGTCAGGGGCTGTTCTACCCGCCGGTGCCTTTTCTGCCCGGCGCCGGAGCGGTATCTGCGGCCGACCGATTTGATTTTTGGAGATTTGAATGCGTGTTCTCGTCACCGGCGGCGCCGGATTCATTGGAAGCCACACTCTGGTGGAGCTGCTCGGCCAGGGCCACCATTGCTGCGTCGTCGACAATTTCGATAACGGCTCGGCGGAGGCGCTCGCCCGCGTCCGCAAGCTCACCAACGGCCCGATGGATGTCCACGAGGCCGACATCCGGGATACCGGCCGGCTGACGGAGGTGGCGCAGGAGTTCCGCCCCGAGGCGGTGATCCACTTCGCCGGGCTCAAGGCTGTGGGCGAGAGTGCCGAGCGGCCGGTGGATTACTACGAGGTCAACGTCTCCGGCACCCTCTCCCTCATCCGCGCGATGGAGGCCTCGGGCTGCGGGCGGGTGATCTTCTCCTCCTCCGCCACCGTCTACGGTGACCCGGAGTACCTGCCCTTCGACGAGGCGCACCCGATCCGCCCGATCAACGTCTACGGGCAGACGAAGGCAATGGCCGAGCGGGTGCTTTCCGACTGGGCCTCTGCCGGGCCGGGGCGGGCGGCGGTGCTGCTGCGCTACTTCAACCCGGTCGGCGCCCATGCCTCCGGCCGCATCGGGGAGGACCCTGCGGGCATCCCCAACAACCTCATGCCCTTCCTCGCGCAGGTGGCGACGGGCGAGCGCGAGCACCTCTCCATCTTCGGCGACGATTACGACACGCCCGACGGCACCGGCGTGCGCGACTACATCCATGTGGTGGACCTCGCCCGCGCCCACGTCGCCGCCCTCGGCCGGGCCGAGGCGCTGGAAGGGCCGGAGCCGATCAACGTCGGCACCGGGCGGGGCTATTCCGTCAAGGAAATGCATGCCGCCTTTTCCAAGGCCGTGGGCCGCGAGCTGCCCTTCGTCATCGCGCCCCGCCGGCCGGGCGACATCGCCACCTCGGTTGCCGACCCGACCCGCGCGAGGGAGCGGCTGGGCTGGGAGGCCGAGTACGGCATTGAGGAGATGGCGCGGAGCATCTGGGCGTGGCAGAGCGCCAACCCGCGCGGCTACAGGGGCTGACGGAGCGCGGGGAGGCAGGCGTGCGTGGGGGCCAGCCCCCACACCCCCGAGGGTATTTTTGGCCAGATGAAGAGGGATCCGGGAGGGCGAGCGCGGCTCCCGGGCCCTCCCCGGGAGCTACTCCGGGCGGCTGTAGCGCATGAAGGCGAAGCGGGAGCCATCGGGGTGCCAGCAGGGCACGTTGATGGAGCCCTGGCCGCCGAAGAGCTGCACCAGAACGCGCGTCTCGCCCGTTGCCGTGTCGAGCATCCGTAGCTCCACCTCGTGGTCGCGCGGGTGGCCGTCGACCCCCTCCTCGTAGGAGAGGTAGAGCACCTCCGGCCCCGTCGGGCGGGGATGGGGGAACCAGTTGACGCGGGCGTCGCGGGTCATCTGCTCCAGATCGGTGCCATCAGGGCGGACGCGCCAGAGATCCATCGTGCCGCCACGGGTGGAGTTGAACCAGATGTAGGCGCCGTCGGCCGTGTAATCCGGCCCGTCGTAATGATCGCCGGTGCCGCCCGTCACCCGCACCTCCTTGCCGCCGGCGGCGGGGCAGGTGCAGATCCAGAACAGCTCGTCGCGCACCGCCGTGTAGGTGTGACTGGCGCCGTCGGGCGACCAGCCGTGCCACCAGGAGGGCATTGCCTCGGTGATCCGCGTCGGCTCCCCGCCCGTGGCGGGCAGCGTGAAGATGCAGCTCTTGCCGGGCGCGTGGGAGGAGACGACGTAGGTGGCGCCGTCGGGCGAGATGCCGTGGTCGTTGTTGAGCTTGGTGGCCATGCCCGTCTCCACCGGCTCCAGCGCGGGCACCTCCAGCGGCACGCGGAAGAGGCCGCCATTGCCGTTGACGAGCAGGTAGCTGCCGTCGGGGGCCCAGTTGGGCGCCTCGATCAGCTCCGGCACGGTCAGCAGCGTCTCCGCCTCGCCCCGTTCGATATCGAAGATCTCCAGATAAGACGTCATGTCGGCCACTCCCCCGCTGCGCCCGCCCATATGGGCAGCGCCGGCCGGCGGGGGCAAGAGGCGCCGCCGGGGCGAGGTAGGGTTGACAGGGCGGGCCGACGCCGGGCTGCGCAGGGTCTACCCGGCGAGACAGCCGGCGACCGTCTCCGCCATCTCCTCGATCAGGGCCGGGTAGAGGCCCGGGCCCTGCTCCAGGTCGGTGCCGAGGGGGTCGAGCGTGGCGCTGCGCGCCTCCGTCCCCTCCAGCAGGATCTCGGCGAGGGCGGGGGCGAACTGCACTTCGGTGAAGACGCAGGTGATGTCACCCGCGCGCACCTCGTCCTGCAGCTCCGCCAGGTGGGCGGGGCCGGGCGCGGCGCCGTCGCCGAAGGAGATGGCACCGGCATCGGAGAGGTCGAAGGCCTCGGAGAAATAGCCGTAGGCATCGTGGAAGGTGAGGAACTTCAGGCGCTGCACCGGCGTCAGCCGGGCGCGTGCCGCCTCCGTCGCCTCGGCAATGCGGGCGGCGCCCTGTGCGGCGTTGGCGCGGTAGGTCTCCTCGTTCACCGGGTCGAGCTGCGCCAGCGTGTCGGCGATGGCGGTGAGCCAGAGCGCGGCGTTGGTGGGGGCGAGCCAGGCGTGCGGGTCCGTCCCCTCGTGCTGGTGGCCGTCCCCCGAGCCGCCGGAGAAGTCGCGCAGGCTCAGGCCCTGCGCGTCCAGCAGCTCCACCGAGGTGGCCCCGGCGGCGAGGGCCGGCAGCGCCCGGGCGAGGCCGGGCGTCAGCTCCGGCCCGACCCAGAAGACGACATCTGCCCGCTCCAGCGCCGCCGCCTCGGAGGGGCGCAAAGCGTGGTCATGCGGGCTGGCGCCGGCGGGGAGGATCTGCACGGGGCTGCCGAGATCGCCCATCACCTGCGCCGCGAGGCTGTGGACGGGCGCGATGTCCGTCGCGACGGCGGGCACCTCCGCGAAGGCGGGGCCGGCGGCGAGGAGAAGCGGGAGGAGCGAGCGCATGGGAATCCTGTTATACTATAACACTATCCCTTGATAGCCGGGACAATATAACATAGCAATAGGGCAGTGACCGGAGGGGTTCCATGTCGACCATCGGCTTCGAGAGACACGACCACCGCGACTGCATCGCCCAGGGCGTCGCGGCGGCGGATGCCCATTGCCGCGAGGCCGGGCTGCAGCTCACCCCGCAGCGCCGCCGGGTGCTGGAGCTTCTGCTGGCCGAGCACAAGGCGATGGGCGCCTACGAGATCCTCGACCGGCTGCGGGCGGAGGGGCTGGGCGCCCAGCCGCCGGTCGCCTACCGGGCGCTCGATTTCCTCGTGAAGAACGGCTTTGCCCACCGCATCGAGCGGCTCAACGCCTTCATCGCCTGCGCCCACCCCGACGAGAGCCACACCCCGGCCTTCCTTATCTGCCGCGAGTGTGACGCCGTCGCCGAGGCGGTGGCGGAGGTGGCGCGGGGCCGGCTCGGTCAGGTCGCCGGAGAGGCGGGCTTTCGCATCGAGCGGGTCGTGGTGGAGGCGGAGGGGCTCTGCCCCGAGTGCCAGCAGGGCGCGCCCGCGTGAGCCTCGTCGCGCTGGAGCGCGTCGGCGTCTCGCTCGGCGGGCGCCGGGTGCTGGAGGGCGTGAGCCTCGCCATCGAACCCGGAGAGATCGTCACCGTTGTCGGCCCCAACGGCTCCGGCAAGACGACGCTCATGCGGCTGGTGATCGGCGCGCTGACGCCATCCGAGGGCCGCGTGCTGCGCGCGCCGGGGCTGACCGTCGGTTACGTGCCGCAGAAGCTGCATGTGGACCCGGGCCTGCCCCTTTCCGTCCGCCGCTTCCTCTCCCTGCCCCGACCCGTGAGCCGGGCGGAGGCGGCAGGGGCGCTGGAGGAGGCGGGCGTGGGGCATCTCGCCGGGCGGCAGATGACGGAGCTTTCCGGCGGGCAGGCGCAGCGGGTGATGCTGGCGCGGGCGCTGACGGCGCGGCCGCAGCTGCTCATCCTCGACGAGCCGACGCAGGGGCTGGACCAGCAGGGCTCCGCCGCCTTCTACCGGCAGATCGAGGAGTTGCGGCAGCGGCACGGCTGCGCGATCCTCCTCGTCAGCCACGACCTGCACGTGGTGATGGCGGCGACCGACCGGGTGATCTGCCTCAACGGCCATGTCTGCTGCGAGGGCGCCCCGGCGCAGGTCGCCAGCGCGCCGGAGTACCGGGCGCTCTTCGGCACGGGCACGCAAGGGGCGCTGGCCCTCTACCGGCACGAGCATGACCACGGGCACGACCACGCCGCCCATGCGCATGCCCATGGACCCGAGGATGGTGCTGCGGATGCGCGTGGCCTCGCCCTCGATGCGGCCGGGCCGCACGGGGCGGGTGCAGGGCCGGGGACGGGGACGGGCGCCAGCTGATGTTCGACAGCTTTCTGACGCGCGCCGCGCTCGCCGGGCTCGGCATCGCGCTGGTCTCGGCGCCGCTCGGCTGCTTCGTCGTCTGGCGGCGGATGGCCTATTTCGGCCATGCCACCGCCCATGCCTCTATCCTCGGGGTGGCGCTGGGGATGGTGCTCTCCGTCTCCATCCTCTGGGGCGCGCTGGCGGTGGCGCTGGCCATGGGGCTGGCGGTCGCTTGGCTGGGGCGGCGCGGCCATTCCAGCGATGCCTCCATCGGCGTCCTCAGCCACGGCGCTCTGGCCTTCGGCCTCGTCGCGGTGGCGCTGACACCGGGGCTGCGGGGAGACCTCTCCTCCTATCTCTTCGGCGACATCCTCGCCGTGACGCGGGGCGACCTGGCGGTGATCTGGGGCGGGGCGGCGGCGGTGATGGCGCTGCTTGCGTGGCGCTGGCGGGCGCTGCTGACGGCGACGCTCGGGCCGGACCTCGCCCGCGCCGCCGGGATCGACCCGCGCCGGGAGGAGCTGGTGCTGGTCGTCGCCCTCGCCGTCGTCGTCGCCGTGGCGCTGAAGGTGGTGGGCGCGCTGCTCATCGGCGCCATGCTCGTCATCCCCGCCGCCGCCGCCCGGCCGCTGGCGCGCACGCCGGAGGCGATGGCGCTGCTGGCGGCACTGCTGGGGGCGGCGTCGGCGCTCGGCGGGCTCTGGCTGGCCTACCTCTTCGACACGCCGGCGGGGCCGAGCATCGTCTGCCTCGCGGCGGTGCTCTTCGCCATCACGGCCATGGTGCCGCGGCGGACGGGGTAGCGATTTCCATATGGAAATCGCGGGCGGAAACCATCTGGTTTCCGCCGCTCGACGGCCGGCGGGCGGTTCGAGTTGGCCCGCCCGACGTCCGAGCGATGCCCCCGCCCGGCACGCGCCAAAGGCGCAGGGCGAGCGCCTGCCCGTCCCGGCGGGCTGGCGCTCTGGCTAAGCCTGGTGCTCAGCGGGGATCGGGGAGGGGCTTGGCAGGCATAAAGTGCTGCTGCGGGACCGTTGTGGCGCCACCCCACGGGCAGGCGCTCGCCCTGCGCCTGCAACCGGCGTGCCGGCCCCCTCACGGTTGCTAGGCAGCTCCCCCTACAGCCGCCCGCGCGCGTGGGGGCCGGCCCAGGCGAGCCAGATGGCGGCCGTCCAGGTGAAGGAGCTGCCGCCCGCCGGCGCTCCGTCCAGCGGTGAGAAATACTCGTAGAAGCCGTGCTCGGCGATCAGCCGCTGGGTGTCCCGCCGCAGCTTCGCGGCCAGCAGCGTGTGCCCCTGCTCCGCCAGCCCCAGCCCGATCATCGCGTTCACCACCGGCCAGATCGGCCCGCGCCAGTAGCGCAGCGCGTCGAAGCGCTGGCGACGCGGATCGAGCGAGGCGATGCCGAACTGCGTGCGGTCGAGGATGTCGGTCAGCAGCGTCAGCAGATCCTCGCTCTGCATCCCGGCGTACCACGCGAGGAAGGAGGCGGAGCCGGGCGCGCCGGAGAAGACGCCGGTGCGCAGGTCCAGCGAATCGTAGAAGCCCTCGGGGTTCCAGTGCCGCTCCACCCCCGCCTCGAGCGTCTTGATCCAGCCCTCGATCTCGCCGGTGTAATGGTCGAGCTCGGCGGCGATGTGCAGAAGGTCCCGGCAGGCGCGCAGCAGGATGAAGGTCATGCCCACGTCCGCCACGCGGAACGGGCCGTTGGCCGCGATTTCCGCATCGTCCCACTCCACCCCGCGGGAGAACTGCACGATGGCGAGGTAGCGGTCGTAATCCGCCTTGGAGGGGCGCATCGCGGCATCGACATGTAGCGTGTCGCAGCGGGTGTAGTCTCCGACGTTGGAGCCGTCGACATTCTCCAGCGCCGCGTCCCAGTCGGCCGCGTTGTCACGGCCCGATTCCCATGGGTGGGTGATGGCGGCCATCCCCTCCTCCACCCGGTTCTTCATGAACCAGCGGTGCCAGGCGACGAGCCGGCCGTAGATCAGCTCCATGTGCACGCGGCCGTAATGCTTGTCGGCATCGTAGACGGAGCGGATCAGCGTCGCCGCGACGGGCGGCTGGGTGATGCCGGAGGTGTGGGGCACCCTGTCCACCTGCCAGACATCGGGGCCGGGGAAGTAGCCGTCGGCCCGCTTGTGGAAGATGATGTGCGGGACCATGCCGTTGTCCCACTGCCCGGTGAAGAGCGTGTGGATCTCGAACCAGGCGCGCTTGACGTCGAAGGTCGAGAAGCCCCAGGCGGCGAAGCAGGAATCCCAGTTCCACTGGTAGGGATAGAGCCCGGCGGTGGGGACGGTGTAGCCGCCACGGTCATTGCCGCGCAGGATCCGCCGCGCCTGCCTGTCGATCTTGTCTGCGTCCATCCCCGATGCATCGCGCGCTCCGAGGGGGCGAGGCAAGGGCGGCGGGGCGCTTCGCGGGCCGGGGCGCGCCCGGCGACCACGTTTGCGCGATTTCGCGGCAGGTCTTGCACGAAGGGAGGGAAAGCCGGCTAGAAGGGCGCAGCCGCCACCCCGGAGCCCCATGTTCGACGCCAGCCTCCGCCGCCTGATCGACCCGCCGCTCAACCGTGCCGGCCGCCGCTTCGCGCGGGCGGGCTGGTCGGCGGACGCGATGACGGCCGCGGGCCTCGCCCTCGGCCTGCTCTGCGCGGCGCTGATCGCGCTGGGGCTGGAGGCGCTGGCGCTTCTGCCCTTCGCGCTACGCTGCCTTGCCGACGGGCTCGACGGTGCCATCGCCCGGGCGGGGCGGAAGACGGATTTCGGCGGCTATTTCGACATCTCCGCCGACTTCCTCTTCTACGGCGCCGTCCCCCTCGCCTTCGTGCTGGCGGAGCCGGTGGAGCGCGGCGTCGCCGGCGCCTTCCTGCTGGCGAGCTTCTACTTCAACGGCGCCACCTTCCTCGGATTCGCCGTCCTCGCAGAGCGGCGGGGGATGGAGACGAGCGCGCAGGGGGAGAAGACGCTCTACTATTCCAACGGCCTTCTGGAGGGCGGGGAGACGCTGGTCTTCTTCGCGCTGCTGATGCTCCTGCCCGACGCGTTTTCGCCGCTCGCCTGGCTTTTCGGCGCTGCCTGTTTCCTGACAGGCACATTACGGCTCATTGCGGCGCGCCGGCTGTTCCGGGGCTGACAAAGGGCAAACGATCTAGTAGCCAAGGCGCAGTACATCCGTCCGGCAAGCCGCTGACGGACCACGAGTAGCAGCAGTTGACGACCAGCCTGGGCCCAAGCGGTCGCCGGTAGATCCGGCCACGGACGGGCTGGAATTGAAGGGGAAGGCCATCGATGTCGCAAGTCTCTGAGGCCGTCCTTCCCGTCGATGCTGCCGGGCGGGGGGCTGGTCTCTTCTGGCGATGGAGCGATGCTCCCGGCAAACGCCCTGCCCGCACGATCACGCCCGCCAAGCGGGCGCTCGACGTGACCGGCGCCTTGATCCTGTCGCTGACGCTCTGGCCGGTCGTGCTGCTCTTCATGCTCATCCTGCTCATCGTGGAGGGACGGCCCGTCTTCTTCATCTCCGAGAGGATGCGCACGCCGACGCAGAGCTTCAAGCTCATCAAGCTGCGCTCCATGCAGGTGGACATGAGCGCCGAGGGCGTGACGGGCGGCGACAAGGCCGTCCGCATCTCCCGCCTGCAGCGCTTCGTCCGCCGGGTGCGTATCGACGAGCTGCCGCAACTGTGGAACGTGCTGCGCGGGGATATCTCCCTCGTCGGGCCGCGCCCGCCGCTGCGCAAGTATGTCGAGAGCTTCCCGGAGATCTATGGCGAGGTGCTCAAGTCCCGCCCCGGCATCACCGGCCTCGCCACCATCGTCTACTACCCGACGGAGGAGAAGCTGCTCGCCGCCTGCGACACGCCCATCGCCTCCGACACGACCTATCGCAGCCGCTGCATCCCCCGGAAGGCGCGGCTCGACCTGATCTATCAGAAGAACCGCACCATCGGGCTGGACCTCTGGCTGATCGCCCGCACGGCGATGACCCCCTTCCGCCGCAAGGGCTGAGGCGGGCAGGCGGCCTCGCCTGCGGCAATCACCCGCTCACCCGGACATCCCCGACACTCCAGGCCCGACCGGCGCGCCAGCCTCGGCGCGCGCGTTGCAGGCCGCCCGACGCCTGAAAAAAGTTCGCCCTCCGAAGAAACACCCTTGAGACGTGTCGCAGCTTCGATAGGCTGACGCGGCCGCACCCCCGTGGAGGACGGGGCCGGCGGGAGGAGATTTATATGGTGCGACCCGGCGGCCCCTGGCCTTTTGCCGTGGAGACGGATGCACGTGCGCGCGGGGCCCGTCATGCCCGGTGAGGCGCGGCTCGAGCTATCCTCCGTCTGCCGGAGCTTCGGGCCCGTGCAGGTGCTCTTCGACGTGCAGATCGACCTGCGCCCCGGTGAGGTCCACGCCCTGATCGGCGAGAATGGCGCCGGCAAGTCGACCACGATGAAGATCATGTCCGGCTACCTGCAGCCGACCTCGGGCGAGGTGCGGCTGGAGGGCAAGGACGCCCGCTTCCCCGACAGCCAGGCCGCCGAGGCGGCGGGTGTCGTGCTCATCCACCAGGAGTTCAACCTCGCCGAGCAGCTGACGGTGGAGGAGAACGTCTTCCTCGGCCGCGAGCTCAAGCGCGGGCCCTTCCTCGACCGGCGCGCCATGCGGGCGAAAACCGCCGAGCTGCTCGACCGGCTCAAGTGCCACGTCTCGCCTTCGGCGCGGGTGAAGGACATCTCCACCCCCGACAAGCAGATGGTTGAGATCGCCAAGGCCCTCGGCCGCGACGCCCGAGTCCTGATCATGGACGAGCCGACGGCCGTGCTCACCAACCGCGAGGCGGAAGTGCTGTTCGAGCTGGTGGAGCGGCTGAGGGCCGATGGCGTCGCCATCCTCTTCACCAGCCACAAGCTCGACGAGGTCAAGCGCATCTCCGACCGGGTGACGGTCATGCGGGACGGCCGCGTCATCGCCACGACGCCGACGGCGGAAATGACCGAGGACCAGATGGCCGAGGCCATGGTGGGCCGCGAGCTGACCGATCTCTACCCCGCCCGCCGCGCGCCGCTGGGCGACGCGGTGGCGCTGAAGGTCGAGGGGCTGGACGTGCCGGGCTTCGCGCAGGGCGTCTCCTTCACGCTCCGCCAGGGCGAGGTGCTGGGCCTCGCCGGCCTCATCGGCGCCGGGCGGACGGAGGCGATGGAGGGGCTCGTGGGCCTGCGCCGGTCCACCGGACGGGTGGAGATCGACGGCGCTCCCGTCACCATCCGCAGCCCGCGCGAGGCGCAGGACAAGGGGCTCGTTTACCTGACGGAGGATCGCAAGGGCCGCGGCCTGCTCCTCAACATGGGGCTGCGCGACAACCTCACGCTGCAATCCTTGCGCGACTTCACCAACCCGTTCCTCGACAATAAGGGCGAGGACGAGGCGCTGACGAAGGCGATCGAGGATTTCGACATCCGCACGCCGAGCCGCGATGCCCGGCTGGGCAACCTCTCCGGCGGCAACCAGCAGAAGCTGCTCGTCGCCAAGGTGATGCTGACCGGCCCGCGCATCGTCATCATCGACGAGCCGACGCGTGGCATCGACATCGGCACCAAGCAGCAGATCTACGATTTCATCCACCGCCTCGCCGAAGAGGGGGTGAGCATCATCGTCATCTCTTCCGAACTGCCCGAGGTCATCGGCCTCGCCGACCGCGTGCTCGTCATGCGGCGGGGGCGGATCGTCGGCGAGGTCGCCGGGGATGAGAAGACGGAAGACGCCATCGTCCGCCTCGCCATGGGGCTGGAAGGCGAGGAAGACCGGGAGAGCGAGAGCGCATGAGCACCACCACCGAACAGCGGGCACCCGGCCGGGCACGGCCGTGGATGGACCTTCGCGTCCTCGGCCCGATCATCGCGCTAATCGTGCTGATCGTCGTCGGGGCGCTGATGAACCCCAACTTCCTTAGCTATGCCAACATCACCAACGTCCTCGCCCGCTCGGCCTTCATCGGCATCATCGCCGTGGGCATGACCTTCGTCATCACCGCCGGCGGGCTGGACCTTTCCGTCGGCTCCATGGCCGCCTTCATCGCCGGGCTGATGATCATGGTGATGAACGCCGCCCTGCCCGGCCTCGGCGGCGGGCTGGCGGTGATCCTCCTCGGTATCGTCGCCGCGCTTGTGGCGGGGCTCGCGGCCGGGTGGATCAACGGCTTTCTCATCACCACCATGCGGATCGAGGCCTTCATCGTCACGCTGGGCACGATGGGCATCTACCGCTCCCTCGTCACCTGGCTGGCCGATGGCGGAACGCTCTCCCTCGACTTCGGCCTGCGCACCGCGCTGCAGCCGCTCTACTACGGCGGCCTCTTCGGGGTGAGCTGGCCGATCATCACCTTCGCCGTCGTCGCCATCATCGGCGAGATCGTCATGCGCCGCACCGCCTTCGGCCGCTACTGCGCCGCCATCGGCTCCAACGACACCGTGGCGCGCTATTCCTCGGTGAATGTCGGGCGCATCCGCCTGCTCACCTACGTGGGCCTCGGCCTGCTCGTGGGCGTGGCGACGATCATGTACGTCCCCCGCCTCGGCTCCGCCTCCGCCGCCACCGGCGTTCTGTGGGAGCTGGAGGCGATTGCCGCCGTGATCATCGGGGGGACCATGCTCAAGGGCGGGTTCGGGCGCGTCTGGGGCTCCGTCGTGGGCGTGCTCATCCTCGGGCTGATCGGCAACATCCTGAACCTCACGGATGCCGTCAGCCCCTATCTCAATGGCGCCATCCAGGGCGTCATCATCGTTCTCGCTGTGATCTTGCAGCGCGAAGGCAAGGCCGGCACCTGACCGGCCTGTCATTACCCAGGGAGGAACTATGAAACATCTCAAGTACACGGCCGCCGCACTGGCCCTGCTCGCCGGCCCGGCGCTGGCGCAGGACACAATGGTCATCGGCGTCTCCATCCCCGCGGCCACGCATGGCTGGGCCGGCGGCATGAACTTCCATGCCCAGCAGGCCATCGACCGGCTGGAAGAGGTCTACCCCGAGCTCGACTTCGTGCTCGCCACGGCGTCGGACCCGGCCAAGCAGGTCTCCGACATCGAGGACATGGTGGCGACGCGTGGCATCTCCGCCCTCGTCGTGCTGCCCTTCGAATCTGAGCCGCTCACCGGCCCCGTCGCCTCGGTCGCCGACCAGGGCGTGTGGATCACGGTGGTCGACCGTGGCCTCAGCCAGGAGGGGATCGAGGATCTCTACGTCGCCGGCGACAACCCCGGCTTCGGCCGCGTCTCCGGCGAGTACATGGTCGACATGATGCCCGACGGCGGTGACATCGTGGTGCTTCGCGGCATCCCGACGACCATCGACAACGAGCGTGTCGAGGGCTTCGAGGCCGCCATCGAGGGCTCGGGCATCAACGTGCTGGGCATGGAGCATGGCAACTGGAACCGCGATGACAGCTTCACCGTGATGCAGGACTTCCTGTCCCGCTACCCGGAGATCGACGCCGTCTGGGCCTCGGACGACGACATGGCGGTGGGCGTGCTCGCCGCCATCGAGGCGGCGGGGCGCGAGGACATCCAGTTCGTGCTCGGCGGCGCCGGCATGAAGGAGATGATCCAGCGGGTCGCCGACGGCGACTCCATGGTGCCGGCCGACGTCACCTACCCGCCGGCGATGATCGCCACGGCCATCGAGATGACGGCGGTGGGGATGACCTCCTCGACGCCGGTGTCGGGCGAGATGATCATCGGCTCGGTGCTGGTGACGCAGGAGAACGCGGACGGGTACTACTTCCCGGACAGCCCGTTCTGATCAGCTACATTCTCAATGGGCGCGCGGGGCATAGACCGCGCGCCTGACTTTTTCGTCAAATTCATCGAAATCCGCTACACTAGCGTTCAGACACTTTCTCTGCAATTGGACTAGCTATGAGTACCCCAGCGGAACCGGCTCCCAAGGCGTTCATATCTTACAGCTGGAGCACTCCCGACCATGAACAGCGCGTTTTGGATCTTGCCACTGAACTGAGGGACTCTGGGGTCGACGTCATACTTGACAAATGGGACCTGTCAGAAGGTCAAGAGGCAACGGTCTTCATGGAGAGGATCGTCTCTGATCCGGATGTTCGAAAAGTGTTGATAGTCTCCGACAGGCTCTACTGTGAGAAGTCGGACGCGCGTCGGGGTGGTGCTGGCACAGAAGCACAAATCATCTCATCTAGACTCTACGAGCAGCAAGACGAAGGAAAGTTCGTCGCTCTGATCTTCGAGCGGGATGATTACGGCAAGCCTTATGTGCCGGCTTACTACACCTCAAGGGTGTTCATCGATTTCACCGATGCGTCACGCTATACAGATCGGTTTGAGCAACTTCTCAGATGGATATTTGGAAGGCCGCAATTCGAGAAGCCGAAAATTGGCTCCCGTCCCTCCTATCTTGACGATAATGCCGCCATCTCACTACCAACTTCCGCTTCGTACCGCCGAGCAATGGATGCAGTTCAAGGCGGGAAGTCCTTCGCTTATCCTGCGGTCATCGAGTTTTTCTCGACGCTCCTAGAGGAACTTCCCGCCTTCAAGATCTCCTCCAGTGAAGACATTGGCGGTGAAGAGATCATGAGAAAATACGGCGACTTTGTTCCATACAGGAACGAATGCATCGAGATTGTTAAGGCAATCTGCAGGTACACTGAAGATGAACGGTTTGGAAAGGCAATACATGACTTCCTGGAGGGATTCTTGCCATATTTCCATCCTCAGCAAGGCAGGTATCGAGAAATCGACTTTGATAACTTTAAATTCTTTGCGCATGAGCTGTTCTTGCACTTCTCCACTCTGTTCGTGCGCGAACGGCGCTCCGATCTTTTCAGTGCTATAGTTGATACTGCATATTACGATAGTTGGCGCGCAGAGCGGGAGAGGGACGGAATCACGGACTACACGGGATTTCGGCACTTCGATGGACTTCTTGATGCGCGAAAGAAAGAACTAGGTCTGAGACGAATTTCCCTGCAAGCAGATCTTCTAAAGGAGCGCACAATTGGAAGCGGCATTCTCTTTGAGCACCTCATGGAGGTAGATTTTATTCTTTTTCTGCGCAGCCGACTCGAGGACCGACGTTCCTTTGGCGGCTGGTTTCCGGTGACCATTTACTTGATGGGCCATCGAGCGCGTGTTTTTGAGCTCTTCGCGCGCTCGCGCTCGACAAAGGAATTTCAGTTCTTGCTGAACTTGCTAGGACTCGAGGAGAGGCGTCCGCTCGATCATCTCATTGGTAAGTACCGCTCGGGGGAGCTCGAGGGCCCAAGACTGGGAGATTGGGACAGAGTCGACGTACCTGAATTAACGGGCTTCGATCACTTGGGTACCCTCCCTTAGCCCCCCTCGCCCCCCTCTCGCCACCCCACGCCACCCATGCTACCTCCCACAGCATGACCCCGCTCCCCTCCAAGGCCGAGATCCTCGCCTTTCTCCAGGACAACCCGGAGAAGACGCACAAGCGTGACATCGCCAAGGCCTTCGGCCTCAAGGGCGCGCAGAGGATCGACCTCAAGCGCATGCTCAAGGAGCTGGAGGAGGAGGGGCATGTCGAGAAGAAGCGCCGCTCCTACCGGGACCCCGAGACGCTGCCCCCCGTCACCATCCTCCTCGTCCGGGCGCCCGACGCCGATGGCGACCTCTCCGCCCGCCCGATGGAATGGCACGGCGAGGGGGAGGAGCCGAGCGTTCGCGTCCTCCCGAGGGAGGGCGATCCGGCGCTCGCCGAGGGGGACCGGATCCTCGCCCGCCTCACCCCGACACCGGGGGAGGAGCAGGATTACACCGCCCGCATGATCCGCCGCATCGGCCATGCGCCGACGACGATCCTCGGCATCTACCGCAAGGGCTCCGAAGGCGGGCGGATCATGCCCATCGACAAGAAGGCCGACCGGCAGTGGGTCGTCTCCCTCGGGCACGAGCACGGGGCCAAGGACGGCGAGCTGGTGGAGGCGGAGCAATCCGGCCCCAAGGGGCGCCTCGGCCTGCCGAAGGCGCGCGTCACCCAGCGGCTGGGCGCTCCGGGGGCGCCGAGATCCGTCTCCCTTATCGCGATCCACCAGCACGGCATCCCCCACGAGTTCCCGCCCGAGGTGCTGGCGGAGGCCGATGCCGCCAAGCCCGCCGGCCTCTCCGGCCGGGAGGATCTGCAGCACCTGCCCCTCGTCACCATTGACCCCGCCGACGCGCGCGACCGCGATGACGCCGTCCTCGCCCGCGCCGACGACGCGGCGGACAACCCGGGCGGCCATGTCCTCTGGGTCGCCATCGCCGATGTCGCCCATTACGTCCGCCCCGGCTCCGAGCTGGACCGGGAGGCGCTCAAGCGCGGCAACTCCACCTACTTCCCCGACCGCGTCGTGCCGATGCTGCCCGACCGCCTCTCGGGCGACCTCTGCTCGCTGCACGAGGGCGTGCCGCGTGCCGTGCTGGCGGTGGAGATCCGCATCCGCGAAGACGGCTCCAAGCTCTCCCACCGCTTCACGCGGGGGCTGATGAAATCCCGCGCCTCCTTCCCCTACGAGGAGGTGCAGGCGGCGATGGATGGCGGCCCGAGCGAGCGCGCCGCGGCGATGATGGACGAGGTCATCCGCCCCCTCTACGCCGCCTATGACGCGCTCCTCGCCGCCCGCGCCCGCCGCCAGCCGCTGGAGCTGGACCTGCCGGAGCGGCAGATCGTGCTGAACGAGGCGGGGGAGGTCACCTCCGTCGACTTCAAGGACAGGCTCGCCGCGCACAAGCTGATCGAGGAGTTCATGGTCCTCGCCAATGTCTGCGCGGCCGAGACTCTGAAGGAGAAGAAGACCCCCCTGCTCTACCGTGTCCACGAAGAGCCGGACCCGGCGAAGCTGGAATCCTTGCGCGAGGTAGCCGAGGGCGCCGGGCTGACGCTGGCCAAGGGGCAGGTGCTGCAGACAAAGCACCTCAACCAGCTGCTCGCGCAGGCCGCGGGCAAGGACGAGGCGGAGCTCATCAACATGAGCACCCTGCGCTCGATGTCCCAGGCCTATTACGGGCCCGACAACTTCGGCCATTTCGGCCTGGCGCTGCGCAACTACGCGCACTTCACCTCGCCGATCCGGCGGTACTCCGACCTCATCGTCCACCGCGCCCTGATCACTGCCCATCGCTGGGGTGACGACGGGCTCAGCGACGACCAGATCGAGCGGATGGGCCAGATCGGCGAGCAGATCTCCGACACCGAGCGCCGCTCGATGATGGCCGAGCGCGACACGAACGATCGCTACCTCGCCGCCTTCATGGCCGAGCGGGTGGGGACGGAGCTGCCGGGCCGCGTCGCCGGGGTGGCGAAGTTCGGCCTCTTCATTAAGCTCGACGGGACGGGCGCCGACGTGCTGATCCCCATCCGCACGCTCGGCGGCGAGTTCTTCCACTATGACCGCGAGAGCCAGAGCCTGATGGGCAGCCAGTCGGGCCGCGTCATGCGGCTCGGCCAGCGCGCGGTGATCAAGCTCTCCGAGGCGGCGGCGGATACCGGTGGCATGGTGGGCGAGCTGGTGAGCCTCGACGAGGCGGAGGTGCCGCGCGGCCCATCCCATCGCCCCGGCAAGCCGCCCCGCCGCAAGCAGGGCGCCGCGAAGAAGAAGTCCGCCGCGCGGGAGAAGAAGCTCACCCGCGTCCGCAAGCGCTAGCCCCGGACGTCAGACGGCGAAGTAATCCTGCAGGATGCGGCGGTAGATCGCGGCCAGCCCCTCGATATCCGCCACCGTCACCCGCTCGTCCGCCTGATGCATCGTCTGGCCGACGAGGCCGAACTCTACGACCGGGCAATGATCCTTCACGAAGCGCGCGTCGGAGGTGCCCCCGGTGGTGGAGAGCGCAGGCCGCCGGCCCGTCACCGCCTCAATGGCCCCGGAGACCAGTTCCGACAGCTCTCCGGGCGGCGTGAGGAAGCTCTCACCGGAGATCTTAACGGCCATATCGATGGTCACGCCGAAGCGCCCCGCCACCTCCGCCGCCTCGCCGCGCAGCCACTCCGTCAGCGCGCTGCCGCTGTGGTGGTCGTTGAAGCGGATGTTCAGCATCATCTTCGCGGCGCCGGGGATGACGTTGGTCGCCGTGTTGCCGGTGTCGATGGAGGTGAGCGCCAGCGTCGAGGCGTCGAAGTGGTCGCTGCCCTTGTCCAGCTCCTCCGAGGCCAGCCTGTCCGCCAGCGCGGCGAGGGCCGGCAGCGGGTTGGCGGCGCGGTGGGGATAGGCGGAGTGGCCCTGACGGCCGGTGACCGTGACCACGGCGTTCATCGAGCCGCGGCGCCCGATCTTGATCATGTCGCCCAAGGTCTCCGGGCAGGTCGGCTCGCCGACGAGGCACATGGCCATGCGCTCGCCCTGCTCGTCCATCCAGTCCAGCAGCGCGGTGGTGCCGTCCTTCGCGTCGCCCTCCTCGTCGCCGGTGATGGCGAGGATCACGGCGCCGTCCGGCGGCGTCTCGCGCACGAAATCCACCGCCGCGGCGGCAAAGGCGGCGACGCCGCTCTTCATGTCGGCCGCGCCCCGGCCCCAGACCTCGCCGTCCCGCACCTCGCCGGCGAAGGGCATGACGGACCAGAGGCCGGAATCGCCGGGGGGCACCACGTCGGTGTGGCCGTTGAAGCCGAAGGTCTTCGCCGCGCCCTTGTCGCCCCAGCGGGCGAAGAGGTTGGACACCCCGCCCCGGTCGACCCGGGTGCAGGTGAAGCCGGCGCCCTCCAGAAGGTCCTGCAGGAGCACCAGAGCCCCGCCCTCCTCCGGCGTCACGGAGGGGCAGCGGATCAGGGCCTGCGTCAGCTCGACAGGGTCAGTCATCCTCGCGCTCCTCGTCACCTTCGAAGAAGGGGGTCATCTGGGCGACGATGACGGCATTCTCCGCCAGCGCCCGCTCCATCATCTCTCGCTCGTCATCGGGGATGTCGTGCCCCTCGGCCAGCCGCTCCTCCAGCGTGCCGTAGCCGGAGACGTCGAGCGGGGCCAGATCGGCCTGCTTGAGGATGGCGACGGTCTCCCGCACCGCCTCAGCCTCGTCGATGCCGGAGGCGTAGACCATCAGCGCCCCGCCGGTCGCCCCCTCGGGCAGCCCGTCGCCGGCCTTGCGGCCCACCTCGACGAGCAGGGTGTAGACCTGCTGGCGCCGCTCGCCCTGCTCCTTCTTCGCCATGCTCAGCTCCCCGGTTGCGCCGCCTTGGTGGCGGTCTTCGTGGCGAGCGGCCCCGGCGCTGTCAACCGGCCGGCGCCCGCGCGCCGCTCCGCCGGGCGATCCGGCGCAGGGCGCGCCGCGTGCGGAGGGAGGAAGACGCGCGGCGCATCCCCCGTTGCCACGAAAGCGCGCCGCCCGAAGGCCCTCACAATCCGCGACATTTTTCGAGCGATGGAACCACCTGCCTGCCATACCGTTAACATGCCAAGCGCGGGACATGCCTTGCGCAGCAACACAACGTAAAAAAACCGCGGGGGTTTTGATCACATGACTGGAGTAGGTTGGTTCGCCGCCATCATCATCGGCGCCATCGCCGGATGGCTCGCCGAGCAGTTCATGAAGTCCAACATGGGACTTCTGATGAATATCATTCTCGGCATCGTCGGGGCGCTCATCCTCAACGCCATTCTCTTCGCCATCATCGGCGAAACGCTTGGCGGCTGGATCGGGCAACTCATCATCGGCTTCATCGGTGCCTGCATCCTCATCTGGGTCGGCCGCCTGTTCCGCCGCAACAGCTGAGCCGAAGCACCGTTTCGACGCACGACCGAACCCCCGCCCCAGTGGCGGGGGTTTCGCTTTGTCTGCCCCCCCGCCTTCTTGCCGAGCCCTCCCCGGGCGGCGCGCCACCATCTGTCCTCGCCCCCCTTTCCCCCGCCTCCGCGCCGCCCTAGGCTCCGCTCCGGTTCAGCCCGGAGAGTCCCGATGCCCGCCCGCCGCGCCTACGATCTGGTCATCATCGGCGGCGGCATCACCGGCGCCTCCACTGCCTTCTGGGCCATGAAGGCCCGCGCCGGCTTCTCGGTGCTGGTGGTCGAGCGGGACGCGACCTACGCCCAAGCCTCCACCACCCACACCAACAGCTGCATCCGCCTGCAATTCGGCACCGAGGTGAACATCCGCCTCTCGCAGGCGACCCTCGCCCTGCTCGCCGACTGGCCGGAGGTGATGGAGGAGGCGAGCCCGCCCCCCGCGCTCGACCCCTTCGGCTACCTCTACCTCGCCGCGACGGAGGAGGGCGCCCGTCGCCTGCGCAGCCGCGCCGCCCTGCAGAAGAGCCTCGGCGCCCGGACGGTGCTGCTGGAGCCCGGCCAGCTCGCCGCCCGCTTCCCCTGGATGGAGCGGGAGGACATCCTCCTCGCTTCCCACGGCACCGAAGGAGAGGGCTACTTCGACGGCGCCACGCTCTTCTCCACCTTCCGCCGCCGTTCGCGCGAGATGGGGGCGGAATGGGTGGAGGCGGAGGTGGCCGGGCTGACGTCCGAGGGCGCGCGCATCACCGGCATCCGGCTGGCGGACGGCACGGTGATCGCCGCCGGCGCCGTCGTCAACGCCGCCGGCCCCCGCGCGGCGCTCGTCGCCCGTTGGGCCGGCATCGAGCTGCCGGTGGAGCCGCGCCGCCGCCACACCTTCACCTTCGCCGCCGCGCCGCTGGCGGCGAAGCTGCCGTTGACGATCGACCCCTCCGGCTTCCATGTCCGCCAGGACGGCGCCAACTTCATGATCGGCTGCGCGCCCCTCGATGACGATCCCGCCGCGCCGGACGACTTTTCCATGGATCCCGACACCTTCGAGGAGAGGCTCTGGCCCGCCCTTGCCGCCCGCATCCCGGCCTTCGAGCAGCTGCGCCTGCTCCGCTTCTGGACGGGCCACTACGCCTACAACACCCATGACCAGAACGCCCTCGTCGGCCTGCACCCGGCGGCCGAAGGCCTTTATTTCGCGAACGGCTTCTCCGGCCACGGGCTGCAACAGGCCGCCGGCATCGGCCGCGGGCTGGTAGAGCTGATCCTCACCGGAGGCTACCAGAGCCTCGACCTCACCCCCCTCTCCGTCTCCCGCCTCGTCACCGGCAAGCGGGTGGTGGAAGATGCGATCATCTGACGAAGAAGGAACGCCCATGCGCAAGATCGTCCTCACCGGCGCCGCCGGCAACCTCGGCATGCAGCTGCGCGAGATGCTCTCCGGCCTCGCCGCCGAGCTGCTCTCCACCGACATCGCCGACGCACCGGCCGAGCTGCTGCCGAACGAGACCTGGGTCAAGGCCGACCTCGCCGAGATGGGCCAGATCGCCCCGCTCATGGAGGGGGCGGACATGGTCGTCCACTTCGGCGCCATCGTCGACGAGAAGCCCTTCGAGGAGCTGCTCGGCCCCAACTACATCGGCGCCTACAACGTCTGGGAGGCCGCCCACCGCGCCGGCTGCCGCCGCGTGATCTACGCCAGCTCCATCCATGCCGTCGGGATGGAGGACACCAACGCCGGCGTGCCCTGCAACGGCGCGCACCGGCCGGATACCTTCTACGGCCTCGCCAAGTGCTTCGCCGAGGACATGGGCCGCATGTACTGGGAGAAGCGCGGGCTGGAGGCCGTCTGCATCCGCATCCTCACCTGCGAGCCTGCCCCGAACAACCTGCGCGCCCTCGGCACCTGGCTCAGCTACGGCGACCTGCGCCGCCTCGTGATGGCCTCGATCAAGGCGCCGGTGACCGGCTTCACCACGATCTTCGGCGTCTCCGCCAACACCCGCTGCCCGGTCGACAATTCCCCCGCCTCCTTCCTCGGCTACCGCCCGCAGGACGATGCCGAGGACTGGGCCGAGCGCATCGAGGCTACGGCGAAGCAGCCCGACGCGCAGGACATGGGCCTGACGAAGCTCGGCGGCCCCTTCGCGAAGGTGCCGCTGGGCGAGAGCGGCGTGGATGCCATCCGCCGGATGACCGAGGGCAAGGCGTAGGCGGGGCGGGGCGCCGCAGCCCCGTTCGATCCCCACCGGGTCCGCCAGTTACCCCGTAGGGTGGGGTTTCACCCCACCGCCCTCCGGCGGGCCCAGGACCCATCTGCCACAAGAGCCGCCCTCACACGCCGGCCCGTGGGGTGGCGCCGCAACGGCCCCGCTGCGCAATTTATGCCAGCCAAGCCCCTCCCCTGCTCCGAGCGAGGCACCAAGCCCAGCAAGAGCGCCGGCCCGCCGGGACGAGCCGGCGCTCGCGCGGCGCCTGCGGCTTGATTCCGCGCGAGGGGAAAAGCGGCGGCGGGGTCTCTGGGCGCCCTCGGCCCGAGCGAGCCCCCGTAAGGTGGGTTTCCAACCCACCGTCCCCCCGGCCCGGAAGAGGCGCCCAGCTCTCACGCCGGCCCGTGGGGTGGCGCCGCAACGGCCCCGCTGCGCAATTTTATGCCAGCCCAGCCCCTCCCCGCTCGGAGCTCAGCACCAAGCTCAGCCAGAGCGCCAGCCCGCGGGACGGGCCGGCGCTCGCGCGGCGCCTGCGGCTTGATTCCGCGCGGGGAAGAAGCGGCGGCCGGGTCTCCGGGTGCCCTCGCCCGAGCGGGTCCCCGTAGGGTGGGTTTTCAACCCACCGTCCCTCCGCGCGGCGCCCGCCCCTCAAGCCCCCTTCAAAACCGGATCGCGAACGTCGCCCCCGGCCCGTCCTCGCGGAGCATGATCTCCGCCCCGTGCGCCTCCAGCATCCGCCGCACGATCGGCAGGCCCATCCCCGTCCCGCCATCGGCCCTGCGCGTCGTGAAGAACGGATCGAAGATCCGCGACCTGTTCCCGGCCGACACCCCCGGCCCGTCATCCGCCACCGTCAGGCCCTCCGGCCCCACCGTGAGCCGCACCTCCCCGGCGCCATGGGCCACCGCATTGCCGATCAGGTGGTCCAGCACCAGCCGCAGCGCCTCCCGCGTCAGGGGCAGCATGCCGTCGGCGACCAACAGGATCTCCGCCTCCGGGTGATCCGCCGAGAGGCCCGCCATCAGCGGCGCAACGCGGGTGCTGCCGCGCATCACCGGCTCCTGCGCACGCGCCAACGCCCGCTGGGCATCGAGCAGCGCCGTCATCCTGTCCGCCGCCTCGTCGATGCGGGCGAGGAGCCGCGCCCGCTCCTCCGGCGGAATATCGTCGCCGTCCAGCAGCTCGGCGGCGCCGCGGAGCACCGTCAGCGGCGCCTTCAGCTCGTGCGTCGCGTGATCGGCGTAGGAGCGCAGCACCGCCTCTCGGCCCATCAGGATGCGGCTCATCTCCATCACCGCGCGCCCCGTCCGCTCCATCTCCCGCGTGCCATAGTGGCGCAGCGGCGCCTCCGCGCCGGCCCTCCCCCGGCCCACCGCCTCGGCCCGCGCCGACAGCGCCCGGATCGGCCGGTAGAGCAGCCGCCAGAGCACCCAGCCGAGGCCCGCCGTCGCCGCCACCACCGACAGCCCCACCAGCACCGCCGCCCGCGCCGTCTGCATCGGCGGCGCGAGAAGCTGGACGGCGGCTATCCCCGCCAACGGCAGGCAGAGGACGAGCGCCAGCACCAGCCCGATCACCAGCGCCAGCGACGGGCGCCACTTCACCCTTATGCCGCGGCCCGTGCCGCCCTCAGTCGCCAAGGCAGGGGCCCATGCGGATGCCGATGCCGTGCAGCGTCTCCACCGCGTCGGGGCAGCCGGCCTCCGCCAGCTTGGCGCGCAGGTTGCGCAGGTGGCTGTCCATCGTCCTGTCGGAGACGTTGACGTTCGTCCCCCAGATCGCATCCACCAGCGCCGGCCGGGGGACGACATGCTCCGGCCGCTCCATGAGCTTGGCCAGCAGCTCCATCTCTCGCGCCGTCAGCACGACGTCGCGGCCGCGCACCGTCACCCGGTGGCGGCCGGGATCGAGCGCCAGCACGCCGCGGCGCCGCTCTCCTCCGGGCTCCGGCGCCGCCTCCGGCCGGGACCGCTTGAGCACCGCCTTGATCCGGGCGACCAGCTCGCGGGGGGAGAAGGGCTTGGCGACGTAATCGTCCGCGCCGAGCTCCAGCCCGACCACCCGGTCGATCTCGTCGCCCTCCGCGGTGAGGAAGATCACCGGCACGTCGCTGGTCCGCCGCAGCTCCCGGCAGACCTCCCGCCCGTCCATCTCCGGCAGGCCGATGTCGAGCACCACGAGGTCGAAGGCCTCGCCCCGCGCCGCCGCCAGCGCCGCCGCGCCGTCCCCGGCCTCGGCGACCGCCAGGCCGGCCCGCCCAAGGGCGATGCCGACCAGCTCGCGGATCTGCGGGTCATCGTCGACGACGAGGATACGGGGGCTCACCTTGCCAGCTCCATCTGCTCCACCGCCACGCTAAGCCGGCGCCGCCCGCCCGGAAAGCCTCGTTCCAACCGGCACCCGCTGCACTCCGCGCCCGTCCGTCCCGTCCAGCTTCTCATGAATTCCTCCGATGTTTGCACGGAGCGTGCCCGCCCCCCGTGCAAACCGGCGCCCCGGCCCGTGCAGAGCCTGTGCAGCCCCGCCGCCCCTGTTCATCTGGCCAGAAATACCGCGGGGGGCTCCGGGGGGCTGGCCCCCCGGCCCTCCGCCGCCACCCGCGCCTCCGCCCGGGGCGGCGCGCTCAGCCCGCCGCCTGCCGGATCGCCCTGATCCGCTCGGCGTAATCGCCGCCGAAGATCGCCGAGCCGGCTACCAGAACGTCGGCCCCCGCGCGCACCACGTCGCCCGCGTTCTGCGGCGAGACACCCCCATCGGCCTCGATCCGGATCGGGCGGTCGCCGACGAGGGCGCGGGCGGCGGCGATCTTCTCCAGCATGGCGGGGATGAAGGCCTGCCCGCCGAAGCCGGGATTGACGGTCATCACGAGGATCAGGTCGATGTCGTCCAGCACGTGCTCGACATGGGAGACGGGGGTGGCGGGGTTCAGCGCCACGCCCGCCTGCGCCCCCGCCTCGCGGATCGACTGCAGCGAGCGGTGCAGGTGCGGCCCCGCCTCGGCATGGACGGTGACGAGATCGGCGCCGGCGTTCACGAAGGCGCCGAGATAGGGCTCGGCCGGGGCGATCATCAGATGGACGTCGATGAAGGTCGTCACATGCGGGCGGATGGCGGAGACGACGTTCGGCCCCATCGTCAGGTTCGGCACGAAGTGCCCGTCCATCGCGTCGACGTGGATCCAGTCGGCCCCCGCCGCCTCGACGGCGCGGACCTCCTCGCCCAGCCTCGCGAAATCCGCCGACAGGATCGACGGGGCGATCTTCACCTCACGCGCCATGGCTGCCTCCCTCGCTGCGCCACCTCGCTTCGGGCCATGCCGCAGCGCGGGCGGCATCACAAGGGGGTTGTCCGCCTCGCGGCACGCCGGATCGCCCGCCGCCGCGGCAGGGCCGGAACCATCCACCCCCTCGCCGCGCTCCTCTTCCGAAGCCGGCGGGCGGGCCATGGACGCGGCCCCCCGCCCTGCGCCAAATGGCTCCAGCAAAGGAGGCTCCCATGCTCGACACCGCCACCGATCTCTCCACGCTCCTCAAGAACACGTCTCTTCTCAGGCAGGACGCCTACATCGACGGGGAGTGGCGCCCCGCCACCTCCGGCAAGCGCTTCGACGTCAGGAACCCGGCCCGCGGCGACGTCATCGCCAGCGTCGCCGATCTCAGCCGCGAGGAGCTGGCGACGGCCATCGACGCCGCCTACGACGCCCAGCCCGGCTGGGCCGCGAAGACCGGCAAGGAGCGGGCGAAGATCATGCACCGCTGGTACGAGCTGATGATGGAGAACCAGGAGGACCTGGCGATCCTCATGACCGCCGAGCAGGGCAAGCCGCTGACGGAGAGCCGCACGGAGATCGCCTACGGCGCGGGTTTCATCGAGTGGTTCGCCGAAGAGGCCAAGCGCGTCTATGGCGAGACGATCCCCGCCCACCAGCCGAACCTCCGCATCCAGGTGATCAAGCAGCCGATCGGCGTGGCGGCGGGCATCACGCCGTGGAACTTCCCCAACGCCATGATCGCCCGCAAGGTCGCCCCGGCGCTGGCGGCGGGCTGCTCCTTCGTCTCCCGCCCCGCCTCGCTGACGCCCCTCTCGGCGCTGGCCATGGCGGCGCTGGCGGAGGAGGCGGGCGTGCCGCCGGGGGTGTTCTCGGTGGTGCCGACGACCAGCTCGTCGGAGGCGGGGAAGGAGTTCTGCGAGAACCCCAAGGTCCGCAAGCTCACATTCACCGGCTCGACGGAGGTGGGCCGCACCCTGCTCGCCCAGGCGGCAGACCAGGTGATGAAGTGCTCGATGGAGCTCGGCGGCAATGCCCCCTTCATCGTCTTCGACGACGCCGATCTCGACGAGGCGGTGAAAGGCGCCATCGCCTGCAAGTTCCGCAACAACGGGCAGACCTGTGTCTGCGCCAACCGCATCTACGTGCAGGAGGGCGTCTACGACGCCTTCGCGGCGAAGCTGACGGAGGCGGTGAAGGCCCTGAAAGTCGGCGACGGCCTCGACGACGGCACCGAGCTCGGCCCGCTCATCGAGCCCAAGGCGATCGAGAAGGTGGAGGCGCACCTGAAGGACGCCCGCGAGAAGGGCGGCGAGGTGCTCACCGGCGGTCGCCCCAGCGACTACGGCGCCCAGTTCTACGAGCCGACGGTGGTGAAGAACGCCACGCAGGAGATGATGGTGGCGCGAGAGGAGACTTTCGGCCCCTTCGCCCCCCTCTTCCGCTTCACCGACGAGGCGCAGGTGATCGAGATGGCCAACGACACCATCTTCGGCCTGGCGAGCTACTTCTATGCCAAGGACCTGAGCCGCGTGACCAAGGTGGCCGAGGCGCTCGAATACGGCATCGTCGGCGTGAACACCGGTATCATCTCGACGGAGGTGGCCCCCTTCGGCGGCGTCAAGCAGTCCGGCCTCGGCCGCGAGGGCTCCCGCCACGGGATCGAGGATTACCTGGAGATGAAGTACATCTGCACGGACGTCTCGTAACGCCCTAGCCCACCGGTCGGCCGGGCTTCAGCCCGGCCCTCCCTTCCCCATGGCGTCCCGCTCTCAGGCGCAGGGCGAGAGTCTGCCCGTGGGGTGGCGCTCCGACATGTCCGCGGTGCGCTTTATGCCAGCCAAGCCCCTCCCCGCCCGCCACTCAGCGCCAAGCTCAGCCAGAGCGCCAGCCCGCCGGGACGGGCAGGCGCTCGCCCTGCGCCTTTGGCGCGTACCGGGCGGGGGAGCGGCTCCGGGCGGTGCGGCTGCCTCTGCTTCGAGGCGAGTCGCGGGGAGGCGACCGGCGAAGGTGGGTTACAAACCCACCCTACGGCGCCCGCAAAGGGACGGCGGGCGGGGCGATTGCCGCAGGCGAGCGCCGTCCCGCCGTCCCTCAGATCGTCACGCAGGCCAGGAGCCGCTCCCGGTCCACCTCGGCCCGCGGCTCGTTCATCTCGACGGCGCCCCGCCGGATCGCCACGAAATGGTCGGCCAGCTCGTAGGCGAAGTCGAAGAACTGCTCCACCAGCACCACCGCCATCTCGCCCTCGTCGCGCAGCTGCGCGATCACGTGGCCGATCTGCTTGATGATGTTCGGCTGGATGCCCTCCGTCGGCTCGTCGAGCAGCAGCACCTTCGGCCGCGTGATCAGCGCCCGCGCGATGGCCAGCTGCTGCTGCTGCCCGCCGGAGAGATCCCCGCCCCGGCGCCCCGCCATCTCCTTGAGTACCGGGAAGAGCTCGTAGATCCGCTCCGGCACGCCCCGCTCCGCCCGGCCAAGGCAGGCGAAACCGCTCTCGAGGTTCTCCGTCACGGACAGAAGCGGGAAGATCTCCCGCCCCTGCGGCACGTAGGCGACGCCCGCCTTCGCCGCCGCGTGGGCTGAGGCGTGCACCAGCTCTCGCCCGTTCAGCGTGATCGTGCCGCGATCATAGGGGTGGCGGCCGGAGATGGCCTTGAGGAGGGAGGTCTTGCCCACCCCGTTCGTGCCCATCACCGCCGTCACCCGCCCCGCCTCGGCCGTCAGGTCGACGTCGTAGAGGATCTGGCTCTGACCGTATTTGAGGGTGAGCCCCCGGACTTCCAGCATCGCCATCGTCACCGCCCCAGATACACGTCGATCACCTCCTGGTTGGAGGTGACATGGTCGATCGAGCCCTCCGCGAGCACCCGCCCCTCGTGCAGCACCGTCACCTTGCACTCAAGCCGGCGCACGAACTCCATGTCATGCTCCACCACGATCACGGCGCGCGTCTGCGCGGCGCGCTTCAGGAGATCCGTCGTGTGCTGCCGCTCCGCCGGCGTCATCCCCGCCGCCGGCTCGTCCACCAGCAACAGGCGCGGCTCCTGCGCCAGCAGCATGCCGATCTCCAGCCATTGCTTCTGCCCGTGGGAGAGCTCGCCCGACGGGCGCTCCAGCTCGTCCGTCAGGCCGATCTCTTCGGCCAGCGCGTCGATGCGCTCGTCATCCGTCGGCCCCTTGGGCCGGAGCCAGACGGCAAAGGCGCCGCGCCGGTTCTTGAGCGCCAGCTGCAGGTTCTCCCGCACGGACTGCGCCTCGAAGACCGTCGGCCGCTGGAACTTCCGCCCGATCCCCTCCTGCGCGATGCGGCTCTCCGACATGCCGAGGAGGTTGCGGCTCATCTCTCCCCAGAGGACGCGCCCCTCGTCGGGCTTCGTCTTGCCGGTGATGATATCCATCATCGTCGTCTTGCCGGCGCCGTTGGGGCCGATGATCGCCCGCATCTCCGGCTCTCCGATGGAGAGCGAGAGGTTGTTGATCGCCTTGAACCCGTCGAAGGTGACGGAGACGCCGGAAACCTCGAGCAGCGTCGCCATCTATTCCTCCTCCCCTTCCCGCTTGCGCCAGGCGCCCACGTCCGGCCCGTAGTCGCCGGTGCGGCCCTGCTTGACGGGGCGGTTGATGCCCAGCAGGTCCACCAGCCCGCCGATCCCCTTGGGGAAGAACAGCGTGACGAGCACGAAGACGAGGCCGAGCAGCACCAGCCACCAATCCGTCCAAATGACCCGGTAGAACCCCAGGTCGATGGGCGGCGCCCCGCCCCCGGTGAACCAGGTGGAGGCCAGCGAGACCAGCGCCGCGCCGATGACCGCCCCGTAGAGCCGCCCGCGCCCGCCGATGGCGACCCAGACGGCAAGGTAGATCGAGGCGATGGGCGCGATCTCCGCCGGGTTGATGATGCCGGCCTGCGGGTAATAGAGCGCCCCGGCGATGCCGGCGACGACGGCGGTGATGGTGAAGACGAAGAGCTTGTAGCTCTCCACGTGGTAGCCGAGGAACCGCACCCGCGCCTCGTCGTCGCGGATCGCGCGGATCACCGAGCCCATCTTGCCGGAGACGACCCAGCCAAAGAGCACGTAGCCGAGGCCCAGCGCGAGAGCGGAGGCCCAGAAGAAGCGGATGGAAATGACATCCTGCCCGAGGTCCTCGCCCGGCATGTTCTGCAGACCCGAGAGGCCGTTGTTTCCGCGCAGGCCCGAGTCGTTCTGAAAGAGGTAGAGCGACAGAGCCAGCGTCATCGCCTGCGTGAGGATGGAGAGGTAGACGCCCGTCACGCGGCTCCGGAAGGCCAGCCAGCCGAAGACCAGCGCCAGGAGGCCCGGCACCAGCACCACCGCCAGCAATTGCAGCGGCAGCGAATGGGCGAAGGCCCAGATGGCGGGGAAGTCGGAGGAGCCGACAACCCCGAAGATCTGGGAGCCGATGGCGTCCGACACCTCCTGCGGCGTCGGCGGCAGGGTGGCCCCGGCGAGGGAGGAGACGACGATCTCCTCCGTGCGCGCATACATCAGCCACATGCCGATGGCGTAGCCGCCGATGCCGAAGAAGGCGAAATGGCCGAGGCTGAGGATGCCGCAATAGCCCCAGACGACATCCATCGCGATGGCGACGAGGCAGAGGCAGAGCGTGCGGCCGAGCGTCTTCACGAAGGAGGTGGAGATGGCGCCGGAGCCGGCCCCTGCGCTCATCAGCGTTACCGCCAGCGTGAAGACCGCGAGCAGGCCGATGAAAACGAGGATGCTCGGGTTGCGGAAGAAGAAGCTACGCTGCATCGGGGCGCTCCGCCGCTGCCGGGGAGACGGAAATCGCGCGATTTCCGTGCACGATTTTCGCGCGAAAATCGTCTGCGGAACGTCGGGCCCGGGGAGCGGAAACCATATGGTTTCCGCCCGCGATTTCCATATGGAAATCGCCGCGTGTGACGTACGTCATTCTCAATCCCCCGCCGCGCGGCCCTTGAGGGCGACGATGCCCTTCGGCCGGAACTGGATGAACAGGATGATGAAGAGGATCATGTAGGTCTGCGCCGCCAGCGTGTTGGACGGGTTGAACCACTCAATCCCCTTCTGGAGGATGCCGATCAGCCCCGCCCCCGCCAGCGTGCCCCAGACATTCCCCACCCCGCCGACGACGACGGTCATGAAGCTCTGCACGATATAGTTGGCGCCCATCTCCGAGGTCACCTGCGCGTAGAGCCCGATGGCCACCCCCGCGATGCCGGCGATGCCGGAGCCGAGGCCGAAGGTCAGCATGTTGATCCGGTCGGGGTTGATGCCCATCGAGGCGGCCATGCCGGGGTTCTGCGTCACCGCCCGCACCTCCAGCCCCAGCCGCGTGCGGTTGAGCAGCAGCAGCAGGCCGACGAGGAAGATCGCCGCCAGCACGAAGATGGCGATGCGGATGTTGGAGATGGAGATGATGTCGTTGATCTCCATCTGCCCGCCCAGCCACGCCGGCGAGGTCAGCGGCCGGGCCTGGGTGCCGAAGATGTTCTTGGCGAGCTGCTGCAGTGCGATGGAAATGCCGAAGGTCGCGAGCAAGGTCTCCAGCGGGCGATGGTAGAGGTGGCGGATCACCAGCCGCTCCAGCAGCACGCCCGCGGCGAAGGTGACGGCGAAGGCGAGGGGCAGGGCGATGACGAGGCTGACGGTGTAGTCCGGCACGATCTGCTGGACGACATAGCCCGTATAGGCGCCCATCATGATGAACTCGCCATGCGCCATGTTGATGACGCCCATGACGCCGAAGGTGATGGCGAGGCCGATGGCGGCGAGGAAGTAGATCGAGGCGAGCGACAGCGCGTCGAGCGCGATGTCGGCGAACTGGTAGAGCGCCACGCGAGTCTCGATGGCGCCCAGCGCGCCGCGGGCGGCGTCCGTCACCGCCGGGTCGTCCTCGTAGTAGACCTGGTAATAGACATAGGCGTCGACCAGATCGTCCACCTCGTCCTCGGAGACGAAGGGCGGCACGGTGCCGGACTCGGCCAGCGCCTCGTAGGCGCGGATGCGGGCCGCCGGGTCGGACATGGTGGCGACGGGCACGCCGGCTACCGCGTCCCCCTCGATATTCGCCTGCAGCGCCGCGGCAATGTCGGCATCGGAGACCCGGGGTGAGGCGAGCCCTTCCTCCGCCAGCTCGGCATAGGCCTCGTCGCGCGTCAGCTCCCGCTCGCCGGCGAGGTTCTCGCCCTCCGGCAGCGTCTCGCCGATCTCGTCGGAGGCGCCGAGGATCTGGTTGAGCGTGGCGCGCACGTCGATGGAGGTGTCGCCGGCCATGGAGTCGATGGCCGCGACCCGCGCCTCGGTGCTCTCGCCGAAGCGGGCCGTCAGGATCGACGCCAGCCGCTCCTTGCGCTCGCGGATCGCCGGGCTCGGCTCGTCCTCGATGGAGTTCAGCAGCGGCGCCAGATGCTCCGGCTCGGGCGAGCGGGCGATGGCGTCGAGCGCGGCGATGCGGCGGGAGGCATCGTCATCGGAAAGCTGGAACTGCACGAGGGCGGAGTTGATGACGCCCCGCACCCCGGCATTGACGCGGATGTTATTCATCTCGCGGCTGGAGGCGGTGCCGACCGGCTCCCCAGTGTCGATATCGATGAGGGTGAGCGCGTCGTCCCCCTCCTCGGCGTAGAAGAAGAGGCCGTCCTCCGGGCGCTGCCAGACCTCGCGGGCGGCGTAGCGTTCGAGGAAATCCAGCACCTGCGGCAAGTCACTCTCCAGCACCGGCTCCAGCGCCTCGGCGATGGTGCGGCGGGAGGGGTCGCCAATCTCTTCGGCGTTCTGCTGCAGGAGGGATTGCAGATCCTGGGCCAGGGCGGCGCCGGCCGCGAGGCACAGGGCGCAGGCGAGGAAGAATGCGCGCATCGGTTTCTTGCTGCCCCGGGTCATTCGTTGGGTGGAAAAGGGGGGCGATGGCTCGCCCCCCTTCAGGGTCCTGCCGTGGCAGGCCTCAGTAGTTGGACGTCATCTGGACGCAGGTCTCGGTCTCAGTGTTGTACATGCCGCAACCGAGTTCGACCCAGTCGGACTCCAGCACCGCCGATTCCGGCAGGAAGTCCGTCCACGCGTCGCCGGCGACCGGCTCCGTCTGGGAGATGATGTCGAACTGGCCGTCCGCCTGGATCTCGCCGATGAGCACCGGCTTGGTCAGGTGGTGGTTCGGCAGCATCTCGGCCGTGCCGCCCGTCAGGTTCGGGAAGGTCTGGCCGACCATGGCCTCGATCACCGGGTCGACGTCGGTCGTGCCGGCTTCCTCGACCGCCTGCACCCACATGTTGAAGCCGATGTAATGGGCTTCCATCGGATCGTTGGTCACGCGGTCCTCGTTGCCGATGTACTCGTGCCAGCTGGCGATGAACTCCTCGTTCTCCGGCGTGTCGGCGGACATGAAGTAGTTCCACGCCGCGAGGTGGCCGACGAGATCGGCGGTGTCGAAGCCCGAGAGCTCTTCCTCGCCGACGGAGAAGGCGACGACGGGGATGTCGGCGGCGTCGATGCCGGCGGAGGCGAGCTCCTTGTAGAAGCCGACGTTGGCGTCACCGTTGATGGTGGAGATAACGCCGACCTGGCTGCCATCGGCGGCCAGCTCCTGCACGTCGGAGATGATCGTCGACCAGTCGGACTGGCCGAAGGGCGTGTAGTTGACGAAGATGTCCTCTTCCGGGATGCCGTGGTCGAGCAGGTACTGCTCGAGGATGTTGTTCGTCGTGCGCGGGTAGACGTAATCCGTCCCGAGCAGCGCGAACTTCTCGACGCCCAGCTCTTCGAGGAAGTAGTCGACGGCCGGGATCGCCTGCTGGTTGGGCGCGGCGCCGGTGTAGAAGACGTTGTAGGAGCTTTCCTCTCCCTCGTACTGCACCGGGTAGAAGACCAGGCCGTTCAGCTCTTCGATGACCGGCAGGACCGATTTGCGGCTGACGGACGTCCAGCAGCAGAAGATGACGTCGACGTTCTCGACCGTCAGCAGCTCACGCGCCTTCTCGGCGAAGAGCGGCCAGTCGGAGGCCGGGTCGACGACGACGGGCTCGAGGTCACAGCCGAGCAGGCCGCCGGCGGCGTTCTGCTGCTCGATGAGCATCAGCATCGTGTCTTTCAGCGTCGTCTCGGAGATCGCCATCGTCCCCGAGGTGGAGTGCAGGACGCCGACCTTGATCGGGCAATCCGTCTCCTGCGCCGCGGCGGTGGTGGCGAAGGCCGCCGCCCACATCGCGAATACCGCTGCCGCGGCGAGTTTCATCAGCTTCATCTTGGAGCTTCCCCCGTTGTTGATCCGGCCGCTGCCGGCTCTCGTTTTCCTGCGCCGCAAGAGGGCCCGGGTCAGGGCCGTGGTCCGGCGCCTCCTCCCCTTTGCCCCTGCGCCGCGGTCCATCGTCGGGCGCGCCGTCACGAAAGCGCGACTGCGGCGCGATCCACCTTCCGCAGGGGCCACCGCACCTCGCAACAACTGTCAGGGTTGCCAAAGATTTCATCGCTTCCCGCAGCGCGGATTTTGGGCAGGCGCCGGCAGAACGGCCAAGAACCGGGCAGATCGTAAAGTCGCTGTCGCGCCTGTCGGCAATATGCCGTGACGACGTGGAAGCTGCGCGCCGGAGCGCCGCGCGCCGCGCGGCTTTCATCCAGCCGTCATCCTCCTGTCACCCGCCCGTTACCGGCCCGGCCCATGCCCGCGGCGGACTGACATGAAGGAAACAGCCGCAATGACGTTCACCGCCCGGACAGCCACCTCCCTCGCCGCCCTGGCCGCCGCCACGCTCGGCGCCGGCGCCGCCTCGGCGCAGGAGATGGCCTTCAACCGCATCGCCAGCTTTGCCACCACCGGCAACAGCCCCGAGGCGGAAGAGACATCGGCCGAGATCATCGCCGCCTCGGAAGACGGCATGACGCTGATCTACACCGACAGCCCCGCCGGCGTCGTCGGCCTCATCGACATCACCGACCCGGCCAATCCCGCCCCGCTCGGCCAGGTGGAGATGGATGGCGGTGAGCCCACCTCCGTCGCCGTCTTCGGCGGCGTCGCCTATATCGGCGTCAACACGTCGGAGAGCTACACGGCGCCCTCCGGCTTCCTCATGGCGCTCGACATGGAGACCGAGGAAGAGATCGCCCGCTGTGACCTCGGCGGCCAGCCCGACTCCATCGCCGCCAGCAAGGACGGCGCCTTCATCGCCGTCGCCATCGAGAACGAGCGTGACGAAGACCTCGGCGACGGCCGCGTCGGCCAGATGCCCGCCGGCGACCTCGTGCTGGTGAACACCGCCGAGAATGGCCTCGATTGCGACAGCCTCTCGCGCGTCGACGTCACCGGCCTCTCCGACATCGCCCCGGAAGACCCCGAGCCCGAGTTCGTCGACATCAACGACGCGGGCGAGATCGTCATGACGATGCAGGAGAACAACTGGCTCGTCGTCGTCTCTGCGGATGGCGAGGTGCTGAACTCCTTCTCCGCCGGCACGGTCGACCTGACCGAGATCGATGCCACCGAGGACGACGCCTTCAGCTTCACCGAGAGCCTGACGGACATCCCCCGCGAGCCCGACGCGGTGAACTGGATCGACAATGACCATTTCGCCACCGCCAACGAGGGCGACATGGACGGCGGCAGCCGTGGCTGGTCGATCTTCCACAAGGACGGCACGCTGGTCTACGACAGCGGCAACAGCTTCGAGCATGCCCTGATCGAGATCGGCCACTACCCGGAGGGCCGCTCCGAGAACAAAGGCGTCGAGCCCGAGAGCATCGAGTTTGGCACCTTCAATGGCACGCCGATGGTCTTCGTGGGCTCCGAGCGCGGCTCCGTCGTCGGCGTCTATGACGTGACCGACCCGGCTGCCCCGGTTCTCGCCCAGCTCCTGCCCTCCGGCATCGGGCCGGAAGGCTACGTGGTGATCCCCGAGCGCAACCTGCTCATCTCCGCCAACGAGACCGACCTCGGCCCCGATGGCGGCATCCGCGCGCATGTCATGATCTTCGAGTATCAGGAGGCCCCCGCCGCCTACCCGATGCTCACCTCGGCCGGCTCGGAAGAGCTGATCGGCTGGGGCGCCATCTCCGGCATGGTCGGCGACGGCTCCACGATCTACGCGGTGAACGACAGCTTCTACGCCGGCTCGCCGATGATCTACACGATCGACACGACGACCACCCCGGCCACCATCACCGATGCGCTGCCCATCCAGTTCGGCGATCACATGCTCGACCAGGAAGGCATCACGCTCGACGGTGAGGGCGGCTTCTGGGTCGCCTCCGAGGGCAAGCTGGAAGAGGGCTTCTACAACGCCTTCTACCACGTCTCCGCCACCGGCGAGATCCTCGAAGAGGTGCGCCTGCCCGAAGAGCTGGAGGCGGTGCAGACCAACTCCGGCTTCGAGGGCGTCACGATGGTGGGTGGCGTGCTCTGGGGCGCCCAGCAGCGCCCGTGGGAAGATGACGCCGAGAACACCGTGAAGCTGATCTCCTACGACACCGCCACCGGCGAGTGGGGCGCCGTCGCCTACCCGCTGGAGGCGGCCGAGACCGGCTGGATCGGCCTCAGCGAGATCGTCGCCCACGGCGACTACGTCTATCTCATCGAGCGCGACAACCAGATCGGCGCGGATGTGGCCGTGAAGCAGGTGACCCGCGTGGCTCTCTCCGAGATGCAGCCGGTGCCGCTGGGCGAGGACTACCCGGTCGTCACGAAAGAAGTCGTCTATGACATCGCCCCCGACCTGCTGCAGCTGAACGGCTATGCGCAGGACAAGGTCGAGGGCCTCGCCTTCACCGAAGACGGCACGATGTGGATCTCCACCGACAATGACGGCGTCGATGACCACTCCGGCGAGACGCTGTTCTGGAGCGTCGAGCTGCCGATGTAAGCGCCGCCCCATTGCGGGATGGCTCGGGCGGGCGGGGGAAACCCCGCCCGCCCTGCGTTTGCAGAAGGGGGGAAAAAGCGGCGCGGAGAGACACTGGCCTTTTCCCGGGCCCCGACCTCACTACATGCCCCGCCAATGACCGTCGGCAGGGGCCGGCGGCGGGGAGGTCTCATAATGGTTGAAGTCTGGTTGCCGCTGCTCGGCGGCCTCGTGATGTTGATTGCCGGCGGGGAGCTGCTGGTCCGCGGCTCGGTGCAGGTGGCGACGCGGATGGGCGTCTCGCCCCTCGTGATCGGCCTGACGCTCGTCGGCTTCGGCACCTCGACGCCGGAGCTTGTCACCTCCGTCCAGGCGGCGCTCTCCGGCGCGCCGGGCATCGCCTACGGCAACGTCGTCGGCTCGAACATCGCCAACATCCTGCTGATCGGCGGCGTCGCGGCGCTGCTCTTCCCCATCACCGTGCAATCCTCCGCGCTGAAGCGCGACGGCGCGGTGATGGTGGCGGTGGCCGTGGCCTTCGCGCTCGTCGCCGCGCTGCTCACACCCGGCCGGCTGACCGGCCTCGTCTTCATCGCGGCGCTGGCATTCTATGTCTGGTTCGCCTTCCGGCAGGAGCGGCAGGCCTCGGCCGGCGGCGCCGTCCAGCAGAAGAGCACCGCCCTGCAGGAGGCGGACCCGGCCCTCGCCCCCGGCAAGGCCGCGCATGGCCCCGCCTGGATCCCGGTGCTGCTAGCCCTCGGCGGGCTGGTGCTGATCATCCTAGGCGGCGGGTTCCTCGTCGACGGCGCCGTCTCTCTGGCGCGCGGCTTCGGCATCTCCGAGACGGTCATCGGGCTGACCATCGTCGCCATCGGCACCTCGATGCCGGAGTTCGTGACCTCCGTCGTCGCCGGGCTGAAGCGGCAGAGCGACGTCGCCTTCGGCAACATCATCGGCTCCAACATCTACAACCTGCTCGGCATCGGCGGCTTCACCGCGCTCCTGGCCCCCGGCGCCGTGCCGGTGGAGATCGTAACATTCGACAACCTCGTCATGGTCGGCGTGTCGCTGCTCTTCGTCGGCCTCGCGTGGACAGGCTATCGCATCGCGCGCTGGGAAGGGGCGGCGCTGCTCGGCGGCTACGGCATCTACGTCTGGTCGATCTGGCCCTGAGCCGGGCGCCGGGCCGTCCGCGGCCCGGCCCCTGACACCTCGCCCCGGGGCCGGGCTCAGACCGCCTGCGGCAGGGCCCGCGCGGCGAGCCACGCCTGCGTGCCTGCGAGGTCGACCGGGCGGCCGATGTGGTAGCCCTGCCCCTTGTGCACGCCGAGGCGGCGGAGCGTGACCAGCTCCGCCTCCGTCTCGATCCCCTCGGCGACGATGCGGGTGCCGATCTCGTCGGCGAAGTAGACCATGCCGCGCACCAGCGAGCGCTTGGCGGAATCGGTGTCGATGTCGCGCACGAGGCCGAGGTCGAGCTTCATCACCTCCGGCTTCAGCCGCAGGATCTGGGTGAGGCCGGAATGGCCGGCGCCCACGTCGTCGGCGGCGATGCGCACGCCGAGGGCGCGCAGCCTCTCGATCTCCTCCGAGACGCGCTCGTAATTCTCGATGATCGCATGTTCCGTCAGCTCCACCACCAGCCGGTGCGGCTCCGACGCCTCGGCGAGGGTGGCGAGGATGCCGGAGGTTACCGTCTCCGGCGAGGCATTGATGGAGAGGGAGGCCCCCGGCGGCAGCTGCGGCATCAGCGCCAGCGCCTTGCTGACCGCCAGCGCCTCCAGCTCGATCTGCCGGCCGAGCGCGTTGGCCTCGGAGAACCAGACATCCGGCGTCCGGTAGGGGGTGCCGGAGAAGCGGCTGAGCGCCTCGAAGCCGGTGAGCTCACCGGTGGCGAGCTCGACGATGGGTTGCAGAACGATCTGCAGCCCCTCGCCGCCCTGCAGCAGGCCGTCGATCCGCAACGCCGCCTCCGCCTGTTCGGCGCGCTTGATGAGGGTCTTGTTGAGCTGCCCGGCGGCGATGGCGGCGAAGGTCTCCATCACCCGCAGGTCGCGCTCGTTGAGGGAGGGGTTCGGCGTCGGGCTGAGGCAGCAGAACATGCCGTAAACGCTGCCATCCTCGCGATGCACCGGCACGCTGACATGGCTGCCGATGGGCACGGCATGGGTGATCGGCATCTCCCGCGCGATGGAGAAGGCGCTGGTGTCGGGGATCAGCCGCGGCAGTCGTCCGTCTAGGATGTGCTGGCAGTAGACGGCGGATTTCTCGAGCTCCTTGCCCGGGAAGGCCATCTCCTCCAGCCCCGGCGCGCTGACGGCGCGGAAGATGGACAGGTCGCCCACGAATTCCGAGAGGTAGGCAACTTCCATGCCGAGATGCTGGCGCACCGTCTCCAGTGCGATATCGAGGATGTCGCGTCCGTCGCTCTCCATCGACGGGGGGTCCAGCACCATGGGCAGTTTTTCGAAACTCATCACTTCAATCTCCGCCCGCCTCCCCATCGAGGCCGGGCCGCCTCTTCGTAAATGTCCCGCCGCTCGCGAAACCGTCTGACCGAGACGCTCGGCGGCGGGGAATATATCCGCCCGCCTGCAAAGAATCGGTCACTTTCACCAAGTCCCTGATCTCTCAGGGCAGATAGGCAGCAATATGGCATCGTCCCGTTCAGCTTCGCGTTATCACACGTGAGCCGGCGTGGCTGTGACCGGGGCGCTACGGCGCAGGACACTGGGGGGCATTCGGGCCCGGGCTTGACGCCTCTTGCCCCGGAGGGGCGGCGCGCATAGCGCAGGGGCATGACCCCGCTCGTCGCCGCCCGCCCGGACCGCCCCACCCTCGGCATCGCTCTCATCTTGCTCGGCACCGCCGCGATCTCGGTGAACGACATGCTCATCAAGGCGCTCTCGGGGGGCTACCCGCTGCACCAGATGGTCTTCGCCCGCTCGGTTCTCGGCCTCGTCTTCACGCTGACGCTGCTGCAGTACGAGGGCGGCTGGCGGGCGCTGAAGACGCGGCGGCCGGGGTTGCACCTCGTCCGCGGGCTCTGCCTCGTGATCTCCAACATGGCGTTTTTCGCCGCCCTCGCGGCTCTGCCGCTGGCGGAGGCGACCGCGCTCTTCTTCGTGGCGCCGCTGTTCATCACGCTGCTCTCCATCCCCGTGCTGGGGGAGAAGGTGGGGCCGCTGCGCCTCTCCGCCGTGGCGGTGGGCTTTCTCGGCGTGCTGATCATGCAGCGCCCCTGGGCGGGCGGGGAGGAGCTGCACGCCTCCCGCCTCGTGCTGGCGCTGCCGCTGCTGGCGGCGCTGACCTACGCGGGCACAATGGTGCTGACCCGCCGCCTCGGGGCGGACATGCCGGCGGCCGCCATGGCGATCTACACTCAATGCATCTTCCTCGTCGTCGCGGTGGCCTTCTACCTTGCGGCGGGAGACGGGCGCTTCGCGGAGGGGCAGACGAACGAGAGCCTGCTCTTCCTGCTGCGCGCCTGGGTCTGGCCGGAGGGGAGGGACCTGTGGCTCTTCGTGGGGCTGGGCTTCTGCTCCGGACTCGTCGGCTACTGCCTCGCCGCCGCCTACCGGGCGGCGGACGCGGCGACCATCGCGCCCTTCGAATACGCCGGCCTGCCGCTGGCAGTCTTCTGGGGCTGGGCCGTCTTCGGGACGCTGCCGGCGCCGGTGACATGGGTCGGCATGGCGCTGATCCTCGCCTCGGGCGTCTTCGTCTATCTCCGCGAGCGCCGCCGCGGCCGCGAGGTGGCCGCGCGGCGCCCGACGCGGAGGTATTGAGGGCGGGCCGGGTGCCAAGGCCGTAGGCGGGCCCCCGGAGCCCCGGCCGCCGCTCCTCCTCCAGAGCGGAATCAAGCCACAGGTGCCGCGCGAGCGCCGGCCCGTCCCGGCGGCCTGGCGCTCCGGCTGGTCTTGGCGCTCAGCGGGCCGCGAAGAGGAGCTTGGCTGGCATAAAGCACTGAGCGCGGGCGTCGGAGCGCCATCCCACAGGCCGGCGTGCAAGGGTGGTGCATTTGGCGGGCCGGGAATGGTGGGTTGGAAACCCACCCTACGGGGACTCGCTCGGAACGCCGGACTTCCTGCCAAACGTCGCCGCTTCTTCCCCGCGCGGAATCAAGCCGCAGGCGCCGCGCGAGCGCCGGCCCGTCCCCGCGGGCTGGCGCTCTGGCTGGGCTTGGTGCCTCGCTCAGGGCGGGGAGGCGCTTGGCAGGGATAAAGCGCTCAGCGGCCACGTTGCTGCGCCACCCCACGGGCCGGCGTGAGACGTCAGTTCCTCTGGCAGACCATCACCGCCCGTCGCCTTGAAAGGTGAACCGCGCTCCTCGCCTCTGGCCGGCCATCCTTGCCCTTCCCGCCCCTCTCCCCCTACGTACGCGTCGCATTTCGACATCCAGACGCCGCTTTCGGAGAAACCGGTTGCAATCCGGCACTTGAGCGGCGCATTGTCTGACCAATCAAACAATTCATCCGACCAATCGCACCATCGAAAGGTTCGCCCATGTCCATCCGTACAGCGCTGCTGCTTGGCACCGCCGCCAGCCTCGCCAGCCCCGCCTTCGCCGATGTCTCCATCACCGAGGGCCCCTCCGCGATTCCCGACGGCGAGGCGCTCGCCTCCGGCGACATCACCGTCATGAACGACCAGCTGGCCTTCACGCTGGCCATCGACAGCCAGGCCCCCTGGGGCGTGCCGCGGGGCGCCATCGTCGACCTCGCCGCGGTGAAGGACGGCGCTGCCGATCTCGACCGTATCGCCTTCGCCGACTTCATCCCGAACAACTGGTCCGCCTGGCCCAATGACGGGCTGGAGGTGGAGATCGTCACCGACACGCCCGAAGAGGCGGTGATCCGCATCACCCGCAACTTCGGCGAGGCGGACCTCGCCACCACCTACACGCTGGAGGACGGCTCCGACGCCATCCACCTCGTCACCGAGATGACAAACAACGGCGAGACGGCGCTCGAAGGCCTGCTCTCCGGCTTCACGCTCTGGCCCGACAGCGGCTACCTCTTCCCGGTGCCCGGCGTCGTCGACGGCGACGTCGAGGGCGCGCTCTCCGACCGCGTCGTCGCCTATGACAGCGACTGGTCGATCGCGCTCCACGCGCCCTACTTCGACCATGTCGAGTACGATACCAAGGATCTCTACCTCACCCACACCCTCGCCCCCGGCGAGAGCCGCAGCTTCGAGGGCTGGCTGCAGGTCGGCGGCTCGGGCGATCTCGCCGCCGTCGTCGCCAACGAGATCTCTCGCGGCGAAGGCCCGGCCGGCACCGTCAGCGGTGACATCGCCGGCACCGACGGCGCCATCGAGAACGCCGTGCTCGTCGTCGAGAAGGACGGCACCCCCTTCGCGTGGACGCAGACGCCCGACGGCAGCTACGAGATCGACCTGCCCGCAGGCGAGTACAGCGTCTACGCCACCGCCGAGGGCTATTCTGACTCCGAGCCGCAGGCCCTCACCGTCAGCGCCGACGGCGCCACGACGCTGGACTTTGCCGACCTCGAAGCCCCGGGCACGCTCAACTTCACGGTGACGGACGATGCCGGCGAGCCGCTGGACGCGCGCATCACCATCACCGAGGGGCAGGCCCCGCTGGTGGAGTTCCTCGGCCGGCAGACCATCTTCACCACGCTGGACGAGATCGGCCAGGCCGAAGCCTCGCTGGCCCCGGGGGAGTATGTCTTCACCGTCGGCCACGGCGCCGGGTTCCTCGGCACCGGGCAGGAGGTGGACGTGACCGTCGAGTCCGGCGCCACGCAGGATGTCGAGGTGATGCTGGAGCTGCTGGCCCGCCCCTACGAGGACAGCTGGTACGCCTCCGACATGCACCATCACGCCGACCAGCTGGAAGGCACGACGCCGCCGGAATACCTCGCCCGCAGCGAGCTGGCCGCGGGGCTGGACCTGATCTTCGTCAGCGACCATGACAGCGTCGTCAACTACGCCGCGCTGGACGAGCTGGCCGCGAGCCGCTCCGTGCCCTTCATCCCGTCCATCGAGTTCTCCTCCTCCTGGGGGCACTTCAACGCCTACCCGATGGACCTGGACGCGACGCTGGAGGTCGACACCTCCACCGCCACGGCGGCCGAGATCATGGCCGAGGCGCGCCGCATGGGGGCCGACGCCATCCAGTCGAACCACCCGTTCATCCCCTATGGCTACCTCGCCAGCCTCGAGGGCGGTGTCGTGCCGGGCGGCTTCGCCCCCGATTTCGACCTGCTGGAGCTGAACGGAGAGGGCGACGACGCCGCCGTCTTCGCCCGCGCCGGCCAGCTGTGGAGCAAGGGCCAGCAGATCTACCTCTCCGCCGGCTCCGACGCCCATGACGTGTGGAACGACGGCACCGGCTCCGCCCGCGCCTACGTGCACGTGCCGGGTGAGCTGAGCGCCGAGGGCTTCGTGGCGAACCTCAAGGACGGCCACGCCTACATGACCCGCGGCCCACTCATCGAGCCCTCCGTCATGTTCGGCACGCAGATGCGCGCCGCTGCGGGCGAGGAGCAGACGGTCTCCTTCGACCTCACCTCCGTCAACGGGCTGGCCTCGGCCACGCTCGTCGGCCCCGAGGGCGAGATCGAGACGGTGAGCTTCGACGGCCAAGACGAGGCGACGGCGGAGTTTACCTTCACCCCCGAGGCCGGCGACGGCGCGGGCTGGGTCGCGCTGACGGTGACCGACGGCGCCGAGAAGAAAGCCTTCTCCAACCCGATCTGGATCAGCCCCATCGCCGAGGCCGACGTCCTGCCGATGGAGTGAGCCGTCGCTCATGACTGAGAGCTTGCCGGGCCGCGGACCAATCCGCGGCCCGGTTTTCGTCTGGGCGGCAAGGTCTGTGGTGGCTTGTTCAGAGCGTGTCGGTCAGGTTCGCGGGACGACGCGGACTCCGGATCGAGGCGCTGACCTGCCCGGACTCAAGCCGAAGGCGCCGCGCGAGCGCTTGCCCGTCCCGGCGGGCGCGGCGTTGGATGTGATCTGATCCGGAATTTTTTCGCCCCACCGCCAAGGATTGACCGCCGGCCCGCGTCCAACCATCCGTGATGCTGATGGAACGCGGCGACGAGACCCTTGCTGGGCTGGCGGCGGCGGGCGACGGGGAAGCCTTCGCCACGCTGCTCGCCCGTCATTACGACCGTCTCTTCGCCCTCGCTTTCCGCCTCACCGGTGCCCGCGCCGAGGCGGAGGACCTGACGCAGGACATCTGCGCAGCCCTGCCCGCCAAGCTCTCCCGCTTTCGCGGCGAGTCGCGCTTTTCCACCTGGCTCTACCGGGTGGCGGTGAACGCCGCCCATGACCGGCGGCGCCGGCAGGGCGCGCGGGCCAAGGCGGCGGATGGCTGGGGCGACTGGGAGCGGGCCCGGCAGGACGAGATGGCCGAGGCGAAGGCACGGGGCGAGTGGCTGCTCGCCGCCATGACCCGCCTGCCGGACGATCTGCGGGACACGTTGGCGCTGGTGCTCGACGAGGTGAGCCATGCCGAGGCGGGCGCCGTGCTCGGCGTCAGCGAGGGAACGATCTCGTGGCGCGTCAGCGAGGCCAAGAAGCGCCTGCGCGCCATGCGGGCAGAAGAGGAGAGCGCATGACATCCGGCGATGACGACCTCTTCGACATGGACGAGCTGCGCCGCGCGGCACGCGCCGCCACGCCCGCCCCCGATGCGGGGAAGAAGGCGGCGGACCTGCGCCTCGCGAGGGAAAATTTCGCCGCGCTCCAAGATTCGCGCGGCGGCGCCCGTCTCACCCCTGATCGCCCCGCCGGGGGCCCGTTCAGAGGAGTGAAACGGATGCTCGATGCTCTCACCAGCAAGGCCGGCCTCGGCCTGACCACCGCCGTCGTCGCCTGCGGCCTCGTCCTCGTCAGCCCCGCGGGGGAGGAGCTCTTCCAGCGCGCCCCCGGCCTCAAGGGCGGCTCCGCGCCCCAGCCGGCCGTGCAGGGCGAGGGCGATGCCGCCCGCATCGAACCCGCCGGCGACTGGCAGGACATGGAGGTCGAGCTCTGGGGCTACGACCAGCCGGCCGTCGAGGAAAGCGCCCCCGCGGGCGACGCTCCCGAAGCCGCCCCGCGCATGGCGCCCCCCGCCCCCGAGGCGCAGACCCGCATGGCCCCCGCCCCGGCGGAGGGGGAGGGCTTCGCCCCTCATGCCCTCTCCCGCTCGGCCGGCGACGCGATGCTCACGGCGCCCGCCCCCGCGCCGATGGCGGAGATGGCCCCCTCCTTCACCGAGCCGGCGCCCCTGCCGCAGGCGGACACGGAGGCCTTCGCCAATGCGCCCCAGACCGCGCTGAAGGTGACGGCGGAGGAGCCGGTCTCCACCTTCTCCATCGACGTCGACACCGCCTCGTGGTCGGTCATCCGCTCTTCCATCATGAACGGGCAGCTGCCGCCGGAAGAGGCGGTGCGCATCGAGGAGATGATCAACTACTTCCCCTACGACCTCCCGGCCCCCGAGGCCGGCGAGGCGCCGTTCCGCCCCACCATCGACGTCTTCGAGACGCCGTGGAACGCCGGCACGCAGCTAGTGCGCATCGCCCTGCAGGGCGAGATGCCCGCCGTCGCGGATCGCCCGCCGCTCAACCTCGTCTTCCTCGTCGATACCTCCGGCTCGATGGCGGCGCCGGACAAGCTGCCGCTCCTGCAGCAGAGCCTCCGCCTGATGCTCCCCCAGCTCCGGGCGGAGGATCAGGTGGCCATCGTCTCCTACGCCGGCACCGCCGGGGTTGCCCTGCCGCCGACCGCGGCGGGCGATCGCGAGACGATTCTCGCGGCGCTGGAGGGCCTCGGCGCCGGCGGGTCCACCAACGGGCAGGGCGGGCTGGAGGCGGCCTACCGGTTGGCGGAGGAGATGGGCGGCGAGGGCGAGGTCTCCCGGGTGCTGCTGGCGACGGATGGCGACTTCAACGTCGGCCTCTCCGATCCCGGCGCGCTGGAGGAGTACATCGCCGGCAACCGCGACAGCGGCACCTACCTCTCCGTCCTCGGCTTCGGGCGCGGCAACCTCGACGATGCGGCGATGCAGGCGCTGGCGCAGAGCGGCAACGGGCAGGCGGCCTACATCGACACGCTCTCCGAGGCGCGCAAGGTGCTGGTGGATCAGCTCACCGGCGCGCTCTTCCCCATCGCCGGCGACGTGAAGGTGCAGGTGGAGTGGAACCCGGCGGAGATCGCCGAGTACCGCCTCATCGGCTACGAGACGCGGGCGCTGGCCCGCGAGGATTTCGCCAATGACCGGGTGGATGCCGGCGAGCTCGGCGCCGGCCACCAGGTGACGGCGCTCTACGAGATCACCGCCGTCGGCTCCCCCGCCCGCCTGACGGAGGATCTGCGCTACGCCGCGGAGGCGCCGGAGGCTGCGGATCATGACGGAGAGCTGGGCTTCCTGCGCCTGCGCTGGAAGGCGCCGGGGGAGGACGCCTCGCAGCTTCTGGAGACGCCGATCGCGGCGGGGGCCGATGAGCCCGGGCAGGAGGCCGCCTTCGCCGCGGCCATCGCCGGCTTCGGCCAGCTCCTTACGGGCGGCGATTGGCTGGGCGAGTGGGGCTACGCCGAGGCCATCGCGCTGGCGGCGGAGAGCCGGGGCGAGGACCCGTTCGGCTATCGGGGAGAGGCTGTGCAGCTCATGCGGCTGGCGCAGGCGCTGAGCGAGTGAGGGGGGGCGGAGCAAAGCCCCGCTATCAGCGCCCCTGGGTCACCCCGCCCGAGCGGTGCCCCCGCCCGGTACGCGCCAAAGGCGCAGGGCGAGCGCCTGCCCGTCCCCACGGGCTGGCGCTCTGGTGGGGCTGGGTGCGTCGCTCAGGTCGGTGAGGGGTCTGGCTGGCATTAAGCGCTCAGCGGGAATGTCCGAGCGCCACCCCACGGGCAGGCACTCGCCCTGCGCCTGCAGCCGTTGCGCCAAGATTGGGACGGAGAGATCTGGCAGCAAACACGGCATCGATCCCTGCATGGTTGCGGGCAGACACCGGTCAGACTGCGACGGCGCCGCCGCTCATCCCCCCCGGGCAGCCCGCCAGCCGAGCCCGGCTTCGACCGTACCGCCGGGGCGATAGTTGCCCGTGACCCAGCCCTTGTAGCCGCTCTCGTCCATCTGGGCGAAGAAGGCCGGGTAGTCGATCTCGCCGCCGGCCGGCTCGTGGCCGCCGGGATAGCCGGCCACCTGCACGTGGCCGACGAGCGGGTGGAGGCGTGCCCATGTCCCCGCCACGTCGCCCGTCATCTCGTGGATGTGCCATGCGTCAAAGACGAGCCCCAGCTTCTCGGGGCCCACCTGCCGCACCACCTCCTCCGCGAGGCCGAGGTCGCCGAGCATGGCGCCCGGATGCCGGCGGGGAGAGACGGGGCGGATCAGCAGGCGGGTGCCCGTCGGCTGCTCCCGCGCGTGGGCGAGGTTGGCGAGCAACGTCTGGCGCGCCGCCTCCCCCTCCGCCTCTCCGGCCATGAGGATCAGGTTCTGCGCGCCCAGCGCCTTCACGTAGCGCAGCGCCCGGCGCAGGTCTCCCTTGAAGCGCACCTCCAGCCCTGGCACGGCGGCGAAGCCGCGCTGGCCGCCGGTGTAGTTCGGCGGCGGGCAGGCGATGGCGCTGACGGCGAGGCCCCTCAGCCGCAGCTCCTCCGCAAGCTCCGGGATGGGGGCGGAATAGGGGTCGGTCACCTCGACGGCATCGAATCCGGCATCGGCGGCACGGCCCGCCGCCTCTGTCAGCGACAGGCCGGGCCAGAGGGAGGCGAGGCAGGCGGCGAAACGAGGCATCAGGCCCGGCCCCCGGCGGCCGATTGCGATCTCATCAGATGTACCCCCTACGACGCCACGTCATTTCGGCCGACGAAACGGCCGTTTCACCCCGCCCTATTGCCGAAGAAGCAACGCAAGATCAAACATCTAGTTCCGCCGCCTCGATGATCGGAAAGAACTTGCCGGCCGAGCCGAGCCCGAACCAGCGCACGCCCTCCACCTCCTGCCGCTCGCCGATCTCCACCAGCCGGTAGAAGCTCTTGCGGTCGATCAGCGCCCAGAGGTCGGCGCGGATGTGGATGTAGGGCGCCGGCTCCCCCGTCTCCTCGTCGCGCTCGACGCGGATGGCGTGCTCCGGCCCCGCCAGCGCCCGGTCGCCGACATTGGTGAGGAAGGTCAGCCCCTCCGGCCCGGCCTCGAAATCCACCGCCACGAAGGGCGCGTCATCGACCCGGATGCGCACCTTCTCCACGGGGGTGACCAGGAAATACTCCTCCCCGTCCTTCCGCAGGATGGTGGAGAAGAGCCGCACCAGCTCCGCCCTTCCGATGGGCGTGCCGAGGTAGAACCACGTGCCGTCGCGGGCGATGCGCATGTCGAGATCGCCGCAGAAGGGCGGATCCCACTTGTGCACCGGCGGCAGGCCCCGCCCGCCGGCGGCGCGGGCCGCTCCGGCCAGCCTGTCGGCCGCGCCCTGGCTCATGCCGCCCGTCTGAACACCGCTCTCACTCACGTCATCCTCCCGCCCGCCGTTCGCGCGCTTCTCTCTGACTTGTGTTGCCCATTGGATTTGCGGAGCGCCCCCGATTGCTGGCAGGGTAGCAGCGTCACGCGCAGGGCCAAGGAGAATTGACATGACGGGCCGAGAAGAGACGGGCAGCGAAGACCTCGTCGCCGCCATCGAGAGCCTCGGCGCCCGCCTGGGCGAGGCCCGCACCGCTATCGCGCGCCGCTTCATCGGGCAGGAGCGGGTGGTGGACCTGTCGCTCGCCGCGCTCGTCTGCGGCGGCCACGCGCTGCTCGTGGGCCTGCCCGGTCTCGGCAAGACCCGGCTGGTGGACACGCTGGCGACCGTGATGGGCCTCGCCCCCTCGCGCATCCAGTTCACGCCCGACCTGATGCCATCGGACATCCTCGGCTCCGAGGTGCTGGAGACGGCCGCGGACGGCGCCCGGTCCTTCCGCTTCATCCCCGGCCCGGTCTTCTGCCAGCTGCTGATGGCCGACGAGATCAACCGGGCCTCCCCCCGCACGCAATCCGCCCTCCTTCAGGCGATGCAGGAGCGGGAGGTGACGATCGCCGGCCAGCACCACCGGCTCGGCCCGCCGTTCCACGTGCTCGCCACGCAGAACCCGATCGAGCAGGAGGGGACGTATCCGCTCCCCGAGGCGCAGCTCGACCGCTTCCTGATGCAGATCGACGTGCCCTACCCGACGCGCCAGACCGAAGCCGACATCCTGCTCGCCACCACCGGCGCGGCGGAGGGGCAGACGCACGAGGTCTTCACCGCTGCCGAGCTGATCGACGCGCAGCAGCTCCTGCGCCGGATGCCGGTGGGCGAGGGGATCGTCGAGATGATCCTCGATCTCGTCCGCGCCTGCCGCCCGGGGGAGCCCGAGGCGCCCGATTACATCCGCCAGTCGCTCTCCTGGGGCCCGGGCCCCCGCGCCGCGCAGGCGCTGATGCTGGGCGTGCGGGCCGAGGCGCTGATCAACGGCCGCCTCGCCCCCTCGGCGGAGGACGTGGCGCGCCTCGCCCCGCCGATCCTCAAGCACCGCATGTCGCTCGGCTTCGCCGCCCGTGCCCGGGGCGAGAGCCTCGATGGGCTCATCGGCCGGGTGACGGAAGACGTCACCCGCGTCGGCCGCGCCGCGTGAGCGCGCCCGCCGACCTCCGCTCGCGCGCCGAGGCGCTGGCCGATCCGCTGCCGCCCCTGCTGGCCTCGGCGGAGCAGCTGGCGGCGACGGTGGCGCTCGGCCAGCACGGCCGGCGGCGGGCCGGCCTCGGCGACAGCTTCTGGCAGTACCGGCCCAGCCACCAGAGCGACGCCAGCACCCGCATCGACTGGCGCCGCTCCGGCAAGACGGACCAGACCTTCGTACAGGACAAGGAGTGGCAGATCGCCCAGTCCGTCGCCCTCTGGGTCGACCGCTCCTCGGCGATGCGCCACGCCTCCTCGGACAGGATCCCCCAGAAGGCGGAGCGTGCCCGCCTTCTCGCCCTTGCCCTCTCCGCCCTGCTCATCCGCGGCGGTGAGCGCGTCGGCCTCACCGGCTCCACCGCGGAGGGCGACGGCCTGCCGCCCCGCCCGGGCGAGGCGCAGCTGGCCCGCCTCGCCAACGCTTTGGTGGGGGAGGAGAGCGCGGAATACGGCCTGCCGGGGCAGGAGGGGCTGCCGCCGCACTCGCGCGCCGTCTTCCTCTCCGATTTCCTCGGCGATCCGGCCCCGCTCGAGGCGGCCATCGCGCAGGCGGCGGATCGCGGCATCCGCGGCGCCTTCCTGCAGATCCTCGACCCGGAGGAGGAGAGCTTCCCCTTCCGCGGCCGCACCATCTTCGAATCGGGCGCCGGCTCCCTCCGCCACGAGACGCTGAAGGCCGACGCGCTGCGCCAGCGCTACCTCGATCGCCTCGCCGAGCGGAAGGACCGCCTCGCGCAGCTCGCCCGCATGTCCGGCTGGCTCTTCACCACGCACCTGACGTCGGAGCCGGCGGCCCCCGCCCTCCTCTGGCTCTACACGGCCCTGGACCAGCGCGCCTGACATGACCCGCCCCGACGCCCTCTCCCCCCGGCCCCGCCGCCCGGCCCCCGCGCCGCGCGCCGCGGCTCCTTCAACCTGCGCCTCCACGCGCGCCACCGCCCGCCCCGTCTCGCTGGCGTCCCGTCCGCCCTTTCATCTGGCCCAAAATACCTCGGGGGGTCCGGGGGGCAGCGCCCCCCGGCCGCTTTCCACCCGTGAACCGGCCGGAGCCGCGCGATGACCCTCCTCGGCCCCCTCGGCTTCACCGCCCCCTGGCTCCTCCTCGGCCTCGTCCTTCTGCCGATCCTCTGGCTGATCCTGCGCGCCGTCCCGCCTGCGCCGATCCGCCGGCGCTTCCCGGCCGTGGCGCTGCTCCTCGGCCTCGGCGACGAGGAGAGCCAGTCGGACCGCACGCCATGGTGGCTCCTGCTGCTGCGCCTCGCCGCCCTCGGCCTCGTCATCCTCGGCTTCGCCGGCCCGGTGCTGAACCCGTCGGAGCGCACGCCCGGCGACGGGCCGCTCCTCATTCTCGCCGATGCCAGCTGGGCCGACGCGCCCGACTGGCCGGCGCGCACCGACCGGATCGAGGCGCTGCTGGCCGAGGCGCGGCGTCTCGGGCGGCCCACCGCTCTCGTCGCGCTGACAGACCCGCCGGCCGAGGCGCCGGTCTTCGGACCCGCCGAGGCGCTCGCCCAGTCCCTCCCCGGCGTCCAGCCGCGCCCGTGGGAGCCGCAGGATCTCACCGCCTTCGCGGCGAGCCTCGAAGGGCCGTTCGAGACCTACTGGCTCTCCGACGGGCTCGAGCGGGCGAGCCGGGCGCCGCTCCTTTCCCTCCTGCAGTCGCACGGGCCGGTCAGCGTCTTCCAGACGCCGCGCTCCATCGTCGCCCTCCGCCCGCTGGCGGCCGAGGAGGGCGAGGTCGTGCTGCGTGCCACACGCACCCCCGTCGGCCCCGACCTCACCGTCACCGCCGCCGCCGTGGGGCTGGACCCGTCCGGCACCGAGCGCCCGCTGGCGGAGGCGGAGCTCAGCTTCGCCCCCGGCGAGGCGGAGGCCGAGGTGCGGCTCGACCTGCCGCCCGAGCTGCGCAACCGCCTGACCCGCGTCGAGCTGCCCGGCCGCCGCTCCGCCGCCGCCGTGCAGCTGACCGGCGACGCTCTGCGCCGGCGGGAGATCGCGCTGCTGGCCGGCGGCACCTCCGACGAGCTGCCCGAGCTGCTCTCGCCGCTCCACTACCTCCACGAGGCGCTGGAGCCCTCGGCGGACCTCATCGAGGGCACGCTGGGGGACATCGTGCTCGCCAACCCCGACGCCATCATCCTCGCCGACGTCGCCGAGATCTCCCCCGAGGAGACGCAGGCGCTGGAGGCCTGGGTGGAGGACGGAGGGCTCCTTCTGCGCTTTGCCGGCCCGCGCCTCGCCGCCGCCGACGTGGCGGTGGGGGAGACCGATCCGCTCCTGCCCGTGCGCCTGCGTGCCGGGGGCCGCTCCGTCGGCGGGGCGATGAGCTGGGGGGAGCCGAAGGCGCTGGCGCCCTTCGAGCCGGGCTCGCCCTTCTTCGGCCTGCCGGTGCCGCCCGATGTCGAGGTCAGCGCGCAGGTGCTGGCGGAGCCGGGGCCGGAGCTGGCGGCGCGCGTCGTCGCCGAGCTGGCCGACGGCACGCCTCTCGTCACCCGCCGCGAGGTCGGCGCGGGGCAGGTGATCCTCTTCCACGTCACCGCCAATGCCGAGTGGTCGTCGCTGCCGCTCTCCGGCCTCTTCGTGCAGATGCTGGAGCGGCTCGCCCTCACCGCCGGCGCCCCCGCCGAGCAGGCGGAGGCGTTGGAGGGGACGATCTGGCAACCTGAGCAGCTCATCGATGCCTTCGGGCGACTGGCGCCGGCGGATGACCTGCCGGGCGTGCCCGGTGCCCGCCTCGCCGCCGGCACGCCGGGGCCCGAGCTGCTGCCCGGCCTCTATTCCTCCGGCGAGCGGGCGCTGGCGATCAACGTCGGCTCCGAGGAGATGTCGCTCGCCCCCGCCACGTGGCCGGCGGACGTGCCGGTGGAGGGGCTCGCCGCCCGCGCCGAGCTGCCGCTGCAAGGCTGGCTGCTGGCGGTGGCGCTGGGGCTGCTGCTCCTCGACATGATCGCCTCCCTCGCCCTCAGCGGCCGCCTGCGCGGTGGCGGTCGGGGCACCGGTCGGGGAGCCGCCGCGGCACTGGCCATCGTCCTCCTCTCCGCCCTGCCCCCCGGCCCGGCGCGGGCGCAGGAGGGGGAGGCCCCGGCAGAGACCGGGACGGACCTTTTCGCCGAGATCGCCACCTCCGAGGTGGTGCTGGCCCATGTCCTCACCGGCGACGACACGGTGGACGAGCTGGCGGAGGCGGGGCTCCTCGGCCTGTCGCGCACGCTCTTCGCCCGCACCTCTGTGGAGCCGGGCCCGCCGATGGGCGTCGATATCGAGGCGGACGAGCTGGCCTTCTTCCCGCTGCTCTACTGGCCCGTGACGGCGGACATGGCGCTGCCCTCCCCCGCCGCCTACGACAAGCTCAACCGCTACCTCGCCGGCGGCGGGATGATCGTCTTCGACACCCGCGATTCTGATCTCGGCACCTTCGGCGGCAGCACGCCCGAGGGGCGGATGCTGCAGGCTCTCGCCCGGCCGCTGAACATCCCGCCGCTGGAGCCGCTGCCGGCCGATCACGTGCTCACCCGCACCTTCTACCTGCTGCAGGACTTCCCCGGACGCTTTGCCAGCCATGACGTCTGGGTCGAGGCGAGCACGCCCGATGCCGAGCAGCTGGAGGGGATGCCCTTCCGCAACCTCAACGACGGCGTGACGCCGGTGGTGATCGGCGGCAACGACTGGGCCGCCGCTTGGGCAGTGGACGAGATCGGCGCCCCGCTCCTGCCCATCGGGCGCGGGCAGGCCGGCGACCGGCAGCGGGAGCTGGCGCTGCGCTTCGGCGTCAACCTCGTGATGCACGTGCTGACGGGCAACTACAAATCCGACCAGGTCCATGTCCCGGCGCTGCTGGAACGGCTGGGCAATTGAGGGAGCGGCGCGCGTGACTGGCGAGATCATCTTCGACCCGCTGCTTGGCCGGCCCCTCGTCTGGGTCGCCGCCGGGCTGGCCGTGCTCGCGCTCGTCCTCTCCCTCTGGCGGCGCCAGCGGGGCGCGTGGCTCCGCGGCCTCGCCGCCGCCGTTCTGGTGCTCGCCCTCTCCGGCCCCTCCCTGCAGGAGGAGGAGCGGCAGGCGCTCTCCGACATCGTCATCGCGGTGGTGGACGAAAGCGCCAGCCAGCGCATCGCCACCCGCCCCGCTCAGACCGAGGAGGCGCTGGCCCACCTGCAGCGGCTGGTGGCCGCGCGGGAGAACACCGAACTGCGCGTCGTCACCGTCGGTGACGGCGCCGACGATTCCGGCACGCTCTTGATGACCGCCCTCACCGAGGCCATCGCCGAGGAGCCGATGGGGCGTATCGCCGGCGTTGTCCTCCTCTCCGACGGGCGCCTGCACGATCTGGAACGGGCCCCTGCCCTGCCGGCGCCGACCCACCTGCTGCTCACCGGCGAGGAGGAGGACTGGGATCGCCGGCTGGTGGTGCGCAACGCGCCCGACTTCGCCATCCTCGGCGAGCAGATCTCGCTGACCCTCCGGCTGGAGGATCAGGGCGCCGCCCCTGGGCCCGGCGGCAACATCCCCCTCTCCATCTCCATCGACGGTGGCCCGCCGCTGGAGTTCGAGGTGCCGGCCGGGGAGGATATCGAGCTGCCGGTGACGCTTCCCCACGGCGGCATGAACGTGCTGCAGTTCTCCACGCCCGTGGTCGAGGGCGAGCTTACGGGGCGCAACAACGCCGCCGTGGTGCAGATCAATGGCGTGCGTGACCGGCTTCGCGTGCTGCTCGTCTCCGGCGAGCCCCATGCCGGCGAGCGCACCTGGCGGAACCTGCTGAAGGCCGATGCCGCGGTGGACCTCGTGCATTTCACCATCCTCCGCCCGCCGGAGAAGCAGGACGGCGTGCCAGTGGACGAGCTATCGCTCATCGCCTTCCCGACGCGCGAGCTGTTCCTCGAGAAGATCGACGAGTTCGACCTGATCGTCTTCGACCGCTACTCCCGCCGGGGCATCCTGCCCTCCGACTACTTCGAGAACATCGCCCAGTATGTCCGCTACGGCGGCGCGGTGCTCGTCGCCGCCGGTCCGGAATATGCCGGCGCCGCCTCGATCTATCGCTCGCCACTCGGCTTCGTGCTGCCCGGCGAGCCGACGGCGCGGCTGGTGGAGAACGCCTTCGCCCCCTACCTCACCAAGCAGGGCCTGCGTCACCCGGTGACGGCGGCGCTGGACGGCGCCAACGAGACAGTCGACGGCGCGCCGGAGTGGGGACGCTGGTTCCGCCAGGTGGAGGTGGAGCCGACCCCGGGGGCGCAGGTGGTGATGCGCGGCGAGGGCGAGGAGCCTCTGCTGATGCTGGAGCGGGTCGGCGAGGGGCGCGTCGCGCTGCTCGCCTCCGACCAGGCGTGGCTGTGGGACCGAGGCTACGAGGGCGGCGGCCCGCAGCAGGAGATGCTGCGCCGCCTCGCCCACTGGCTGATGAAGGAGCCGGAGCTGGAGGAGGAGAGCCTCTGGGCAGAGCCCTCCGGCCAGACCATGCGCATCGTGCGCCGCACGATGGACGAGGAGACACCCCCCGTCACGGTCACGGGCCCGGACGGCTCGGAGAGCGTCGTGACGCTGGAGGAGGTCTCCCCCGGCCGCTTCGAGGCGCTCTGGCAGGCGCCGGAGATGGGCCTCTACCGGCTGACGGATGGCGAGGAGGAGACGGTCATCGCCCTCGGCCCGGCGGCGCCCCGCGAGTTCGAGGAGACGATCGCCTCGGGCGCGGTACTGGAGCCGGTGCTGGCGGGCACGGGCGGCGCCGTTGTCCCCGTCTCCGCCGGGCTGCCCACCCTCCGCGACGTGCGCGAGGGGCGGCCGGCGGCGGGGCGCGGCTGGATCGGCATCACGCCGCGCGGCGCCTACCGGGCGACGGACATCACGGTGACGCCGCTGCTGCCGGCCTGGGCCTTCCTGCTGCTGGCGGCCGGGCTGATCCTCGCGGCGTGGATCCGCGAGGGGCGGCGGTGACGGCTACGAAGCGGAGCGCCTGCGGCGCACACCCTTGAGTGCGGTGGGGGCGCTGCCCCCACACCCCCGGAGTATTTCGAAAAGGGCGAGAGACAGGGATGGAGCGACCGATCGTCGCCGTGCTGGCCGTGGTACTACGCGGAAGTGACGTGCTTCTGGTCCGGCGGGCCAATCCGCCGGATGCCGGGATGTGGGGCTTTCCGGGTGGCAAGGTGGAGTTCGGGGAGAGCCTGCAGGACGCCGCCGCGCGGGAGCTGCTTGAGGAGACCGGCGTTTCCGCCGAGGCCGGCGAGGTGCTGACGGCGCTCGATGCCTGTGACAGGGTGGAGGGGGCGCTGCGGCGCCACTTCGTGATGGTCGCGCTGCGCTGCGACTGGCGGCGGGGAGAGCCGGTGTCGGCGGATGATGCGCTGGAGGCGGCCTGGGTGCCGCTGGAGGGGCTCGCCGCGCTCGACCTCAGCGAGGACGTCGAGCGGATCGCGCGGGAGGCGGCCGCAACGCAATAGGGGCGCCCCGCTGGGAGCGCCCCTGTTTGCCTGGTCGTCCGCTGTGGCGGCGTCAGTGCAGCTTCTGCTCCACCGTCGAGATCGACTCGTCGATCAGCTGGCTGCCCTGCGACTGGCCGACATGCTCGGCGATGACGTCACGGGCGGCGGCGACGGCGATGGTCACCGCACTGTCACGCACCTCGCGGATGGCCGCGGCGCGGGCCGCCTCGATCTGCTCCTGCGCGCTGGCCAGCTTGCGAGAGACAGACCGCTCGATCTCCGCCTTCGAGGCATCGGCGGCGGCTTGCGCCTCAGACCGGGCATTGGAGACGATACGCTCCGCCTGGGCCTCGACCTCCTTGTGCTTGCGCTCGTAGGAGGCAAGCAGCGCCTGGGCCTCTTCGCGCAGCGCCCGGGCCTCCTCCAGCTCCGACTTGATGGTGTCGGAGCGGTTGTCGAGGAGCCGCGTGATCATCCGCGGCACGCGGAAGTAGAGCAGGATGCCGATGAAGAGGATGAACGCCAGCAACACGATGAAGTCGGTGTTGTAGAGCGACAGGAAGGTGTCGTGCGCGCCATCCGCCTCGGCGACATGCGCCTCGCCGCCTTCGATCTCGATCGCCTCGTCGATCTCCTGCGCCCAGAGCGGGGCGGCAGAGACCAGCGTGGCGGCGAGCACGGCCGGCGCGGTGATGGCTGCGTTCAGAAGTCTGCGCATGTCCTTACCCCTTCGTCCGTGCGTCGACGGCCGCGTCGACCTTGCCCGGGTCTGCCCCGGCGCCGAAGGTGGCGACGATCTCCCGAGCCGTCTCGCGGGCGACCTCGGCCGCGGCGGCATCCGCCTCGGCGCGGATCACCTCCAGTTCCTTGCGGCTCTCCGCCGTGCGGGCGGCAATCTCGGCATCCGCCTTCGCCAGTTGCGCGTCGAGCTCCGCCTGGATCTCGGCGCGGGTCTCTTCCGCGATGCGGCCCGCCTCGGCGCGGGCATCGGCCAGCGCCTTCTCGTAGGAGGCTTCGGCCTCCTTGGCCTTCGCCTTCAGCTCTTCGGCGGAGGCGAGATCCTTGGTGATCGTCCCGGCACGCTCCGCCAGCACCGAGCCGATGCGCGGCAGGGCGATGCGGGAGAGCACGAAGTAGATGACGAGCAGCGTGATGATCAACCAGAAGATCTGGTTGGGATAGGTCGAGAAATCGAGCTGCGGCATGCCGGGGTCGGCCACCTCGACAGGGTGACCCTCAAGCGTATGCAGCTCGCCCCCGGTGGCGAATACGGTCTCGCCTTCTGCGTCGATGACGCTGTCTTCTTCCATCATCGCCTCCGTGGAATGTACGTCGGGCCGGGCGCTCTGCGCCCGGCCCCGTCAAGGAGCACCAGGTGGGCTCAGACGAACATCAGCAGCAGGGCGACGAGGAAGGCGAAGATGCCGAGGGCTTCGGCGAAGGCCATGCCGATGAAGAGCATCGCCGTCTGCGAGGCCGCGGCAGAGGGGTTGCGCAGCGCGCCGGAGAGGTAGTTGCCGGCAACGGTGCCGACGCCCACGGCGGCAAGGCCGGAACCGATGGCGGCGAGGCCGGCGCCGAGGAACTGGCCCATTTCTGCGATACTGCCTTCCATGATCTTAACTCCTTGAGACTGGATGGATTGTTGGGTTGTCGACTTTCGCGCCACGGCCCTCAGTGGGCCGGGTGCAGCGCGTCTTTCAGATAGACACAGGTCAGGATGGCGAAGACGTAGGCCTGGATCACGGCCACCAGCACCTCCAGCCCGTAGATCGCCGTGATGGCGAGCACCGAGATGGGCGAGATGGCGGCGATCGCCGCGAAGCCGGCGAAGACCTTCATCACGGCGTGGCCCGCCATGATGTTGCCGCCAAGACGGATGGAGTGGCTGACCGGCCGCACGAAGTAGGAGATCAGCTCGATGATCGCCAGCGCCGGGCGCAGCACGAGGGGAGCGGAGCTCACCCAGAAGAGGCCGAGGAACGACGCGCCGTTCTTGACGAAGCCGAGTACGGTGACGCCGATGAAGACCGCCAGCGCCAGCACGCCGGTGACGGCGATGTGGCTGGTGGTGGCGAAGCTCGTCGGGATCAGCCCCAGCACGTTGGCGAAGAGGATGAAGAGGAACAGCGTCATGATGTAGGGGAAGTAACGGATGCCGTCCTTGCCCGAGATGTCCTCGATCATCTTGTAGACGAAGCCGTAGATCATCTCCGCCGCCGACTGGGCGCGGGAGGGGATCATGGCGCGGCCACGGGTGCCGACGACGAGAAGCAGGATGATGGCGAGCACGGTGAGCGCCATCCAAAGCGTCACGTTGGTCAGCGTGAACCAGCGCACGGGGCCATCGCCGAACAGCGGCTCGACGATGAACTGGTCGAGCGGGTGAAAGACGAGTTCGCCCTCTGCCGACGGCTCAGCCATTGTCACTCCCCTTCTCCTCGGGCGCCTGCCCGCCGTTGCCGATCTCTCGTGCCGTGCGCAGCATGACGTTCACGCCAGCCGCGAGGCCGAAGAATATGAACAGCACCATGAGGATCGGGGTCGTGCCGAAGAGGCGGTCGAGCCCGTATCCGATGCCGAAGCCGATCGAGAGACCGGCCACAAGTTCGATCACCATCCGCCAGGCCAGCTGGCCCTGCGAATAGTGGTTGTCCTGGTGCGGCTTGTCCGGCTCCTTCCCCTTTGCGCGAGCCAGACGGTCCTCAAGAGCCTTGAGGCGGTCGGCTTCGCTCTGGTTGGGGTCGGACAAGTGGATCCCGCATCCGTTTCGAGGAAGGTTGCTAGTTTGTGAACCCCGGCGAGTCAAGCTGCGGGAGCGGGGGCGTAACGCATTGGCGGGGCTGAATTTTCGTTCCGGCAGCCGTCACGCGCGCGCTCACGGCCCCCGGCAGCTTGTTCAACCTTCCGGTTGAGGTTTCTCCCGCGCCTGCCCTAATGGCGCCCATGCCCGCCCCACTGGACATCGTCTTCGCCGCCCTCGCCGACCCCACCCGCCGGGCGATCCTCTCCATGCTGCTGGAGGATGACATGGCGGTGTCGGACGTCGCCGAGCCGTTCCAGATGTCCCTCGCCGCCATCTCCAAGCACCTCGCCGTCCTCGCCGGGGCCGGCCTCATCAGCCAGGAGAAGCGCGGCCGCATCAACTGGTGCAAGCTCGAGCCCGACGCCCTGCGCGAGGCCAGCGCCTGGATGGCCGGCTTCGGCCAGATGGAGGGCGTGGATTTCGACGCCTTCGAGGCGTTCCTGCAGCGTGAGCTCGGGCTGGAGGTGCCGGAGGCCTGAGGCCCGCCTGGGGGAGAGGGCGGAAGGGGGCTGTCTGCCACCCGCCTTCGGCCCCCCGAAGGTTTTTCGGACCAAAGACAGAGGCGGCTCAGTCCTCGCGCAGCAGCAGCACCAGCGCGGCGATGGAGAGGGCGACGCCGGCGAGGATCAGCGGCGGCGGCAGGAGATCGCCGAGCGCCAGCGTCCAGAGGATCACCCAGGAGGGGGTGAGGTAGGTGTAGGCCATCACCTTCGCCGACGGCAGGCGCAGGGTGGCGAACTGCAGCAGCACGAAGGTCGTCGCCGAGGCGAAGACCGCCGTGTAGGAGATGGTGATCCAGACGATGGCCGGCAGGGCGGCGTAATCCGTCGTCAGCAGCGCCGGCGCGCCCCAGATCGTCAGGATGATGGCCCCGGCGACGAGCATCGGCAACGTGAACTTCAGCGCACTCTCGCCGCGGTTTAGGAAGCGCACCATCGGCGTGTAGAGCGCGTGGCTCGCGCAGCCGAAGAAGAAGATCACCTCCCCCCGCCCGACCTCGAACGCCAGCAGCGCCCCGACGTCGGCGCGGAAGATCACCCAGAGCGCCCCGAGCCCGCCCAGGAGCAGCGCCAGCCCCATCCGCTCCGTCAGCCGCTGGCGCATCAGCAGCCAGCCGAAGCCGGCGGACATGATCGGCGTGAGTGTGAAGACGGCGGAGGCGGAGACGGGCGGCGCCGTCTTCAGCCCCTCGAACATGGTGACGAAGTAGATGGCGAAGAGCCCGCCGAGCAGCGCATGCCGCCAGGGCGCCACCGGCACCAGCCGCCGCGGCCTCACGTGCCGGGCCAGCACGATGGGCGCGAGGATCAGCGTTGCGCACCAAAAGCGGATGGCGTTGAGCGCCGCCGGCGCGATATGCGGCGCCGCCATCGAGCCGAGCGGAAAGCTCCCGGCGACCAGCGCCGAGAACAGCAGCATCGCCAGATGTCCCTGCGTCGCCGGCCTCATGGCGCTCCCTCCCCGCCGGCCGTTCGTGCCCGACCCCGCCGCCGCCGGCAAGCACCTCCCTGCTCTCGCCCTTTTCCAAGTACCTCTCGGGGGGGGTGGCGCAGCCAGCGGGGGGCAGACGGCCCCCCTCCTCGCTCTCCGTCCCACCCCCCGTCTTCCGCGGCGCCCACCGGGGATGGCCGGGCGGGCGGGCGATTGCCGCAGGCGAGGCCGCCCCGCCCGGCCGCCTTTCTTGACTCCCGCCCCCCTGCCGGGCTAATGCCCCGCCCATCCGGATGCTCCAGAGCCTCCGGTCCCGGCCCACATGCCGGGATCGCCCCCCGTCAGCGAGGTTTCGCCCACGGGGGCGTTTGCCGTTTGCCGGGCCGTCCCCATATCTGGGCCGTTCCCGCACTAAAGAAGACAGCCCGGAGGGCCCGCGCCGATGTTCGAAAATCTGTCCGACCGCCTCTCAGGCGTCTTCGACCGGCTGACGAAGCAGGGCGCGCTCTCGGCCGATGACGTCAAGGCGGCGATGCGCGAGGTGCGCGTGGCGCTCCTGGAGGCGGACGTCTCCCTGCCCGTCGCGCGCGAGTTCATCAAGGCCGTGGAGAGCAAGGCCACTGGCCAGGCGGTCACCAAGTCGGTCACGCCGGGCCAGCAGGTGGTCAAGATCGTCCATGACGAGCTGATCCACGTCCTCAAGGGCGATGCCGAGCCGGGCGCGCTGAAGATCTCCTCCCCGCCCGCGCCGATCCTGATGGTCGGCCTGCAGGGCGGCGGCAAGACGACGACGACGGCCAAGATCGCCAAGCGCCTGAAGGAGCGCGAGGGCAAGAAGGTCCTCATGGCCTCGCTCGACGTGAACCGCCCCGCGGCCATGGAGCAGCTCGCCATCCTCGGCACGCAGATCGGCGTCGACACCCTGCCCATCGTCAAGGGCGAGGACCCGGTCGCCATCGCCAAGCGCGCCAAGACGCAGGCGAGCCTCGGCGGCTACGATGTCTACATGCTCGACACCGCCGGGCGCCTGCATATCGACCAGGAGCTGATCGCCCAGGCCGCCGCCGTGCGCGACGTCGCCAACCCGCGCGAGACGCTCCTCGTCGTCGACGGCCTGACGGGTCAGGACGCCGTCAACGTCGCCACCGAGTTCGACGACAAGATCGGCGTCACCGGCGTCGTCCTCACCCGGATGGATGGCGACGGCCGCGGCGGTGCGGCCCTCTCGATGCGCGCCGTCACCGGCAAGCCGATCCGCTTCGTCGGCCTCGGCGAGAAGCTCGACGCGCTGGAGAGCTTCGACCCCGAGCGGATCGCCGGCCGCATCCTCGGCATGGGCGACATCGTCGCGCTGGTCGAGAAGGCGCAGCAGACGCTGGAGGCCGAGCAGGCCGAGCGGATGATCCGCCGCTTCCAGAAGGGTCAGTTCAACATGAACGACCTGAAGATGCAGCTGGAACAGATGATCAAGATGGGCGGCATGGAAGGCCTCGCCGGCATGATGCCCGGCATGGGCAAGATGCAAAAGCAGATCTCCGAGGCCGGCGTCGACGACAAGATGCTCGCCCGCCAGATCGCCCTCATCAACTCCATGACCAAGAAGGAGCGGGCCAACCCCGACCTCCTGCAGGCCAGCCGCAAGAAGCGCATCGCGAAGGGCGCGGGGCTCGAGGTGCAGGAGCTCAACCGTCTCCTCAAGCAGCACCGCCAGATGTCCGACGTGATGAAGAAGATCGGCAAGGGCGGCAAGGGTGGCCTGCGCCAGATGGCCAAGCAGCTGATGGGCAAGGGCGGCATGGGCGGGATGCCCGGCGGCGGCGCTGGCATGCCCGACATGAACGACCCCAAGGCGATGGAAGAGGCGGCCCGCGCCCTCGGCGGCATGAAGGGCATGCCCGGCGGCCTGCCCGGCCTCGGCGGACAGGGCGGCCTGCCCCCCGGCCTCTCCGGCTTCGGCAAGAAGAAGTGACGATGCGGCCCGACATCCCCCGGCTCCAGACGGAGCGGCTGATCCTCCGCGGCCCGCGGCGCGAGGATTTCGGGCCCTATGCCGGGTTCTGGGCCTCGGACCGCTCCCGCCACGAGGGCGGCCCGCGCGGCCGCGCGCTGGCGTGGGAGGATTTCGCCGCCGCCTTCGGCCTCTGGCTGATCGACGGCTACGGCTGCTGGGCGCTGGAAGAGAAAGAGACGGGCCGCTTCGCCGGCATCGTCGGCCTCAACCATCCCGCGCATTTCCCCGAGGTGGAAATCGGCTGGACGCTGATGGACTTCGCCGAGGGCCGCGGCCTCGCCTTCGAGGCGGCGCAGGCGGTCCTCCCGTGGGTCTGGGCCAATACCGCCCTTCCCTCCGTCACCGTCTATATCGAGCCGGAGAATGACCGCTCCATCGCTCTCGCCAAGCGCCTCGGCGGCGTGGTGGATCTGTCGGCCGAGCCGGTGGACGAGGGCGACGTGGTGCTGCGCATCTCCCGCCCCGCCGAGGTGGCGGCATGAGCCAGCCGCCGGTCCTCCAGAGCGAGCGCCTGACGCTCGGCCCCGTCTCCATGGCGCATGTCGAGGCCTTCACCGCCTTCGCGGCGAGCGAGCGCAGCCGCCACCTCGGCGGGCCGTCGGACAATCCGCGCGACGCCTGGGACAGCTGCCTGATCCATGCCGGCCAATGGGCCGTTCGCGGCTACGGAACCTTCTGGCTGACGGAGACGGCGACGGGCCGCCCCGCCGGCCGCGTCGGCCTCTGGCACCCGGTCACCATGGCGGAGCCGGAGCTGAGCTGGGTGATCTTCGACGGGTTCGAGGGCAGGGGCTACGCCGAGGAGGCCGCCCGCACCATCCGCGTCTGGGCGTGGGAGGAGAAGGGCCTCGGCCCCCTCCATTCCGACATCGCCCCCGGCAACGCCCGCTCGCTGGCTCTCGCCGAGCGGCTGGGAGCGGTGCTGGAAGGCACGATGCACACCGATTCCGGCAAGGAAGTGCAGGTCTGGCGTCATCCTGCCGCGGAGGCGGCGGCATGACCGAGCTTCTGGACACCCCCCGCCTCGTCCTGCGCCGCCCCAATGCGGCGGACTGGCCGGCGGCGCGTGACTTCTTCATGTCCGACCGCTCCCGCGGCATCGGCGGCCCCGTCTCCCTCGGCGCCGCGTGGCGCGCGCTGGCGGCGGAGATCGGTCATTGGGACATGCGCGGCTACGGCATGTGGACGGTCACGCTTCGCGACAGCGATGCGCCCATCGGCATGGTCGGCCCCTGGTACCCCGAGGATTGGCCGGAGACGGAAGTCGGCTGGATGATCTGGTCCGCCGAGGCCGAGGGCAAGGGCTACGCTTACGAGGCGGCGCAGGCCGCCATCGCCCATGCCTGGGCCGTCCTCGGGTGGGAGACTATCGTCTCCTACATCGACCCACAGAACCACCGCTCCATCGCCCTCGCCGAGCGGCTGGGCGCCCTGCAGGACATGGCGGCGCAGGTGCCGCGCCCCGAGACGCCCTGCCTCGTCTACCGTCACCCCCGCCCGGAGGCCCGCCCATGACCGATCAAACCGCCCGCGCCGCCGCCCTTCTGGCCGAGCACCGCGAAAGCATAGACCGGCTGGACGCCATCATCGTCTTCACGCTGGCCGAGCGCTTCAAGCACACGCAGGCCGTCGGCAAGCTCAAGGCGGCCCATGACCTTCCCCCGTCCGATCCCGCGCGCGAAGCCGCGCAGATCGCCCGGCTCACCGATCTTGCGACCGAGGCCGACCTCGACCCCGAGTTCGCCAAGACCTTCCTGGCCTTCATCATCCAGGAAGTGATCAAGCACCACGAACAACATCAATCCTGAGGGGCTTTCCCTCACCACAGAGCCATCAAAGGAGATTCCCCATGGCCATGAAGATCCGACTCGCCCGCGGCGGCTCCAAGAAGCGCCCGCACTACTCCATCGTCGCCACGGACAGCCGCATGCCGCGTGACGGCCGCTTCCTCGAGAAGCTCGGCACCTATAACCCGCTGCTCCCCAAGGACAGCGAGGACCGCGTGAAGATGGACACCGACCGCGTGAAGCACTGGCTCGACCAGGGCGCACAACCGACCGACCGCGTCGCCCGCTTCCTCGAGGCCGCCGGCGTGACCGAGAAGAAGGAGCGCGCCAACCTCAAGAAGGGCGTCCCCGGCAAGGCGATGCAGGAGCGTGCCGAGAAGCGCGCCGCCCGCGAAGCCGAAGCCTCCGGTTCCGACGCCGCCGCCCAGGTGGAGGCCGAGGAAGCCGCCGAGCGCGAAGCCGCGGAATGAGCGAGAGCCGCGTCATCGTCGGCGCGGTTGCGGGGGCCTTCGGCGTCAGGGGCGAGGTGCGGCTGAAGAGCTTCTGCGCCGAGCCCGACGCCATCGCCGAGTATGCCCCCCTCACGTCGGACCGGGGGCACCGCTTCCCCTCGGTCCGGCTGACCGGGCGCACCTCCGGCGCCCTGACGGCCCGGCTGGACGGGATCTCGACGAAGGAGGAGGCGGATGCCCTCAAGGGCGCCCGCCTCTATGCCGAGCGATCCCGCCTGCCGGAGCTGCCGGAGGATGAATATTACCACGCCGACCTGATCGGCCTGCCCGTCTTCGACGCCGGCGGGGCCGAGCTCGGGAAAGTGGCGGCGGTCTACGACCACGGCGCTGGCGACCTGCTGGAAATCCGCGCCCCCGGCGGCAAGCCCCGCCTGCTGCCCTTCACGCGGGAGGCGGTGCCGACGGTGGACATCGCTTCGGGCCGCATTGTCGCGGACCCGCCGGACGAGATGGAGTAGTCCGTCCGGGGTGGCCGGCGTCGGAGGGGGGCTGTCTGCCCCCCGCTGGCTGCGCCAGCCCCCCCGAGGAATATTTCAAGAAAAGCGAGGGGTGAGGCTCAGCTCTCCGGGCGCTGCCAATAGAAGAAGAAGGCGGCGCCGTCGGGGGCGTAGAAGCCGAACTCCATCCGGCCCTCCGGCTTCAGCTCCAGCGGATCGGCGATGATGTCGTGCGGCGCCCACTCGTCGTAAAGCGTCTTGAGCGCGCCCGCGCTCTCCACGGCCACGCGCACGGCGATGGCGGCCTGGCCGCGGGCGGCATCCTCGGGGAGCGTCTGCAGGTGCAGGGCGAGGCCGTCGCGGGAGATGCCGGCATACTCGGCCTCCTCCGGCACCTCGCTGTCGGCGAAGTCGATGACGAAGCCGAGCTTGCCCCAGAACTCCAGGGCCGCCCCCATGTCGAGAACCGACAGGACGGGGGCGACCTCCGTGAAGATCGCCATCAGTTGGTGCAGCGGCGCTGCGCCTCGTCGATGGCGGCGGTGACGCCGAGAAGGGAGAAGGTGTCCTGCGTGGTGGTCCCGCGGCCCGAGACGCCGGTCAGGCTCGCCGAGCTGCCGGCCTTCAGGGCGGCGACGATGCGGGCGTCATCCTCCGGCGTCGCCGGCCAGGCCCACTCGCCCTCGGTGAAGAGCTGGAATTCGGTGCCGCCGATATCCAGCGTCACCGTCGAGCCGCCCGCGAAGGGGTAGCCGCCGGTGAAGGTCACCTGCCCCGTCACGCCCTGCTCGGGCCGGTAGAAGACGAAGAGCAGCGTCTCGCCGCGCGTCACCGAGACGGGCGAGCCGTCGCGGGTGTTCAGCATCTCCTTCGGGGCGGAGACGGCGAAACACTCCGTCGGGTTCGTCTCCTGGAAGACGCTCCAGTCCGTCGCCGCGGCGACCCGGTTGTCGGTTTCTTCCTGCGCCAGCGCGGGGCCCGTCAGGGCGGTCAGCGCCAGAGCGGCTGCGGCGATGCGTGCGAACATCAGGGCGAACCTCCGTAATTTGCCTCGTCGCGGCGCCCGGCCCCGTTGCCGTCTACCGGGCATTTCGGGCTGGCAGGGAGCCGCTCGTCTCGATAGCACAGGTTCTGCAACAAATCGCGGCGCGGGGAAAGTCCCCCGGCCTCACAGGTTTGCGCGGATTGGCGCTGACGCCGCGAGCGAGAGGGAGGGGAGGCAGGCCATGGCTGCAGCCGTCGATCTGGTGGAACTCTGGCGGGGCGGGCGGATGGAATCCGTCCACGCCGGTCATGTCGTCATCGCCAATGCCGCCGGCGAGGTGGTGGAGGCGCATGGCGATGCCAATGCCGTCATCTACCCCCGCTCCGCCGTCAAGATGATCCAGGCGCTGCCGCTGATCGAGAGCGGCGCCGCCGACGCCGCCGGGCTGACGACCGAGCAGCTGGCGCTGTCGGGCGCGAGCCACCGCGGCGCCGCCATCCACACCGAGCGGGTCACCGCCTGGCTGGCGGAGCTCGGCCTCGGCGAGCCCGACCTGCGCTGCGGCGCCCACATGCCGGAGAACCGCGAGGCCCGCTACGGCCTCATCCGAGGCCATGAGGAGCCCTGCCAGATCCACAACAACTGCTCGGGCAAGCACAGCGGCTTCCTGACGCTGACAAAGCATCTCGGCGCCGGGCCGGAGTATATCGAGATCGACCACCCGGTGCAGAAGGCCGTCCGCGAGGCCTTCGAGGATGTCACCGGCCGCGAGAGCCCCGGCTACGGGATCGACGGCTGCTCGGCGCCCAACTTCGCCTGCCGGCTGGGGGATCTCGCCCGGGGCATGGCGCGCTTCGCCGCCGCCCCCGGCCAGTCCGGCCGCCGGCCCGAGGCGATGACCCGCATCGCCGAGGCCATGCGCACCCATCCCGAGCTGATCGCCGACGAGGGCGCCGCCTGCACCGAGCTGATGCGCGCCTGCGGTGGGCAGGTGACGCTCAAGGGCGGGGCCGAGGGCGTCTACACCGCCATCCTGCCCGAGCAGGGCCTCGGCGTCGCGCTGAAGATCTCCGACGGCGCCACCCGCGCCGCCGAGGCGGCGATCGCCGGCGTGCTGGCGGGCCTGGGCGTGCTCGACCGGGCCTCCCCCGCCTACCAGGGCTACGCCGAGGCCAAGCTGATCAACTGCCGCGGCATCCCGGCTGCCGAGATCCGGCTGGCCCCGGCCCTGCGCTGAGGCCCTGCGCGGCGCCGCCTGCCCCCCGGCTCTCCCATGCCGGCGGTCGGGGGGAGAGGCGGCTCCCGTCTTGCCCCCCGCCGCCGCGCCGCCTAGCGTCGCCCCCATGTTTCGGCCCCTCTCCCAGCGTCGCCGCTTCTCCGACCTCTCCGAGCAGGAGGTGCTGGCGCTCGCCATCTCGTCGGAGGAGGACGACGCCCGCATCTACCGCACCTATGCCGAGCGGCTGCGCGCCGATTACCCCGCCTCCGCCCGTGTCTTCGACGGCATGGCGGAGGAGGAGGACGAGCATCGCCGCCGCCTGATCGAGGCGCACGAGGCGCGCTTCGGCACGCTGATCCCGCTCATCCGCCGCGAGCATGTCGCCGGCTACTACGCCCGCCGCCCCGTCTGGCTGGTGGAGAACCTCTCGCTGGAGCGTATCCGCGCCGAGGCCGAACGGATGGAGCGGGACGCGGCCTCCTTCTACACCCACGCCGCCAAGGCCAGCACCGACACCGCCACGCGCCAGCTCCTCGGCGATCTCGCCGCCGCCGAGGCGGGGCATGAGGCCTCCGCCGCGGGCCTGAGCGACGCGCATCTCGGCGACGGCGCGCGGGAGGAGGAGGCAGCGACGGCGCATCGCCAGTTCGTCCTCACCTGGGTGCAGCCGGGCCTCGCCGGGCTGATGGACGGCTCCGTCTCCACGCTCGCGCCGATCTTCGCCACCGCCTTCGCGACGCATGACCCGCACACCACCTTCCTCGTCGGGCTGGCCGCCTCCGTCGGCGCCGGCATCTCGATGGGCTTCACAGAGGCGGCGTCGGACGACGGGCAGATCTCCGGCCGCGGCTCGCCGATCAAGCGCGGGCTTGCCACCGGGATCATGACGACGCTCGGCGGCCTCGGCCACGCCCTGCCCTACCTCATCCCGCATTTCTGGACGGCGACGATCATCGCCCTGATCGTCGTCTTCGTGGAGCTCTGGGCCATCGCCTGGATCCAGAACCGCTACATGCAGACCCCCTTCCTGCGCGCCGCCTTCCAGGTGGTGCTCGGCGGCGCGCTGGTCTTCGCCGCGGGCGCGCTGATCGGGGCGGGCTGATGTACCGCAAGGGCGAGGTCTCCTACCAGCCACTCCCCCTGCCCGACCGGGTGCAGGTGGCGCCGGAGGTCGCGCTGGCGCAGGCCCGCGCCTTCCGCGACTACATGGGCAAGCGCCACTCCGTGCGCGCCTTCTCGGGCCGGGCGGTGCCGCGCGAGGTCATCGAGGCCATCGTCGCCACCGCCGGCTCCGCCCCCTCGGGCGCCAACCACCAGCCCTGGCACTTCGCTGCCATTTCCGATCCCGCCATGAAGGCCCAGATCCGCGCCGCCGCCGAGGAGGAGGAGCGCGCCTTCTACTCCGGCGGCGCCAGCGACGAGTGGCTGGCGGCGCTGGAGCCGATCGGCACGGGCGTGGAAAAGCCGCACCTGACGACGGCGCCCTGGCTCCTCGTCATCTTCGCCCAGCGCTGGGGCGAGACGGAGGACGGCACGCGCTACAAGAACTACTACGTGCCCGAGAGCGTCGGCATCGCCACCGGCTTCCTGATCGCCGCCATCCACCATGCCGGCCTCGTCTGCCTGGAGCATACGCCGAACCCGATGAAGTTCCTCGCCCCGCTCTGCGGCCGCCCCGCCAGCGAGAAGCCGGTGATGATCCTCCCCGTCGGCTACCCGGCGGAGGATGCGACGGTGCCGGAAGTGGCCAAGCGCAAGAAGCCGCTCTCCGCCATCCTCACCACCTTCGAGTAACGCCGCCGCCCCTGCGCGCCGCTGCCTCTGCCTGTTTCATCTGGCCCAAAATACCCTCGGGGGGCTCCGGGGGGCTGGCCCCCCGGTCCCGCACCTTCAGCCAGGCGCCACCGCCGCGGCAGGGCGCCCGCCCTCACTCCTCCTGCAGGATCTCCAGGAAAGCCGGCCCGAACCGTTCCGCCGCCCGCGCGCCGATGAGGCGGGAGAGCCCGGCGATGTCGGTCGGCCGCGCCTCCGCCACGCGGGCGAGGGCCGGGGCGGGGCAATGCATCGGCTTGTCCGTCCCCTCCGGCCCGCGCGCCAGGTCCAGCGCCCTGGCCTGCAACCGGTCGAAGAGCGCGCCCTCCTCCCGGCCGGCGAGCTTCATGCGGCGGGGGTGGAGCTCCTCCGCCTCGCCGGCGATGACGGAGAAGAACTCCGCCCCGTATTTCGCCAGCTTCTTGCCACCGACGCCGTTGATGCGGGCGATCTCGTCCATGTTGCCCGGCCGCGCCTCGGCCATCTCGATGAGCGTGCGGTCGTTGAAGATCATGTAGGCGGGCAGGCCCTGCGCCTCCGCCAGCGCCCGGCGCTTGGCCTTGAGGGCGGAGAGGAGCGGCGCATCCTCCTCGCGCACCATCTCCCGCACGCGGGGGGCGGGCCGGGCGGCACGGGTCATCGCGTCGCGGCGGAGCGTCACGCTCTCCTCCCCGCGCAGGACCGGGCGCGCCGCCTCGGTCATGCGCAGCGCGCCGTGGCGGGCGGGATCGGGGCGGATGAGGTCCCTCGCCTGCATCTGGCGCAGGATCGCCTGCCACTCGGCCTTGGACCATTTGGCGCCGACGCCGAAGGTGGGCAGATCGTCGTGACGCCACTGGCGCACCTTATCCGTCGCCGTGCCGCGCAGGATGTCGATGAGATGCCCGGCGCCGAAGCGCTCCTCGCTGCGCAGCGCGGCGGAGAGCGCCATGCGCACCGGCTCCGTCCCGTCGAAGACATCGGGCGGCGCGTCGCAGAGGTCGCAATTGCCGCAGGGCTCGGCCAGCTCCTCGCCGAAGTAGCGCAGCAGCACCTGCCGGCGGCAGCCCAGCGCCTCGGCGAGGCCGAGCAGGGCGTTGAGGCGGCCATGGTCGGCGCCCTTGCGCTCGTCGGGGGCCATCCCTTCGTCGATCTGCTGGCGGCGGTAGCGGATATCGTCGGGGCCGAAGAGGGTGAGCGTTTCCGCCGGGGCGCCGTCGCGCCCGGCGCGGCCGATCTCCTGGTAATAGCCCTCGATGCTTTTCGGCAGGTCGGCATGGGCGACCCAGCGGATGTCGGGCTTGTCGACGCCCATGCCGAAGGCGATGGTCGCCGCCACGACGAGCCCGTCCTCCTGCTGGAAGCGGCGCTCGCCCTCGCGGCGCTGATCGGCCTCCATGCCGCCATGATAGGCCAGCGCCGGAATGCCGGCCTTGTTGAGCGCCTCCGCCAGCCCTTCCGTCTTCGCGCGGGTGCCGCAATAAATAATGCCGGACTGGCCTTTCCGGGCGCTGGCGAAATCGAGGATCTGCCGGCGAGGGCCGTCCTTCGCCGCGAAGGCGAGGTGGATGTTGGGCCGGTCGAAGCCGCGCAGGAAGGTGCGGGGCGGGGCCTCGAAGAGCTTGCGGCCGATCTCCTCGCGCGTCTCCTCATCCGCCGTGGCGGTGAAGGCGGCCAGCGGCACGTCGAGCGCCCGCTTCAGCTCACCGATGCGAAGGTAATCGGGGCGGAAGTCATGGCCCCACTGGCTGACGCAATGCGCCTCGTCCACCGCGATGAGGCCCACGCCGGCACGGCGCAGCATCTGCGGCACGCCCCCGGCCGCCAGCCGCTCGGGCGCCATGTAGAGGAGGCGGAGGGTCCCGGCCTCGAGCCCCGCCCAGACGGCATCCGTCTCTTCCGGCGTGTTGCCGGAGGTGAGCGCGCCGGCCTCCACCCCCGCCTCCTTCAGCGCCCGCACCTGATCGCGCATCAGGGCGATGAGGGGGGAGATGACGAGCGTGACGCCGCCGCGCATGAGCGCCGGCAGCTGGTAGCAGAGCGACTTGCCGCCGCCCGTGGGCATGATCGCCAGAACATCCTCGCCCGCCGCCACGGCGGAGACGATCTCCGCCTGACCGGGCCGGAACTCCGTGAAGCCGAAGATATCGTGGAGGAGCTGCTCCGCTCCGCCGATCTTGTCGCTGCCGTCTGCCATGCCCCGGCTTACCGCTGCCGGGGGCAAGGCTCAATCGCCAGATCGGGGGACGGGCAGGATCGACGCCGTCAGTAGAACAGCGCCGCGTTGTTCCGCAGCAGGATCTCGATGATGTAGATGCCGATCAGCGCCACGAGGGGCGACAGGTCGAGCCCGCCCATGTTGGGCAGGATGCGGCGGAGCGGGCCGTAGATCGGCTCCAGCAGGCGGTTGAGGCCATACCAGATCTGGCTCACCAGCGGCTGGCGGACGTTCAGCACCTGGAAGCTGATCAGCCACGACATGATGAAGTGGGCGAAGATGAAGAACTTGGCGATGCCGAGCAGCAGCATCAGGATTTCGAACAGCGACGTCATCGGCCTCTCCACTTGGGGCGAAATCCACCTATGCGCTGCCGGGCGCCCTTGCAACCTCGGGCGCGGAGACATCGTGACCTTGGGTTAAACTTGACCCGCCCGGCGCGGCGGCGCGACGTCGGGCGGGTGACGAAGGGGGCCGAGGACAGGGGGGCCGATGTATCCGTATTTGCGCATGTGGCGCGGCATCGCGGCGGCGAAGCGCGGGCCGAAGCTGGGGCTGTGGGAGACCTCCGTCAGCCATCACCGCATCTGGCCGGTCGACATCGACATCTGGATGGAGCTGAACAACGGCCGCACGCTGACGATCTACGATCTCGGGCGCCTGCCCTTCTCCTACCGCATCGGCATGGCCGAGGCGCTGAAGGAGAAGGGCTGGGGGATGACGGTCGCCGGCTCCACCACCCGCTACCGCCGCCGCGTGCGCCCCTTCGAGCGGGTGGAGCTGAGGACGCGCAGCGCCGGCTGGGACGCACGCTTCATGTATGTCGAGCAGAGCATGTGGAACGCCGCCGGAGAGGCGGCGAACGCGGCGCTCCTGCGCATGGCGGTGGTCGGCCCGAGCGGCATCGTGCCGCCGGCGGAGGTCGTCGCCGCGATGGGGCAGGACCCGACGTCCCCGCCCCTCTCGGACTGGGTGCGTGCCTGGGTGACGGCCGAGGAGGCGCGCCCCTGGCCACCGATGCAGGAGGCGGCGGGGTGAGGGCGCGGAAGGAGCATCCCGCCCTGCGCCGCCCGGTCTGCTGTTGAGACTCAGCCTCCCGTAGGCCGGGCTTCAGCCCGACACCCGGCGCGACGTGCGCCCGACTTCCCTTCGTATAAACGTTTAGAAGCAGGTAGTTACCCCCTGCCCCCGCCGAGGGCGCAAGGTGGGTGCGGAGCGGTGGGTTGGAAACCCACCCTACGGCGTTGCACCCGGCCCGGAGCTTTTCCCCCGCCCGGTACGCGCCAAAGGCGCAGGGCGAGCGCCGGCCCGTCCCGCGGGCTGGCGCTCCGGTGACGGCAGCGCAGCGTTCTGAGCGGGGAGGCAGTGGCACCATAAAGCGCGCCGCTCAGTCGGAGGAGCGCCACCCCACGGGCCGGCGCCCGCCCTGCGCCTGCGGGCCGGTCGCGGGATGGCGGCCAGGGCCGCGGTGGGTGCAAGCACGCACCCTGAGGCCAATGGAGGGCGGCCGACCAGGCGCCTGCGCCGGTGCGTGCAAGCACGCACCCTACTGGCCAAGGAGGCGGCCGGGCTCCCGCGTTGCGTGGCAAGCGCGCACCCCACGGGCCGGTCATGTCACGCCATCGAAACGATTTCCTTGCCAGACTGGCCCAAACAGGCTCTTCATCCCCCCGGGGAAAGAGGGGACAGGCCGATGGACGTCGCGCGCCGCCGCATCTGGGGCTGGATGCTCTATGACTGGGCGCAACAGCCCTATGCCACGCTCGGGCTGACCTTCGTCTTCGGCCCCTACTTCGCCGCCGTCGCCTCCGGCGCTCTGGTGGATCAGGGGCACACCCTCGCCGAGGCGGATGCCGGCGCGCAGAGCCTGTGGTCCAGCGCGCAGACGATCGCCGGCCTCGTCATCGCCCTGACCGCGCCCTTCCTCGGCGCCTTCGCCGATGCCTCCGGGCGCAAGATGCGCTGGATCCTCTCGCTTTCGATTGTCTCCATCCTCTGCATCGCCGGCACCTGGTTCCTGCAGCCGGACGGCACGGGGCTGACGCTGGTGCTGCTGCTCTTCTGGATCGGCTTCATCGCGTCCGAGAGCGCCTTCAACCTCAACAACGCCATCCTCCCCTCCCTGGGGGACGCGCGCCGCGTCGGGCGCATCTCCGGCGGGGCGGCGGCCTTCGGCTACTGGGGCGGGGTGCTGGCGCTCGTCATCGTCCTGCTGCTCTTCTCGGAGGGCGAGACGGGGGTGACGCTCATCGGGCGCGAGCCGCCCTTCGGCCTCGATGCCGCGGCGCGGGAGGGGACGCGCTTCACCGGGCCCTTCATCGCCATCTGGTTCGCGGTCTTCCTGATCCCCTACATGCTCTGGGTGCGGGAGACGCCGCCGCCCGTCACCCCGCCGCCGCTCGGCGTGGTCTGGCAGACGCTGAAGACGACGCTGCGCAACGTCGCCCGGCAGCGGAGCCTGCGCAACTTCCTCATCGCCTCCATGCTCTACCGCGACGGGCTGGCGGCGCTCTATGCCTATGGCGGCATCTACGCGACGCTCGTGCTGCACTGGCAGATCATGCAGGTCGGCATCTTCGGCGTCATCTCCGCGATCGCCGCCGCCATCCTCACATGGGTCGGCGGGCGGCTGGACGAGCGGATCGGGCCGAAGCCGGTGCTGATCGTCTGCTGCCTCGTGCTTATCACCGTCTCCACCGTGATCATCGGCATCTCGCGGGTCGATCTCTACGGCATCCCCCTGCCCGAGGGCGGGGCGGACATCATCTTCTACATCTGCGGCGCCGCCATCGGCGGGGCGGGCGGCACGCTCTACTCCGCCTCCCGCTCGCTGATGGTCCGCCATTCCGACCCGGCGCGCCCGGCGGAGGCCTTCGGCCTCTTCGCCCTCTCGGGTCGGGCGACGGCCTTCCTCGCGCCGCTGCTGATCACGATCGCGACATGGGCGACGGGAGACAACCAACTCGGCTTCTTCCCCGTCATCATTCTGTTGCTCTCCGGCCTCGTCCTGCTAGGCTTCGTCAACAAGAACGGAGACCGAGCAGCATGGTCCGCCCCATCCTCATCGCCCTCGCCCTGATCTCGGGGCTCGCCGCGTGCCGCGGCACGGAGCCTGTCGCCACCCAGGCCGACACCAGCGCCCTCGACGCCTCCATCGCCAGCGACAGCCGCGTGGCGAAGGACGTCTTCGGCTTCCTGCCCACGGCGAGCGCCGGCGGCAGCGCGCCGCTCGGCTTCTATTCCCGCGGCTGCGCCGCCGGGAACGTCCAACTCGCCGAGACCGGCCCCACGTGGCAGGCGATGCGCCTGAGCCGCAACCGCAACTGGGGCCAGCCGGAGCTGGTGGATTTCGTGCAGGATCTCTCCCGCTTCGCCGCCAGCCAGCCGGGGTGGGAAGGGCTCTACGTCGGTGACATGTCGCAGCCGCGCGGCGGACCGATGCTCACCGGCCATGCCAGCCACCAGGTCGGCCTCGATGCCGATATCTGGATGCTGCCGCCCGACCGGCTGAACCTGACGTCGACGGAGCGGGAGAACCTTTCTTCCATCCGCACCGACCGCAATTCCGGCGCCTACGTGAACGACGCGTGGACGCCCCAGCACACCGCGATCCTCCGGGCCGCCGCCTCCGACCCGCGCGTGGCGCGGATCTTCGTCTTCCCCGGCGCGAAGGTGGAGATGTGCAACACCGCCACCGGCGACCGCAGCTGGCTGAACAAGGTGCGCCCCTGGTACGGGCACAACTACCACTTTCACGTCCGCCTGAACTGCCCCGCCGGCGCCACCTATTGCGAGGATCAGGCCCCGCCGCCCCCCGGCGATGGCTGCGCCGACGCGCAGACCTGGGTGAACAACATCATCAACCCGCCGCCGCCGGACCCGGACTACGTCGCTCCGCCGTCCAGCGGACCCGTCCGCATGTCCGACCTTCCGGGCGCCTGCCTCGCGGTAGCCGGCAGCGAGTGAGCCGCGTCGTCCTTCTCGTCGCCGCGGCCTTCGCCGCGGTTGCCGGCTGCGCGCGCGGCGAGGTGGAGCTGGCCACGGTTCTGCCGCTCGGTCCCCTGCCCGGCGGCGCCTCGGCCATCGAGGTCAGCGACGACGGCAGCTCCGTCGTGCTGGTGATGGACCGCGGCACCTTCGTCACCGGCCGGCTGGAGCGGCAGGGCGACAGGCTCACCGGCTTCATCGAGGAGAGCCGCCGCAGCTTCGTCGGCCCGGACGGAGAGGAGCTGCCCCAGAACGAGCGCGACAGCGAGGGGCTGGCCATCGCGGCGGATGGGACGATGTACGTCTCCTTCGAGGGCACCGACCGGATCACCGAGGTGGGCGAGACGCTTCGCGACGTTCTCGCCCCGCCTGACCTGCCCGACGCCTTCGACAACGAGGGCTACGAGGCGCTCGCCATCGACGCCGAGGGGCGCCTCGTCACGCTGCCGGAGCGCAATGGCGACGGGACCGACGACTGGACACTGCTGCGGCTGGAGGACGGCGCCTGGGGTGCGGCCTTCACCGTCCCCCGGCGCGGCTCCTTCGTGCCGGTCGGCGCCGATTTCGGGCCCGACGGGAACTTCTACCTGTTGGAGCGGGACTTCACCGGCTTCGCCTTCCGCTCCCGCGTCCGCCGCTTCGGGCCCGACGGCTCGGGCGAGACAACGCTCCTGCGCACCGCCGCCGGCACGCATGGCAACCTCGAGGGCATCGCCGTCTGGCGGGGCCGCGACGGCGACCTGCGGCTGACCATGGTGTCGGACGACAACGAGCTGGCCCTCCTGCGCAGCGAGATCGTCGAGTACCGGCTGGCGGGCTGACGCCGCCCCCTGATTGACGCCGCCGCCCGGCGGGTCTAGGAGGCGCCGCCGCCCGAGGGGCGGCCAAGTCTCCGCGACCTTGCCAAAACGGATGAACAACATGCGACTTCTCCCGGCGATCATCGCCATGGCCACTCTCGTGGTGGCCTCCAACATCCTCGTGCAGTTCCTGCTCTGGGACGGCTTCCTCACCTGGGGCGCCTTCACCTATCCCTTCGCCTTCCTCGTGACGGACATCACCAACCGCCTTTACGGCCCCTCCGCCGCGCGGCGGGTGGTGCTCATCGGCTTCGCCACCGGCATCGTCTGCTCGCTGATCGGCACGCAGATCCAGCTGGAGTTCGGGCCCGCCGTCGTGCTGCGCGTCGCCGTCGCCTCTGGCGCGGCCTTCCTTGCCGCCCAGCTCCTCGACATCACCGTCTTCAACCGGCTGCGGGTCGGGCGCTGGTGGCGAGCGCCGCTCGTCTCCACCCTCGCCTCCTCGACGCTCGACACGGCGATCTTCTTCACCGTCGCCTTCGCCGGGTTCCTCTCCTTCGGGGCCGGCGCCGATGCCGCGACGGGCTGGGCGCGCGAGGCGGTGCCGTTCCTCGGGGCGGGGCCCGTGGTGCCGCTCTGGGTGTCGCTGGCGGTGGCCGACTGGGGCGTGAAGCTGGGCATCGCGCTGGTGGCGCTGATCCCCTTCCGCCTCATCGTGGGTCAAATGCTGCGGCGGCGGATGGATGTGACGCCGGGGGCCTGATTTTCATTTGACATTCATCTCCCGCCTGCAAGTCTGGGTGTCAGGCGAAACCCATTGAAAGGAGGTGATCCAGTGTCGAGAAAGAGATTGGAGCAAGGAGTCGGGACAGCTTTGGAGACGCGCACCTGAGGCAGCCCTTGGCTGCGCAGATCCAAGGTGGATGCGTCTAACCGACCCCACCTCCTGTACTTTCGAGAGGGCCGCTCCATCGCCGGAGCGGCCCTTTTCGTGAGCGATCAGCCCGAAGCGGGTGTGCACCGGGCGTGCACCCGGCGTACACAGGGCGTGCACCGGATTTTGCGGCAGAAGAGGGCCGGATGGGACTGCGGATCAACGACCAGATCGAGCTGCAGGATTGGGAGATGACCGAGCAGTTCATCCGCTCGGGCGGCCCGGGCGGGCAGAACGTCAACAAGGTCTCCACCGCGGTGGAGCTGCGCTTCGAGGCCGAGCGCTCCCCCTCCCTGCCCGATCCGGTGAAGCGCCGCCTGCGCAAGCTCGCCGGCCGGCGGTGGACGAAGGAGGGCGCCCTCCTCATCCAGGTGAGCGAGGAGCGCAGCCAGGCCCGCAACCGCGACATCGCCCGCGAGCGGCTGGTGGAGCTTGTCCGCCGCGCCACGGTGCCGCCCAAGCGCCGGGTGAAGACGCGCGTGCCGCTCAGCCAGAAGCGCCGGCGGCTGGACGACAAGAAGGCGCGCAGCGAGGTGAAGAAGCTGCGGAGCGATCCCTAGAGGGGCGGGCCCCCTAGGCGGCGCCGGTCGCCTCCATGACCGGGCCGGCGAGGAAATCCATCAGCTCGCCGAAGTAGCCGCCGCTCCGTGCCGGGAGCGTCGGGTCGGAGGTGATGGCCACCGTCAGCTCCGCCTCCGGCATGACGAGGATCAGCTGGCCGCCGTAGCCCCGCGCGAGGCCGAAGGCCTTCCCCGCCATCCGCCCGGTGAACCAGCCGAGGCCGTAGCCGAGGCCGGAATAGGGGGAGCGGGTGACGGGATCGAAGCTCTCTTCCGCGTAGCCCTCCGCGAGGACGCGGGTGCCCTCCCACACGCCGCCGAGGCGGTAGAGCTCGCCGACGCGGACCATCGCGGCCGGGGTCAGCGCCATTTCGTTGCCGCCGAGGTAGTAGCCCTGCGGGTCCCTCGTCCAGGCCGGAATCTCGATGCCGAGCGGGGTGCCGAGGTGGCGGCGCGCGAGAGCGAGGAGGCTCTCGCCCGTCGCCTCGGCGAGGGCGGCGCCGAGGACGTGGACGGAGCCGGTGGAATAGAGCATCCGCCCGCCCGGCTCGGCCACGAAGGGGCGGGAGAGCTGGTTGGCCACCCAGTTGGAGCTGGCGACCCAGCCGCCGTAATTCCCCCCGCTCGTCCGCTCCAGCCCGGCGCGGAGCGTGACAAGATCGCGCAGCGTGAGCTGCGCGACGCGCGGGTCGGCGCCGGCGGGGATGAGGGCGGGGGCGACCTCGGAGAGGGTGCTCTCGAGAGAGACGGTGCCCTCGGCGATGGTGGCGCCGAGGATCGCGGCGACGAGGCTCTTGGAGACGGACTTGACGTTGACGGGGCGGTCGATGGCGGGGCCCCGGACGGCTTCGTTCAGCGTGAGCTCGCCGGACTGGGCGATGGCGATGGCATGGGCCTGTGGGAACTCCGCGAGGAGGGCCGGGAGGCCGCCGACGCCGGGGCCGGACTGGGCGCGCGCCGCGAGGGGCGCGGCGGCGAAGAGGGCGAGCGCCGTGCGGCGGGAGAGGCTGGGCATGCCGGGGAGGCTAGGCGGTGGGGGGGATGGGGGGAAGTGACGGTTTGGTGAGGGGGTGGGGGCGAGCGCTTATGACTGCAAGGGCAACAGCTTGTAAAAAAAAGGCCCGCGAAGGCGGGCCGTTGTGAGGATGAAAGAGGCTCAGCGCATAACAAACTTGCCGCTGAGGTATTCTTGGGCAGCCTCTGACTGAGCGCCGATCAGCTCGTCAAGCTTCTTACGTTCGAGCTTCAAGTTTCGGGCCGGCTCCACAAGTAGGCTTAAGTCTGCCTCCGAAGACGCTGGGAACATTGGATTTTCCTCAAACATAGGCACTCCTCCCTATGAGCACTTTGCTTCAATAATGAAGCAGACACAAGTTCAGACTTGACTAGTCGATGTGATTTGTGACCGAGTTACAATCCTGGAGATTCAAGTAGATATGTCAGAACAATTTGAGCTAATATTTGGCATGGTCGGCCCGATAGGCTGCCCAATTAAAGAAGCCGAAGCTGCATTGGATGTGTCGCTAAGACGGGTTGGATATCGATCCAGCTCGATTTCGATAAGCGGCTCATTAAATGAGCTGCTACTTGCTCGGGGCATTTGCTCGCTCGACAGAGGGGATTCCGAGTTAGAGAACAAGATTTACAGGGGAAACTTGGTAAGATCATCCTACGGGATAAATTCTGTTTTAGCCGGGGAGGCCATTCAAAAAATTCGCTCTCTTCGTGGAAAATTGAGCGGAGCGACGGTCGAATCCGATGTTGGAAAGCAAGAGAGCATACCGCGTGCGCAACACGCTTTCATTATAAACCAGCTTAAACGCAAGGAGGAAATTGAACTTCTGACTAGAGCGTTTGGCCGGAGGTTTATCCAGGTTAGCGTCGCAACCCCTGTTAACCAGAGATTAGAGAGACTAATCGCGCGCCTCCGCGGCGAGAAAGATGGCTGGACGAATGAGGACTGCGAAAGACATGCGAAGAAGCTGATCCAAATGGATCAAGATGAAAAGGATGCCGACAAAGTCGGGCAACAAATATCAAAAGTCTTTCAGTTGGGCGACGTCTTTCTAGACGGTCGATCTGCAGAGGCACTACAGACTTCCAGCGATCGCTTCATAGATGTTCTGTTTGGAAAAAACTCAATTGGCCCCACTCGCGACGAATATGGTCAATACGTGGCCAAGGCTGCCTCCCTTAGATCTTTAGACCTGTCTAGACAAGTTGGCGCTGGGGTATTCTCCCCTGAAGGAGACCTCATATCTACGGGATGTAATGAGGTTCCAAAACCTGGTGGAGGTATCTATAGCCAAGAGGATTCGGGCAAACTGCGCGATGTAGATTTGGGCGGCGAAGCAAATAAACAGGAGATAAACAACATAATATTCAGCTTCCTGCATTCCCTCGAGGAACAGGACCTGCTTCGTTCAGAAATGACTTCTGAAGATATCTTGTCCGACGAAAGCCGGAAGGACAAGATCTTAGATTCTCTCATCGGCGGCGTCACTGAATACGGAAGGATGGTTCATGCGGAAATGAACGCTATCTGTGATGCCGCGAGATTAGGTCGTGCGTTAAAGGGGGGAACAATATATGTCACAACTTACCCCTGCCACAATTGCGCTAAACACATTGTTTCCTCTGGAATCGCAAGAATTGTGTTTATCGAGCCCTACCCCAAGAGCAAAGCAGAAGCACTCTTTAAAAACATTATTGGCCCCGAAGGGCAGAACCCTTCTTTAGTGACGGTCGAACATTTTTATGGAATTTCACCGAGAAGATTCCGGGATCTCTTTGAAAAGGAACGGAGGCAAACCTCGCGTGGTGAAATTGAAGATTGGTATGGCGGAATGTCCGCACCCAGGTTGGGCGCTAGCCAGATAAGCTCTACTGCGCAGGAGCTACACGCTATAAAAGAGAGCATCCACTATTTGGACGACACCCCCTAAACCACCACCTCCATCTCCTCCTGCTCCCCCACCCCGAACACCCGCTTGTACCGGGCGATCTCCGCGTCCGGCCCCATGGCCTTCCGGGGGTTGTCGCTCAGCTTCACGGTGGGGCGGCCGTTCGCCTCCACAGCCTTGCAGACGAGCGAGAACGGGGCCAGAGAATTCCCCTCCGTCAACCCGCCGAAGTCGTTCGTCAGCATCGTGCCCCAGCCGAAGCTCACCCGCACCCGGCCCTGGAAGCGCTGGTAGAGGTCGATGATCTTGCCCGCGTCGAGCCCGTCGGAGAAGATCACCAGCTTCTCCGTCGGGTCCTCCCCCCGGCTCTGCCACCAGCGGATCGCGCGCTCGGCGCCCTCCGCCGGGTCGCCGCTGTCGATGCGCATGCCCGTCCAGCCGGCCAGCCAGTCGGGGGCGCGGTCGAGGAAGCCGGGGGTGCCGTAGGTGTCGGGCAGGATGATGTGCAGGTTGCCGTCATGCTCCTCATGCCAGTCGGAGAGGACGTCATAGGGCGCGCGGGCGAGGGCCTCGTCGCTCTCGGCGAGGGCGGAGTAGACCATGGGCAGCTCGTGGGCGTTGGTGCCGATGGCCTCGAGATCGCGGTTCTTGGCGATGAGGCAGTTGGAGGTGCCGGTGAAGCTGCTCCCCAGCCCCTCCTGCATCGCCTGCACGCACCAGTCCTGCCAGAGGAAGGAATGGCGGCGGCGGGTGCCGAAATCGGCGATCTTCAGGCCGTCATGCGGGCGCAGGCGCTCGATCTTCTCCCAGAGGCGCGTCATGGCGCGGGCATAGAGGACCTGGATCTCGAAGCGGCCCATGGTGTCGAGGACGGCGCGGCCGCGAAGCTCCATGAGGACGGCGAGGGCGGGGATCTCCCACAGCATGACCTCGGGCCAGGAGCCCTCGAACGTCAGCTCGTACTGGCCGTCGCGGACCTCGAGGTGGTAGGGCGGCAGGCGCAGGTTCTCGAACCAGTCCATGAAGTCGGGCGTGAACATCTGCCGCTTGCCGTAGAAGGTGTTGCCCCGCATCCACGTGCTCTCGCCCCGGGTGAGGGAGAGAGAGCGGATGTGGTCGAGCTGTTCGCGCAGCTCGCCCTCGTCGATCAGCTCGGCGAGGCGGATGCTCTTGGTGCGGTTGATGAGGGAGAACGTCACCTGCACGTCGGGCCGGTAGCGGCGGACGGACTGGCACATCAAGAGCTTGTAGAAATCGGTATCGATCAGGGAGCGGACGATCGGGTCGATCTTCCACTTGTGGTTCCAGACGCGCGTGGCGATGTCGACCATGGGGTCCTCCGGCTCGGGCCCGCGCATCATGCAGGCCGAGCCGTGGTTGTCCATCAGATCAGGGGGTCATGCGCCCATTGGAGGAGCGCCTGGCGCTGCTTGGGGCGGCAGTAGACGTCGCCGGGATCGCAGGCCTTCTTCACCTGGCCGGCATGGCGGCGGAAGTTGCGCCAGCGGGACTTCTGCTTGTCGTCCACCCCCTCCAGCCGGCGGCCCATCCAGTAGCGGCAGTACCACTGGAACCAGCCGCGCGGGTCGGGCCCGATGATCCAGCCCTTCTCTTTCCAGACCGAGAGGGGCTGGCGGGACTTGATGCCGAAGTAGTTGAGCTCGGCGTCCGCCTTGCCATCGGCCAGCTTGGCGCCCTCGAACCACGTCTTGGGGAACTCGTCCCGGCAGTCGTTGAGGTACTTGCCCTCGAAGACGCCCATCTCCAGCATCTTCGCCGGGGGGCACCACGGATCGAAATCCTCCGAGTGGACGTCGCCGATGCGGGCTGTCGTCTCGTAGGTGTAGCCCTGCTGCATGGTGTCGTTGACGGTGATTTTCCCCATGACGCCTCGCCTCCTGTCGCGCGAGGGTGACCCATGCGCGCACTCGTTCAAACCAGATATGGCGGGCCGGAGGCTCTGGATCTGAGGGACATGCCCCGGCCCGAGGCCAAAGCTGGGGCAATCGTCGTGAAAGTCACGGCCTGCGGGGCGAATGCCTCCGACTGGGAGCGGCTGACGGGGCGGCCAGCCTACGCGCGGATGCCACGGCTCTTCAGCTCCGGCGTGCGGGTGCCGGGCTCCGATGTCGTCGGCGTGGTGGAGGCGGTGGGCGCGGGCGTGGAGGGTTTTGCGCCCGGGATGCGGGTGGTGGCGGACACGTTCGAGTACTGGGGCGGCTTCGCCGAGTATTGCGCGGCGCCGGCGGAGCTGTGGCGCCCGGTGCCCGAGGGGGTGAGCGACGTCACCGCCGCCGCGCTGCCCCAGTCGGGCGCCATCGCGCTGGACGGGATGGCGGGGGTCGGCGCCGGGGATGCCGTGCTGATCAACGGCGCCGGCGGCGGCTCCGGCCCGCTGGCGGTGCAGCTGGCGCTGGCGGCGGGAGCCGAGGTGACGGCGGTGGACAATGCGGGGAAGGCCGAGGCACTGCGGTCGCTCGGGGTGCAGCGGGTGCTGGATTACCGGGAGGTGGACTTCGCGGCCGAGGGGCGGCGCTATGATCTGATCCTCGATCTCTTCGGGAGCCGGCGCATGGGCGCCGTGCGGCGGGCGCTGACGCCCGGCGGTGCCTACCGGATGGTGGGCGGCGAGATGGGCGCCTTCTGGTCGGCCGTCGCCGGAATGGCGCGGGGGGCGGACAGGCAGGGGCGGCGCGCCGGCCTGATGATCGCCAGGATGGGGCCGACGCATCTGCCGGAGCTGCTGCGACGCGCCGAGGCCGGGGAGCTGCGGCCGCTCATCGGCGAGGTGGCGCCGCTGGAGGAGAGCATCGGCGCGCTGACGCGGATGGGCGCGGGAGAGATCTCCGGCAAGCTGGTGATCGTCCCGTAGGGTGCGTGCTTGCACGCACCTGTGCCCGAGTGGTGCGTGCGAGCACGCACCCTACGCGAGCGTCACGCCCGCCTCGCGCATGCCCGCCTCCGCCGCCGCAAGCGAGCCTTCGAGGTCAATGGCGCGGCAGAGATCCATGCGCACGGTGACGTCGAAGCCGAGGCGGGCGGCGTCCACCGCCGAGTAGTTGACGCAGAAATCCGTGGCGAGGCCGACCAGCGTCAGGCGGGTCAGGCCGCGCGAGCGCAGGTAGCCTTCCAGCCCCGTCGGCGTGGCGTGGTCGTTCTCGAAGAAGGCTGAGTAGCTGTCGATCGCGGGGCGGAAGCCCTTGCGGATGATCAGGTCGCCATCCGTCCGCAGCCCCTCATGAAAGGCCGAGCCGGGGGTGCCCTGCACGCAATGGTCGGGCCAGAGCACCTGCGGGCCATAGGGCATCTCGGTCAGGGACATCGGCGCGGCGCCCGGGTGCTGCGAGGCGAAGGAGGAGTGGCCGGCGGGGTGCCAGTCCTGCGTCAGGACGACGGCGGGAAACTCCTCCATCAGGGCGTTGATGCCGGGGACGATCTCGTCCCCGCCGGTCACGGCGAGGGCGCCGCCGGGGCAGAAATCGTTCTGCACGTCGATGACGATCAGGCAGTCTTGGGCGTCGCGCATGGGGATCTCCCTTCGGGGGGCTCGGAGGTCAGGATCGGGTCACGGCTGTTTCGGTGCCCGCGCCACGAGAACGGCGCTCCGGCGGGGCAGCTCCAGCGGGCCCCGCGCCAGCGCGTCCTCCACCGAGGTGCGGATGGCAGGGAGCGCGGCGGCGCCGCCCTCCGCCGCCGGCGGCAGCGAGGCGAGGTAGGCGACGAGCGGCTCCGCCTCCGCCACCCGGTAGAGGTCGACGAAGTCGTGGCGCTCGATCTCGCGGAAGGTCGCGGCTAGGGCCGCCTCCGCCGCGAGGTCGGAGAAGAGGACCACGGAGGGATCGACCGGCGCGATGCCGAGGCACTCGGCCGCGATGTTCCACAAGGGGCCGAGGTTGCCGGTGCCGTTTACGGAGAGGACGAGCCGCCCGCCCTCCTTGAGGAGCGGCGCCATCTGCGCCAGCGCCTCGGCGGGATTCTCGAGGTGATAGGCCATGTGCAGCGCGAGGATGACGTCGAACTGGCCGGCGGCGAAGCCGAGCGAGGCGGCGTCGGCCACCTCGCCGTGGGTATCCGCGACCTTCGCCCGGCCCAGCGCTGCCTCGACCATGGCGGGCGAGCGGTCGGCGAGGGTGAGTGCGATCTCGGGCAGCCCCTCCCTCTCCCATATCCAGCCGGCGCCGCAGCCGATGTCGAGCACGGTCTCGCCGGAGGTCAGACCGATCTTGTCATGGACGAAGCCGAACCAGTCCTCGCTGGCGTAGCGGGCGTGCAGATCGCCCCGGGCCGTCAGGTTGGCCGGCGTGGCGTACTGGGCTTCCTCCGGCCCGGGCATCAGTCGCGCAGGAGCTCGTTGATGCCGACCTTGCCGCGCGTGCGCTCGTCCACCCGCTTGACGATGACGGCGCAGTAGAGGTTCACACCGCCGGTCGACGGCATGGAGCCGGAGACGACGACGGAATAGGGCGGCACCTCGCCATAGGTGACGGCGCCCGTCGCCCGGTCGACGATCTTGGTCGACTGGCCGAGGAAGACACCCATGCCGAGGACGGAGCCCTCGCGGACGATGACGCCCTCGACGACCTCGGAGCGGGCGCCGATGAAGCAGTTATCCTCGATGATCGTGGGGCCGGCCTGCATCGGCTCCAGCACGCCGCCGATGCCGACGCCGCCGGAGAGGTGCACGCCCTTGCCGATCTGCGCGCAGGAGCCGACGGTGGCCCAGGTATCCACCATCGTGCCCTCGCCGACGTAAGCTCCCAGGTTCACGAAGGAGGGCATGAGCACCACGCCGGGGGCGATGTAGGCGCTCTTGCGGACGACGGCGTTCGGCACGGCGCGGAAGCCGGCAGCGCGCCACTGGTTCTCCCCCCAGCCGAGGAACTTGCTGTCGACCTTGTCCCACCAGCCGGAGCCCTGCGGGCCGCCCGATTGCGGCTCCATGTCCTTGATGCGAAAACCGAGGAGCACGGCCTTCTTGGCCCACTGGTTGACGTGCCAGGTGCCGTCCTCGCCACGCTCGGCGACGCGGAGCTGGCCGGAATCGAGCGCGTTCAGCGTATCCTCGATGGCCTCGCGGGTCTCTCCGGAGGTGGCGGGCGTGATCTCGGCACGCGCCTCCCAGGCGCTCTCGATGGCGGCTTCGAGCTGGGCGTTGGACATATCGGGCTCCCTCGGCTGGCGTCGCCCCGGCTTTTGCCCCATGGGCCGGGGCGGCGCAATCGCGCGAGGTTGCCAAAGGGTGAAGCGGTGCCGGGAAATCGGCGGTATCCGCCGCAATCTGGCCGCGCTTCCGGCCGCGCTTTGACGCAGGCCGGGGCGATAACAGGCCCCGCAGTACCGAACGATCGGGCCACAGAGGCCCCGCAATACCGAAGGATGGGGCCACAGAGGCCCCGTCGCCCCAGAGTGGAGAGAGAAGAGATGACCCGCATTCTTGCCGCCGCCGCCCTCAGCCTCGTCGCCCTCGCCGCGCCCGCCGCCGCGCAGCAGGCCACCTTGCGCGTCGCGCCCGGCCCCAGCCCGACGGCCGGCCCGCCCTCCAGCTACACCGAGCGCACCTGGACGGACCCGCGCACCGGCTGCTCCTACGTGCGGGCACAGGCGCCGGGCTACCTGCCGACGTGGCACCTGATCATCAACGGCTCCTATGTCGGCCTGACGGATGCGCGGCGCGACTGCCCGGGCTTCCTCGCCTCGCAGAGCTGAGAGGGGGCTCCGCGGGCGGATGGACGCCGCCCGCGGAGCCTGCCATCAAGAGGGCTTCACGAAGGAGCCGCCATGACCCAGCCGCACCGCCAGCACCCGCTTCGCCGCAGCGGCGAGGACCGCACGACAGCCGCCGGCGTGCCGGATACCGAGCAGACGCGCTCGCCGACCTACCGGCTCGCCTTCGCGGATGACGATTTCCTCACGCGGGAGGAGCTGCGCCCCGTCCGCTTCCAGCTGGAGCTGCTGAAGCCGCAGATGGCGCTGGACGAGGCGGAGGTGGAGAGCACCATCGTCCTCTTCGGCGGCGCCCGCATCCTGCCGCCCTCCCGCCGGGCCGAGGCGAAGACCGAGGCGCTGGCCGAGCTGACCGAGCAATACGAGGAGGCGCGCCGCTTCGCCCGCATCGTCACCGAGCGGTCGCTGGAGCGCTCCGGCGGGCGGGAGGACGTGATCTGCACGGGCGGCGGGCCGGGCGTGATGGAGGCCGGCAACCGCGGCGCCAGGGAGGCGGGCGGGCGGAGCATCGGGCTCAACATCGTGCTGCCCCACGAGCAGGCGCCGAACGAATACGTCACGCCGGAGCTGTGCTTCAACTTCCACTACTTCGCGATCCGCAAGATGCACTTCCTGATGCGCGCCCGCGCCGTCTGCATCTTCCCCGGCGGCTTCGGCACGATGGACGAGCTCTTCGAGGCGCTGACGCTGATCCAGACGGGGCGGATGGGGCAGGTCCCCGTGCTGCTCTTCGGCCGCGATTTCTGGGACCGGGTGATCAACTGGGACGCCCTCGCCGACGCCGGCACGATCAGCCGCGCCGACCTCTCCCTCTTCCGCTACGTGGAGACGGCGGAGGAGGCGCTGGAGGCCATGGAGAGCTGGGAGAACTTCGGCAAGCGCCGCGACATCATCCCCGGCCGCGACACCGGCACCGGCCAGAGCGCGGGCGCTCCTCCGGAGGGGTGAGGGGGGCGGGGTTGCCGGAACTTGGCGAACCGGCCGCCGCCTATCCGTAGGGTGGGCTTTTAACCCACCTTCACCCTCACGACATGCGCCACGCCCGCAGGCGCAGGGCGGGCGCCTGCCCGTGGGGTGGCGCTCCGACATCGCCGCTAAAGCGCTTTATGCCGGCCAACCCCCTCCCCGACCTGAGCGGGGCACCAAGCTTCACCAGAGCGCCAGCCCGTCGGGACGGGCAGGCGCTCGCCCTGCGCCTTTGGCGCGTACCGGGCGGGGGAAAGGCTCGGAGCGGGGGCTCTTCGGCGGGAAGAAGGGGCACCGGAACCGCAAATTACCGGCACCCGCCGAGAGAGGGACACCGCCTTCGTAGGGTGGGTTTTCAACCCACCTTCACCCTCACGACATGCGCCACGCCCTGCGCCCTTGGCACGCACCGGCCGCCGGATTCCTCCGGCGACCGGCAAGGGCCGCCCCGCCATTCGCCGGCGGGGCGCGGCCTTACTTCTTCACCCAGGCGCCGTCCTTGCCGGAGCTCTCCTGGCAGGCGGAGATGAACCACATCCCCTCCAGACCCGCCTCGATCCCCGGCAGGAGGGCGCCGTCGTTCTCCCCCGCGATCAGGTCGGCCGCGTCGCGGTAGAGGTTGGCGAAGCCCTCGAGGTAGCCCTCGGGGTGGCCCGGGGGGATGCGGGTATCCGTCCCCGCCCCGCCGCCGAGACCGGCGCCGCCGCGCGTCAGCAGCCGGGTCGGCTCGCCGAAGGGCGTGTAGCGCATGACGTTGGGGTTCTCCTGGTGCCACTCGATCCCGCCCTTGTCGCCGTAGAGGCGTAGGCGCAGGCCGTTCTCGCAACCGGGGGCGACCTGGCTCACCCAGACCATCCCCTTCGCCCCGCCCTCGAAGCGGAGCAGGATGTGGGCGTTGTCGTCGACCTTCCGCCCGGGCACGAAGCTGGCGAGATCCGCCGCGAGGGCGGAGGTCTTCAGGCCGGAGACGAAGCCGAGCAGGTTGTAGGCATGCGTGCCGATGTCGCCGATGCCGCCGCCGCCGGCGCGGGCCGGGTCGGTGCGCCAGTCGGCCTGCTTGTTGCCCGGCTCGGGCGCCTCGGTCAGCCAGTCCTGCGCGTATTCGGCCTGCACGATGCGCAGCTCGCCGAGATCGCCGCGCGCCACCATCTCCCGCGCCTGACGGATCAGGGGGTAGCCGGTGTAGTTGTGCGTCAGGATGAACTTCGCCTTGCTCGCGGCCACGGCGGCGGCGATGCGCTCCCCATCCTCCGGCGTCGCCGCCAGCGGCTTGTCGCAGATGACGTTGATGCCGGCCTCGAGGAAGGCGACCGCCGGCCCGGCGTGGACGTGGTTCGGCGTCACGATCGCCACCGCGTCGATGCCGTCCTCGCGCGCCGCCTCGGCCTGAGCCATCTCCTCGAAGGAGCCGTAACTGCGATCCTCGGCGATCCCCAGCTCGGCGGCGCTGGCCGCCGCCCGCTCGGGGTTGGAGGACAGCGCACCCGCGACCAGCTCCCACCGGTCGTCGATGCGGCTCGCGATGCGGTGGACGGCGCCGATGAAGGCCCCCTGCCCGCCGCCGACCATGCCCAGTTTCAGCTTCGTCATAGCCCCAGCATCCTCTTGATCTGCGCCTCGTCCCGCTCGCCGCCGGCGAAATCGTCGAAGGCCTTCTCGGCCCGGTCGATCAGGTGGCTGGCGATGAAGGGCGCGCCCTCGGCCGCGCCTTGCTCAGGCGATTTGATGCAGCATTCCCACTCCAGCACGGCCCACGAATCGTAGCCGTAGCCGGTGAGCTTGGAGAAGATCGCCGCGAAATCGACCTGCCCGTCGCCGAGCGACCGGAAGCGGCCGGCGCGGTTCAGCCAGGGCTGATAGCCGGAATAGACACCCTGCCGGCCGTCGGGATTGAACTCGGCATCCTTCACGTGGAAGGCGTTGATCCGGTCATGGTAGAGATCGATGAAGGCGAGGTAATCGAGCTGCTGTAGCACGAAGTGCGAGGGATCGTAGTTGATCATCGCCGCGACGTGGCCGCCGCAGGCCTCGAGGAACATCTCCCAGGTCGCGCCGTCGAAGACGTCTTCCCCGGGGTGGATCTCGAAGCCGATGTCCTGCCCGTGGTCGGCGTAGTGATCCATGATCGGCACCCAGCGGCGGGCGAGCTCGGCGAAGGCCTCGTCGACGAGGCCCTCGGGGCGCTGCGGCCACGGGTAGAGGTAGGGGAAGGCGAGCGAGCCGGTGAAGCTGACCGTGTGCTTGAGGCCGAATCGCTCGGAGGCGACGGCGGCCTTCTTCACCTGATCGACGGCCCATTCCTGCCGGGCCTTCGGGTTGCCGTGCACCTCCTTGGGGGCGAAGGCGTCGAAGACCTCGTCATAGGCCGGGTTCACGGCGATGAGCTGGCCCTGAAGGTGGGTGGAGAGCTCGGTGATCTCCACGCCGGCGTCGGCGCAGATGCCGGCGACCTCGTCGCAGTAATCCTGGCTCTCGGCGGCCTTGTTCAGATCGAACAGGCGGGCGTCGAACGTGGGGATCTGCACGCCCTTGTAGCCGAGGCCCGCGGCCCAGCCGGCGATGCCCTCCAGCGTGTTGAAGGGGGCTTCGTCCCCCGCGAACTGGGCCAGGAACAATGCCGGCCCCTTGATCTGTGATGCCATAGGTCTCTCTCCCTTTCAGGCCGAGGTGAACGATTCCCCGGTCGGTATTTCAAGCCCCTGCATGGGCGGTGCGTCCGGTTCGCGGACAGCTTTCATTGCCGCGCGGGCGAGAAACTCGCCGGCGGCGCGGACATCCTCGTCGATGACCAGCATGGAATCGCGGAAAAGCGTGAGGAAGGGAATCGCCTCCTTCGCCACCACGTCGATATCGTGGGCCATGCGCCGCCCTGCCCCCTCCAGCGCCGCGACGGAGGCCATCGCCGCCGTCGGAGAGCCGCAGATGATGCCGTCGATGCGGGGCTCCTCCGCCAAAGCACGGGCGACGAAGGCGCGGATGGGGGCCGATTCGCTGTCGGACGTCACCGTGTCGGCCACGAGCATGGTGCCGCCGCGGGCCGCAGCCTCCGCCCGGGCGCCGGCGACCATGAGCTTGGCGTAGTTCTGGTGCTGCGGCGGGGCGATCAGCAGCATGTGCCGGCGCCCCCGCTCCGCCAGACGCGTCACCGCGATGCGGGCGAAGGCGTCGTTGTCGAAATCCCAGTAGGCGTGCCGGTCGGACCAGATGGTGCGGCCATGGGTGGCGAAGGGGAAGCCGCGCTCCATCAGGTAAGCGACGCGCCGGTCCTCCGGCTCGATCATGTTGAAGATCAGCGCGTCGGCGGAGCGCGTCTCCACCAGGTAGCGAATCGGCTTCATCAGGTCCTGCTCGCCGAGGAAGGGCGAAACGATGAGGTGGAAGGGCGAGCCCTGCAGCGCGCCGGAGATGGAGGTGATGAGCCGCGCCGTGTGGTTCATGATCTCCTGCTCGGTGGAGAGCACGAGGGCGATCACGTTGGTGCGCCCGGTGCGCAGGCGCACGCCGGCGCGGTTGGGGATGTAGCCGATCTCGTCGGCGATTCGGCGCACCAGCTGCTTCGTGCCAGCGCCGATGTCGGGTGCGTCGTTCAGCGCCCGGCTGACCGTCGGCACCGCGAGGCCCGACAGATCGGCGATGGTGCGCAAAGTGGGCTTGCGATCGGTCCGGACAATCGGGCCGTCCGCGCCCCCGCCGGCGCTGGGTGTTTTCCTTACGGCCATGTGGCCTTCATCCTCCCTGCCGAGTGCCTCCTGCACTGCGGCATATCGGCGCTGCGGCGCAGCATTTAAGTTTCACAGGCTGCGTGAACGGCGCACGAATATTTCTTGCCTCGTCAAACTAAAAGGTTATAGAGGTTTCTACAACGATTTAGATCAGGGAGGACAAATCGTGAAACTCACCACCAAGCTCCTGGCTGCGACCGCTATCGTTAGCGCAACCAGCGCCGGTGCCGTGGACCTCGAGGTCATGCACTGGTGGACGTCCGGCGGCGAAGCCGCGGCCGTTCAGGAATTCGCGACCGCGGTCAACGAGAACACCGAGCACAACTGGATCGACGGCGCCATCGCCGGCGGCGGCGACGTGGCTCGCCCCGTGATGGTCTCGCGCATCATCGGTGGCGACCCGCCGGCGGCCTTCCAGTTCAACCACGGCCTGCAGGCCCAGGAGCTGATCGAAGCCGGTCTGATCCTCGACCTGACCGACGTCGCCGAGGAGCAGGGCTGGGAAGACATCGTCAACCCGCCGTCGCTGCTCGACGCCTGCACCTATGAGGGCCGCGTCTACTGCGCCCCGGTGAACATCCACTCCTGGCAGTGGATGTGGCTGTCGAACGCCGCCTTCGAAGAAGCCGGCCTCGAGGTCCCCGAGACCTGGACCGAGTTCGTCGAAGACGCCCCTGCCCTCCGCGAAGCCGGCATCGTGCCGCTCGCCATGGGTGGCCAGGCCTGGCAGCAGAACGGCTCCTTCGGCGTGATGGCCGTGGCGCTGGCCGGCCTCGACAACCTGCTCGCGGTCAACCGCGACAAGGACGCCTCCGTCGTCCGCGGCGAAGCTTACGGCCAGGTCTTCCAGGCCTATGCCGACGCTCGCGAGATGGCCGAAGGCCTCGACGTGCAGGACTGGAACCAGGCGACCAACGCCGTGATCACCGGCGAAGCCGCCGCGCAGATCATGGGTGACTGGGCGCAGGGCGAATTCGCCGTGGCCGGCATGACGGCTGGCGAAGACTACTCCTGCCTGCCGGGCCTCGGCGAGATCGCCATCCTCGACACCGGTGGGGACGCCTTCTACTTCCCCGTCACCGGCGATCCGGAGATCGAAGCCGCCCAGAAGGAGATGGCTGCGCTCATGCTGTCCCCCGAGGTGCAGGTGGCGTTCAACTCCGTGAAGGGCTCGCTGCCCATCCGCGGCGACGTCGACCTGACCACGGTGAACGACTGCACCCAGAAGGGCCTCGACCTTCTGGCCAACGGCGACACCATGCCGTCGGGCAACCAGCTGCTCTCGCCGGACACGACGAACCAGCTGAACGACCTGATGACCGAGTTCTGGAACACGCCCTCCATGACGGCCGAAGATGCCCAGGAGCGCTATGCCCAGATCATCGAGCAGGCCAGCTAAGATATCCGGCCACACGGCCTGAAGCGGATGGGCCCCCACGTGGGGCCCATTTCGTCAGAAGGCCTCATACGTGCAATACTCACCCATCGCTCAGGTCAGGGAGGCAGCCATGGCGATCGCCGAGTCCGCCGATACAGTCGCCCCGGAACGTTCAGCGCCGCAAAAGCGCCCGCTCCGGCTTTTCCGCAATCTCTCGTCAAAGATCGCTCTGATCCCGATGATCGCGACCGCGGTCATCGTGTTCATGGGCGGCACGATCTGGACGGTCGTCTACTCGTTCACCTCCTCGGGCCTTCTGCCCCGGCTGAACTGGGTGGGCCTCGACCAGTACGAGCGGCTGTGGGGCACAACCAAGTGGATCATCTCGATCCAGAACCTGGCCCTCTACGGCATCTGCTCGCTGGTGCTGACGCTGGTGATCGGCTTCGTGCTCGCCGCGATGCTCGACCGGAAGATCCGCTTCGAGGATGCCTTCCGCACCATCTTCCTCTACCCCTTCGCGCTGAGCTTCATCGTCACCGGCCTCGTGTGGCAGTGGATCCTGAACCCCGACTACGGTGTGCAGGGCGTCGTGCGCTCGCTGGGGTGGGAGAGCTTCACCTTCAACCCGCTCAACAACCCCGACATCGTCATGTTCGGCCTGCTCATCGCCGGCCTCTGGCAGGGGACCGGCCTGATCATGTGCATCATGCTCGCCGGCCTGCGCGGCATCGATGACGATATCTGGAAAGCCTCCCGCGTGGACGGGATCCCGGTGTGGAAGACCTACACGCGCATCATCATCCCCATGATGCGGCCCGTCTTCGTGACCGCCATCGTGCTCATCGCCTCGGGCATCATCAAGCTCTACGACCTCGTCGTCGCGCAGACGTCCGGCGGCCCGGGCATCTCCTCCGAGGTGCCGGCCAAGTACGTCATGCAGTCGATGTTCGGCGGGCAGAACCTCGGCCAGGGCTTCGCCGCCTCGACCATGATGCTGCTCTCGGTCGTCATCATTCTCGTCCCCTGGGCGCTTCTCGAATTCGGAGGCCGGAAACGTGGCTGACATCGGCACCCTCAACACCATGAAGGCCGCGGAAGACCCGGTGCGCGGCCAGCTCGACGGCCCGCGCGGGGCCCGGCCCAAGCGCAACCTCTCGCGCCGCAACATCATGCTCTACGGCGTGCTCATCGTGGTGGCGATCTACTACCTGCTACCGCTCTACGTGATGATCGTCACCTCGCTGAAGACGATGCCCGAGATCCGCCTCGGCAACGTGTTCTCGCTTCCCAAGGACATCACGTTCCAGCCCTGGGTGAAGGCCTGGGCGGAGGCCTGCACGGGCGTGAACTGCGACGGCCTCTCCCGCGGCTTCTGGAACTCGGTGCGCATCCTCATCCCGTCGGTGATCCTGTCGATCTCCATCGCCTGCGTCTCGGGCTACGCGCTGTCGAAGTGGAAGTTCAAAGGCTCCGAGGTGTTCTTCACCCTGCTGCTCGTCGGCGCCTTCATCCCCTACCAGGTGATGCTCTACCCGGTGGTCATCATCCTGCGCGATGTCGGCACTTTCCTCACCGATATCTGGCAGGGCACCTGCGGGTTCTTCACCTCCGCCGAGGGCTCCTGCCGGGGCCGCGTGCAGCTCTTCGGGTCGCTCTCGGGCCTCGTGATCGTGCACTCGATCTTCGGGATGCCGATCCTCGTGCTGCTGTTCCGCAACTACTTCGCCTCGATCCCCGAGGAGCTGTTCAAGGCCGCCCGCGTCGACGGGGCGGGCTTCTGGCAGATCCTCTTCCGGATCATGCTGCCGATGTCCCTGCCGATCCTCGTGGTGGCCATCATCCTGCAGGTGACGGGCATCTGGAACGACTTCCTCTTCGGGGTCGTCTACACGCGGGCCGAGCAGTACCCGATGACGGTGCAGCTCAATAACATCGTCAACTCGGTGCAGGGCACCAAGGAATACAACGTCAACATGGCGGCGACCCTGCTGACCGGCCTCGTGCCGCTCGCGATCTACTTCGTCTCCGGAAAACTCTTCGTGCGCGGCATTGCGGCCGGCGCCGTCAAAGGCTGACCCACATGACCGACCACTCCGTTCAGATCAAGGATCTCGATCTTCACTTCGGCGCCGTGAAGGTGCTGCAGAACCTCAACCTCGACATCCATGACGGGGAATTCCTCGTCCTCCTCGGCTCGTCGGGCTGCGGCAAGTCCACTCTGCTCAACTGCATCGCCGGCCTGCTCGAGCCGACCGACGGGCAGATCTTCATCAAGGGGCAGAACGTCACCTGGAAGGAGCCGTCCGAGCGCGGCATCGGCATGGTGTTCCAGTCCTACGCGCTCTACCCGCAGATGACGGTCGAGGGGAACCTCTCCTTCGGCCTGAAGAACGCCCGCGTGCCGAAGGACGAGATCAAGCGCCGCGTCGACCGCGCGGCCGAGATCCTGCAGATCGAGCCGCTGCTCAAGCGCAAGCCGGGCGCCCTCTCGGGCGGTCAGCGCCAGCGCGTCGCCATCGGCCGGGCGCTGGTGCGGGACGTCGATGTCTTCCTCTTCGACGAGCCGCTGTCGAACCTCGACGCCAAGCTGCGCGCCGACCTGCGGGTGGAGCTCAAGCGCCTGCACCATCAGCTGAAGAACACCATGATCTACGTGACGCACGATCAGGTGGAGGCGATGACGCTGGCCAACCGCATCGCCATCATGAAGGGCGGGCTGATCATGCAGCTCGACACGCCCGACGTGATCTACAACCGGCCGGTCAACAAGTACGTGGCCGACTTCATCGGCTCGCCGTCGATGAACTTCATCGAGGGCACGCTGGAGCGGGGCACCTTCCGCGCCGGCGAGTTCACGATGCGGATGCAGGGCTACGACTTCGCCGCCGGCAGCGCGCAGGACGGCCCGGCCATCGCCGGCATCCGGCCCGAGCACATCGTCACCGGCGAGCTGGCGGCCAACATGCCGGCCACGATGCAGGTGAAGGCCGAGCTGGTGGAGCCCATGGGCTCCGACACGCTGATCTGGAGCCGGGTGAACGACGAGCCCTTCCGCATCCGCATGGACGGGCATCTGCCGGTGGAAGAGGGCGAAATCCTCAACATCGGGATCGACCCGGCCCGCGTCTCGCTCTTCGACACCAGCACCGAGGAGCGGCTGTGACGGAGACGACCCGCCCGGTTCTGGCCGATCTGCACGGCGACTGGGTTCTGGAGGAGGCGGGCGGAGACATCTCCGCCCCCTTCTTGGTTCCCGGGGACGCCATTTCGGCGCTCGCCGCCGCCGGCGAGATCGCGGAGCCCTACTGGGGACGCAACGAATACGACCTGCGCTGGATCGGCGAGGGCGACTGGCTCGCCCGCCGCAGCTTCACGCTGGAGGGCGACCGGCCGGCCGAGCTGGTGCTGGAAAGCCTCGACACGCTGGCCACCGTCAGGGTGGACGGCGAGGTCGTGCTAGACGCCGACAATGCCTTCCGCACGTGGCGGGCCGACCTCTCTCACCTCGCCGCCGGCGAGCACGAGATCGAGATCACCTTCCATTCCAACGTCGCCGGCGGGGCCGCGCGGCAGGGCGCGCAGCCCTTCTACATCCCCTACCACGCCGGCAACTCGCCGATCCCGCACGGGAACATGCTGCGCAAGGTGCAGTGCGACTTCGGCTGGGACTGGAACATCGCCCTCGCACCCTTCGGCCTTTACGGCCGGGCCGAGATCGTCGCCGCTGACGCCCCCCGCATCGAGCGGCTGGAGGTGGAGCAGGAGCATTCCGAGGGCCTCGTCACCCTCACCGTCACCGCCTACATCGCCGGCGCGGAGGGGGAGACCTGCCGCCTGAGCTTCGCCGGGCAGGAGCTGGAAGGCGCTGTGGAGGGCGGCGGCATCACCGCCATCTTCGATATCGAGAACCCGCGCCTGTGGTGGCCCGCCGGCCTCGGCGAGCAGCACCTGCATGACCTCGAGGTTCACTGCGGAGAGGCCTTCGCCCGCCGCCGCATCGGCCTGCGCCAGATCGAGCTGGTGACGGAGGCCGACGACGCCGGCACCTCCTTCATGCTGCAAGTCAACGGCGAGCCGGTCTTCGCGCGCGGCGCCAACTGGATCCCCGCCGACGCCCTTGCCGGGCGCATCACCGAAGCGGGCACGCGCGATCTGCTGCAATCGGCGGTGGACGCCAACATGAACATGATCCGCGTCTGGGGCGGTGGCCGCTACGAGCCGGACAGCTTCTACGACGCCTGCGACGAGCTCGGCCTGATGGTCTGGCAGGACTTCATGTTCGCCTGCAACCTCTACCCCTCGACGCCCGACTTCCTCGCCAACGTCGATGCCGAGGTGCGCGAGCAGGCGGGGCGGCTCCATCACCACGCCTGCGTCGCCCTTTGGTGCGGCGACAACGAGCTGATCGGCGCGCTGACGTGGTTCCCCGAGAGCCGCGACAACCGCGACCGCTATCTGGTGAACTACGACCGGCTGAACCGCACCATCGAGGCGGCGCTGAGCGAGACGGCCCCCGGCGCGACGTGGTGGCCCTCGTCCCCTTCCCCGGGGCCGATGAACTTCGGCGATGCGTGGCATGACGACAGCGCCGGCGACATGCACTTCTGGAGCGTCTGGCACGAGAACCGCGAGTTCGACCATTACCGCGATGTCAGCCCCCGCTTCTGCAGCGAGTTCGGCTTTCAATCCTACCCCTCGCTCAACGCCATCAAGCGCTTCGCCGCGCCCGAGGACTGGAACATCTCGAACCCGATCTTCGAGAGCCACCAGAAGAACGTGGGCGGCAACGAGCGCATCGCGGCGACGATGTTCCGCTACTTCCGCTGGCCCGAGAACTTCGAGGATTTCGTCTGGCTGAGCCAGATCCAGCAGGGCCTCGCCATCAAGACGGCGGTCACGCATTGGCGCAGCCTCAAGCCGCATTGCATGGGCACGCTCTACTGGCAGCTCAACGATACGTGGCCGGTCTGCTCATGGTCCTCGCTGGATCACGGCGGCGACTGGAAGCTGATGCACCACATGGCGCAGAGCTTCTACGCGCCGGTGCTGGCGACGGCGGTGCCGCGCAAGGACGGCAGCATCGACATCGTCGGCATCAGCGACCGGCTGGAGGATGTGGACCTCACCGTCACCGCCTACGCCACGTCGATGGACGGCACGGCGCGAGAGCTCGGGCAGGGCCACGCCACGCTGGCGCTGCGGGCGGAGGTGCTGATCTCCCTGCCCGCCGGCACGCTGGAGGAGGGCGAGGTGCTCACCTTCGGCTGGGAAGGCTCCGACGGCACCCATGCCGGCGACATCTTCGCGCCCAAGCCCTGGAAGAGCTACGACCTGCCCGACGCCCGCCCCGCCGCCGAGATCGCCCGCGAGGGCGTCGACTGGCTGGTGACGCTGAGCGTCGAGGCGATGAGCTTCTTCCTGACGGCCGAGGCCAGCGTGCCGGGGCGGTGGAGCCGCAACGCGGTGCATCTCGGCCCCGGCACGACCAGCACGCTGCGCTTCACGCCGGCGGATCCCGAAGCGCAGCCGGAGTTCCTGCTGCGCGACCTTCACTCTGCAACCATGAAACGGACCTGACCTTGGGCATCTCCTATCAGCTCTTCTGCTCCCGCAATTTCGGCCCCCTGCCCGAGACGCTCGCCATGCTGCGCGATGCCGGCTTCACCGAGGTGGAGGGCTATGGTGCCCTGTTCTCCGACGTGGATGCCGTAAAGGCCGCGCTCGCCGAGACCGGCATGAAGATGACCACCGCCCATATCGCGGTGGATGACCTCGAATCCGATCCGGAGAAGTTCGTCGCCCTCGCGAAGGAGCTGGGGATGCGCGCCGTCTACGGGCCCTTCCTGATGCCGGACGACCGGCCGACCGATGCCGAGGGCTGGCGCGCCTTCGGGCAGCGGCTCGCGGCCGCCGGCAAGCCCTTCATGGACGCCGGGATCACCTTCGGCTGGCACAACCACGACTTCGAGCTCGTCGATCTCGGCGGCGGTGTCACCGGGCTCGACTGCATCGCCGAGGCCGAGGGGCTGACGCTGGAGCTCGACCTCGGCTGGGTCGCCCGCGCCGGCGCCGACCCGGAGATTGTGCTCGCCCGCTTCCCGGGCCGCATCTCCGCCGTGCACGTCAAGGACATCGCCCCGGCGGGCGAGAACGAGAACGAGGGCGGCTGGGCCGACCTCGGCCATGGCACCGTCGATTATGCCGCGCTGCTGCCCAAGGTGCGGGCCGCGGGCATCGACCATTTCGTGCTCGAACATGATAACCCCGCGGACGACAAGCGCTTCGCGACGCGCTCGCTCGCCACGTTCCAGACCCTCTGAAGGACCAGTTCAATGACCACCAAGCTCGGTGTCGGCATCATCGGATGCGGCAACATCTCCCACGCCTACCTGCGCCTCGCCCCGCTCTTCAAATCGCTGGAGCTGAAGGCCGTCGCGGACATCAACATGGACGCCGCCAAGGCCCGCGCCGAGGAGTTCCCCGTGCGCGCCTCGACGGTGGAGGATCTGCTCGCCGCCGATGACATCGACGTCATCGTGAACCTGACCATCCCGGCGGTGCACTACGAGATCACCACCCGCATCCTCGAAGCGGGCAAGCACGCCTATAGCGAAAAGCCGCTGGTGCTGACGCTGGACGAGGCGAAGGCGCTGAAGGCGCTGGCCGACGAGAAGGGCCTGCGCGTCGGCTCGGCGCCCGATACCTTCCTCGGCGGCGCCCACCAGCTCGCCCGCGCGGTGATCGACGAGGGCAAGGTCGGCCGGATCATCGGCGGCACCTGCCACGTGCAGAACCACGGGATGGAGCACTGGCACCCCAACCCGGACTTCTTCTTCCAGCCCGGCGCCGGCCCCGTGCTCGACCTCGGGCCCTACTACGTGACCAACCTCATCCAGCTCATCGGCCCGGTGAAGCGCGTGGGCGCCATGGCCTCCATCTCCTTCCCGGAGCGGAAGATCGCCAACGGCCCGCGCGAGGGCGAGATGCTCAAGGTGAACACGCCGACGAATATCCACGCCATCCTCGAGTTCGAGAACGGCGCCATCGTCACGCTCGGCGCCAGCTGGGACGTGTGGAAGCACCGCCACTTCAACATGGAGCTCTACGGCGAAGAGGGCTCGCTCTACGTGCCGGACCCGAACTTCTTCGGCGGCCATGTCGAGATGAGCGAGCGGGGCGCGGACGTGGCGGAGATCGCCGAGCGCGGCCACCCGTTCGGCATCGCCAACCAGCCGAAGGACGCGCCGACGCAGGCCAACTACCGCTGCGCCGGCCTCGCCGACATGGCGACGGCCATCGCCGAGGGCCGCCCGCATCGGTGCTCACTGGAGCTGGCGGTGCACGCGGTGGACGTGATGACCTCGATCCTGAAGTCGGGAGAGACGGGCGAGTTCGTCGAGATGACGACCACCTGCGAGCGCCCTGCCTCGCTCTCCCCCGAGGAAGCCGAAGCGCTGATGGCCTGAGCCATCGGCCGGGCGCGCCGTCTGCTCCGGCGCGCCCCCCTTCCCCGCCGGGCCCCGATTTCCGCGCGGAAATCGTGCACGGAAATCGCGCGATTTCCGTTCGCACGGGTTCCGTTCGCCCGGGGGTGAGGGTCGCTCTTTAGCTGTTGGCGGCGCCGTTGGCCGCCACGGGGCGACCGGGCTGCTTGCCGCCGGCGGCGATCTGCGAGAGCACCTTGGCCTCGGCACCGAGACGCTGCATCTCCATCTTCGGCAGGCGCAAGCGCTCCTCGTCGGCGCCCTCCTTCTCCAGCCTCGCCGCGAAGGTCTGCGCTTCCTTGAAGCGGCTGCCGAGGGCGAGCTGGCGCATGTCCATCGCCGCCTTCGAGCGCGGCGGCAGGACGGCGGCCTGGATCTTCTTGTCGAGGCCCGGGTGCTCCTCCAGCACCGCGTCATGCGCGGCCTGATCGGTGACGTTCACGATCAGCGGGCGGAAGACGACCTGCCCCGGCAGCAGGATATGCGCGGCGAGGTTGCGATCGCCGGCACGCATCTGCAGCACCGCGAAGTCGAGATGGGCGATGATGCGGAAGGTGGCGCCGGCCTTGAGCGGCGCATAGGTCTCCTCGGGGATCTTCACCTCGCCGGTGCCGAGCACCCGGTTGAGCGCCGCGGCCACGTCGCCGAGGCTCTTGGCGCCGACGGCACTGACGAAGCGCTCGCCCATCTTCTTCGTGGCGCCGTCATTGCGCTCGGGCCGCGGGCCCTCGGCGTTCTTCGGCACGAAGAAGATCAGGCCATTCGGCAGCCGCATGCGGCCCTTCTCGATGCCCTGCGCCGTGGTGGACTCGCCCGTCTCGGCGTTCCATTCCCAGACGGCGCTGGCGAGGGCCGGGGCGGCGCTTTCATCCTGCAGGATGGCGGTGCGCAGCTTGCCGGGCACGGCGGCGATGTCGAAGTCGATCTTGTTGAGCTTGATTTTCATGGGGCCCTCCCTTGATGGCTTCCCTCGCCCGGCCGGCCGGCGCCGTCAAGCGGGCGTTCAGGCGGGGGTGCCGCTTTCGCGGGCGATCTCCGCCCGGCTCTTGCGCGCCCGCTCGGTGGCCGATTTCAGCTGTCCGCAGGCGGCCATGATATCCTCCCCCCGCGGGGTGCGGATGGGGCTGGCATAGCCGGCCTTGTGGACGATGTCGGCGAAGGCATGGATGCGGTTGTTCGAGCTGCGCTTGTAGGGCGCGCCCGGCCATTCGTTGAAGGGGATCAGGTTGATCTTGGCCGGGATGCCCTCGATCAGCTTGACCAGCCGGCGCGCATCCTCGTCGCTGTCGTTGACGCCGGCGAGCATGACGTATTCGAAGGTGATGCGCTCGGAGTTGCTCAGGCGGGGGTATTCCTTCAGCGCCGCCAGCAGCGTCTCGATGTTCCAGCGCTTGTTGATCGGCACCAGCTTGTCGCGCACCTCGTCGGTGGTGGCGTGGAAGCTGACGGCGAGCAGGCACCCGATCTCTTCCGCCGTGCGCGCGATCTCCGGCACGACGCCGGAGGTGGAGAGCGTGATGCGGCGGCGCGAGAGGGAGAGCCCCTCGCCGTCCATCGCGATCTTCATCGCGTCCCGCACCGCCTCGAAGTTGTAGAGCGGCTCGCCCATGCCCATCAGCACGATGTTCGACAGAAGCCGCGTCTCGTCCTTCGGCGCGCCGGGCTCGGGCCATTCGCCGAGGTCGTCGCGCGCCAGCATGACCTGGCCGACGATCTCCGCCGGGGTGAGGTTGCGCACCAGCTTCTGTGTGCCCGTATGGCAGAAGGAGCAGGTGAGCGTGCAGCCGACCTGGGAAGAGATGCAGAGCGTGCCGCGATCCTCCTCGGGGATGTAGACCGTCTCCACCTCATGGCCGCCGTTGATGCGCACGAGGTACTTGCGGGTGCCATCCTCCGAGACCTGGCGGGAGACGACCTCCGGCAGCCGGATCTCGAAATGCTCGGCGAGGAGCGCACGGTAGGGCTTGGCGAGGTTGGTCATCGCCTCGAAGTCACGCACGCCCCAGTGGTAGACCCATTGCCAGAGCTGGTTCAGGCGCATCTTGGCCTGCTTCTCGGGCGTGCCGGCCTCGATGAGGGCGGCGCGCATCTGGTCACGCGTCATGCCCACGAGGTTGCGCTTCCCCTCCGCCGTGTCCCGGCGCGGGATGGTCAGCACGTCCTGCGTGATCGGTGCCGCGTGGCCGGAACTGGCGGGTGCGGCGCCGGCGGGGGCGGCGATCGGGGCTCTGGGCTGCTCGGTCATGGCAATCCTATCGGAGAAGCCCGCCATATAATGCCTTTGCCGCCTGACGCAAAGCCCGTCCGGGATCACGCGCGGCGGCCGGGGCCGGGGGACGCCCCCCGGACCCCCGGTGGGGGCGGGGGAGCGGGGGGGCGGAGGTGGGACGGGTGGAGACGGAGGGACCGGGGGCCAGCCCGTCGCCATTGTCGCTCGAACCAATGGCGACCCCCCGGGATTCTTTGGACCAAAGAGAGGGAGGTGGCGGCGTGGCGCGACGGGAGCGGGCCGCGGGAGGGTTGAGGCCGGGGCGCGGTTAGAAACGCACTTCGTAGAGGCCGAAGCCGCCGCGGATCAGGCCGAGGGAGCGGATGTGCTCGGGGGCGCCGGGCTCCCGCAGCACCTCGGAGGCGGCGGGGGCGCTCGGCATCACGGCGCTGGTGCGCTTCAGGCGGGCGAAGCGCCAGACGGGGCGGGCCACCGCCTCCACCGGGGAGCTGAGACGGACATGATCGGCGATGATGTCACGCAGGGCCTGCCGGCTCTCCGCCAGCAGGCGCCCCTCGCGGGCCACGCCGTAGCCGGCGCTGCCGCCGATCCGGTAGGAATTGGTGGCCACCACGACGCGCATCTCCTCCGTCAGGGGGGTGCCGTCCGCCAGCCGCACGTCGCTGACCCGGCGGGCGGAGGGGGAGAGGAGCATGCCGGCGGCGCTGCTGAGGGCCGGACGCGTCGGGTCGATCTCGTAGGTGAGGCCGTCGAGCACGTCGAAGAGGTAGGGCGGGCTGTCCGCCTCCAGCAGAGGCTGGTTCCCCTCCCCCAGCCGCAGCTGCGCGAAGCTGGAAGCCGACCGCTCCAGCCAGCGCAGCACCTGAGCGCCGGTCAGCTCCGTCAGCACCATGCGGTTGGGGTAGACGTAGAGCTCCGCCGCGTGGCGGAGGGCCAGGGGGCCCTCGGGGATGTCGACGTAGTTGCCCGGCCCCTTGTGGCCGCCGGAGCGGACGGGGGAATGGGCGCAGACGATCGGCAGCTCCTCCTCCGGGCGCCCGGCGAGCAGGGCCTCGGCGGCGCCGCGCATGGCATCGGAGGCGAGCGTCAGGCAGGGGTCGGGCGCGGCGAGGGCGAAGTAGGAGTGCAGCCGCCCCTTCAGCCGGCCGACGGGGCGGCGCACCTCTTCCTGCGTGGCGAGATGGGCGGGGCTGGCAAGCTCCACCACCTGCGGATCGGCCGCTGGCAGGGAGCCGTCGAGGCCACGGAGGGGAAAGAGGCGGGAGGCATGGCGAACGACATGCCACCCCTGCTCGCCCCGCACGACGGCGAGGTCGATCACCGCGAGGTGGGAGCCGAAGGCCCCCGGCATGGCGGCGGGGCGGCCGTGGATGGTGCCGGCGTCATGATCCACCGGGCCGATGCGCGGCCCGCCGCTGGTGGGGAAGAGCCGGTGGGTATGCCCGCAGATCAGCGCGTCGATCCCCTCCTGCGCGGCGAGGGGGACGGAGGCGTTCTCGCGCCCCGGCTCGTACTCGGCGCTGCCGATGCCGGAATGGCTGAGCGCCAGCACGAGATCGGCGCCCGCCGCCTTCAGCCGGGGCACATGCGCCTGCGCCGCCTCGACGATATCCCGCGTGGCGATGGCATTGCCGAGGTGCGGGCCGTCCCAGAGCACGATCTGCGGCGGGGCGAAGCCGATGACGCCGAGCTTGAGGGGCCGCCGGGCGCCGGTGCCGGTGACGATCTGCCGCTCGATCAGGGCGTAGGGGGCGACGAGGTGCTCGTCCTCCTCCGCCCGGTTGCCGAGCCGCCGGGCCACGTTGGCGGAGACAGCGGGGAAGCGCGCCTCGGAGAGCGAGGCGGAGAGGAAGTCGAGCCCGTAGTTGAACTCGTGGTTGCCCAAGGTCACAGCGTCGTAGCCGAGGTGGTTCATGGCGCCGATCATCGGGTGGGCCATGGGGCGGCCCGCCTCCGCCAGCTCGGCCAGGAGGTCGGACATCGGGTTGCCCTGCAGGAAGTCGCCATTGTCGAAGAGAAAGGCGTTGGGCGCCCCGGAGCGGGCCCGGCGGATGAGCTCCGCACAGCGGGCGAGGCCGATGGGGGGATCCTCGCTGTCGGTGAAGTAGTCCCACGGCAGCAGGCTCATGTGCAGATCGGACGTCGCAAGGATCCGCAGGTGGGCTGTCTCGCCACCCGTCGATCTGCCCGCTTTCGTCTGCGGATTCTCCGCCACCTGAACCAACCGCCAAACCTGTACCCGAAGAGCAATGGCCTGTCTCGCCGCCCATCGCAATCCAATGATCCAGAAGACCCGACGTTGCGGCAAGTGGGTCGCAGGTCTGCCCCCGGCAGGGTCCTCCGGCCTTTTCGCCGGATCGGGCGCATGCAAGGAAGGGCGGATGAAACGCGCCGAGACAGTCACCTTCGGCGGCTCGGCCCTCGACCGCGCCGCGCCGCTGCGCCCCGACGTGGAGGGGCAGGCGAAGCTCTGGGCACACGAGGCGGCGACGGTGCTGCCGCTCTGGCGCGGCAAGCTGCTGGCGGAGGCCGGGCGCCCGCTCGCGCTGCGGGTGGCGGAAGCGGAGGTGCTGGCGGAGGCCCCGCGCCTGTTCCTCGGCCTCGCAGAGGGCGGCGAGCCGCTCTTCGCCGCGGACCTGCCGGACTGGGAGGGCGCCGAGGCGCCGGGGAGCGGCTTCTCGGACGAGACCGAGCAGCGCCACCCCGCCCTGCCCCGAGGCGCCTTCGCCGAGCTGCGACGGATGATGCCCGCCCTCGCCCCCCGCGAGGCGGAGCTGGCCGCCACCGCCCGCGCCCTCTTCGAGTGGCACCGGACGCACCGTTTCTGCGCCCGCTGCGGGGCGGAGAGCCTGCCCGAGCTGGGCGGCTGGCAGCGCCACTGCCCCGCCTGCGGCGCCCGCCACTTCCCGCGGACGGACCCGGTGGTGATCATGCTCGTCACCCGGGGCAACTCGGTGCTCCTCGGCCGCGCCCCCGCCTGGCCCGAGGGGATGTTCTCCCTCCTCGCCGGGTTCATCGAGCCGGGAGAGGGCGTCGAGGCCGCGGTGCGCCGAGAGGTCTTCGAGGAGACGGGCGTAAGGGTGGGTGAGGTGAGCTACCTCGCCAGCCAGCCCTGGCCCTTCCCGGCGTCGCTGATGCTCGGCTGCATCGGCGGGGCGGTGAGCGAGGAGATCACGCTCGACCCGGTGGAGATCGAGGAGGCGGTCTGGGTGAGCCGCGAGCGCCTGGCGGAGATCTTCGCGGGCCGGGACGCGGTGATCCGCCCGGCACGGGAGGGGGCGATCGCGCATTTCCTGCTGTGGCACTGGCTGGCGGACCGGCTGGACTGAGGCGGGGCGTGCACCCGGAGACCCGGGTGCCGCTTTGTCCCCCCCCGCACGGAACCAGCGCTGCAGGCCGCCGCGCGAGCGCCGGCCCGTCCCGGCGGGCTGGCGTGAGAGGACAGTGCTTGGGGCGGGCAAGGTGGGTTGGAAACCCACCCTACGGGCTCGCTCGGGGCGAGGGCAGGAGGAGACCGGCCGCCGCTCCTTCCCCCGCGCGGAATCAAGCCGCAGGCGCCGCGCGAGCGCCGGCCCGTCCCCGCGGGCTGGCGCTCTGGCTGGGCTGGGTGCCTCGCTCAGGGCGGGGAGGCGCTTGGCAGGGATAAAGCGCGCAGCAGTGCTGTCAGGGCGCCATCCCACGGGCCGGCGTGAGAGGGAGGCGCTTGTGGCTGGCGGCGCGAGGCGGATGTCGCTCCCGGTTGGGGACCGGGGGAAGGTGGGTTGGAAACCCACCCTACGGGTGCGGTCGCGGCCCTTCCCCCGCACGCCGTCGGTGTGCCTCCCGCGACCAGCGCGCCTCCGCCCAACCCTCCCGCAACATTGACGCCGCCGGCGCCAGCCGCCATCAACGGCCGGACGTGAGCACGGCACGAGCAAGGAGCCACCCATGGAGCTGTCCGCCGAGGCCGAGATCGCCGCGCCGATCGACTGGTCCTTCGACCGATTCGCCGATTTCGAGGCCTTCGCCCGCATGGGCCGCAAACGCGGTGCCCGGGTCGAGCGGATCGATCCCGGCGCGCCCATCGGCCCCGGCAGCGGGTGGGACGTCGCCTTCGAGATGCGGGGCCGCGAGCGGATGCTGAAACCGCGGATGACGGAATGGGCGCCGCCGGGCGGCTTCGCCCTCGTCTCCGACAGCGAGGGGCTGATCCTGACCGTCCGCACCACCTTCTCCGCCCTCGGGCCGGAGCGCACGCGCGTGCGGCTGGAGGTGGAGGCGGAGGGCAAGTCGATGGCCGCCAAGCTGATGCTCCAGCCGATGCGGCTGGGGCGCGGCAAGCTGGAGGGGCGGCTGCAGGACAGGCTGACGGGCTACTGCGCCGAGCTCTCGGCGCTCCGCGCCGGCTGAGGCCCTCAGTCCGGGACGTTGTCGATGCCCGAGCCGCCCCAGGGGTGGCAGCGGGCGAGGCGGCGCAGCGTCAGCCAGCCGCCGCGCAGGCCGCCGTGCTTCTCCAGCGCCTCCAGCGCATAGGCCGAGCAGGTGGGGTGGAAGCGGCAGCCATGGCCTACCCAGGGCGATCCGACGAGCCGGTAGGCCCGTACCGGCAGGGCGAAGGCCCGGGCGAGCGGCGTCACGAGGCGCCTCCGTGCAGCTCGCCGAGCGCGCGGGAGAGCTCCTCCGTCATCAGGGCAAAGTCGCGGGAGCCGGTGGCGCCGGCGCGGCCGATCAGGACGTAATCCCAGCCGGGTCGCCCATGCTCGGGCAGGACGGCGCGGGCGATCTCGCGCAGCCGGCGCTTGGCTCGGTTGCGGGCGACGGCATTGCCGACCTTCTTGGAACAGGTGAACCCGACGCGCACGCCCTCGCCCGGCTCCTCTGCCCGGCGACGGCGGCCTTGCAGCACGAAACCGCGCGAGAAGGCTCTTCCCCCTCGCGCGGCGGCAAGAAATTCGGCGCGCTTCGTGAGGGTGGCCGGCATCGGCCCGCCCTCCTCCGCTCGGCTCAGGCCGAGAGAACCTTGCGGCCGCGGGCGCGGCGCGCGTTCAGGATCTTGCGGCCGGCCTTGGTGGCCATGCGGGCGCGAAAGCCGTGGCGCGCCTTGCGGACGCGGTTGGAAGGCTGGAACGTGCGTTTCATCGCGGCTCTCCGTCACATCTCGGGCCGCACCGATTGCGCCAAGCGCGGCACACCGGGGCCCGTTCATTCGAAGCCCGGCGTTTAAGGGGTGCCGCCGGGTCTGTCAACGCCGGTGGGAGGGGTGTTTGGGGGATTGGCGAGATACGTCAACATCAGGCGGGCTACGGTCAGCCACATGGCTCAACACCCGCAGGCGCAGGGCGGGCGCCGGCCCGTGGAGTGGCGCTGCAACGGCCCCGCTGGTGCGCTTTATGCTGGCAAAGCCCCTCTTCGCGGGCCGCTCAGCGCCAGGATCAGACAGAGCGCCAGCCCGTGGGGACGGGCAGGCGCTCGCCCTGCGCCTTTGGCGCGGACCGGGCGGGGCATGAGTGGCACCGTTGCGCGGAGGTGGATTGGACACCCCCCCTACGAGTGAGAGAGAATCGCTGTCTCGCTGGCGGAGAGGATTCGGCGGGCGTAGGGGCCGTAGCCGGCAACCGGGGGCAGGCACTCGGCCATGCCGGGGAGGCCATCGCCGACGCTCTCGGCATCGGCCATTGCGGGGTGGAAGCTCTCCGTCTCCACGCCGTTGGCGAAGACGATCTCATGCGCCGGCAGGAGGAGGTGGACGTAGCTGACATCCCGGCAGCCGCGGTCGCGAAGGATCAGCCGGTCGTCGACGAGATCCGCCGCCGCCGCCAGCACCTCCGCCTCGCCGAAGAGCGCCTCGGCCCGGGGGCCGCGCAGCAAAAGCCGGTGATCGGGGGAGACGGTGAGGCCCGCATCCGGCACCCCGTCGCCCAGCGCGCCGGGGCGCAGGCGCACGGGCGCCAGCCACGGCATCGCCGCCAGCCGCGCCCCGCTCAGCCGCCGCCGGCCGAGCCAGAGGACGGGCTGCGGGCCGTTGTCCTTCGTCAGGACGCGGGCGCCCTCCTCCAGCGCCTCCACCGGCCGCGGGCCGGCCTCGGTGGCAATCATCGTGCCGGGCGTGAAGCAGACGACGCCGCCGGCGCGGGCGCCGCGCGCGGCGCTCACCTGCGCGCGAACGATCCAGAGCTCCCGCCCCGCCGGCGGCACGGCCCCGGCGAAGAGCAGGAGCGGCGGGCGCCCCGGCGCGCCGGCGATGATGTCGCAAAACCAGCTGCCCCTGCCGTCGGTGAGCATGAGGCTGTGGGCGGGGATCTCCTCCTCCACCTCCTCGGGCCCCACCTCCGGCTCGCCCCGGCGGAGGGCACGGGCGGCGCGGCGGCGCAGGCCCGCGGCGCCCTGCGGCTCTCCGAGGGGCAGGATGTCGGCCGGGCCGTCGACGCGCAGCGCCCGGCCCTCCCAGGTGAGGCTCTGGCCGGGGCGGAGCGCCTCCGGCGGCGGCGCGTCATGCCCCTCCACCCGGATCCGGGAGAAGGAGATGACGTATAACCCGCCGTGACGCTGCCTCATGCCTGCCCTGACTGCCTGTTGCTGCCCGTTCGCCGGGCTCTCCCGGTCCTTTCCCGCAAGCCTAGCAAGGCCCCTGCCGCGCGGGCAAGCCATGGCCTCCCGGCGCCCCTTGCCCTGTGGCAGACGGGATTCATCGCCGGTTGCCCCCCGCGCCCCGGCCGCTAGCTTGGTCGGCAGCAACAGGAGACAGACATGGCCACACCGCCCGCCTGCGATTTCGGCTGGAATGCCGTTCCCTTCACGCTCGTCGGCACCGACGGCAAGCCCCACGCCCTGCAGGGCCTCGCCGGGCCGAAGGGGCTGCTGCTCATGTTCATCTGCAACCACTGCCCCTACGTGCTCGGCGTCCTGGACCGCCTCAAGACGGAGGCGGAGGCGGTGCAGGCCCTCGGCTTCGGCGTCGCCGCCATCTGCGCCAACGACGCGGAGGAATACCCGGAGGACAGCTTCGAGAAGATGGCGGAGATGGCGGAGCGGGAGGGCTTCCCCTTCCCCTACCTCCATGACGAGACGCAGGAGGTGGCGCGGCTCTACGGGGCTGCCTGCACGCCGGATTTCTTCGGCTTCAATGCCGATCTGCAGCTGCAGTACCGCGGGCGGCTCGACAGCGCCGGCAAGGGGCCGGCCGGGCCGGACACGACGCGGGAGCTCTATGAGGCGATGAAGATGATCGCCGAGACGGGCGAAGGGCCGCGAGAGCAGGTGCCGTCGATGGGCTGCTCGATCAAGTGGAAGGCCGCCTGAGCCGCGCGGGCGGATAGGGGGGAGGGGGGGCGCTGCCCCCCGCCTTCGGCTCCCCCCGGGATATTTCGGGAAAAGCGAGAATGGGGCGCGGCCGGCCGGGGGCGGGGCGCTTCGCCGCGGCGGAAATGCCGCCCGCCCTCTTGCGGCCGGCGGCGACCTCGGGCGAATTGGGCGGGCCGGGGCGGCGGGAGGGCTGCGCCGGCGGACAGGACAACGGGGAGGAACGGCCGTGGCCGATATCACGACAGATGTGCTCATCATCGGGACGGGGCCGGCCGGCGGCGCCACGGCGGCGCTGCTGTCGTCCTACGGGATCGAGAACATGGCGGTGAACCGCTACCGCTGGCTCGCCAACACGCCCCGCGCCCACATCACCAACCAGCGCACCATGGAGGTGCTGCGGGATCTCGGCCGCGACGTGGAGGCCGAGGCCTACATGCACGCCACCGGGCAGGACCTGATGGGCGAGAACGTCTTCTGCGAGAGCCTCGCCGGAGAGGAGCTGGGCCGCATGAAGAGCTGGGGCACGCACCCGCTCTCCCGCGCCGAGCACCAGCTGACCTCCCCCACCCACATGAACGACCTGCCGCAGACCTTCATGGAGCCGCTGCTCTTCAAGACCGCGTGCTCGCGGGGGACGCAGGCGCGCCTGAGCACCGAGTATCTGCGCCATGAGCAGGATGCGGAGGGGGTCACCACCACCTGCCTCGACCGGCTGACGGGGCAGGAGATCACGATCCGCTCGAAATACCTCGTCGGCGCCGACGGCGGCAATTCCCGCGTGGCCGAGGGCTGCGGGCTGCCGTTCGAGGGGCAGATGGGCGTCGATGGCTCGATGAACATCCTCTTCCGGGCGGACCTGTCCAAATACGTCGCCCACCGGCCGTCCGTCCTTTACTGGGTCATGCAGCCGGGCGCCGATGTCGGCGGGATCGGCATGGGGCTCGTGCGGATGGTGCGGCCGTGGAACGAGTGGCTGATCGTCTGGGGCTACGACATCTCCGGCCCGCCGCCGCAGGTGGATCAGGCGCTGGCGACGAAGATCGCCCGCCAGCTCGTCGGCGACCCGGAGCTGGAGATCGAGCTGATCTCCGCCAGCACGTGGACCGTCAACAACATGTACGCGACCGAGCTGCGCGACCGGCGCGTCTTCATCATGGGCGATGCCGCGCACCGGCACCCGCCGTCGAACGGGCTCGGCTCCAACACCTCCATCCAGGACGCCTTCAACCTGTCGTGGAAGCTCGCCGCCGTGCTGAAGGGCGAGGCCGGCGAGGCGCTGCTGGAGAGCTACTCCGCCGAGCGGGCGCCGGTGGCCAAGCAGATCGTCACCCGGGCCAACAAGTCGATCACCGAGTTCGGGCCGATCTTCGAGGCGCTCGGCATGGGCGGCGGCGGCACCACGGAAGAGATGCAGGCCAACATGGATGCCCGCGCCGAGGCGACGGACGCGGCCGAGGAGCAGCGCGAGAAGCTGCGCCGCGCCATCGCCGCCAAGCACTACGAGTTCGACGCCCACGGCGTGGAGATGAACCATCGCTACCGCTCCCGCGCCGTCGCCTCCGACGGCACCGAGGAGCCCGCCTTCCGGCAGGACCCGGAGCTGCACTTCGAGCCGACGAGCTGGCCCGGCGCCCGCCTGCCCCACGCCTGGCTCTTCGACGAGACGGGGGAGAAGCACTCCACCCTCGATCTCTGCGGCCACGGGCAATGGACGCTGCTGACCGGCATCGGCGGCGAGCCGTGGGTCGCGGCGGCCGAGGCGCTGGCGGCGGAGATGGGCCTGCCGCTCACCGCCCATGTCATCGGGCCACGGCGCGCGTGGCTCGACCACACGGGCGACTGGGCGCGGGCGCGGGAGGTGAGCGACAGCGGCTGCATCCTCGTGCGCCCCGACCACCATGTCGCGTGGCGCTCCACCGGGCTGCCCGAGGCACCGCAGGACGACCTCCGGCGCGCGCTCGGCCAGGTGCTGGCGCTCTGATGGCCCTCACCGCCCGCTGGCACGGCGACGAGACGCGCTGGCTGGCGCTGCGCCTTCTGCCGGGGGAGGACCTGCGGGCGGAGCTGGAGGCGGCCTTCGCCTCCGCGCGGGAGGAGGAGGCGATGAGTGCCGGTTTCGTCGCCGCCTGCTGCGGCAGCCTGCACTCCGCCGCCCTGCGCCCCGCGGGGCGGGACGAGCCGTTGCAGGTGCCGGGGCCGCTGGAGATCGTCTCCCTCTCCGGCACGCTGTCGCTGGACGGGCCGCACCTGCACATGGCGGTCAGCGACGAGGAGGGCGTGATGCGCGGCGGCCACCTGCTGGCGGGCTGCGAGATCCGCACGACGGCGGAGATCGTGCTGGGCCTGACGGGCGCCGCCCGCTTCCACCGGCCGCTCGACGTGCGCACCGGCTGGCGCGAGCTGGACTTCGGCTGAGGCGCCTTGCCCCGCTCGCCCCGGTCATGCTGCACGCGCGGCATCACGCGAAAGCAATTGCATCGAGCGGAGGTGGCCGAATAGAGCCGGGGCCAATACTACCAGAGGAGTATCCAGATGTCCGACGCGACCTACGGCTTCGACACCCTTCAGATCCACGCCGGCGCGAAGCCCGACCCGACGACGGGGGCGCGCAACACGCCGATCTACCAGACCACGGCCTATGTCTTCCGCGACGCCGACCACGCGGCGGCCCTCTTCAACCTGCAGGAGGTCGGCTTCATCTACTCGCGCCTGACCAACCCCACCGTGGCGGTGCTGCAGGATCGGGTGGCGGCGCTGGAATGCGGCGCCGGCGCTGTCGCCTGCTCGTCGGGCCACGCGGCGCAGATCATGGCGCTCTTCCCGCTGATGGCCCCCGGCAAGAACGTGGTGGTCAGCACCCGCCTTTACGGCGGCACGGTCACGCAGATGACGCAGACCATCCAGCGCTTCGGCTGGTCGGCGAAGTTCGTCGACATGGACGATCTCGACGCCATCGAAGCCGCTGTCGATGACGACACCCGCGCGATCTTCTGCGAATCCATCGCCAACCCGGGCGGCTACATCACCGACATCCGTGCCGTGGCGGACGTGGCCGACAAGGTGGGCCTGCCGCTGATCGTCGACAACACGACGGCCACGCCCTACCTCTGCCGGCCCATCGAGCACGGGGCGACGCTCGTCGTGCATTCGCTGACGAAGTATCTCACCGGCAACGGCACGGTCACCGGCGGCGTCGTGGTCGACAGCGGCAAGTTCGACTGGGCGGCCTCGGGCAAGTTCCCGTCTCTGTCGGAGCCGGAGCCCGCCTATCACGGCCTCACCTTCTCCGAGACCTTCGGGCCGCTCGCCTTCACCTTCCACGGCATCGCCATCGGCCTGCGCGACCTCGGCATGACGCTGAACCCGCAGGCGGCGCATTACACGCTGATGGGCATCGAGACGCTCTCGCTGCGGATGGAGCGGCACGTGCAGAACGCCCGCAAGATCGCCACCTGGCTGGAGCAGGATGCGCGCGTGGATTACGTGACCTACGCCGGCCTTGAATCCTCGAAGTATTTCGGGCGCATCGCCACCGTCTGCCCGCGCGGCGCCGGGGCTTTGTTCACCTTCGCGGTGAAGGGCGGCTACGAGGCCTGCGTGAAGCTGATCGAGGAGCTGAAGCTCTTCAGCCACGTTGCCAACCTCGGCGACACCCGCTCGCTGATCATCCACCCGGCCTCCACGACGCACCGCCAGCTTGAGGAGAACAAGCAGCGCGCGGCCGGCGCCGACCCCGAGGTCGTGCGCGTCTCGATCGGGATCGAGGATGCCGATGACCTGATCGCCGATCTGGATCAGGCGCTGGCGAAAGCGACCGCCTGAGACTGATCCGGGGGCCGCGCGGAGCAAGCCGCGCGGCCCCCGGGCCTCGCTCCACGCCCGCGACGGCGCGGTCACCGACCCGGTCTGCGGAGCGGCGACGACTCGGAGCGTCAGCTCCGTCCCGCAGAGCTGACCTCAATGGTGCCGAGGATGCTGCGAAACAGCGCCAGCTTCGGGACACGGCACTTCGGCATTTGCGCCCGAGGTGAATGTCCGATCAGGGCCGATAGCGACGGTCGCTGCGGCGCACCAGGTGCTCTGCTCGCTGCGCTGCCGCAGCTCGGCTCCGAGCCCTTGCGGCTGAATGCGGCGTATGCAGAATTCGATTTTAGCTATGGGTCGAGGATGACCAGGTAGCCGTCTCGGAGACACTGAATGGCACCTGACGCGAACGACGCTTCGTATCCCTTTGTGCGTGAGGCGAACCGCAAAAAAGCTCTGAACTCAAAAAGGCAGGAGCGTGCCAGAAACCAAGGACCGTGGTGGAATGTTTTTGCCGCCTGCCTGCTGGCTAGCCTTACCATTATGTATATCCATGACGGGGATACCGGCATGGCAATCATTTTTGGGCTCTTTGCCGTTCAGAACGGCTTCTTTGCATACACCGGCGCGAAGAAGAGACGATCATTATCCTGACCCTGCCAGTCAGTCTGAAGAATCCCGCCAACATTCCCAAACCCGCCATTTCCGATAGCCTTACAGTGAACGGCGGCAACGTCCGCAGACCCGGCCAACGCGCTCGCGTCCCCCCCAAAACACATGATCTGATGCCGCCTTAGGCTCGCCTTAACGAGTTTACCGTTCCCTGCCCCTCGATCTTCGAAGGAGTCGAGCGATGCAGGATGTGTCAGCTATGGTGTCGGAGGGCCGACGGACAGAAGCGGTCCCCGGGCCCGACGAGACTGCGACGGATGAAGCGGTCGCCCGGCCGTCCCAGTTGACCCCGTCGACCTTCTTCTCGCGCGTGATCGGGAGTCTGGCGTCGAACCTCGAGAACGTCTGCGGTTACGAGGACGCCGCCGCCTTCGTCACCATGGTCGGCAGCAGCATGGGCGAGGAGCTGTCCGAGGCCTATGCCGGCAGCATCGCCGATGCACCGGCGCTCGCCGAGGGCCTCGCCGCCGCGCTGGTCGACCTCAAGGCCCGCATCGGCGGCGGCTTCCGCGTCGAGAGCATCGAAAGCGGGCGCATCGTCTTCGTCAACTCGGTCTGCCCCTTCGCGCAGCAGGTGAAAGGCCGCCCCTCGCTGTGCATGATGACGACCAACGTGTTCGGCCGCATCGCGGCGGATTCGAGCGGCTATGCGAGAGTGGAGATCGAGGAGGCGATCGCGCTGGGACACAGTCGATGCAGGGTTGTGGTTGATCTCGATCCGGACAGAGCAGGTGATGGCTATCGTTTCTGGTCCTGAGGCAGAGCTTCTCCTGCAGGGAGTCGCGATCGGGATCGAGCATCTGCCGGCCTGCCTGGTCGTTGCCGACAGCACCGGCCAGGTTCTGTTCGGGAACCAGGCCGCCCGCCGCGCCGGCGTTGATAGCGGAGAGGTGCTTCTGCCCGCATCGCCCGGCAGCTTCGCCGCGGCGGTGGCGCTGACCCGGCGGACCGCGGGGCGGGCGCTGCTCTCCCTCCGGTGCCCCGACCGCGGGCGGTGCGTCGCGCGCGCCCTGTTCCTGCGGCAGATCGATAGCCAACTGCCGCTCTACCTTCTGGAGATCGACAAGAGCGGGCTGAAGGTCACCGGCGCGGCCGATGCCTCCAGCACCGTCGGCGGCGCGGCCGAGGTGCAGGCCCTGCGCGATGAAGCCGCCCGTCTGCGGCGCCTCTGCCAGATCGACCGCATGACGGGGCTGCTTAATGCCGTCGAGTTCGAGGAGCAGGTGCAGGCGGAGCTGGCGCTCGAGGCAAGGGAGAACCGGAGCGCCGCGTTCCTCTACCTCGACGTCAACGATTTCAAGAAGACCAACGACAATCTCGGGCATGACGCGGGCGACGCCGTGCTGCGATCGCTCGCCGGGTGCCTGCGAGAGGTGACCCGTGACGATGACCTGATCGGCCGAACCGGCGGCGACGAGTTCTGCATCCTGATCCGCCAGATCGACCCCGAGGACATCGCTGCCCTGACAGAAAGGATCCGTCAGTGTGTCGCCAGACCGGTCGAAGTGAGTTTTTCGGATGGGCGGGTGGTCGTCTGGCTCAGGCCCTGCATCGCGGTCGGGGCCGTGCCCGTCATCGGAACCGGGCACACGATCGAGGCCCTTCGTGGGGAGGCGGAAATGGCGATGTACGCCGACAAGCGCAAGGCCAAGAGCGTGGACGCGGGGGCGCCGGGCAAGGCCGAAACGGCCTGCCGGGCGTCGTTCAGCTTTCCTGTCAAAGCACCGCACTCCAATCCTGGACTGATGGGAGACGGGGCGTTCATCACCTGATCCCGACGGGCTGAAGACCCCCTCGGGATGGTGCAGGGGGATCGGGAGGACATGGCAGATCCCCCGTGCCTGCGGCTGTCCGCTCACGGGACATCCGGCAAGACACGTCAGCGGGCACGGCGCCGGCGTCGCCCCGGCCTGATCCACCGGCACAACAGATGGCGCGCTCCGCTCCCTGCCTTGCCCCTCCGGCGCCTCCATGCCGGGCAGGCTGCCGCCTGACCGGGCAGGCGTGGCAGGCGCGCCGCGCCGGCAGCGGGCGCGGGCGCCCCGCCGGTTGCCTTCCCGGGCCTCGCCGCGTAATTGCTCCGGCATCGTCTGGACCCGGGTGGGATCCCGGGTGGCTCTCCCGGCCGCCGATCCGCCGGGGCAACCATGTAGACCTGCAACGATGACCGGTGCGCCATTGGCCGGGCCGGACAGGAACGGAACATTCACCCATGACCCTCGACGCCTACCGACGCCAGTGGCTCGGTAACGTGCGTGGCGACCTGCTCTCGGGCCTCGTCGTCGCGCTCGCCCTCATCCCCGAAGCCATCGCCTTCTCCATCATCGCCGGGGTGGACCCGAAGGTGGGGCTCTATGCCTCCTTCTCCATCGCCGTGGTCACCGCCATCGCGGGCGGCCGGCCCGGCATGATCTCCGCCGCCACCGCCGCGACGGCCGTGCTCATGGTCACGCTCGTGGCCGATTACGGGCTGGAATACCTGCTGGCCACGACGGTGCTGGCCGGCCTGCTGCAGATCCTCGCCGGCTTCGCGCGGCTGGGACACCTGATGCGCTTCGTCTCGCGCTCGGTGATGACCGGCTTCGTCAACGCGCTGGCGATCCTCATCTTCATGGCGCAGGTGCCCGAGCTGATCGGCGTGCCGTGGCTGACCTACCCGCTGGTCGCCGCCGGGCTCGCCATCATCTACCTCTTTCCCTACGTGACGAGGGCCGTCCCCTCGCCGCTGGTGACGATCATCGTGCTGACGCTCGTGGTCGTCCTCATGGGGTGGGACGTACGGACGGTCGGAGACATGGGCGAGTTGCCCGACACGCTGCCGATGTTCCTGATCCCCGACATCCCGCTGACGCTGGAGACGCTGGGCATCATCCTGCCCTACTCCGCCGCCATCGCGGTCGTCGGTCTGCTGGAAAGCCTGATGACGGCGAACATCGTCGACGACCTGACGGACACGAAGTCGAACCGGAACCAGGAATGCGTGGGCCAGGGCCTCGCCAACACCGCGACCGGCTTCATCGGCGGGATGGCGGGCTGCGCGATGATCGGGCAGTCGATCATCAACATCAAGTCGGGCGGCAGCGGCCGCCTGTCGTGCTTCGTGGCCGGGATCTTCCTGCTGTTCATGGTGGTGGCGCTCGGCGACCTCGTGGCGCAGATCCCCATGGCGGCGCTCGTGGCGATCATGATCATGGTCTCCATCGGGACGTTCTCATGGTCCTCCATCAAGCAGCTGAGGACGCATCCGCGCTCCTCCTCTGTGGTGATGCTCGCGACGGTGGCGGTGGTCGTCTACACCCACAACCTCGCCATCGGGGTGCTGGTGGGCGTGCTGCTCTCCGGCCTCTTCTTCGCCGGCAAGATCGCGCAGCTCTTCCGCGTCACCTCCTCACTGTCGGAGGATGGCCGGGTGCGCACCTACCAGGTGGAGGGGCAGCTCTTCTTCGCCTCGGCGGAGGATTTCATGGCCGCGTTCGACTTCCGCGAGGCGGCCGACCGGGTGATCATCGACGTCAGCCGCGCGCATATCTGGGACATCTCCTCTGTTGCCGCGCTGGACATGGCCGTGCTGAAGTTCCGGCGCGACGGCTCGACCGTCGAGATCAGGGGCATGAACGAGGCCTCGGAGACCATCGTCGACAGGCTTGCCGAGCACGACAAGCCCGGCGCGATGGACAACCTGATGACGCATTGAGGGAGGACTCGGCATGCGGAACAAACTCATCGCCCTGGTGGACGGCTCCGCCTATTCGCGAAGTGTCTGCGACCACGCCGCGTGGATCGCGCGCCGCTCCGACCTGTCGGTGGAGCTGCTGCACGTCCTCGGGCGGCGAGAGGGCGGAAGCGCGGGCGACCTGTCGGGGGCCATCTCGCTCGGCGCCCGCAGCGCCCTGCTGGAGCAGCTCTCCGATCTCGACGAGCAGCGGGCGAAGCTGGCGGTGCAGCGCGGACGCGCCATCCTCGAGGATGCCCGCGCCATCGTGGAGGAGGACGGCGTCTCCGCCATCGAGCAGCTGCGCCACGGCGACCTGATCGAGGCGCTGTCGCAGAAGGAGGGCGAGGCGGAGCTGATCGTCGTCGGCAAGCGCGGCGAGGGATCGGACTTCGCGCAGGGGCACCTCGGCTCGAACCTCGAGCGGGTGATGCGCGCCTCGCGCAAGCCGCTCTTCGTCGCCTCCCGCGCCTTCCGGGAGATCGGCAAGGTGCTCCTCGCCTATGACGGCAGCCCCGGCGCGATGCGGGCGGTGGATTACGTGGCGCGCAACCCGCTCTACGCGGGGCTGCACATCAAGATCGTCACCGCCGGCACGGAATCGGCTCAGGTGAAAAAGGGCCTCGCCGACGCCAAGGCGATGCTCGACGGCGCCGGCCTCAACGCCGAGACGGCGATCTGCCCCGGCCAGCCGGAGGAGGCGCTGGCCCGCCTCGTCGAGGGGGACGGCATCGACCACCTCGTCATGGGCGCCTCCGGCCACTCCCGGCTGCGGACGCTCTTCGTCGGCTCCACCAGCCTCGAGATGATCCGCACCTGCAAGGTCCCAATCCTGCTGGCGCGCTGACCCGCGGCTGACGGGGATCGGCAGGACGGGCCTTTTTTGCCCGTCGCTGCCGGTCCCCCGTCAGGCCAGCAGGCGGCCCAGCCCCTCCACCTCGACCGGGCGCACCTCGTGGCCGCCGTCGTGGAGAACGGTCTCCACCTCGGCACCCTGGTCGCCGGCCCAGCGGATCAGCTTTTCGCTGAGGGGCCACGGGCAGATCGGGTCGCGCCGCCCGGCGGTGACCAGCATCCGCCGCCCGGAGAGGTCGACAGGCGGCGGCTCCCAAGGGATCAGCGGATGCAGCAGCCCGACCCGCTCGAAGAGCCGCGGCTGCGCCATCACCACCGAGGCGAGGATGTTCGCCCCGTTCGAATAGCCGAAGCCGTAGACCGGCGCGCCGGGATGCTCCGCGGCCTCCGCGGCGATGAAGGCGGCCATCCGCTCTGTCCTGAGGGCGAGGTCGTCCATGTCGTAGACTCCCTCCCCCGTGCGGCGGAAGAAGCGCGCCGCCCCGCCTTCGCTGACGTCCCCCCGGGGGGAGACGATGCCGGCGCGGGGCTGGAGCTGGCGCACCAGCTCGAAGAACTGGTCTTCATCGCCGCCGGTGCCGTGGAAGGCGAAGATCAGCGGGGCGCCCTCGGCGGGGGGATGCCGGCGGGCGTGGTAGCTGGGCGTGGCTGTCATGGCACTCAGGCTCCGAGCGGGGGAAGGTGGGTCTCGATCCGGTCGCGGTAGGGCTCGTAGCGCGACGGCAGTTTCAGCGCCTGACCGAGGTGGGCGGTGTCCTCGTCCCGGTCGAAGCCCGGCTCGTTCGTGGCGATCTCGAAGAGAACGCCGCCGGGTGTGCGGAAGTAGATCGCCCAGAAGTAGTCGCGGTCGATCACCGGCGTCACCTGGTAGCCCGTATCGACCAGCGCCTCGCGGACGCGCAGCTGCGCCGCCCGATCCTCCACCGCGAAGGCGATGTGGTGCACCGAGCCGGCGCCCTGCGCCGCGGCCTTTCCGCCCGAGACGGCCTCGAGGTCGATCGTGTCGGCCGCGTTGCCGCCCTCGATCCGGTAGCGGGTCACGTCGCCGTCCGTCTCGTCCTTGGTGTAGCCCATGAAGGTCAGCAGCTCGGCGGTGGCGGCCTCGTCGCGCAGGCGCATCCGGGCGCCATGGAAGCCGAGGATGCCGGCATCCTCGGGCACGCCGCCGCCCGTCCACGCGGTGCGGCCCCGGTCGGCGCTCTCGACGAGGGCGAAGCCGTCGCCGTCGGGGCCCGCGAACTCCAGCCGCGTCTCGCCGAGGAAGCTGTCCTCGGCCAGCCCGGTCACGCCGCTGGCGGCGAGCCGGTCCTTCCAGTAGCCCAGCGCGCCCTCGGGCACGGCGAACTCCGTCACGCCGACCTCGCCGATGCCCCGCTGCCCGCGCGGCATGTCGCCGAAGGGGAAGTAGGTCATGACGGAGCCGGGGGTGCCGATCTCATCGCCGTAATAGAGGTGGTAGACCTCCGGCGCATCGAAGTTGACGGTCTTCTTGACCCGGCGGAGCCCCAGCGTGTCGGTGAAGAAGCGATTGTTCTCGGCCGCGTCCCCCGCCATCGAGGTGACGTGGTGCAGGCCCTTGATGTCAGTGATCATGTCTCGTCCTCAGCCATGTGCATGTGCGTTGAGGCCAAGATAGGCGCCCGGGTAATATCGAAGAATAGAAACTATCCGGCATTTACTGTTATCACACATCGCCATAATCATGGCGCGTGCAGCAGATCAAACCCATCCGCGTCTTCCTGACCGTTGTCGAGCAGGGCAGCTTCGCCGGCGCCGCCCGCAGCCTGCGGATGACCCCGGCGTCCATCACCCGCATCGTCGCGCAGCTGGAGGAGGATCTCGGCCAGCAGCTTCTGGTGCGCACGACGCGGCAGGTCTCCCTCACCGGGATGGGCGCGATGGTCGCCGCCCGCTACCGCCCGGTGCTGGAGGCCTTCGACCGCGTCACCGAGGAGGTCACCCGCACCACGCGGCCCGACCGGGGGAGGCTGTCGATCAACGCGCCCATGTCCTTCGGGATGCGCCTGATGCCGAAGCTGCTGGCGAGCTTCCGCCTCGCCTACCCGAACATCGAAATCGACCTGCAGCTGACAGACCGGCTGGTCGACATTTTGGAGGAGAGCTGCGACCTCGCCATCCGCATCTCCACCCCGCCGCAGGACAAGTCGACGATCTGGCGGAGGATCTGCCAGGTCCCCCGGCAGGTGGTCGCCGCCCCCGCGCTCTTCGAGCGCATCCCCCGCCCCGAGACCCCGGACGACCTGCAGCCCGCCCACTGCCTGTCCTACGGCTCGAACGGCGGGGCGGAGAGCTGGCTCCTCACCAGCGGCGGCATGCGGCGGACGGTACGGGCGGGCACCGACGTGACCTCCAACAACGGCGAGTTCCTCCACGCCATGGCGCTGTCGGGGAACGGCATCGTGACGCTGCCGGACTTCCTCGTCCGCGGCGGGCTGGCCTCGGGCGCGCTGGAGGTCGTCCTGCCGGACTGGCAGGTCGCCCCCCTCAACCTGATGCTCTACTACCCGCCCTACGAGCGGCTCCCCCCGCTGGTGGAGACCTTCACCGAGTTCTTCGAGGCCTACATCCGGGACCTGAGCAGCTTCGATTTCGGCGGGGCCGTCTAGCCCCTCACCCGCACTTGCTGAACCCGCAACTCGCGCAGGTCATGCAGCCTTCGATCATGTGCAGCTCGTAGCTCCCGCAGGACGGGCAGGCCTTGCCAGGGCGACGGCCGGTCAGCAGCTCCGCCTGAGGGTCGCTCTTCAGGCCCGAGCCTGCCGCTTCAAGGAAGCCGATGGCCACCATGTGCTCCTCGATCACCCCGCCGATGGCGGCGAGGATCGAGGGGATGTACTTGCCCTTCATCCACGCCCCGCCGCGCGGGTCGAACACCGCCTTCAGCTCCTCCACCACGAAGCTCACGTCGCCGCCCCGCCGGAAGACCGCCGAGATCATGCGCGTCAGCGCCACCGTCCAGGCGAAATGCTCCATGTTCTTGGAGTTGATGAAGATCTCGAACGGCCGCCGGTGCCCGCCCACGATCACGTCGTTGATCGTGATGTAGATGGCGTGCTCGCTCTCCGGCCATTTCAGCTTGTAGGTGTTCCCTTCCAGCGTCGTCGGCCGCTCCAGCGGCTCGGAGAGGTAGACGACCTCGCCCCCCTCCTCGGACACCAGCGCCGGGGCCGGGGCCTCCTGGCTGACCGAGAGCACCGAGCCGGTGACGTCGTTCGGGCGGTATGTCGTGCAGCCCTTGCAGCCGGTCTCGTAGGCCTGAAGGTAGACCTCCTTGAACGCCTCGAAGCCGATATCCTCCGGCACGTTGATCGTCTTGCTGATCGAGCTGTCGACCCATTCCTGCGCCGCCGCCTGCATGCGCACATGCGCGGCGGGGCTGAGCGTCTGCGCGTCGATGAAGGCGGGTGGCAGGCCCTCGCCGCCCTGCGCCCGCCAGATCTGCAGGGCGTAGTCGACGACCTCCTCCTCGGTGCGGGAGCCATCCTTCTGCAGCACCTTGCGGGTGTAGGCGGCGGCAAAGACCGGCTCGATGCCCGAGGAGACGTTTCCCGCGTAGAGCGAGATCGTCCCCGTCGGCGCGACGGAGGTGAGCAGCGCGTTGCGGATGCCGTGTTCGCGGATGGCCTCGCGCACGTCGTCATCCATCTGCGCCATGGTGCCGGAGGCGAGGAAGGGCTCGGCGTCGAACAGCGGGAAGGGCCCCTTCTCCTTGGCGATCTCGACCGAGGCGAGATAGGCCGCCCGCGCGATCGCCTTCATCCAGGTGCGCGTCTGGGCGACGGCGTCGTCGGTGCCGTATTCCAGCCCCAGCATCACCAGCGCATCGGCGAGGCCGGTCACCCCGAGGCCGATCCGCCGCTTGGCCTGCGCCTCGGCGCGCTGCTCCTCCAGAGGGAAGCGCGAGGCGTCGACGGTGTTGTCCATCATCCGCACCGCATCGCCGACGAGCTCCGCCAGCTCGGCCTCGTCGATATGTGGCGCTTCGCCATAGGGGTCCCGCACCAGCCGGGCGAGGTTGATCGAGCCGAGCAGGCAGGCGCCGTAGGGCGGCAGGGGCTGCTCGCCGCAGGGGTTCGTCGCCGCGATGGTCTCGGCATAGGCCAGGTTGTTCATCTTGTTGATGCGGTCGATGAAGATCACGCCCGGCTCGGCGTAATCATAGGTCGCCTTCATGATCCGGTTCCACAGGTCGCGCGCCGGCAGCGTCTTGTAGACGCGCCCGTCGAAGACCAGCTCCCAGGGGCCATCGGCCTTCACGGCCTCCATGAAGGGGTCCGTCACCAGCACCGAGAGGTTGAACATCCGCAGCCGCGCGGCGTCGCTCTTGGCCTCGATGAAGGCCTCCACATCCGGGTGATCGCAGCGCAGCGTCGCCATCATGGCGCCGCGGCGCGAGCCGGCGGACATGATGGTGCGGCACATCGCGTCCCACACATCCATGAAGGAGAGCGGCCCCGAGGCATCCGCCGCCACCCCGTGCACCGCCGCGCCCTTGGGCCGGATGGTGGAGAAATCATAGCCGATGCCGCCGCCCTGCTGCATGGTCAGGGCCGCTTCCTTCAGCGCGTCGAAGATGCCGCCCATCGTGTCGGGGATCGTGCCCATGACGAAGCAGTTGAAGAGCGTCACGCTCCGCGCCGTGCCTGCCCCGGCGGTGATGCGCCCGGCGGGCAGAAAGCGGAAATCTTCCAGCGCCTTGGCGAAGCGCCCCTCCCATGCGGCAGGCTCTTTCTCCACCGCTGCCAGCGCCCCGGCGATACGCGCCCAGGTGGCCTCGACGGAGGCGTCGACCGGCGTGCCGTCGGCCTCCTTCAGGCGGTATTTCATGTCCCAGATCTGTTCGGCGATGGGCGCGGCGAAGCGGGTCATGGGGCAAACCTTCGAGCTGACGGAAAAGCGAGGGGCGGTGGCTGGCAGAATCGGACTTCCCGTTCTACCTACCAGATGTGGGGGTGAAAATGGCGAATTCCACCAAGGCAGGGCCCGCCCTGCATCTTCTGAAACTCAGCGTCGGCACGGAAGACGTGACCGATCTGGCCACATGGCAGAAGCTGCACAAGGCGCAGACCTTCGACGGCCTGCCGCGCCACGTCACCCGGATGTGGCCGAAGCGGGCGGAGGAGATCCTTGCCGGCGGCTCGATCTACTGGGTGATTCGGGGCCTCATCCAGGCCCGCCAGCGCATCCTGCGCCTCGACGAGGTCGACCGGGGCGACGGCATCCGCCGCTGCGCCATCGTGCTCGACCCCGAGCTGCACCGCACCGCGATCGTCCCCCGCAAGCCGTTCCAGGGCTGGCGATATCTCCAGCCCACCGACGCCCCGCCGGACCTGCCCCCGGGCCGCGAGGCGGAGGAGGCGCTGCCGCCGGAACTCTCCCGCGCCCTCGCCGATATCGGCGTCCTCTGACCCTTCTGTCTTTGGTCCCTCAAAATCCTCGGGGCGTGAATTGGCCTTGAGGCCAAGAGGGGGGCAGACAGCCCCCTGCCCGCTCTCCCCCCTAGAGCCCGGCCCCGAAGAACCGCTCCGCCCCGAGGTAGCCGGCAAGCTGCCCCGCCTCGGACCAGAGCCGTTCTTCCCCGGTATCGCCCACCAGCACGCAGCCATGCGCCGGCCGGCCGCCCAGCGCGCCCTTCACCGCCGCCCGCGCCTCGGCCCAGGTCGCGAAGGGGCGCGGCGCCGGGTGCGCCTCGTCCATCCAGTCGAGCAGGGCTGCGGGCGTCACCGGCGGCCGCGCGAGGCCGAGCCGTGCCGCGCCGCGAATGCGCGCCAGCTGGCCGGCCACCGCCTCCGGCGGCGCCTCGCCGGCGCGCAGCATGCGCAGCGCGTTGGTGGAGAACATGAAGCCGATCACGTCGCGCCCCGTCGCGGCGCGGATGCCGGCGTAGGTGCGATAGGGCAGGCCCAGTTCCTCCGCCCGGCGCACCCTGCGGCGCACCACCTCCAGCGGCAGCACGGGCATCAGCTCGGCGCGGGCCCTGCCCCAGGCGTGCTTGCGCCAGCTCAGCCCCGCATCCATCGCCGGCCCGCCATTGTGGCCGAGGCCGCCCGGCAGGGCGGACGAGGCGCCGCTCACGCCCAGTCCTGCAGCCGCGCCACGTAGCGGGCCATGGTGTCGATCTCCAGGTTCACCCGGTCGCCCTCGGACACCCGGCCCCAGGTCGTCGCCTCCTTGGTGTGGGGGATGATGTTCACGCCGAAGCGCGCCCCCTCCACCTCGTTCACCGTCAGCGAGGTGCCATTCAGCGCCACCGAGCCCTTCGGCGCAATGAACTTCGCCAGCGCCTCCGGCGCCTCGAAGACGAACCGCGTCGAGTCTCCCTCGTCCCGGATCGAGATCACCTCGGCCACGCCATCCACGTGTCCCGCCACGATATGCCCGCCGAGCTCGTCGCCGACCTTCAGTGCCCGCTCGAGGTTAAGCCTCTGGCCCTGCTGCCAGCCATTGGCGCCGATGCTCGTCTTCGACAGCGTCTCGGCGCTCACCTGCACCTCGAACCACGGGCGCGGCTCGGCGCCCTTGCTGACCACCGTCAGGCAGACGCCGTCGCAGGCGATGGAGGCGCCGATGGCGATCCCGTCCGGGTCATAGGCGCAGCCGATGCGCGCCCGCATGTCGCCCCCGGCCCGAACCGTGAGCACCTCGCCGATATCCGTGATAATGCCGGTGAACATGAGCGCCCTCCTGGCCAGTCCCGATCTCTCCAGCCCTATCCCCGCCCCGGCGCCCCTTCAAGGCCCCGGCCAATTCCCCATTCATGCCCCGATTGCGCCTCACCCCGCCGTTACGCCTCTGCCCCGGCACGAGGCCGCGCGGACGTGAGGAGCACAGCCATGATCAGACCGGCACCGGATCGGCGCTTCCTCTTCCTGCAGGGGCCGCACGGGCCCTTCTTCCACCGGCTGGGGCGGATGCTCACCGCCGCGGGGGCCGTGGTGCACCGCGTCGGCTTCAATGCCGGCGACCGCGCCTTCTGGATGGGCGCCCCGAACTACATCCCCTCCTACGGCACCCCGGAGGACTGGCCGGAGACCTTCTCCTCCCTCGTGGAGGCCCACCGCATCACCGACATCGTCCTCTACGGCGACACCCGCCCTGTCCATGCCGATGCCATCTCGCGGGCGCGGGCCCTCGGCCTGCGCGTCCATGTCTTCGAGGAAGGCTACATGCGGCCCTGGTGGGTGACCTACGAGCGGGGCGGGTCCAACGGCCATTCCCGCCTGATGGACATGAGCGTGCCCGAGATGGCCCGCGCGCTTACCCTGTCTGATCTCGACGCGCCGGAGCCGCCGGCCCATTGGGGGGACATGCGCCAGCACATCTTCTACGGCGCGCTCTACCACTGGTTCCTGCTGTTCCGGAACCGCGACTACGCCAACTTCCAGCCCCACCGCAGCCTGCCGATCTGGACGGAGGCGCTGCTCTACACCCGCCGCCTCGGCCTCATGCCCTGGCTGGCGCTGGAGCGGATGGCGGCGACGGCCCGCATCACCCGCGGCGGCTACCCCTACCACCTCGTCCTGATGCAGCTGGAGCATGACAGCTCCTTCCAGGTCCACTCGCCCTTCCAGTCGATGGAGGCCTTCCTCGAGGTGGTGGTGGAAGGCTTCGCCCGCGGCGCCCCGCGCCACCATCATCTCGTCTTCAAGGCCCACCCGCTGGAGAACGGCCGCGCCCCCTACAAGCGGCTGCTGTCCGATCTGGCGAAGCGCCACGGCCTCACCGGCCGCGTCCACTACGTGCCCGGCGGCAAGCTGGCGCGCCTGCTCAACCATGCCCGCACCGCGGTGACGGTGAACTCCACCGCCGCGCAGCAGGTGCTCTGGCGGGGCATCCCGCTGAAGGTCTTCGGCCGCGCCGTCTATGCCAAGGAGGAGTTCGTCTCCACCCAGCCGCTGCCGGAGTTCTTCGCCCAGCCGACGCGGCCCAACGGGCAGGCCTACCGCGACTATCGCCGATACCTGCTGGAGACCTCCCAGCTCCCCGGCGGCTTCTACTCCACCTCCGGGCGGCGGCAGCTGCTGCGACAGGTGGTCGACATGATGCTGGCGGACGAGGACCCCTACGATGCGCTGAAGTCCGGCAAGGCGGCGCCCCGGCAGAGCTTGCGCATCGTCACCTGAGCGCAACCACATGTCGTGGGACGCTCCCCCCTCCGCGGCGGCAAGGCAACACCTCGGCCCCCGGCGGGCGCGAACCCCTGCCCATGCTGGATTTTCGGCCCTTCCCCCGGTACCTTGCATCCCAAAGTTGAGGCAGAATAACAGGTCGAGGAGACCGGGCAGTGATCCTTTCCACCACGCGCATCGCGCGGGGCGTCGCCGCACTTGCGGCCCTGATGCTCCTCGCCACCTGTGGCCTGCCACGCAGCGGCCCCACCAGCTCGGAGATCTACGCCGGTTCCGTCCTCCGCGAGGGGGACGCCTTCATCCTCGTCGTCGATGACCGCATCAACTACATCTCCGCCGTCTCGCCGGCGCTCGGCTTCTCGCAGAGCTTCATCAATGCCGGCGTCCTCGGCTCCGATACCATCCAGCCCGGCGACATCCTCGGCCTGACGATCTGGGAGAACGTCGATGACGGCCTCCTCGTCCCCACCGGGCAGAACGCCACGGTGCTGGAGGAGGTGCAGGTCGACGGCTCGGGCTTCATCTTCGTGCCCTACGCGGGCCGCATCCGCGCCGCCGGCAACACGCCGGAGGCGGTGCGCCGCATCATCTCCGAGCAGCTCGAAGAGCAGACGCCCGACCCTCAGGTGCAGGTGCGCCGGCTGGCCGGCGACGGCTCCACCGTCTCCATCGTCGGCGCGGTGACGGCGCAGGGCGTCTACCCGATCGAGCGGCCGACGCGGACCCTCGCCGCCATGCTGGCCGAGGCCGGCGGCGTCACCATCGAGCCGGAGATCGCCCAGGTCACCCTCGTTCGCGGCGGCCAGCGCGCCACCGCTTGGTTCACCGACATCTACGACCACCCGTCCTACGACGTGCCCCTGCGCTCCGGCGACCGCATCGTGGTGGAGGAGGACACCCGCTCCTTCACCGCCCTCGGCGCCACCGGCACGCAGGATCTGGTCCCCTTCCAGAGCAAGACCATCAGCGCGCTGGAGGCCATCGCGCAGGTGGGCGGCCTCTCCTCCACCTCCGCCGACCCGACCGGCGTCTTCGTCTTCCGCAACGAGCCGGAGGAGATCGCCCGCCAGCTGACGGGCGTGGAGAATCTGCAGGGCACGCAGCGCATCGTCTACGTGCTCGACCTGACGCGCCCCAACGGCCTCTTCTTCGCCCGCGACTTCGCGATCCGCGACGAAGACACCGTCTACGTCACCGAGGCGCCGTTCAGCCAGTTCAGCAAGGTGATCTCCGCCATCACCGGCACGCTCGGCTCGGTGGACACGATCAGCTCCGCCGCCACCGGCTTCGAGTGACGGCAGCAGGCGGCGCCGCGGGCCCAGCTCCGCGGCGCCTGCACGTCTTCAACGGCGGCTTCCTCAACCGGCGCATCCGCCGCATCCTCTCCCTCTCCGGCTACGACGTCACCCTCGGCCTGCCGGGGGAGGGCGATCTCGTCGGCCTCTGGGGCGCCTCCCCCACAGCCTGGCGGGGGGAGCGGGTGGCGGCGCGGCAGGGGGCGAAGCTGGTGCGGGTGGAGGACGCCTTCCTGCGCTCCCTCCGCCCCGGCCGCGATGGCGACGCGCCGCTCGGCCTCCTGATCGACGAGACGGGCCTGCATTTCGACGGCCGCCGCCCCAGCGACCTGGAGACGTTGCTGGCCACCAACCCGCTCGACGACCATGCGCTTTTGCAACGTGCCAAGGCCGCCATTGCCCGTCTGAAGGCGGCGGACCTCTCCAAATACAACCTGCACGACCCCAGCCTCGACCCGCCGCCCCCCGGCTACGTGCTCGTCATCGACCAGACGGCAGGCGACGCCTCCCTCCTCGGCGGCGGCCGCAACGACTTCCTCGAGATGCTGACGGAGGCGCGGCTGAACCACCCCGGCGCCCGCATCCTCCTCAAGACCCACCCGGAAACCCGCGCCGGCCACCGCCCCGGCCACTTCCGCGCGGACGACCCGGGGGAGCTCTACGACGCCCCCGTCTCCCCCCATGCGCTTCTGGAGGGGGCCATCGCGGTCTACACCTTCTCCTCCCAGCTCGGCTTCGAGGCGATCCTTGCCGGGCACCGGCCGCATGTCTTCGGCCAGCCCTTCTATTCCGGCTGGGGGCTGACGGAGGATCTTGCCCACCTCCCCCGCCGCCAGCGCCGGCTGACCCCGGCGCAGCTCTTCGCCGGCGCGATGATCCTCGCGCCCCGCTGGTACTGCCCCTACCGCGACCGCCTCTGCTCTCTCGAAGAGGCCATCGCCACGCTGGAGGCCGAGGCCCGCGCCTGGCGGGAGGACCGCGCCGGCTGGGTCGCCACCAACATTCGCCTCTGGAAGCGCCGCCCGCTTGCCGGTTTCCTCGGCCGGCACCGGGCCATCCGCTACGCCGACCCGCCGGCAAAGGCCGCGGCGCTGGCGGAGAGGACGGGCCGCCGCCTCCTCTCCTGGGCCGGGCGCGAGGTGGCGGGCGCCGTGCAGGTGGAGGACGGGTTCCTGCGCTCCCGCGGCCTCGGGGCAGAGCTGATCCCGCCCCTCTCCCTCACCCTCGACGACCTCGGCATCTACTACGACCCGCGCTCCGAAAGCCGCCTCGAACGCCTCATCAACGACAGCGCCGCGCTGCCCGAGGCCGACCGCCTCCGCGCCGAGGCCCTCGTCGCCGCCCTCGTCGCGGCCGGCCTGACCAAGTACAACCTCGGCGGCGCCGCCCCCTCCCTGCCGGTGGGCCACCGCATCCTCGTCCCCGGGCAGGTGGAGGACGACGCCTCCATCCGCCTCGGCGCCGGAGAGGTGCACACCAACCGCGCCCTCATCGAGGCCGCCCGCGCCGCCAATCCCGGCGCGCGGATCCTCTACAAGCCGCACCCGGACGTGGAGGCCGGCCTCCGCCCCGGCGCCGTCCCCGATGCCGCCGACCTCGCCGACGCCGTCCTCACGAACGCCGACCCCGTCGCCCTGCTCGGGCAGGTGCAGGAGGTCTGGACGATCACTTCCACCCTCGGCTTCGAGGCCCTCCTCCGCGACCTGCCCGTCACCACGCTCGGCCAGCCCTTCTACGCAGGCTGGGGCCTGACGAGGGATCTCGGCGCCCCCCTCCCCCGCCGCACGGCCCGGCCGGACCTGACGGCCCTCGCCCATGCCGCCCTCATCGCCTACCCGCGCTACCATGACCCGGTAACGAACCGCCCCTGTCCGCCGGAGATCGCCCTCCACCGCCTCGCCAACGGCACGATGCCCCACCCGGGACCGGCCAACCGCCTCCTCGCCAAGGCGCAAGGCGCCCTCGCCTCCCGCGCCCACCTCTGGCGGCGTTAGCCCAGGCAGCCGCCCGCCTCCGCGGACGACCTCAATCCCGGAGCCAACCTCGGCCCCGAGCGTCGTCTCGCTTTTCTCCAAATATTCCTCGGGGGGGCCGAAGGCGGGGGGCAGACAGCCCCCCTCCGCCCTCTCAGCCGCCCCGCCGCCAGACGCTCATCACGTCGGCCCCCACGGCTCGGCTCTCCACCAGCGCCAGACGCGGCGCCTCTGCCAGCGCGCCCAGGCCCATGGCCGCCAGTGCCGGCGTGCCCTCGGCGCCGATGGCCAGCCCGGCGGTGAAGAGCACAAGCTCATCCACCAGCCCGGCGCCGAGCAGCGAGGCGGCCAGCCCTCCGCCGCCCTCGCAGAAGACCCGCGTCAGGCCCCTGGCGGCCAGCGCTTCCAGCGCCCCGGCCGGGTCGATCTGGCCGCCGGCGACCGGCGCCTCCACCAGTTCCGCCCCCGCCGCCGCGAAGGGGGCGCCAGCCGCCTCGCGCAGCCCGGCGCCGTGGACGAGCCAGACCGGGATGCCCCGCGCCGTGCGCATCAGCTCGCTCTCCACCGGCAGGTCCAGCCGCCGGGAGAGCACCACCCGCACCGGCGCGCGCCGCTCGCCCATGCCGCGCAGCGTCAGCCTCGGGTCGTCGGCCCTCGCCGTGCCGCCGCCGACCATCACCGCGTCGTGCCGCGCCCGGAGAGCCTGCACCTCGGCGCGCGCCCGGGGCCCGGTGATCCACTTTGATTCGCCGGTGGCCGTGGCGATGCGCCCGTCGAGCGTCGCCGCCAGCTTGAGCGTCAGCCAGGGCCGGCCGGTCGTGAAGCGGGAGAGGAAGCCGGCGAGATCGAGCTCCGCCTCGGCCCGGCGCACGCCTTCCACGACCTCCACGCCCGCCGCCCGCAGGATCGCCGCACCCTTGCCGGCGACCCGCGGGTCGGGGTCGGGCGCCGCGATGACGACGCGGGAGACGCCCGCCGCCACCAGCGCCTCGGCGCAGGGCGGGGTCTGGCCATGGTGAGCGCAGGGCTCCAGCGTCACATAGGCGGTGGCGCCGCGCGCGGTCTCTCCCGCCGCCGCCAGCGCCGCCGCCTCGGCATGGGGTCGCCCGCCCGGAGCCGTCCAGCCGCGGGCGACCACGCGGCCGTCTCTCACGAGCACACAGCCGACGGCGGGGTTCGGCCAGGCCTGCCCCATGCTGCGCCGGCCGAGGGCCAGCGCATGGGCCATGGCCCGCGCGTCGGCCTCCCGCGTCACTCCTCGGCGGGGGGCTTGGGCCGCAGCTCGGCGACGAACTTGTCGAAGTCGTCCGGGTCCTGGAAGTTCTTGTAGACGGAGGCGAAGCGCACGTAGGCGACGGTATCGATGCGGTGCAGCGCCTCCATGACGATCTCGCCGATCACCTTGGAGGGGATGTCCGTCTCGCCCATGCTCTCCAGCCGCCGCACGATGCCGGAGATCATCTGGTCGATCCGCTCCGGCTCTATCGGGCGCTTCTGCATGGCGATGCGGATGGAGCGCTCGAGCTTGTCACGGTCGAAATCCTCTCGGCGACCGGAGGTCTTGATGACGACGAGGTCGCGCAGCTGCACTCGCTCATAGGTGGTGAAACGGCCGCCGCAGGCCGGGCAGAAGCGCCGCCGCCGGATGGCGACGTGATCCTCCGCCGGGCGGGAATCCTTCACCTGCGTATCGACGTTTCCGCAAAACGGGCAGCGCATCGCTCGCCTCCCCTCGCCCGCCTTGGGGCAGCTTCTGACATGTCCACCGGCACTATAGGGGGCACGGAAGGGGTTGGGTAGGGCCGAAATTCCGGCGCAACATGCGGGGGTGCCGGGGCGATCCCGCAGCACCCCGGCCCCGTAGGGTGGGGTTTCAACCCACCTTCCCCGGCCCTCTCACCGCAGCATCGCCACCACCAGCCGCCGGTGCGGACGCCTGCGATGCTCGAAGAGGTAGATCCCCTGCCATGTCCCGAGCATCATCCGCCCCTCTACCACCGGGATCTGCAGCGACGTCGGCAAGAGCGCCGCCTTGATATGCGCCGGCATGTCGTCCGGCCCTTCGTAGGTGTGGGTGAGATAGCTCATCGACGCATCGTCGCTCGGCGGCACCAGCCGCTCGAAGAAAGCGGCGAGGTCGGTCTGCACCTCGGGATCGGCGTTCTCCTGGATCACCAGTGAGCAGGAGGTGTGGCGCACGAAGAGCGTCAGCACGCCCTCGCCCTCCACCCAGCCGGCGACGTCCCTCGTGATCTCGTAGAGCCCCGGCCCGGAGGTGGAAATCTCGAAGATGCGGTGCATGGCGCGGCCCCTGTCCTGTCCGCGCCGAGTGTTCCCCGCCCCGCCGGCGGGTGCAAGGCGCCGCCCGCCCCTCACTTTTCCGGGAACGCTGCGCGAGCAGGTGAGTTGCACCTGCAAGCGAGGGAGGCCCGCATGGCGAGCAAAGGCGTGACGGAAAGACCGCAGCCGGACGATCCCGCGGGCCGGAGGCCGCTCTGGCGGGACGGGCGCACCGTCTCCGGCTTCTCCGTTCGGGTGCTCATCGTGCTGGGGCTCGTCGCGGTGTTCTTCCTCCTCTGGTACGTGCGACACGCGCTGGCGCTGCTCTTCGGCGGCATCGTGGTGGCGACCATCCTCGACACGCTGGTCCGCCCGTTCCTGCGCGTCTCCTTCATCAACCGCGCCATCGGCGTCGGCATCGTCCTGCTGCTGATCGTCCTCGCGCTCGGGCTGGCGATCTTCTTCACGGCGACCGACCTGACGCGCCAGTTCGCCAGCCTGTCGGAGGGATGGCCGACGGCGATCAATTCCGTGCAGTCGTGGCTCGACCAGTTCTTCCCGAATGCCCGCCTCTCGATGGGCGCGATGATGGACGAGGCGACGGCCTACACGACAGGCCTCGTCAATGCGCTCGCCGGGGTGCTGCTCGTCGTCATCACCGGCGCCTTCCTCGCCGCGCAGCCCCGCGAATATGCCGAGGGCGCGCTGCGGCTCGCCCCGCCGAAGCGCCGGCCGCCGCTGGCCTTCGCGCTGGAGCGGGCGGGTCGCGGGCTGAAGGCCTGGCTCTGGGGCAAGGCCATCTCGATGGCTGTCGTCGCGGTGCTCACCGGCCTCGGCACATGGTGGCTCGGCCTGCCCGCCCCGCTCCTGCTCGGCATCATCGCCGGCCTGTCGGAGTTCGTGCCGCTCATCGGGCCCATCGTCTCCGCCATTCCGGCGATCATCCTCGCCATCAGCATGGATGGCAGCGGCACTGTGCTGTGGACGATCGTGCTCTACATCGTCGTCCAGCAGGTGGAATCGAACATCATCCTGCCGATCATCCACCAGAAGATCGCCTCGCTGCCGCCGGCGCTGCTGATGTTCTCCTTCGTCGGCATGGGCACCGTCTTCGGGCCCGCCGGCATCGTCATCGCGGCGCCCTTCACCCTGACCATCTACATCCTCGTCCAGGCGCTCTGGGTCGAACCCATCGAGGAAGAGCCCCGGACAGACATCGGAGAGACAACATGACCCGCACCCTCTTCATCACCGGCGCCTCCTCCGGCATCGGCGCCGCCACCGCCCGCGCGGCCGTCGCCGCCGGCTGGAATGTCGGCCTCTTCGCGCGCAGCGAGGAGAAGCTGCAGGCGCTGGCCGGCGAGCTCGGCGACGCCGCCCTGCCCCTGCCCGGCGACGCGACCAGCCTCGAGAGCCAGGCCGGCGCGCTGGAGCAGCTCGCCGCCCGCTACGGCGCCGTCGATGCCGCCTTCGCCAATGCCGGCCGGGGGCTCAAGGGCTCCGGCGTCGAGGGCGGGGACGTGGAGGATTGGCGCGGGCTCATCGATCTCAACATCATGGGCCTGCTCTACACCGCGCAGGCGGCGCTGCCGCACCTGCACCGGAGCACGGGGCACATGCTGCTCACCGGCTCCGCCGCCGGGCGACGGCACATCAAGAGCTCGATCTACGGGGCGTCGAAATGGTTCGTCCACGGCTTTGCCGGCAACCTCGCCGAGGAGATGCGCGAATGGGGCGGGCGCTGCACCCTCATCGCGCCGGGCATGGTGGACACGCCCTTCTTCGAGGTCGGCAAGCCCGACAAGCTGCAGGCGGAGGACGTGGCGGGTGCCGTGATGCACGCGCTGGAGGCGAATCCCCGGGCGGACGTGCGAGAGATATTCGTGATGCCGGTGAACTGAGGCGCTAGCGCCGGCGCGCCTACCGCGCGAGGCCGATGGCGCAGACGCAGGCGAGGCTGATGAACACCATCTCCCCGCCGTCCTCGGCCACGGCGATCACCCGGTGCAGCCAGAGCGGCCGGTCCACCGCGGAATGGAGCATGTCGAACCCGGCGCCGGCGACGATCATGCCGCCGATGGCGAGGCCGAAGGCCAGCACGAACGCCCGCTCGACGCCGTCGCCGGCCCGGTAGGCGGCCACCAGCAGGGCGAGCACGACGAGCCCCTGCAGCGCCCAGTAGACCAGCTCCCCCACGTCCTCGATCCGCAGGCCGAGGGGGCCGGGCCCCTCCACCGCCGCGGCGAGCCGGGCGCCGACGGCCTCGTGGATCTGGCCGATGTCATCGGCGAAGATCAGGGCGGTGATGAGCAGAAGGCAGAGGCTGGCGAGGCGCCGGCCGGGCAGCCAGGCGAGGCCGAAAGCGAGGAGCGCGATGCTCCATTTCAGGAAGTTGAAGCACTCCGGCACGCCGAAATCGTTGTTCAGCCGCATGAGGTTGTGGAGCCGGCCGTTGACCTCGCCGCCGAGGATCAGCCGCAGCTCCAGCAGGGTCGAGACTCCGACGAGGCAGACATCGCCGAGGAGAAGCAGGTACAGCACCGTCCGGGCGAGCCGGTCGGCCGGGAGGAGCAGGGGCCGCGAGGCAGCCCGAAGGCCCGGGAGCGCTGTCATGTAACAAAATTATGACAAATGCGCGCGGCGTCAATCGCCCGCCGCGCGAGGGTCGCCCCCGGCCTTCGACGTCAGTCGAAGATGCGCTCGCCCATCTGGTCGATCATCAGCCGCGCCTTGCCGAGGGAGGCCTGCACGGCGGCCTCCTCCGTCTCCAGCGTGTCGGCCCGGATGAGCTGGTGGGTCTTGCCGTCCTTCTCGATCCGCGCCGCGATGCGCCACTTGGAGCCTTCGCGGATCGGCTCGGGGTAGATGGCAAAGCCCTCGTGCATGTCCGGCTCGGCCGCGGCGGCCGGGGATTCGCCCTTGCCGCCGCCGCCGAAGAGTTTGGAGAACAGGCTCACCTTTATTGATCCAGGAAGCTGCGCAGCTTCCGGCTCCGGCTGGGGTGCTTGAGCTTGCGCAGCGCCTTCGCCTCGATCTGGCGGATGCGCTCGCGGGTGACGGAGAACTGCTGGCCGACCTCTTCGAGCGTGTGGTCGGTGTTCATGCCGATGCCGAAGCGCATGCGCAGCACCCGCTCCTCGCGGGGTGTCAGCGAGGCCAGAACCCGCGTCGTCGTCTCCTTCAGGTTCTCCTGAATGGCCGAATCCAGCGGCAGGATGGCGTTCTTGTCCTCGATGAAGTCACCGAGTTGCGAATCCTCCTCGTCGCCGATGGGCGTCTCGAGGGAGATCGGCTCCTTGGCGATCTTCATCACCTTGCGGACCTTCTCGAGCGGCATCTGCAGCTTCTCGGCCAGCTCTTCCGGCGTCGGCTCGCGGCCGATCTCGTGCAGCATCTGCCGGCCGGTGCGGACGAGCTTGTTGATCGTCTCGATCATGTGGACCGGGATGCGGATCGTCCGCGCCTGGTCCGCGATGCTGCGTGTGATCGCCTGCCGGATCCACCACGTCGCGTAGGTGGAGAACTTGTAGCCGCGGCGATACTCGAACTTGTCGACCGCCTTCATCAGGCCGATGTTCCCCTCCTGGATGAGGTCGAGGAACTGCAGACCGCGGTTCGTGTACTTCTTGGCGATGGAGATCACGAGGCGGAGGTTGGCTTCCACCATCTCCTTCTTGGCGGCCCGCGCCTCCTTCTCACCCTTCTGCACCTGCTGCACGATGCGGCGGAACTCGGAGATGTCGACGCCGACATACTGGCCGACCTGCGCCATCTCTGAGCGCAGCGCCTCGATCCGCTCCGACGAGCGCTCGATCAGGGCCTGCCAGCCGCGGCCGGACTTCTCGCTCATCTCCTCCAGCCACGAGGGGTCGAGCTCGCGGCCGCGATAGGCATCGATGAACTCGCGGCGGTTGATGCGGGCCTGGTCAGCCAGCTTCACCATGCCGCTGTCGATGGACATGACGCGCCGGTTGAGACCGTAGAGCTGATCCATCAGCGCCTCGATCCGGCCGTTGTGCAGGTGCAGCGAGTTCACCCGCTCCACGATGCGCGAGCGCAGGGACTGGTACTCGCCCTCGGCGACGGAGGAGAAGCTGTCGTCCTCGTTCAGGGTGGCCGACATGCGGGCATCCTGCATCTCCGACAGGCGGCCGAAATCGTCGGCGATCTCGTCCAGCGTCTCCAGCACGCGGGGCTTGAGCGCCGCTTCCATGGCGGCGAGGCTCATGTTGGCCTGCTCGTCATCGTCGTCGTCGTCATCGCGGGAGATGGGGTTGCCGTCGGCGTCGAGCTCGGTGCCCTTCTCGCGATTTCCCTCGGAGCTGCTCTCCTCGGTGGAGCCGCCATCGACGACGGGCGTGTCGTCATCCTCGTCGCCGAGCTGGTTGCCGAAGGTCGCCTCGAGGTCGATCACGTCGCGCAGCAGGATGTCTTCGCTGAGAAGCTCGTCGCGCCAGATGGTGATGGCCTGGAAGGTCAGCGGGCTCTCGCAGAGGCCCGCGATCATCGTGTTGCGGCCGGCCTCGATGCGCTTGGCGATGGCGATCTCGCCCTCGCGGGAGAGCAGCTCGACCGAGCCCATCTCGCGCAGGTACATGCGCACCGGGTCATCGGTGCGGTCGAGCTTTTCCTGCTCGCCGGAGCCGAGCGTGACATCGCGCCCGCCCGAGGAGGTCGTCGCGACCTCGCGGGAGCCGCCCTTGCCGTCCTCGGCCTCCTCCTCGCCGTCCTCGTCCTCGTCCGTCACCTGGATGCCCATCTCGGAGAGCATCGCCATGACATCCTCGATCTGGTCGGAAGAGACCTGATCGGGCGGGAGCACCGCGTTGAGCTGGTCGTAGGTGATGGACCCTTTCTCGCGCGCCTCGGCAATCATCCGCTTGACGGCGGCCTGGCTCATGTCGAGCGAGATGTCCCCATCCTGTTCTTCGGTCTGCGGGGCGTCGTCGGTGTCCTTCGCCATGGGGCGCTCCTCATCACAGGGATCGGGGCGAAGGAAGTGATTCGCCCCTCAACCGATCATTCGAATCAATCGCGGGGTCCGGTGATTCGCAACCGCCCCGCAGCAAAATCTGCGTCATGCGTGTCCGGCACGGGCCGGAGCACCCCTCCCGGCCCCAGGTGGAGCCTAACGCTGCCGCCCTTTCGGCGGTTTCATCTGGCCAAGCTGGCCGATCAGCGCATCGAGAGCCGCGCTCTCTTCCCTGTCCACGGCGAGGCCGTTCGGTGCGGTCAATGTAGCCCGCTTGTCCCCCGCCTCGAGTCGCCGCGTCGGATCGAGCGCCGCGGCCGCTTCTTCCAGGCGGCGGGTGAGCCATTCATCCTCGACCTCGCCGATATCCTCCATCGCCTCCGCGAGCGCCGCCTCGTGGCCGCGCCGCGCCTTCAGCCCCGCCAGTCCCTCGGCCACGGAGAGGCGCGCAAGGGCGGCGTCTCCGGCCCGGCGGATGGCAGGGATGACGGCCAGATGGCGGTCGGAGCGGAGATTTTCAAGGGCCTGCGCACCCACCTCGGCCTCCAGCGCAACACCCGGCTCCTTCGCCTCGGCGGCCCGGATGAGCGCCTGGCGCAGCGCTTCATGGGGCGGATGGCGGCAATCGAACATCTCCAGCTCGCTCAGGAACTCCGGCAGAACGGCCGGCGTGGCGGCGAGGATGCCGAGGATCGCGGCCTCCTGCATCCTGTCCTCGCCGCCCTCGACCATGATCGTCGCCCGCGATTCGGCGCGCACCGCCGGCAGGAAGACCCCGCGCCCGTCACGCCCCTTGCCGCGCCACTCGCCGCGCGGCTGCCACTCGCGGCGGCCCTCCCGCCGGTCGCCGCCGCCACCGCCGCCTCCACCGCCGAAGGCCTCCCGGCGCAGACGGCCGATCTCCTCGCCGTAGTGGCGGCGGAGCGAGCGGTCCTTGATGGTGCCGATCACCTCGCGCAGGCGCTTGTCGAGCGCCGCCCTCCGCTCCGGGCTGTCGAGGACGCGGCCTTCCGTCTCCCGCTGCCAGAGGAGGTCGATCAGCGGGCGGGCGCCCTCGATGACGTCAGACATGGCCTCCCGCCCCTTGGCGCGGATCAGGTCATCCGGGTCCTGCCCCTCGGGCATCAGCGCCACGCGGAGCGACTTGCCGGCCTCCAGCAGCGGCAGGGCGAGGTCGATCACCCGCAGCGCCGCGCGCTGGCCGGCGGCATCGCCATCGAGCGCGATGACCGGCTCGTCGGAGATCCGCCAGAGGAGCTGCAGCTGGTCGGCGGTGACTGCCGTGCCGAGCGGCGCCACCGCCGCCTCGAACCCGGCCTCGGCCAGCGCGATGACATCCATGTAGCCCTCGGCGACGACGAGCGGGTGCCCTTTCCCCGCCGCCTCGCGGGCGCGCTGGTGGTTGAAGAGCGAGCGGCCCTTGTCGAAGAGCGGCGTCTCCGGCGAATTGAGGTACTTGGCCCGCGCGTTCGGGTCCATCGCCCGCCCGCCGAAGGCGATCAGCCGCCCCCGCCCGTCGCGGATGGGGAAGAGGATGCGCCCCCGGAACCGGTCATAGGGCGCGCCGCCATCGTCGGGGACGATGACCAGCCCCGCCTCGTCGGCCTGCGCCGTGGAGATGCCCTGCCCCTGCAGGTGCCTCGACAGCGCCGTTCGGTCGTTGGGGGCGAAGGCGATCTCCCACCGGTCGATCGCGGCGGGCGTCAGCCCCCGGCCGGCGAGGTAGTCGCGCGCCTCGGCGGCGGCGCCCGTCTTCAGCTGCAGGCGGTAGAACTTGAGCGCCGCCTCCATGACGTCCGTCAGCTTGGCGCGCTCGTCGGCCTTCTCGGCAGCGCGAGGGTCGCGCGCCGGCATCTCCATCCCCGCCTCGCGGGCGAGAAGCTCGATGGCCTCCATGAAGCCCATGTTCTCCGTCTCCCGCACGAAGGAGACGGCGTCGCCCTTCGCGTGGCAGCCGAAGCAGTAGTAGAAGCCCTTCCGGTCATCGACATGGAAGGACGCCGTCTTCTCCTGGTGGAACGGGCAGGGCGCCCAGAGGTCCCCCTTCGCGGGGTTGGACTTCTTGCGATCCCAGATGACCTTGCGGCCGACGACCTGCCCGAGACTGAGGCGCGTCTTCAGATCGTCGAGGAAGGTGGGGGGGAGACTCATGGCGCGAGTATCGCCCCGCGCGGGCGCATCAACAAGGCGTCGCGGGGACGGTGCGCCGGGTGGCAGAGTGCGGGACCGGGGGGCCAGCCCCCCGGAGCCCCCCGGGATTTTTGGGACCAAAGACAGGGGGGACAGGGTGCGACGGGGGCGCCCGAGCGTCGTGGACCTCGTAGGGTGGGCTTGTAACCCACCACCCCGCCATCAACCGGGCGCCCCATCGCAGGCGCAGGGCGAGCGCCGGCCCGTGGGGTGCGCACCTATGATTCCGCGTGTGGGCTTTATGGTACAACTGCCTCCCCGCTCTGACCTCCGCGCGAACGTCACCGGAGCGCCAGCCTGCGGGACGGGCCGGCGCTCGCCCTGCGCCTTTGGCGCGTACCGGGCGGGGAAGACGCGGCGGCCGGGGGACAGAGCCGGTGGCGGGAGACGTCTCCGCAGGCTTCAGCCCGGCACCGCCCTCCCCCTCACAACCGCCGCGCGCCGAAGAACCCGCGCATGAGCTCCGCCGATTCCGCCTCGCGGATGCCGTCGATCACCTCGGGCACGTGGTGGCACTGGGGGTGGCTGAACACCCGGGGGCCCTGCGCGATGCCGCCCGACTTCGGGTCCGCCGCGCCGTAGACCAGCCGGGCGATGCGGGCGGCGGAAAGGGCGGCGGCGCACATCGGGCAGGGTTCGAGCGTCACGTAGAGGGCGGCGCCCGGCAGCCGCTCGGAACCGACGGCGGCGCAGGCGGCGCGGATGGCGAGCATCTCGGCATGGGCCGTGGGGTCGTGCAGCTCCCGCATCCGGTTGCCGGTGCGGGCGAGCACCGTGCCGTCCGCCGCCACCAGCACGGCGCCCACCGGCACCTCGCCCCGCCCGGCGGCGGCCCTCGCCTCCTCCAGCGCCTCGCCCATATGGCTGCGAAAATCCATGCCGGCCACCAGAGCCCGCCCCCGCGCCGCTGGCAAGAGCCCGCGAGAGCGGGTAGGGACGGCACCATGACCCGCAGCCCCAGATCCGCGCCTACCCCGCCGCCCGCAGGCGAGGGCTCCGCCCCGCCCGGCGAGCGCATCGCCAAGCGCCTCAGCCGCGCCGGCGCCGCCTCCCGCCGCGAGGCGGAGCGGATGATCGCCGAGGGGCGCGTCGCGGTGAACGGGCAGGTCATCGACAGCCCCGCCCTCAACGTCACCGACCGCGACAGGATCACCGTCGACGGCAAGCCCGTCGCCGCGCCCGAGCCGGCGCGCCTGTGGCTCTACCACAAGCCCAAGGGCCTCGTGACCACGGCGAAGGACGAGAAGGGGCGCGAGACGATCTTCGACAAGCTGCCGGAGGATCTGCCGCGCCTGATGTCCATCGGCCGGCTCGACCTCAACTCCGAGGGGCTGCTGCTCCTCACCAACGACGGCGGCCTCAAGCGCCGGCTGGAGCTGCCCTCCACCGGCTGGCTGCGCCGCTACCGGGTGCGCGTCAACGGCGCGCCGGAGGAGATGGCGCTGGAGCCGCTGCGCCGGGGCATCGAGATCGAGGGCGAGCGCTTCCAGCCGATGGAGGTCCGCCTCGACCGCCAGCAGGGGGCGAATGCCTGGCTCACCATCGGCCTGCGCGAGGGCAAGAACCGCGAGATCCGCCGGGCGATGGAGGCGGTGGGCCTCGTCGTGAACCGGCTGATCCGCATCTCCTACGGGCCCTTCCAGCTCGGCAAGCTGCCCGAGGGGACGGTGGAAGAGGTGAGGGGCCGGGTGCTTCGTGACCAGCTGGGCGAGCGCGAGGCGGCCGAGGAGCCGGGCCGCGGCAAGCCGCCCCGCAAGGGCGGCCCCGCCGGGGCGCGGGGCAAGCCGGGCGCCGCGGGCAAACCGGGCCGGAACGCGAAGCCGGGCGGCGCCGGGAGTGCCCCGGGCAGGCCGGGTGCGCCCAAGGGCAAGCCCACCCGCCAGGGGGAGGCGGCGCGGCCCACGCGCGCCAACCCCTTCACCGGGCCGGGGCTGCGGGCCGGGCATGGCGGCAAGCCCCCTTCGGGCGGCAAACCCGGGCCGAAACGGCGGGGATAAGCCCCCCGGGGGGAGGGTTTTTCCGCCTTTCCCCCTTTCAGGAGGCCCCCCGCGACCAAATCTATGACTGGCCAAATCCGTCGCCGGGCCAATCTATGCAGACAAGGCCCCGGCCCCGCCCTGAACTGGAGCAGACATGATCCGCCTGATGCTCTTCGTCTTCCTGATCGCGCTCGTCGCCGTCTGTGCGCTGGCGGCGCTGGTGCTCGTGCGCCTCGCCCGTGGCCGGCCCGGCCCGGCGGCGCTGACGCGTGAGGGCGCCCTGCCCCCGGCCGTCACCGGCACCGCCTACGCGGTGCTGATCGCGCTGCTCACCGGCGTCTCCACCGGCCTGATCGGGGGGCTGTAGAGCCATGGCGAAGCCCTTCGGCGGCAAGTATTCTCCCCGCTCCAGCGACGTGCCGAAGGCCGGCCACCGCGGCCCGGGCGACCAGGCGCTCCGCGAGGCGACGCTCGACCAGGCGGCGATCGATTCCGCCGGCGGCATGGCGAACCTGCTCTTCGTGCCGGCGGTGCTGCTACTCGTCACCTCCTTCTTCGGCGGCGCGCTGTCGCTCGTCTCCGGCCTCGTCGGGGCGGCCGTCCTTGCCGGCGGCGCCACCCTGATGCGCGAGGGGCTGCGGGCCGAGGCGGCCTACAACGCCCGCGCCGCCGCCCGGCGCCCGGCGCTGCCCCGCAAGATCCTCGCCGCGCTACTCCTCGGCCTCGGCACCCTCGCCGCCGGCTTCGCCCATGAAGACGGGCTCGCCGGCCCCGCGCTCTACGGCCTCGCCGCCACGGCGCTGGCCCTCGTCGCCTTCGGCATCGACCCCTTGCGCGACAAGCGCGTCGACGGCGTCGACGACTTCCAGCAGGACCGTGTGGCCCGCGTCGTCGACGAGGCGGAGAGCTACCTCGCCCAGATGCAGGCCGCCATCGCCGCGCTGGCCGACCGCCGGCTCGACAACCGCGTCGCCGCCTTCCAGGCCACCGCCCGCCGGATGATCCGCACGGTGGAGGAAGACCCGCGCGACCTGACGGAGGCGCGCCGCTTCCTCGGCGTCTACCTTATGGGTGCCCGCGACGCCTCCGCCCGCTTCGCCGAGCTCTATGCCCGCCGCCGGGACGAGGGCGCGCGCGGCGATTACGAGGCGCTCCTGGCGGATCTGGAGGCGAACTTCGGCGCCCGCACCGAGAAGATGCTGGAGAGCGACCGCACGAACATGGACATCGAAATCAAGGTGCTGCGCGACCGGCTGCAGCGCGAAGGCGTGTGAGGGATCATCATGGCTGACAAGAACACCGCCGAGGTGGAAAAGGTGACCGCCGTCATACTCCCCGAGCCCGCGCAGGCCGAGGAGGTGGTGCCGCTGGAGGAGGCGACGCCCGAGATCTCCGCCGCAATCCGCGAGCGCATGGCACAGATCGACCTGTCCAACACGCAGAGCATCGTCGGCTTCGGCTCCACCGCGCAGGCGGAGCTGCAGGGCATCAGCCAGTCGATGCTGGCCGGCGTGCGCAACAAGGATGTCGGGCCGGCGGGCGACAGCCTGCGGGAGATCGTCAGCACCATCCGCGGCTTCTCCCTCTCCGAGCTCGACATGCGCCGCAAGCGCAGCTTCTTCGAGCGGCTGATGGGGCGCGCCTCTCCGATGGCGAAGTTCACCGCCAAGTTCGAGGATGTGCAGGGCCAGATCGACAAGATCACCGATGACCTTCTCAAGCACGAACATGCGCTATTGAAGGATATCGAGAGCCTCGACCTGCTCTACGAGAAGACCCTCGCCTTCTACGACGAGCTCGCCCTCTACATCGCCGCCGGCGCCGCCAAGCTGGCGGAGCTCGACGGCGAGGTGATCCCCGCGAAGGAGGCGAAGGTCCGCGAGGATGACGTGATGGCGGCGCAAGAGCTGCGCGACCTGCGCGCCGCCCGCGACGATCTGGAGCGCCGCGTGCACGATCTGCGGCTGACGCGGCAGGTGACGATGCAGTCGCTCCCCTCGATCCGGCTGGTGCAGGAGAACGACAAGTCCCTCGTCACCAAGATCAACTCCACCCTCGTCAACACCGTCCCCCTCTGGGAGACGCAGCTGGCGCAGGCGGTCACCATCCAGCGCAGCGCCGAGGCGGCGGGCGCGGTGAAGGAGGCGAACGACTTGACGAATGACCTCCTGAAGGCCAACGCGGAGAACCTGCGCACGGCCAACAAGGCCATCCGCACCGAGATGGAGCGCGGCGCCTTCGATATCGAGGCGGTGAAGGCGGCGAACGAGAACCTCGTCGCCACGATTAACGAGAGCCTCTCCATCGCCGACGAGGGCAAGAAGAAGCGCGCCGCCGCCGAGGTGGAACTGCAGAAGATGGAGGGCGATCTGAAGACCGCCCTCGCCTCTGCGAGGTCACGCGGCACCGGCACGGGGGAGGCGGTGGGCACCGCCGCCCCCACGAGGCGCTAGCTGAAGAGCTGCCGTACGCTGGTCTCGACCGGCGTCGTCGGCCGGCCGAGCAGCGTGGAGAGGTCCTTCGAACCCGGTGCCAGCACGCCCTCGCCGATGGAGGCATCGGACGCGGCGAGCATCTCGGCGACCGGCGTCGGCAGGCCGACCTGCTCGAGCGCCTTGGCATAGGCCTCCTGCGGGAGCGGGTTGTAGGCGATGGTCTTGCCCGAGGCCTCACTCGCGATCTCCGCCAGCTCGGGCATCGTGAAACCGTCATCGCCGGCCAGCTCGTAGGTCTTGCCCGTATGGCCCTCCCTCGTCAGCACGATGGCGGCGGCCTCGGCATAGTCGCTGCGGGGCGCGGCGGCGACCGGGGCATCCACGTTGGCGCCGATGAAGCTGCCGTGCTCGGCGCCCATCTGCAGCGACTGCGCGTAGTTCTCGAAATACCACGAGTTGCGCAGCAGCGTGACATTCAGCGAGGACGCGGCCAGCGCATCTTCCGTCGCCTGATGCTCCCGCGAAAGGATCGTGGCGCGCTCGCCCGTCCACTCACCCAGCTGGTAGAGCGAGGTATAGACCAGCTCGCCCACGCCCGCCTCTTCCGCCGCCTTGATGACAGCCTCGTGCTGCGGCCCGCGCCGGCCCACCTCTGAGCCGGAGATCAGCAGCAGCTTGTCCAGCCCTTCAAAGGCCGGGGCCAGCGTCTCGGGCTTGTCGTAATCGGCGAGCCGCACCGCGACGCCCTTGTCCGCCAGCGGCCTGGCCTTCGCCTCGTCTCGCACGAGGGCGACGATCTCGCCGGGGCTCACGCGCTTCAGAAGCTCTTCGATCACCAGCCCGCCAAGCTGGCCGGTTGCACCTGTGACACCAATCATTTCCAAGGTCTCCTTTATCTGCTGTCCTCCCTGACCTAGATGAGCTACTTACGAATAGTAAGTACCCACAGAAATGTAAGTGAGGGAAAAAGATGGCGACCCCCGAACAGGCGCAAACCCTCCGCGGCCGGCTGATGAGCGCCGACTGCCCGTCGCGGCAGGTGCTGCGCCATGTCAGCAGCCGCTGGGGCCTCCTGGTGATCCTCGCGCTGGGGGAAGGCGGGCAGATGCGCTTCTCCGAGCTGCGAAGCACCATCGGCGGCATCTCCGAGCGGATGCTCACCGAGACGCTGCGCAACCTGGCGGAGGACGGCATCGTCACCCGGCAGGATCATCACGAGGTGCCGCCCCGGGTGGATTACACCCTCACCCCCCTCGGCCACGGGCTGGCGGAGCGGGTGCTCGGCCTCGGCGCCTGGATCGAAGAGAACATCGGCGAGATCGTCCGCGCCCAGCGCGCCATCGCCGCCGAATAGGGTGGGATGTCGCACAAACGCTCGGGTTTCTGGATCTTGCCGGGAGCCAATGGCAAGCAGTCCTGACCCGGCTGCCAAGTGTTTCCGACCCGAACCAGACCTTCAACGTGGGGGCGTGTGAGTGCCAGCGCTTGGGGACGGAGCGACCTTCGCAGCGGTTGGCGGCTCTAAAAACTGACTTAGGATTCATGCGAGCCGCCCTTACGAACTTCCTAGCATTGCGGTGGATAGGCTGCCCCTAATCGCTTCCACATTATTTACTACCGAAGATACAGAGTTCTGAACGATCCAACTTGGACACAAGAAATCCGTCCACATTCGGCACATCATATGCTCCCCAATAATGAAGTAAGCTTCTTCGTCCTCCGCAAACAAATTCGAAAAATGGATTTGGCACTGGATGTCATGTTCGTCGGCCTCGACGGACAGCCTTGTGCCCTCAATTGCTAAACTATCCTCGAAGGCTGCCATGTCAAGAAACGTGAAAATGTGAACCCGTCCCTTAACAAATCCTTCATAATGCGCGGCCTCTGAGAGAGTTAATGCATATGGGTAATAACAACCCCAAGCCTTGTTTGTTTTGATCTGATTGACAGCATTCACCAGAACCCTTGAGGAACCGAAGCCACTCAAGAGCACATTGTAGTCTGGCGTATCCTCCATAATGACAACAACTTTCAGGCAATCGTCAACCTCAAAGCTCGTGGAGCCTACCTCGCTTGCTTGTTGGACAGCCTCTTGCAGTTGGCCACAATATGATTTGGGAGGCACTGCAAACTCCGCCCTAAGAGTTGTACCCGGAAGACCTCGAAAACCTTCACTATGATCCAGAGCAAGAAAGCTAGAAAGAGCTTCTAACTTCTTTTTTTGGCGCTTGCTTCGACTGTCTTTCGTCTTGGACGACTTAACTTCAATAGGAACAGGATCGCTGCCTCCCAACAGGCAAATATCGCCATAGCGCAACACGTTTGTGATGTCACATAATACAGCTGGAACCTTATGCCCGATAGCAGTTTCTAGAAGAGATATCTCTGCAGCGGCGCCAGCCTTGTCTGTGATGAAACCACCAGATTGCTTGGGGTTCACCGTATCCACATCGAAGAAGGTCTGCTTCAATGCAAACCTGTCCATGTACAGAAACGCCAAACAATCCCCAAGGCACAGAAAATTATATCGGACATATTGCCACTCACGAGGATCCCCTTTGTCTCTCTTGACTTCCCGAATTTCCCTTTCTGCCTCTAAGATCGCATCAATTAGCCGCCTCTGAATCTCAAGAAGTCGCGGGAGGTTTTCCAGGTCCTGAGATAATCCGTGAATATCACGATGGATCTCGAATAGTTCAGGGTAGAGACGGTTCTCAGCGGGAGGACTAAAGCTGTCGGTTGCTGCATAGGGTGTCTGTCGCATTGGAAACCTTCACGAGAGTGGAGGCACGTCGTCCAGCCTCGTCCTGTCGCTCAAAATGTTCGACAACCTTATTGAGTTTATAGAGACTGGCACAGAAATTCCACCTCCCGCTTAGGTCCGCGCCGCCGCGGGAGGGCGGCGGCGCGGGGAGGAGCCTCACTCGCAGGTGAAGCTATCGGCAGAGGCCTCGTCGCCGCTCTCGTAGCGGGCGATCTGCGGGTAGGGGCAAAGGGGCCGCGTGATGCTGCCGAGGGCCGCCTCGGCCTCGCTACCGGGCAGCGTGCCCGCGATGATGGCGCCCGGCTGCTCGCCATTCTCCACCCAGTCCACCAGCGCGGTGAAGAGATCAAAATCGCTGGTGGAATTGGCCCCGGCGCCGTGCGGCATGCCCGGCACGGTGTAGAGCCGCGCGAACTCCTCCGCGTTGCCGCCGTTGTTGGCGTCGAGCGCCTCGTACCAGTCAATGGTATCGACGACCGAGAACACCGGGTCGCTGTTGCCATGCACGATGATCATCTTCGCCCCGGCATCGCGGAACTCCGCCAGTTCCGGGTCATCGGCGCCCGGGGGCGTCATCACCTCCATCGCCGATTCGGAGTAGGCCTCGTCTGTGGCGAAGATCTTCGGCGCGTCCTCGTCGAAGTCGAAATCGAGGAGGAACTGCTCCAGCTCGGCCGGCGAGCCACCCACCTCCGTCGGCGGGGTGGTGAAGATGTAGGAGAGCGAGCCCGCCCCCATCGTCGCGATCAGGGGCATGTTGTCCCACGGCGGGATCGGGCTCTCCAGCTTCCAGAAGCGCCAGTCGCCGCTGCCGATCCCGGTATCGAAGACCCAAGGGGAGTAGAGCTGCTCGCCGGCGGAGTTCGTCGGCCCGGCATGGATGCGCGCCAGCACCTCCGTCTGCTCCGGCGCGAGGCAGCCGGCGTTCTGGCCGTCCTCGCAGGCGAGCGCGGTCACGTCGAAAGCCTCCTGGCAGGCGGGGCTGTCGCCTATGATCCCGTCTTCCAGCCCGTCGAACCCGTCGCAGACGCCCAGCATCTCCTCGGCCACCAGCGACAGATCGTCGGTGGAGAAGGCGGTGCGCACATCGCCGGTGATCGACTTGAAGGCCTGGATGTCCCACGCGTGCTGCACGGCGGCCTTGGGCAGGTTGAAGCCGGGGTAGCCGATGAGCAGCCCGTCGAAGGCCTCCGGCATCCGCGCCGCCGCGATCATCGCGTGGCGCCCGCCATTGCTGCCGCCGACGCCGTAGGCGTGGCCGATCTCGCTGCCATAGAAGCCCTCGACCACCGCGCGGGCGATCGGGTCCAGCACCGCCACGGCGCCGTAGCCGTAGTTGCGCCGCGCCTGCGCATCGAGGCCGAAGCGGTTTCCGGAGGCGAGGCCGGCTGTCTCCGCCTGCGCATCGCCCGCGTGCCCGGCATCGCTGGAGACGACGGCGTAGCCGCGCGACAGCGCCGTGTCCGACGTGTCGGCGCCCATCAGCGGCCCGAAGGCCGGCACCACGGCGCCATCGTTGCCGCCGTTGAACTGGTGGACGAAATCGCCGTTCCACTCGTCCGGGAGGCGCACTTCGAAGCGGATGGCGTAGCTCTCCCCGTCCATGCCCTCGCGCTCCTGCGTGACGGCGGAGACGAGGCAATGGGCCACCGGCGCCTCCTCGCCGGCCTCCACATGGCTCACCGCCGTCACCCGCGTGCCCTCGGCAAGGCGGAGGCTTTCGGCCAGATCCTCGCCGCAGGCCAAGGGGCCATCCTGGGCGAACGCCGCCCCGGACAAGGCGGCCAGCGCCGCGAGCGGCCCGGCGAGCCGGGCTCCGGTTCTCAATCCTGTCATGTCATCCTCCCTTCCCGGCCGCGACAGGCGACCGGCCCCTGAATTGTTTATCAGGAAACTGTTTCTGACAAGACGATTGACCCCCCCGCTCCGGCGGCCTGCCCCCTTTCATCTGGCCAAAAATACCTTGGCGGTCGCCCTTGGTGCGCCACCGGTTCAAGCGCCAATGGCGACGGGGCTGCCCCCCTCCGGCCCGCCCCTTTTCATCTGGCTAAAAATACCTCGGGGGTGCGGGGGCTGGCCCCCGCCCCGGCCCCCGAGACACGCTCCCCTCACCGCACCCTTGCCCCCTCGCCCGCCGCACCCGATAGTCCGCGCCGATGCCGCACCTCTCCACCCTCACCCTCTCGCACTTCCGCTCCTGGCGGCGGGCGCAGCTCCCGTTCGACGGGCGGATCGTGGCGATCCACGGGGCGAACGGCGCGGGCAAGACCAACCTGATCGAGGCGATCTCGCTGCTCTCCCCCGGCCGGGGCCTGCGCCGTGGCTCGGCCGAGGAGTTCGCGCGCCGCCCCGAGGCGCTCGGCTGGAAGATCGCGGCGGAGCTCGACAGCGGGCAGGAGCTGGAGACCTCCGCCGAGCCCGGGGCCTCCCGCGCCGTGCGCATCGGCGGCAAGGCGGCGCCGCAGGTGGCGCTGGCCAGCGAGCTGCGGATGCTCTGGCTCGTCCCCTCGATGGACAGGCTCTTCATCGAGGGCGCCGAGGGGCGCCGCCGCTTCCTCGACCGGGCCGCGATGAGCTTCGAGCCGGCCCATGCCGAGGCGACGCTGGCCTATGACAAGGCCATGCGTGAGCGAAACCGCCTCCTGAAGGACATGGTGCGCGACGCCCATTGGTACGAGGCGCTGGAGGGGCAGATGGCCGCCGCCGGCGCCCGCATCCAGGCCGGGCGAGCGCGCACCATCTCTGCGCTGATGGCGGCTCAGAACGCCGCCGAGACGGCCTTCCCGGCCGCGACGCTCTCCCTCATCCACCCCGAGGCGGGGCCGCAAGGGTCCGACGAGGGGCTGCGCCGGCTCTTCGCCGAGGGGCGGCGCCGCGACATGGCGGCCGGGCGCACGCTCGACGGCCCCCACCGCGCCGACCTCGCCGCCATCTGGGCGGAGAAGGCGATGCCCGCCGCCGACTGCTCCACCGGCGAGCAGAAGGCGCTGCTGATCTCGCTGATCCTCGCCAATGCCCGGGCGCTGGCGGCGGACGGCCCCGCACCGCTCCTCCTCCTCGACGAGGTCGCGGCGCATCTCGACGCCGCCCGCCGCGCGGCGCTCTACGACGAGATCCACGCCCTCGGCGCGCAGGCCTTCCTGACGGGCACGGGGCCGGAGCTGTTCGACGAACTGGGCGAGCGCGCCCTGCGACTTCAGATCACGGAAGAGGAGGGCGAAAGCCATGCCCATCGCCATTGAGCGCGTCGAGGAGATGCGCCTCGCTGCCCCGCTGGAGGCGGAGATCGCCGCCCTCATCGCCACCGCATGGGACGATTACGAGGGCCGCAGCTTCTACAAGCAGCGCCACCACCTGCGCCTGCTGGCCCGCGAGGAGGGCCGCCTCCTCGGCCACATGGCCCTCGGCCTGCGTGCCGTGCGGCTCGGCGACGACCTCGTGGACATCGCCACCCTCGGCGAGGTCTGCACCCACCCCGAGGCGCGCGGGCGCGGAATCGCCTCGGCCCTCCTGCAGGAGGCCATCGCCGAGGCGAAGGCCTCGCCGGCCCGCTTCTTCCTGCTCTTCGGCGTCGCCAAACTCTACCCCGCCGCCGGCTTCCGCCCCATCACCCAGAACCTGCGCCTCCTCGGCATGGACGGCGCCCGCTCGCTGCGGATGGTCCACAGCCGGGCGGATGACCTGATGGTGCTGGAGCTGAGGGGTGAGGCCTGGGACGAGGACAAGCCGCTGGACCTGATGGGCGGGAGCTTCTGAGTTGGGCGCTTCGGTGAGGCGGCGGGAGAGTTGAGAATGCGGGACCGGGGCCAGCCCGTCGCCATCGTCTCTCGGACCAATGGCGCGCCAATGGCGACCCCCGAGATTCTTGGACCAAAAACAGGGGGGCGGGTGGTGAAGGCCCGCTCCGATCCATTGTGGCGCACAGTGATTGAGGGACGCAGGACGCGGCGGACGAGTCCGAAGCGCCGCGAGGGCGGCGGGCATCGACAAGGGGGAGGCGGCGCTCTAGCAGGGAGCCGCCTCAAGGGGAGCGGGACATGACCATCGGCGCCGCGGAGCTCGGCCTTTACGCCTTCGCCATCCTGCTGCTGTTCCTGACACCGGGGCCCGTCTGGGTGGCGCTGCTGGCCCGCGCCCTCTCCGGCGGCTTTGCCGCCGCCTGGCCGCTCGCGGTGGGCGTGACGCTGGGGGATATCCTCTGGCCGCTGCTGGCGATCCTCGGCGTCTCCTGGGTGCTCTCCGTCTGGGGGGACTTCCTGCACGCGCTGCGGCTTCTCGCCTCGCTGATCTTCCTGATCATGGGCGTGCTCATCATCCGCCACGCCGGGCAGCCGCTCGGGGCCAACTCGCGCCTCACCCGGCCGGGACGCTGGGCGGGCTTCGCCGCCGGCGTCGCCGTCATCATCGGCAACCCCAAGGCCATCCTCTTCTACATGGGCATCCTGCCCGGCTTCTTCGACGTCGCCGCGCTCCGCTGGCCCGACGTGGTGGCGATCTGCACCGTCAGCTTCGCCATTCCCTTCATCGGCAACCTCTGCCTCGCCCTCTTCATCGACCGCGCTCGCCGCCTGCTGACCTCTCCGCGGGCCCTTCAGCGCACCAACTACGTGGCCGGCGGATTGCTCATCCTCGTGGGGCTCATTCTGCCCTTCATCTGATTGCGCCCCGCCCCACGAAATATGGGGCCGGAGGCGTGACAAGGCCCCGTAAAATGACTATATTTTGCGCTTGGGCAGACAGGACGGATTACATGGCAGACCCCGCAGAAAACTTGCCGGAGTACGGCGCCGATTCCATTAAAGTTCTCAGGGGCTTGGATGCTGTCCGCAAGCGCCCCGGCATGTATATCGGCGACACGGACGACGGCTCGGGCCTGCACCACATGGTCTACGAGGTGGTCGACAACGGCATCGACGAGGCGCTCGCCGGCCACGCGACCTACGTGACGGTCAAGATCCACCCCGACAATTCGGTCTCGGTGCGTGACAACGGCCGCGGCATCCCCACCGACATCCACCACGAGGAAGGCGTCTCCGCCGCCGAGGTCATCATGACCCAGCTCCACGCGGGCGGGAAGTTCGACCAGAATTCCTACAAGGTCTCGGGCGGCCTGCACGGCGTCGGCGTCTCCGTCGTCAACGCCCTCTCCGACTGGCTGGAGCTGACGATCTGGCGCGCCGGCAAGATCCACTTCGCCCGGTTCGAGGGCGGCTTCACCGCCGAGCCGCTGCGCGTCATCGGCGACAGCGACGGCGAGACCGGCTCCGAGATCCGTTTCCTCGCCTCCACCAGCACCTTCTCCAACCTCGATTACTCCTTCGAGACGCTGGAGAAGCGGCTGCGCGAGCTGGCCTTCCTCAACTCCGGCGTGCAGATCATCGTCGAGGACGAGCGCCCCGCCGTGCCGCTGCGCACCGAGTTCAACTACGAGGGCGGCGTGCGCGAGTTCGTGCGATACCTCGACCGGTCGAAGACCCCGCTGATGCCCGACCCCATCCACGTGGAGGGGGAGAACAACGGCATCACCGTCGAGGTCGCGATGTGGTGGAACGACAGCTACCACGAGACGGTGCTGCCCTTCACCAACAACATCCCCCAGCGCGACGGCGGCACGCACATGGCCGGCTTCCGCGGCGCGCTGACGCGGGCGATCACCAAGTACGTCTCCGAAAGCGGCATGGCCAAGCGCGAGAAGGTCACCATCAGCGGCGACGACGCCCGCGAGGGGCTGACCTGCGTGCTGTCGGTCAAGGTGCCCGATCCGAAATTCTCCAGCCAGACCAAGGACAAGCTCGTCTCCTCCGAGGTGCGCCCCGCGGTCGAGAGCCTCGTCTACGAGAAGCTCGGCGAGTGGTTCGAGGAGAACCCGGCCGAGGCGAAGACGATCATCACCAAGATCGTCGAGGCTGCCGCCGCCCGCGAGGCCGCCCGCAAGGCCCGCGAGATCCGCCGCAAGTCGGCGATGGACGTCAACTACAACGCCTCCAAGCTCAAGGATTGCTCGGAGAAGGACCCGAGCAAGACCGAGGTCTTCATCGTCGAGGGCGACAGCGCCGGCGGCTCGGCCCAGACCGGGCGCGACCGGCGCACGCAGGCCGTGCTGCCGCTGCGGGGCAAGATCCTCAACGTCGAGCGGGCGCGCTTCGACCGGATGCTCTCCTCCCAGGAGATCGGCAACCTCGTGATGGCGCTCGGCACCGGCATCGGGCGCGACGAGTTCAACATCGACAAGCTGCGCTACCACAAGATCGTCATCATGACGGACGCTGACGTCGACGGCGCCCACATCCGCACGCTGTTGCTGACGTTCTTCTTCCGCCAGATGCCCGAGCTGATCGAGGGGGGCTACCTCTACATCGCGCAGCCGCCGCTCTACAAAGTGGCGCGCGGCAAGTCGGAGGTCTACCTCAAGGACCAGCCGGCGCTGGATGACTACCTCATCCAGCAGGGCGTCGAGGGCGCCGTCCTCCGCCTCTCCGACGGGTCGGAGATCGCCGGGCAGGACCTCGCCCGCGTGGTGGACGAGGCCCGCCAGCTCCGCCGCGTGCTCGATGCCTTCCCGACGCATTACCCGCGCCACATCCTCGAGCAGGCCGCCATCGCCGGCGCCTTCGTGCCCGGCGCCGTGGATGCCGACCTGCAGGGCGTGGCCGACAAGGTCGCCGCCCGGCTCGACCTGATCGCGCTGGAATACGAGAAGGGCTGGCAGGGCCGCATCACGCAGGACAGGGGCATCCGCCTCAGCCGCATCCTGCGCGGCGTGGAAGAGCTGCGCACCCTCGACGGCCCGATGCTCCGCTCCGGCGAGGCGCGGCGCACCGGCTCCCTCACCGACAGCCTGCGCGAGGTCTACGAGAAGCCGGCGACGCTCGTCCGCAAGGACCGCAACCAGCTCATCTACGGCCCGCTCGACCTGCTCGCGGCGATCCTGGAGGAGGGCCAGCGCGGCCTGACGCTCCAGCGCTACAAGGGTCTCGGCGAGATGAACCCCAACCAGCTGTGGGAGACGACGCTCGACCCCGGCGCGCGGACGCTCCTTCAGGTGCGCGTCGACGACGCCACCGAGGCGGACGATCTCTTCACCAAGCTGATGGGCGACGTGGTGGAGCCGCGGCGCGAGTTCATCCAGCAGAACGCCCTGAGCGTGGAGCATCTCGACTTCTGATCGCGGCCCGCAGGGATTCGCTGGCGGCGCGCATGGATTTGCGCGCCGCCGGACGCACGCGCGGTCCGGAACAGGCGCGCGCGCAATACCCTCCATCACCACGCGAGAGTCCCCGCGATTCAGTATCTTGACGCGTTCGAAAAGCTCGCGCCATGTCAGCCGTATTGTTGGTTCACATGGTGACGTCAGGACGATGGACAAGGAAACGTTTGCCAGGCAGCTCGCCCTTTCGATGGCAAGGACGCCGGACAGCATTCTCGGGCTCGCGGAGCGCCCCGTCGGCCGCGGCGTCTCTGCCGAGCGCAAGGCGCGGGCCAGCTGGCTCGCCGGGCTGGATGAGGGCAGCCGCCAATGGATCCATCAGCTGGTGGACGAGGGCGTGCATGCCGGTGTCTTCGGCGTCCTCTGTGTGCTCGACCACGTCAGGTTCCTCGAGGATGGCGAGGACAAGGGCACCTTCACCCTGACCCACACCTCCCCGTCCGGAGAGCAGACGCAGATCAATCCCGATCAGGGCGAGATGCTGCATGACCTCTACAACGCCTACAGGCGGAGCGCGCAGTCATGAGCAAAGCTCGCAAACCCACGCCCTCCACCCTCGCCCCCGATACGCTCGATCTGCTGGAGCGCGTGCTGGGCGCGCGCCTGCCCCCGGCCTACCGCGACTGACTTGCCGCGCGGAACGGGCAGATGCCCGAACATCGCGTCATCACCTTCGTGGAAAACGGGCAAGAGACAGACACGAGATTGCATTACCTCTATGCCGTCAATTCCGAGCACGATTACGACGACCTCTGGCTCTACAACTCGAGATACGGGGAACACCTGCGCCCCTGGTATCTGAGCATCGGCGGAGATCCCTTCGGCAACCCGATCGTTCTGGCGCTGAAAGGCCCGAACCACGGGAAGGTGTTTTTCAGCGACCACGAAGTGCCCTTCGACGTCGGCCTGCACGTCATCGCGCCCAGCTTCGAAGCGTTCCTCGCCGGCCTGACGGCGGAGTGACATGCGCAAGTGCACGTATTTCTACGCCACCCCCGCCGATTTCCACGCGCTGATGGATCTGGTGGAGGCGGACGAGACCTTCGTCTACCTCGTTCACCCGGATATCCATTCCCCGGAGATCCGCGTCCACGAGAGGGCGCGGGACATTTCCGACGTCCTGCGCATGTATCCGGGCCATTTCGAGCACAGCCTGTTTCTGGTGCCGCCCGGCACGCAGGTTCAGGCCGCGTCCTATGAGCATGTCACCGGGCGGCGCTACGCGCTCCGCCCCACCGAGCTGCCTGCGGCGGTCGTTCTCCAGCTCTGGGGCGAGCACCCCGGCGGGGCCCTCGTTCGCTCGCGTTTCTGGGCGCACGGGGACGCTCCGGAGGTGCGAGACATCGAGGCGACGCTCTTCCGGCACATGCGCCGCACCTTCGGGAACGAGGGTGGTTCGAAGGTCGGCCCCGAGGCGGCCGCGCAGCTCCTGACCGGGCGGCGATTGACCTTCGACGTGAACGCTCCGGCAGAGGCGGATCTGCGACCCTCGTCGCCCGCTCTCCCCTCCAAGTGATTGAAGTCACAGGGCGCGCCCGGGCTTCCCGCCCGCGCGCCCCTCACGTCACCCCGCGAGGGCCTTCCGCAAGGGAACCAAAACCAGTCTCTTTTCAGACCGGTTTGCCGTCCCTACCTCTGCGCGACACCCGCAGACAGGAGACCCTCCCATGCCGAGCACCGAGCCGCTCTTCCGGCCCTTCGAGCTGAAATCCCTCAAGATGCCCAACCGCATCGTCATGGCCCCCATGACCCGCGGCATGGCGCCCGAAGGCATCCCCGGCGAGGCGAACGCCGCCTATTACCGCCGGCGCGCCGAGGGGCAGGTCGGGCTCATCCTCTCGGAGGGCACGGTCATCGACCGCCCCGCCTCGCGCAACCTGCCGGGCATCCCCTTCTTCCATGGCGACGCGGCGCTGGCCGGCTGGAAAAAGGTCATCGACGAGGTGCACGCCGCCGGCGGGCGCATGGGCCCGCAGATCTGGCACACCGGCTCGACCCGTGGCGGCGAGTGGGAGCCGGAGAGCCCGGTGGAAAGCCCCTCCGGCCTCCTCGCCCCCGACACGCCGCGAGGCAAGGCGATGACAGAAGAGGACATCGCCGACACCATCGCCGCCTTCGCCAAGGCCTCCGGCGCCGCGGCGCGGCTGGGCTTCGACCTCGTGGAGCTGCACGGCGCCCATGGCTACCTGATCGACGAGTTCTTCTGGCCCGGCACCAACCTGCGGGACGACCGCTGGGGCGGCGCCACCATCCGCGAGCGCTCCCGCTTCGCGGCCGAGGTGGTCGCCGCGGTGCGGGAGGCGATCGGCCCCGACCTGCCCCTCAGCCTGCGCGTCAGCCAGTGGAAGCAGCAGGATTACACCCAGCGCCTCGCCACCACGCCCGAGGCGATGACGGAGTGGCTGCTGCCCCTCGTCGACGCCGGCGTCGACCTCCTCCATTGCTCGCAGCGCCGCTTCTGGGAGCCCGAGTTCCCCGAGATCGACGGCGAGGACGGGCTGAACTTCGCCGGATGGGCGAAGAAGCTGACAGGCGCCGCGACGATCTCCGTCGGCTCCGTGGGCCTGAAGGGGGCCGACTTCCTCGGCTCCTTCGGCGGGCAGAGCACCGAGGCGGCGGAGCTGGACAAGCTTCTCACCCGGATGGATCGCAACGAGTTCGACCTCATCGCCGTCGGCCGGGCGCTCCTCGCCGATCCCCACTGGGTCACCAAGATCAAGGGCGGCCATGCCGACGAGCTGAGCCAGTTCAGCCCCGCCGCCCTCGCCGAGCTGGCCTGATCGAGACGAGGGGCGGCGGGCCGACACCCGGCCCGCCGCCCCGCGCTCCCCTCAGGTGAGGCTGAACCGCTCGCGCCACGCGCCGATATTCGCCGCCATCTCCTCCGCCGAGGCCGGGTTCAGCCCCGGCATCCCCCGCAGCAGGAAGGCGAGCCGCTCCGGCGCGTCGCCGCCCACCGCCTCGGCCCGGCGCACCAGCAGCTCCACCGCGTTGGGGAAGCGGCTCGCCGGATCGGGGTGGGAGAAGTAGAGCGCGAAGGGCGCGAAGTGGATCTGCGAGACAAGCTGCGCGATGTCCGCCTCCATCGTCCGCGGGTCGAGGCTCTCCGCATCCAGATGGATGCGCCGGGCGAGGGCCCGGCCGCCGTTCACCGTCTGGGTGATGGAGTAGAGGAAGGTCATCGTCAGCGTCAGCAGGCCCATGCCGTTGATCGCCACCAGCACGTCCAGCACCGACCAGAACGTGCTGCTCGGCTTCGTGTTGGCGCCGCCGAGGGTGGAGAGCATGTGCCCCACATGCGCCCAGACATCCCAGAAGCGCGGCGCATCCGGGCCGGAGGTGAGCGCCAGCGCGCCGCCGGCCCCGTGGTAGAGGAAGGCCCAGCCGAAGCTGAAGCCGAGGATCCACGTGATTGCCGCGGCGAGCAGCACCAGCGGCCCGGCCCCGCGGGACAGGGGCGCTCGCGGCAGCACCCGGGCGAGCCGCTTGAGCAGGTTGAACACCCCCCGCGCCACGACGCCGGAGGCCTTGGGCCCCGAGATCGCCGCCAGCGTCGTCGCGCCGAAATCGACGGCGGCGTAAAGCAGGAGGGCGAGGCCGAGGAGGAAGAGGGGCAGCGAGGTCACCGCCCCATGATGCGGCCGGCCCGGGGCGCGCGCAACCTTCCGGGGAGGTGGCCGGTGACTTGGCCGGTGACTTGGCCGGTGACCTGGGCCGGGAACCCTCCGCCGCCGCCCCGCGCTTCTCCCCGGCACAGCAAGGGAGACCCCTCTTGGCCTACACGCTCTATTACTGGCCGCTGCCCTTTCGCGGCATCTTCATCGAACTGCTCCTCGCCGAGGCGGGCCAGCCCTTCGAGAAGAAATCCCCCTCGTCCATCTACCCCGATCACCGCTTTGACCGGCCCCTGCCCGGCATGGCGCCGCCCTACCTCGTCGAGAAGGGCGGGCTGCAGATCGCCCAGATGCCGGCCATCGCGACTCACCTGGCGGAGCGGCACGGGCTGATGCCATCCGGGGCGGAGGCGCGCGCCGCCGCCACCAAGGCCATCCTCGATGCCAACGACGTGCTGGAGGAGATCAGCCAGAACGGCGGCGTGCAGATGTGGGAGGAGGAGAGCTGGGGCGAATTCCGCGCCGAGCGCCTCGCCACATGGATGCGCATCTTCGAGGAGACGTACCAGCACCACGGCGGCCCCTTCATGCTGGGCGAGGAGATCACTCTCGCCGACATCGCCGCCCTCGGCCTCTGGGCCCCCATGATCCACGCCCTGCCGCCGCTGGAGGAGGATCTGAAGCGCCATGCTCCGCAGGTCTCCGCCCTCCTCGGCCGGCTGGCGCAGCGTCCGGGGCTGGAGGCCTTCCTCACCGCGCAGCGGGCGCGGGACGGGCAGGGCTATTGCGGCGGCGAGATCGAGGCGTCCCTCCGCGAGGTGCTGGGCCTCAAGGCGGAGGGGTGAAGGCGGAGACGTCACGCACCGCGCCGAAGCTCGGCCGCGTGGCGCCGCCGATCAGCCAGATGCGCCCGCCAAGGGCGGCGGCGGCAAGCCCGTGGCGCGGCACGGGCATGGGCGGCAGCGCCTCCCATGCATTCACCGCCGGGTCATAGGACCAGGCCTCCGCGAAGACGCCGGAGCGGGGGAGGAAGTGTTCGCCCCCGAAGACATGCAGCCGCCCGCCCAGCGCCGCCGCCGCGAGGCCGCCCTGCGCCTGCGGCATCGGCGCGCGGCTCTGCCATCGCTCCGCCTCCGGGTCGTAGACCTCCAGCGCCGCGATGTTCTCCATGCCGGCCGGACCGGATTGCCGCCCCCCGGCGATGTAGATCTTCCCGTCGATCACCGCCCCCGCCGCGCTGTTGCGGGCCGTGGGCGCCTCCGGCCCCCGGCTCCACGCGCCGGTGGCGGGGTCGAAGATGACATGGCCGGCGCTGTCCTCGTGCTGGTCGAAGCGGTCGGCGCCGGGGCGGGACGGCACGCGCCCGCCGATCACGTGGATGCGCCCGTCCACCACCGCCGTCACCGCCTCGCCCCGCGGCTCCGGCAGGGGGGCCGCGGGCTCCCATCCCTCCGGGCCGAGAACGAGCACCTCGTCCGTCGCCGCCCAGGTCGGCAGCAGGCCGGTGAAGCCGCCGATGGCGTAGAGCCGCCCGCCCGCCGCGGCGAGGGCGACATGGTGGCGGGGCGTCGGCAGTGGCGGCAGGCTCTCCCACTGCCCCGCCTCCGGGTCCAGCGCCCAGGCGCTGGCGGCGGGCACGCCCAGCATCCCGAAGCCGCCGGCGGTGACGATCCGCCCCTCGAAGACCTCGGCGTAGATCTCCTGCCGCGCCTCCGGCAGCGGCGGGCCGGGCACCCAGCTGCCCTCCTGCGCCCGCGCGGGGCCGGCGAGGGCCAGCGCCGCGAGCAGGGCGGGGAGGAGGGCGCGGGCGCGCATCTCAGCCGAAGCGGCCAGCCAGCGCCGCCCATGAGAGGCGGCCGACGAGGCTCGGCGGGAGGGACTTGTGGGCCGGCACGTCTTCCATCGCCGGGCCGGGGAGGAACCGCGTCTGCAGGCGCATGTCCAGCGGCGGCGCCGGCTCCATCCGCGCGCGGATGAGGGAGACCCAGAAGGGCCCCGAATCAAAACCGGCATAGAGGTAGCTCTGGCAGCAGGTGGCGACGGCGCGGTGGGTGCGTGAGCCGGGCTTCAGGCGGAAGAACTCCAGCCGGTCGCCGCCATGGGTGACGTGCATCTTCTTGGCGTGAAAGAGCGCGAAGGGCGTCGTGCCGTCGGCATCCCTCCATGGCGGGGCGCCGGGCCTTGCCTCCAGCGCCCCGGCGGCGGCCTGGCAATCGTCGCAGCCGCAGGCGGCGGTGACGATGGGCTTGCCCCGCGCCTCGATCCGCACCGTGCCGCAGGCGCAGCTGGCCGTGTAGCTGACCGTCATCGCGAGACTCCTCCCTGCCCTCTCACGGGGCCAGTGGATACCACGGAGCTGTTATTGGCTATCCTTTTGCTTTCGCCGAGGGTCGGGACCATATCGGAGGCAACCCGCCTGCCGCTGAATTGGCAGACAGCCAAGAGGACCTTATGGACAAGACCCGCCGCACCCTACTCGCCGCCCCGCTGGCCCTGGCGCTCCTGCCCGGGGCAGCCTTCGCCCAGCAGCTCTCGCTCGGCGAGATCTCCAACTATCTCAACCGCCTGCAAACGGCGACCGGCGGCTTCACGCAGATCAACGACGATGGCACCATCTCCACCGGGACGATCTACATCAAGCGCCCGGGCCGTGTGCGCTTCGAGTACGATCCGCCGGAGCAGAGCCTCGTCGTGGCCGGTGGCGGCGCCGTCGCCGTCTTCGACGGCCGGTCGAACGTGAACCCCGAGCGCTATCCGCTCAACCAGACGCCGCTGTCGATCATCCTGGACGACAACGTCGACTTCACACGGGCCAACATGGTGACCGGCCATACCAGCGACGGCACGACGACGACCGTCACCGCGCAGGACCCCGAGCATCCCGATTACGGCTCGATCCAGATGGTGTTCTCGTCGAACCCGGCCGAGCTGCGCCAGTGGATCATCACCGACAATGCCGGCGCGCAGACGACGGTGATCCTCAACAACCTGCAGAGCGGCACCTCGGTGGGAGACGTCCTGTTCAACATCCGCCGCGAAACGGCGAACTGGAACTAGGCGCTCATCCGCCCTGCCGGGCGGCCTCGCAAGAGACCGCCCGCGCGTGCCATCAGATCTTCCGGCAGGCGATCAGCTGGGCGTTGTACATCAGCGCCCGCGCCTCCAGCTCCCCCGCCACGCGCACCAGCCAGGATTTCGACCGGTAGGTGCCGCGCGCGTAGCCGCTGCGGCCCTCGTGGTAGGCGAGGTACTGGTTGCGCGTGTCGTTGAGGGGGATGCCGAGCTCGCGCAGCGTCTGGTTCATGTACCAGCCCATGAAATGCGTGGCGTCGCCGATATCGTCGCGCCGGGCGCGGAAGCCGCCCTCCAGCCGCTGATATTCCTCCCACGTGCCATCCAGCGCCTGCGCGTATCCGTAGGCGGAACTCTGCCGCCCGATGGGGATGACGCCCAGCGCGAACTGGTGCGGGGTGCGCGCGTTCCCGATGAACTTGCTCTCCTGATAGAGCACGGCCATCTGCACGGGCACGGGGACGCCCCACTCCCGCTGGGTGGCGCGGAAGGCGCGGAGATATGCGGGATGCTGCGCGACGATCGCGCAGGCATCGTCCAGTTCCCGTGGCGCTTCGTAGTTCCGGCTGCCGCATGCCGACACCAGCACCAGCAGCACCAGGGTGCGTAAAAGTCTGCTCATCTGCCTCTCGCTCTTTTCGGCGAATGGTGTTTTTTCAAGCACGATAGCGCATCATGGCGCGCGAGGGAATGCACCTCTCCGCCCCTATCGTTCCCGAAGCGGTGTGTCCGGACTGTCGGATGCGCCGTCACACACTGTTTCCGGCGCACGGGGCCGGCTCCCCATGGACCTATGCGTCCATGCGTCCTATGCGTGGACGTGGCTGATCATATGCAGACAACGCGTGCCAAATATCACCTCGGGCAGATCGTCCGCCACCGGAAGCACCCCTTCCGCGGCGTGATCTTCGACGTCGACCCGGAGTTCGCCAACACCGAGGAATGGTACGAGGCGATCCCCGAAGAGGCCCGCCCGGCGCGAGACCAGCCCTTCTACCACCTCCTCGCCGAGAACGAGCAGAGCTACTACGTCGCCTATGTCAGCGAGCAGAACCTGATCGCGGATTACTCCGGCGAGCCGGTGGATCACCCCGACCTGCCGGACCTCTTCGGCCCGCTCGAGGACGGCGCCTACCCGTTGCAGGTGCAGCTGAATTGAAGGCCGGCGTGGGAGGGGGGCTGTCTGCCCCCCGCTGCCTGCGGCAGCCCCCCCGAGGAATATTTTGAGAAAAGCGAGGGGGCGCGGCCTTCAGTAGCCGAGGGCGATGCCGTCCTTGCGGGGGTCGGAGGCGCCTTCCAGAACGCCGTCCGCGCCGATGGTGATCATCTGGGCGCCGCCGAGGGGCTCGTCGGGGACGGTGACATCGTGGCCGAGGGCGGAGAGCTCGGCGCGGACGTTCTCGGAGTAGCCACGCTCGACCTTCAGCCTGCCGCCCGCGGCGAAGCTGCGCGGCGCGTCGAGGGCCGACTGAGGGTCCATCCCGTAATCCACCATGTTGCTCAGCACCCGCGCATGGCCAGCCGGCTGGTAGGCGCCGCCCATGACGCCGAAGGCGGCCGTCACCCGCCCCTCCTGCCGGAGCATCGCCGGGATGATCGTGTGCATCGGCCGCTTGCCGCCGCCCGCCTCGTTGGGATGGCCCGCCTCCAGCGTGAAGCCGGCGCCGCGGTTCTGGAAGAGCATGCCGAAGCGATCCGAGGCGAGGCCGGAGCCGAAGCCGTGGTAGATCGAGTAGATGAAGGAGACGGCCATCCGCTCCCTGTCCACCACCGTCAGGTAGACTGTCTCGCGGTGCACCGCCTCGGCGCCCGGCAGGGCCGGCGGCAGGACGGCATCGGGGCGGATGAGGGCAGCAAGGCGCGCCGCCGTCTCCGGCGCCAGCATGTGGGCAAGGCGGGCCGTATGGTCCGGGTCGGCGATCACGCGGTTGCGGGTGTCGTAGGCGAGCTTGGTCGCCTCCGCCTCCAGATGGGCACGGGCGGCGCCGAAGGGGGCGAGCGCGGGCAGGTCAAAATGGGCGAGGATGTTCGCCATGAGGATCGCCGTCGCGCCCTGCCCGTTCGGCGGATGCTCCAGCAACTCCACGCCCTTGTAGGTGCCGCCGACGGGGGCGCCCCATGTCGCCTCGGTGGTGGCGACGTCCTCCTCCGTATGGGTGCCGCCGAGTGCCCGCAGGGAGGAGACCATGTCCTCCGCCACCTCGCCCTCGTAGAAGCCGGCCCGCCCCTCGGCGGCGATGCGGCGCAGCAGCTCCGCCTGCAGCGGGGCGCGGAAGAGCGCCCGCTCGCGCAGGGGGGCGCCGCCGTCCGAGTAGAGCTCCCGCGCCCGGCCCTGCAGCACCGCGGTGCTGGTGGCGAGGTCGAAGGCGACGCGCGGCGCCATCGGCACGCCGGCCTCGGCGTAGCGGATGGCGGGCGCGAAGACCTCCGCCAGGCCGAGGCGCCCGTAGCGCTCCGACAGGCGGCAGAAGGCATCGACGGCGCCCGGCACCGTCACCGCCTCCACGCCGCTCTCCGGCACCGCTTTCAGCCCGCGCCCCCGCATCTCCTCCGCCGAGAGGCCGGCCGGCGCGCGGCCGGAGCCGTTGAGGGCCACCACCTCCTCCCCCGGGCGGGAGACCAAAGCGAACATGTCGCCGCCGAGCCCGCACATTTGCGGCTCGCAGAGGCCGAGCATGGCGGCGGTGGCGAGGGCGGCATCCACCGCGTTGCCGCCGGCCTCGAGCATCTGCACGCCGACCTTGGCGGCGAGCGGGTGCGAGGTGGCGACGATGCCGTTCTCGGCATAGACGGGCGAACGGCCGGGCAGGTGGAAATCGCGCATGGGGGCCTCCTTCGGACGCCGGACCATCGGCCAAACGCGCGCGGGAGGGAAGACCCGGCGCCCCGCGATGGGTGGGGGCTCTTCGCGCAAGGCGCCGGGTGAAGCCATGCAGCTACATCCGCGAGCCTCGCCCTTGCGGCGGGCACCGTCATGGAACAAGCAAGGCATGTTCATGTCGCGGCGTGGGCCGCCGCGATAAAGTGCCGCCGCTGGAAGGGATCGTCTCGATGACGGAAACGATGACGGAAACATCGCCGGGCAGGGCGGATTACGCCGCCCTCACCAAGAGTGTCGCCGCCCTGACGGAGGGGGAGGACGACATCGTCGCGCTCATGGCCACCCTCGCCTGCGAGCTGCACCATGCCGATTCGCGCTTCGACTGGACGGGGTTCTACCGCGTCGTCGCCCCGGGACTTCTGAAGATCGGCCCCTACCAGGGCGGGCACGGCTGCCTCGTCATCCCCTTCGAGCGCGGCGTCTGCGGCGCCGCCGCCCGCACCGGCGAGGTGCAGATCGTCGATGACGTCGATGCCTTCCCCGGCCACATCGCCTGCGCCAGCTCCACCCGGTCGGAGATCGTGCTGCCGGTCTGGGACGCCACGGGCGCCCTCATCGCCGTGCTCGATATCGACAGCGACCAGCCCGCCGCCTTCGACGCCGCCGATGCCGAGGCGCTGACGGCGATCCTCGCTGCGACCTTCGCTCACTCCTGAGGCAACCCGTCCTCGATGGCGTAGTAATCGCCCTTGTCGGCGGTGAAGATGTGCCGCTCCAGCTTCAGCCCCGTCGGGCTCTCCACCGCGCCGGCGGCGAAGCTGATCTCGTCGCTCCCGATGACCTGCCAGAACAGGAAGCTCCCGCAGCCGCCGCAGAAGCCCCGGCGCACATTCTCGCTCGCCTGGTACCAGCTCGGCTCGCCATGGATGGTGATGCCGGAGAGGGGCACGGTCGACGAGGCCCAGTAATGGCCCGATTGCTTGCGGCACTGGCCGCAATGGCAGGCCCAGACGGGGCTCGCCTCCTCCGTCACCTCGAAGGTGATCTCGCCGCAGAGACAGCCGCCCGTCATCCCGTCACCTCGTAATAATCGCCCTTGTCCTGAAGGAAGATCTGCTCCTCCAGCGCCCCGCCCGAGGCGCCGTCGATCAGCCCCGCCTCGAAGCTCCACGCCCCGTCCGCCGCGCGGAACCAGACCTTGGACCCGCAGGCCCTGCAAAAGCCGCGGCTGGCGCCCGAGGGCAGCTCGTGGACGCGCAGGCTCTCCTGCGACAGCCAGCGGACGTCCCCCGGCGCCGCGTCGAAGCTGGCCGCAAAGTGGCCGGAGAGCTTGCGGCACTGGCTGCAATGGCAGGCGGTGATGGCGCCGGCGGGCCGGTCCATCTCGTAGCGGACAGCGCCGCAGAGGCAGGAGGCTTGGATCATCGGCGGGCTCCCGTGTGCCTGTCGACGCTGCCACTTCGCGGGGCGCCCGTCCATCCCGGCGCCCGAACGACCCCGATCGGAAACAAAAGCCGCCCCGCGACGCCCCGGCGCCCCTGCCCTGCCGCTGTTCCGCCCCTATATGACGCGCTACACCTCGCCCCGTGCACCCCGCCCAACAGATGAGCCTGCCCCATGCCCTTCCTCGATGACATCCAAGCCCAGCTGCAAGAGATCCGCGACGAGGGGCTGTGGAAGGAAGAGCGCCCGCTCTCGTCCCCGCAGGGCGGCCGGGTGCAGGTGGCGGGGCGCGAGGTCATCAACCTGTGCGCCAACAACTACCTCGGCCTCGCCGACCACCCCGATCTCATCCGTGCCTCGCAGGAGGCGCTGGGCGAGATGGGCTACGGCATGGCCTCCGTCCGCTTCATCTGCGGCACGGCGGAGATTCACCGCCAGCTGGAGCAGCGGCTGGCCCGCTGGCTCGGCCATGACGATGCCATCCTCTTCGCCGCCTGCTTCGATGCCAACGGCGCCCTCTTCGAGCCGCTCCTCGGCCCACAGGACGCGGTGATCTCCGACAGCCTCAACCACGCCTCGATCATCGACGGCATTCGCCTGTGCAAGGCGCAGCGCTACCGCTTCGCCAACTCCGACATGGCCGATCTGGAGGCCAAGCTGAAGGAGGCGCGCGAGAAGGGCGCCCGCAACATCATGATCGCCACCGACGGCGTCTTCTCGATGGATGGCTATTTCGCCAATCTGCCCGAGATCCGCCGTCTCGCCGACGAGTACGACGCCCTCGTCATGGTCGACGATTGCCACGCCACCGGCTTCGTCGGCGCCACCGGGGCCGGCACGCCGGAGCGGGCGGGCGTGAAGGTGGATGTCATCACCGGCACGCTCGGCAAGGCGCTCGGCGGCGCCATCGGCGGCTATATCGCCGGGCCCCAGCCGGTGATCGACCTGCTGCGCCAGCGCGCCCGGCCCTATCTCTTCTCCAACGCCCTGCCCCCGGCGATCTGCGCCGCGTCGCTCGTCGCCATCGACATGGCCGAGAAGGGCGACGACCTGCGCGCGCAGCTCACCGAGAACACCGCCTATTGGCGCGCGGGGCTGACGGATCTCGGCTTCGAGCTTCTGCCCGGCGAGCACCCGATCGTGCCCGTCATGCTGCACGAGGCGCCGAAGGCGCAGGCCATGGCGGCCAAGCTCGGCGAGCTCGGCGTCTATGTCTCGGGCTTCTTCTACCCCGTTGTGCCCAAGGGCCGCGCCCGCATCCGCACCCAGATGAACGCCGCCCTCACCCGCGCCGACCTCGACACTGCGCTCGCCGCCTTCGAAGAGGCCGGCCGCGCCACCGGAGCCCTGCAATGAGCACCAATGAAATGCGCGCCCTCGTGAAGGCCCGGCCCGAGGAGGGCCTGTGGATGGAGACGCGCCCCGTCCCCGAGATCGGCCCGGACGACGTGCTGATCCGCGTCAACAAGACCGGCATCTGCGGCACAGACGTGCATATCTGGAACTGGGACGAATGGGCGGCGAAGACCGTGCCGGTCCCGCTGGTCACCGGCCACGAATTCGCCGGCGAGATCGTGGAGATGGGCCGCGATGTCGAGGGGCTGGAGCTGGGGCAGCGCGTCTCCGGCGAGGGGCACCTGATCGGCAAGACCTCCCGCCAGTCCCGCGCCGGCAAGTTCCACCTCGACCCGGCGACGCGCGGCATCGGCGTGAACGAGCAGGGTGCCTTCGCCGAATACCTGCGCCTGCCCGCCTTCAACGTCGTCCCCCTGCCCGATGCGGTGGATGACGAGATCGGCGCCATCCTCGACCCGCTCGGCAACGCCGTGCACACGGCGCTCAGCTTCGACCTCGTCGGCGAGGACGTGCTGGTCACCGGCGCCGGCCCCATCGGCATCATGGCCGCCGCCGTCGCCCGCCATGTCGGCGCCCGCCACGTGGTGATCACCGACGTGAACCCGGCGCGGCTGGCGCTGGCGGAGCAGGTGGCCGACGTGGTGCCGGTGAACGTCGCCGAGGAGGATCTGGGCGACGTGGTGGCCCGCCTGAAGATGAAGCAGGGCTTCGACGTGGGGCTCGAGATGTCCGGCAACCAGCGCGCGCTCGACCAGATGGTGGAGAGCCTCGTGATGGGCGGCCGCATCGCTCTGCTGGGCATCCCGCCGGGCAAGAGCCCGGTGGACTGGAGCCGCATCGTCTTCAAGGCGATCACGATCAAGGGCGTCTACGGCCGCGAGATCTTCGAGACCTGGTACAAGATGCTGGCGATGCTGGAGAACGGCCTCGACGTGCGCCGCGTCATCACCCACCGGTTCAACGCCGCCGACTTCGAGGCCGGCTTCGCCGAAATGCGCGGCGGCGCCTCCGGCAAGGTGGTGCTGGACTGGAGGTAGGTGCGGCCGCTGGCTTGTCGGGCGGATGTCCCCCACCCGTCCGGCGCCTCCCGTAGGGTGGGTTTCCAACCCACCGCCCGTCCGCCTTCCCGCGAAACGCCTGGCCGCGGATCGCTCCCCCTGAAACAAGGCCCCGCCTCCACAAGCGCCCAGCTCTCACGCCGGCCCGTGGGGTGGCGCCCCGACGCCACCGCTGAGCGCTTTATCCCCGCCAAGCCCTTCTGCGCCCTCCGATGAGCACCCAGCCCAACCAGAGCGCCAGCCCGCCGGGACGGGCCGGCTCTCGCGCGGCGCCTGCGGCTTGATTCTGCGCGGGGGAAGAGCGGCGGCGGGGTCTCCGGAGCCCTCGTTCCGAGCGATCCCGTAGGGTGGGTTTCCAACCCACCATCCCCGGCCCGCCTAATGCGCTGCCCTCACACGCCGGCCCGTGGGGTGGCGCTACAACGGCAACGCGGTGCGCTTTATGCCCTCCACGCCCCTCCCCGCCCGCCGCTGAGCACCAAGCCCAGCCAGAGCGCCAGCCCGCGGTGACGGGCCGGCGCTCGCGCGGCGCCTGCGGCTTGATTCCGCGCGTGGGGCACAGCTCAACCGTCACCCCGCCGCCCGCACGCACGAAACCGCCTCCCCGCCTCAGCCCTTTGACATTCCCCCCGCCGCCCGCCATCGCTGCGCGCGACACCCCAGCCGAGACCCCCAGCAGGCCACCGCCATGACCAGCCACGATTCCACGCCTGCGCGCCTCCTCGTCACCGGCGGGATCGGCTTCACGCTGATCGGCGCGCTGCCGGCGCTCTACGGCCTCGCCCTGCCCGTCTGGAGCGAGCAGCACGGCCCCTGGGGCGCCGGCCTCGTGATCGGCGTGCACGGGCTCGGCTGCACGCTCGCCGTGCTCGCGGGGCTCTTCGGCCTCCTGCGGCTGACGCTGCGGCTCTCCTTCGTCGCCCTCCTCGCCGGCACGCTCGGCCTCGCCCTCTCGCCCGGCTGGTGGGGCATCCTCTGCGGCGCGCTCGTCGCCGGGATCGGTTTCGGCGGGCTCTCCGTCGTCGTCAACCGGCGCTTCCTGACGGAGTTCGGCCCGCGGGGACCCGGCATGGTGGGCCTCGTCAACGCCGTCTTCGGCCTCGGCGCCATCGCCGCCCCGGCGGCGCTCCTGCTCGCCGGCGGCCGGCCCGGGCCGGTCTACCTCGGCCTCGCCGCCATCGCCCTCGTCACCCTGCCGCTGGTGCGCCCGGCGCTCCGCCGCCCGAACGCTCCCACCGGCGTGCCGCCCCTCCACGCAGGCCGGCTCTCCGTCCTCTGCTTCATCTTCGCCTCCGCGGTGCTGGAAAGCGGGCTGGCCGGCTACGGGCCGACCGCCCTCCTCTCCCTCGGGATGGAGGCGTCCTCCGTCGCCCTCGCCACCTCCGGCTTCTTCGCCGCCTTCCTCGCCGGGCGCCTCGCGCTCTACTGGGTCGCCCAGCGAACCCGGCCGGAGCTGGTGCTGGCCGCCGGCCTCTTCGGCACCGCCGCCGCGCTCGGCCTCGCCAGCGCCGGGCTCACCGCCCCCGGCTTCATCGCCGCCGGCGCCGCCGTCGGCATCCAGTTCCCCGCCTTCTACGTCTGGGCCACCTCCGTCCTCGGCCCCGACGAGCGGCTGAGCAGCGCGCCCCTGATCGGCGGCCTCGCCGGCAGCACGCTCGGCCCCTTCGCGCTGGCGCCGATCCTCGGCGCCTGGGGCGGGCCGCTGCTCTTCCCCGTGCTCGCCGCCGTCGGCCTCGTCGCCGGCCTCGCCCTGCTGGCGAGCCTGCGCCGCATCTCGCGGATCTCCGCCGCCACGCTGGACAAGCGCGCCCCTGCCTGACCAGACTGGGGCCATGGATCTGAAGGCCCACCGCTCCATCCTCGGCACCATCGGCCGCACGCCCGCCGTCTGGCTCGACCGTCTCACCCGCGCCCGCGGGCTAGAGGGGCGCATCATGGCCAAGCTCGACTACCTCAACCCCGGCGGCTCGAAGAAGGACCGCGCCGCCCTCGGCATCATCGAGGAGGCGGAGGGCCGCGGCGATCTCGTCCCCGGACAGGCGGTGGTGGAGCTGACCTCCGGCAACATGGGCACCGGCCTCGCCATCGTCTGCGCCGTGCGCGGCCACCCCTTCATCGCCGTCATGAGCGCCGGCAACAGCCGCGAGCGGGCCAAGATGATGCGCGCCCTCGGCGCCGAGGTGGTGCTGGTGCCGCAGGCGGAAGGCGGGATTCCCGGCCAGGTCTCCGGCGCCGACCTCGCGCTGGTGGAGGCGGAGGCCCAGCGCATCACCGAGCGGCGCGGCGCCTTCCGGGCCGACCAGTTCCACCGCTCCGGCAACCCCTCTGCCCATGCCGCCGGCACGGGATCGGAGATGTGGCAGAACTCCGGCGGCTCCCTCACCGCCTTCGCCGATTTCGCCGGCTCGGGCGGCACCTATGCCGGCTGCATCCGCACGCTGAAGGCCCTCGGCGGCGTGCGCGGCTACCTCGTCGAGCCGGCGGGGGCCGAGGCGCTCTCGGGCGCGGAGGTCACCGACCCCCACCACCCGATCCAGGGCGGCGGCTACGCGATGGCCGATCTCGCCTTCCTCAAGGACATCCCCGTCGATGGCCACATCTCCGTGACGGGGGAGGAGGCGCGCACCGCAGCCCGGGCCCTCGCGCGGGAGGAGGGGATCTTCGGCGGCTACTCCTCGGGCGCCAACCTCGCGGCGGCCCTCAAGCTGCTGCAGGGGCCGGAAAAAGGCGGCCGCATCGGCATCGTCATCTGCGACAGCGGCCTGAAGTACCTCTCCACCGATCTCTGGGAAGAGCCGGAGTAACGCCACGCCGCTCGCCGGCCCCCTCGCCGCCCGACCTCGACGTCGCCCCTTCCCTTTCGCCGCCCCCGACCCGATCTATAGGCCATGAGCCCGGCCTACACTGTCCTGATGATCCTCGAAGGTCTCGCCTTCCTCGCCTGGGCGGCGACGATGTTCCAGGCCGTCTTCCGCATCCGCAGCCGGGCGGTCGCGCAGACGCGCCACCTCTGGCCCGGCCCCTCCGCCATCCGCCCCGCCCTCTCCGCCTGGGCGCGGGACCCGGCGGAGCGCGGGCTGAAGCTGCGCCTCCTGGTCCTGACAATCCTGCTATTTGCCCTCATCGCCGCGGCGGGCCTGACGCGAGCCGCCGGTGCTTGAGCTGCGCGATGTCCGCAAGAGCTACCCCGGCGGCGCCGAGATCCTCGCCGGCGTCAGCCTCGATCTGGCCGACGGCGAGAGCCTCGCCCTCACGGGAGAGAGCGGCTCCGGCAAGTCCACGCTCATGCACCTCGCAGCCGGCCTCGACGTGCCGGACGCCGGCACCGTCACGCTCGCCGGCGAGAACACCGCCACCCTCGGCGAGGCCGGCCGCGCCGCCCTCCGCCGCGGCACGGTCGGGCTGGTCTTCCAGCAGTTCAACCTGATCCCCTCGCTCGACGCCGGCGCCAACATCGCCTTCCACGCCCGCCTCGTCGGCCGGCCCGATCCCGACTTCGCCGCCCGCCTGGCGGAGCGCCTCGGCCTCACCCCGCATCTCTCGAAATACCCCGAGGAGCTCTCCGGCGGCCAGCAGCAGCGCGTCGCCATCGCCCGCACCCTCGCCGCCCGCCCGGCGCTGATCCTCGCCGACGAGCCGACGGGCAACCTCGACGAGGCCAGCGCCGGCGAGGTCCTCGCCCTCCTCCTGGAGCTCGCGGCGGAGAGCGGCGCCGCCCTCCTCACCGTCACCCACTCTCCCCGCGTCGCCTCCGCCATGTCCCGCCGCCTCCACCTCACCGGCGGCCGCATCACCCCGCCGCCGCCATGACGCACCCGGCCCGCCCCTTCTCTGTCTCGCTTTTCTCCAAATATCCTCGGGGGGGCTGCGTAGCAGCGGGGGGCAGACGGCCCCCCTCAGCCCTCTCCACCCGTCGGGACTCCAGGAGCGGCGCGCCATGACCCGCGCCACCCTCGCCGCCTTCCTCTCCCACTGGCGCCGCGCCCCGCTGCAGTTCCTCGCCCTCCTCGCCGGCCTGTCGCTGGCGACAGCGCTCTGGACGGCCGTGCAGGCGATCAATGCCGAGGCGCGTGCCGCCTACGATTCCGCCGCCGGCATCCTCGGCGAGGCGGACCATGACCAGCTCGTGGCCATCGACGACGGCCCGATCCCCATCGCCACCTTCACCGCGCTCCGCCGCTCCGGCTGGCTGGTCTCGCCGGTGGCGGAGGGGCAGTGGCAGGGCCAGCGTCTCGTCGGGATCGACCCGCTCTCCGCCCCCTTCGCCCCCGGCGAGGGGACGGGCTTCGACCTCGCCACCTTCCTTGCGCCCCCCGGCCAGATCACCGGCACCGCCGCCGCCCTCGCCGCCGTCCCGGCAGAGCTGGAGGCCGAGCGCATACCCGATCCCACCGCCGCCCCCGGCACGCTGATCACCGACCTCGCCGTCGCCCAGCGCCTCCTCGGCCTCGAAGGACAGGCCTCCCGCCTGATCCTCATGCCCGGGGTGCCGCTCGGCCGCCCGCCGCTTTCCGACGTCGCGCCCGGCCTCGTCCTGCAACCGGCCTCCGGCGCGGGGGAGGTGGACCGGCTGACCCGCTCCTTCCACCTCAACCTGACAGCCTTCGGCTTCCTCGCCTTCGCCACCGGCATCTTCATCGCCAATTCCGCCGTCGGCCTCGCGGTGGAGCAGCGCCGCCCCCTCGTGCGCACCCTGCGCGCCCTCGGCACGCCGCTGCCCGTCATCCTGCGCTGCCTCTCCGCCGAGCTGCTGCTCTTCGCCATCGCCGCGGCGGCCCTCGGCCTCGCCCTCGGCCTCGGCCTCGCGGCGCTGCTGCTGCCCGATGTCTCCGCCTCGCTCGCCGGCCTCTACGGCGCCGACGTCCCCGGCACCCTGTCGCTGCGCCCCGCCGCCGTGCTGGCCGCCGTCGCCATGAGCCTCGCCGGCGCCGGGCTCGCCGGGGCCTCCGGCCTCTGGCAGATCGCGCGCATGCCGCTCCTCGCCTCCGCCGGCGGGCGGGCCTGGGCGATGCGCGCCGGGCGCGGCCGGGCGATCCAGGCGGCCACCGGCGCGGCGCTCCTCGCGCTTGCCGCCCTCCTGATCCCCGCCACCGGCCTGCCCGCCGCCTTCGCGCTGCTCGCCGGCCTGCTCCTCGGCGCGGCGCTGCTGCTGCCGGGCCTCCTCTCGCTCGCGCTCCGCGCCGCCGCCGCCCTCGCCCGGCGGCCGCTGGCGGAGTGGTTCTGGGCCGACAGCCGCCAGCAGCTGCCCGGCCTGTCGCTGGCGCTGATGGCGCTGCTCCTCGCCATGGCGGCGAACGTGGGCGTCTCGACGATGGTGTCGTCCTTCCGCACCACCTTCACCGGCTTTCTCGACCAGCGCCTGATCGCCGACCTCTACGTCGACACGACCTCGGCGGAGGAGATCGCGGCGCTGGAGGGGGCGGCCGCCCGGCTCCTGCCCCTCCTCTCCGCCGACAGGCCGCTCCGGGGCCATCCCGGCGAGCTTCTCGGCATGCGCCCCGACCCGGCCTACCGCGCCGCCTGGGGCTTCCTGGGCGCGGTGCCCGACGTCTGGGACCGGCTCGATGCCGGGGCCGGCGTCATCGTCAACGAGCAGTTCGCCCGCGCCGAAGGGCTGCAGACGGGGGATGTCCTCTCCCTCGGGCGGGAGCTGCCGGTGCTCGGCATCTACGGCGATTACGGCAACCCCGACTGGCAGGCGATCGTCTCCGAGGAGCTCTTCCGCCAGCTATACCCCGAGGCGCGCCCCACCCGCTTCGGCCTCATCGCGGAGGACCCTCAGGCCCTGCAGGCAGCGCTGGTGGCGGGCGGCATCCCGGCGGGGCGGATCAGCGATCAGGCGCAGGTGAAGGCCTATTCCCTTTCCATCTTCGAGCGGACGTTCACGGTCACGGCCGCGCTCAACGCCGCGACGCTGGGGACGGCGGCGCTGGCGATCCTCTTCTCGCTGCTCACCATCGCCGGGCGGCGGCTGCCGCAGCTCGGCCCGGTCTGGGCGCTGGGGCTGACGCGCGGCCAGCTTTCTGCGCTGGAGCTGGCGCGGGCCCTGATGCTGGCGGCGCTGACGGGGCTGGCGGCGATCCCGCTCGGCCTCGCCCTCGCCTGGGCGCTCCTGAAGCGCGTCAACACCGCCGCCTTCGGCTGGGAGCTGCCCATGGCGCTCTTCCCGGCCGATTACGCGCAGCTCTTCGGCCTCTGCCTCCTCGCCGCCGCCCTCGCCGCCCTCTGGCCGGCGTGGCGGCTGAGCCGGACGGCGCCGGCCGAGCTTCTGAAGGTCTTCGCCCATGATCGCTGATCTCGCTCGTCGAGCCTGCCGGCTCGCCTCGCTCCTCCTGCTCTTCCCCGCCGCCGCGACAGCGCAGGGCTATGCGGGCCTCGGCGAGGGGCAGGAGGGCTTCGCCGAGGTGCAGCCGGGGCGCGACTTCTCCTTCCCGGAGGATCACGGCGCCCATGACGCCTTCCGCATCGAGTGGTGGTACGTGACCGCCAACCTCACCGGCGCCGACGGCGCAGACTACGGCCTGCAATGGACGCTCTTCCGCTCCGCCCTGACGCCCGAGGGCCCGAACGTCTGGTTCGCCCATGCCGCCGTCACCTCCGCGAGCACCCACCTCGCCGCCGCCCGCTACGCCCGGGGCGACACCGGGCAGGCCGGCGTGGTGGCCGAGCCCTTCGACGCCTGGATCGACGAGTGGCGCATGGCCGGCGAGACGCTGGACGATGTGATCCTCACCGCCGCCGGGGAGGATTTCGCCTACGACGTGGCGCTAAAGGCGACCGGCCCGCTCGTCCTGCAGGGCGAGGCGGGCTATTCCGTCAAGAGCCCCGCGGGTCAGGCGAGCCACTACTACTCCCAGCCCTTCTACGAGGTGACCGGCACGCTCACCCTGCCGGACGGCGAGGTGGAGGTGACCGGCGAGGCCTGGCTCGACCGCGAATTCTCCTCGCAATACCTCGGCGTCGGGCAGGAGGGGTGGGACTGGTGGGGCCTCTCCTTCGACGACGGCTCCCGCCTCATGGGCTTCGTCCTGCGCGGGGAGGAGGACTTCACCCCCGCCACATGGATCGCCCCCGACGGCACGCCCGAGCCCTTCCCCGACGGCGCCCTGCAGGCCACCCCGCTGGACTGGGCCGAGGTCGCCGGCCGCGAGGTGCCCGTCCGCTGGCGCCTCGAGCTGCCAGCCAAGGGCGTCGACATCGAGGTGACGCCGCTCAACGAGCAGGCCTGGATGGACGTGGTGCCGCCCTACTGGGAGGGGCCAGTCACCGTCACCGGCAGCCACGAGGGGCGCGGCTACCTGGAGATGACCGGTTACGAGTGAGGCTGGCGCCCCGGGGTCGGGGCTGCGAGAAGGTGGCGATGGGATACGACACACGTCTGAAGCTCTGGCAGGGGGCGCTGGGGGCGCTGGGCGACGCGCCGCGCGAGGTGGTCCTCGCGACCCTCGGGGCGGAGGGGCCCGAGGCGCGGGTGGTGATGCTGCGCGGCTGGGCGCTGGCGGAGCCGCCCGTGGAGGGGGAGGGACCGGGGGGCCAGCCCCCCGGAGCCCCCCGGGATTTTGCTGGACCAAAGACAGGGGCGGGGGAGTCGGCGCGCGCCATGAGGGCGTGGTGCTTCACCGATGCCGGCTCGGCGAAGGTGGGCGAGCTGGAGGCGGATGCGCGCGCCTCGATCCTCCTCTGGGACGAGGGGCGGCGGTTGCAGCTGAGGCTGACGGGCCGCGCGGAGGTGCGCCTCGGGGCGACGGCCGATGAATGGGCGGCGCTGAGCGAGGGCCAGCGGCGCAGCTACGGCAAGGTGCCGGCGCCGGGGACGGAGATCGCTGACGGGCTCGCCTACGAGGAACGGCCAGCGCCGGAGAGCTTCGCCCGGGTGGAGCTGGCGGTGACGGCGATGGACGTGGTGCACCTCGGAGAGGCGCACCGGCGGGCGCGGTTCGCGGCGCCGGGGTGGGACGGGGTGTGGCTCTCCCCATGATGTCCCACCCGCTCACCCGCGACCTCGTGCTCATCGGCGGCGGCCACGCTCATGCGCTGGTCCTCAGGCGCTGGGCCATGCGCCCGCTCACTGGCGCCCGGTTGACGCTCGTCGATCCCGGACCGGTCACCGCCTATTCCGGCATGCTCCCCGGCTTCACCGCCGGCCACTACCCGCTGGAGGCGCTGCAGATCGATCTCGTCCGCCTCGCCCGCGCCGCCGGGGCGCGGCTGGTCATCGGGCGGGCCGAGGGGATCGACTTGGAGCGACGCGAGGTGCGGGTGGCGGGGCGGCCGCCGGTGGGGTTCGACGTCGCCTCGCTGGACATCGGCATCACCTCCGCCATGCACGCCCTGCCGGGCTTCGCCGAGTACGCGGTGCCCGCCAAGCCGCTGGGCGCCTTCGCCACGCGCTGGGCCGCGCTCCGCGAGGCGGGGGCGGAGGAGCTGGTCGTCATCGGCGGCGGCATCGCGGGGCTGGAGCTGGCGATGGCCATGGCCCACGCCCTCCCCCGCGCCCGCGTGCGGGTGGTGGAGCGCGGCGCCCTCCTCTCCCGCCTGCCGGAGCGGAGTGCACGGGCGATCCGCGAGGAGCTGGCGGGCAAGGTGGAGGTCGTCGAGGGCGCGCCGGTCGCCGAGGTGAGGGCCGGCGCCGTGGTGCTGGAGGACGGGCGCGAGCTCGCCTCGGATTTCACCGTCGGCGCCGCGGCGACGGCGCCGCAGGGCTGGCTGGCCGACACCCGCCTCGCCCTACACGACGGCTTCGTCACCACTGGCTCAACGCTCCAGACCTCCGACCCCGCCGTCTTCGCCGCCGGCGACTGCGCACATTACGGCTGGGCGCCGCGCCCGAAGGCCGGCGTCTACGCGGTGCGGGCGGCACCGGTGCTCTTTCACAACCTGCGCGTGGCGCTGGAGGAGCGGGGGCGGATGCGCCGCTACCGCCCGCAGAAAGACTACCTCAAGCTCGTCTCCCTCGGCGGCAAGCGGGCCATCGGCGCGCGCAGCGGGCTGGTCTTTCGCGGCGGCTGGGCCTGGCGCTGGAAGGACCATATCGACAGGCGCTTCATGGAAAGGCTCTCCGACGTCACCCCCATGCGCCTCGATCCGCCCCGCCACCGCGCCGCCGGGGCGGAGGCCTTCGGCGCCGCCGCGCTCTGCGGCGGCTGCGGGGCGAAGGTCGGCCGCGGCGCGCTCGGCGAGGCGCTCGCCGCTCTCCCCGCCCCCGGCGCCGGGCTGGAGCGGCTGGCGGGCGACGACGCGGCAGTGCTGCACACCGGCGGCGCCCGGCAGGTGGTGACGACGGATCACCTGCGCGCCTTCACGGAGGACCCGTACCTGATGGCCCGCCTCGCCACGCTCCACGCGCTCGGCGACATCTGGGCCATGGGCGCCCGCCCGCAGGCGGCGCTCCTGTCGCTGACCCTGCCCCGCATGAGCGAGGCGCTGCAGCGGCGGACGCTGGCGGAGGTGATGGCCGGCGCCGGGGCGGCGCTGGCGGAGGCGGGGGCCGAGATCGCCGGTGGCCACACGACGATGGGCGCCGAGATGCAGATCGGCCTCTCCCTGACGGGCCTGCTGGAGCGCGCGCCCATCACCCTCGCCGGCGCGCGGGCGGGGGATGCGCTGATCCTGACGGGCCCGCTGGGGACGGGCACGATCCTCGCCGCCGAGATGGCCGGCCGGGCGCCCGGCCCTGTGGTCGCCGCCTGCCTGGACGAAATGGGGCGCGGCCAGGGCCGGGCGGCGGAGATCCTCTCCGGCGCCCACGCGATGACGGATGTCACGGGCTTCGGCCTCGCCGGGCACCTCGCGGGGATGACGGAGGCCTCGGGCGTCGCGGCAGAGCTGGAGCTGGCCGCGATCCCGCTGCTGGAGGGGGCGGAGGCGCTGGCGGCGGCGGGCGAGCGCAGCACCATCTGGGCCGACAACCGCGCCGGCGCCGGCCCGGTGAGCGGCGCGTCTGGGGCGCGGGGGGACCTCCTCTTCGACCCGCAGACCTGCGGCGGGATGCTCGCCGCGGTGGCGGCGGAGGAGGCCGACGGGCTAGTCGGGGAGCTTCAAGCGGCGGGGTACACGGCAGCGGTGATCGGGCGGGTCGTGGCGGGCGAGCCGCGGATCGTGTGCCGATAGCGAGCGGGCCGGTTCAAACGCCGGCACGGGAAAGGTGGGTTACAAACCCACCCGACCCACAGCTCAACCCGGCGGGATGCCCCAACGCGAGAGCCCATGTCCCTCGGCGGCGCGGCTCAACCTCGTAGGGTGGGTTTACAACCCACCGCTCCGGTCGCCGGCCTTCACCCCGTCGAGCACCCGCTCCACCGCGTCCGCCGCCGCCTCGAGCCCCGCCTCGTCCAGCCGCTTGGCCCGCACCGTCCCCAGCGTCTCGAACTCCCGCGCCGCGCGGCTCTTGGCATAGGCCGGGTCGTAATGCTGCACCATCAGCGCCTCGGCGAGCTGCTCGTGCTCGCCCGCCTCGGAGAGGGCCAGCCAGCCGTCGACGACCTCGCGGCCCCGCACCCGCACCAGCGGCATCAGCTTCTCGCGCAGCCCCGCCCTGTCCGCCGCGATATCCGCGTAGGCCCCGGCGAGGTAGCGCGCCCGGGCCTCCACAGGCGCCTCGATGACGATCCGCCCCGCGGCGCCCATCGCCTTCCACAGCGCCGGCGGCAGGGACAGCGCGCCGATCTTGCTGCTCTCCGCCTCCGCCAGCACCACCGCGCCGGGCTCCAGCTGCGAGAGCACCACCGCCAGCTCCGTCTCGAACCCCTTCTGCGCCGGCTGCCCGCCCGGCATCGTGCCGAGAAGGGAGCCCCGATGGCGCGCCAGCCCCTCGAGGTCCAGCACCGGCCGCCCGCGGGCGGCGAGCCGATGGAGCAGCTCCGTCTTCGCCGTCCCCGTGTCGCCGTCCAGCAGCACGAGGCGGAGCGGCAGCTCGCCCTCGTAGAGCGCCTCGGAGACCAGCCGCCGCCACGTCTTGTAGCCGCCCTGCACCACCTCCGCCCGCCAGCCGATCTGCGAGAGGATGGAGGCGAAGGAGTTGCTCCGCTGCCCGCCCCGCCAGCAATAGACGAGCGGCCGCCAGCCGCCGTCACGGTCGGCCAGCGGGCCGGCGATGTGATCGGCGGCATTGCGGGCCACCAGCGCCGCACCGATCTTGCGGGCGCGGAAGGGGCTCTCCTGCACGTAGATCGTGCCGACCTCCGCCCGCTCCTCGTTGGAGAGCACGGGCAGCGACAGCGCTCCCGGCACGTGGTCCTCGGCGAACTCCGCCGGCGAGCGGACGTCGATCACGTCGTCGAAACCATGGGCGAGGAAGTCGGAGAGGGAAGCGAAGGAGCGGGCCATGCCGGCCTTCCTAGCCGCAAGCCGCGGCCGCCGCCAGCGGGGCGCGCCGGTCTCGGGCGGGAGCGCCCCTGGCCGGTGTCGGAGCCTCCGGCGGGAGTATTTGGAAAAGGGCGAGGGGCAGGTTGGGGGCAGGGGGCTGACTCTTGCCACGCTCCGACCGGCGCGCGGGGCAGGGAGAGGCCGCGACCTCGGTGATCAGGCGCCGCCGTTGCGGCCGCTCGGCGGCAGGGGTCCGCTGGCTCACCGATGCATGGGGGAAGCCCAGCGCCCCCTCCACCGGCATCCTCCCCGGGACCGCCGCCGCCCCGCTCCCGGCCGGCCACGGCGCGCGGGGGCGGGCGGGCGGGAGCGCGGCGGGGCCGGCCCGGCGTCAGCCGCCCCTCAGGCAGGGTAGCCTCCGCCGCCGTTCCCCCGCCGCCACGGAGGCCCCGCCTTTCGCGCGGGAAGCTCCCCCGTCTGTTGGAAAGGTGCCGGCAAGTTGCTAGATCAGCCGGAAAGGGGAGAGGGTGTGGGCCTCATGAGAGCGGGTTGGGCAAGGCGATATGTCGCGCTGGCGGGGCTGGCGGCGCTGCTCGGCTGTTCCGAGCCGCAGAGCACGGCCGTCACCGCGCCGCGCCCCGTGCCGGCGCCCGCCGCCGTGGTCGTCCCACCGCCCGCGCCCGTGCCGGCCGGCCCCTCCGCCGCCAGCGCCGATCTGGCCGCCTATTACCGGCGCGAGGAGGCGCGGCTCCTCTCGCAGGGGCTGCTGCGCACCGATGGCGGCGGGGTGGATACGCCCTTCACCGACACGATGCTGGCCCGCAACTTCATCTCCATCGCGCTCTACGACGAGTACGTCGAGACGACGGGCGGCGCCTACGAGGCGCGCCCCACCGCCTCCGTCCTCAACCGGTGGGAGCAGCCGATCACCTTCAACGTCGAGGCCGGCCCCTCTGTCCCGGCCGCGCAGGCGGCGTCGGACAGGGCGAACGTCGCCGCCTATGCCAGCCGGCTGTCGCGCCTCACCGGCCTGCCGATGAGCGTCAGCCCCGTGCAGGGGCAGGGCAACTTCCACGTCCTCCTCCTCGGAGAGGACGACCGGGCGGGCTACGCCCCCCGCATCCGCACCCTCCTCCCCGGCATTTCGGAGAGCTCGCTGCGCGCCATCCTGACGCCCCCGCGCGACACCTACTGCCTCGTGATCTCCTTCGCCGACCGGTCGGGCAACGCCTTCGGCTCGGCCCTGGCGCTGATCCGCGCCGAGCACCCCGATCTCCTCCGCCTCGCCTGCCTCCACGAGGAGCTGGCGCAGGGCCTCGGCCTGCCCAATGACAGCGCCTCCGCCCGCCCGTCGATCTTCAACGACGACCAGGAATTCGCGCTGCTCACCCGGCAGGACGAGCTGCTCCTGCGCATCCTCTACGACCGCCGCCTCCGCCCCGGCATGAGCGCGGCGGAGGCAACCCCGCTGGTCACCCAGATCGCCCGCGAGCTGACGGTCAGCGGCCCCATCTGAGCGCGCCGCTCACCTTTGGTGACGGGGTTCGGGAGCGGTGGGTTACAAACCCATCCCCGTAAGGTGGGTTTCCAACCCACCTACCCCCTCTCCACCCCGCGCCCCGCTTGCAGGCGCAGGGCGGGCGCCTGCCCGTGGGGTGGCGCTTCGACGGCGCCGCGGCGCGCTTTATGCCCGCCAAGCCCCTCCCCGCTCGCCGCTCGTCACCAAGCTTCACCAGAGCGCCAGCCCGCCGGGACGGGCAGGCGCTCGCCCTGCGCCTTTGGCGCGTACCGGGCGGGGGAACAGCTCCGGCCGCGCACCTTCGTGGAACGGGGTCGGCACCGGGACCCGTAGGGTGGGTTTCCAACCCACCTCCCCCTCTCCACCCGCGCTCCCCTTGCAGGCGCAGGGCGAGCGCCGGCACGTGGGGTGGCGCCCCGACGGCGCCGCTGCGCGCTTTATACCCGCCAAGCCCCTCCCCGCTCCGACCTCCGCACCAAGCCCCACCAGAGCGCCAGCCCGCCGGGACGGGCAGGCGCTCGCCCTGCGCCTTTGGCGCGTACCGGGCGGGGGACAAGCCCGGGCCGGGCGCCATAACGCGAGCGCCCCCGCCCCCCCCAACAGGGGAAAACCCGACCGCTTGCTCCCCTTGAACGGTCCGCTCGGCGGCGCCACTCTCTGGACAAGCCGGCGCCGCCCGGTCCAGATCAGGCCACTTTCCAGGAGCGCACCCATGGGCATCTTCGATTTCCTCTCCGGCCAGTTCATCGACGTCATCCACTGGACGGACGACACCCGTGACACCATGGTCTGGCGCTTCGAGCGCTACGGGCACGAGATCAAGTACGGCGCCAAGCTGACGGTCCGCGAGGGGCAGGCGGCGGTCTTCGTCCACGAGGGCCAGCTGGCGGATGTCTTCAAGCCCGGTCTCTACCAGCTCGAGACCAACAACATGCCCGTGATGACCAGCCTCCAGCACTGGGATCACGGCTTCAAGTCGCCCTTCAAGAGCGAGATCTACTTCGTCGCCACCACCCGCTTCAACGACCAGAAGTGGGGCACCAAGAACCCGATCATCGCGCGTGACCCCGAGTACGGGCCCATTCGCCTGCGCGCCTTCGGCACCTTCTCGATGCGCGTCACCGACCCCGGCCGCTTCATCCAGGAGATCGTGGGGACGGATGGCGAGTTCACCACCTCCGAGGTCTCCTTCCAGATCCGCAACATCGTGGTGCAGGAGGCCTCCCGCGTCCTCGCCTCCTCCGGCATCCCGGTGCTCGACATGGCCGCCAACACGGCCGACCTCGGCAAGCTGGTGGCCGAGGCGATCAAGCCGACCATCGCCGCCTACGGGCTGGAGATCCCCGAGTTCTACATCGAGAACATCTCCCTGCCGGCGGAGGTGGAGGCGATGCTCGACAAGCGCACCTCCATGGGCATCGTCGGCGACATGGGCCGCTACATGCAGTTCTCCGCCGCCGAGGCCATGCAGAACCCCGAGAGCGCCGCCGGCTCCGCCATGGGCATGGGCATGGGCGCCGGCATGGGGATGAACATGGGGAACATGACCATGGGTCGCACCGGCCCCTGGGGCGCCGCCCCCGCCCCCCAGGCCGGCCCCTCGGCCGCGCCGCCGCCTCCGCCGCCGCCCGTCGAGCATGTCTGGCACATCGCCGAGAACGGGCAGACGCAGGGGCCCTTCTCGCTCGCCTCCATGGGCCAGAAGGTCTCCTCCGGCGCGCTCAAGCGCGAGACACTGGTGTGGACGCCGGGGCAGGACGGCTGGATGCAGGCCGGCGACGTCACCGAGCTGGCGCAGCTCTTCACGATCCAGCCCCCTCCGCCCCCTCCCCCGCCGCCGGCGGCGGTGTGAGATGGCGGCGCTGACCGGCCACTGCGACTGCGGGGCGGTGACGATCACCGTCCCCTCGCCGCCCGAGGAGATCAACGCCTGCCCCTGCGACTATTGCCGCCGGGCCGGCGCTCGCTGGGGCTATTACAAGGCCGGCAGCGCTTTGATCACCGGTGAGACCGCCACCTACCGGCGCGCCGCCAAGGTCGCCGATTTCCACCGCTGCGCCACCTGCGGCATCGTCACCCATTGGGATGGCAACGGCGTGACCCCGCATATGGGCGTCAACATGACCAATTTCGATCAGGCTACGCTGGCCGGCATCCCCGTGGTCCAAGATCCCTGAGCGGCGTGGCCCGCCTCTCTCTCACCCCGCGAGCCTTCCCGATGAGCATCTTTGATGAGTGATTACGGATCTGTCCCCAAGGTGCCGCATGCGCCCCCCGCCCCTCCGTCCCCGGAGGGCGACGAGGAATTCCGCTTCCCCTGCGATCAATGCGGCGCCGACATGCGCTACGAGCCCGGCACCGGCCGGCTCGTCTGCGACCATTGCGGCAATGTGGCGGAGCTGGAAAGCGGGCAGGAGCAGGCCTCCGAGGTCATCCGCGAGCTCGATTACGAGGACGCCCTGCGCTCCGCCCTGCCCGCGGCGGAGATGGAGGAGGTGCGCTCCTCCCACTGCCCCAATTGCGGCGCCGTCATCGAGTTCGCCGAGGCCGAGCACGCCACCGAATGCCCCTTCTGCGCTACCCCCGTCGTCACCGACACGGGCACCACGCGCCACATCAAGCCCAAGGGCCTGCTCCCCTTCGTCCTGACCGAGCCGGAGGCGCGGCAGGCGATGGGCAAGTGGCTCGGCAAGCTCTGGTTCGCGCCGAACGGGCTGCAGGACTATGCCCGCAAGGGCCGCAAGATGCGCGGCATCTATGTGCCCTACTGGACGTATGATGCCGACACGCAATCCTCCTACACCGGCATGCGGGGCACGCATTACTACGTCACCAGGACGGTCATGCGCGACGGCAAGCCCACCCGCGTCCGCGAGCGCCGCACGCGCTGGTCCCCCCGCTCCGGCCGCGTCTCTCGCTGGTTCGACGACATCCTCGTCCTCGCCTCGCGCACCCTGCCGAAGAGCTACACCGACGGGCTGGAGCCGTGGGACCTGACGACGCTCGAACCCTATCGCCCCGACTTCCTCGCCGGCTTCCAGGCGGAGGGCTACCAGGTGCAGCTGGAGGAAGGCTTCTCCGAGGCCCGCCAGATCATGGACCGCCAGATCCTGCGCGACGTGCGCTTCGACATCGGCGGCGACGAACAGCGGGTAACGAGTGTGAAGACGCATGTCTCCGACGTGACCTTCAAGCACGTCCTCCTGCCGGTCTGGACGGCGGCCTACAAGTTCAAGGGCAAGAGCTACCGCTTCGTCGTCAACGCCCAGTCCGGCAAGGTGCAGGGCGAGCGCCCGTGGAGCTGGATCAAGATCACCATCGCCGTCGTGCTGGGCCTGATCGTGGCCGGCGGGCTGGGCTATGCGTACTCGGTCTACGGGGGGTAGGGGCAAAGGCTCTGGCCGGCGTCACCGCCCCGAGGACCTGACCTCGCCATGGCATCCGCAGCCCAATCGCCTAAGCTCCCCTCCATGACCCACGCCCGGAGCCGTCCCATGCGCCTAGCCCTCGCCGCCCTCACCCTCCTCGCCACTCCCGCCCTGGCGGATCCGGAGCTGGCGGAAGGCTATGTCACCGCCCCCTATGCGGGGGCCTCGGCGGCGGCGGCCTACCTCACCATCCGCAACCCGGACGGGGAGGATCTGCGGCTCACCGGTGTCTCCACCCCCGCGGCGGCGGAGATGATGCTGCACGAGACGGTGGAGGAAGACGGCGTCGTCTCCATGCGGCCGCTCGGCGAGATGCCGGTGGTGCCCGCGGGCGGAGAGCTGGCGATGGCCCCCGGGGCCGTGCACCTGATGCTGACGGATCTCGACCCGACGCTGGAGGAGGGCGCCCTGCTGCCATTCCTCCTCCTCTTCGAGGGCGGCGCCACCCTCACCGCCGACCTCCCCCTGGACCTGCCGCCCTACGAGCACGGCGCGATGATGGGGATGGGGGAGTAGGGGCGCCTCGGCCGGCCGACGCCCCTCCCCGCCCTCCACCCGGAGCAACGGGAGCAGGGCGCGCGCCTGCCCGTGGGATGGCGCTCCGACAGTGCCGCGGGGCGCTTTATGCCGGTAAGGTCCCTCCCCGCGGCCCGCTCAGCGCCAGGACCAGCCAGAGCGCCAGCCCGCCGGGACGGGCAGGCGCTCGCCCTACGCCTTTGGCGCGTACCGGGCGGGGGAACAGCTCCGGCCGGTCGCCATGGCCGCAGGGGGGCCAGCCCCCGGGAGGAGGACCCTGCCCCTTCCGCTCCTGGCGCAGGCCCGACGCGCCTAGCCCAGAAGCTCCGCCACCCACGCCGGCACCGCCTCGCTGGCGCGGCCGGTGATCACCCGGTCGAAGAGGCCCCGGCGGCCCGTCGGCTCCAGATTGATCTCCACCGTCTCGGCGCCTGCGTCGGCGGCGGCCTCCACGAAGCCGGCCGCGGGCCAGACCTCTCCGGAGGTGCCGATGGCGGCAAAGAGATCGGCGCGCTCCAGCGCCGCCGCGATCTCCTCCATCCGGTAGGGGACCTCGCCGAACCAGACGACATCGGGCCGCACCGCCCTCGCCCCGCAGGACGGGCAGGCATCGGCCGGGCCCATCTCCTCCGGCGCCGGCCAGCGGGCGCCGCAGGCGGCGCAGAGCGCGCCTGCCAGCTCTCCGTGCATGTGGATGGCCTCGGCCCCCGCCGCCTCCAGCAGGCCGTCGACGTTCTGCGTGACCAGCGTCACCTCGTGGCGCCCCTCCGCCTGCAGGCGGGCCAGCGCCCGGTGGGCGTCGTTCGGCGCTGCCGCCGCGGCGCGGGCGCGGCGGGCGTTGTAGAAGCGGTGCACCCGCTCGGGATCGGCGGCGAAGCCCTCCGGCGTCGCCACCTGCATGACGTCCTGCCCCTCCCAGAGGCCGCCGGCATCGCGGAAGGTCTTCAGCCCGCTCTCGGCCGAGAGCCCCGCCCCGGTGAGGACGACGATCCTCAAACCCGCGCTCGCCTCAGCCGCAGACCCGCTCCGCCGTGTCGGCGAAGGCGCGGTAGCGGGTCCAGAAGGCCTCCATCGCCGGGGTGTCGGCGGTGCGGGCCTCCTGCGCGAGGTGCGGATCCTCGAAGAAGGTCGCCGCCCTCCTCCGGTCGCTGCCCGAAAGTGTCTGGTTCGCCACCTGCTGCACGCAGGAGCAGAGCGCCGGGTTGGCGGCGGAGCGTCCGCCGGCCATGCAGGCCTCCGACACCTCGCCCGTCAGCCTCGGTCCACAAGCAACCAGGGCGGTCATTGCCGCCAGTATGACCATTGAACGCATGTTCTTTCCGTCTCCTGCCTCGGGCCGCATCATGCGCGATCCGGGCCAGTCGCGCAATCCGCGCGCCGCCCCTCCGGGCCGTCCCCGCCCCCTCGTAATCCCCCTGTCATCTTGTCATGGTTGACCCCTCGAAAGACGACGTCAGGAGAGACGATGAGCAGGCCGGGCGATTACGAGAACGGGCGGGACTGGCTTCGGGCGGAGCTGGCCGACAGCCTCGACGAGGAGATCGAGATCGAGCTGGAGGATTCGCTCCTCTCCCAGCAGATCGCCGAGATCTACGATCGCGCCCATCCCGACCTAATGCGCCGCTCCGACTACCTGCGTGCCCTCCTGCGCCTCCAGGCGGAGCTGATCCGCCTGCAGGACTGGGTCGTCCATAACAAGGAGAAGGTCGTCGTCCTCTTCGAGGGGCGCGACAGCGCCGGCAAGGGCGGCGTCATCAAGCGCATCACCCAGCGGCTCAACCCGCGCGTCGTCCGCGTCGTCGCCCTGCCGGCGCCGAACGAGCGCGAGCGGACGCAATGGTACTTCCAGCGCTACACGCCGCACCTGCCCGCGGGCGGCGAGATCGTGCTCTTCGACCGCTCCTGGTACAACCGCGCCGGCGTCGAGCGGGTCATGGGCTTCGCCGATGACCGGCAGGTGGACGAGTTCTTCCGCGACGTGCCGGATTTCGAGCGCATGCTGGTGCGCTCCGGCATCCGGCTGGTGAAATACTGGTTCTCCATCACGGACGAGGAGCAGCAGATGCGCTTCCTCACCCGCATCCACGACCCGTTGAAGCAATGGAAGCTCTCCCCGATGGATCTGCAATCCCGCGTGAAGTGGGAGCAGTACACCAAGGCCAAGGAAGAGATGTTCGCCCGCACCAACATCCCCGACGCGCCGTGGTACATCGTGGAGGGCAACGACAAGAAGCGCGCCCGCCTCAACTGCATCGACCACCTGCTCAGCCTCGTCCCCTACGAGGACGTGCCGAGCGAGGAGGTGACGCTGCCCGACCGTGTCTACAACAAGGATTACGAGCGGGCGGTGCTGCCGCGCGAGCTCTACGTGCCGTCGAAATACTGAGGCGGCGGGGCGGGCTTCGGGCTACGAAGCGGAGCGCCTGCGGCGCACGCCTTTAGGTACGGTGGGGGCTCTGCCCCCACACCCCCGCGGATATTTGGAGAAAAGCGAGAACAGGGGCGGGGTCAGCCGCCGAGGCGGTGCTTGAGGCGCCGGGCTGTCTGCAGGGCCATGGCGAGGGCGGGGAGACGGTCGTACCAGGCGTGGGGCTGGATGTCGGTGCGGGAGGGGCGCTGGCGGGCCGCCGGCGGGGAGAGGCAGACGACGGGCATCTCCCGCTCTGAGCGGCGCCACCAGGTGTAGGCGCCGTCGACATGCATCGGGCCGCCCGCCGGGTCCCCGTAGGGGCGGCGGGTGATCGCCTCCAGATAGGGGGCGGCACGGGCGGCGGCGTCGCGGGTGATCCCGATGAAGTGGCTGGTGCGCACCTCCGCCTCCGGCGGGCAGGGAATCGCCCCCTCGGGCAGGCCGCCGGCATCGCCCCAGCCGTGGACATGGCCGTAGACCATGTCCCACGGCGTCGTCTCAAGCGCGGCGAGGCCGCGGCCGAGGGCGGGGGTGAAGTCGCAATCGTCCTCGAGGATCAGGGCGGCGGGGGCATCGCCCTTCGCGATCTGCCGCAGGAGGGAGAGATGGCTGAGGAAGCAGCCGCGGGCGCCGATGCTCTCCCACTCGCCGCGATCGTCGGGCCGCGCGGCGGGGAAGAGCCGCACCGCCTCATGCTCCAGCGACAGGCCGATGCGCCTCAGCTGCGCATCGATCTCGCGCCGCCGGTCCGCCCGGGAGGCGAGGTTGATGACATGGATGCGCGGGAAGAGCCGCACCAGCGCCGCGCCCGTCTCCTCGCCTTTCACCGCCCGTCCCTCCGCTCGCCCGGCCCTCCCGAGGGATGCCGCCGCAATATGACCAGCGCAAGGCGCAGCTGCGCCCGATTGACGAAAGGTCGCGCCGGCCTCATATCGGCCCGCATGACCGAGCTCTCCCGCATCCGCAATTTCTCCATCGTCGCCCATATCGACCACGGGAAATCCACCCTGGCCGACCGGCTGATCCAGCTCACCGGCACGGTGGCCGAGCGGGACATGAAGGCCCAGATGCTCGACGCCATGGATATCGAGCGCGAACGGGGGATCACCATCAAGGCGAACTCCGTCCGCATCGAGTATCCGGCGCAGGACGGGCATACCTATATCCTCAACCTCATCGACACCCCCGGCCACGTCGACTTCGCCTACGAGGTCAGCCGCTCGATGCAGGCCGTTGAGGGCTCCCTCCTCGTGGTCGATGCCACGCAGGGCGTCGAGGCGCAGACGCTCGCCAACGTCTACCAGGCCATCGACGCCGATCACGAGATCGTCCCCGTCCTCAACAAGATCGACCTGCCCGCCGCCGAGCCCGAGCGCGTCAAGGAGCAGATCGAGGACGTCATCGGCATCGAGGCGCACAATGCCGTCCTCATCTCCGCCAAGACCGGCCTCGGCATCCCCGACGTGCTGGAGGCCATCGTCCAGCGCCTCCCCGCCCCCAAGGGCGAGCGTGACGCGCCGCTCAAGGCCATGCTCGTCGACAGCTGGTACGACAGCTACCTCGGCGTCGTCGTGCTCATCCGCGTCATGGACGGCGTCATCCGCAAGGGCGACACGATCCGCATGATGAAGACCGCCGCCACCTACAAGCTCGACACGCTCGCCGTGCTCAAGCCGCAGATGGTGCAGATCGACGCGCTCGGCCCGGGCGAGATCGGCGTCTTCACCGCCTCCATCAAGCAGGTGCGCGACACCCGCGTGGGCGACACCATCACCCACGAGAAGAAGCAGACGCCGAAGGCCCTGCCCGGCTTCAAGCCCTCCGTCCCCGTGGTGTTCTGCGGCCTCTTCCCCGTCGATGCCAACGACTTCGACGACCTGCGCGACGCGATGGAGAAGCTGGCCCTCAACGACGCCTCCTTCTCCTTCGAGATGGAAACCTCCGCCGCCCTCGGCTTCGGCTTCCGCTGCGGCTTCCTCGGGCTCCTCCACCTCGAGGTCATCCGCGACCGGCTGGAGCGGGAGTATGACCTCGACCTGATCACCACCGCGCCCAGCGTCGTCTACGATGTGCACATGAAGAGCGGCGAGGTGGAGCAGCTGCACAACCCCGCCGACATGCCCGACCTGACGCTGGTCGACCATATCGAGGAGCCGCGCATCAAGGCGACGATCCTCGTGCCCGACGAGTATCTCGGCGACGTCCTCAAGCTCTGCCAGGAGCGGCGCGGCATCCAGCTGGACCTCACCTACGCCGGCCCCCGGGCGATGGTCGTCTACGACCTGCCGTTGAACGAGGTGGTCTTCGACTTCTACGACCGCTTGAAGAGCGTCACGAAGGGCTATGCCAGCTTCGATTACCAGATCATCGGTTACCGGGAAGATAACCTCGTGAAGATGTCGGTGCTGGTGAACGACGAGCCGGTCGACGCCCTCTCGATGATGGTCCACCGCGACCGGGCGGAATTGCGCGGCCGCGCGATGGTGGAGAAGCTGAAGGAGCTGATCCCCCGCCACATGTTCAAGATCCCGATCCAGGCGGCCATCGGCGGCAAGGTCATTGCGCGCGAGACGCTGTCTGCGCTGCGCAAGGACGTGACGGCGAAATGCTACGGTGGCGACGCCAGCCGGAAGCGCAAGCTTCTGGACAAGCAGAAGGCCGGCAAGAAGAAGATGCGCCAGTTCGGGAAGGTCGAGATCCCACAGGAGGCGTTCATCTCGGCGCTGAAGATGGATAGCTGACGTCCTAAGACATTAGCTATGACCTGAAGGGCCCGCACGCGCGGGCCCTTTTTCGTTTCAAAACAGCACCTTAGGGCCAGATGTGGGACGCGGAACATTGACTGAAGTAACGACGTCATATCTCAGCCTACTTTCAACATTTTGCTGAAACCAAAGCCCCACTACGACATACACGCTAACCAACTGTATTTACATAAATAAACAGGCTAGAAAATCCTATGCCCGCCCTATCAGATATTCATAAGCTAGATATTATACTTGAGTAAGCGCGATGTAGGCCATTATATCCACGGCCAGTGGAAGGGTACTTTAGACTTGGAAGAGGTTCAGATGCCCGAAGTAAAACTCAGTTTGAAGCTTGGAGCTTTATCCATCGACTGCGAAGCGTCGGAGGAGTTCATGAAGACCGACCTCAACACCATCATAGAGCAACTTTTGGAGCTAGACCTACCAGATACAGGGGCGCTCTCTGACAGTGGAACAACCTCAATCACGTCGCAATCGGCTCCCTCAGAGGGCCAGCAAGCGGCGAAGCTCTCGACGACGGACTTTGCCGTTAAGATGGGCGCGAAGAGCGGGAGCGACCTACTGATGGCAGCCGCGGCGAATCTTTACCACACACAGGGCAAGGAGGAGTTCCGCCGAGGAGACGTCTTGAACGAGATGAAGGGAGCCAAAGCTTTTTACCGAGCATCCTACGGCAGCAACCTCAGCAAGTCCCTGGAAACGCTCACAAAAAGCGGAAAGCTGCAGAACCCCCGCTCCGACACTTACGCCCTGCCTTACGCCGAAATACAATCGACAAAAAGGCACTTGTGAGGCAATAGTAGGGCGTGTATAAGGGAAGGGCGGCCCTTAAAGGAGCCGCCCATCTGAGAACCGACTGCTCCCCTAAGCTTCCAAACCGAAGGAGCAATCACTAACAACAGGAGTGCGGTAAGGGCCGCGAAGCCTATGGTTAGAAGGGACTAACTCAAGTCCTGCCGGCTGACGCCGCGATTGCGACGGTAACCCGGCAGGCACTTCATTATCACTGAAACCACATCAGTTCAAATGGATAGTGATATGCCTAAGAAGCAATCCTCATCACGGGTCTCAACCCTCGCCTCGAAGGTCCTCTCGGGTTCCAAGAAGGCTACCAAGGCCGAGATTAGGACCCTGGCAGCCTCAGCTCTCGGACAAGACGAGAAAAAGGGCCAGCGGTAGCCAGCAATCGAAGCAAGCGTAGGGTGCGTGCTCGTCACGCACCTTTCCTCGCCCTCCCGCCGCGCATCGGTGCGTGCAGAGCACGCACCCTACGCCCCATACGTCTCTCTATCCCGGCGATACGACGACCATTCCCAATCCTCCGGCGATGCCACGAACCCATGCTTCACCGGGTTCATCCAGCAATACTGCACGTGCGCCGCGAGGTCGGCCTCACCACGGATATGGTGCTCCCAGAACCGCCTTTGCCACACCGCCCGCTCGCCGCGGGCAATGTGGCTCGCCCGGCGACGGCCGGGATCGATCCCCATCGAGAAACGCGATTTGATGAGACGCCACCGCACCGAATAATCTGCATCCCCCTCCGGCATCTGCCAGACGCAATGCAGATGATCCGGCAGCACCACCCACGCGATGATGCCAAAAGGCCGTTCCGCCTTCGTCGCCCGCACCGCCGCGCGCAGCCGCGCCACCTCTTCCACCAGCAGCCATGTGCCGCGCGCCGCAAGCGCAACGGTGAAGAAGACGACGGCCCCAGGCCGACGTGGGCGGAGATAGACCGACATTCCCCCAGCCTCATCCACCGCGGTTAAGGCAAGATTACCCGCCGCCCTCTGCGGCGCCGCCGTCCCCGGCCCACCCGCCCCGCCCCAAGCGAAAGCCCCCTCACTCCGGCGGCTTGCCCTTCACCAGCCACGACCGCCGCTCCTTCCTCAGCTTGTGGAGCTCCCTGACGAGCTGCTGCTCCTCGTGGCCCTGCAGCACGTCGCCCTGCTTCATCGGCGCCGGCGGCCCCTCCACCACGTCGGCGAGCTCGCTCAGGCGGTAGAGCATGAAGCCGCGCAGCACCCGGGCGACGCTCTTCTGGTAGCGCGGCCCGAAGCTGCGGAACCACTTCGCCACGTCGGCATCGATGCGCAGCGTCACCCGCACCTGCGCGGGCTCGGGCCCCTCCAGGATCTCCGCCCATTCGGGCGGCATCTTGCCTTCCAGCAGCACGGGGTGGCGGGTGTCGAAGAGCATGGTCAGCCAGAGGTCGCGCAGCTCGTCGGTCATCCGGCGCTGCCGGGTCGTCAGCTTGGGGGTCTGCATCGGGGCTCCTTCGCACTGGATCGGGGGCAGTCTCGCGCCGGAAGATGAAGGCCGCCCGGCCCCACCGCGCGGTGCACGCCCGGTGCACGCCCGGTGCATGGGCTGTGACGGGGCGAAACTGCCGACGGGGGCCGCGCGTTGAGAGGCCAAAGAGAAGGAGAGACCCATGGCCGACCACACCCCCGAAGAGCTCAAGGACAAGTTCTGGTCCACCCTCACCTCGCAGCAGACCGTCATGCTCGGCCTGCCCGGCCAGGCCGCCGGCCGGCCGATGACGGCGATGAACGATGACGACCAAACCCCCGGCCCGCTGTACTTTTTCACCTCCAGCGACACCGATCTCGGTGAGATCACGGGCCCCACGAAGGCCGAGATGGTCTTCGTCTCCAAGCACCACGATCTCTTCGCCACCGCCCACGGCTCCCTCGTGCCGGAGCCGAGCCGCGAGATGATCGACAAGCTCTGGAATCCCTTCGTCGCCGCCTGGTTCGAAGGCGGCAAGGACGACCCCAAGATCCGCCTCCTCCGCCTCGACGGCGCCGAGGCCGAGATCTGGCTGGACTCCAACTCCTTGGTCGCAGGGGCAAAAATGCTCCTCGGCTCCGACCCGAAGAAGGATCTCGGCGGCCACAACGCCACCGTCTCCATGGAGTGAACCCGGCTCGGCGCCCCTCTCCGGGGCGCCGCCAGGCGGCGGGCTCAGGCGTCCAGAAACGCCCGCACCGCCGCCTCGACCTCGCGGGGATTGTCGGCATGCACCCAGTGCCCGGCCCCGGGGATCTTCGGTATCCGCGCCTCCGGGAACAGCGCCTTGATGCGCTCGCGGTGCTCCGGCTGCACGTAGCTGCTCTCACCGCCGGAGAGAAAAAAGGCCGGGCCCTCGAACCGCCCCCCGACCTCCGGGAAGCCGGTGATCCGCCCCATCTCCCGCTCCAGCACGTCGAGGTTCAGCCGCCACGCCCGCGCCTTCATGTCGAGGCTCTGCAGCAGGAACGACGCCTCCACCGGATCCAGCCCCAGCGCCTCCTGCGCCTCCGCCCGGCTCTGGACGGTGGCGAGGTCCACCTGCCGCGCCGCCTCGATGACGTGCGACTGGGTGTGGCTGTAGGCGACGGGCGCGATGTCGACCACGACGAGCCGGCGCACCAGCTCCGGCCGGGTCAGCGCCAGCACCATCGCCGCCTTGCCGCCCATCGAGTGGCCGAGGACGTCCGCCGGGCCTCCCTCTGCCGCGATGACCTGCGCCAGATCCCCGGCCATGTCCTCGTAGCCGTGGCTCTCAAAGTGGGGGCTCTGCCCGTGGTTGCGAATGTCCGGCAGAATCACGCGGCCGCGGTCGCTCAGGCGCTTGCCGATGACGCCCCAGTTCCGCCCCGAGCCGTAGAGTCCGTGGGCGATCACCAGCGGCACGCCGCCCTCGCCATATGTGGTCGTGTGCAACATGCCCCCTCTTTCGCAGGCGCGGCGGCGAAGGCCAAGAGGCGGGGCGATTGTCGCCCCCGCCGGGCCGGCCTATGAGAGGCCCATGGACCCGGCGGACATCTTTGCCAGAACCGAGGCGGTGCGCCTCATGCTCGTCACACGCTTCCGCGCGAAGGGGGAGACGCTGGAGACGGCGCTCGCCAGCACCCGCCGCCGCCTGCCCCGCCGCATCCGCCGCGAGGGCCGCGTGCTGGCGGAGGCGGAGACGCTCGGCCAGCACCCCCGCATCGCCAAGCAGGTCGACCCTGCCCGCTTCTCCCGCGCGGAGACGGAGGTGACGCGCTACCTGCGCCGCCACGGCCGGGGCGAGCGGCTGAAGACGCGCACCGTCGCCATCCTCGCGATTCTCGCCTTCAATGTCCTGCTCTTCGGCGGCATCGCGGTGGCCGTCCTGCGCAGCCAGGGCCGCATCTGAGCAAGCGCCTGACGGCCACCGCTTGACGGCCCCGGCGATTCCGCCTATCTGGCAACACCGAATTCAAAGGGCCCCCGTATGCGGGGCCTTGCCGTTTTGAGCCGGGGCGCGACGGGCCCCGAACAAGCTGAGGATGATACCATGTCGCGCCGCTGCGAACTGACGGGCAAGGGCCCGATGACGGGCAACAACGTGTCCCACGCCAACAACAAGACGCGCCGCCGTTTCCTGCCCAACCTGCAGGACGTCACGCTGATCTCCGACACGCTGGGGCGCTCCTTCAAGTTCCGCGTCTCCTCCGCCGCCCTGCGGACGGTGGACCATCGCGGCGGGCTCGATGCCTTCCTCGCCCGCGCCAAGGACGATGATCTGTCCACCGGCGCGCTGAAGCTCAAGAAGGACATCGCCAAGGCGAAGGCCGAAGCCACCGCCGCCTGAGGCGACGCCGCCCGGCAAGAACAGGGGGCCGGTCCATCGGGGGCCGGCCCTTTTTCGTTGGAAAGGGCGGGCCTTGGCCCTGTCCCGGACAGGAGCCAGGCAGGGGATGGGCATGATCAGGTGGCAGCGCGCCGAAGGCGCCATCGTCTTCCTCGCCTCCGTCGCGCTGTTCATGGCGCTGAACGGCGGTGTGGCCTGGTGGGCCGCGATCCTTCTGTTCTTCGCGCCGGATCTCAGCTTTGCCGCCTACGCGCTCGGCCCGAGGGCGGGCGCGATGGTCTACAACATGGTGCATATCTACGGCCTCGGCGCGGTGCTCATCGCGGCGGGGGTGCTTCTGGCCATTCCCCTGCTGGCCGCGCTCGGGGCGCTCTGGCTCGGCCACGCCGGCTTCGACCGGATGATGGGCTACGGGCTGAAATCGGCGGAGGGGTTCAACCTCACGCATCTGGGGCGGATCGGCCGCGAGCCCGGCCCCCGCTGAGTCGGCCCCCAAGCCTGCCGCCGCCGCCATTCAGCCTTTCCGCAGCCAGACCGGGGCGCTAGAACGCTCCAAACGGGAGGGCACGGTATGGAAGAGCGGGTCGTCGACCGGGGCGAAGGCATCCAGCTGCATTCCATCGCCGAGGGGCCCGAGGACGGGCACGCGCTGGTCTTCGCCAATTCCCTCGGCACGGATCTGTCGGTCTGGGAGCCGCTGCTCCCCCACCTGCCCCCTGGGCTGCGCCTCATCCGCTGGGATCTGCGCGGCCACGGCCGCTCCTCCGCCCCGCCGGCGCCCTACCACATGGGCCAGCTGGTCTCGGATGCCGAGGCGGTCTGCGAGGACTGGGGGGTGCGCGGCGCCACCTTCGTCGGCCTCTCCATCGGGGGGCTGATCGGGCAGGGGCTGGCGATCAAGCGGGGGGACCTGCTCTCCGCCCTCGTCCTCTCCAACACCGCCGCCAAGATCGGCACGCCGCAGCTATGGGACGACCGCATCGCCGCCATCCGCAAGGGCGGGCTGGAGCCGGCGGCGGACGGGGTGATGGAGCGCTGGTTCTCCGCCGGCTTTCGCGCCTCGCCCGAGCTGGCCCGCTGGCGGGCGCTCCTCACCGGCACCCCCGTCGAGGGCTACATCGGCTGCTGCGCCGCCATCTCCCATGCCGATTTCTGGGCAACGACCGCGACGCTCACCCTTCCCGTCCTCGGCATCGCCGGGTCGGAGGACAAGGCCACCCCGCCCGATCTCGTCCGCGAGACGGTGGCGCTGGTGGAGGGGGCGGAGACGGCGCTGATCCGCGGCGCCGGGCACTTGCCGCAGATCGAGGCGCCGCGCGAATATGCCGGCCTGCTCACCGCCTTCCTCAAGGAGAACGGCCATGTCTGACGCGCCCCGCCCCGACCGCCTTGCCCAGGGGCGCCAGACCCGCTCGGAGGTGCTCGGCCCCGAGCATGTCGCCCGCTCCGACGCCAAGCGCTCCGAGCATGATGCCCGCTTCATCGACCTGATCACCGAGGCGGCCTGGGGCCATGTCTGGTCGTCGGATGCCATCTCCCGCCGCGAGCGCTCCATGCTGACGATCGCCCTCCTCGCGGCCCTCGGCAACGAGGAGGAGCTGCGCCTGCACCTCAAGGCGATCCACAACACCGGCGCCTCCCGGAGCGATGTCATCGAGGCCCTCCACCACGTCGCCATCTATGCGGGCGTGCCCCGCGCCAACTCCGCCATCCGCATCGCCAAGGAGATCTGGGCGGAGGAGGACGGCGCCGCCTGAGCCCTGCTCTCGCCCTTTTCGAAGTACTCTCTGGGGGTCCGGGGGGCGAAGCGCCCCCGGCGCCTGCCGCAAGCCGGCCGTTTCGCGACGCCCCGCGTCGCTCCGGGCCAAGCATCGGCCCGCCCGTCCCCGAAAGAAGGGCCGCGAGACAAGGAGAGACCTCATGCCCACCATCCGCGCCGCCCTCTGCCATGCCTTCGGCACCCCCCTTTCCGTCGAGGAGGTGGAGCTGCGCGCCCCCCTCTCCGGCGAGGTGCAGGTAAAGATGGGCGCGGTCGCCATCTGCCAGTCGGACATCACCTTCATGGACGGCAAGTGGGGCGGCGCGCTGCCCGCCGTCTACGGGCACGAGGCGGCGGGCGAGGTGGTCGCCGTCGGCCCCGAAGTCTCCGGGTTGGCGCCGGGGGACCGGGTCGCCGTCACGCTCATCCGCGCCTGCGGCCATTGCCCCACCTGCGCCACCGGCGCGCCGGTCTATTGCGAGGACAAGGCCGGCCCGCACCCGCCGGCGATCACGAAGGACGGCCAGCCCGTCTACCAGGCGATGTTCTCCGGCGCCTTCGCCGAGGCGGTGACGGTTCACCAGTCGCAGGTGGCGAAGCTGCCGGAGACGATTCCCTTCGAGGCGGCGGCCCTCCTCGCCTGCGGCGTCATCACCGGCATCGGCGCGGTGGTGAACGCGGCGAAGCTGCGGCCGGGGGAGGATGCGGTGGTCATCGGCTGCGGCGGCGTCGGCCTCAACGCCATCCAGGGCGCCCGCCTCGCCGGCGCCCGCCGGATCGTCGCGGTGGACATGATGCAGGAGAAACTGCAGGCCGCCGCGGAGTTCGGCGCCACCGATCTCGTCTCCGCGGCCGAGCCGGAGCCGTGGGAGGCCGCCCGCGCCGCCCTCGGCCGCGGCGCGGATGCCGTCTTCGTCGCCACCGGCGCCCTGCCCGTCTTCGACAGCGCCCCCCGTTACCTCGGCCCGCGCGGGCGGATGCTGGTGGTCGGCATGCCGCATACGGGCGCCCAGTCGAGCTACGAGCCGACGGCGCTGGCCTATGACGGCCAGTCGATCCGCGGCACCGCGATGGGCGACACGGTGATCGCGCGCGACATCCCCTGGCTGGCGGATCTCTACCTGCAGGGGCGCCTGCAGCTCGACAGCCTCATCTCCCGCCGCTGGCGCCTGGACGAGATCAACGAGGCCATCGCCTCCTCCCGCTCCGGCTCCGCCCGCCGCAATGTGATCACCTTCGACTGAAAGCGCCCGTAGGGTGGGTTTCAACCCACCTTCCCCCCGATGCCGGGCTTTCCCCTCTCAGGCGCAGGGCGAGCGCCTGCCCGTGGGGTGGCGCTCCGGACTTGCCGCTGCGCGCTTTATGCCGGCCACGCCCCTCACCGCCCCGGGCGGAGCACCAAGCTCAGACAGAGCGCCAGCCCGCCGGGACGGGCAGGCGCTCGCCATGCGCATTTTGGCGCGGTCCGAGCGAGGAGAAGGGAGCAGCCGTTGGGCGAAGGTGGGTTGAAAACCCACCCTACGTGCCGCCCCCGGCAGCGGCGGCGTCAGACGCCGAGATCGGGCGGGGGAAGGAGCACGACGGCGTCGATCCGCCAGTCTCCGTCGATCTGCACCATCTTGTAGCCCAGCGCGTGCAGGGCCCCGGCCGCGTCGGTGATCCAGACCTCCTGCCAGAGGCCGGGCCCCAGATCCGGCTGGCCGGCCATGCGGGCGCCCTCCGAGGTCCAGACCATCGGGTAGCCCTCCTCGACCATCTGGCCGAAGCGCTCCGGCCCGCCGAAGATCGCCTGGATGCCCGGACTGGCGAAAAGCCACGCCGCCTCCACATCCCGGCTGTTGAAGGCATCGAGCTGGCTGGTGATCACCTCCTCGATCTCGTCCTCCGCCTCGGCGGCGGCCGGCGTGGCGCCGAAGCCCGCAAGGGCAACGGCAACCACCAGCGCAAGGGCGGCAATGAAACGGCGCGGCATGGCAGGGTCCTCCGATAAGGGTTCCTCTACGGAAGATACGGGGCCCGCGCCCGCGGAGTTTCAAGTCTCCCGCCTCAGCGTGCCGCCGTCACCTGCTCCGCCGGCCCCTCCAGCGCCGCGCGCGTCAGCGCCGCGACGAGCCGCACGAAACGCTCGCGGCTCCCGGCCAGCTCCGCCAGACGCTCCGGCTCCTCCGGCAGGCCAAGCTCGGTCGCGGCCTTCGCCCCCGGCTTGCCGAGCACCGGGTAGAGCTCGTCCCAGACCAGCTGCACCTCGCGGGCGAAGATCTCCGCCCCCGCCGGGCCGATCCCCTTGATCCGCTGGACCGCCTTCATCGGGTCGGCCACGCGCATCCCCCGGATGTCGCCGCCGTACTCCTCCTCCACGAAGCGCGCGTTGTCGCGAATGTAATCCGCCGTCGATTTGTCGTAGCGGGCATAGCCGTTGCGGTTGAGCACGCGGACGATCTGCGCCCGGTCGGCCTTCAGGATCGCCTCGATCTTGTGCAGCCCCTTCTTGCGCAGCGCCCGCGCCCCCTCCACCGCGTTGCCGGCGTTGATGCGGGCGGAGAGCATGACCGCGCCGATGAGCCAGTGGAACAGCTCCTGCGGGGTGTCATGCTCGATATGTGCGCCCATCTCCTCGGAATAGAGACTGCCCTGGGCGTCGATCAGGGCCTTCGCCACGTCCTCCTGCGCCATCACGTCCTCCTGTCTGTCTGCCCCGGAAACCCCTTCGCGGCCGCGCAGGTTCCGGCCGCCCGGGGGAACCCGCGGCACCGGCGCGGCATTCGCCTGTCATGGCCTATCGCTGGAAACCCTCGGATGCCTCCGCCACCGCCTTCCTGCGGCGGGTGGCCGACGAGCAGATCGGCAAGGCGCTGGCCTCCCTTCAGAGCGAGGAGATGCCCCGCGAGGCGGCCGTGCATGACGTGCGCAAGCGGCTGAAGAAGCTGCGCGGCCTCGTCCGGCTCGTCCGCCCCGCCTTCCCCGATTACGCGGCGGAGAACGTCGCCTTCCGCGATGCCGCCCGCGTCCTCGCCCCGCTCCGCGACAGTGCCGCGGTGCTGGAGAGCTACGGCCGCGTCGTTGCCCTCGACACGCTGGACGGCCGCCGCACCCTCGGCCTGCGCCGCCACCTCGAGGAGGCGCGGGACGCGGCAAGGGAGCACCCGGAGGCCGACGGCCGAATCGACGAGTGCCGCCTGCGCCTCAACGCCGCGCGGGAGCGGGCCGGCGCGTGGTTACTGACGGAAGACGGCTGGCCCGCCCTCTCCCCCGGCCTGCAGCTCAGCTACGAGCGGGGCCGCGAGGCGATGAAGGCGGCCCGCAAGAGCCGCGACGGCGACGACCTGCACGAGTGGCGCAAGCGCGCCAAGTACCACTGGTACCACGCCCGCCTGCTGGAACCGGTCTGGCCGGAGGTCATGGCGCCGCACATCGCCGCCGCCAGCCGCCTCTCGGATCTTCTGGGGGATCGCCACGACCTCGACGTGATGGCAACCCAGATCGCCAGCGCGGGCCTCGGCGAGGAGCAGGAGGCCCTGCTCCGCGAGGCGATGGAGGGCGAGGCGCGGCGGCTGGACGGCAAGGCCCTTGCCCTCGGCGCCCGCCTCTTCGCCGAGAAGCCGGCCCCGCTGGCGAAGCGCTGGGGCAAGTGGTGGAGGCTGGCTCAGGCCTCCTGACCCAGCTCTCCCTTGAGGGCGCGCACGATCAGCGCCTTGGTCTCCTCGACGCCGTAGAGCGCGATGAACCCGCCGAAGCGCGGCCCCTCGCTGGCCCCCAGCAGCACCTCGTAGAGCGCCTTGAACCACGCGCGGAGCGGCTCGAAGCCGGCCTCCTTGCCGACGGCGAAGACCATGCTCTGCAGGGCCTCCGGGTCCGCCGCGCCCTCCCAGCCTTCCAGCCGGGCGAGGAGGTCTTCCATCGCCGCGCGCTCGGTGTCGTCCGGCATCCGGTAGGTCTTCGCGGGCTTCACGAAATCCTGGTAGTAGCGCACGGCGAAGCCGGCGGCGGCGTCGAGATCGGGGTTCCCCTCGGCGCTGGCCTCCGGCGCATAGCGGCGGATGAAGCCCCAGAGCGTCTCCTTATCCTCCGCCCCGGCGACGGAGGCGAGGTTGAGCAGCATCGCGAAGGAGACGACCATCGTCGAGGCCGGCACGTTGTGCCCGTGGATGTGGAAGGCCGGGTTGGCCAGCCGCTGCGCCGGCTCCTGATCGGCATAGGCGCGCAGCTGCTGGTGGTATTCGTCCACCGCCTTGGGGATCACGTCCCATGTCAGGCGCTTCGCCGTCTTCGGCTTCTGGTACATGTAGTAGCTGAGCGAATCCGTCGCGGCGTAGGTCAACCATTCGTCGATGGTCAGGCCGTTGCCCTTGGATTTCGAGATCTTCTGCCCGATTTCGTCGAGGAACAATTCGTAGGTGAAGACCTGCGGCGGCTTGCCCCCGAGGATGCTGCAGATCGAGGAATAGATCGGCGTGTTCGGCGCATGCTCCTTGCCGTAGGGCTCCCAGTCGACGCCGAGCGCCGCCCAGCGGGCGCCGAAATCGGGCTTCCATTGCAGCTTCACGTTGCCGCCGGTGACGGGCAGCGTCGTCTCGGTGCCGTCCTCGTCGTCGAAGGTGATCTCGCCCTTCGCGCCGTCGACATTCTTCATCGGCACGTAGAGCACGCGCCCCGTCGTCGGGCTGATCGGCAGGAAGATCGAATAGGTCTGCTGGCGCTCGTCGCGGAGCGATTTCAGCATCACATCCATCAGCGCGTCATAGCGCTCGGCGGCCAGCAGCAGCGTCTCGTCGAAGCGGCCCGAGCGGTAGAAATCGCGCGCCGAGACGAACTCGTACTCGAAGCCGAACGTATCGAGAAAGCGCTGCAGCATGGCGTTGTTGTGATCGCCGAAACTGGCATGGGTGCCGAACGGGTCGGGCACCGAGGTCAGCGGCTTCTGCAGGCTCTCGGCCATCGCCTCGGGGTTCGGGACGTTGTCGGGCACCTTGCGGAGTCCGTCGAGATCGTCCGAGAACGAGACGAGCCGCGTCGGGATGTCGGAGATCACCTCGAAGGCGCGGCGCACCATGGTGGTGCGCAGCACTTCGCCGAAGGTACCGATATGCGGCAGGCCGGAGGGGCCGTAGCCGGTCTCGAACAGCACGTGGCCCTTCTCGGGCGGAGCCGTCTCATAGCGTTTGAGCAGGGCGCGGGCCTCCTGGAAGGGCCAGGCCTTGCTGTCCATCGCCACGTCTCTGAGATCCGCCATCATTCACTCCATCTGCCGCAGGTCGGCGCCGGGTTCCTATTGCGGGGCGGGGGGGCCGTCAATAAATGGGCAATAGACCCGGAGGAGACCAGATGACCGATGACAGCCCCCTGACGCCCGCCGATGCGCTGGTGGCGCTGATGATCGCCGTCTCCGCCTCGGACGAGACGATCCGCACGGCGGAGCTTCTGCAGATCCAGAACATCCTCGATCACCTGCCGATCTTCGCGGACTACGACAACGCCGGCGTGCCGCGCGTGAGCCAGACGGTCTTCGAGCTCCTGGAGCAGGAGGACGGGCTCGACGCGCTCTTCGGCCTGATCCGCGACGCCCTGCCGGAGCGGCTCTTCGAGACGGCCTACGCGCTGGCCTGCGACGTCGCCGCGGCGGACGGCCAGATCGGCCAGGTCGAGGCTCGGATGCTGGAGGAGGTGCGCTTCGAGCTGAGCATCGACCGCCTCCACGCCGCCGCCATCGAGCGCGGCGCGAAGGCGCGGTACCAGAGCCTCTGAGGGGGAGGCCTGGCGGTACCCCGCCGGCCATCCTGGCACCCGGCCGTAGGGTGGGTTTTCAACCCACCGCTCCGCTGCCTGCTGGGCACCCGCTCTCACATTGGGAGAAGCTGCCCCAAGCGCTACCGCCGCACGCCGGCCCGTGGGGTGGCGCTGCAACGGTCGAGCGGCGCGCTTTATGCCCGCCAAGCCCCTCCCCGCTCCGAGCGAAGCACCAAGCCCATCCAGAGCGCCAGCCCGCCGGGACGGGCCGGCGCTCGCGCGGCGCCTGCGGCTTGATTCCGCGCGGGGGGAAGAGCGGCGGCTGAGTCTTCGGGTGCTTCCGGCCCGAGCGACGCCCCGTAGGGTGGGTTTCCAACCCACCATTCCCGGCCCGCCAAATGCACGACGGTCGCGCGGCGGCCTGCGGCCTTGATTCCGCGCGCGGGCCCCAGCTCCAACGTCGCTCCACCGCTCCGCACCCCTCCCCGCTTGCCGCTGACACTTCGGCGGCCTAGGTATGCGGCCGACAGCGAAAGGAGCCCCCATGCCAACGCAGCGTCTCCACCTGGTCTTCGGCGGCGAGCTCGTCGATCCGCAGAAGAACGTCTTCCGCGATGTCGACGACATCCACATCGTCGGCATGTTCCCGGACTACGCGACCGCCTACAACGCCTGGAAGGCCGAGGCGCAGCGCACGGTCGACAATGCCCACATGCGCTACTTCATCGCCCACCTGCATCGCCTCCGCGACGAGCAGACGCCGGCCTCGCCGACCGAGGAGCTGGGCTGACCACCCCGACCCCGAAGACGCCCCTGCCGCTGAGCGCCTACCTGGCGCTCCGTCGGGCCGCGCCCGGCCGTCCGGCCGCGGGGGCCGACGGTGCGGCTGCCGAAGCCGCGCCGCCGGGCACACCCGAGGCCGCGGAGCGCCCGCCGGGCCGGCTCGTCTGGCTCCATGCCGAGGGGGAGGAGGCGGGCGAGGCACTGGCCGGCTTCGCCGCGCACCTCGCCAACCGGGCCGAGGCCGGCGGCGACGGGGTGCCGGTGCTCCTCTGCACCGGCGACCTGCCGCGCTCCAAGTCGCTTCCCGGCCCCACCCCGCTCACCGCCCCCGCCCCGGCGGACAGCCGCGCCGAGGCGCGCGGCTTCCTCGCCCGATGGCAGCCGGACGCGCTCGTCTGGTTCGGCCCGCCGGAGCGGCCCGCCCTCCTCGCCGAGCTGGCGGGGGCGGGGACGATGCCGCGCCTCCTCGTCCCCGCAGGGGCCCGCCTCGGCTCCGGGCGGCGCTGGTGGGCGCTGCCGGGCCTCTCCCGCGCGATCCTCTCGCTCTTCGACCTCGTGCTGGCGGAGGAGCGCGCGCAGGTCGCGGACCTGCTGCGCGCCGGCGCCACGTCGGCGGAGCCCATCGGCGCCCTCGTCCCCGCCCCGCCCATCCTGCCCTGCAGCCGGGCCGAATTGGAGGAAGTGTCGGAGGCCATCGGCCCCCGCCCCGTCTGGCTGGCGGCGGAGACACCGGCGTCCGAGATCCCCTCGCTCGTCGCCGCCCAGCGCCGCGCCACCCGGGCCACCCACCGGCTGCTGCTCGCCATCTCTCCCGCCGAGCCCCGCGAGGCCGCCAGCTTCGCCCGCGCCTTCCGCGCCGAGGGGATGAGCGTCGCCGACCGCGCCGCGGGGCAGGAGCCGGGGGAGGCGACGGAGGTCTGCCTCGCCGACGGGCCGAGCGACCTCGGCCTGTGGTACCGGATGGCGACGCTCACCTATCTCGGCGGCACGCTGAGCCGCGGCGGCGGGCGCCACCCGTTCGAGCCGGCGGCCATGGGCTCCGCCTTGCTGCACGGCATCCGCACCGAACCGCATGACGCCGCCTACCGCCGCCTCGCCCGCGCCGGCGCCGCCCGCGTGGCGACATCGGGCGACGATCTCGGCCGCATGGTCGAGGCGCTGCTGATGCCCGACAAGGCAGCGCTGATGGCCCATGCCGCGTGGTCCGTCACCTCTCAGGGGGCCGAGGCGATGGAGCGGCTGGCCTGCCACCTGCAGGCCGTCCTGCCACCGGCGGACGGGGGCTGACGATGACCGCGCCGCCCCTTCTCGCCCAGCGGGACCCCCGCTGATGCGCCCGCCCGCCTTCTGGCAGGCGGAACCGGCGCGGCCCGGCTGGCGCGCCCGCGCCCTCGCCCCGCTCGGCTGGGCCTATGGGCGTGCGACGGCGCGGCGGCTCGGCTCGGGCACGCCCTACCGCGCCGGGGTGCCGGTCATCTGCATTGGCAATCTCTCCGCCGGGGGGACGGGCAAGACGCCGACGCTGATCGCCCTTGCCGAGCGGCTGATCGCGCGGGGGCGGCGCCCCCACTCCATCTCCCGCGGGCACGGCGGCAGCGAGGCGGGGCCTTTGACGGTCAGCGGGCAGAGCGCGGCGGAGGTGGGGGACGAGCCGCTCCTCCTCTCCGCCTTCCTGCCCACCCATATCGCGCGGGACCGCGCCGCCGCCGCCCGGCTGGCGGAGGAGGCGGGGGCGGAGGTCATCCTGATGGACGACGGCTTCCAGAACCCGTCGCTGGCCAAGGACCTCTCGCTCCTCGTCGCCGACTCGGCGCTCGGCTTCGGTAACGGCCGCTGCCTGCCAGCCGGCCCCTTGCGGGAGCCAGTCGCGGCCGGCCTCGCGCGGGCGGATGCGCTGCTGACCATCGGCGGGGCGGAGGCGCAGGCGGCCTTCGAGGCGCGCTGGCCCTTGCCGGAGGGGCTCCCGCGCCTGAGGGGGGCGCTGGAGCCGCTGCCGACGGGGATGCCCTGGCCGGGCATCCGCGCCCTCGCCTTCGCGGGGATCGGCCGGCCGGAGAAGTTCTTCGCCACCCTGCGCGGGCTGGGGACGGATCTCGTCGCCACGGTGGCGCTGGACGACCACCAGCCCTTCACGCCGGCTCTGATCCAGCGGCTGGAGGCGGAGGCCAAGGCCGTGACGGCCCAGCTGGTGACGACGGAGAAGGACGCGGTGCGCCTGCCCCCGGACGTCCGCGCCCGGGTATTGACGCTGCCGGTGCGGTTGCAGGTGGAGGAGTGGGGCGCGGTGGACGCGGCGCTGGAGCGGTTGGGGCTTTAGGCGCGGTGGCGGGTTGAAAACCCACCCTACGGGGAGGCGCCCGTAGGGTGGGTTTCCAACCCACCGATCCCCCCGGCCCGGTGCTCGCGCCCCTTCGTAGGGTGGGTTTTTAACCCACCGCCCCGCGACATCTCCGCTTCTTCCCCCGCCCGGTACGCGCCAAAGGCGCAGGGCGAGCGCCGGCCCGTCCCGCGGGCTGGCGCTCCGGTGCCGGCAGCGCCGAGGTCTGAGCGGGGAGTGGTTGCACCATAAAGCGCGCCGCTCAACCGTTGGAGCGCCACCCCACGGGCCGGCGCTCGCCCTGCGCCTGCGCCCCCTGCGCCTGTGGTCGGGGCGGCGGGCACCCCCCGCACCGCCCTCCCCCACACTCCGCGACAGACGGTCACCCACGCCCACCATACGGCCATCAAGCTTGCCCCATGTGGCCCCGGGGGCTATGCCTCGGCCGACCTACACGCCAGGGAAGAGCCATGCTGAACCGCCCCTTCGACAAGTCGCGCCTGCCCAGCCGCCATGTGACGGAAGGACCGGCCCGCGCGCCGCACCGCTCCTATTACTACGCCATGGGCATGTCGGAGCAGGAGATCGCCCAGCCGCTCGTCGGCGTCGCCACCTGCTGGAACGAGGCGGCCCCCTGCAACATCGCGCTCAACCGCCAGGCCCAGTCCGTGAAGCTCGGCGTCAAGGCGGCCTCCGGCACGCCGCGCGAGTTCACCACCATCACCGTCACCGATGGCATCGCGATGGGCCATGAGGGCATGCGCTCCTCCCTCGCCAGCCGCGAGGCCATCGCCGACAGCGTCGAGCTGACGATGCGGGGGCATTGCTACGACGCGCTCGTCGGCCTCGCCGGCTGCGACAAGTCGCTGCCCGGCATGATGATGGCCATGGTGCGGCTCAACGTGCCCAGCGTCTTCATCTACGGCGGCTCGATCCTGCCCGGCAAGGTGCCCGCCGGCGCCGACGTGCCGGAGGATTTCGCCACCCGTGACCTGACCGTGCAGGACATGTTCGAGGCGGTCGGCCGCCACCAGAACGGCACCCTCTCCGACGCCGCCCTCGCGGTGCTCGAGCGGGTCGCCTGCCCCTCCGCCGGCGCCTGTGGCGGGCAGTTCACCGCCAACACCATGGCCTGCGTCTCCGAAGCGATCGGCCTCGCGCTCCTCAACTCCTCCGGCGCCCCGGCGCCCTACGAGAGCCGCGACCAGTACGGCGAGGCCTCCGGCCAGGCGGTGATGGAGCTGATCGAGAAGAACATTCGTGCCCGCGACGTCGTCACCCGCAAGAGCCTCGAGAACGCCGCGCGCGTCGTCGCCTGCACCGGCGGCTCGACGAATGCCGGCCTGCACCTGCCGGCCATCGCGCACGAGGCGGGCATCGATTTCGACCTCTTCGACGTCTGCGACATCTTCCACGACACGCCCTATTTCGTCGACCTCAAGCCCGGCGGCCAGTTCGTCGCCAAGGATCTCTTCGAGGCCGGCGGCGTGCCGGTGGTGATGAAGGAGCTGGCCAAGGCCGGCCTCCTCCACCTCGACTGCATGACCGCCTCGGGCGAGGAGCTCGGCGCCGCGCTGGACAAGATCGAGGGCGGGCCGGACGGCCGCGTGATCCATCCCGTCTCGACGCCGATCACCAAGACGGGCGGCGTCGTGGGCCTGAAGGGCAACCTCGCCCCCGACGGCGCCATCGTGAAGGTCGCCGGCATGAGCCCGGAAGAGCAGGTCTTCACCGGCCCCGCCCGCGTCTTCGAATGCGAGGAGGATGCCTTCGAGGCCGTCAAGGCGCGCTCCTACAAGGAGGGCGAGGTCATCGTCATCCGCAACGAGGGGCCGGCGGGCGGCCCGGGCATGCGCGAGATGCTCGCCACCACCGCCGCCCTCTCCGGACAGGGGATGGGCAAGAAGGTGGCGCTGATCACCGACGGCCGCTTCTCCGGCGCCACGCGTGGCTTCTGCGTCGGCCATGTCGGCCCCGAGGCGGCGCATGGTGGACCCATCGCGATGCTCAAGAACGGCGACATGATCACCATCAACGCGGTGTCGGGCGAGATCTCCGTCGCGCTGACGGAGGACGAGCTCGCCGCCCGCAAGGCGGAATGGGCCGGCCCGCGCGAGACGATCTACGCCTCCGGCGCGCTGTGGAAATACGCCCAGCTCGTCGGCGGGGCGCGGCAGGGGGCGGTGACGCATCCCGGCGCGGCGCACGAGAAGCACCAGTACATGGATCTCTGACATGCGCGCCGCCCTCGCCGCCGCGGTGCTGATCGCCCTCTCCGGCTGCGAGACGAGCGTGGCCGCCATCGGCGCACCGACGGGCGAGGGCGCCCGCGCGCTGGCGCTCTACGGGGGCGACATCGTCGCCACCGCGCCCTACGGCTACTGCGCGGATACGGAGGCGAGCCGGCCGAGCCTCGGCTTCGCCCTCTTCGCCGGCTGCGGCCTCATCTCGGCGCTGGACATCATGCCCACCGCCGAGGCGCTCCTCTCCATACAGGTCGGGCAGGCCGGCTCCGCCGCCGTCACCGGGCAGGAGGGGGAGCTGGCCGGGCTGCTCCTGACGGAGGCGGGGGCGGCGCTCCTCTCCGAGGATGGCAACGGCGCGGAGGTGGAGGTGGATGACGTGCAGCCCCGCGAGGGGATCGTCTTCGTCCACTTCACCGACGAGAGTCCGCCGCCGGCGCCGGGCATCGAGACGCGGGAATGGCGCGCCTTCTTCGACGTGAAGGGCCGGCTGGTGACCATCGCGCTGCGCGGCCTCGCCCGGGCGCCGCTCTCCACCGACGGCGGGCTTGGCCTGCTGGAAAGCGCTGCGGAGACGTTCCGCGCCGCGAACACGGGCTCTCAGGCGGGAGCGGAGTAGCCCGGCGGGCTGTTCAACGGCGCGCCGATTTGGCAGCATCCGCGAGGCGCCGGCGGGGTGGAGTCAGGAGGCATCAGGCAGATGGGCAGAACCGGCATGAGCCGCGTCGAGCGCGCCCTGACGGATCGGGTGGAGCAGCGCTGGGCCCGCTGGGTGCGGCAGGCGCCGCGCGCCGCCGAGGGGCGGCTGGCCGCGCAGGCCGAGAGCGCGTCGCGGCTGCGCCACCACCTCTCCGAGCTGATCACCACACATGAGCGACGGCGGGAGACCCCCGGCGCGGCGGGGATCGCCCGCCCGGCGGGCTGCGACTGGGCGTGGCGCCCGGCGCTCTGGGCCAGCCGCCTGCCCGAGCCGGGCCGCGCCGGGGTGTCCAGCCGGCAGGCGCTGGGCGAGGAGGTGACGCTATTCCACGACTGCCCGCTCGGCGAGGTGATCCTGCGGCAGGTTCCCGGCCGGGCGGACGGAGAGGGGGCGCCGCACGCGCTGTCGATGGAGGTTTTTGCCTTTGAGGGCAGCTTCTTAAGTCTTGTGCTGGAGCTGCCGGCGGAGGCGGGACAGGGCCTCGGCAAGCGCCACCTCGTCCGCCTGCGGCTGGTGACGGAGGCGGAGCGGCCGGTGGAGGTCTTCGCGCGGCTGAACGTCCGCCACGGGCCGAACACCGAGCAGATCGTGCGAGAGATCCCGCCCGGCTCCGGCACGGCGGAGGTGGAGTTCGACCTCGGCTATTCGCGGCTCAACGAGAAGCTGATCGAGCGGCTCTGGCTGGACCTGATCTTCGACCGACCGGCGATGAACCGGGTGCTGCTGCGGGACGTGACGCTGCTGCGCCATCCGCGGGCGGAGCTGTAAACCCATGGCACGATTGACATCTTCCCGCCTCGCGGCCGGCGTCTGGCATGGCGAGCTGGCGGGGCGCCCGCCGGAGCGGCTGATGGCCACCCACCTCGGCCGGGCGCTGGAGGGGCTGCAGGTCGACCGGCACGAGAGCGGCGCCTCGCTGCACCTGCCGGTGCCGGCCGACATGGTGAGCGACGGGGTGCAGACCTGCCTGATCGCCGATGCCGGAACGGGGGAGACGGTGGCCAGCTTCACCCTCGTCGCCGGGCAGCCGCTGGCGGAGGATCTGCGGGCGGAGGTGGAGACGCTGCGCGCCGAGATGGAGCTGCTCAAGAGCATCCTGCGGCGGATGGGCGGGGCGGGGTAGGCGCGGGCCGGAAATCGGCTGTGCACGGCGCATGCACCGGGCGTGCACCGGGCGTATGCCAGTGGCGGGTGGCTCCGGACGGAGGGTCCGGCGGCCGTTCTGTCGGAGCTGAGCGGCGTGCGGAGGACGGTGTTTGTAAAACCCACCCGACGGGGCGGTGAGGGCCGGTTTCTTAGCGCGGGATATTGTTCCGCCGGCTCCGTGGGGAGCGGCGGGGTGAACCCAGCCCTGCTGGGGCCTCATCCGGAGGCGTGGGCCGCCGCGGGGGCGTCGAATTCCATATGGAATTCGAAGGCGGAAACCATGTGGTTTCCGCTCCCGGCTCAGAACCGCTCGAGCAGGCGGCGGAGGTAGTCGAGCTCGATCCGGGGGCGTTCGCGCTCGGAGGAGCGGCGACGGATCTCGTCCATCAGCTCGTCGGCGCGCTCGGAGAGGTCCTGCGTGCCGAGCAGCGATTCGTCGGTGCCGAGCTGGCCGGCCTCGCCCATCTCGCGGCCGAGCGGGTCGCGGCGCTGGGGGGCGGCCTGGCCCATCGTCTGGCCCTCCTGCTGGCCCTGCCCCTGCTCCTGCTGCTGCTGGTTCTGCGCCAGCGCCTCGCCGAGGTTGCGCATGCCTTCGCGCAGGGCATTCATCGCCTCCGCCTGCCGGTCGATCGCCTCGGCGAGATCACCCTGGCGCAGCGCCTCCTCGGCGCCGTCCATGGCGCCCTCGGCGCGGCCGAGCGCATCGCGGGCGGCGTCGGCCTGATCGCCCGGCATGAAGGGCAGGTTCTGCCGCTGGCGGTTCAGCTCGTCGCGCAGGGCCTCCTGCCGCTCGGCGAGGTCACCCGGCCCGCCCGGCTGCTGGCCCTCCTGCCCCTCGCCGCCCTGACCGGTCTCGCCCTGCTGGCCATCCTGCGGTTCGCCGGCGCCGGGGCTCTGCCCCTGACCCTGCTGGCCCTGTTGCCCCTGCTGGCCTTGCTCCCCCGGCTGCTGGCCGGGCTGGCCGAACTGCTCCTGCAGCTCCTGGAAGCTCTCATCGGAGAGGCCCTGCTGGTCGCGCAGCGTCTCCTGCAGATCCTGCATCGACTGCTGGCCGGGACTCTGCATGCCCTGCCCGCCTTCGGCCTGCTGCATCTGCATGTTGTCCATCAGCTGGTTGAGCTCTTCCATCAGCTCCGCCGCCTCGGCCATGCGGCCCTGCTCCATCAGCTCCTGTATCTGGTCCATCAGCGCCTGGATCTCGTCCTGCGTGATCTGCTGCATCTGGTTCTGGGCGTCGGAGGGCTGATCGGCCTGGTTCTCCGCCGGCTGGGCGTTCTGGGCCAGCATCTGCATGTACTGGTCGGTCGCCTGCCGAAGCTCGTCCATCAGCTCGGCGATCTCCTCCTCGGAGGCGCCGTTGCGCATTGCCTCGGCGAGGCGGTCACGCGCCCGCTCCAGCCGCTGGCGGGCATCGGCGAGGGTGCCGTCCTCCAGCTGCACGGCGAGCTCCCAGAGGGCGGCGGCGACCTCCTCCTGCTCCTCGGCGGTGATCGGGCCGCCATCCTCGAGGTAGCCGGCAAGGCGGCGGAGGGTGAAGGAGAGGCGCAGGTAGGTGATCTCGTTGGGGAAGAACCCCTCCGGCTCATAGGCGACGGTGCGCAGCATCTGCAGCACGCGGCGGCCGTTGCGCGGGCTCCAGAGGAGATCCCGCCGCTGCTCGACCACCGCGCGGGCGATGGGCTGGAAGAAGCGGCGGCCGGGGAGGATCATCTGCACCGGCTCGGAGCTGCCCGTCTGGCCGGCGGCGTCCTCGACCTGGAGCGTCAGGGTGACGGGCAGGTTGGCCCAGGGGTGCTCGGAGAAATCGTCGACCAGGCGCTCGGCGATCTCCTCCCGGCCGCCGGTGAAAGGCATCGGCAGGTCGACCGTGATCGGCTCACGCGCCGCGGGCTCGGCGGCGAGGCCGTGGCTGCGGTCCACCCGGTCGAGGTTGAGGGCCATGGTGGCGGTGCCGGAGGTGACACCGTAGTCATCGGCGGCGCGGAAGGGCTGGGACATCTCGCCCGTCCCCTCCACCTGCAGCGGCCCGTCGAGCTGCACTTCGGGCGCGGCGTCGGGCAGGATGCGGACCTGCCATTCGGCGCCGTCGGCGCCCTCGATGGCGAGGGAGCCGCTCTGCCGGATGACGAAGCTCTGCTGGGCATCGGCTGCCGAGGGGACGTCCTCGGTGCGGCCCGAGACCGTCTCCAGCACCGCAAGATCGCCGACATCGCCGTAGAGGCGGAGCGTGACGGTGGAGCCCTCGGGGACGGAGAGCAGGCCGGCGGGCACGTCGGCGAGGTAGAGCGAGGGGCGGCCGGTGTAGGCCGGCGGCTCGACCCATCCCTCCCACGCCGGGCCGGCGGCGAGGGTGGCGCTGGTGCCGGGGCCGGCGGTGCCGGGCAGGGCGACGCGGAAGAGCGAGCCGAAGAGGAGCGCGGTGACGAGCAGAAGGAGCGCCATGTAGCGCAGGCCGTAGCGATCCCGCGCCGAGAGGCGCAGGTCGGGCTCCACCGCCTTCGCCCGCGCCGCCGCCTCGGCCATGCGGCGCTGGTGCGCCTTCCAGACCGCCTCCGACGCGGCATCGCCGGCGCCGACGGCCTGCGCATCTGCCAGCGAGGCGATGGGCCGGCCGGGGAGCGCCGCATCCACCCGCGCCAGCGCCTCGCCCTGGCTGGGCCAGGAGAACCGGCGGAGGCCAAGGGCGAAGGTGACGAGGAGGGCGGCGCCGAAGGCGAGGCCGGCGAACCAGTAGAGCTCCACCGCCACGCCCTGCAGCCAGCCGGTGGCGAGCATGGCGATGGCGAGGCCCGCGGCGATCCAGAATGGCCAGAAGGCGCGGCACAGACGCTCCGCCACCATCCCGGCGCGCGTCAGCGCTACGGGGCGGGAGATATCCGGCAAGGGGGTGGGCGCGGGGCCCTCGGGCTGTCTCAGCTGTCCGCCTCTCGCGTCTTCGGCCCCCAACTTATGCGCTCAGAGCCATGACGGAAGGGTATCCCTCGAAATCATCTCTTCATAGGAGGGGCGCCGGCGGATAACCGCGAATTGATCCCCCCTCACGAGGACTTCAGGCACGAGCGGCCGGCCGTTGTACTCGCTGGCCATCACCGCGCCGTAGGCGCCGGCGGAGCGGAAGGCGACCAGCTCGCCGGGCTTGACCGGCGGCATGGGGCGGGCGCGGGCGAAGGTGTCGCCGCTCTCGCAGACGGGGCCGACGATGTCATAGGGCTGCGTCTCGGTGCCGGCGGGCGGCTCGGTGACGGGGACGATGTCGTGCCAGGCGTCGTACATGGCGGGGCGGATGAGATCGTTCATCGCGGCGTCGAGGATCAGGAAGTCCCGCCCCTCGCCCTCCTTGAGATAGATCACCTCGGAGACGAGGAGCCCGGCATTGCCGGCGATGAGGCGCCCCGGCTCGATCTCGATCTCGCAGCCGAGGTGGCCGAGGGTGCGGCGGACCATCTGCCCGTATTCGACGGGCAGCGGCGGGGCGGAGTTGGAGCGCTCGTAGGGGATGCCGAGGCCGCCGCCGAGATCGAGGCGGACGATGTCGTGGCCGTCGGCGCGCAGCGCCTCCGTCAGCTCGGCGACCTTGGCGAAAGCGGCCTCGAAGGGGGCGAGGTCGGTCAGCTGGGAGCCGATGTGCACGTCGATGCCGACGATGCGCAGGCCGGGGAGGCTCGCCGCCTCGGCATAGGCGGCGCGGGCCTTGGCGAGGGGGATGCCGAACTTGTTCTCGCTCTTGCCGGTGGCGATCTTGGCGTGGGTCTTCGCGTCGACATCGGGGTTCACCCGGATGGTCACCGGCGCCTCGACGCCCATCTCGGCGGCGACCTCGGAGAGGGCGCGCATCTCCGGCTCGCTCTCGAGGTTGAACTGGCGGATGCCGCCGGCGAGGGCGTGGCACATCTCCTCCCGCGTCTTGCCGACGCCGGAGAAGACGATCCGCTCGCCGGGGATGCCGGCGGCGCGGGCCTTGAGGTACTCGCCGAGGGAGACGACGTCGGCGCCGGCGCCGAGATCGCCGAGCAGCTTGAGGATCGCCACGTTGCCGGCGGCCTTGGCGGCGAAGCAGACGAGGTGGGGCAGATCGCCCAGCGCCTCGTCGAAGAGCCGGAAGTGCCGCTCCAGCGTCGCGGCGGAGTAGATGTAGACGGGGGTGCCCACGGCGGCGGCAATCTCCGCCACGGGGACATCTTCGGCATGGAGGGCGCCGGCGCGGTAGAGGAAGTGATCCATGGGGCCGCTCATAGGCCGGTGGCGCGCGGCGATCAACGGGCGGAAGCGGGGGCCAGCCCGTCGCCATTGGGGCTCGGACCCATGGCGCCACCAGTGGCGACCCCCCGAGGGATTTCTGGCCAGATGAAGGGGGGGCGGGGCGGCTGGGGTCGCGCCCAAGGCACGCTGGGGGCGCGGCGGCGCATTGTTCCCGGCCGCGGAGCCTGTCACCATCCGCGGCGTGCAAGACTCGCTGACATACGAGGCCGCGCTGGCGGCGCTGGCCTGGCAGATCGAGCTGGGGGCCGACGAGCCCATCGGCGAGTCGCCCATCGACCGCTTCGAGCTGCCGCAGGCACCGCCGAAGGCGGCCCGCCCCGAAGGGGCGCCCGCTGCCGCGCCAGCGGCAGCCCCCGCCGCGCAAGCGGCGGCCGCCGGCGAGGCCGCGCAAGCGGCCGGGGTGGACCCGGTGGCCGAGGCGAAGCGCATCGCCGAAGGCGCGCAGAGCCTCGAGGCGCTCGCCGAGGCGATGTCGGCCTTCGAACATTGCGCGCTGCGGCTCGCCGCCCAGAGCTTCGTCTTCGCCGACGGCAACCCCGCCGCCCGCGTCATGATCGTCGGCGAGGCGCCGGGGCGGGAGGAGGACAGGCAGGGCAAGCCCTTCGTCGGCAAGGCCGGCCAGCTCCTCGACCGGATGCTCGCCGCCATCGACATGTCCCGCGCCAGCCCCGACCCGGCCCGCGCCGTCTACATCACCAACGTCCTGCCCTGGCGCCCGCCGGCCAACCGGACACCGGAGCCGGCGGAGATCGCCATGCACCTGCCGTTCCTCGAGCGGCATGTCGAGCTGGCGGAGCCGGAGGTGCTGATCCTCATGGGAAACACCCCCTGCCAGGCGCTCATGGGCCGCGCCGGGATCACCCGTCTGCGCGGCCAATGGGCGCGGGTCCTTGGCCGTCCGGCCTTGCCGATGTTCCACCCGGCCTACCTGTTGAGAAACCCCGCCGCCAAGCGCGAGGCCTGGGCAGACCTGCTCGACCTCGCCGCCAAGCTTGAAGAGACCTCATGAAGATCCTCGCCGCCTCCGACCTGCATTGCGATCATGACGCCGCCCGCGCCATCGTCGACGCCGCCCCCGCCGCGGACCTCGTCCTCCTCGCCGGGGACTTCGCCAACGCCCACGAGGGGCTGGCGGAGATCATGGCCATCCTCGCCCCGCTGGGGGAGAAGGCGATCCTCGTGCCCGGCAACAACGAGAGCCTCGAGGCGCTGCGCGCGGCCACCGACCTGACGGTCCTTCACGGGCAGGAGATCGAGCGCGCCGGCCTCATCGTCGTCGGCCTCGGCGGCGGCATCCCGCCCCTGCCGGATGCCGATTTCGCCTCGTGGGACATCGAGGAGGCGGAGGCGGAGCGGCTGCTCGCCCCCTACGACACCTGCGACGTGCTGCTCACCCATTCGCCGCCCAAGGGCGTGGGGGACCGCCACTCGCGCGCCGGCTCCATCGGGTCGGAGGCGCTGCGAGAGGCGGCGGAGCGGATGCAGCCGGGGCTGATGGCCTTCGGCCATGTCCACGATTGCTGGGGCGCGGAGGGGACAATCGGCACCTCGCTGTGCCGCAACCTCGGCCCCGGCCTCTACTGGGCCGACCTGTGAGGCGCGGCGCCCAGAGCCGGCCCCGGAGCCGGACATGAGCGCCGGAGAGCGGGCGTTTATCCCGCTGAACATCGCGCTGATGACCGTCTCCGACACGCGCAAGGCGGAGGATGACCGCTCGGGCGACATCCTCGCCACGCGGATCGAGGAGGCCGGGCACCGGCTGGCGGAGCGGGCGCTGCTGCCCGACGATCTGGACCGGCTGGTGGCCCAGCTGCGGGACTGGGTCGCGCAGCCGGGGATCGACGTGATCGTCACCACCGGAGGCACCGGGCTGACGGGGCGGGACGTGACAGTGGAAGCCCACCGCGCCGTCTACGAGAAGGAGATCGACGCCTTCTCGACGCTCTTCACCATGATTTCCTTCGAGAAGATCGGCACCTCCGCCGTGCAGTCGCGCGCCTGCGGCGGGGTGGCGAACGGCACCTACCTCTTCGCGCTCCCCGGCTCCCCCGGGGCCTGCAAGGACGGGTGGGACGGGATCCTGAAGGCGCAGCTCGACTACCGGCACATGCCCTGCAACTTCGTGGAGATCCTGCCGCGGCTCGATGAGCACATGCGCCGCAAGGCGTGAGGCGCGGGCCGGGGGTGCCGGGCTGAAGAGCCTTAGGGATCGGGGCGGTGCGCTCCGCGCGCCCCCGGCAGAGTGCCGCGGACCTGTGCGCCCCTGGCGCGACGGATTGTCCGTCACGGGCCGTTGAAGGGGCGTGCGGTAGACAAGACCGCCGCATCATGGCCCTGATTTCTCAGGCAAAGGGGAGAACAGATGCGATTCGTCGGCCGGGCCTTCCTCGGCATCTTCCTCATGGCGCTGACTGTCGTGCTGCTGGTGCAGGCGGGGCTCGTCCTCTGGGGCGCGGTCAGCGAACGGATGAACGCCGAGCCGCGCAGCTTCCCCCAGCAGGAGCGCGTGGTGGCGGCGAACGTCGTCCAGGTGCGTGGAGAGACGATCCGGCCGATCCTCGATGTCTACGGAGAGCTGCGCTCGCGGCGCACGCTGGCGCTGCGGCCCAATCCCGGCGGCACCGTCACATGGGTGTCGGAGGACTTCGCCGATGGCGGGCAGGTGGAGGCCGGGGAGCTGCTGCTGCGGCTCGACCCCGTGGAGGCGGAGGCGGCGCTGGCCCGCGCCCGGGCCGACCTCGCCGATGCCGAGGCCGAGGCCCGCGATGCCGAACGGGCGCTGACGCTGGCGCGTGACGAGCTCGCCTCCGCCGAGGAGCAGGCAGAGCTGCGCACCGCCGCACTGGAGCGGCAGCAGGGCCTCGTCGACCGCGGCATCGTCACCCAGACGGAGCTGGAGACGGCGGAGCTGGCCGCCTCCAACGCGCAGGCCACGGTTCTCTCCCGCCGCCAGGCGCTGGCGCAGGCCGAGGCGGCGGTGGACACGGGCCAGAACACCATCGCCCGCACCCGCCTGAGCGTCGACGAGGCGGAGCGGGCGCTGGCGGAGACGGAGGTCACTGCCCCCTTCACCGGGGTGCTGGCGAGCGTGACCATCGGCGAGGGCGCCCGCATCTCCGCCTCCGAGCAGGTGGCGGAGCTGATCGACCCCGATGCGCTGGAGGCGGCCTTCCGCGTCAGCGCCGCGCAATATGCCAACCTGCTGGACGAGGACGGCGAGCTGATCGCGGCGCCGGTGACGGTGGCGCTGGATGTCTCAGGCCTGACGCTGGAGGCGGAGGGGCGGATCACGCGCGAGAGCGCCGGGGGCGAGAGCCAGTCGGGCCGGCTGATCTATGCCGAGATCGGCGGCGCCCACGGGCTGCGGCCCGGTGATTTCGTCACCGTCTCCATCGCCGAGCCGGAGCAGACGCAGATCGCCCGCCTCCCCGCCGCGGCGCTGGCCGCCGACGGGACGGTGCTGGCGCTGGGCGAAGGCAACCGGCTGGACGAGGTGAGCGTGGCGCTGATCCGCCGGCAGGGCGACGAGGTGCTGATCCGCGCGCCCGATCTGGAGGGCGAGTGGGTCGTCCGCGAGCGCTCGCCGCTGATCGGAGAGGGGCTGCGCATCAGCCCGCTGCTGGACAGCGGCGAAGAGCTGGTCACGGGCGAGGAGGTCGCCGCGGCGCCGGAGGGCTTCGGCGGCGGCGGGGCTGGTGGCCCGCCCGGTGAAGGTGGCGACGGGGCCGGAGGCCCGCCCGGTGAGGGTGGCGCCGGAGCTGCGTCGACCGGGGAGATGATCGCGCTCGATGAAGAGCGGCGCGCGCGGCTGATCGCCTATCTCGACGAGAGCGACGGGATGCCCGACGCGGCCAAGGCCCGCATCCGCGAGACGCTCGCCCAGCCGGAAGTGCCGGCGGAGATGGTGGCGCGGCTCGAAAGCGGGATGGGCATCTGATGGGCGCGGCGGCGGTCTCCCCTGCCCGGCCGGCCTCGCCCGGGCGGGGAGCGCGGGTGCGCGGCCCGGAAGACCGGTGCGGGCGCCCCAGGGGCCGCGGCTGCGGCCCGGACGGGGGACGCTAGGGATGTTCACCTATTTCACCCGGCACCGGACGGCGGCGAACCTCGTCATGGTGCTGATGATCGTCGCCGGCGTCTTCGCCTTCCCGCGGATGCGGGCGCAGTTCTTCCCCGATGTCATCATCGATTCCATCTCAGTCTCCGTCTCATGGTCCGGCGCCGGGGCGGAAGATGTCGACGCCGCCATCGTGCAGTCTCTGGAGCCGGCGCTGCGCTCCGTCTCCGGGGTCACCGGATCGGATGCGCGCTCCTCGGAGGGGCGCGCCTCGATCCGGCTGGAATTCGAGCCGGGCGCGGACATGGACGCGGCGGAGAAGGAGGTCTCGGAGGCCGCCAGCTCCGTCTCCATGCCCGAGGGGGCCGACGAGCCGCAGGTGCGGCGGGGCGGCTGGGCCGAGCGGGTCGCCTCGGCCATCATCACCGGGCCGGTGGGGATCGAGCCCTTGGCCGAGTTCGCCGACGATTACGTGGCGCGGCTCTTCGAGGAGGGCGTCACGCAGACCTCGATCAGCGGCATCGCGGCGCCCTCGATCCTCGTCGAGGTGCCGTCGCTCTCGCTCATCCAGCATGACATCGGCCTGTCCGACATCTCCGCCGCCATCGCGCGGGAGGTGACGGCCGACCCGGCGGGGGATGCCGGCGCCCAGCGCCTGCGCACCGGCGAGGCGCGCCGCTCCGCCAGCGAGATCGCGGGGATCGTCCTGCAGCAGGCCCCCGACGGGACGACGCTGACCATCGGCGACGTGGCCGACGTGCAGACGCTGCCGATCAACCGCGACCGGGCGCTCTATGTCGGCGACAACCCGGCGGTGCAGATCGACATCAGCCGCTCGGCGCAGGGCGACGCCATCGCCATCGAGGAGTCGGCCCGCGAGGTCGCCGCGCAGCTGGAGGCGACGCTGCCCGCCGGCACCTCCATCGATCTCGTCAACTCCACCGCCAAGGAGATCACCGCCCGCCTCTCGCTGCTGCTCGATAACGGCGCCATGGGGCTGGGGCTGGTGCTGGTGCTGCTGTTCCTCTTCCTCAACGCGCGCACCGCGCTCTGGGTGGCGCTGGGGCTGCCCGTCTCGATGCTGGCGGCGATCGGGGTGATGTATGCCTTCGGGCTGACGCTCAACATCATGTCGCTCTTCGCGCTGATCATCACGCTCGGCATCGTGGTGGACGACGCCATCGTCGTCGGCGAGCATGCCGACTTTCGCGCCACGCGCCTCGGCGAGCCACCCAAGGTGGCGGCGGAGAACGCGGCTCGGCGGATGTTCCTGCCCGTCTTCTCCGCCACGCTGACGACGATCATCGCCTTCTACGGGCTCGTCCTCATCGGCGGGCGCTTCGGCGACCTGATCTCCGACATTCCCTTCACCGTCATCGCGGTGCTGGCGGCGAGCCTTGTCGAGTGCTTCGTCATCCTGCCCAACCACCTCTCCCACGGGCTGGCGAGTGCCGGGAAGTCGCATTGGTACGACTGGCCGAGCCGGCAGGTCGACCGGGGCATGCGCTTCGTGCAGGAGCGGCTGTTCCGCCCGCTCGTGCGCCTCGTCATCCTCGCCCGCTACCCGGTGGTGGCGCTGGCGCTGCTGATGCTGGCCTGGCAGGGGGCGATGCTGATCCGCGGCGACGTGCAGTGGCGCTTCTTCTCCTCCCCCGAGCAGGGGACGGTCGGCGGCAACTTCGCCATGCTGCCGGGCGCGACGCGCGAGGACAGCCTCGAGCAGATGCACGAGATGCAGCGCGCCGCCGCCGAGCTGGGGGCCGAGTACGAGGAGACCTACGGCGTCAACCCGATCAACTACGTCATCGCCCAGATCGGCGGCAACAACGGGCGCCCCCTCTCCGGCGCCGAGGACAAGGAGAGCTACCAGCTTGGCGCCATCACCATCGAGCTGGTGGACGCCGACCTGCGCCCCTTCTCCTCCGGCCAGTTCACCAGTGACCTGCAGCAGCGCACCCGGGCGCTGCCGATGGCGGAGACGGTCAGCTTCCGCTCCTGGGGCACGGGGCCGGGGGGCGATGCGATCTCGGTCGAGCTGTCGGGGGGGACACCGGAGATCCTGAAGGAGGCGGCGGAGGCGCTGAAGGCGGAGCTGAGCCAGTTCCCTGAGGTGTCGGGCCCCGAGGATTCGCTGGCCTATGACAAGGAGGAGCTGATCCTCTCGCTGACGGCGCAGGGCCGCGCGCTCGGCTTCACCATCGACCAGCTCGGCTCCACCCTCCGCCAGCGGCTGGGCGGGCTGGAGGCGGCGACCTTCCCCGACGGGCCGCGCAGCGCCTCCATCCGCGTCGAGCTGCCGGAGGAGGAGCTGACGGCCGACTTCCTCGACCGCACGATGATGCGCGCCGAGGACGGCACCTACCTGCCGCTGGCCGATATCGTCACCGTCAGCCAGCGGACGGGGTTCAGCTCCGTCCGCCGGATCAACGGCACGATGCTCATCTCGGTGACGGCGGGGCTGGACGACGAGGATGCCGACCGCGCGGCGGAGATCATGAGCCAGATCGAGGGGGACATCCTGCCGCGGCTCGAGCAGGTGCACCATATCGACACGGAGATGTCGGGCCTCTCCGAGCAGGAGCAGGAGTTCCTCAACGGCGCCCGGCTGGGGACGATGGTCTGCCTGCTGGCGATCTACCTCGTGCTGTCGTGGATCTTCTCCTCCTGGGCGCGGCCGCTGATCGTGATGTCGATCATTCCCTTCGGGCTGATCGGCGCGGTCCTCGGCCACGCGGCCTGGGGGATGCCGCTGTCGATGTTCTCGATGGTGGGGCTGATCGGGATGATCGGCATCATCATCAACGATTCCATCGTGCTCGTCTCCACCATCGACGAGTATTCCGAGAAGCGGGGGCTGGTGCCGGCGATCGTCGACGGGGTGGCGGACCGGCTGCGCCCGGTCTTCCTGACGACGGCGACGACGGTGCTGGGGCTGGCGCCGCTGCTCTACGAGGGCTCGGCGCAGGCGGAGTTCCTCAAGCCGACGGTGATCACGCTCGTCTACGGGCTGGCCTTCGGGACGGTGCTGGTGCTGCTGGTGGTGCCGGCGCTGCTGGCGATCCAGGCGGATATCGCGCGGCTCTTCGCCTCCGCCCGCAAGGCGCTGCGGGCGCCGGCGCGGGGCGCGCAGGTGCCGGCGCTGCTGGCGGTGGCCGTGGCGGCGGCGCTTTTCACGCTGATCGTGCTGCCGGAGCTCTGGCCCGCCGCGCCATGGGCGACGGTGCCGGAGGGCTGGCCGGTGCTGGGCGTCTTCGCCCTCGCCCTCGCCGCGGCGCTGGCCCTGCTCTACGCCGGAACCTGGGCGATACTGCGCCGCCGCCGAGCCGCGGTGCCGGCGGAGTAGGCGGTAAGGGGCTTGCGGGAGGCAGGCGCCTGCCGGGTCACGCCCTGCCCTGCCTGCCGCTTCGCCGACCGTCCCGGCCCGCCCGCGTCAGCCGGGGGCCGGGGGTCAGCCCTGAAGCCGCTGGCGCACGATATCCGTCACCAGCACGTCCTTGACCACGTCTCCCAGCACCTCCCGCCCCGCGGCGCGGAGGGCGTCGCGCATGTTGCGCATGTTGGCGGCGGCGGTGAAGTTGCCCTCGAACCCGCCGACGTTGGAATGATCGAACAGCACCTGCAGGAAGACGTCCCGCAGCCGCGGCTCATGGGCGAAGATCACCGATTGCTGGCCCGGCGGGATCTCGATGGAGAGGGAGAGGAGCATCATGGCATCCGCCTGCCCCTCACGCACCACCGGCACGACGAACTGGTTGTTCAGCTTGGCGTATTCGTTGGTGGAGGGGCCGTCGGCGACGACCTCCTCCTCGCCGGCCTCCTCCTCCGCCGCCTCGGGCGCGCCCGCCCCCTCGACATCGCCGCAGGGGCCGAGCGCCTCCTCATGCTCCGCCGCGGGGAGGAGGAACATCGCGGCGCCGACACCGCCGCCGGTGCCGACGAGCGCGAGCAGGAGGGGGAGGAGGAGTTTCTTCATGGCGGCACCCTCAGAACGGTAGCATCACTTCGGAAATCTCCGCGCCCCAGCGCGGGCGCTGCACGTCGGAGATGATGCCCCGCCCGCCGTAGGAAATGCGGGCCGCGGCGATCTTGTCGTAGGTGATCTCGTTCTGGCGGGTGATGTCCGCCGGGCGGACATAGCCGTCGACCAGAAGCTCGCGCACCTCGTTGTTCACCCGCACCTCCTGCCGGCCCTGGATCTGCAGCACGCCGTTGGGCAACACCTCCGTCACCGTGGCGGCGACGCGAAGCTCCAGCTGTTCGTTGCGGCTGACGGAGCCATCGCCGGAGAAGCTTGAGGAAGAGTTGACGCCGACGGCGGGCGACAGGTTCGGCCCGCCGTTGTTGTCGATCCATTGCGGCAGGGCGAGGAACTCGTCGATGCTCAGATCCTGCCCGCCGGAGCGGGAGCGCCCGGAGGCATTGTTGAAGCTGGCGGAATCGTCGATCTCGATGACCACGGTCATGATGTCGCCCCGCGTCATCGCCCGCCGGTCGCCGAGGAGCGAGCCGCGCTCGCCCGTCCAGAGCGAGGCCCCCGCGATGGGCGCGGGCGACAGGACGGGGGAGGTCTCGATCGGCAGGCCGGGGGACATCATGGCAAGATGCTCCTCCGTCATGGCGACGGGGGTGAGCGGCGGCGGCTGGCCGACCTCCAGCGTGCGGTCGCAGCCGGCGACGGCGAGGAGGGCGATTGCGGCGGCGGCGAGGAGGCGGGTCATCACTGGGACTCCAGACTGGCGACATAGGCGGCCCCGTCGGAGCCGATGAGCGCGGTGACGGTGCTGCGCGAGGCGGTGTTCATGATGCGGACGATCTCCCCCACCCCGGCGCGATCGAGGGCGCGGCCCTCCGTTTCGATCCTGAGGCCGGCGGCGTTGTAGATCAGCGGGATCACCTCGTTGCGCTCGACGATGGCGGGCGGGCCGAGATCGGCGAGGCGGATCGGCCGGCCGGCATAGAGCGCGACGCGGCTCTCCATCCCCACCACCTCCTCGAGGGCGGAGGCGGCCCCCGGCATATCGCCCTCGGAGGCGAGGACATCGCCGGGGCCGAGCAGTGTCTGCGCCGGAATGGTGCGGGCGGCGACCATGATATCGGCCGCCGCCGGCCCGCCGAGAAGGGCGAGGAGGGGGAGGGGCCAGAGGCGCATCAGCGCACCTGCACCATCGAGCCGAGCATCTGGTCGGAGGCCGAGATGACCTTGGAGTTCAGCTCGTAGCCGCGCTGCGCCTCGATCAGGTCCGTCACCTCGCGGACGGCATCGACGGTGCTCTCCTCCAGGTAGCCCTGGCGCAGGACGCCGAGCCCGTCCTCCCCCGGGTTGCCGCCGAGGGGCGGGCCCGAGCCTTCCGTCTCGAGGAAGAGGTTCGATCCCATCGCCTCCAGCCCGCGGGGGTTGGAGAAGCCGGTGAGGGTGAACTGGCCGATGAACTGCGCCTCCACCCGGTCGCCGAAATAGGCGTAGACCTCGCCATCGGCATTGATGGAGAGCTGCCGCGCATCGGCGGGGATGGTGATGTCGGGCGCGACGGGGAAGCCGTCGGATGTGACGATCAGCCCGTCGCCGGAGACCTTGAGCCCGCCATCGCGGGTATAGGCGGCGCGGCCGTCGGGGAGCGTCACCTCGAGGTAGCCGTCGCCCTCGATGGCGACATCGAGATCGCCGCCGGTGGCGGAGAGCACCCCCTGCCCCACGATCTGCGCGACGGAGGTCGCCCGCACGCCGAGGCCGAGCTGCACGCCCGTCGGCAGCACCGTGCCGCTGGCGGAGGAGATGGTGCCGGGCCGGGAGACCTGCTGGTAATGCAGGTCGGCGAACTCGGCGCGGCGCGGCTTGTAGCCGGTGGTGGACATGTTGGCGAGGTTGTTCGAGATCACCTCGACCCGGGTCTGCTGGGCCGACATGCCGGCGGCCGCGATCTGCAGGGCACGCATGGGCGGAGCCTCCTATCTGGTGACGGATTCAATGGTGGCGCGGATGCGTTCATCCTCCCGGTCGGCGAGGGACTGGCCGAGCTCGTAGGCGCGGGAGACCTCGATCATCCGCGCCACCTCGATCAGGGGGTCGACGTTGGACCCCTCGAGGAAGCCCTGCACCATGCGGCCCTCCAGCTCCGGCTCCCAGCCGGCGGGGGCCTCGAAGCGCACGCCGTCGGCGCGGCGCATCCCCTCGGCATCGAGCGGACGGACGAGGCCGATCTGCCCGACGGGCTGGCCGCCGGCGGAGATGGTGCCGTCCGGCGCGATGGAGACGGGGCCGGCGCCCTGCGGGATGAAGACGGGGGCCCCGCCGGCGTCGAGCACGTTGTAGCCCTCCGCCGTGACGAGATCGCCGTTGGCGCTGGGCGTGAAGGCGCCGGCCCGCGTCAGCCGCTCGCCCTCCGGCGTGGCGACGAGGAAGTAGCCGGGGCCTTCGACGGCGAGGTCGAAGGGCCCGCCCGTCTGCGTCAGCGCGCCTTGCGCGGCGGAGGTGAGGCCGACATTGCCGAAACCCATGGAGAGCGACGGCTCCCCCGGGCCGGTGAGGGCCACGTATTCGGAGAACATCATCCCCTCGGCGCGGAAGCCGGTGGTCGCCGCGTTGGCGATGTTGTTGGCGATGCTCTGCATCTCTTGCATCAGGCTCGTCTGCCGGGTGAGGCCGGCGTAGATGGCGTTGTCCATGGTTCAGCTCCCCGCGATCAGCGGCACCAGCGTTTCGACCCAGAGGCTGCGCAGCGCCTCGGACATGAAGCCCATCGTCAGCCAGAAGACGGCGACGATGGCGCCGAGCTTGGGCACGAAGGTGAGCGTCATTTCCTGCACCGAGGTCAGGGCCTGGAAGAGGCCGATGACCACGCCGGTGATCAGCGCCACCGAGAGGATCGGCAGCGAGATGACCACGGCGGTGCGCAGGCCGGCGCGCAGCGTGTCGTAGAAGAGGGCCGGGTCCATCAGGCGCTCCTCAGACGGGCATCCGCAGGATTTCCTGGTAGGCCTCGACGACCTTGTTGCGCACGGCGACGGCCGCCTCGACGGCCAGCTCCGTCTGTGCGAGCGCCTGGACGAGGGCGTGCGGGTCGGCATCGCCGGACATGGCGCCCATCGCCGTCTCCTCGCCGAGGCGGAGCTGGGCGGCGAAGTCGGCGGCGGCGGTGCCGGCGAGGCCCTCGGCGGCGCCGGGCTGCGGCTCGGCGGCGGCACGGGCGGCCTCGTACTGGCGGGCGACGGCTGCGAGTTCCATTCTGGTCACTCCTCTTGATGGGTGCGGATCGGCTGGTGAGGGGTAGTGCGGCGCCGGCCTAGCGGCGGCGCAGGAGGTTCATCAGTTCGGTGGACATCGAGCGGATCTGCTCGAACATCTTGAGGTTCGCCTCGTAGCTGCGGCCGGCCTCACGGGCATCGGCCACCTCGAGGAGGAGGTTGACGTTGGAGCCCTCGACGTTCCCCTCCGCATCCGCGAGCGGGTTGGAGGGGTCGTACTCCACCGACAGGGGCGCGCGGTCGAGCCGGACAGGCCCCGCCTCCACCAGACCGGTGGCGCGACCGCCCTCGTAGGCGGCCTGGAAGGAGGTGGTCTTGCGGTGGTAGCCGGGCGTGTCGGCATTGGCGACATTCTCCGCCGTCAGGCGCAGGCGCATGGACTGGGCGCGCATGGCGGAGGCGGTGACGTTCAGGCTGTCGGCGAAATCGGACATGGCAGACCTCCTTTCAGGTGCCGATGACGGTGCGGAGCACCTGCATGCTGTGGCGGTAGACGGCGAGGGCGCGGGAATGCTCACGCTCGGCCGCGACGGCGCGCACCATCTCCTCCTCGATGGAGACGGAGTTGCCGTTGGGGGAGGTCTGGCCCTCCGCCGGCTCCTGCCGGGCGCGCAGGGGGGCAGGGTCACCGCCGATATGGCCGGCGCGGGTGGTGCGCAGCGATGGCACCTCCACCCCGCCGCTATCCGCCACCTCGGCGAAGCTGGGCAGGTGGCTGGCGCGGTAGCCGGGCGTGTCGGCATTGGCGAGGTTGCGGGCCACCAGCGCGGTGCGGGCACCGGCGTGGCGGGCCATGGCATCGGCCATGCCGAAAATGGCGAGATTGTCGAACACCGGGCTTCTCCCTCGTTCAGGCTCAACGGCTGATTAAGCGAGATTCCTTAAGGTCGCGTTGTCCCTGACCGGCTTTTTCGAGGGAGATCGCCATGACAGCCGCCCCGCCCCGCCCCAGCCAGAGCGCCATCGGCCCGCCGCTCTTCACGCGCATGGCCGCCGCCGTCTCCCGCCAGCGGCTGACGCAGCCGCTGGGAGAAATCAGCGAGATCGCGGGCGGACGGCTCGTCGCCTCCGGCCTGGCGGAGCGGGCGCGGCTGGGCGACCGGGTGGAGATCCTCGGCCCCGCGCCGGTGGGGGCGGAGGTGATCCGCGTCGTCGCCGGAGAGGTGCTGCTGCTGCCGGAGGGCTCGGCGGAGGGGATCGGCACCGGCTGCCCCGTGCGCCTGATGCCGCCCCCCGCCTTCGCCCCCGACGACAGCTGGATCGGCCGGGTGATCGACCCGGACGGGCGCCCGCTCGACGGCCGCCCGCTCCTGCCCGGCGCCGCGCCCCGCCCCCTCTCCGCCGCGCCGCCGCCGCCGGCGGAGCGGCGGGCGCTGGGGGCACGGATGGCGACGGGCTACGCCCTGTTCGACACGCTGCTGCCGCTGGTGCGGGGCCAGCGCGTCGGCCTCTTCGCCGGCTCCGGCGTCGGCAAGTCGACGCTGCTGGCCGGGCTGGCGCAGGGGGTGGCGGCGGATGTCGTGGTGATCGGCCTCGTCGGCGAGCGGGGGCGGGAGCTGCGGCACTTCGTGGAGGGTGTCCTCGGACCGGAGGGGATGGCCCGCTCCGTCGTCGTCGCCGCCACGTCGGACCGCGCCCCGCAGGTGCGCCGCCGCTGCGCGCTGGCGGCGACGGCGGTGGCGGAGCACTTCCGCGCCGAGGGGCTGCAGGTGCTGCTGCTGCTCGATTCCGTCACCCGCTTCGCCGAGGCGCACCGCGAGCTCGCCGTCTCCTCCGGCGAGACGGCGGGGCTGCGCGGGTACCCCCCCTCCACCGGCGGCGCCATCGCGGCGCTCTGCGAGCGGGCGGGGCCGGGGGTGGAGGAGGAGGGCGACATCACCGCCATCTACTCGGTGCTCGTCGCCGGCTCCGACATGGAGGAGCCGGTGGCCGACATGCTGCGCGGCGTGCTCGACGGGCACGTGGTGCTCGACCGGGCCATCGCCGAGCGCGGCCGCTTCCCCGCGGTGGACGTGCTGCGCTCCGTCTCCCGCTCGCTGCCCGACGCGGCGAGCCCGCAGGAGAACCAGCTCATCGGAGAGGCCCGCGGCCGGCTGGGCGCCTATGACCGGGCGGAGCTGATGATCCAGGCCGGGCTCTACGCCCGGGGGACGGACCCGGAGATCGACGCCGCCATCGCCACCCACGAGCCGCTGGAGCGCTTCTTCGCCCGCCAGGGAGCGGACACGGGCCAGCATTTCGCGGCGCTGCGACAGGCGCTGGCGGCGGCGGCGCAGGGGAAGTGAGGGGGCACGGGGGAGGCAGGCCTGCGTGGGGGCCAGCCCCGTCGCCATCGGGCCTCGGACCAATGGCGCCACCAATGGCGACCCCCCGGGGTATTTATGGCCAGATGAAGGGGATCCGGGCGCCTCAAGGCCCATGGCGGGGCCTTGCTTCGGGGGGCGTTTGCTCCTATACGGCGCGCTCCATTTGTGCGCGGCCGGCCGTTTGGCATTGCCGAGTCGCGCCTGAACGATCCGACAAGGAGAGAAAGATGCCGAAGATGAAGACCAAGTCGAGCTGCAAGAAGCGGTTCAAGGTGACGGCGTCGGGCCGCGTCGTTGCCGGCCAGGCCGGCAAGCGCCACGGCATGATCAAGCGCACCAACAAGTTCATCCGCCAGGCGCGGGGCACCACCACGCTGTCGAAGGCTGATGAAGGTATCATCAAGCCGATGATGCCCTACGCGCGCTGAGGAGGATCACACATGTCACGCACCAAGACCGGCCCCATCACGCACCGTCGCCACAAGAAGATCCTCGATCAGGCGAAGGGCTATTACGACCGCCGCGGCAGCACCTTCAAGGTTGCCAAGCAGGCCGTCGACAAGGCCAACCAATACGCCACGCGCGACCGCAAGAACCGCAAGCGCACGTTCCGTGCCCTGTGGATCCAGCGGATCAACGCCGCCGTGCGCAGCCATGACGAGGCGCTGACGTACAGCCGCTTCATCAACGGCCTGTCGCTGGCCGGCATCGAGGTGGACCGCAAGGTCCTCGCCGATCTCGCCGTGCACGAGCCCGAGGCGTTTGGCGCCATCGTCGACAAGGCGAAGGCCGCGCTCGCGTAAGACACCCTCACACGGGTTGAACTCTGGGAAGCCGCGGACCTTCGGGTCGGCGGCTTCTTGTGCTTTGAAGGGCCGCTCGCTAGCAGGGCAGCAGGAAATCAAGGGCCGGACATGGACGATCTGAAAGAGAAATACCTCTCCGCCATCGCGGATGCCTCCGACGAGGCCGCCATCGAGGAGGTGCGGATCGCCGCGCTCGGCAAGAAGGGCGAGGTCTCCCTGAAGATGCGCGAGCTGGGCAAGATGACGCCCGAGGAGCGGCAGACGGCCGGCCCCGCGCTCAACGCCCTGAAGGACGAGCTGAACAGCGCGCTGATCGCCCGCAAGACGGCGCTGGCCGATGCGGCGCTGGAGGAGCGGCTGCGCGGCGAATGGCTCGACGTGACGCTGCCGGCGCGGCGGCGGCCGGCCGGGTCGATCCACCCGATCAGCCAGGTCTCCGAAGAGGTCACGGCGATCTTCGCCAGCTTGGGTTTCTCGGTGGCCGAGGGGCCGCGGGTGGAGAGCGACTGGTACAATTTCGACGCGCTCAACATCCCGGGCCACCACCCGGCCCGCGCCGAGATGGACACGTTCTACATGCGCCGCGCCGAGGGGGATAACCGCCCCCCTGCCGTGCTGCGCACCCATACCTCCCCCGTCCAGATCCGCACCATGGAGAAGAGCGGCGCCCCAATCCGCATCATCTGCCCCGGCGGCGTCTATCGCGCGGACTATGACCAGACGCACACCCCGATGTTCCACCAGATCGAGGGCCTCGCCATCGACAAGGACATCTCGATGGCCAACCTGAAATGGGTGCTGGAGCAATTCTTCACGGCCTTCTTTGGCACCGAGGTGAAAACCCGCTTCCGCGCCTCGCACTTCCCCTTCACCGAGCCTTCGGCGGAGGTCGACGTGCAATGCGCGTGGGACAATGGCACCGTGAAGGTGGGCGAGGGCGACGACTGGCTGGAGGTTCTGGGCTCCGGCATGGTGCACCCCAACGTGCTTCGCAACGCCGGCATCGACCCCGATGAGTACCAGGGCTTCGCCTTCGGCATGGGCATCGACCGGCTGGCGATGCTGAAATACGGGATTCCGGATCTGCGGGCGTTCTTCGACAGCGATTTGCGCTGGCTGCGGCACTATGGATTTGCGGCGCTTGATCAACCGGGGTTGGCGGGGGGTCTTAGTCGGTGAAGACCCTCGCCATCTCTTTGGTGTCGGTCGTTATCGGGGGCCTGGCGGTCGTCTTATTCACCCCAATTTTTGGCCCTATGCTGGCTCCGTCGGCAAACGTCTCTTGGACGGTGGTGGACGAATTCCTAATTCCGAATGCAGAATATGAAGATTTCAGCCACATTTTGAGCATCTCACTTCTCAATTCGGGAAAACTTACTGGTCGTGACTTGGAGATATATCTGAGCGAAGAAGCGGACTCTGTCATCTTTAGAAATGAGATTCCGTACGAGAGATCAGTCGGAACTGAAGGAACCATCATAAGCCTGCCCGCCATCGCACCACGATCACTCACTAGATTCAGTGTTGTTTCCAGCACTCCCAACAGCGTGGTTTCGGTCTTGACCGCTGGCAGCGTAGCTCCCTTCGATACGGACGCAGATCATCTTCCTCCACCTTCGCGCTTCCCCGCCCTTGCAGTTTTTCTCATGACTCTTAGTGCGGCAACCGCTTGGTTCGCCTTCTATTCTGGGGCCCGGAGGGGGGGGATAGTAGCGGAAGTTCGAAACACCAGTGCGATCCCACCGAATAGAAGCACTGAGAGACGAACCAACCGAGAGCCAGATGCCAGCCCTCAGGAGGACGAGAAATGACCCTCTTCCACCACGACCGCCGTCACCAGAACGAGGCCTCTCGCCGCCTCTGGGCGCGCTATGAGATCGCCTATACCTTCGTCGATTTCGGCGCGGCGCTCTGCTTTATCGTGGGGTCGGTCATGTTCTTCTTCGAGAATTGGCAGACCCCGGGCACGTGGTTCTTCCTCGTCGGCTCGATCCTCTTCGCAGCCAAGCCGACCATCCGGCTGGCGAGGGAATTGAAGCTCTACGAGATGGGCGACGAGGACGACCTCGCCAAGAGATACGAGGCGTAGGGTGCGTGCTCGCACGCACCGAACCAAACACTGGCCCAAAGGTGCGTGACGAGCACGCACCCTACGCCAGACGAGGGGCCAGGCCCCGCAAAGGAGACCAACGATGAAATTCACCCTCTCCTGGCTGAAGGACCATCTCGAGACCTCCGCCTCCGTGGCGGAGATCGCCGAGGCGCTGACCGATCTCGGGCTCGAGGTCGAGGGCATCGAAGACCCTGCCGAGAAGCTCCGAGGCTTCACCATCGGCAAGGTCACCTCCGCCGCCCAGCACCCCGATGCCGACCGCCTGCGCGTCTGCCAGGTGGAGACGGACGAGGGCACCCGCCAGATCGTCTGCGGCGCGCCGAATGCCCGCGAGGGGATCACCGTCGTCGTCGCCAAGCCGGGCGCCTATGTGCCGGGGCTCGATATCACCATCTCCGTCGGCAATATCCGCGGCGTTGAGAGCCACGGCATGATGGCCTCCGAGCGGGAGATGGAGCTCAGCGACGAGCATGACGGCATCATCGAGCTGCCGTCGGGCGAGGTCGGCGAGGAGTTCGCCGACTGGCTGGCGGAGAACCGGCCCGAGGCCGTCGACCCGGTCATCGAGATCGCCATCACCCCCAACCGGCCCGACGCGCTCGGCGTGCGCGGCGTGGCGCGGGACCTCGCGGCGCGGGGGCTGGGGGTGCTGAAGGATATCCCGTTCGAGGCGGTGGCGCCCGCCTTCACCTCCGATCTGAAGATCAGCGTCGATGACGACACCAAGGACGGCTGCCCGCTCTTCTGCGCGACGGTGATCCGCGGCGTGACCAACGGGCCGAGCCCCAAGTGGCTGCAGGCGCGGCTGAAGGCGATCGGGCTGCGACCGATCAACTTCCTCGTCGATGTCACGAACTTCTTCACCTACGATCTGAACCGCCCGCTGCATGTCTTCGATGCGGCCAAGGTGAAAGGCGCGATCCGCGTCTCCCGCGCCGCCGGCGGCGAGGAGCTGCTGGCGCTCGACGGCAAGACCTACCGCTTCCAGCCGGGGCAGATGGTGATCGGGGATGACAATGGCCCAGAGAGCATCGCCGGCATCATGGGCGGCGAGCATTCCGGCAGCGAGCTGGAGACGACGGATGTGATCGTCGAGAGCGCCTATTGGGACCCGGTGCAGATCGCCTACACCGGGCGGGCCCTCAAGGTGCACAGCGATGCGCGCTACCGCTTCGAGCGCGGGGTCGATCCGGCCTTCACGCCCGAGGGGCTGTCGCGCGCCGTGCGGATGATCGTGGACATCGCCGGCGGCGAGGCCAGCGAGATGATCCAGGTCGGCGAGGTGCCCGACACCTCGCGCGCCTACAAGCTGGATACCGACCGCGTGGTCAGCCTCGTCGGCATGGAGATCCCGGCCGAGGAGCAGCGCGCGACGCTGGAGGCGCTCGGCTTCACGCTGGATGGCGACATGGCCTCCGTGCCGAGCTGGCGGCCCGATGTTCAGGGCGAGGCGGATCTCGTGGAAGAGGTCGCCCGCATCGCCTCGCTGACCAAGCTGGAGGGCCGGCCAATGCCGCAGGTGCCCGGCGTGCCGCAGCCGGTGCTGACGCCGATGCAGCGCCGCCTCGGCTTCGCGCGGCGGCAGGCGGCGGCGCTCGGCTACAACGAATGCGTCACCTACAGCTTCATCGAGGCGGGCGCGGCCCAGCTCTTCGGCGGTGGCGACGAGGCCACGGCGCTGGAGAACCCGATCTCCACCGACATGTCCCACATGCGCCCCTCGCTGCTGCCCGGCCTGCTGGCCGCTGCGGCGCGCAATCAGGCGCGCGGGCAGGCGGATTTCGGGCTCTTCGAGGTCGGCCATGTCTTCTCCGGCGGTGAGCCGGGGGAAGAGAGCTGGCAGATCGCCGGCATCTGGGTCGGCAAGACCGGCCCGAAGGATCTGCATGGCGAGAGCCGGGCCGAGGATGTGTTCGACGCCAAAGCCGATGCCGAGGCCGTGCTCTCCGCCATGGGCGCGCCGGCGAAGATGCAGGTCATGCGCGGCGGCGAGGGCTGGTGGCATCCCGGGCGGCACGGGCGCTTCTGCCTTGGTCCGAAGAAGGTCATGGGCACCTTCGGCGCGCTGCACCCCAAGGTGCTGGCCGCGATGGACGTGAAGGGGCCGGTGGTCGCCTTCACCCTCTCGCCGGAGGAGGTGCCCCTGCCCCGCGCCAAGTCCCCCGCCCGCCCGGCGCTGGAGGCCAGCGCCTTCCAGGCGGTGGAGCGTGACTTCGCCTTCGTGCTGCCGAAGGACGTGGAGGCGCAGGTGCTGGTGAACGCCGCGCAAGGGGCGGACAAGGCGCTGATCTCGGAAGTGCGGGTGTTCGACGAGTTCTCCGGTGGGTCGCTGGCGGAGGGGCAGAAGAGCCTCGCCGTCACCGTGCGGCTGGAGCCGAAGGCGGGCACGCTGACCGACGAGGAGATCGAGGCCGTGGCGGCCAGGGTCGTCGACAAGGTCACGAAAGCCACGGGCGGCAGCCTGCGGGGCTGAGGCCCCTGCCCGCGCCGGATCACATGCGCTAGCCTCGCCGCAGGAATATGCGGCGGGGCTGGTTTCGCCGCAGTGAGGTGCGGCGGGGCCGCGCGTTTGAGTGAGTGGGACTATGATCAAGGAATTTCGCGACTTCATTGCCAAGGGCAATGTCATGGACCTCGCCGTGGGGATCATCATCGGCGCGGCCTTCACGGCCATCGTGCAGAGCCTGGTGAACGACCTCATCAACCCGGTGATCGGGCTGATCCTCGGGGGCGTCGATTTCTCCGACATGTACGTGGTGCTGTCGGGAGAGGTGCCGGCCAATGCGGGGCTGGCGACGGCACGCGAGAGCGGCGCCGCGATCTTCGCCTACGGGGCCTTCGTGACGGCGGTGATCAACTTCCTGATCATCGCGCTGGTGGTGTTCCTGCTGGTGAAGGCGGTGAACCGGATCAAGGACGCGAAGGTGGAGCAGGGAGAGCCGGTGCCGGCCGCGCCCAAGGGCCCGACGCAGGAAGAGCTGCTGACGGATATCCGCGATCTGCTGAAGCCGCGGGGCGAGGCGTAGCCGAGGGGCGTGGTGGGTTGAAAAGCCACCCTAAGGGGCGGAGCGCGGCCCTCCGTAGGGTGGGCTTGTAACCCACCTTCCCCGCCCGGCCCCTAGCGCATACCTCGCACGCCTGCCCGTGGGGTGGCGCTCCGACGGCACCGCTTGGCGCTTTATGCCTGCCACATCCCTCCCCGCTCGCCGCGAAGCGCCAAGCCCCGACAGAGCGCCAGCCCGCTGGGACGGGCAGGCGCTCGCGCGGCGGCCTGCGGCCTTGATTCCGCGCGGGGGGGGAAAGAGCGGCGGCCGGATCGCTAGATGCCTCGCCTCGAGCCGGACCCGTTTCCGCAAGCACCCCCCTCTCGAGCCTGCCCGTGGGGTGGCGCATCCAACGCCGCCGCTGCGCGCTTTATGCCCGCCACACCCCTCCCCGCCCTCCGCGAAGCGCCAAGCTCTGACAGAGCGCCAGCCCGCCGGGACGGGCAGGCGCTCGCGCGGCGGCCTGCGGGCCTTGCTTCCGCGCGGGGGGATGCAGCCCGGGCGGTGCGCCACTCCTCGCCCCTTCAACAGCCCGCGCCTTCCAACAAATGTTGCATCCGCCCTCGCGCCGGGGCATGACCTCGCCCCAAGGGGACCGACCGATGACCTTCCGCGCCCGACATCTCCTCGGCATCGAGCCGCTTGGCCAGGACGAGATCGTGGCGCTGCTCGACCGTGCCGAGATCCATGCCAACGAGATGCGCGACGGCGTCACGCCGGAGCGGCGGCTCGCCGGGCTCACGCAGATCAACATGTTCTTCGAGGCCTCCACCCGCACGCAGGCCAGCTTCGAGCTCGCCGGAAAGCGGCTCGGCGCGGACGTCATGAACATGGCCATGGGCTCCTCCTCGCTGAAGAAGGGCGAGACGCTGATCGACACGGCGCTGACGCTCAACGCCATGCGCCCCGACCTCATCGTCGTCCGCCACCCCCACTCCGGCGCCGTCGACCTGCTCGCGCAGAAGGTGAACTGCGCCGTCCTCAATGCCGGCGACGGGCGGCACGAGCACCCGACGCAGGCGCTGCTCGACGCGCTCACCATCCGCCGGGCGAAGGGGCGGCTGCACCGCCTCTCCATCGCCATCTGCGGGGATATCGCCCATAGCCGCGTCGCCCGCTCCAACCTCCTCCTTCTCGGCAAGATGGAGAACCGCCTCCGCCTCGTCGGCCCGCCGACGCTGATGCCGCCGGGCATCTCCGAGCTCGGCGTCGAGGTCTTCGAGAGCATGGAGGAGGGGCTGAAGGGCGCCGACGTTGTCATGATGCTCCGCCTCCAGAAGGAGCGGATGGACGGCGGCTACATCCCGAGCGAGCGGGAATATTACCACCGCTACGGGCTGGATGCCGAGAAGCTCGCCTATGCCAAGGACGACGCCATCGTCATGCATCCCGGCCCCATGAACCGGGGGGTGGAGATCGACGGCACCATCGCCGACGACATCAACCGCTCCGTCATCCAGACGCAGGTGGAGATGGGCGTCGCCGTGCGCATGGCGGCCATGGAGCTCCTGGCGGAGAACCTCAAGCAGGCCAACGCCCGCGGCGCCGAGGGGATCGGCGCGTGACTGCCCTCTCCGGCCGATCCTCAGCCAGGGACCATGACGTGACCGACCTACCCGCGAGCGCCCGGCCATGAGCGGCTGGGAGAGCCGCATCGAGGCGGGGGAGCGCGTCTTGTGGCAGGGGCGGCCCGACGGGCGCATCCTCTGGAGCGACATCAAGTCGACCGAGGGGGCCATCGGCGCCCTGCTGCTGCTCTTCCCCGTCATCCGCCTCGGCATCTGGCTGCTCGCCGGCAGCACCCAGACGGGGCAGGTGTCGGTCACGGAGGCGATCGCCCTGCTCCTCGGCCTCTGGTTCACCATCGGCCGGCTGGTCTTCGATGCCCAGCGGCGGCGGGTGACGGAGTATGCCCTCACCGACCGCGCCGCCTACGTGGCGGACCGTTTCTTCGGCCGCCACCTCCACCGCTATCCGCTCCGCGAGCCGCTGCTGAAGATCGAGGAGGGGCCCTTCGGCCTCGGCCATGTCTGGTTCGCGGAATCGCAGTACCGCCAGCGCGCCACCCGCGAGGTGCGGCGGGCCACCGGCTCCTCCATCGCGACGATCAACGCGCCGGTCGGCTTCCGCCTCATCGGCGAACCGGCGCTCGTGCAGCGGCTGGCGCGCGAGGCGCTGACCGCCCGCGCCCGGCAGCTGGAGGAGGCGGGCCCCATGGCCGATGAGAGGGACGTGTCGTGACGGAGCTGCTCTTCACCAATGCCCGCCTGATCGACCCGGAGGCGGAGGCGCCGCAGCCCGGCGCCCTGCTGATCCGCGGTGGCGAGATCGCCGAGGTGATCGCCGGCCCGCTGGAGGACGGCGCCTTCCCCGGCACCGAGCGGCTCGATTGCGGCGGGGCCTGCCTCGCGCCCGGGATCGTGGACCTTGGCGTCAAGGTCTCCGAGCCCGGCGAACGGCACAAGGAAAGCTTCCGCTCCGCCGGGCGGGCCGCCGTGGCCGGGGGCGTGACGACGATGGTCACGCGGCCCGACACCAGCCCGACCATCGACACGCCCGAGGTGCTGGAATTCGTCTCCCGCCGCGCGCGGGAGGACAGCCTCGCCCGCGTGCGCCCCATGGCGGCGCTGACCAAGGGGCGCGAGGGGCGCGAGATGACGGAGATCGGCTTCCTCATGGATGCCGGCGCCGTCGCCTTCACCGACGGCTTCCGCGTGGTGGAGAACACCCGCGTCTATGCCCGCGCCCTCACCTATGCCCGCGCCCTCGGCGCGCTCGTTGTCGGCCACGTGCAGGAGCCGGGGCTCTCCGCCGCCGGGGTGGCGACCGCCGGCAAGTTCGCCTCGCTGCGCGGCCTGCCGCATGTCAGCCCGATGGCCGAGCGGATGGGGCTCGACCGCGACATCGCGCTGATCGAGATGACGGGCGCGAGCTACCACGCGGGACAGGTGACGACGGCCCGCGCCCTGCCGCCGCTGGAGCGGGCGAAGGCCAACGGCTTCGACATCACCGCCGGCATCTCCGTCCACCACCTGACGCTCAACGAGTTCGACGTGGCGGATTACCGGACCTTCTTCAAGCTCACCCCGCCGCTGCGGAGCGAGGATGACAGGATGGCCGCGGTGGAGGCTGTCGCCTCGGGGCTGATCGACGTCATCTCCTCCTTCCACACGCCGCAGGACGAGGAATCCAAGCGCCTGCCCTTCGAGGTCGCCGCCTCGGGCGCCGTGGGGCTGGAGACGCTGCTGCCGGCCTCGCTGCGGCTCGTCCATGGCGGGCACCTGAGCCTTAACCGCCTGTTCCGCGCCCTGTCGCGCAACCCGGCGCGGCGGCTCGGCCTGCCCGGCGGGCGGCTGCAGGCGGGCGCGCCGGCGGACCTCGTGCTCTTCGACGAGCACGCGCCCTTCGTGCTCGACCGCGAGACGCTGCATTCGAAGTCGCGCAACACCCCCTTTGACGGCGCCCGTCTTCAGGGCAAGGTGCGCGGCACCTGGGTTGCGGGGGAGCGGGTGTTCGGATGATCTTTCTGCCGGAAATGACGACGCCGGGCCTGTGGCTGGCGATCCTCGGGGTGGCCGGCTACCTGCTCGGCTCCGTCCCCTTCGGGGTGGTGGTGGCCGCGGCGATGGGGCTGGGCGATCTGCGCAAGATCGGCTCGGGCAATATCGGCGCCACCAACGTGTTGCGCACCGGCAACCGCAAGGCGGCGCTGGCGACGCTACTGCTGGATGCCGCGAAGGGCGCCGTCGCCGTGATCCTCGCCCATTGGCTGGGCGGGGACGACGCGGCGCAGCTGGCCGCCTTCACTGCGCTGCTGGGCCATTGCTTCCCCGTCTGGCTGCGCTTTCGCGGCGGCAAGGGGGTGGCGACGTTCCTCGGCATCCTGCTCGCGATCTTCTGGCCGCTGGGCCTCGCCGCCTGCGCCGTCTGGCTCGTGGTGGCGGCGCTGACGCGCTATTCCTCGCTCTCCGCCCTGCTGGCGGCCGTCTGCTCCCCGATCCTTGCCCACGTGCTCGGCCGGCCGGACCTGTCGCTCCTCTGCCTGGCGCTGGCGATCATCATCGTGCTGCGCCACTCGGCCAACATCGCCCGCCTGCGCGCGGGAACGGAGCCGAAGATCGGCCAGAAGTGAGCGGCCTGGGCCCCGCCGCCCACGCCCGCTTCCACGCCCTGCCGGAGGGCGCCTTCACGGGCCGGGCGCTCGGGCGCCGCTGGCGGGTGGCGAGGGTGCCGGTGGCCGGTGGGCGGGGCTGGAAGCTGCAGGCCTGGGCGCTGGACGGGCCGGGCTACATCTCCGCCAATCTCTACGAGCTGGCGGCGGGACCACGGCTGAAGCCTTGCGAGATGCCGGCCGAGGATGTCCTCTCCTTCCTGATGGATCTGCAGCCGGAGGATTGAGTGATGCCGGAGCCCTTCGAGACGCGGCACAAGGACGGCTCCCTCCGGGCGCGGGGCCAGACGGAGGACGGGCGCGAGACGGGTTACTGGGAGTTCTTCCGCAAGGACGGCACGCGCCTGCGCACGGGCCATTTCGAGGCGGGGCGGCAGGTCGGCGAGTGGACGACCTATGACGCGCACGGGATGCCCTACAAGACGACCCGGATGAAGGGGTAGCGCGCCGCGGCTGGTGCGGCGCGGGGAGGCGGGCGTCGAGGGGGCTCTGCCCCCGCGCCTGCGGCGCCCCCCGCGGATATTTGCAGAAAAGCGAGAGGCGCGTCAGGCGAGGGGGCCGCCCCAGAGCCACCAGTCGGGGTGGTGGCGGGCGATCTCGGCGGCGAGGCGGGCGGCCGCCTCCGGGTCAGGCAGGAGCGCCCAGCAGGTGGCTCCGGAGCCGGACATGCCGGAGGCGGGGGCGCCGGAGAGGGCGGAGCGGACGGCGGTGATGGCGGGGCAGACCTCCTCCGCCGGGGCGGAGAGGTCGTTGCCGGCGGCGGCGAGCCAGTCGGTGAGGGCGACGAAATCCGGGGCGGGCGGCAGCGGCGGCAGGGGCGCGCCGAAGCGGCCGGAGAGGGCGCGGAAGACGGGGCCGGTGGGCACCGGGACGCCGGGATTGGCGAGGAGCAGGCCGCAGGGCGGCAGGGCCGGCGCGGGGGTGAGGCGCTCGCCGATGCCGGCCATGACCTGCGGCGCGGGCGCGGCGAGGCAGACGGGCAGGTCGGCGCCCAGCGGCAGCGCCTCCGCCGCCGTCAGCGGGGCGACGCGCCAGAGCGCCGCCAGCCCCCGGATCGCCGCCGCGGCATCCGAGGAGCCCCCGCCGATGCCGGCCCCATGCGGCAGCCGCTTGGTGAGGCGCAGGCGCGCCCCGGCGGTGACGCCCCGCGCGGCGCGGAGCGCCTCGGCGGCCTTGAGGACGAGGTTGGAGCCATCGGTGGGAACGCCGGGGGCGGTGGGGCCGTCGACCTCCAGCGTCACGTTGGCGGCGGGGGAGACGAAGAGCTCGTCCCCGATGCCGGCAAAGACCGCCAGCGAGTGCAGCTCATGATAGCCATCCGCCCGCCGCCCGGTGACCCGCAGCGCGAGGTTCACCTTGGCCGGCGCGGGAACGACGATGGCGGTGCGGGGGGCGGCCTGCCCGGATTCGACCAAGTGACTGCCCTCGCTCGTTTGCCTGCGTCCTCTGCGGCCGGGTTTAGCCACGGTGCCGCCGGCGGGCAATCTTTGCGGGGGAGCGGGGGCTGGTCTGGCGTTGGCGCGACACCGGCAGGCGCAGGGCGAGCGCCTGCCCGTGGGGTGGCGCTTCGACGGCCCGTGCGGAGCGCTTTATGCTGGCAAAGCCCCTCCCCGAACTGAGCGGAGCACCAAGCTCTGCCAGAGCGCCAGCCCGTGGGGACGGGCAGGCGCTCGCCCTGCGCCTTTGGCGAGTACCGGGCGGGGGAAGAAGCGGAGAGGTCGCGCGGCGGTGGGTTGGAAACACACCCTACGATGTGGCGGGAGCCGGAGAGCCGAGCGCCGTCCCCGTAGGGTGGGCTTGTAACCCACCTCCCCATGTCCACCCCGCGCACCATTTGCAGGCGGAGGGCGGGCGCCTGCCCGTGGGGTGGCGCTTCGACGGTCGAGCGACGCGCTTTATGCCGGCCAAGCCCCTCCCCGCGGCCCGCTCAGCGCCAAGCCCGGCCAGAGCGCCAGCCCGTGGGGACGGGCAGGCGCTCGCCCTGCGCCTTTGGCGCGTACCGGGCGGGGGATGCAGCGGAGAGGTTGCCCGGCGGTGGTTGGAAACCCACCTACCCCCTCTCCCCACCGCGCGCCCCCTGGCAGGCGCAGGCGGAGACGGGGCCACCGCGGCCGGAAGCCCCCCGCCTCACATGTTCGGGTAGTTCGGCCCGTCGCCGCCCTGGGGCGTGGTCCACTTGATGTTCTGAGGCGGGTCCTTGATGTCGCAGGTCTTGCAGTGCACGCAGTTCTGGAAGTTTATCACGAACTTCGCGCCGCTCTCCTCCTCCACCACCTCGTAGACACCTGCCGGGCAGTAGAGCCGCGACGGCTCCGCGTATTTCGGCAGCGTGTAGCCTACCGGCACCGAGGGGTCCTTCAGCTTGAGGTGCGCCGGCTGGCTCTCCTCGTGGTTGGTGAAGGAATAGGCGACGTTCGTCAGCCGGTCGAAGGAGAGCTTGCCGTCGGGCTTGGGGTAGTCGATCGGGCTGTACTTCTCCTTCGGCTCGGTCGCCTCGGCGTCGGTCTTGCCGTGCTTGAGCGTCCCGAAGGGCGAGACGCGCAGGAGCGTCTGGCACCACATGTCGAAGCCGCCGAGCACCAGCCCGCCCAGCGGCCCGAACCTCGCGTTGAGCGGCGCGACGTTGCGCACGCGCCGGAGATCCTTGCCGACGGGTCCCTCGCGCAGGGCGGCGTCATAGGCCTCCAGCGTGTCGCCCCCGCGCCCCTCGGCCAGCGCCGCGTGGGCGGCCTCGGCGGCGGCGATGCCGGAATGCATGGCGTTGTGGTTGCCCTTGATGCGCGGCAGATTCACGAGGCCGGAGGCGCAGCCGAGCAGCAGCCCGCCGGGGAAGGCGGAGGTGGGAATCGACTGGAAACCCCCCTTCGTCACCGCCCGCGCCCCGTAGGCGACGCGCTTGCCCTTGCCCAGCACCGCCTCGATCTTCGGGTGATGCTTGAAGCGCTGGAATTCGCCGTAGGGGTAGAGATAGGGGTTCTTGTAGTTCAGATCGACGATGTAACCGACGAAGACCTGGTTGTTCTCGGCGTGGTACATGAAGCTGCCGCCGGAGGCGGACCAGCCGAGCGGCCAGCCCATCGTGTGCACGACCAGTCCCTCCTGGTGCACGTCGTCCGGGACCTCCCAGATCTCCTTCATGCCGAGGCCGAACTTCTGGACGTCATGCCCCTCGCGCAGGTCCAGCCGGTCGATCACCTCCTTGGAGAGGGAGCCGCGCGCCCCTTCGGAGAGGAAGACATACTTGCCCAGAAGCTCCATCCCCGGCTCGTAGCCGTCGCCGGGCGTGCCGTCGGGGTTCAGCCCGAACTCGCCGGCCACCACGCCGGCCAGCCGACCGTCCTCCCCCCAGACGAGCTCGGAACAGGCCATGCCGGGGAAGATCTCCACCCCCAGCGTCTCCGCCTGTTCGGCGAGCCAGCGGCAGACATTGCCCATCGAGACGATGTAGTTGCCGTGGTTGTTCATCAGCGGCGGCATGAGCCAGTTGGGGATGCGGATGCCGCCCCCCTCGCCCAGCATGTAGAAGCGGTCCTTCGTCACCTTCGTGCGGATCGGCGCATCCATCTCGCGCCAGTCGGGGAAGAGCCGCGACAGGCCGGAGGGGTCGAGCACCGCGCCGGAGAGGATGTGGGCGCCGACCTCGGAGCCCTTCTCCAGCACGACGACACTCGCCTCCGGATCCAGCTGCTTGAGCCGGATCGCGGCCGACAGGCCGGCAGGGCCGGCGCCGACGATGACGACGTCATATTCCATGGACTCGCGTTCGGGCTGGCTCATTGGGGTCTCCCGGGGTCAAGGCTCATGAACGGTTAGCCAATTCGGGGCGGAGCGGCAATTGCCGGGCGCGCCCAGTCGCGCCCCGTCGCGCAACGTCCCGCACGTTCCGGCCCCCCTCCGGCAGCCGTGCCTTGACTTTGTACCCTTGAAGGGCGTTAGAAAACCGGCTCCGATACGATCGACACGTACGGGCAGCAATCAAAGACGGGCCGACCCATGGACAAGATACCTCTGACGCGCGCGGGCTTCGACAAGATCGACGCCGAGCTGAAACAGCTCAAGAGCGTCGAGCGCCCGAGCATCATCCAGGCGATCTCCGAGGCGCGCGAGCACGGCGACCTCTCGGAGAACGCCGAGTACCATTCCGCCAAGGAGAAGCAGAGCTTCGTCGAGGGCCGCATCAAGGAGCTGGAGGGCGTGCTCTCCCTCGCCGACGTGATCGACCCCAAGAAGCTCTCCGGCCCCGTCAAGTTCGGCGCCACCGTCGAGCTGGTGGACGAGGACACCGACGAGGAGAAGACCTACCAGATCGTCGGCGAATACGAGGCCGATATCGAGAAGGGGCGCCTCAACATGAAGTCCCCCCTCGCCCGCGCCCTCATCGGCAAGGAAGAGGGCGACAGCGTCGAGGTGCGCACGCCGGGCGGCGAGAAAGCCTACGAGATCCTCAAGATCAGCTATATCTGACGCCGCCGCGAAGGGGGCCCGATGCCCGGCCAGCCGCATGACCCCGGCCTCGACCTCGCCAGCCGCCCGGCCCAGCCCGGCCTGACCGCCGCCGATCTCGTGGCCATCGGGCTGGCGCTGCTCTGGCTGGTGGGCGCGGGGAGCTATCTGCTCTTGGGAGGGGCGTTGGCGCGGCCGGAGACGCTGGGCAGCGTCGTCGCCATGCTGGCGCTCGTCCTGCCTGTCGCGATCATCTGGGTCGCCGCCAGCGCCGCCCGCTCCGCCCGGCATGTCCGCGAGGAATCGGAGCGCCTACAGGCGGCGTTCGACGCCATCCGCCACGCCTATATCGAGGATCGCCAGTCCCGCGGGGCCGCCCCGCCCGCCCGGGCCTGGGCGGCCCCCACCGCCCCGGCCGCCCCGCCGGCGGAGGCGCTGCCCGAGCCGCCGCTGACCTTCTCCTCCCGCCGCGCGAGGGCGGGGGCGGCGGAGGCGGAGGCGGAGGAGGCGGACGGCCAGCCCCGCCTTGCCCTCGGCCCGCCGGCGGAGGAGGCGGGCCCGCCTCTGCCGCTGGGAGATTTCGTCCGCGCCCTCAACTTCCCCGACAACGAGGAGGACGAGGCCGGCTTCTCGGCCCTCCGCAGGGCGCTGAAAGATCGCCGTGCCCGCCAGCTCATCCAGGCCAGCCAGGACGTGCTGACCCTCCTCAGCCAGGAGGGGATCTACATGGACGACCTGCGCCCCGACCGCGCCCGCCCCGAGCTCTGGCGCCGCTTCACGGCGGGCGAGCGCGGTGGCGAGGTCGCCTCCCTCGGCGGCATCCGCGACCGCGAGTGCCTCGCCCTGACCATCGGACGGATGCGCGAGGACACGATCTTCCGCGACGCGGCGCACCACTTCATGCGCCTCTTCGACCGCATCCTCGGCGAGATCGAACCGGAGCTGACCGACGAGGAGCTCGCCGCGCTGACGCAGACGCGCACCGCGCGGGCCTTCATGCTGCTCGGGCGGGTGGCGGGGGCGTTCGACTGACGACGGGCGGGGTGCCGGGCTGAAGCCCGGCCTGCGGGCGGCGGCGGGCCTCCGGTGGTTGACGGAGGCGCCCTTGGCCGGCTGCGGGACCGGGGGGCCAGCCCCCCGGAGCCCCCCGAGGGTATTTTTGGCCAGATGAAAAGGGGGCGTGTCGCGCCGGGTAGCGGAGGCGGCGCGTTGCCCCAAGGCGCGGAGCTGCCCCGGCGCGCCGGGGTGGGCGGGCGGGAGGTGCGCCGGGGCAGCGGCGGACGGGGGATTTGCCGCAGGTGCCGCAAAATCGTCGCATAGGCGGGGAAGAAGGCGTATCGTGCGGGAAAACCCGCAATGAGACGGGCCCCGCGCCGCTGGCGGGGCAGAGGCAGGACCATCGACGCGCAGGCCTATACCACGGGCACCGGCCCCCGGCTGACCTACCGCCCCGCCATCGACGGGCTGCGGGCCGTCGCGGTGGTGGCGGTCATCCTTTACCACTTCAGTCTCGGGCCCTTCGGGGGCGGCTTCACCGGCGTCGACGTCTTCTTCGTCATCTCCGGCTTCCTGATCGGCGGGCTGCTCTTCAAGGAGATGGAGGAGACGGGGCGCCTGCGCCTGGGGCGCTTCTACCTGCGCCGCATCCGCCGGCTGGCCCCCGCCTTCTTCCTGATGGCCGGCGTCACGACGCTCGCGGCCGCCGCCATCCTGCTCCCGTGGGAGCTGCGGGAATACGGCAAGTCGCTGATCGCCGCCTCCATCTGGGTCTCCAACATCCAGTTCTGGCGGGAGGCGGGTTATTTCGACGCCGCCGCCGAGATGAAGCCGCTCCTGCACACGTGGTCGCTGTCGGTGGAGGAACAGTTCTACCTCCTCCTGCCGGTGGCGCTCCTCGCACTCGGGCTGATCCGCCGGGCGATGGTGCCGGTGCTGGCGCTCCTCTGGGCCGTCTCGCTCGCCGCCTGCCTCTGGGTGACGCCGAGCGCGCCGGACGCCGCCTTCTACCTCTTCCCCTTCCGCGCGTGGGAGCTGCTGACCGGCGTGCTCCTCGCCCGCCTCGCGCTCGGCCGCCCCGCGCCGGGAGGGGCCGGCGGGGCGCTGGCGGGGGCGGCGGGGCTGGCGACGGTGGTGGCGGGGATCTTCCTGCTGCGGCCGGAGGGCTTTCCGGGCTGGCAGGCGATCGTGCCGGTGGCGGGGACGGCGCTGCTCCTCTGGCAGGCGGGCGGCGGGGGGCCGGTGAACCGGCTTCTGGCCTCGCCGCCGGCGCGGATGATCGGGCGGCTCTCCTACTCGCTCTACCTCTGGCACTGGCCGGTGCTCACCCTCTCCCTCTACTGGAGGGGGGCCTACGAGGGCTGGTGGGAGGCGCTGCTCTGGCTCGCCCTCGCCGCCGCGCTCTCGGTGCTCTCCTGGGCGCTGGTGGAGGAGCCGGTGCGCCACGGCCGCTTTGGCGGGCGGGCGCGGCCAATGCTGGCGGGGGCCGGCGGGGCGCTGGCCGCGGCCCTGCTCGCCGGGCTGGTCTTCTGGCAGACGGACGGGCTGCCCAAGCGCTATGGCCCCGAGGCCCGCGGCTACATCGCCGCCGCCGGCGGTTTCCTGCAGGACTGGAGCCGCTGCGAGACCGCCCGCTCCGGCCCGCTCACCGGGCTGGAGACCTGCGCCATCGGCCCCGAGGGTGACCCCGAGGTGCTGATCTGGGGCGATTCGCACCTGCGCGCGCTGATGGACGGGCTCGGCCTCGCGGCGCTGGAGAGCGGAACGCCCGGGCTGATCGTCTGGCACGCCGGCTGCCCGCCGCTCTTCGGCCTCTCCAAGGTGGAGAGCGCCGCCACCCCCGCCGAGGATGCCGCCTGCCTGCGGGACACGGAGGTGATGCGCGCCGCCCTGCCGCAGCTGCCGGCGCTCGGCATCGAGCGGCTGCTGCTCGTCGGCCGGTGGACCTATTACGCGCAAGGCACGGGCATCGGCATCGACGCCGGCAACACCATCGCCCTGCACCCCGCCCCCGGCTCCCCCCTTCCAGAGGCGCCGCAGGCGGAGCTCTATGCCGGCGCCTGGGCGCTGACCGAGGAGGAGATCAGGCGGAGCATCCCGGAGCTGCACGTCCTGCGGCAGGTGCCGGAGATCCCCGATTTCGACAGCCGCGAGCTGGCCCGCCTCATCGCGCATCGCAAGATCGGCGCCGGGGCGCTCGCCCAGCGCTCCGTCGCGCCGTCGGAGCAGCTCGCCGCGCGGGTGCGCGATGCCGAGGCACCGGTCTGGGCGCTCGCCAATGCCGGCCAGATCCACCTGATCGACCCCTGGCCGGCGCTCTGCCCGGAGGTCTGTTCCGCCCAGATCGGGGGCGTGCCCGTCTACCACGACAACAACCACCTGACGAACCGCGGCGCGCTGGAACTGCGCGGGCTGTTCCTGCCCTTCCTGACCGGGGCGGAGTGATGGAGGCGCCGACACGCGACGCCCCCTTCGCCGCCTCCTTTGACGTCATCGTCATCGGCACCGGCATGGGCGGCGGCACCGCCGGGCGGGCGCTGGCGGAGGCGGGGATGCGGGTGCTCTTCCTCGAGCGCGGCCGCGCCGGACACCGGGCGGAAGCGAACGGCACCGCCGTGGACACGGCCGACCCCTTCGCCCGCGCCCTCCACGGGCTCTGGCCCGAGCCGGCGGTGCTGGCGCTGGACGGGGTGGAGCGGCCGGTCAACCCGGTGATCGGCAGCACCGTCGGCGGCTCCTCCGTCTTCTACGCGGCAACGTTGGAGCGGCCGGAGCGGCATGACCTGGAGCCGACGGACGCGATGCCCCACCCCACCGGCGGCTGGCCCATCGGTTGGGACGAGATGCGCCCCTGGTTCGACGCCGCCGAGGCGCTCTACGAGGTGCGGGGCGAGGCCGACCCGCTGGGCAGAGAGCCGCAGCCCGCCCTCCTGCCGGCGGGCGAACCGGAGGCGGGGGATGCCGCGATCCTCGCCGCGCTGCGCAAGGCGGGGCGCCATCCCTACCAGCTGCACAGCGCGATCCGGGGCGAGCCGGGCTGCCTCGGCTGCGTCGGCACCAAGTGCCCCCGCCCCTGCAAGCGCGACGGCCGCTCCGCCGGGGTGGAGCCGGCGCTTGCCACCGGCCGCGCCGAGCTCTGGGACGAGGCGGAGGTGCTGCGCCTGAAGGAGGACGGCGGGCGGATCACCGGGGTGACGCTGCGCCGGCACGGCGAGATGCGGGAGGTCTCCGCCCCCCGCGTGCTCCTCGCCGCGGGGGCGCTGAACTCCCCGCGCCTGCTGCTGGCCTCGGCCAGCGAGGCCTGGCCGGAGGGGCTCGGCAACCGCTCGGGCCTCGTCGGGCGGGGGCTGATGTTCCACTTCAACGAGCTCTTCGCGCTCTTCCCCGGGCGCGCGGCGCGCGGCACCGGCGCCGCCAAGGCGGTAGGGCTGCGGGATTTCTACGCCGCCGGGGGCGAGCGCCTCGGCATGGTGCAGGCGCTGGGGGTGGAGGCCGACTTCGGCGCCATCCTCCACGCGCTGCGGGAGCGGCTGGCCGGCGTGCCTGCCGGCCGCTCCCGACTCGCGCAGGAGGCGGCGCGCCTGCCGGCGGCGGTGGCGCTGCGGCTCCTTGGCTCGGCGAAGATCTTCGTCGGCCTGCTGGAGGACCTGCCCTACGACGAGAACCGGGTGCTGACGGGGGCGGACGGACACATGCGCATCGAATACCGGATCACCGACGAGCTGCGCGCCCGCCGCCGCCGCTTCCGCCGGCTGATCCGCGGCATCGGGCGGCCGGTGATGATGCTCTCCCCCACGCCGGAGCCGAACCTCGGCCATCCCTGCGGAACGTTGCGCTTCGGGGAGGACCCGGCCCGTGCCGTCGTGGCCGCGGACGGGCGGGTGCACGGGCTGGAGAACCTCTGGGTGCTCGATTCGAGCATCTTCCCCACCTCGATGGGCGTAAACCCCAGCCTCACCATCGCCGCCCATGCCCTGCGCGTGGCGGATAGCATCGCGAGGCGCCCGTGATCGCGGTGGTGACAGGCGCCGGCAGCGGCCTCGGCCGGGAGCTGGCCGTGGCGCTGACGGGCCGTGGGCAGCGCGTCGCCGGCCTCGGGCGCCGGGCGGAGGCGCTGGAGGAGACGGCGGCGCGGGCGGGAGAGCTGTTCCTGCCGGTGCCCGCCGACGTGGCCGACCCGGAGAGCCTCGCGGAGGCGTTCGGGAGAGTGCGGGACGTGGGGCCGGTGTCGATCCTCATCAACAACGCGGCGGTCTACCCGAGGGCGGATTTCCTGCAGGAGAGCGCCGGGGACTTCGCCGCCGTCATGGCGACCAACCTCACCGGCTACGCCGCCGCCGCCAAGGAGGCGCTGCGCGACATGGTGGCGGCGGGGGAGGGGCGCATCCTCAACGTCTCCTCCTTCGCCGGCGTGGCGCCGCTGGCGGGGAGCGGCGCCTACTCGGTGAGCAAGGAGGCGGGCCGCGCCCTGACCCGCGCCATGATCGCCGACCTCGGCGCGCGCTTTCCGCGCATCGTCATCAACGACTGGATGCCGGGGGCGCTGAACACCGGGATGGGCCTGGCGACGGGGCTGGACCCCGCCGTGGCCGCGGGATGGGGCGCGACGCTCGCCCTTTGGCAGGAGCCGAGCCTCACCGGCACCACCTGGGAGATGGACCGCGAGATCCCGCCGCCGATGGGCCTGAAGCGCCGGGTGGCGGCGAAGGTGGGGATGGCGGAGAGGGCGCCGGCGCGGCGGCTGGGTTAGGCGGGGCGGCAGATCCGCCGGGTGCGACGGGAGCCAGCATGGCTCGCAAGCAGCGCTGCCGTCGCACGCCGGCCCGTGGGGTGGCGCCTCAACGCCTATGCGGCGCGCTTTATGCCAGCCACGCCCCTCCCCGCTCCGAGCGAGGCACCAAGCCCAGACAGAGCGCCAGCCCGCGGGGACGGGCCGGCGCTCGCACGGCGCCTGCGGCTTGATTCCGCGCGGGGGGAAGAGCGGGGACCTTGGTCTCCCCTGAGGGGACCGAGGCAAGGTGGGTTACAAACCCACCCTACGAGGCGCCCAATCGTAGGGTGGGATTCCAACCCACCGCTCCCCCGCTCGCCGGTGGAGCGCGACGCCCGCCACACCCGGCCCGCCACAGGCACCACCGTCGCACGCCGGCCTGTGGGGTGGCGCTGCCACATTCCTGCTGCGCGCTTTATGCCGGCCAAGCCCCTCGCCGCGGGCCGCTAAGCACCAAGCCCAGCCAGAGCGCCAGCCCGCGGGGACGGGCCGGCGCTCGCGCGGCGGCCTCCGGCCTTGATTCCGCGCGGGGGACAAGCACGGGCCGGCGGGAATGGAGCCTCGCGCTCGACGAGACGGAGCGCCAGGCAGGTCTGCCTGGCCCCCGTCACGCCTGCCGCCGCACCCGCCAGACCAGACCCGGCAGCACCGCCGCCGAGTCGACATACCGCCGCGCCAGCCGCCTCGGGTCGTTCACCATCCGCCAGAGCCACTCCAGCGCCAGCTCGCGCACGAATTCCGGCGCGCGCCGCTGCGTCCCGGCCAGGAAATCCAGCCCGGCCCCGATGGAGACGAAACCCAGCCCCGGATGCAACCGCCTCCCCCGGGCCGCCAGCCGCTCCTGCTTCGGCGCGCCGAGCGCCAGGAAGACCAGCCGGGCACCGGCCTCCGCCACCTCCTGCAGCGCCGCCTCGGCCGCGTGGCCCTCGGGGTCGAAGCCCATCGGCGGCGCCACCCGGGCCGCCACCTCCAGCCCCGGCACCTCCTCCTTCAGCCGGCGGGAGGCCCCCCTCAGGGCCGTCTCCGTCGCGCCGAGCAGCGCCACCGGCGCCCCCGCCACCGCCGCCAACCGGCAGAGCGGCAGGATCAGGTCCGACCCCGGGATCAGCGCCACCCCGTGTCCCGCCATCCGCGAGAGCCAGACGATCGGGTTGCCGTCGGCCGTCACCAGCTCGTGCCTTGCATAGGCCTCCCGGAAGGAGGCATCGCGGCGCAGCTTCACCACATGGTCGAGGTTGAGCGTCGCCAGCGCGAAGCCCTCGCCCTCCGCCAGCCGCCGGCTCACCTCCGTCTCCAGCGCGGCCATGTCGGGCACGTTGACGGCCACGTCGCAGGGACCGGCGGGGAGGAGGAAGCTGCACATGCACCCACCTTCCCCGACTGCGCCGGCTTCGCAATCCCCCTCTGGCCCTCTCCCCCATAACCGGGCCAAACTGTTGCCATGGTTGCATGGGTTTAGGGGAGAGAATGGCAACGCGCGGCACAGGGGGATCGGGGGCGGTGAGCCTCGTCGGCTGCGGCTACGTGGCCGACCTCTACATGCGCTCGCTCGCCCTCCACCCGGAGATCGCGGTCACCGGCGCGCATGACCGCGATCCCGTCCGCCTCGCCGCCTTCTGCACCCACTGGGGCATCGCCGCCCTGCCCTCGATGGCCTCGCTCTTCGCGACCCTCCCCTCGGGCGGCGTGGTGCTCAACCTCACCAACCCCGGCGAGCACGCCGCCGTCACCCGCGCCTGCCTGACCGCCGGCGCGCATGTCTTCTCCGAGAAGCCCATGGTGACGGCGCTGGGCGAGGCCCGGGAGCTCGCCGCCCTCGCCGAGGCCCGGGGCCTGCAGCTCGCCTCTGCCCCCTCCTCCGTGCTCTCCCGCACCGCGCAGGGCCTCTTCCGCGCCCTCCGCGCCGGACACCCGGGCACGCCCCGGCTGATCTACGCGGAGCTCGACGACGGCTTCATCCCGCAGGCCCCGCTGGAGCAATGGGCCTCGCAGAGCGGCGCCCCCTGGCCGTGGCGCGACGAGTTCACCGTGGGCTGCACGATGGAACATGCCGGCTACTGGCTCTCCTGGCTGATCGCCGCCTTCGGCAGCGTCTCGCGGGTGGAGGCGGCGATTGCCGAGACCATCCCGGACAAGCGCGGCGTCACCGGCCAACCGGATTTCTCCACCGCCGTGCTGCACTTCGCCGCGGGCCCCGTCGCCCGGCTCACCTGCTCCATCGCCGCCCCGCATGATCACCGGCTGCGCATCGTCGGCGACACCGGCGTGCTGGAGGTGCCGCGCGCGTGGGACAATGCCGCCCCCGTGCGCCTGCGCCGCCGCCGCACCCTCCGCCGCCGCCTCTTCGAGGAGCCGGTGGCGCGCGATATCGGCCTCTCCGGCAGGCCCCACCCGATGGTCCGCCGCTCCGGCGCTGCCTCCATGAACTTCGCCCTCGGCCCGGCGGAGATGCTCTCCGCCATCGCCGCCGGCCGCCCCTCCCGCCTCTCGGGCGCCTACGCCCTGCACCTGACGGAGGTCACCCTCGCCATCGCCGCCGGCGCCCGCGCCGAGATGACGACGACCTGCCCGCCCCTAGAGCCGATGCCATGGGCCGCCTGACCCTTGCACCGGCCCCCGCCCCCTCGCTTTTCTCGAAATATCCTCGGGGGGGCCGGCATAGCCGGCGGGGGGCAGACAGCCCCCCTCCCCGGCCTGCCACCCCGGAGAGGCGCCCATGCTGATCCTCCTCACCGGCGCCGGCGGCTTCCTCGGCCGCGCCACCCGCGCCGCCGCCGAAGCGCGCGGCCATGACATCCGCCCCCTCACCCGCGCCGAGGGCGACCTCGCCGAGGGCCTGCCCCCCGGCGCGCTCGACGGCGTGGACGCCGTCATCCACTGCGCCGCCGCGATGGACAGCGCCCGCGCCGCGCGGGACACGGTGCAGGCCACCCTCTCGCTCCTCCGCGCGATGGAGGGCCACCCCGCCCGCCTCGTCCTCGCCGGCTCTATCGGCGTACATGGCGGCGTGCAGGGCGGCGGCCCGGCGCTGGTCGAAGAGGAGACACCGCTGGAGCCGGACCCGCGGGGCCGCGACGCCTACAGCCGCGCCAAGATCGCCCAGGAGGGAATGGTCCGGGCGGAGGCCGCCGCCTCCGGCCGCGCCGCGACCATCCTGCGCCTCGGCGCGCTCTGGGACGAGACGCACCTCAGCAACGCCCATCTCGGCCTCGCCGCCGGGCCGATCCTGCTGCGCCTCGGTGGCCGAGGAGAGGTCCCGCTCCTCCACGTCGCCGACGCCGCCGAGGCGCTTGTCCGGGCGGCGGAGCGGGAGGCGCCGGGCCTGCGCCTCTACACCGCCGTCGGCGACGACCTGCCGGACCGGGCCGCCTGCATCCGCGCCCTGCGCCGTGCCACCGGCTGGCCGCGCCTCGCCCTGCCGCTGCCCTGGCGGCTGCTCGATGAAGCGGCCCCGCTCCTCGCACGCATTCCCCGGCTCGGCCCGCGCCTGCCCGGCCTCCTGCGCCGGGCGACCCTCCGCGCCCGCTTCGCTCCGGCGCGCTACGCCAACGCCCGCCTGAAGGAGACCGGCTGGCGCCCGAAGCATGGAGTCGGCGACCGATGACCATCGCCTATCTCACCGGCGAGTACCCCCGCGCCACCGACACCTTCATCCAGCGCGAGGTCGCCGCCCTCCGCGCCCTCGGCCTCGACGTCGCCACCTGCACCATCCGGCGGACGGGGCCGGAGCATCTCACCGGCCCCGAGCAGCGGGAGGAGGCGGGGCGGACCTTTGCCGTCCTGCCCGCCCTCAAGCGGCCGCGGGAGGTGCTCTTCGCCCTCGGCGACGCGCTGCGCAGGCCGGGCCGCCTCGCCCGGGCGGCGGTGCTGGCGTGGCGGACCAGCCCCGGGGGCCTCCGCGCCCTCGCCTATCAGGCGATCTACCTCGCCGAGGCCATCACCCTTGCCCGGCACCTGGCCGCCATCGGGGCCACGCATCTCCACAACCACATCGCCCAGTCCGCCGGGACCGTCGCCATGCTTGCCGCCGAGCTGACCGGGCTGCCCTTCTCCTTCACGCTGCACGGGCCGGATGACTTCTTCGCCACCGACCGCTGGGCGCTGCCGGAGAAGATCGCCCGCGCCCGCTTCGTCGCCTGCATCTCGCATTTCGCTCGCTCTCAGGCGATGCTGCTGTCGCCGGAGGCCGACTGGCCGAAGCTGCACATCGTCCATTGCGGCATCGACCCGGCCCGCTACCGCGCCGGGGCGCGGGAGGGCACGCAGCTCCTCTTCGTCGGCCGGCTCGCCGCCGCCAAGGGCCTGCCGGTGCTGCTGGAGGCCTTCGCCGAGGCCCTGCGCCAGCGGCCCGACCTGCGCCTCACCCTCATCGGCGACGGGCCGGACCGGGCGGCGCTGGAGCGGCGGGCGGCCGGCCTGCCCGTCACCTTCGCCGGCTACCAGAGCCAGGAGGCGGTGGCGGAGGCGCTGAGCACCACCGATCTCTTCGTCCTGCCCAGCTTCGCCGAGGGCCTGCCCGTCGTGCTGATGGAGGCGCTGGCCGCCGAGGTGCCCGTCGTCGCCACCCGCATCGCCGGGGTGGCGGAGCTGGTGGAGGATGGCGTCTCCGGCCGCCTCGTCCCGCCCGGCGACCCCGCGGCGCTGGCAGAGGCGATCCTCGCCGTTCTCGCCGGCGACGGCGCCGCCATGGGCCGCGCCGGGCGCGCCGCCGTCACCGCCGGCTTCACCTCCGCCGGCGAGGCGGAGACGCTCGCCGCCCTCTTACGGGGGAGCCCGTGAGCCTCGCCGTCATCGCCATCGGCCGCGACGAGGGCGAGCGCCTGCGCGCCTGCCTCGAGGCGGCGCTCGCCGAGGCGGAGCGGGTCATCTACGTCGACAGCGGCTCCTCCGACGGCAGCGTCGCCCTCGCCCGCCGTCTCGGCGCCGAGGTGGTGGAGCTGGACAAAACGCAGCCCTTCACCGCCGCCCGCGCCCGCAATGCCGGGCTGGCGGCACTGGCGGAGGCGCCGCCGGAGCTGGTGCAGTTCGTCGATGGCGATTGCGCGCTGGAGCCGGGCTGGCTCTCCAAGGGCCGCACCGCGCTGGAGGCGGACCCGACGCTCGGCATGGTCACCGGCTGGCGGCGCGAGCGGCGACCGGAGCGCAACATCTACCACCGCATGGCAGAGGCGGAGTGGCAGCGCCCGCCGGGGCCGACGACCTCCAACCACGGGGACATGCTCGTCAGGCACCGGGACCTCGCGGCCCTCGACGGGTTCGACGGCAGCTTCATCGCCTCGGAGGATGACGAGTTCTGCCTGCGCCTCGCCGAGGAGGGGCGCGGCCTCCTCCGCCTGCCGGCGGTGATGACGTGGCACGACATCGACATGACGCGGATCGGCCAGTGGTGGCGGCGGATGCTGCGCGCCGGCCACGGGCTGGGGCAGATCGCGGCGAAGCACCGCGGCGCCAATGCCCGCGAGCGGGCGCGCGCCTGGGGCTGGGGCTTCACGCTGCCGCTGGTCACGCTCGCGGGGCTGGCGTTCACGCCCTGGGCGCTCCTGCTCCTCCTCGCCTGGCCGGCGACCTGGGCGAAGACAGCGCTGGGGCTGCGGCGGCGGGGGCTGGCGCCGGGGGTCGCGGCGCGGATGGCGGGGTTCTATACGCTCGCCAAGGTGCCGACGCTGATCGGCCTGCTCACCTACCACCGCCGCCGGCTGACGGGGCGGGCGATGGGGCTGATCGAGTACAAGTGAGGCCCGATTCCCTGCCCGGGGCGCATTCTTGCCACCTTTTTCGATAATCTGACGCAAATTGACGAGGCAGGGCGATGACCGATTCCCGCGACGAGACCCCGGCCCGCCGGCCCATGACCCCCGAAGAGCGGCAGCGCCTTATCGAGCGGATCGAGGCCGCCAAGCGGATCAAGGCCCGGCGCGACGCCGACGCCGCCCGCCGTGCCTCGGCGGGTGGGATGCTGGCCGAGGCTGTCCCGCCTCAGGTGCCGAAGCCCGCTCCCGAGCCGACGGCTGATGTTGAGCCGACTGCCGATTCAGAGCCTGCGGAAAGCCCTGAGCCGCCTGCTCCGAAGCAAGGCCCGGCGAAGGCCCCCGCCCCGGCACCCGAGCCGGATCTGGCGCAAACCGACGAGGACGCCGGGATGATCGATCAGGGGGAGGAGGACGACGTCGCCCCCCTCACGCCCGACGTTGATGAGCCTCCGACAGAGGAGGCTGCGACCGTAGAAGGCGAGACGGTAGAGCCGGTGCCTCCACCCGCGCCGGAGCCGACGCCTGAGCCAGCCGCGCCGGCAGAGGCAGTTTCACCGCCTGCGGAACCGGAGCGGGCTATCCCGGCGCCGACGAGCGAAGAGCCCGCCCCGGCCCCGGCACCGCAAGCCCAGCGAGAGGACGCGCCGGCCCCGCGGAGCGCTCCGCCGGAGGCGGCGGTCGCCGCTGCTCCCGTGCCCCCGGGAGAGCCGGCGGTAGCGCCGAGTGACCGGAAGCGGCCCGCTGCTAAGAGGCCCGCTGCCAAGAAGACCGAGCGGGAGAGGAGCCCGGAGCCCGATACGGACGCGCTCTGGGAGGCGCTGCCGCAATTCGCCGTCAACGAGCGGGCGCTGGAGCGCAATCTCGTCATCACCGCAGGCCGGCGGGACCCCGCGCATGCGGCCTTCGACATCCTGCGCGCCCGCATCGTCAAGGCGATGCAGGAGCGGGGCTGGCGGCGGCTGGGGATCACCTCCCCCGGGCCCGGCGTCGGCAAGAGCTTCACCTCCATCAACCTCGCCGTCACCCTGTCGCGCTACGACAATGCCCGCACGATGCTCATCGAGGCGGACCTGCGGCGCCCCGGCCTCGGCCGCTACCTCGGCCTGCAGGCGGAGGGCTCGACCGCCGCCTTCCTGCGCGGCGAGGCGCCGGCGGAGGATTTCTTCCATCGCCCCGGCCCCAACCGGCTGCACATCGGTCGCAATCTCGCGGTCGGGCTGAACGGCAAGGTGGAGCCCTTCGCCTCGGAGCTGTTCCAGCAGCCGCGCACCGGCGCGGTGCTCGACGATCTCTCGGCCCGCTACCGGCCCGACCTGATGCTCTTCGACCTGCCGCCGGCGCTGGCGCAGGACGACGTCATCGCCCTCGCGCCGCATTTCGACTGCGTGCTGCTCGTCATCGGGGGCGACCGGACGGATGCCGGAGAGGTGCGCGAGACGCAGCGGCGGCTGGGGGAGGATACGCCCGTCGTCGGCGTGGTGCTCAACAAGGGCGATACGCTGCACGCCCAGCACTACGGGTACTGAAGGCCCCTGCCCCGGCGGCGGCGCGGTGCGGGCGACGGTGGAGGGGGCTGTCTGCCCCCGCTGCCTGCGGCAGCCCCCCGAGGATTTTTGGGACCAAAGACTGGGGAGGACAGGGGGCGCCCCTGCCCTCAGCTCGTGCGGCTGCGGCCGAGGAAGGGCAGGAGGCCGGAGAGCTGGCCGCCGAAGGCGCGGATCGCCGCCCAGAGGGCGAGGGCGAGGCCGCCGAGCGCGAGGAGGCCGGTGCCCCAGCGACGGTGGCGGGCGCGGCGGGAGGTGAGGACGGGGATCACCACGATCGGCTGCACGCCCAGCTGCCGCTCCACCTGTTCCGCCGTGCGCAGCGTCGGGCTGAGCAGCTCCAAGAGGAAGGCGAGGCCGATGGCGAGGACGAGGCTGCCGGCGCCGCCCGCGATGGCGAGCTTCTTGCGGCTGGCCGTCACCGGGTAGAAGGGCGGCTCCGCCCGTTCCAGCACTTCGAAGCGGGAGGCGTTGTCCTGCGCCTCGATCTCGTTGCTCAGCGCCGCCTCCGTCCGCCGGGCGGTGACGGCGGTGTATTCCGTCTGCAGCTGCTCCAGCTCACGGTTGATGGCGAGGAGCTGGCGCTCCACCTCCGGGGCGGCGGCGAGGGCGGCCTCGATCCCGGCGATGGTCTCCGCCACGAGATCCCGCTGGCTCTGCAGCAGCGAGGTCTGGCGGGAGAGATCCTCCTCGCGGATGCGGTCGGCGCCCGTCTGCAGCTCGATGATCTGGCTGTCGAGCTCCAGCTGCGTCTCCTGCAGCTGGGCGAGGCGGGTGCGCTGCGCCTCGATGGCCTCGGGCAGGCTGTCGGAATTGGCCTCCTTGAAGCGGGCCAGCTCGGCCTCCTTCGCCTCGATGGCGGCGCCGACGCGGGCCTCCTCGGTGCGGAAGAACTCCAGCGTGCGGGCGGCGCGGGAGAGGTTGCGGGCCTCCGCCTCGGTGATGATCTGGTCGAGGAAGGCATTGGCGATGGTCGCGGCGAGCTCCGGCGTCGGCATCCGCACGGTGATGTTGAGGCCGGAGGGCTGGACGTTGGGGTTGAAGGCCGCCTCCGCCGGCAGGATCTTCTCGATCCGCGCGTCCTGGCGGAGGAGGGCCACCTGCTGGTCGCGCGGCACCTCGGGGCCATAGAGGCCGTATTCGTCGATCATCGACAGGAGCGACTCGCGGCTCATCAGCTTCTGCTCGATCAGCTCGAGCTGGCGGTCGGCCGTGATGGTGGCGCCGGTGCCGGCGTCGTTGATCTGCGGCGCCTCGATCTGGATGACGGCGATGGCCTGGTAGGCCCGGTCCTGGCTGAGCGCGAACCAGAGCGAGGCCGGCAGGCCGAGGAGGAGGACCAGCAGGATCAGCCAGACATGGCGGCGCAGCACGCGAAAGCCGAAGCGCAGGAGTGCGGACATCGTCAGATCCTCCTCTGAAGGCCGGGGCGAGAGGCGGCGGGGCGGGTCATTGGCCCGTCCCCAGCCGCTCGGCGCGCATCTGCCGGCGCCGGGCCATGAGCTCGGCGCGGGAGCCGGCGGGGGCCGGCTGCGCGGGCGCGGAGCGCGGTGGCGGCGGGGCCGGCTCCGCCGTGGCGGCGGGCGCGGGGGTGGGGGCCGGGGCGGGGGTGGGGGCCGGGCCGGCCTCGCCGGAGAGCGCGGCGACACGGGCGGCGAGGTCGCCGAGGCGGGGGGAGCGGAAGATATCCGTCACCGAGAGGCGGACGAAGCCGAAGCGCTCCTTCATCGCCCGGTGCGCCTGCACGGCGAGGATGGAGTGGCCGCCCAACTCGAAGAACTGCGCCGACGGGCCGTCGGGCGCCACGCCGAGGAGATCGGCCCAGATGCGGGCGATGCCGCGCTCCGCCTCGGCGGCGGTGATGTGGCCGGCCGCAGCCGCGGGGGCGACGCGCTTCGGCGCCGGGGGCAGGCCCTGCGGCAGGGCCGGACGGGGCTGTGCGGCGGCGCCGCGCGGCGCGCCCGGGGCGGGAAGCGCCTTGCGGTCGAGCTTGCGGTTGGGCGTGAGCGGGAAGCTGTCGAGCCCGACGATGCGGGAGGGGACGAAATGCGCCGGCAGCGCCGCCGCCAGCCGGGCCTTCAGCGCCGGCTCGTCGGCGGCGGAGGCGGGGCGGACATAGGCGACGAGGCGGGCATCGCCGCCATCTTCGCGCAGCACGACGGCGGCCTGGGCGACGACCGGGGCCGCCTCCAGCGCTGCCTCGATCTCCCCCGTCTCGATCCGATGGCCACGCAGCTTCACCTGCCCGTCGGCGCGGCCGAGGAAATCGAGCGCGCCATCGGCGCGCCAGCGGGCGAGGTCGCCCGTGTCGTAGATGCGCCCCTCCTCCCGGAACGGATCGGGGCGGAAGCGCTCCGCCGTCAGCTCCTCGCGCTGCCAGTAGCCCTTCGCCACGCCCTCGCCCCCGATCCAGAGCTGGCCGGCGACGCCGACCGGGCAGGGGCGCATCCCGTCGTCCAGCACGTAGACCTGCGTGTTGGCGATGGGGGTGCCGACATGGGCGATGGTCTGGCCGGCGTCGGCGGGGGCGGTCGTCGACCAGATGGTCGTCTCCGTGGGGCCGTACATGTTGAGGATCTGTGCGGAGGTGACGCCCCGCAGCTCCTCGATCAGCGTCGCCGGCAGCGCCTCCCCGCCGAGCATGAGGGTGCGCACCTGGGCCAGCGCGGCGCGGCTCGCCTCGTCGGCCAGCAGCATGCGGGCCATGGAGGGCGTGCATTGCAGGTGGGTGACGCGGTGCCGGGCGATCTGGGCGGCGATGGAGAAATCGCCGGCCTCGGGCGCGGCGGAGGTGGCGACCACCTCGGCCAACGGGCGCAAGCCGTCGAGCACCGTGTCGGTGGCGATGCCGTAGTCGATCAGGCAGGCGATCTCGCCGACGCCGATGGCGGAGAGCTCGGCGATGCGGGCGCGGGCATCCTCGATGGTCCCGAAGAGGCCCGACTCGGTGAAGTACCGCTCGAAGGCGTGGTCGAGCACGGCTTCCATCTCCTCCTCCGAGAGGGTCGAGAGGTCCAGATCGGCGGGCTTGGTGGCGCCGGCCGGCTTCTTGAAGGCCGGGAAGGCCCAGGCATAGCCCTTGATGAGCCCGGCGGCGGAGCGGAGGTACTCCTTCATCGGCTCGCGGGCGATCTCCATCGCCGCCTCGCGCGTGGCGGCGAGGTAGGTGTGGAGCATCAGCGTGACGGTGAAGTCCACCGGGTCGTGGCCCGCCTCGCGGAGGGCGTCGTGGTAGAGGGCAATCTTCTCCTTCACCTCCGCCACGGACTGGCCGAGGAGGTGGGTGAGCACGTTTGCGCCCATGCGCCCGGCCTCGCGCCACGTCTCCGGGTTGCCGGCGGTGGTGACCCAGAGCGGCAGCTCGGAGGAGACGGGGCGCGGCTGGGTGATGACCTCGTGCAACGCGCCGTCGGCGCGGGGGAAGGCGACGGCCTCCCCGGCCCAGAGACGGCGGAGCTGGCCGATCGTCTCGATCATGGCGCGCTTGTTGTCGGGCGGGGCGTTCTCCGGCCGCAGGACGAAGTCATCGGGCTGCCAGCCGGAGGCGATGGCGAGCCCCGCGCGGCCGCCGGTGAGGTTGTCGATGACGGCCCATTCCTCGGCGATCCGCGCCGGGTGGTGGAGCGGCGCCACGCAGGAGCCGGCGCGCACGCCGATCCGCTCGGTCACCGCGGCGACGGCGGCGCCGGTGACGGAGGGGTTCGGGTAGGGGCCGCCGAAGGCGTGGAAGTGCCGCTCGGGCGTCCAGACGGCGGTGAAGCCGTTGGCATCGGCGAACTTCGCGCCCTCGAGGAGCAGCCGGTAGGTCTCCGCCTGGCCGCCCTCGCTGTTGCCCCAGTAATAGAGCGAGAAGCCCATGCCGGGCCCGGTAGGCGCGCCGGCGGAGGGCAGCGCCCGGCTCTCCTCGCCGGAGAGCACGATGGTGAGCCCGCGGGCGAGCGTCCAGAACAGCTCCAGCACCGAGATGTCGAAGGAGAGCGAGGTGACGGCGAGCCAGCGGTCGCCGGCGGCATGGGGCACACGGGCATCCATGCCGGCGAAGAAGTTGGAGACGTTGCGGTGGGTGAGCATCACCCCCTTGGGTCGGCCGGTCGAGCCGGAGGTGTAGATCAGGTAGGCCAGATCCTCCGGCGCGCAGCCGCCCTCGGGCGGGGTCTCGGCGGCAGAGGGGACGTCCTCGGTGACCACGAGCGTCGCACCGCCCGGCAGGCCGCCGGCGAGGGCGCGCTCGGTGAGGATGACGGGGGCGCCGCTGTCCTCGACATAGAGCGCGAGGCGGGAGGCGGGATAGGCCGGGTCGAGCGGCACGTAGGCGCCGCCGGCCTTCCAGATCGCCAGCGCCCCGGCGACGAGATCGGCGGAGCGGGTGAGGTGAAGGCCAACGAGCGTGCCCCGGGTGACACCGGCGGCGCGGAGGGCATGGGCGAGGGCGTTGGCGCGCGCGTCGAGCGCGGCGTGGGTGACGGCGCGGTCCTCGAAGGCGATGGCGACCTCGCCGGCCCTGTCACGGGCCGTCTCGGCAATCTGCGCATGGAGGGCGCGGGCGGTGTCGAAGGGGGCCTCCGTCGCGTTCCAGCCGGTGAGGAGGAGCGTGCGCTCCGCCTCCGGCAGGATGTCCTGTTCCGCCGCCGGCATGTCCGGGGTGGCATGCCCGGCGAGGTGGGCGAGGCGTGCGGCGATCAGGGCGAACTGGTCGGCGGAAAGGCGGGCCGGGTCACCGTGAAGGACCTCGCCGCAGAGCGTCAGCGCGGCGCCGGGGAGCGGGCCGTCTTCGGAGAGCGCGAAGTCGGGCAGCGCCGGGGCGGGGAGCTGGTGGCGCGCCGGCAGGTCAGCGGCGAAGGGGCCGCGGGCGCGGGCGGCGGCGATCTCCGCCTCCAGCGCCTCGGCGGCGGAGGAGAGGGGCGCGGCGGCGTCGAAGCGGACGGGTGCCCAGGGGGAAAGGTCCTCCGGGTGGTCGGAGGGCAGCGCCAGCGCGAGGTCGGCGCCCTCGGCGGAGAGGCGGGCGGCGAGTGCGGCGAAGAGGGCGGGCGTGGCGCCGGGAACGCTCTCGCTCAGCGGCGCGCCGCCCTGCCCGTCCGCCGCCTGAAGGCGCAGGGGGGCGAAGCGGGTGAGGCGCGCCAGCCAGTGGGGCTCCGCCTTCGCGGCGCGGGCGGGGGCGTCATCCTCCGGGCCGGGGAACGGCAGGCGGGTGCCGACGGCGGGCAGCGGCTCGAAGGGGCCGGTGAGGCGGAGGGCGCCATCGCCGGCGGCCACGGTGAGCGTGCCGGGGGCGGCGGCGAGGACCTCGCCCGGCTCGCCTGTGCCGGGGGCCGTCTCGGCGCCGGTCAGTTCCGCCCGCCCCTCGGGGAGGGTCAGCTTCGGCGTGGCGAGGGGGTTGGGGTAGCCGCCGTGGTCGAGCCCGCGGACGAGGCGCACCAGCTCCGCCGCCGGGCGGCGCAGGTCGAGCAGGCCCAAATGGGGGATCGCATCGCCGCGGCCATGGTGGCGGCGGTGCGGCAGCTCCTGCGCGCGGCCCTCCGGCCGCCCCTCGGCGAGCATCGCCAGCAGCTCCGGCACGCTCTCCAGCGCCGCGGCGAAGCACTTGGCGTTGAGCGTCAGCGCCGTTTCGTCTGCGGCGATGTCGAAGCGGCGCTCCACCAGCACGGCGCCTTCGTCCACCCCGCCCTCGATGAGGTGCCAGGTGATGCCGTGCCGCTCGTCCCCCTCGATGATTCCCCAGGCCGGCGCGTTGAGCCCCGCCCGCTCCGGCAGCGGGCCGTCATGGAAGTTGACCGCCCCCTCGCGCCCGAGCGCCAGCACCTCCGCCGGCAGAACCCGCAGGTTGGCGGCGGAGAGGAGCCAGTCGGCCTCCCGCCCCGCCAGCCGCTCCGCGAGCCCGGGACCGGGCGCCACGACCGGCACGCCGGCCTCCGCCGCCCACTCGGCGAGGGCGGCATGGGTGGTCACGACGGCAGTGAGCGCGTGGCCGGCCGCCGTGATCTCGCGCGCGCATTCCGCCGTCAGGGCGGCGTCACCGATGAGCAGGAACGTTCTTGGCATTGCGTCTCTCTCTGGCGGCGGCGGGGAGCAGGGCGGACAGGTCGTGGCGGATCAGGTGGCGTAAGAAGCCCGGCGGATCGGCCGGGGCCTTGCCGGTGACGAGGCAGCGCAGCCGGTGGATCAGCCCGCCCGCCACATGCGCCGCCGTGGCGCCGGCGGCGTAGAGCGGCCCGTGGTTTTTGGCGAAGTAGTGCAGGCGGGAATCGAACCAGTACTCCGGCACCCGCGTCCATTCCTGCATGCCGGTGGAGACGGAGCCGCCGTGGGTGACCACGGAGGCCTTGACGAAATGCGTCTCGAACCCGGCGAGGCGGGCGCGGCGGCAAAGGTCCGTCTCCTCGAAATAGAGGAAGAAGCGCTCGTCGAAGAGACCGATGCTCTCCAGCAGGCTGGCGCGGATCAGCATCGAGGCGCCGGCGAGCCAGTCGACCGGCTGGTCTTCCCTGAGAAGCGGGAAGGGCACGGCGTGACGGCTGAGGAGCCGGCTGATCGGCCCGGTGCGGGCGGCGCCCTCCAACTCGGAGAGGATGGAGGGGAAGCGGAACTGCGTCTGCTGGGGCACCCCCTCCTCGTCCACCAGCTGCGACCCGGCGATGCCGACGCGCGGCTGCGCCTCGAGATACTTCACCAGCGTGCGGATGGCGCCGGGCTTCGGGAAGCTGTCGGAGTTCTGGATGTACCAGTAATCCACCTTCGGCCGGCTGGGGAGCGGCGTCAGGATGCCGTGGTTGTTGCCGGCGCCGAAGCCGCCGTTGTGCCCCGTCTGCACGACGCGCACGCGCGGCAAATCGAAGGTGGCCGTCAGCAGCCGCTCGAAGGAGCCATCCTGGCTGTCGTTGTCGAGGAGGGTGACGAAGCCGTCGAGCCCCTCCATCTCGGCCAGCGTCGCCTCCATCGCGCGGAGCGTCATCTCCGGGCTGCGCCAGTTGAGGATGAGGACGTGGATGAACGGGCTCATTCCGCTGCCTCTCCGACGGGCCAGGCGCGCCGGCGGGCCCGGGCGGGCTGCTCGGCGGCAGCGACGACGCGCGCCATGCGGGCGGCGAGGACGCGCACGTTGGGTTCGAGCACCATCGAATCGTGGTCACCGGGCACTTCGAACACCTCCAGTCGCGGCACCATGGGGCGCCAGCCGTTGTCTTCTGTCACGTAGGCGCGCTCGTGGCTGACGAGGCGGCCGGGGGCGACCTGCCACTTGCCGGTGAGCGCGGGGCGGAAGAGCGCCATCGGCCCCTCCCACGGGGCCGGCCGCCAGGCGGCGGCGGCGCGCAGGAAGGCGGCCTCGATGGCGGCGTTGTGGAAGCCCTGGCCATTGTCCTCGCGCGGGCGGCGCTTCTCGAATTCCCACGCCACGCGGCGGGAGGCCCAGCGGACGGGGTAGAGCGGCCCCTGCCCCTTCAGCTCCAGCCACTGGATCATGGCGCGGTCGCGCCGGGTGAGCGGCGTGCGCTGCGGCAGCGGCGTGTCGAGGAGGACGAGGGACGAGACCTCCTCCCCCGCCGCGGTGAGCTGCTGGGCGATCTCGTAGGCCGTCAGCCCGCCGCCGGAGAAGCCGCCGACCATGTAGGGCCCCCGCGGCTGCAGGGCGCGCATCTCCGCGATCATCGCCGTGGCGGCCTCGCCGATCGTCTCGTGCGGCGCATCGTCGCCCATCAGGCCCTTCGCCTGCAGCCCATAGAAGGGCCGGTCGGCGCCGAGGAGCTGCGCGAGGTGGCGCAGGTTCAGCACGTTGCCGAACATGCCGGCGACGAGGAAGAACGGCGTCTTCGCCCCGCCCTCGCCCTCGTGCATCGGCACGATATGGGTGAAGCGGCGGCGGGGCTTTGGCGCCTCCTCCTCCGCCGCCTCGGCCGGCGCGGGGCCGGTCTTCGCCTCGATGAGGGCAGAGAGGCCGCGGATCGTCGGCGCCTCGAAGAGGACGGACATGGCCATGTCCACCGCGAAGGCCTTGCGGATCTGCGCGAAGAGGCGGACGGCGATCAGCGAGTGGCCGCCGAGATCGAAGAAGCCGTCGTCGACGCCCACCTCCTCGATGCCCAGCAGCTCGCGCCACATGGCGGCGAGGCGCTTCTCCACCTCCGTCTCGGGGGCGGCGAAGTCACTCTCCAGCGAGGGCCGGGCGAAGGCCTGCGACGCCTCGGGCGCCTCCTGACGCGCCGCCGCCGCGATGAGCGCGGGCAGCGGCATGGAGGAGACGGCGATCTGCGGCGCGCCGGTGCCGAGGGCGCGGAAGAACAGCTCCGCCCCCTCCTCCGGCCGGATGCCCTGGGAGAGCATGTGGCGCAGCCGCTCCTCCCCCGGCGAGAGCGGGGCGGGGCCGGCGCTCGTCTCCGGCACCGGGGCGGGGAAGCGGAAGCCGCCGGCGAGGCGGCGCATGGAGAAACCTTCGATCTCCACCGCCACGGCGCCGTCGGGCGCGGCGAGGGTGATGTCGAAGCGGGCGGAGTCGTCTCCGCCGGCCGCGAGGCGGACATGGGAGACGAGCTCCGCCGGCAGGGGGTCGTGGACGCGGACGCTGTCGTAGGAGACGGGCACCCAGAGCGCCGAGCCGTCGAAGCCGGGGGCGAGGTCCACCGCCCAGCCGGTGGCCATGTCCATCAGCGCTGGATGCAGGGCATAGGCGCTGTCGGCGCGGGCGGCGGGGGGCAGGCGCAGGCGGGCGAGGCCCTCGCCCTGCCCCATCCGCCGCTCCGTCACCGCATCCCAGCGGGGGCCGAAGCGGAGGTTGGCGGCCTGCGGGGAGGGCAGGTGGCTGCCGACGGGCGCCCGCTCCGGCGCCGGCAGGGCGGCCTCCAGCGCGGGGATGTCGAGCGGCGGCGGCGCGCTCATGGGCAGCAGGGCGATCTCGCCCTCGGCATTGGGCGCGAAGCCGCCGCCCGGCAGCGCGCTCTCGACGGCGAAGGCATAGCCGGCATCGGAGCGGCGCAGCGTGACGGCGACGCGCGTCTCGCCCTCGTCCGGCACGCGGAGGGGGGCGAGGAAGGTGAGATCCGCCAGCTCGTAGGGCCCGTGCTCGCCCTGCGCCGCCAGCGCCTCCGCCGCCAGCTCCAGGTAGCCGGTGCCGGGCAGGAGCGCCTCGCCGGTGGCGGTGCGGTGCTCGCCCAGCGCCCAGTGGCGGGCCGTCCAGGCACCGGTGAAGCGGCGGTGGCCGGCGGCATCGAAGGTGGCGGTGGTCAGGAGCGGCTGGCCCGCCGGCGCCTCGGGCGCCGGGGCGGGCGTGCGGGCGGCCATGCTCTCGGCCGCCATGCCTGTGCCCTGCCAGATGCCCCAGTCGATGGCCGTCACCTTGGTCGCCCCGAAGGCGCCGGAGGCGGCGAGCGCGTCGAGATAGGCGTTGGCGGCGGCGTAATCCGCCTGCCCCGCCGGCCCGATGGCAGCGGAGGTGGAGGCGCAGAGGATCAGCCGGCCCAGCTCTCCGGGCTTGAAGAGCGCGCGGAGCACGTCGGCGCCGTGCAGCTTGGGCGCCAGCACCTCCTCCACCGCCAAGGGGGACTTGGCGGCGATGGGCGCGTCGTCCATGACGCCGGCGGCGTGGAGCACGGTGGTGACGGGGCCGAAGCGGCCCTCTGCCTCCGCCCGGGCGGCGCGCATGTCCTCCAGATTGGCGACGTCGGCGGCGATGTGGGCCACCTCGCCCAGCGCCTCCAGCGCCTCGATGCGGCGCAGGCGGCGGGCGAGCCGGTCGGTCGGGGAAGCATTGCGCAGGATCGCCGGCCACTCCGCCCGGTCGGGCAGCGCGCTTCGGGAAATCAGCGTCACGCGGGCGCCGTGGCGGCGCATCATCGCCTCCGCCAGCGTCAGCCCCATGCCGCCGAGCCCGCCGGTGACGAGGACGTGGGCGCCCCGAGGCAGCTCCGCCGCCTCGCCGAGCGGCGCCGGGCGCCAGGCGCGCCGCCAGCGGCGCTCGCCGCGCAGCACGGCCTCGGCACTCTGCGGCTCGGCGAAGAGCTCTTCGAGCAGCCGCGCCTCCAGCGCCGGGCGGTCGGCCTTGCGGCGGGGCAGCGCCAGATCGACGGTGGCGGAGGTCACCGCCATCTCGCGCGGGATGACACGGGCGGGGCCGAATACTGTGGCCTTGGCGGGCTGGGCGACACTCTCCCCCGGCGCGGCGGCGGCGCCGGTGGTGAAGGTCATCAGGTGGGCCTCGCTCCCCTCCTCCGCCAGCGCCTGGGCGAGGTGGAAGAGGCTCCAGAAGCCCTGCTCCTGCACGCGGTGGAAGAAGGAGGAGCCGGGGCGGAAGCGCTCGCCCTCCGTCACCAGCCAGAAGTGCCCGATCCGCTCGGGCCGCTCGCCGCGCTCGGCGAGGCGGGCGAGGAGCGCGTCGTACCCCTCCCGTCCCCGCTCGGGGGCGAGGGTGAAGTCGCCATCCTCCCGCTCTGCGAAGGCGTCGCCGGGATGGACGAGGCAGGTGGGGTGGCCCCCGGCGCGCAGCCGCGCCGCCAGCCCCTCGGCCAGCCCCGCCTCGTCGGCGAAGAGCAGGAAGCGGGTGGGCAGCAGGGTGGAGAGATCCGACAGGTCCGCCTCGCAGGGGGCGTAGTCGGGGCGCCACGCGGGCTGCCAGCCCCACTTGGCCGTCTCGGCCTCGCGCATCGGCAGGGCGGGCGTCTCGTCCGCCCTCTGGCCCGGCTCGATGAAGTAGCGCTGGTGCTGCCAGGGATAGGTCGGCAGCGGCAGGCGGCGGCGGGGCTCGTCCCCCCAGACCTGCTGCCAGTCGATCTCTCCGCCCATCGCCCAGACGCGGGCGAGCATGGTGAGAAAGTGCCGATCCTCCGGCCCCTCCGCCTCCGGCAGGGTACCGGTGACGCGGCCCGCGCCGATGCCGCGATGCTGCCCGGCGAGCTGGGCGATCCCCCGCCCCGGCCCGACCTGGATGAAGATGTGGGAGGGATCCTCCCCCAGGTGGCTCAACCCGTCATGGAAGCGCACCGCCTCGCGCAGGTGAGAGACCCAGTAGTCGGGGCTCTGCGCCTCCTCCTCCGTCAGGGGGAGGGCGGTGCGGTTGGAGATGACGGGGATCTGCGGCGCGTTCAGCTCTATCGAGGCGAGGTAGGCGCGGAAGTCGCCCAGCACCGGTTCAAGCAGCCGGCTGTGCGCGGCAATGTCGATGCCGATCCGGCGGTACTCGACGCCCCGGGCGGAGAGCCGCGCCTCCAGCTTCGCCAGCGCGGCGGCGGGGCCGGAGGCGACGGTGAGGTCGGCGCCGTTGATGGCGGCGATGTCGAGCTCGCCGCCCAGCATCTCCCCCAGCGCCTCGGCGGGCAGGTTGACGGAGAGCATGCCCCCCGGCGCCACGCCATCCATCAGCCGCCCGCGGAGGGAGACGAGGCCGTGAGCATCCTCGTAGGAGAAGACGCCGGCGAGGCAGGCGGCGACGTTCTCGCCTACGGAATGGCCGATGAGCGCGTCGGGCGTCACGCCCCAGCCCATCCAGAGCCGCGCCAGCGCGATCTCGGTGGTGAAGATCAGCGGCAGCTGCAGGGAGGGCTTGCGCAGAAGGCTCTGCGCCTCGGGGTGCGTGCCCAGCCAGATCTCGCGGATGCGGGGCTCGTCCCGCTCGATCAGGGCGAGGCCGCGATCCATCCAGTCGGCGAAGACCGGCTCCGTCTCGTAGAGGTCGCGGCCCATGGCCACACTCTGCGAGCCGCCGCCGGGGAACATGAAGACGGGCTTCGCGGCGCCCGGCACGGCGGTGTGGGTATAGACGCGGGCGCGGTCCCCCGCCTCCAGCAGCGCCGCCGCCTCCTCGTGGCTCCCCGCCACGACGACACGGCGCTTCTCGAAGGCGCGGCGGCCCTCCTTCAGGGTGAAGGCGATGTCTGCCAGGGACTGGTGCGGCGCCGCGCGCAGATGCGCGGCGAGGCGGGCGGAGGCGTCATCGAGCGCGGCATTCGAGCGGGCGGAGAGGACGAGCGGCAGGAAGGGCCAGCCGGTCTCCCCCCCCTCGGCGACGGCCGGGGCCTCCTCCAGCACGAGATGGGCATTGGTGCCGCCGACGCCGAGCGAGGTGACCCCGGCGCGGTGCGGCCCGCCCGTCTGCGGCCAGTCGCTCAGGCGGTCGGCGACGCGGAAGGGCGTGCCCTCGAAGCCGATGGCCGGGTTGGGCGCCTCGTAGCCGAGCGACGGCGGGATCTGGTGCTGGTGCAGCGCCAGCGCCGTCTTGATGAGGCTGGCGGCGCCGGCGGCGGTATCGAGATGGCCGATGTTCGTCTTCAGCGAGCCGAGCAGCGTGGTGCCGCCGGTAGGGCCGAAAGCCTCCGCCAGCCCGGCGACCTCGATCGGATCGCCGAGATAGGTGCCGGTGCCGTGGCACTCGACATAGCCGATGCTCTCCGGCCGCACGCCGGCCATGGCCTGCGCCTCGCGCACCACGGCGGCCTGCCCCTCGACGCTGGGCGCGAGGTAGCCGGCCTTGGCGGCGCCGTCGTTGTTGATGGCGCTGCCCTTGATGACGGCCCAGATGGTATCCCCGTCCGCCAGCGCGTCCTCCCGCCGGCGCAGCGCGAGGACGGCGGCGCCGGAGCCGAAGACGGTGCCCTGCGCCCGGTGGTCGAAGGCATGGCAGGCGCCGTCGGGGGAGAGCACCTCCCCCTCGCGGTAGATGTAGCCCCGCCCCTGCGGCAGCTCGACCGTCACGCCGCCGGCCAGCGCCAGGTCGCACTCGCCGAGGAGCAGCGCCTGCGACGCGTAATGCGTCGCGACGAGCGAGGTGGAGCAGGCCGTCTGCAGGTTGACGCTCGGCCCCTTGAGATCGAGCACATGGGAGAGGCGGGTGGAGAGGAAATCCTTGTCGTTGCCCGTGTGGCGGAGAAGGAACCTCCCCGTCTCGCGCGCGAGCGCGGCGTTGGTGAGCACATTCTCCCAATAATAGCTCGGCTGGCCGGAGCCGGCGAAGACACCGACGGGCCCCAGCCCCTCGGGCGGGTGGCCGGCCGTCTCCAGCGCCTCCCACGCCACTTCTAGGAAGAGGCGGTGCTGCGGGTCCATCACCGCGGCCTCCTTGGGGGAGAGGCCGAAGAACTCCGCGTCGAACTGGTCGAACCCCTCGAGCGGGGCGCCGAAGGGCACGTAATCGGGCCGCGCGATCATCTCCGGCCGCTCGCCGGCGGCCAGAAGCTCGGCCTCGGAGAAGCGGCGGATGGAGGAGAGGCCGGCGGAGAGGTTGGCCCAGAACTCGCCCAGCGTCGCGGCGCCGGGCAGGCGCGCAGCCATGCCGACGATGGCAATATCGCTTGGTTGGGACTCAGTCATGGCAGCAGCAACCCTTTCCCTCCCCCATGTCTGCCAGTGCAATGGGGCGAATTTGGGACAGATTTGACATAATTTCCGATCAAGGCGCGAGGACGCGCAATTCACCGATCTGTGGCCAGCGCCAGATGAGAATTGCGGCACCCGCGATCAACCAGCAGGCAAGGCCGAGAAGGTCGTGGCGCGCGTCCCACGCGCCATGCGCGCGCGCGAGCCACGCCACCACCGGCCATGCCGCGAGGTGGGCAAGGCCGAAGCCGACCAGCGCCCCGAAGAGCCCGCCGGCGGCGAAGCCGAGCGAGAGGCCCGCGATCATCAAAGCGGCGCGGGCGGCGGTGAGCACGAAGAAGCGGCGCGAGTCGCCCCCCGCCAGCGCCGCCTGATCGTAGGTGATGACGATGATCGCCGGCACCTGCATCACCGCCATCAGCGCCGTGACATCCCCCGCCGAGGCGTAGCGCACGTCGTAGAGCAGCGTCACCAGCGGCGGCGCGATGGCGGCCAGCAACAGCGACGCGCCGGCCATCGCGCCGGTCAGCGCGAAGCGGGCGCGGGCGATGCGAGCGAAGTTCTCCGCCGAGGCGGCGGGCGGGCTGTCGCGGTAGAGGGGGATCATGATGCGCCGCGCGACGGTGGAGGCCAGCAGCAGCGGGAAGGAGGCGAGGAAGTAGCCGATGTTGTAGAGGCCGAAGTCATGGGTCGAGAGCCCCTTGCCCAGCACCAGCTTGTCGGCCTGGTGCACGGCGAAGCCGGCGACGGTGGACAGGAAGATCCACTTGCCGAAATGGACGAGCTCCGCCGTCGCCGTCCTGTCCAGCCTCAGGCGGTTGCGGTGGCCGGGCAGGAAGAAGGTCAGCCCGCAGAGCATCGCGAGCGCCGCGACGAGGTTGGAGGCGACGAGCGACCAGACGGAGCCGGTGAGCGCGGCGAGCCCGACGGCGACGACGATCCCCGTCGTCTGCGCGCCGAGCTCGATCGCCATGACCCGGCCCACCTGCATGTGCCGCCCCGCCTGCTCCATCCGCGTCGGGTTGAAGCCGGCGAGGATCAGCGACATCGCGGCGACGGGCAGGTATTTGGCGAGATCCGGCTCGCCGAAATAGAGCGCCGCCGGCCAGGCCAGCCCGCAGGCGGCGAGCCAGAGCAGGACACCGCGGCCGATGTGGATCGTCCAGGCCGTGTCGAGGAAGTCGGGGTCGTCGCCACGCTTGGACTGCATGATCGCGGGGCCGGAGCCGAGATCGGAGAATTGCAGCAGGCCGGAGACGATGACGGTGACCATCGCCATGACGCCGAAGGCCTCGGGGAAGAGCAGGCGCGTGAGGATCAGGTTCGACGCCAGCCGCAGCCCCTGCCCGCCGGCATAGGCGAAGAGCGTCTGCACCGAGGTGCGCGCGGCCCGCTGCATCAGCGAGGTGCCACGGAAGAGGCGGACGAAGGCGGTCATGCGGGGAAGCTCGTTTGGGCAGGCGGCAGCGCGGGGCGGGAGGCGGCGGAGGGGGGCTGTCTGCCCCCCGCTGCCGTTGGCAGCCCCCCCGAGGATTTTTTGGACCAAAGACGAGGCGGGCGGGTGGCGGGCGTGGAGGGGCGATCCGGACGCCGGAGGGGGGAGAGCGTGAGAGGGCTCATCGGCTGCGGGTCCAGCCGGTGGAGGGGCGGGTGCGGGTGGCGAGGGCGACGGCGGAATAGACGCCCATCGACAGCGGGTCGCGGGCGGCGAGGCGGAGGGCCGCGGCGAGGCCGAGGGGGAGCTTGTCCTCGTTGGCCGCCAGCTCGGGGTAGCGGGCGGCGATCTCGCGCACCCCGGCATCCTGCCGGCGACGGACCCGGACGAGGCTGCGCCAGTCTGGCGCCAGCGGCCAGCGATAGGGGGCGTCGGCGAGGTGGCGCTCAGCGGGGGCGAACTGGAGGCGCGCGAAGATGTCGTCGGCGATGATCTCCGGCCAGGTGCCCCAGCGGGCGCGGCCGGCGGCATTGACGGCGAAGAGGCCGGCGCCCGGCACACCGCGGGCCATGAAGGGCACCCGGGCCCAGGTGCGGGCATAGGCGCGGGGGACGGGGCCGCCGGCCTCCATCTGCAGCCGGCCGGAGGCGTAGGCGGGCTCGGGGCGCGAGAGGAGGGCCGTTATGCGGGCGAGGAGCGGCGGCGAGACGGTGACGTCGGCATCGAGGTAGAGCCGGGCAGGCAGGCGCGCGGCGGCGTCGCCGGCGTTGAGCGCGCCGGGCTTGCCGGGCTCCGCCCGGTCGATGAGCGCCAGCCGCCAGCCCCGGGCCTCGATGGCGGGGCGGGCGGCCTCTGCCTCCGCCACGGTCGCGTCGCGGCAGGCATTGGCGGAGACGATGATCTCCACGGCGCCGGCGACGGGCGCCGACGCGGCGAGCGCGGCGAGGCAGGGGCCGATGCGGCCCGCCTCGTTGTTCGCCGGGATGATGATGCTGATGCCGTCCATGCCTCTTTCGAACCTGCGGGGGCCGGGGTGCGCCCGGCCGGGCGCGTCGCCCGGCGCGGTACTCGCGCGAGAAAGCCGCGAAACGCGGCCGGAATTGGGCTCTTACGGGGGGATCGCGCGCTCGCCGCCCTCCGCGAAGCGCAGCCGCTCGATGGCGGCGGCGCGGATGGTGCCATGCGCCGGCGAAGTGAGGATGACGAGGCCCTCCGCCCCGTCCTGCGCCCAGTCCTCCGGCCCGCCGGGCAGCAGGAGCACGTCGTCACCCGGGCCGCCATGCACGGCGTCCTGCCCCGAAGCCGGGGCGCCGCCGGGCACGAGCAGGTCGTCGCCCTCCCGGCCGACCAGCACGTCCTCCTCCCCCGACCCCTCCAGCCGCTCGCCGGCGGCGGTGCCGACGAGGTAGCGGCCGGCAGCGAAGGTGCCGGCGGGGCGGGGGGCGCCGGTGCCGGAGGCGTTGACGGCGCGCAGCGCCTGCCAGCGGGGATTGTCGTCGCCCCGCCAGCGCAGCGCGCCCCAGGAGCCCCACTTGCTGGGCGGGGCCACGTCGACGAAGTGCAGGAAGGGGCCGGCGCCGAGCGCGGCCCAGGCGGCGAACATCTCCTCGTAGAGGCCCGCCATCTCGGGCGAGTAGTTGAAGGCGGTGAAGAAGTCGGTGACGGCCTCGTCCTCCAGCAGCGCCCCCTGCGCCGCGACATGCGTGCCGCCCTCGTAGGCCACCAGCTCCAGCCCGTACTCGGCGGCCCTGGCGGCATGGTAGGGCCAGAGCTCCTCCAGCAGTCCGGCGAAGGAGCCGGCGCGGAGCGCGGCGGCGGCGCGGGCGAAGCCGTCGGTGGCTGTCGCCCAGCTGCGCACCTCCTCCGCCCTCTCCTCGCTGCCGATGTCATGGCCGAAGTAGCCGGTGACGGCGTAGGCGTCGAAGCTCTCGTGCGGGGGCGCGGCGCCGTCGGCGACGGCGAGGGGGGCCTCCAGCAGCGCCGCCTCGAGCCCCGGCCAGCCGGTGTGGACGGCGACGACGCGGACGAGGCGATCCGGGCTCTCCACGAAGGCCTTCGCCCAGATGCCGGCCACCTCGGCGGCGCGGAGGCCGGCGACCTGCATCCAGCCGTCGCCCGCCGCCTCGCCCCAGCGCTCCGCCGCCTGCGCCTGCGCCCATTGCGTCTGCGGGAAGATGAAATTCCACAGCTCGTTGGAATACTCGGCATAGACCTTGAGCCGCGGGTCCAGCGCCTCTTCGACATAAGATGCGAAGAGGGCGACGTAGTCGTCGCTGGCGAGGTGCGGCATGGTCACCCAGATGTCGGTGCCGGCGGCGTTGCCGAGCGTCACGATCGCCTCCGCCGGGATGCCGCGCCAGGCCCAGGAGAAATCGGAGAGGCGGGGGCGATCCGCCACCTGCTGCTGGGTGGAGCCGTTGGTCTTCATCCAGTCCATGAACCGGAGGACACGGAACTGGCCGACGAGGGCGACGAAATCCGGGTCATAGATCAGGCCCAGCTCGTGGAGCGGCTGCAGATCCTCGCGGACGACGGAGATGTCGCGGATCGGGTCGGCCGGGTCCGTCTCGGTGATCGCGATGCCGACCGGCCCCTCGCCAGGCGCGAAGCGGAAGCGGGCGGTGTTGACGCCGACGCGCACGTCGCGGGCGGAGCCGCCGATCTGCAGGCGGCCCTCGCCCTCCCACTCCACCAGGTAGATGCCGGCAGCGACGCGCGTCTCCACCGGCAGGTCGGTCAGGACGAAGGTCTCCAGCTTCTCGATGCCCTCGGGGATCTGCGCGGGCCAGCCCTCGGGCGTGAGGTAGCCGCCGGCGCGCAGCTCGTCGAAGCTCATGCCGCCCCACTGGCCGGGCAGGTGGCCGATCCAGGGGCGGGCGCTCTTCATCTGGTCGATGAAGGGCAGCTCCGTCGACCAGTCGGCGATGCCGTTCAGCCCCATGCCGAGCACCGGCTGCTCCGGCGCCTCCTGCGCGCGAAGCGGCAGGGCGAGGAGCGCGAGGGCAAGGAGGAGGGCGAGGACGCGCTCAGGCCGCATCGCGAGGCTCCGCGGCCGGGGTGAAGGCGGGGGGCCGGGCGCGTTCGCCCAGCGCCCAGTCGTAGACGGAGGAGACGAAGGCGGCCTTGGCGGCCCATGTGTAGTGCTCCTCGACGCAGGCCCGGGCGCGGCGGCCCTTCTCCGCCACCTCTGCCGGGGCCTCCACCATCCGCGTCAGCTCGGCGCGCAGGGCGGGGATCAGCGTCTCTCGGGGCGTGATGGGCACCTTGTACCCGGTCTCCTCGGTCACGAGCTCCGCCGGGCCGGCATAATCCACCACCAGCGGGGCGAGGCCCATGGCCATCGCCTCCAGCACGACGCCGCCGCCGAACTCGCGGATGGAGGGGAAGAGGAGCGCATCGGCGCGGCCGGCGGTGGCGGCGACCTCGGCATGCGGCATCCAGCCGTGGAAGGTGATGCCGTCGCTGGCGCCATGGCGGGCGGCCTCCTCCTCCAGCGCGGCGCGCAGCGGGCCGTCGCCGATGATGTCGAGCGTCATCCGACCCTCGCGGATCAGCGGCGCCGCCGCGGCGATGCCCATCTCCATGCCCTTGCAGGCCACCAGCCGGCCGATGAAGACCGCCCGCAGCGGGCCCGGGGCCCGCGGCGGCTTCGGCGGAAAACGCGAGGGATCGACGGCGTTCTCGGGGAGCCAGATCGTCCTCTCCCGCGCCGGCGCGGGGACACCGGCGGCAGCGACGCGAGAGCCGGCGAGAACGGCGGCGGCGCTGGCATAGGTGGCGCGGTGCCCGGGCAGGAGCCGGTGCAGCGGGCGCAGGGGGGCCAGCCACTCGCGCTCCGCCCGCCGCTCCGCCTCGTAACCCTTCGGCCAGGGGACGCCGCCATTGATCGGGCCGAGGACGAAGGGCACCCCGATCCGCTCGAGCCTTCGGGCGAGGAGGCTGGGCACCGCCGGGGAGAGGGGAGTGACGCGGTGGACGAGGGCGAACTCGCCGCCCCGCAGGCGCTGCTCGAAGGCCTGCCAGACCAGCCGCTCGAAATAGGGATAGGCCAGCGCGCTCACCGCCTGCAGGGCCGTGAACCCCTTGCCGTTGCTGCCGCCGACCTTCTCCCCCAGCTTCCACGCCGGGCGCATCAGCGCCTCGCTGTCGATGAAGGTGACGTCCTCGCCCTCCCGCAGGCCGGCGCGCAGCACCGCGTCGCGGTTGCGGATCTGGGTGACGAGATGGGCATCCTCCCTCTCCCGCAGCGCGGCGGCCAGCGACCAGCCGACGAGGGGCACGGAGACCCATCCGGGATTGGCCGCCTCGGCGATGAGCAGGATGCGTCGTGTCATGGGAAGAGCCTCACAAGACGGTCTTCAGCGGCGCCGGGGCCGGCCGATGCTGGGGCACGAAGCCCTCGGCATAGCCGAGCATCCCGCCGGCGACCAGCCAGGTGACGGGGGTGAGCGTGGCGTTGGGGATCAGGTCGGCGAGGTTGATGCCGTGCAGCAGCAGGATCGGCCCGACGATGGTGGCCACGGCGCCGGGGCCGGAGGCCATGCGTTTGCGCCAGAGCATGAAGACCGGCAGCACCAGCAGCCCGAACTCGGCGAGGAAGCCAACCCAGCCGAAGGTGGAGAGGGTGACGATCCACTGCCCGTCGGGCACCGAGAGCTGCACGCCGGTATCGGGATCGCGCACGAGGTTGCGGCCCCAGCCGCCCCAGCCGAAGAGCGGCTTCTGCTCCGCCCGCTGCAGGATCATGTCCTCGTTGACGAAGCGGTAGTTCAGGCTCGCCGCCCTGTCATGGCTGGCGGAGGAGGCGGCGGCGAGGATCTCCTCCTGCGGCACCAGATCCAGCCCCTTGGCGACAGGGTAGAGCAGCGCGAGGCAGGCGAGCAGCGCGGCGATGTTGATCTGCCAGAGCGGCCGCAGGAGCAGGATGAGCGGCGCCGCGAGGACGCCATAGACGAGCGAGGCCAGCGACTTGCAGGCGACGAGCACCGCGAAGAGGTAGAGCGCCGCGCCGAGGTAGACGGCCCGGCCCTGCCCCTCCGCCTCCTTCGCCAGCGTCAGGGCGGCGACGACGCAGGTCATGCAGAAGAAGGCCGCCCAGAGCCCGTGGTAGAGGAAGACGATGGGGCGGAAGCCCTCCCCCCGCATCATCTGCTCGAAGGAATGCTGGAAGAAGCCGTAGACCCAGATGTTCAGCTGCGGCGACAGGCGCACCTCCAGCAGCATCGGCAGCGAGTAGGCGAGCCCGGCGATGACGAGCGCCTTCAGCAGGTCCCGCTGGTCCTCCGGCTGGCTGAGGAGGGCGCGGGCGAGCAGGAAGGGCAGCAGGATCAGCAGCTGCTGCACGGTGGAGGCGAGCGCATCGCGCAGGCCCAGCCCCGGCAGCACCACCGGCCCCCAGATCACCCATTCGAGGTTCGTGACCGTCGTCGCCAGCGGCGAGAAGACGAAGGCGCCGACGAGGACGCGGCCGGCGAGGCTCGACGGCAGGATCTGCAGGCCGACGCGGTGCATGGACAGGACGAGGAGAAAGGCGACGAGCGAGGGGATCGTGTTCTTCGTCAGCGGCGGCAGCAGCGGCAGGTCCACCCCCGCCGGCTGCGGCGGCAGGAGGAGGTAGGCGATCAGCAGCGAGGCGATCAGAGCCCGCCCCGCCGGCAGCTTGCGGAAGAGCAGGAAGGAGGCGACAGGCCACGCGAGCAGCGCAAGCTGGGCGAGGGCGTTCGGCATCAGCCGCGCCCCCCGTCGCGTGCATATGTTCCGGCCTTGGCACTCATCTTCGGTGCGATGCTCCTAGCATGCCCGGGCGGAAATGGTGACACCGCGGCGACCCCGCGGTGACATCTCCTTGCAGGGCGTGGCCGCCGGCGCTCAGCAGCCGGTGCCCGTCATGACCACGCGCACGGTGCGCAGCATCACCCAGAGATCGGTCACGAGGGAGACACGGCGAAAGTAGGCGCCGTCCCAGTGCGCCCGCTCGCGGAAGCTGGAGTCGTTGCGCACGGAGATCTGCCAGAACCCGGTGATCCCCGGCCGCATCTGGAAGTACTCCTGCCCCGGGTAGAGATCCTTCTGGGCGGGCAGCATGGGGCGAGGCCCGACGAGCGACATGTCGCCCTTCAGCACGTTGAAGAGCTGCGGCAGCTCGTCGAGGGAGGTCTTGCGGATGAGGCGCCCCACGGCGGTGATGCGCGGATCGTCGGTGAGCTTCTGCCGCTCCTCCCACTCGGCGCGCGCGGCGGCGGAGCGGGAGAGGAGGCCGGCGAGCTGGGCATCGGCGTCGGTCGCCATGGAGCGCAGCTTGATCATGTGGAAGACCGTGCCGCCCCGCCCCAGCCGGGGCTGGAGGTAGAAGGCCGGCCCGCCGTCGCGGCGGATCATCAGGGCCAGCAGGCCGACAACCAGCAGCACCGGCGGCAGCGCCACGAGGCAGAGCAGGATGTCGAGCGCACGCTTGAAGACCCCGTGGTACAGCCGGTGCGGCATCTCGGGCAGCGCCGGCGCGGCGTCGGCGGGGAGATTGAGGTCGGTCTCGCCCGCGTAGACGGGCCGCAGAATGTCACTCACGTGGTCCCTCCCAGGAGGCGCCCGAAGGCGGGGTCATGCTCGACGGGCCGCGGGATCGCGCCCCGCGGGTATCGAAAGTTACGTGTCTCTGGCGGCTCTCGGCGGGGCCGGTCAGCGATGGCGCTTTGGCCGGCGACGTTTCCCCAGCCTCTGCGACGCGGCGCGGCCCCTCGGGGCCCCGTCGGTGGCGGCGGCGGTCGCGGAAGGCTCGGCAACGCGCGACCGGCACCGTGAGCGGACGTAAGCACTCGCTCGCATTTGTCGTCAATTCTAGGAAAATTCAGGAAGGGTCGAGTGAGCTAAGGCACGCCGGCGAGCGGCTGCGTCTTTGGGGCGAGGCACGCAACAACGGGCCTTCCCGCGCGCCTCTTGCCGCGATGCGGCGACAATGTTCGACGTTTGAGGGCTGCAACGAAGCGCCGGCGACACAGTGCCGCTGCTCGGGCGCGGGCGGGCACTCACTCTCTAGCGGCTAGAATTCGCGCAGATGCCGGAACAATGTGCCACCTAGCAGCTCATTGTCCTCCCCGCGCCGGGAAGCGATTCGTCCCGGAATCCTCAGTCGTCCCCGGCCGACAGCCCATACGTCAGCTCCACCACGCCCCCGGGCCAGAGCCGGTGGCCGATCAGCCGCGCTCCCGGGGGCGTCCCCGTCTCGAACAGGGCCCGCCCCTCGCCCAGCACCACGGGCAGGATGAAGAGCCGCAGCTCGTCCAGCATCCCGGCAGCCGCGGCGGCGGAGAGGGTCTGCGCGCCGCCCAGAACCCAGACGCGGTCGTGGCCGCCCTCCGTCAGCCGGTCCCGCAGGCCGGCGTAATCGGGCAGGACGGGGAGGATATCCTCCCCCTCCGGGTCGAGCATCCGCGAGGTGGTGACGAAGCAGGGCTTGCCCCGGTAGGGCCAGGGGCCGCCGGTGCCGCGCAGGTCGTCATGCGTGCGCCGGCCCATCACCACGGCATCGGCGGCGGCGTGGAAGGCGGCGTAGCCGCGATCCCCCTCCTCCGGCGCGCCGGCATGATCGGCCAGCCAGCCCGTGCCGCCGTCCGCGTCGGCGATGCGCCCGTCGAGCGACATGGAGACATAGGCGAGAAAGCGCGTCATGGGCGCGCCTCTTAGAGCCTCCGGCCAGCGAGGGCCAGACGCAGCGTCACCCTGTCCCTCACACCGCCTCCGCCCCCGCGCCGAGCCGGTGCCGGCAGGGGCCGAAGCGGGCCGCGGCGGCGAGGACGAGGCCGGAGATGGCGGCGATCATCCCGGCGGCGGAGACGGAATCGCCCCCCCCCAGCCAGATCGGACCGTAACCGGCGGCGACGTAGCCGACGATGGCGGAGCCGGCGGCGATGAGGGCGGAGAGGCCGACCTGCCGGCCGAGGCGGTTGGTCAGCATCCGCGCCGCGGCGGGCGGGCAGATGAACATGGCGATGACGATGATCGAGCCCACTGCGTCGAAGGCCGCCACCGCCGCCAGCGCCGCCGTGGCGACGAGGCCGAGGCCGATCAGCGCCACCGGCAGGCCCAGCGTGCGGGCGAAGCCCTCGTCGAAGGTGGAGAGCTTCAGCGGCCGCCAGAAGATGAGCGTCAGCACCGCCACGATAGCGCAGGTGATCGCCATGCGCCCCAGCTCCGGCGGCAGCTCCGCCAGCGCCGCGGGGTCGACGAGCGAGGCCCAGCCGTCGGCGGAGAACCAGATCAGCGACTCGAGGTTGCCCATCAGCGCGTGCTCGACGTCGAGGTGCACGGCTGAGGTATCCGTCCGCTCCAGCATCAGCACGCCGGCGGCGAAGAGCGCGGTGAAGACGACGCCCATCGCCGCCCCCGGCTCGATCTTGCCGAGCCGGCGGATCGCCTCGATCAGGCCGACGGCGACGAGCGCCGCCCCGGCGGCGCCGAGCAGCATCGGCACCGCGGCGATGGCCCCCGTCATCAGGAAGGCGACGACGATGCCGGGCAGGACGACGTGGCTGATGGCATCGCCGATCAGCGCCTGTCGCCGCAGCACGAGGAAGTTGCCGGGCAAGGCGCAGGCGATGGCGGCGAGCACGCCGATGAGGATCGGCGTCAGCGACAGCTGGACGAACTCTGCCCCCATCACGACATCTCCCTGTCGAAGGCGGCCACCTGGTCGGGGGCGAAGACCTCCGTGATCGGCGTCAGCCCGTCATAGCGGCCGGTCAGCCCTCCATCCTGGTGGACCTGCCGTGCCACGGCCCAGCGCCGCTCGTCGCGCGCCACCTCCTCCGCCGCCTCCCGGCCCGCCTGCGTGGCCACCCTGTCGGCCCGGATCAGGCCCTCGGCGCGCAGGAGGCGCAGGCTGAGCGCGTCGTGGATCGGCTCGCCCTTGCCCAGCGCCAGCAGCCCCTGGCGCAGGTGCACCCGGCGCTGGAAGCGCCGCTGCCGCACCACCGCCGCCGCCACCCCACGGGCCGGCGCGAGGAGGAGCGAGGCGGCGAAGAGCCCTGTCGCCACCAGCACGATGATCGGCCCCGTCGGCAGCGCGGGGGCGGAGGCGGAGATGGCGGCGCCGACATAGCCGGAGACGCCGCCGATCCCGGCGGCGATCCACATCACACCGCCGGCCCGCTCCGTCCAGAAGCGGGCGGTGACCGCGGGGATGATGAGCAGCGCCACGATGAGGATCAGGCCGACGAGCTTCAGCCCCGTGACGGTGACGAGCAGCACGATGGCCATCATGGCGAGATCCGTTCGCCGGACGGAGAGGCCGGAGGCCGCGGCGAAGCCGGGATCGAACGCCACCAGCGTCATCGGCCGGCGGAGCAGCCAGACGGCCAGCACCGCCGCCGCCCCGCCGAGGCCGATCACCACCGCGTCCACCCGCAGCATCCCGGCGGTGGAGCCGAGGAGGAAGCTCTCCAGCCCCGCCTGTCGGCCCCGCTCCATCGTCTGGATCACGGTGAGCAGCACCACGCCCAGCCCGAAGAGGGAGGAGAGGACGGCGCCGATCGCCGCATCCTCCGGCAGCCGCGTCCGGCTCGCCAGCCATTCGACGGCGAGGAGCCCCAGCGCGGCGGAGACAGCGGCGCCGGCCATCAGCCCGGCGAGCGCCCGCCCCTCGCCGCCGAGGGCGACCATGATCATGAAGGCCAGCGCGATGCCCGGCAGCGTGGCATGGGCCAGCGCGTCGGAGACGAGCGCCCGCTTGCGCAGGAAGAGGAAGGAGCCGGCGGCCCCGGCGGCGAAGCCGAGCAGCGCCGCGCCGATGGCGACGAGCGCGGCGTTGTAGCCCGCCTGCAGCAGCAGCGCCTCGAGGACGGGGCTCATGCGCTTCTGAGCCCCAGCTGGTCGATATGCGCGCCGGCGAGCCGGCCGCCATAGGTCGCTTGCAGGCTCTCGGCGGTGAAAGCGGCCTCCACCGGGCCGGCGGCGATGCGGCGGACGTTGAGGAGGAGGACGTCGTCGAAATAGGCGCCGACGGTGGAGAGGTCATGGTGCACGGCGACGACGGCCTTGCCCTCGGCCTTCAGCCCCTTGAGCACCTCGATGATCGCCCGCTCCGTCGCCGCATCCACCCCGGCGAAGGGCTCGTCGAGCAGGTAGAGATCCGCCTCCTGCGCCAGCGCCCGGGCGAGGAAGACCCGCTGCTGCTGCCCGCCGGAGAGCTGGCCGATCTGCCGCCCCGCGAAGCCCTCGATGCCGACGCGGGCGAGGCACTCGTCCGCCAGCCGCCGGTGGGCGCCGGTGATGCGCCCGAGGAGGCCGACCTTCCGGTAGAGGCCCATCAGCACCACGTCGCGCACGTTGGTCGGGAAGTCCCAGTCGACGCTGGCCCGCTGCGGCACGTAGGCGATGCGCGCCCGCGCCTCGCTCAGCGGCTGGCCGAAGACGCGCACCTCGCCGGAGAGGCGCGGCACGACGCCGAGCGCCGCCTTCAGCATCGTCGACTTGCCCGCCCCGTTCGGCCCGATGATCGCCGTCATCGCCCGCGGGCGGAACGCGGCGGAGACGTCGAAGACCGCCGGCTTCTGCCCGTAGGAGACGGTGAGCCCCTGCACCGAGAGCGCCGGGGTGATGTCGGCGACGCTCATGACAGCCGCCCCAGACGCCCGCCCTCGGGCGCCGCGCCGCCCAGCGCGCGGGCGATGGTGGTGATGTTGTGATCGATCATGCCGAGCCACGTGCCCTCGTAGGTGCCCTCCGCGCCCATCGCGTCGGAATAGAGCTCGCCGCCGATGACCACCTCGTGCCCCCGCGACGCCGCGCCCTCGATCAGGGCGCGGATGTTGCGGTCGGAGACGGAGCTTTCCACGAAAACAGCGCCGATCTGCCGCTCCACCAGCAGGTCCACCAGATCGGAGATGCGCGCTAGGCCGGCCTCGCTTTCGGTGGAGATGCCCTGGATGCCCTGCACCTCCATCCCGTAGGCGCGCCCGAAGTAGCGGAAAGCGTCATGCGCCGTGACGAGCACGCGCCGGTCGGCGGGAATGGTGGCCATGACCTCCGCCCCGTAGGCATCGAGCGCCTGCGCCTCGGCGATATAGGCCTCCGCCCGGGCCGCAACGCCCTCCGCCGCCTCGGGGCGGGCGGCGGCGATAGCATCGGCCACGGCGGCGATGGGGATCTGCCAGAGGCCGGGCGCCATCCAGACATGCGGGTCGTACTTGTCGGCATAGGTCTCGTGCGCGAGCAGCATCTCGGGCGGAATGGCCTCACCCACGCGGGTCAGCGGCGTGCGGCGGGAGATATCCTCGAAGAACGCCTCCATCTGCGCCTCGAGGTAGAGGCCGTGGACGAGCACCAGCTCCGCCCGCCCGACGGAGACAATGTCCGACCGGGTGGCGCGGTAGGAATGCGGATCCACTCCCGGGCCCATCAGCGAAGACGCGGAGACGGCGTCGCCGCCCACCGTGGCAGCGGCATCGCCGATCATCCCGGTGGTGGCGATGACGGAGAGCGGGTCCTGCGCGAGGGCGGCGTTTGGCAGGGCGGCGGCGGGCAGGGCAAGGGCAGCGGCGGCAGTGCCGAGCAGGCGGCGGCGGGTGAGACTCACGGGGGTTGTGCTCCTTCGGTTGTGATCAAGGTAGGAGGATCGCAGGTCTTGTCAATGATTATGAGAACCATTCGCAATTATGGGGTGAAGATGCGAGGGTGGGGCGCAGGTGGAGATGCGTGGGGGCGCTGCCCCCACACCCCCGAGGTATTTTGGGCCAGATGAACAGGGGGGCGCATGACGAGCCCTCCGCGACGGGGGTCGGTGCTGGGTGGGTGGTGAGCGGTGGGGCGCTCCCACGCCCGCCCCGTAGGCCGGCCGTCAGCCCGGCACGCCCGCGTCCGCCACGGCTTGACGCGCGGCCCCGCCGGCCCCTACGCCAGTCCCATGAACACGCCCGCCCACATGGCGCTGAGCCTCGCGCTCCTCGGCAAGCCGCCGCCGCGCCGGCTCTGGTGGGTGATCCTCTTCGGGGCCCTCCTGCCGGACATCGCCTACTTCCTGATGTGGGGGCTGCCGGGGGCTCGCGGGCCGCTGAACCTCGCGGCGGACATCTTCAACTCCGTCCCGCTCTACGCGATCGCCCTCGCCGCCGGCGCGCTGACGCAGTGGCCCTGGCTGACGCTGCTCTCGGCCTCCGCCCTCATGCACATCGCCTTCGACCTCCCGCTCCATGCTGGCGACGCGCATCGCCACTTCTGGCCGTTGACCGACTGGGCGTGGCACGCGCCCTTCTCCTTCTGGGACGCGGACCATCACGGGCGGTTCTTCGGCTCGCTGGAGGGCGTACTCTTCGCTGCCTGCCTCGTCGTCATCTGGCGGCGGCTGGAGACGCGCTGGCAGAGGGCGCTCGCCCTCGCCGGCGCGCTCGTCTACGCGGCGACCTTCGTGCACTTCGTCGGCCATGCCTGGTTCGGCCGGCACTGGGCCGTCTGGTAGGCCCTCAGAGCAGGCCGGCGCCGCGCATCGCCTCGGCGATCTGCGCCTGCACCGGCTCCGACGGCGGCAGGAGGGGGGAGCGCACCTCCCCCGTGCAGCGGCCGAGCAGCGACAGCCCGTGCTTGGCGCCCGCGAGCCCCGGCTCGGCGAAGATCGCCTCGTGCAGGGGCTGGAGCTTGTCCTGCAGGGCCAGCGCGCCGGCGTAATCCCCGGCCGCCGTCTTCGCCTGCAGCTCTGCGCAGAGGCGCGGGGCGACGTTGGCGGTGACGGAGATGCAGCCCCGCCCGCCCTGCGCGTTGAAGCCGATGGCCGTCGGGTCCTCCCCCGAGAGCTGGATGAAATCCTCACCGCACAGGCGCCGCGTCTTCGGCACGCGGGAGAGATCGGCGGTGGCATCCTTCACGCCGACGATCATCTCATGCTTCGCCAGCTCCGCCATCGTGGCAGGCGTCATGTCCACCACCGAGCGGGGCGGGATGTTGTAGATGATGATCGGCAGCCCGCAATCGGCGGCGGCGGTGAAATGGGCGATCAGCCCCGCCTGCGTCGGGCGGTTGTAATAGGGGGTCACGACCAGCGCCGCATCGGCGCCGGCGGCCTGCGCCGCCTTGACGAGGCGCACCGTCTCCGCCGTGTTGTTGGAGCCGGCGCCGGCGATCACGGGGACGCGCCCCGCCGCCTGCTCCACCACCACCTTCACGGCGAGGTCATGCTCGTCATGGGTGAGCGTCGGGCTTTCCCCGGTGGTGCCAACGGGGACAAGACCGGTGCTGCCCTCGGCGATCAGCCAGTCGACGAGCGCGCGCAGCGACTTAACGTCGACCTCGCCGCCCTTGAAGGGGGTGACCATGGCTGGAATCGACCCATGGAACATGGCGTACACCTCTCTCCGGCTGCGGGGTCCCCCCCTGAAAAATCGCGCGGACCCTACGCGGCTTTGCGCGACCCGACAAGTTCGTGACTTTGCGCGCGGCGGCGCCCGCGTTAGGCAGGGGAAAACGAGCGGTTCTCCCCCATGTTGCGCCAGCTTTGCCTGACAGCCTGCCTCTGCCTGCCGCCGGCCCTCGCGCCGGCGCAGGAGGCGTTCCAGTCTGCCGTCCCCGCGCTGCGGGACGAGCAATGGGACGTGGCCGCCGCCCTCGCCCGGCCCGATGGCGAGGTGGCGGAGGCGCTGATCACCTGGATGCGGCTGCGCGAGGGGACGGCCAGCTTCCCCGAATACCCCGCCTTCCTCGCCGCCCACCCCACCTGGCCCGGGCTCGAGAGGCTGCGGGCGGAGGGGGAGCGGCTGATCAGCCCCGGCACCCAGCCTGCCGAGGTCGCCGCCTATTTCGCCGACGAGGCCCCGCAGACGGGCGAGGGCGTCGCCCGCTACGCCGAGGCGCTGATCGCGCTGGGGCGGGGTGTCGAGGCCGAAGCGGTGCTGATGGAGGGCTGGGTCGGCCTCGGCCTCGACGAGGAGGGGGAGGCGGCGCTCCTGCAGTCCTTCGGCGAGGAGCTGACGCCCCTGCACCCGGCACGTGTCGAGGCGATGCTCTGGCGCTGGCGCACGCGCGATGCGGAGCGGCTGCTGCCGTTCCTCTCTCAGAGCGAGCGGGCGCTGGCGGAGGCGCGAATCGCCCTGATCCGCGGCGAGGGCGACGCGGCGGAGAAGATCGCCGCCGTGCCCGCCGATCTCGCCGGCCACCCCGGCCTCGCCGTCGACCGGATGAACCGGGCGGCGGACGAGGGCGACTACACGCAGGCCATCGCCATCATGAGCGCCCAGTCCGGCAGCGCCGCCGAGCTGGGCCAGCCCTTCCGCTGGGCGAGCTGGCGCGCCTCGCTCGCCCGCTGGCTGATGCGCGACGGCCGCCCGCAGGAGGCCTATGACCTCGCCTCCAGCCACCACCTCGAGGCGGACGGGACGCTCTATGCCGATCTGGAGTGGCTCGCCGGCTTCATTGCGCTGACCGACTTGAATGACCCCGCCCTCGCCGATGGGCATTTCCGCGCCTTCCTCGCCAGCGTCGACGGCCCGGTCTCCCTCTCCCGCGGGCATTACTGGCGCGGCCGGGCGCTGGAGGCGGCGGGCGACGGCGCCGGGTCGACGGCGGAATACCAGGCGGCGGCGGAGTTCCAGACGGCGTACTACGGCCTCCTCGCCACCGAGGCCCTGGGCCTGCCCCTGTCGCCCGAGCTGGCCGGCACGGAGCTGCCGGGCTGGGAGGGGGCGCCCTTCCTCTCCACCGAGGTGGGGCGGGCGCTGGAGCTCCTCCTGCCGGGGGAGGACTGGGTGACGAGCGCGCTCTTCACGCTGCGGCTGGCCAATGACCTCGACGAGGCCGGCCTGCGCCAGTTCGCCGCGCTGCTGGAGGAGGACGAGCGGCCCTACCTGCTGACCGTCCTCGGCAAGGTGGCGGCGGAGCGGGGCATCCTGATCCCCGAGGCCTACTTTCCCCTCCACCCGCTCACGGGGATGGATCTGCCGGTGGCGCCGGAGCTGGCGCTGTCGATCGCGCGGCGGGAATCGGAGTTCAACCAGTATGTCGGCTCCCCGGTGGGCGCGCAGGGTCTGATGCAGCTCATGCCCGGCACCGCCCGGGAAGTGGCGGTGAACCAGGGGCTGGACTACGAGTACGAGCGGCTGACGCAGGACTGGCAGTACAACGCCCGCCTCGGCTCCACCTACCTCGCGGGGCTGGAGGAGGAGTTCGGCCCCTCCCCCGTGATGATCGCCGCCGGCTACAACGCCGGCCCCTCGCGGCCCCGCCAGTGGATGGAAGCACGGGGAGACCCGCGCGACCCCGAGGCGGGCGTCGACGTGGTGGACTGGATCGAGCACATCCCCTTCACCGAGACACGCAACTACGTGCAGCGGGTCGCCGAATCGCTGCCCGTCTACCAGGCGCGGCTGGGCGAGCCGCAACCGGGGCCCCTGCGCTTCCTGTCGCTCCTGCGCGGAGAGAAGCCGTTCATCCGCCCCCGCTCCCGCCCGACGCAATCCGAGCTGGAGCAGTTGCGCGTGCGCGCCATCGAGGGGCGGGCGACCGAGATCGCGCCGGACGTCTCCCTGCGGCCTCTGGCGCGGCCCTGAGGGAACAGGGGGCGCCGCTCGGCCCGGCGCCCCCTCTCCTCCCCCTCCCAACGGGAGCAGGGCGAGCGCCTGCCCGTGGGGTGGCGCTCCGACTTCGCCGCGGGGCGCTTTATGCCGGCCAAGCCCCTCCCCGCTCACCGCTCAGCACCAAGCCCCGCCAGAGCGCCAGCCCGCCGGGACGGGCAGGCGCTCGCCCTGCGCCTTCGGCGCGCACCGGGCGGGGGGCGTAGCGGTGAGGTTTCGCTGAGGGCACGGCTTCAGACGGTCGGGCACAGCACCCCACCCTCCGCTCCCCGTGACGCCGCGTTTGCGTTTGCGCTTCGGAGCCTGCCGACTACCCTCACCGGCGAAGTGAGGTCCCGCACATGCCCTATGTTCCGCCGCTCGACGATTATCGCCTGCTCCTCGGCCACCTGACCGGGTTCGCCAAGGTCACCGCAACGGAGCGCTTCGCGGAGGCCGGCGGCGACACGGCGGAGGCGATCCTCACCGAGGCCGGGCGCCTCGCCGCCGATGTCCTCGCCCCCCTCCAGCGCCCGGGGGATCTGCACCCCGCCCGGCTCGAGAACGGCGTCGTGCGCACCTCGCCGGGTTTCGCCGAGGGCTTCCGGGCCATCGCCGAGGGCGGCTGGATCGGCATCTCCGCCGAGGAAAGCTCCGGCGGCATGGGCCTGCCGCTCACCCTCGCCACCGCCGTCAACGAAATGTTCTCGGGCGGCTGCCTCGCCCTCCAGCTCGCCCCCTTGATGAGCCAGGGCCAGATCGAGGCGCTGGAGCATCACGCCTCCGACGAGCTCAAAGCGCTCTACCTGCCCAAGCTCACCTCCGGCGACTGGATCGGCACGATGAACCTGACGGAGCCGCAGGCCGGCTCCGACGTCGGCGCGTTGACAACGAAGGCGGAGCCGAAGGGCGACGGCACCTACGCCATCACCGGCCAGAAGATCTACATCACATGGGGTGACAACGACTTCACCGAGAATGTCTGCCACCTCGTCCTCGCCCGCCTGCCGGACGGCCCCTCGGGCACCAAGGGCATCTCGCTCTTCATGGTGCCGAAGTACCTGCCGCAGGACGATGGCACCCCCGGCGAGGCCAACGCCCTCCGCGTCGTCTCGCTGGAGCACAAGCTGGGCCTCCACGGCTCCCCCACCGCGGTGATGTCCTACGAGGGCGCGACCGGCTGGCTGGTGGGGGCGGAGCATGGCGGCATGGCGGCGATGTTCACCATGATGAACAACGCCCGCCTTGGCGTCGGCACGCAAGGCATCGGTGTCGCCGAGGCGGCCACGCAGCTGGCGATGGCCTATGCCTCCGACCGCAAGCAGGGGCGCGCCTCCGGCCGGGGGACGATCATCGAACATGCCGACGTGCGCCGGATGCTCGCCACAATGCAGGCGCAGACCTTCGCCGCCCGTGCCATCGCCCTGATGTGCGCCGGCGCGCTCGACATGGCTCGCGCCACCGGCGACGCGGCGCAGGCCGCGCGCGGCGCCCTCCTCACCCCCATTGCCAAGGCCTTCGGCACCGACACGGGCTGCGAGGTCGCGCAGATGGGCATCCAGGTGCATGGCGGCATGGGCTTCATCGAGGAGACGGGCGCCGCCCAGCTCGCCCGCGACGTCCGCGTGACGGCGATCTACGAGGGCACCAACGGCATCCAGGCGCTCGATCTCGTCGGCCGCAAGCTGATGGATGGCGGCGAGGCGGCCTTCGCGCTGATCGACAGCGTCATCACCGAGGCGGAGGGCGCCCGTGCCACGCGCCCGGTGCTCGCCGATCACCTCTGGCAGGCGGCCGAATCGCTCCGTGAGGCGACGGAGCACCTCGTGGCGCTGGAGCCGGCGGCGCGCGGCGAGGTGGCGGTGCCCTACCTGCGGGCCTTCGCGCTCGTTCTCGGCGGGCAGGCGCATCTCTGCGCGGCGGCCCATGGCGGGCCCGAGCGGCAGGCGCTCGCCGCCTTCTACCTGCGCCGGATGCTGCCGGAGCATGCCGGCCTCCTCGCCCATGTGCGCGAGGCTGGCGAGGCGGGCCTGCCGGCGGCAGACGAGTTGCTGGCATGACCGAGCTCTCCCACCCGTTCGACACGGCGCCGGCGCCCGGCGAGATGTGGCAGGTGGCCGAGGGCCTCCACTGGGCGCGGCTGCCGCTGCCGATGAAGCTCGACCACGTCAACATCTACATCACCGACGAGGGCGACAGCTGGACGATCATCGACACCGGCCTCAACTGGGCCAAGGGCCGCTCCGCCCTGCAGGCGCTGCTCGACGGCCCTCTCTCCGGCAAGCCGGTCGCCCGCGTCATCGTCACCCACCACCACCCCGATCATGTCGGCCTCGCCGGCTGGCTCATGGCGCGGGGGGCGGAACTGTGGATGCCGCGCACCGGCTGGCTGCTCTCCCGGATGCTGATCCTCGACGAGGAGGACGCGGCCCCGCCCGAGGCCTTCGCCTTCTGGCGCCGCGCCGGCATGGACCCGGCGGAGCTCGCGTCGCGCGAGGGCTCGCGGCCCTTCAACTTCGCCGATGTCGTCGCCCCCCTGCCCGCCGGCTACCGGCGCCTGCAGGAGGGCGAGGTCATCCGCCTCGCCGGGCGCGATTGGCGGGTGCGGATGGGCGACGGCCACGCGCCCGAGCAGGCGACCTTCTGGGCGGAGGACGAGGCGCTGGTCATCGGGTCCGACCAGCTCCTCCCCCGCATCTCGCCCAACATCTCCGTCCACCAGTTCGAGCCGGAGGCGGACCCGCTGGCCGAGTGGTTCGAAAGCTGCGCGCGGCTCTCCGCCTTCGCGACGCCCGAGCAGCTCGTCCTGCCCGGCCACCGCCTGCCCTACCGCGGCCTGCCCTTCCGCCTGCGCCAGCTGGCCGACAACCACACCGGCGCCCTCGCCCGGCTGCATGCCTTCCTCGCCGAGCCTCGGGTGGGGCACGAGTGCTTCCCCGTCCTCTTCTCGCGCGAGATCTCCGCCGACCAGTACACCCTCGCCCTCGGCGAGACGCTGGCCCACCTCAACCACCTCTGGCTGAGGGGCGACGCCCTCCGCGAGGAGGTGGACGGGGCGTGGCACTGGCGCCGGGCCTGAGGGGACCCGAGCCCGGCCGTCAGGCCGGGAGAGGGGCGGCAGGGCCGGGCCATCCGGGGGCTGACACGCCCGGGCGGATCGGCTAAGGCATCGCCGGGCAAACCTGGCTTCGAGGAGCAGACATCAGATGGCCGAGCACAAGCATGGCGACATGGACATCACCACGCAGGAAGCCACCTTCGACGGCTTCATGAAGATGCTGACGCGCGGGGCGATCGTCATCGTCGTCGCCCTGGTCTTCCTCGCCCTGATCGCCGGCTGAGCCGGGTGCATCGCCGCGCCTTCCTGATCGGCCTGCCGCTGGTTGCCGCCGGCTGCGGGCCGGGGGAGCCTGTCTGGGCCCCGGAGGAGTTCGTGCGCCGCGTCGCCTACCGCGATCCGGGGCCGGCGCAGCTCACCCTCTTCACGGTACGCGCCTCCTCCGACGACAGCGGCGCCCATACCGGGCTGATGATCAACGCCAGCCAGCGGGTCATCTTCGACCCGGCCGGCACCTTCCAGCACGAGACGATCCCCGAGCGGAACGACGTCTTCTTCGGCATCACGCCGGCCATCGAGCAGCTCTACCTCTCCTTCCATGCCCGGGTGACCTACTACGTCATCCGGCAGGACCTCGTGGTGAGCGATGCCGTGGCCGAGCGGGCGCTGCAACTGGCGCTCGCCGCCGGCCCGGTGCCCAAGGCCGCCTGCGCCCGCGCCACGGCCGGTATCCTGCAGGAGCTGCCGGGGATGGAGTTCATCCGCAAGACGCTCTCCCCCGAGCGGCTGCAGGAACAGTTCGCGAAGGTCCCCGGCGTCGTCACCACGGAGTACCGGGAAGAAGACGACAACGACCGCTTCCGCGAGCTGGAAGAATACGTGCCGGAGGCCGGCTTCGACGCCTCGGACGAGATCGAGGCCGCCGCCGCCGCGCAATAAGCCCGGCCCGCCTACCAGCCGGCCGCGCCCTCCAGCCACAGCCCGGCGTAGAGCGCCAGCGCCCCCGCCACCATCGCCCAGACGGCCGAGCGCCCAAGCCAGCCGGCCCCCAGCGCCACCAGCGCCGCTATGAGACGGGCCGGATCCGTCTCCCCCTCCGTCGCGGCGGGCCAGAGCACGAGCGGCGCCACGAGGCCGGGCAGCACGGCGACGGGCGTGTAGCGCAGGTGGCGCAGCACCCATTCCGGCATCTTCCGGTCGCCGATCAGGCCGAGGAAGGAATAGCGGATCAGGAACGTCCCCACGCCCAGCGCCGCGATCACCGCCCAGAGCACCGGCCCGCCGATCATGCCGCCGTCCCCCGGCGCCGCTCCATCCACCGCTCCACCTGCGCGCCGGTCATCATCGCCAGAAGCGCGGCGATGAGCAGACCGGAGCCGGAGGGCAGCCCGGCGAGGAGCAGCGACGCGACCACCGAGACGAGCGCGGCGGCGGCGTGTGCCGCCGTCCGCAGCGCCGGCCCGATCAGGGCGAGGAAGGCGATGGGCATGGCGAAGTCGAGCGCCAGGCTCTCCGGCACGCTCTGCCCGGTGACGGCGCCGACCGTCGTGGTCACGTACCAGACCGGCATGATCGTCGTCGCGGTGCCGAGGTAATAGGCCAGCCTCGTGCGCAGGCTCCACTCCGGGCTCTGCTCGTAGCGGGTGATGGAGAGCGCGTAGGTCTGGTCGATCATCAGGTAGGCGGCGAACATCCGGCGCAGGGGCGGCAGGCTGCCGAGCCACGGGGTGAGCGAGGCGGAGTACATCGCCATCCGCATGTTCACCGCCAGCCCGGCGAAGATCGCCAGCAGCGCCGTGCCGTTATCCTGCAGTACCGACAGCGCCGCGAGCTGCGAGGCGCCGGCCACCACGATGAAGGAGAAGGAGAAGATCTCCAGCAGGTTCAGCCCCGCCTCGGCCGAGACGACGGCGAAGAGGAAGGCGAAGGGCCCGACGACCAGCACGAAGGGCAGCGCATCGCGGATGCCGCGCCCGTAGACCGATCTGTTGCTGGGGCCGCTCATCGCTCACGCCGCTGCCGGAGGTTCGTCAGCCGGCCTACCCCCAGTTCCGGGGGAGCGCAATCGCCGCCGCCGGGCGCCGAATTCCATATGGAATTCGAAGGCGGAAACCATATGGTTTCCGCCCGGCCCTCAGCCGAGCGAGGAGACGGAGACCTCGTCCCACGCCCCGTAGCCGTTGAAGGCGGTGTTGACGCCGTAGAGGTAGGCGCCCATCGCCGAGAAGAGCAGCCAGTCGCCCTCCTCCACGTCCGCCGGCAGCAGCGGCTCGCCCGGCAGCCGGTCGAGGCTGTCGCAGGTGGGGCCCCAGAGCCGGTGGGGCTGGTGCGATTCCGACAGCTCCCGCCCGTCGCCGGCCACCACCTCGAAGGCGGAGAGGCCGAGGGTGACGAACTCGCTCAAGCCCCCGTAGATGCCGTCGTTCAGGATCGCGTCGCCCCGGTCGAGCGACTTGATGCGCACGGCATAGGCGAAGGCGTCGGCCACCAGTCCACGCCCCGGCTCGCAGACCAGCCGGGCGCCGGGGAAGCGGGGCGCGAAGGACGAGATGGTCTCGAAGATCGGCGCCAGCTCGGCCGGCTCGCCGCTGCGGGCGGAGGGGAAGCCGCCGCCGACGTTGACGCTGGCAAGGCGGATGCCCGTCTCCTCCATCAGCTCCGCCGCCGTCTCGAGATAGGCGGCCCAGGCGGAGGGCTCGTCGCATTGCGTGCCGACATGGAAGGTCAGCGACACGCGCCGCCCGGCGGAGGCGGCCCGGCGCATGAGCTTCGCCGCTTCGGCCGGCCCGGCGCCGAACTTGGCGGAGAAGGCATAGGCGGCGCCCTCCACCGGCAGGTCGAGCCGCACCGCGAACTCCGCCTCGCGCGGCAGGTCGGCGGCGAGCAGCTTCTCCAGCTCCCCCGGCCGGTCCACGGCCCAGGAGGTGGCGCCGGCCGCCTTGGCCAGCGCGATCTCGCCGGGCGAGCGGACGGGGTTGTGGTAGTGCAGGTGCGCGCCGGGGGCGAGGCGCTGCATCAGCGCGATCTCCGCCGGCGAGGCGACGTCGAATCCCGCCATGCCGCCGGCATGAAGCTGGGTCAGCACCGCCTCGGCGGGGTTGGACTTCACGGCGAAGGTCACCTCGCCCGGAAAGCCCTCGCGGAAGGCGCGATGCTTGGCCTCCAGCGCCGGCGGGCAGAAGAACTGCACCGGCATCTCGCCCCCATGCGCCACCAGCCAGTCCTGCGGCCGCTCTGCCAGAATTGCCTTCTGAAGCATCTACCCGTCCTCTGCCTGCTCAGCCTTGCGGCTTTCCCATGAAGATACGCCGCGGCCCCGCCAGTTCGACGTGTCGCCCTGCTCGAATTGCTCTCGATTCTCGGCGCATCGCCGTTAATGTCGACTTAATGACCAATCTTGATGACAAGGACAGGGCCCTGATCGCCGTTCTCGGCGAAAACGCGCGCCTGCCGGTGGCGGCGCTGGCCAAGAAGCTGGGGCTGGCGCGGACGACGGTGCAGGCCCGGCTCGACCGGCTGGAGCGGCAGGGCGTGATCGCCGGCTACACGTTGCGCCTCGGCGACGGGGCGCTGCCGGGGGAGATCCGCGCGACGGTGCTCATCCAGATCACCCCCTCCGCGCAGGGCGCGGTGCTGGCGGGCCTGCGCCGGCTGACGCCGGTGGAGCGGGTCTACACCACCGCCGGGCGCTTCGACTTCTGCTGCCAGCTGCGCGTCCGCTCGCCGCTGGCGCTGGACGAGGCACTGGACCATATCGGCGAGATCGACGGCGTGGTGACGCTGGAGAGTCTGATCCACCTGTCGACGCGGATCGACCGGGCGCTCTAGAGGAGCGCCTGCGCCACCGCCGCCGCGCCGACCAGCACCATCCCGAGGCCCCAGCCGAGCCTTAGCCGGCCCACCGCCGCCTCCACCTCCGCCGCGCCGATCTCCTTGCGCCCGCCGGCGTTCACGAACGGAAAGTCGCGCATCTCGCCATCGTAGCTGCGCGGCCCGGCGAGGGCGACGCCGAGGGCGCGGGCCATCGCCGCCTCCGGCCAGCCGGCATTCGGCGAGCGGTGGCGCCGCGCATCGGCGACGAGCGGGCCCCAGCCCGTCAGGCGGGGGCGCAGCAGGACGGCGGAGAGGCGGGCGGGCGCGAGGTTGAGCAGGTCGTCCATCCGGGCGGCGGCCCAGCCGAAGGCCTCGTGCCGGGGCGTCCGGTAGCCGATCATCGAATCGGCGGTGTTCACCACCTTGTAGGCGATCAGCCCCGGCAGCCCGGCGAGCGCGAACCAGAGCGCGGGTGCCACGACCCCGTCGGAGAAGTTCTCCGCCCCGCTCTCGATGGCCGACCGCGCCACGGCCGGCGCCGCCATCCCGGCGGTATCGCGGGAGACGATGAGCGCCACGGCCGCCCGCCCCTCCGCCAGCCCGGCGCGCAGGCCGGTGGCCACGGCGGCGACGTGCTCGCTCAAAGATCGCTGCGCGAGGAGCATGGCGCCCACGATGACCTCCGCCCAGCGCCCCGGCAGCGCGGCGAGGGCGAAACCGAGGGCGATGGCCCCGGCAAGGAGCAGGGCGAGCGCCAGCACCCCCTTCGCCCGGCGGTGGGGGCCAGCGTTCAGCCGCGCATCGAGGGCGGCGACGGCGCGGCCCATGAGAACGGCGGGGTGCGGCAGGCGGCTCCAGAGCCAGCGGGGCTCGCCGAGGGCCGCGTCGAGTACCGCGGCAAGGGCGAGGGCGGAGAGCAGGCTCATGCCGGGGATCGATTTCCATATGGAAATCGAAGGCGGAAACCATATGGTTTCCGCGTCCCGCTCACAGCGCCGCCTCGAGCTGCGCCCAGCGCTCCGGCGCCGGCAGGCCGAGGCGCAGCCAGCCCGGCGCATAGGGGAAGACGCGGCTCCAGACGTGGTGCTCCGCCAGCCGCTCCTGCCACGCCGCCGCCTCCTCCACCTCGTAGAGCCGGAAGAGCGTCGTGCCGCCGGCGACCCTCGCCCCGGCGCCCTGAATCAGCGCATCGAGCCGGTCCGCATCCGCGGCGAGCCGGGCGCGCGTCTCCTCCGCCCAGCCGGCATCCTCCAGCGCACGTGCGCCGACCTCAAGCGCCGGGCCGGAGACGGGCCAGGGGCCGAGCATCTCCGCCATCCGGGCGAGCGGCTCCGGCGCCCCGATCAGGAAGCCGAGGCGCAGGCCGGCGAGGCCCCAGAACTTGCCGAAGCTCTTGAGGATCAGCACGTCGCCCCCGGCCCGCGCCACGTGGCTCGCCCCGGGCATCACGTCGCAGAAGCTCTCGTCGTAGATGGTCAGGCCCGCGCCGGGGGGCGGGGCGAGCCGCCCGTCGGGGTTGTTCGGGTGCACCGCCACCGTCGCCCCGCCGGGGCCGGTCGCCCAGCCGGCGCCGTCGAAGGCGGCGCGCCATTCGTTGTAGGTCGGCTCCGCGATCTCCACGTGGCCCTTCGGCCAGAGCGCCGGCAGCCGCGCGATCAGCGCCGAGGCGCCGGGCGCGGCGAGCACGCCCGCGCCCTCCGGCACCTGCCAGAAGCTGCGCGCCGCCGCCTTCAGCCGCTCCGCGGCCGCCTTGTCGGGGAGCGCTGTCCAGGCGCCGGGGGAGATGTCGCCCAAGGGATAGGGAACCGGGTTTATGCCGGTCGAGAGATCCAGCCAGCCGTCCCTCTCTCCGCCCCAGCGGGCGATGGCGGCGTCGAGGCCGCCGCCATGGTCTCTCTCGTTCACTTCTCCGCCTCGGCGGGCGGCGCCTCCGGCACCGGCAGCTGGCGGGAGACGAAGTGGCCCTTCACGCCGGCGGGCCATGTCTTGTAGGGCACCTGCCCCGTCTCGCTCTCGGCATGAAGCGCCGCGAAGCCGACGATGGCCTCCGCCGCCTCTTCCCCCGGCTCGAAGGTGCCGATGGAGTAGCCGATCTTGCCGGCCCCCTGCACGATCACGTTGCAGGCCCGCTCGCAGCCCATGGTGCAGGAGACGCGGCGCGTCGCGAGGCCGGCGGCCGAGGCCCGCGGCTCGATGAGGCCGGCGAGGCGCTCTCCGTCGCTCTCGCCCATGCCTCTCGCGGCCCAGTCGTCACGCTTGCAGGTGTCGCAGATTGTGATCCAGCTCGTCATGAGGCGGATGTGCCGGCCCAGGCCCCGGCCCGCAAGCCCATTCGCGGCGCCCGCGGCGCCAATCGCGGCTCAGGTGACGAGATTGCTGGCGGGGATGTCGGGCGGGGCGGCGATCATACCGGCATGGATCTCGGGGCCGGAAACGAAGACGGCTGCGATAATCGTCAGAAAAAGGAACAGGAGCGCAGCAGCAAAAACTCGCGTCATCGAGGTAACCTCGTCAGTCAGCATTCGTCGGTGGCAGGCGACAACACAGTTTCAACCGCAGGGTGACGCCTGCGTCAACCGGCCGCGGCAGAGAAGCCGGAAAAATCGTCTAAAATTCTTCCGGCTTCTGGTTTGCTCAGTGCCCCCGGCTGAGGCCCTCGCGGCCCGGCGGGGCGGTGTAGTCGATCTCCGGCCCCACGGGGATGATCCGGTTGGGGTTAATCGTGTCGTGGCTGTAGTGGTAATGGCGGATGTAGTGATCCGGCCGCACCGTCTTCGACACGCCGTCCATCTGGTAGAGATCGCGCGTGTAGCCCCAGAGGTTCGGGTAATCGACGAGCCGGCGGCGGTTGCACTTGAAGTGGCCGTGGTAAACCGGATCGAACCGCAGCAGCGTGGTGAGCAGCCGGATATCGGCCTCCGTCACGTCGTCGCCGGTGAGGAAGCGCTTCTGCATCAGCATGTCCTCCAGCCAGTCGAGCGATTCGAAGAGCTGGCCGACGGCGCTGTCATAGGCGCCCTGCTTGGTGGCGAAGCCGGCCTTGTAGACGCCGTTGTTCACCGTGTCGTAGACGCGGGCGTTGATCTCGTCGATCTCGTCGCGCTTGTGCTCGGGGTAGAAGTCCCGGCAGCTGCCGGTGATCGAATCGAAAGCCGTGTTGAACATGCGGATGATCTCCGCGCTCTCGTTGGAGACGATGGTCTCCGTCTCTTTGTCCCACAGCACCGGCACAGTGACGCGCGTCGTCGCCTCGGGCTCGGACTTCACGTAGATGTCGCGCAGGAAGGGCAGCCCGTAGAGCTGGTCCCCGGTGGAGCCGTCGAACGTGTCGTCGAAGGTCCAGCCATCCTCCAGCATGTCGGGGTGGACGACGGAGATGTCGATATGCGGCTCCAGCCCCTTCAGCTCTCGCATGATCAGCGCCCGGTGCGCCCAGGGGCAGGCGTAGGAGACGTAGAGGTGGTAGCGCCCGCTCTCGGCCTTGAAGCCGCCCTTGCCGGAGGGCCCGGCGGAGCCGTCCTCCGTCACCCAGTTGCGGAAGCTCGATTCGCTGCGCTGGAAGGCCCCGCCGCTCTTCTTGGTGTCGTACCAGCCCGGCTCCCAAGTGCCATCAACGAGTTGTCCCATGTGCGGCGTCCCTCCTGTTAACTTACGCACAACATATAGGCGCCTGTTCGGGAAAGGCGAAGTCCCGCCGGTGGCCGGGCAGCGACGTCGCCTTTGGCGGGCGGGGCGGCGCTTCCCGCGTTGATGCCGCGGGGCGGAGCCCCTATGGAGGGGCCGACGACGCCCGCTTTCGGGCCAGAACGGTTGGCGGCGCCGGGTCGACCCATGTCGGGGGCCAGACGCGTCGCATCGTCCCTGTTCCGGGTGCGCCGGAGCATCTGGCGCGCGAGCGGCCAAAGGAGGCTCCCATGCGCCCGACGATTGCCATCGCCACCCTACCCCCGCTCCTCGCGCCCTCGCTGGGCCTGGCCCATGTCGGCCATATCGGCGAGCTGGCCGGCCACGACCACTGGGTCGCCGGCGCTGCCATCGGCGCCGCCGTGGCCGCCGCCGTCTGGGGCGCGCTCAAGGGCCGCAAGGACGAGGGCGGCAAGGACGCGGCCGAGGCCGAGGCCGAAGGCGACGAGGTGGAGGCATGAGCGGCGGTCCCGATTTCGCCCCGCGCGGCGGCTCCGGCGCCGAGGCGCTGCCCGGCGGCGCTGCCCATGGCCCGCAGCCTAAGACCGGCGTCCTCCTCTGCGGCCATGGCTCCCGCAGCCAGAACGCGGTGGAGGAGTTCCGCGGCCTCGCCGAGGCGCTGCCGCCCTACCTGCCGCCGGACTGGCCGCTCTCCTACGGCTACCTCGAGTTCGCCAATCCCGTCCTCCGCAAGGGCCTCGACGCCCTCCGCGAGCAGGGCTGCGAGCGCATCCTCGCCGTGCCGGGGATGCTGCTGGCCGCGATGCACTCCAAGAACGACATCCCCGCCGTCCTCGCCGCCTACGAGGAGGAGACGGGCATCGAGGTGCTCTACGGCCGTGAGCTGGGCCTGACCCCGCAGATGCTCGCCGCCGCCCGCGCCCGCATCGAGGAGGCGCTGGCCGGGGCGCCCGACGTGCCCCGTCACGAGACCTGCCTCGTCGTCATCGGCCGCGGCGCCTCAGACCCCGACGCCAACGGCAACGTCTCCAAGATCGCGCGGATGCTGTGGGAAGGCATGGGCTTCGGCTGGTGCGAGGTCGGCTATTCCGGCGTGACCTTCCCGCTGGTGGAGCCGGCGCTGAGCCACGTCGCCAAGCTCGGCTACAAGCGGGTCATCGTCTTCCCGTACTTCCTCTTCTCCGGCATCCTCATCGACCGGATCTACGGCTTCACCGACGAGGTGGCGAAGCGCCATCCGGAGATCGAGTGGCTCAAGGCGCCCTACCTCGGCGTCCATGACGGCGTGCTGCAGACCTTCGCCGAACGCGTCACGGAGCTGGTGGGAGAGGCCGTCCCCCCCACCTGCGCCGCCTGCAAGTACCGCTCCGCCGTCATCGGCTTCGAGCACGAGGTCGGCGCCCCGCAGGAGAGCCACCACCACCACGTCGAGGGCCAGGGCGCCGCGGCCCCCGGCTCCAACGTCGCCGACTGCCAGCTCTGCGACACCTTCTGCACCGGCCTCTGCCGGCTGGAGAAGGAGGCGGCGGGGCATGGGCACCACCACCACGGCCATGACCATGACCATGACCATGGGCACTCCCACGATCATGGGCACAGCCACGACCACGGGCATTCGCATGATCACGACCATGATCACCACCACCCGCCCTACCCCCATGCCGACCATCCCCACGGGCCGCTCAGCGCGCTGAAGACCCGAAGGTCCTGATGCGCCCCTACCTCAAGGATCCCGCGGCGATCTACGCAGAGAGCTTCCGCATCGTCCGGGAGGAGGCCCGGCTGGAGCGGTTCTCCCGGGCGATGGAGCCCGTGGTCACCCGGCTGATCCACGCCTGCGGCATGGTGGAGATCGCCGACCGCCTCGCCTTTTCCCCCGGCGCGGCGGAGGCGGGGCGGGCCGCGCTCGCCTCCGGCGCGCCCGTCCTCTGCGATTGCGAGATGGTCGGCGCGGGGATCATCCGGCGGCACCTCGGCGCGTCGGAGGTGGTCACGACCATCAATGCCCCGGGCCTGCCCGACCTCGCCGCGAAGCTCGGCACCACCCGCTCCGCCGCGCAGGTGGAGCTCTGGCGGGAGCGCATCGAGGGCGCCGTCGTTGCCATCGGCAACGCCCCCACCGCCCTCTTCCACCTCATGGAGAAGCTGGACGAGGGCTGGCCGAAGCCCGCCCTCATCCTCGGCTTCCCCGTCGGCTTCGTCGGCGCGGCGGAATCGAAGGCGGAGTTGGCGGGGGACCCGCGCGGCTGCGACTTCATCGCCCTCCGGGGACGCCGCGGCGGCTCGGCCATGGCCTCCGCCGCCGTCAACGCCCTCGCACTGGGAGAGACGCATGGCTGACGCCCCGCTCGGCGCCCTGCACGGCGCCGCCCTCGATGACTTGGGCCGCCCCGACCCGTGGCTCCATATCGTCGGCATCGGCGAGGACGGTCTCGCCGGCCTCAGCCCCGCCACCCGCGCCGTGGTGGAATCGGCCGAGGTGATCCTCGGCGGCGACCGGCACCATGTGCTGAGCGATGCAATCACCGCCGAGCGCATCGCCTGGCCCTCGCCCTTCTCGGCGATGATCGACACGATCCGATCCTTGCGCGGCCGCCGCGCCGTGGTGCTGGTGACGGGCGACCCGCTCTGGTTCTCCGCCGGGGCGCGCATCGCGCGCGGCATCCCGCCGGAGGAGATCACCTTTCACCCGCAGCTCTCGGCCTTCCAGCTCGCCTCCGCCCGGCTCGGCTGGTCCCTTGCCGATTGCGAGACGCTGACCGTCCACGGCCGCCCGGTGGAGCAGATGATCGCCTTCATCCAGCCCGAGGCGCGGCTGCTCATCCTGACGACCGGCGCCGAGACGCCCGGCAAGATCGCCCGCTTCCTCGCCGAGCGCGGCTTCGGCGCCTCGAAGATGACGGTGCTCGCCGCGATGGGCGGCGAGAGCGAGCAGCGTTTCGAAGGCACGGCCGAGGGCTGGGACCACGAGGTGCCGGAGTTCAACACCCTCGCCGTGGAGTGCATCGCCGCGCCCGACGCCGCCCTCCTGCCCCGCGTGCCCGGCCTCGACGACGCGCTCTTCCGCTCCGACGGGACGATGACCAAGCGAGAAATCCGCGCCATCACGCTCGCCAAGCTCATGCCCATGCGCGGCGCGCTCCTGTGGGACATCGGCTGCGGCTCTGGCTCCGTCGCCATCGAATGGATGCGCGCCGCTCGCTACGCCCGCGCCATCGGCATCGAGCCTCGCGCCGACCGCCGCGCACTGGCCGCCGAGAACGCCCTCGCCCTCGGCACGCCGCGGCTGGAGCTCGTCGCCGGCGAGGCCCCCGCGGCCCTCGACGGCCTGCCCCCGCCCGATGCCATCTTCATCGGCGGCGGCCTGACGGAGGAGGTGTTCGCTGCCGCCTTCGCCGCCCTCCGCCCCCTCGGCCGCCTCGCCGCCAACGCGGTGACGATCGAGGGCGAGGCCCGCCTCGCCGCGCTCCGCTCCACCCATGGCGGCGAGCTGACCCGCATCGACATCTCGCGCGCCGGCCCCGTCGGCGGGCTCACCGGCTTCAAGCCGCTCCGGCCCGTGACCCAGTGGTCGCTGGTGAAGCGATGACTGCGCTTGGGGCAGATGCCGGATGCCTCCGGCGGGGATATTTGGAGAAAAGCGAGGGCAGGAGCGCCCTGTCTCTCGCTTTTCCGGAAATATCCCGGGGGGGCCGCAGGCGGGGGGCAGCGCCCCCCTCCACGCAAGGGCTCCCGCGATGACCGGCATTCTCTACGGCATCGGCCTCGGCCCCGGCGCGCCGGACCTGCTGACCCTGCGCGCCGCCCGGCTGATCGGGCAGGCAGGCGTCGTCGCCTACCCCGCGCCCGAGGGCGGCGAGAGCCTCGCCCGCGGCATCGCGGCGGAGGTCATCCCCGCCGGCGCGCGCGAGATCCGGATAGAGGTGCCCATGCGCCCGGCCCGCGAGCCGGCGCAGGCGGCCTATGACAAGGGTGCGGCGGAGATCGGGGCGGCGCTCGCGGCCGGGGAGGATGTCGCGCTCCTCTGCGAGGGCGATCCGCTGTTCTACGGCTCCTTCATGTACCTCGCCGCGCGGCTGAAGGAGCACCCGATCGAGGTGGTGCCCGGCATCACCTCCCTCTCCGCCGCCACCGCTGCCGCCCGCCTGCCGCTGGTGGCGCGCGACGAGCGGCTGGAGGTGATGTCCGCCGGGCTGCCGGAGGACGAGCTGGCGGCGCGGATCGCGGCGGCGGATGCCGCCGCCATCCTCAAGCTCGGCCGCCACCTGCCGAAGCTGCGGCGGGTGGTCGAGCGGCTCGGCCTGACGGAGCGGACCACCTTCGCGCAGCATGTCTCGATGGACCGGCAGGTGCTCTGCCCGCTCGCCGAGGCGCCGGACGGCGCCGCCTATTTCTCCCTTCTTCTCATCACGAAAGGCCGGGACCCTTGGCTCTGACCCCCGCCATCCTCGCCCTCACCGATACCCCCCTCGCCCGCCAGCTGGCGGAGGCGCTGGACGGCGAGGTCCATGCCCTCGCCGGCCGCGCCACGGGGGACGTCGCCGTCACCGACGTTCCCGAGCATGTCCGCTCCCTCTTCGCCGCCGGGCGCCCCATCGTCGGCCTCTGCGCCGCCGGCATCCTGATCCGCGCCGTCGCGCCCCTCCTGGCGGACAAGCGCGCTGAGCCGCCGGTGCTGGCGGTGGCGGAGGATGGCTCCTCCGTCACGCCGCTCCTCGGCGGCCACCATGGCGCCAATGATCTGGCGCGGCGCATCGCCGAAGCCTTCGGCATCGCGCCGGCCCTGACGACGGCGGGCGACGTGCGGCTGGGGCTGTCGCTGGACGCCCCGCCCGAAGGCTGGCGGCTCGCCAACCCCGAGGCGGCCAAGCCCGCGATGGCCGCGCTCCTCGCCGGCGGCGGGGCGACGATCTCCGGCGGGGCTCCGTGGCTCGCGACCCTGCCCGCCGGGCCGGAGGTCGCCATCCATGCCGGGCTGGCCCCCGCGCCGGAGGGCGCGCTGGCCTTCCACCCGGCCCGCGTCGTCCTCGGCGCCGGCTGCGCGCGAAACTGCCCGCCGGAGGAGCTGATCGCGCTGGCGGAGGAGGCGCTCGCGGAGGCGACCATCGCCCCCGGCGCCGTCGCCGCCATCGCCACGCTGGATCTAAAGGCCGACGAGCCCGCCATGCATGCGCTTGCCGCCCATCTCGGCGCCCCGCTGCGCCTTTTCGACGCCTCCGCGCTGGAGGCCGAGAGCCCCCGCGCCGCCACGCCCTCCGACGTCGTCTTCGCCGAGGTCGGCACGCATGGCGTCTCCGAGAACGCCGCACTCGCCTCCGTCGGGGCGGAGGGCCAGCTGCTCCTGCCCAAGCGCAAGAGCGCCAATGCCACCGTCGCGCTCGGCCTCGCGCCGGCGCCGCTCACCGCCCTCCCCGGCCGCGCCCGGGGGCAGGTCTCCCTCATCGGCATCGGCCCCGGCCAGCCCGCGTGGCGCACACCGGAGGCCTCCCGACTGGTCGCCGAGGCGGAGGAGCTGGTGGGCTACTCGCTCTATATCGACCTCCTCGGCCCCCTCGCCCATGGCAAGCCGCGTGCAGACTTCCCGCTCGGCGGGGAGGAGGATCGCTGCCGTCATGCGCTGGAGCGGGCCGGGGAGGGCCGCAATGTCGCGCTCGTCTGCTCCGGCGATTCGGGCATCTACGCCATGGGCGCGCTGGTCTGGGAACTGATCGCGCGCGGCGACGGGCCCGGAGGGGTCTCCGATGCCGCCCGCCGCGCCGCTGTCGTCTCCGCCCCCGGGATCACCGCGATGCAGGCGGCCTCCGCCCGGGCCGGGGCGCTCTTGGGCCATGACTTCTGCGCCATCTCCCTCTCCGACCTGCTGACCCCGCGGGAGGCCATCCGTGGCCGGCTCAAGGCGGCGGCGGAGGGGGACTTCGTGATCGCCTTCTACAACCCCGTCTCGAAGACCCGCCGCACCCTCCTCGCCGAGGCGCGGGAGATCCTCCTCGCCCACCGGCCCGCCGACACGCCGGTGCTCCTCGCGAGCAGCCTCGGACGGCCGGAGGAGACGCTGCGCCACCGCCGCCTCGATGAACTGGAGGTCGACGAGGTGGACATGCTGACCACGGTGCTCATCGGCTCCTCCGCCTCCCGGCTGGTGCAGACAGGCGACGGCCCGCGCATCTTCACGCCGCGAGGCTACGAGAAACACCTGATCGCGAGGGCCGCCGAATGACCGTCCACTTCATCGGCGCCGGGCCGGGCGACCCCGACCTGCTCACCCTCAAGGCGGCGCGGCTGATCGAGAGCTGCCCCGTCTGCCTCTATGCAGGCTCGCTGGTCCCGGCGGAGGTCGTCGCCCGCGCCCCCGGCACGCCGATCGACACGGCGCCGCTGACGCTGGAGGAGACGCACGCCCTGATCGCCGAGGCCCATGCGCGCGGCGAGGATGTCGCCCGCGTCCATTCGGGAGACCCCTCGCTCTACGGCGCGATTGCCGAGCAGATCCGCCTGCTCAAGCGTGATTCGATCCCCTATGCCATCACCCCCGGCGTCCCCGCCTGGGCCGCCGCGGCCGCCGCGCTGGGGCAGGAGCTGACGATCCCCGAGGTGGCGCAGTCCCTCGTGCTCACCCGCATGTCGATGAAGTCCACTGCCATGCCGTCTGGAGAGACGCTGGAAGGCTTCGCCGCCACCGGCACGACGCTGGCCATCCACCTCGGCATCCGGGCGCTGCGGGATATCTCGCGGCGGCTCGCGCCCTTCTACGGCGAGGAGTGCCCGGTCGCCGTCGTCTACCGCGCCTCCTGGCCGGACGAGCAGATCATCCGTGGCACGCTGGCCGACATCCAGCCGAAGGTGCGCGAGGCGAAGATCACGCGCACGGCGCTCATCTTCGTCGGCCCCGCGCTCGCCCCCACGCAAGGGTTCCCCGATTCGGCCCTTTATGACGCCGCGCGGCCCCACCTGTTGCGCCCGCGCGCCAGGGCGGGGGCGGAATCGCCTGAATAGCAGGCGGTTTGAGGAACGTTTTCTTAACCAACATGCTTTCTGCTATTGAGGTGGCAAAGGACTCGCCAACTCAGGGGGAGGGCGACATGTCGGATTTTCTGCCGGAGGCCGTGCGCAAGGGGCTCGAAGAGGCGCACAAGGCCATGCTTCGCAAATCGAAGCGTCTTTGCGTTCATGACGGGGACGATGTTCACCGCGTCCTGCGGCTGTGGGAGAGCGGCTTCGCGCTCGAAGCCACCGCCCCGCCGCTGCGCGGCTTCATCGATATCTACGATGGCCCGCGGCATCTCTATTCCTGCCTCGTCGTCTCCTCCGAGCAGGAGGGCGAGGAGCGGGTCTACGAGTTCAAGCGCGCGACCCCCGTCTCCGACCGGCCGGCGCTCGACTTCGCACAGGATGATTTCGTCCCCGCCGGACTGCTGACCCGCAGCTGAGGCGCCTCGCCGGAGGCGCCCCTGGCGGCGCGCCTCACTGCAGGTCGGCGAACGCCTCCTGCAGGCGGCGCACCGCCTCCTCGATCTGCGGGCGCGGCATGGCGATGTTGAAGCGCAGCCAATGGTCCCCGCCCGTCCCGAAGGAGGGGCCGGGGCTCGGCGCGATGCGTGCCTTGCCCTGGATGCGCTCCAGCACCTCGTCGAGGCTCATGCCCGTCCCCTCGAAGCTGACCCAGGAGAGGTAGGTCCCCTCCTGCGGCATGAGGGTGAGGCCCGGGATGGCCGCAATGCCGTCTGCGAAAACCTCGAGGTTCCCGGCGAGATATTCGCACATCTCGTCCACCCACTCGGCCCCGGCGGGGGAGTAGGCGGCGGTCGTCATGTGCATGCCGATGGCATTGGGCGACACGCCCAGCCCCGCCATCCGCGCCGCGAACCGCTCCCGCAGCCCCGCATCGGCGATGATCACCTGCCCGGTATGGGCGCCGGCGATGTTGAAGGTCTTCGACGCGGCGGAGAGGGTGATGAGCCGATCCTCCACCCCCTCGATCAGCGCCGTGGGGATGTGGCGGTGGCCCGGCAGCACGATGTCCTGGTGGATTTCATCGGAGACGAGCAGCAGGTCGTGGCGCTTGGCGAAGGCCGCCACCTCCTCCAGCTCCGCCCGGCTCCAGACGCGGCCGGCGGGGTTGTGGGGCGTGCAAAGGATCAGCACCTTGGCATGGTCGGGGATGTCGTAGCTCTCCAGATCCATCCGGTAGAGCCCGGCCTCGTCCACCGCCATCTCGCACTCGATCAGCTCCCGCCCGGCGGTGCGCACGACGCGGCCGAAGGCGTGGTAGACGGGCGAGAAGACGACGACGCCGTCGCCCGGCGCGGTGAACGCCTCGAGGATCACCGCGATGGCGTTGACCAGCCCGTTGGTCGTGAAGATGTGCGCGGGGTCGATCGACACCCCGTGCCGCGCCTCGGCCCACCAGCGCACCGCCTCGCGGTAGGCGCGGTCGTCGCCGAAATAGCCGAAGGAGCCGAGCTCGATCATCCGCTGCACCGCATCCAGCGCCACCTGCGGGGGGCGGAACTCCATGTCCGCCACCCACATCGGCAGGCCCTCCTGCGGGGAGACGCCGCAAAAGCCCTCCATCCCGTCCCACTTGACGGTGTGCGCGCCGCGGCGGTCGATGATCTCGTCGAAACTCATGGGGCCTCCAGGGGGGTGTTCGGCGCGGAGCCTACCCCCGGGGCCGGCAGTTGCAAGCGGGGCCCCTTCGCCCTAGATGAGCGGCCATGATTTTGCCGATCCTCATCCATCCCGACCCGCGGCTGAAGACCCGCACCGAGCCCGTCGCCGAGGTGACGGACGAGCTGCGCCGCCTCGCCGACGACATGCTGGAGACGATGTACGACGCCCCCGGCATCGGCCTCGCCGCCCCGCAGGTCGGCGTGATGACGCGGCTGCTGGTGATGGATTGCGTCAAGGACGAGGAGACGCCGGCCCGCCCGATGGTGCTGATCAACCCCGAGGTCATCGGCGCCTCGGACGATCTCAGCGCCTTCGAGGAGGGCTGCCTCTCGATCCCCGAGCAATATGCCGAGGTGACGCGCCCCGCCGAGGTCGACGTGCGCTGGACGGGGCTCGACGGCAAGGTGCACGAGGAGCACTTCGCGGATCTCTGGGCCACCTGCGTGCAGCACGAGATCGACCACCTGAACGGCAAGCTCTTCATCGACTACCTCAGCCCGATGAAGCGGCAGATCATCACCCGCAAGATGCAGAAGCTGAAGCGCGAGCGGGCGCGGGCGTGAGCCGGGCGCTCCGCCAGTTGCCCCGCCGGCCGGAGGGCGCATGAGGGAATTCCTGCGCTGGCCGCACCCGATGCTGCGCACGAAGGCCGCCCCGGTGGAGGCGGTGACGGACGAGGTGCGCGCCCTCTGGGAGGAGATGATCGCGGCGATGGATGCCATGCCGGGCGTCGGCCTCGCCGCCCCGCAGATCGGCGTGCCGCTGCGCCTCGCGGTCGTCGATGCCTCCGACGCGCGGGGGCAGGCGATCCGCATGGCGAACCCAGAGGTGCTGCACGCCTCCGTCAAGCTGATGGAGCACGAGGAGGCCTCGCCCAACCTGCCCGGCCGCTCCGCCGTCATCCGCCGGCCCCGCGCCGTGACGATGCGGTACCTCAACGCGGCGGGCGAGATGGAGGAGCGCGATCTCGTCGGGCTCTGGGCCATCTCCGCCCAGCACCAGGTGGATCACCTGGAGGGGCGGATGTTCTTCGACAACCTCAGCCGTGTGAAGCGCGACATGTTCCTGCGCCGGGCGCGCAAGGCGGCGGGCTGATGGCCCGGTCGACGCTTGCCGGCCCTGCCGGGCCGTCGCGCGGGTCACCGGCCCGGCCGGAAGGAGCGCCCCGATGCGCCTGATCTTCATGGGCACGCCCGACTTCTCCGTCCCGCCGCTGCGGGCGCTGGTGGCGGCGGGGCACGAGATCGCCTGCGTCTACACCCAGCCGCCCCGCCCCGCGGGCCGCGGCAAGAAGCCCCGCCCCTCGCCGGTGCAGGAAGCGGCGGAGAAGCTGGGCCTGCCCGTCCGCCACCCGGCGAGCCTCAAGGGCGCCGAGGAGCAGGAGGAATTCGCCGCGCTCGGCGCCGAGGTGGCGGTGGTGGTGGCCTACGGCCTCATCCTGCCGCAGCCGGTGCTGGACGCCCCTGTGCAGGGGTGCCTCAACATCCACGCCTCGCTCCTGCCCCGCTGGCGCGGCGCCGCCCCCATCCACCGGGCGATCATGGCGGGCGATGCGGAGACGGGCATTTGCATCATGGCGATGGAGGCCGGGCTCGACACCGGCCCCGTCCTGCTGCGCCGCGCAACGCCCATCGGCCCGGAGGAGACCACAGGCGAGCTCCATGACCGCCTCTCCGCCCTCGGCGCCGAGGCGGCGGTGAAGGCCCTCGCCCGCCTGCCCGAGCTGGTGCCGGAGCCGCAGCCTGAGGAGGGCGTCACCTATGCCGCCAAGATCCTCAAGGACGAGGCCCGCATCGACTGGCGTCGCCCCGCGACGGAGCTCGCCGCCCACGTCAACGGCCTCTCCCCCTTCCCCGGCGCATGGGCGGAGATGGGGGAGGAGGGCGAGCGCCTCAAGCTCCTCCGCGCGCGGCCGGCGGATGCGCCCGGCGCGCCGGCGCCGCCGGGCACCCTGCTGCGGGAAGGGCCGGGTCTCCGCGTCGCCTGCGGCAGCGGCGCCACCGCCGGGGCGATCGAGATCCTGCAGGCCCAGCGCGCCGGAAAGCGGCCGATGTCCGCCGGGGAGCTTGTCCGCGGAACCGCGCTGCCCGACCGTCTTACCTGACGCGGGCCTCTCGCGCCGGGAGCTTCGCTGCCTCCGGCGGAGGTATTTTCGGCCAGATGAACCCCGGGATTCGCCCTGCCCCGACGGCCGGGAGAACCGGCGGCCGGGGCAGGGTTTCACCTGGCGCGGTCATCGGCTCCTCAGCCTGTACCGCAGGCTCACGGTAGGACATCGTGGTGAAGGAAGGGTTAACCCCCCCTTCATCTGGCCAAAAATACCCTCGGGGGGCTCCGGGGGGCTGGCCCCCCGGTCCCGCAGTCTCGGGCCGGGAGCGCGGCTGGAGCGGCGCGCGCGCCTAGCCCCAGAGCGCCGGCTCGGCGGGGTGGATGACCGATCCCTCGAAGCGCAGCGGCGGGTCCCTGTCTTCCCCCAGCAGCAGCGGGCCGTCGAGATCCACCCACTCGGCGCCCTGTGCCACGAGCACCGCCGGCGCCATGGCGAGGGAGGAGCCGACCATGCAGCCGACCATCACCCGGTAGCCCGCCTCCCGCGCGGCATCGCGGAGCGCCAGCGCCTCCGTCAGGCCACCGGTCTTGTCGAGCTTGATGTTCACCACGTCGTACTTGCCGGCCAGCCCGGGCAGCGAGGCGCGGTCGTGGCAGGATTCGTCGGCGCAGACGGGCAGCGGGCGCTCGATCTCGCCCAGCATGTCGTCCTCACCCGCCGGCAGCGGCTGCTCCACCAGCTCCACCCCGAGGCGGAGGAGGTGGGGGGCGAGGTCGGCATAGACCTCCGCCGTCCAGCCCTCGTTGGCATCGACGATCAGGCGGGCCTTCGGGGCGCCGCGGCGCACCGCCTCCAGCCGGGGCATGTCCTCCGGCGTGCCGAGCTTGATCTTCAGGAGCGGGCGGGAGCCGTGCTTCGCGGCCGATGCCTCCATCTTCTCCGGCGTGTCCAGTGACAGGGTGTAGGCGGAGGTCAGCGGCCGCGGCTTCGCCAGCCCGGCGAGCTGCCAGACCGGGGCGCCGGAGCGCTTCGACTGCCAGTCCCAGAGCGCGCAATCCACCGCGTTGCGGGCGGCGCCGGCGGGCAGCGCATCCTGCAGATTCTGGCGCGACATCCCCTCCGCCAGCCCCTCGATCTGCGCCGTCACGCTCTCCAGCGTCTCGCCGTAGCGGGCGTAGGGGACGCATTCGCCGGCGCCCTGCACGCCGTCCCGGGTGACGCGGGCGGTCAGCACCTCCGCCTCCGTCCGGCTGCCGCGGGAGATGGTGAACACTTCGGCGAGGCGGAAGCGCTCGGCGGTCACGGATATCGTCATGGGGCTCTCCTTCGGGGGCGGAGCCTAAACCGCCTCCAGCGCATCCACCAGCCGGCCGGCGCCGTGGCGGAACGGGTCCACCGTCGGCAGGCCCATCCGCTCCTCCACCTCGGCGAGGTAGTCGCGGGCGGCCTCCTCCTCCAGCCCGGAGGTGTTGATGGAGATGCCGGTGACCTGCGCCGCCGGGTTCACCATCTGCGCCATGGTCAGGCCGAGGTCGCGCACCGCTTCGAGGCTGGGCAGGTCCCGCCCCGGCAGGCCGCGCATGTGCTCGCGCGTCGGCTCGTGGCAGAGCACCAGCGCGTCGGGCTGGCCGCCGTGGATCAGCGCCAGCGTCACGCCGGAATAGGAGGGGTGGAAAAGCGAGCCCTGCCCCTCGATGATGTCCCAGTGATCGGGATCGTTCTCGGGCGAGAGGTACTCGATGGAGCCGGCCATGAAATCGGCGATCACGGCATCGAGCGGCACGCCGCCGCCGGTGATGAGGATGCCCGTCTGCCCCGTGGCGCGGAAGGTCGCCTTCATCCCCCGCTCGAGCATCGTGCGCTCCATCGCGAGGGCGGTGTACATCTTGCCGACCGAGCAATCGGTGCCGATGGCGAGGCAGCGCTTGCCGGCGCGGGGCTCTCCGTTGGCGATCGGGTACTTCACCGTGGGGATGCGCACGTCGTGCAGGGACCGGCCCTGGCTGCGGGCGGCCTCCACCAGTTCCGGCTCGTCGCGCAGCAGGTTGTGAAGGCCGGCGGCGAGGTCGAACCCCTGGGCCAGCGCCTCGCCGAGGACGGCCTTCCATGTCTCGGAGATGACGCCGCCGCGGTTGGCGACGCCGATCACCAGCGTCTTCGCCCCCGCCTCGCGGGCGGCCTCGAGCGACAGGTCCGGCAGGCCGAGATCGGCCTTGCAACCGGGCAGGCGCAGCTGGCCGACGGCGTAATCGGGCCGCCAGTCGCGGATGCCTTGCGCGACCTTGGCGGCCAGCCTGTCCGGCGCATCGCCGAGGAAGAGGAGATAGGGCGGGGTGATCATACGGGCTCCCTTGGCATTCGCGGCAGACTGGCCGCATCTGAGCCGGGAAACGCCCGCCTCCGCAAGGGGAGGGGCCGGGCCGGCGGGCGGAATATTTCTCCGCCGCCCGCCCATTGCGCAGCCCGGCGCGCCGGCCCCCCGCAGTTGCAAACCCGGCCGCGCCCCGCATATAGGAGGGCAGTCCGGCGCCCGCCCTGGAGGATCGATGAACAACTATCTCGATTTCGAGAAGCCGCTCGCGGAGATCGAAGGCAAGGCCAACGAGCTGCGTGCCATGGCCCGGGCCAACGAGGAGATGGACATCGAGAAGGAGGTGGCCGGCCTCGACAAGAAGGCCGCCGACATGCTGGCCAAGCTCTATTCGGAGCTCAGCCCTTGGCGGAAGTGCCAGGTCGCGCGCCACCCCGACCGCCCGCATTGCAAGGACTACATCGAGGCGCTCTGCACCGATTACACGCCCCTCGCGGGGGACAGGAACTTCGCCGACGATCACGCCATCATGGGCGGCCTCGCCCGCATGGGCGGCATGCCGGTGGTGGTGATGGGCCATGAGAAGGGCCACGACACCAAGAGCCGCATCGAGCGCAACTTCGGCATGGCGCGGCCCGAGGGCTACCGCAAGGCCGTGCGCCTGATGGATCTGGCCGACCGCTTCGGCCTGCCGGTGGTGACGCTGGTCGACACGCCCGGCGCCTTCCCCGGCAAGGGCGCGGAGGAGCGGGGCCAGTCCGAGGCCATCGCCCGCGCCACCCAGCGCTGCCTGCGGCTCGGCGTGCCCATGGTCTCTGTCATCATCGGCGAGGGTGGCTCCGGCGGCGCGGTGGGCATCGCCACCGCCAACAAGGTGCTGATGCTGGAGCATTCGATCTACTCGGTGATCTCGCCCGAGGGCTGCGCTTCGATCCTGTGGAAGGATGCCGACAAGACGAAGGAGGCCGCCGACGCGCTGCGCCTGACGGCGCAGGATCTGCAGCAGCTCGGCGTCATCGACAAGATCGTCAAGGAGCCGCTGGGCGGCGCCCACCGGGACCCGGCCGAGGCCATCAGGGCCGTCGGGCAGGCGCTGGAAGGGCAGCTCAAGCAGCTCTCCGGCGTGGGCGGCGACGATCTGCGCGCCAACCGGCGGCGCAAGTACCTCGGGCTCGGCGCCAAGGGCCTCGCCGCCTGAGCGAGGCGCGCTCTCACCTCCGACTTGGGCTCTTCATCGGGCCGGGCAGGCCCCGGCTTGCCTCCCGCCCGCCCACCCCGGCGCGCCGGGGCCTGCCGTCTCTCCCTTGACGGCGCCCGTCATTCGCGGAAGGTCGCCCGGGAGCAACAGGAGGCGCCGGGATGAGCCGCATCGTTTACGTGAACGGGGACTATCTGCCGGAGGAGGAGGCGAAGGTCTCCGTCTTCGACCGGGGCTTCCTGATGGCCGACGGCGTCTACGAAGTCACCTCCGTCCTCGGCGGCAAGATCCTCGATTTCGACGGCCACGCCGCCCGCCTCTCCCGCTCGCTGGGTGAGCTGCAGATGGATGCGCCCTGCTCCGACGAGGAGCTGCTCGCCATGTTCCGTGAGCTTGTCGCCCGCAACGAGATCGAGGACGGCATGGTCTACCTGCAGGTAACGCGCGGCAACCCGGGTGACCGGGACTTCGCCTTCCCGCCAGCGGGCACGGCGCCCACCATCGTCGCCTTCACGCAGAACAAGCCGGGGCTGGCGGAGAACCCGGTGGCGAAGACGGGCATCAAGGTCATCTCCATCCCCGACATTCGCTGGGGCCGGAGGGACATCAAGACGGTGCAGCTGCTCTACCCCTCCATGGGCAAGATGATGGCCAAGGCCGCCGGCGCCGATGACGCCTGGATGGTCGAGGACGGCGCCGTCACCGAGGGCACCTCGAACAACGCCTACATCGTCAAGGACGGCGTCATCATCACCCGCCAGCTCAGCGAGGACATCCTGCACGGCATCACCCGCGCCGCGGTGCTGAAGTTCGCCGCCGAGGCGCAGATGAAGATCGAGGAGCGGCCCTTCACCATCGAAGAGGCGCAAGGTGCCGATGAAGCCTTCATCACCTCGGCCTCGGCCTTCGTGATGCCGGTGATCGAGATCGACGGCACCGCCATCGGCAGCGGCACCGTCGGGCCGGTCGCGACGCGGCTGCGGGAGATCTACCTCGCGGAGAGCCTCGCGACCGCGATCTGATCGCGTCACCCGGCCTCGTAGCCGAAGCGGCGGAAATCCTCTCCATAAAGGCGCGCCACCGTCTCGCGAATCTCCGGCGTGTAGTGCTCGGCGAGCAGCTCCGCCGCGTTGGTGCGGTGGGGCGCCCGGTGCTCGTAACTGCCGAGGAGGCCGCCGAGCCGGGCGTCGAGCGCGGCAAAATCGGTGTCGAAGCTCTCGATCTTGCCGATGAGCGAATAGCGGATCAGGTCGGGCCGCAGGAGCAGCCATTGCGGCCGCCAATGCGGGTCCCACTTCGGGCGATTCTCGCGGTGCGCCCAGAGCACGCCGACGAAATCCCCGAAGGTGATCTCGTCCTCCACCTGCAGCCCGTGCCCCTTGCAGAAGGCCGCCCGGTCCGCCGGCTCGTTGAGGATCTTGTCCAGATAGGCCGAGAGCACCCGCGCGAAGGGGTCGCGCACGAAGCAGAAGCGGGTGAACCCGCCCTCCAGCACCTCGCGGAGGAGTTCCGGCGTCAGTTGGTAGGGCTTCACGTGCACCGAGCCCACCCTGTCGGGGTGCGGCGGCACCTGCGCGCGGGGGATGCCCGAGCCGGCGATCTCCACCTCGATGAGCTTCGATTTCACCGTCGTGGAGGCGACCTTCGGCGTCTGCACGTAGAGGTATCGGTGCTTCAGCGAAATGTGGAAGAAGGCGTTGATCTCGTTGCCGAAGGCGGCGCTCACCGCCGCCGGGCCGTCGCCCCCCGGGCCGCGCTTGGCCTCACTGATATCCTTCGGCATGGCAGCTCCCCCTGACATGAATCTACTCCGCATGAATGGCCGAGGAGCTGGCGCGGACGGCCTCAGCCAGCCCGTCGCGCCAGCCGCGATATTTCTCGGCGATGTTGGCGAGGCGGCGGGCGACCTCCTCCTCGCTCATCTCGTCCCGGGCGGCCTGGGCCTTCACCTCCGCCTGCTCGCGCTTCACCCGCGCCGCGACCTCCTCCTGGCTGCCGGCACCGAGCTGGTAGCCGAAGTGGCGGTAGAAGAAGCCGCCCTCGATGCGGCAGCGCTCGTAGGTCTGCTCCGGCCCGTAATCGTGGCTGTGATAGACGGCCGCCGTCGGCGCGTAGAGCTTGGCGTAGCCGGCCTCGATGATGTCCCGCGCCCAGACCTGATCCTCGCCGTAGTCGATCTCCGGGTAGGGGATCTCCCGCCAGACGGTCCGGCGCATGGCCGAGTTGTTGTCGGAATAGAAGTGCAGCAGCTGCCGCCACCCCCTGTCGCCGCTCTCCCAGCGGTCGCGATCGGTGTCGCGGCTGAGGGCGAGCGGGTATTTCAGCAGGTTCTCGAAATGCTGCTCGATCTCCCGGCGCACGAAGACCGGATGATCGGGATAGGGCGCGTGCCGGCCGAAGACGCCTGCGGCGCCCTCGTGATGATCGAGCATCTTCGCCAGATCCCCCGCCCAGGTGGCGGAGGTGGGCCGCGCGTCCTGCGTCAGGAAGGCGATGATCGGCGCATCCCCCAGCGAGGCGCCGTGGTTGCGCGTCCGCCCGTGCTGGAACTCGGCCTGGTCGATCACCGTCAGCGACACGTCGCGCTGCGCGCGCAGCCACGATGTCGTCCCGTCGGAGGAGGAGGAATCGATGCAGTGGATCTGCATCTCCTCCGCCATCCGCTGGGTGCGAAGGGCGGCGATCACCGGCTCGATCTCGCCCACGCCGTTGTAGGTCGGGATGACCACGTCCATCCGCTTGCGCCGCCGGGTGATGCCGGCGGGCGCCGCGAGGCCCTGCCGCGCCGAGACCCGCTCGACGAGCGCCGCCTCGACCTCCCGGGCCGATTGCTCCCACGAGAATTGTCGCACCCAGGCGAGCGCCTCCTCTGCCTGGGTGCGCCGCCGCTCCGGCATGTCGATCAGCTCGGCCAGCCGTGCGGCGATATCGGCCGGTGCGGGGCCGGCAAGGGTGGTGACGCCGGGGGGGAAGATGGCGCGCGTGCTGTCGCCATCGAGCTCCAGCACCGGCAGGCCGCAGGCCATCATCTCCTGCGGGACGAGCGAATAATTGGTGCCCGAGAAGCAGATACCGACGTCGCAGTCGTTGTAGAGCTCCGCCAGAGCCGGCGCGTCGAGGACCCCGTGATCCTCGGCGCGGAACGGCGCCTCGTGGTAATCCAGCTTGTCCTGCCCGAAGAAGTGCACCTCGAAATCCTGCCGCTCGCGGGCGAGGATCTGCAGCGCGAGCAGCGCCAGATCCACGCAGCGCCGATCCGTGTGCGCCCGGGCATAGACGGCGATTCGCGCCGGCCGCGAGGGCGAGGGGGCGCGGTAACGGCCCGCCTGCCCCGCGGCACTCAGGAGGCGGTAATGCTCCGGGTCGTAGGCCAGCCAGAAGGCGCGGGCCCAGCGGCCATAGCGCTCCTCCATCATGGTCTTCAGCCAGGGGCTGGCGCAGATGCAGGCGAAGTCGAACCCGTAGGTCGCCCGCGCCAGCATCGCCTCCGCCCCGGTAGGGAAGAATTCCGGCTCGTGATCCTGCACGAAGTAGAACTTCTCGGCGAAACCCGTCAGCGCCTCCACCTGCCAGGCGGTGGCCCAGCCGGTGGCGAGGATCACGTCGCCCCGCGCCTCCGCCAGCCCCTCGGAGGCGAGGCGAACCTTGGCGCGAACGCATTGATAATACTTGACGATATCCTCCCATGCCGCCTCGCCGCTGTCATGGAAGGTCGGCCGGTCGATCCAGATGGTGCAGCGGTGGCCGAAGCTCTCAAGAAAGCGCACCATGCGGAAGATGGTCATGTGCCCGCCGCCCCCGCGGGAGAAATCGGGCACCAGCCAGTGGATATCCATCGCCCGCGTGTTCACCCGCGCCGGCGGCACCGGGCTGCGGGAGGCGGGGCGCCGCGGCTCGATCGCGGCGCTGAGGGCGGGGACGAGATCGGCCTCCGGCTCATGGTGGATGCCGACGGCGGCGGAGGAATGCGACCGCCGCCCCTCCGCCCGGCCGAAGAGCACGTAGTGGAGGAAGGGGTTCACCCCGCTCTGCACGATGTCCCGATACGCCTCGAGGTAGTAGGAGGTGGAGAAATCCGCGCTCGGGTCCCGCAGCTCGCGCCAGCCGCGGGTCATGTAATGCAGCAGCAGCTCGGCGTCGGAACCCTCCAGATCCTCGTTGCTGGCCCGGTAGAAAGCGGCGTCGAAATGGGCGATGACGGCCTCCAGATCCGGCTCGCTCAGCGCCGCCGCCTCTTCGACATCCACCAGCACCTTGTCCTCCCGCCGGGCGGCGGTGATCTCCTCCCGCGTCGGCCGGCAGACGCGGCCCTCGGCGCGGCCGGCCAGCGCGTAGTGCAGCAGCGGGTTGATGTCCGCGGCGATCAGGTCCGGCGCGTGGACGAGATAGTAGGAGGTCGAGAACTCCTCCGACGGATCGAACCCCTGCCGCCAGCCGAGGCTCATGTAATGGCGCGCCAGATCGGCATCGCTGCCCGGCACGTGCGGGTAGCGCGCGCGGTAGAAGGTGGCGTCGAAATAGGGGGCGATGTTGGCCAGATCCTCCTGCGACACCTCGGGCCGGGGCGAATCGGGGGCGGCCTCCTCCAGCGGCGAATGCAGCCGCCGCTGCTCGGCATGGCCGACCTGCAGGTAGTGCAGGAAGGGGTTCACCCCCGCCTCGGCCACGTCGGGGTTGAGGCAAAGGTAATCGGCGATGGAGAAATTTGGGTTCGGGTCCCGCCCCTCCCGCCAGCCGACCATGAGGAAATGCGCCGCCAGCGCCTGCGGGCCCAGCGCCCGCAGCTCCTCCGGCAGGCCGGCGGCGTAATGAGCGCTGTCGAATTGCGGCGACACCAGCGCGAGGTGAGAGGCCTCCAGCTTCGTCGCCCCGTCCTGCCGCCAGTGGCTGAGCCAGGCGGAGCGCCCCTCGGCCCGCCCCGTCAGCACGTAATGGGCGAGCGGGTTGAGCCCCGCCTCGGCGACATCGGGGTTCGCCGCGAGATAATCGTCGATGGAGAAGCCGGCGCCGCCGTCACGCCCCTCCTGCCAGCCGGTGGAGAGGAAGTGCGCGAAGAGCGCCGCATCCTCCATCGCCGGCAGGTCGGGGTTGGTGAGCCGATAGAAGGCCGGGTCAAACGCCCGCGTCAGCGCCGGCGGATGATCCACGGCGGGCGGCAGCCTCTCCGGCTCCTGCCGCCAGACATCGAGAAGCCGCCCGATATCCCGAATGACGCTGCGCATCCGCTTCCTCCACGTCCCTCCATCCGCCACCCGCGCCGGGCAGCCCTCGGCGGCAGATTGGCAGAGACGTAGTTAAGAAAGTGTGGATGCGGGCGCGGGCCCGTTCAGCCCTCCGGCGGGCGCGACGCGAAAGCGGCCTGCGCCTCGGGCGAGGCCTCGCGCTGGTGCCGCTCGCGCCAGGCATCGTAGGGCTCGCCGTAATAGACCTCGCGCGCCTCGTCCTTGGAGAGCTCGACGCCCCGCTCGGCCGCCGCCTCCTGGTACCAGCGCGACAGGCAGTTCCGGCAGAAGCCGCCGAGGTTCATCAGGTCGATGTTCTGCACATCGGGCCGCTCCTCGATCAGATGCTGCCTCAGTCGCCGGAAGGCCGCGGCCTCCACCTCGATGCGGGTCTGCTCGTCCATGATCACCTCCATGTCCATGGAGTGACATCTAGGCCCGCCGCCCGCCTCCCGCAAATCCCGGCCGCAAATCCCGCCCGCAACTCCTCCCGCCGCCCGCCGCGGCTTGGCAGGCGCCGGGCGCGCCGGGGTGGGTGGGCGGGAGGCGGGCCCGGCGCCGGCGTCAGACCTCCGCCTGTTCCGCCGCCCCCTGCAGCGCCGGCGCCAGCCGCTCCGCCCAGTCGCGCTGCTGGTCCGCCGTCTGGATCAGATCATTTCGCAGCTCCACCAGCAGGTTCGGCCTGCCGGGCACAAGGCAGTGCCGGTCGATCGAATCGCCCGGCAGGTGGCCGCCATAGGGCTCGTTGTCGCCGACGCAGAGCCCCGACTCGGCCGACAGGCGGCGGATGAAGGGCTCCGCGAGGCGGCGATCCTCGTCGGCGGAGAGGACGCCGATGTGCCACGGCCGGGGCGGGCGGCCGCGCAGCTGCGGCGTGTAGGAATGGATGGCGAGGATCGCCACGTCCCGTCGCCGCGCCGCGAGATCGGCATAAGCCTGGTGATAGGGGCGATAGAGCCGCTCCAGCCGCGCCTCCCGCTCGCCGCGCGTCAGCCGCGCGTTGGCGGGCACGAGGCTGCCGTCGTAGAGCTTCATGATCAGCGTCGGGTCGTCCTCGCCTCGGTTGGGGTCGATCACCAGCCGCGAGAAGCGGGTGAGAATTGCCGGAGAATTGAGCAGTTCGGCCAGCGCCCGTGTCACGCCGGCGGCGCCGGGGTCATAGGCGATGTGGCGGGCCATATCTTCTTCCGGCAGGCCCAGATCGCCGCCATTCACCCATGGCGGCACGATATTGGTGGCGTGATCGCAGGTCACCAGCCAGCGGCCCGGCCGATCTTCGCCCAGCGTCTCGAATGGCGCGCCCGGCGCCACGGATTCCGTCATGCCTTGCACCTGTCACTTTGCCGAAAGGCGGCATAGGCTAGTTGTGGGGAAATGCAAATCGCGCGATAAGCCGCGCGGGTCCGCCGTTAGCGATAACGGCGGCTCTGTGCCGCACGACCGGAAAAAGGGGCAGCTTGCCATGAAACGCCATCGCAACGTGAAGATCGTCGCCACGCTCGGGCCGAGCTCTTCCACCTACGAGGTGATCCGCAAGCTGGTCGAGGCCGGGGCGGATGTCTTCCGTCTCAACATGAGCCACGGCAGCCATGACGAGATCCGCGCCCGGCACGAGATCATCCGCCAGATCGAGGCGGATCTGGATTCGCCCATCGCCATCCTCGCCGACCTGCAGGGGCCGAAGCTGCGCGTCGGCGCCTTCGCCAACGGCAGCGAGGAGCTGGAGGTCGGCCAGACCTTCCGCCTCGACCTCTCCGATGAGCCGGGCGACGCGAGCCGCGTCCAGCTTCCCCACCGGGAGATCTTCGACGCGCTGGAGCCGGGCTCGTCCCTGCTCGTCAACGACGGCAAGATCCGCCTGAAGGTGCGCGAATGCGGCGGCGACTTCGCCGATTGCGAGGTGCTGGTCGGCGGCACCATCTCCAACCGCAAGGGCGTCAACGTCCCCGACGTGGTGCTGCCCCTCGCCGCCCTGTCGGAGAAGGACAAGAAGGATCTGGAGTTCGTCTGCGAGCTCGGCGTCGACTGGCTCGCCCTCTCCTTCGTCCAGCGCCCGGCGGATGTGGAGGAGGCGCGCGCCCTCGCCAAGGGCCGCGCCAATGTCCTCTCCAAGATCGAGAAACCGGCCGCCGTCCGGGCCTTCGAGGAGATCCTCGCCGTCTCCGACGGGATCATGGTCGCCCGCGGCGATCTCGGCGTCGAGATGCCCGTCCATGCCGTGCCGACGATCCAGAAGCGCCTGACGCGCCTCTGCCGCGCCGCCGCCAAGCCGGTGATCGTCGCCACGCAGATGCTCGAGAGCATGATCGAAAGCCCCATGCCCACCCGCGCCGAGGTGGGTGACGTGGCCGCCGCCATCTACGAGGGCGTCGATGCCATCATGCTCTCCGCCGAGAGCGCCGCCGGCGACTTCCCCGTCGAGGCCGTGCAGACGATGGACAACATCGCCGGCGAGGTGGAGAGCGACCCGACCTATACCGAGATCATCGAGGCCTCCCGCAAGGCCGACAGCTCCTCCGTCGCCGGCGCCATCACCGCCGCGGCGCGGGAGATCGCCGAGAAGACCCACGTGAAGGCCATCTGCTGCTTCTCCGAAAGCGGCACGACGGCGCTCATGGTCGCCCGCGAGCGGCCGCGCGTGCCGATCGTCGCCATGACCAACATGGAGAAGACGGCCCGCCAGCTCTGCCTCGTCTGGGGCTGCAACTGCGTGGTCGTCCCGCAGGTGCACCGCTTCAAGATGGCGGTGGTGGAGGCGGTGAACGCCGCCAAGAAGCTCGGCCTCGCGACGGAGAAGGACAACATCGTCGTCACCGCCGGTGTGCCCTTCAACACGCCGGGCTCCACCAACATCCTGCGCGTCGCTCCCTGCGAGGAGCGTTTGATTTTCGCCTCCGAGCCGGAATAGGGTCGGCGGACCGCCCGGCCGGGCCAGGCGGTCAGGCAGGCAGGCAGCCAGAGGATACATCGTGATGGACGCCGATCTCACCTTCGTCATCGGCGTCGTCATCGGCCTGCTCTCCATCCCGTCGCTCTTCGGCGGGCTGATGGACCGGCGGGTGCCGATCATGGCGCTGGTGATGCTCGTCCTCTCGGCGGGGCTGATCGCCTACGCCGCCACGCAGAACCCCGGCGCCTACAGCATCCAGACCGTGCCCGACGCCTTCGTCCGGGTGATCGGCGACGTGATCAACTAGGGCCGCCCTAGCAGACCGCCGTCGCGCTCCCCCCGCCGTCCACCGGGTTCCAGCACAGCTGGCCGGAGAAGCGCGGCCGGGCGACGACGAACTCGTGGAACGTCTCGTCCTCCAGGCCGACCTTGAACGGCACCTCGTAGTCCGACTGCGTCTCCACGAGGATGGCGCTGTCGCCGCTGGCCAGCGTGGGGATCTGCGCCTCCATCCCGCGCAGCTCGGCCTCCGTCATCGCGGCATAGCCGCCGATCCCCTGGCTCCAGTTGAGCATCAGCTCCTCGCCGTCACCGTCGTAATGGAAGACGGTGACCCGCAGCCGTGCATTGTCGCTGCCGATCATCAAAAAGCGCTGCAACGCCAGCAGCCCGTCCATGTAGCCGGGGGTGACGTAGTTCGTCTCCCGCGTCAGCGTGTCGGAGATGGTGAAGGCGGCGCGGATGTTGTTCGACCGCGCGTGGAAGGCATCGAAGAAGCTGTAGCAGGCCACGAAGCACCAGGCGATGATCGGCATCATGATCACGCCCTCGATGACGACCGACCCTTCCTCGGAGCGGCGGAGGCGGCGGATGAGGGAGGCAAGGCGTGTCATCAGGTCGGCTCGATCACGAAGGAGGCGACGGAGACGAGCGCATAGGCGCCGTTCTCCATTCGCGGGATGGGCGAGCCGATGCCGCCGGTGGGGAAGAACGGGTCGAACAGCGAGCAGGCGCGCAGGATCATCAGGTTATGCTCCCCGCCCGTGCTGAACTCCCGCGCCGGCTTGCCGCGCTCCTCCCGGTCGACGCAGTCGGCACCGGGGCTCAGCACGGCCATGTCGCGGGGGTTCACGCGGCGCATCTCCAGCATGATCTCTTCCCGGCAATTGGGGATCACCAGCGCGTTGTCGCAGATGCGCGACTTCAGGTTGTCGTAATACTCCTCCTCGTCCTCGCCGCCGATGAGGCCGAGCCGCACGTCGCGCACCGCGATGTCGAGCGCCCGGTCGAGCATGACGTTGCGCGTCATCAGCGCCCCGACCTCGAAGGCGGAGACGAGGAACATCAGGAAGAACGGCGCCATGATGACGAACTCGATCGTCGCCGTGCCGGCCTCCCCCCGCCGAAACTGCCGGTACAAGCCCCTCATTGCGTCAACCTCAGCGTGTTGATGGAGCCGGCAATGTTCTGGAAGACGGACATGATGTCCTGCCCCTCCGCCGAGCCCTCGCCAGTGGCCGCGTAGAAATGCGAGGGCGAGGAGGCGCATTCCCAGATCTCCCCCGCCCCGTGCTCGGTGGCCATGAAGGAGATGCCGTAGATCGAGACGCCCTCGGCCTTGGCATCGCTGCACAGCCCCTGCAGCTGGTTGTCCATGTCATCGGTGCTTGTCCGCATGCGGACGGCGTTCATCTGCGCGTCGAAGATGTCGGACCGCCCGGAGCTGCCGCTGCCGAAGGGCCGCGCGTAGAACTGCCAGGCGACGTACTGCACCCGCAGGTCCTGCCAGATCTCCTGCCAGTCCTGCCGCTCGGCGCGGCCAACCGCCTCCGGCAAGCCGCTGCCATCTCGCGTCATGCGCCCCGCGTCGTACTCCCGCCCGCCGGGGGTGGAGGAGCGGTCCCGCCAGCCGGGATTGCTCCCCTGCCAAGGCTCGCGCATCCAGTAATCCTTGTGCGGCACCCAGAAGTTGAAGCCGCCGTCGATGCCCGGGTGGTAGATCGAGTAATGGCCGTCGCTGGCGAGGTAGATCGGCGAGGGCCCGGCGCGGTAGCCGTCGTTCAGCCGCTCCTCGGGGAAGTGCTCGCCGTCGGTCATCAGCACGATGATCTTGCCGGCATTCTCCTGCTCATAGGGCAGCGGCCGCGACTGGCCGTTGAGCGGGCCGCCGTTCAGCTCCGTCAGCATCCCGGCGGAGCCGGGGTCGATCAGCTCCATCCCCCAGCGCATCCCGGCGTTGATCGAGGTGGCGCCGATGGCATGCAGCCCCTCGATGGCCGCCAGCAGCTCCGCCCGGTCGCCCGAGGGGACGAGCACCGTGTTCTGGTCCATCGGCGGGCACCACGAGTTGACGTAGTAGCCATAGTCGCTCCGCGGCCGGTTGTAGGCGGGGTTGTCGTAGGAATTGGCGGTGCTGTTCGGCCCCGAGTAGCTGTCGTAGAAGCCCGTCGCCGGCATCGGCAGGTCGGTGGAGAGATCGAGATTGTCATAAGCGGCCTGCGGCAGGTCGATGCAGTAATTATCCGCCACCCCGCCGTAATCGTGGGTGTTGTACTGCTCGAAGAACGCCTGCCCGAGGTTCACCTGCCCGTTGAACGGCACCATCCCGATGGAGACCTTGCCCTCGGTGTCGCTGTCGAAGATCGAGTCCACGAAAACCTGCGCCGCGTCCTTCAGGTCCTCCAGCTTGTTGTCGTCGCCCATCGAGCCGGAGACATCGAGCACTAGCAGGATCTCCAGATCCGTCACGCTCTCCGTCGCGGTGGCGAGGGCGGGCATGGTGAACTCGTCGATCCCCACCAGCCGGGTCAGCGTCGCAGGCACGCGGGTGCGCGCGACGATGGAGACCTGCCGTTCGTTGAAGGCATCGCTGACGGTGACGTCCTCCAGCTCGTCGAGGAGGTCGGCGCGGGTGAAGTAGTCCCTCACGACGGCTTCCGGATCGAGCTCCTGGTTGAGGTCGGCGGCGGCGAGGACGGCGCGATCCACCAGCGTCTGCAGGCGCTGGCGATGCGCCTCGGCCCGCATGACATCCACCGCGACACCGCCGACGATGAGCATCATCAGGATCAGGAACATCGAGAAGATGATCATCGAGCCGCTCTCGTCGCGCCCGAAGCGCCGCAACAGCGCGGCGCAGGCCCTCAGCGGGCGGGACAGGGCGTGACGGGCGGCCGGACAGGCCCGGGGAATCGTCGGCAACATGCGCTCACCTTGGCCCCACCCAATGCCTCGCGGCAGTCGGCGCACGGCCGGTGCAGCCGCGCACCAGGGGTGGTGGTGCCGGCTTTAGGCGAAATTGTGGCAAACCTTATTTAAACCCGCTGCATCGCAGGCTCGCGCGACAGACCTCCGCAAGCCGGCGGAATCGGCGCCGAACCGGAAACAGCCGCGCCTACCTTTGCCGCGCGGGGCACCCCGCCGGCGGCGGGCGGAGAATCGTCAGGAATTTTGCCTCCCGTCTCAATAGCGCGGTAGGACTGGTGCCAGAAAAGGGCGAGACCCCCGCGACCGCGGCGGCCGCGCGCCCATAACGGAAGGAGAGACCGATGCCCAATGAGGATAGCCGGCCGCCGGAGCCGAGCTTTCGCGAATCCGTCGACATCATGGTCAACCGCGCGATGGCGCTCATGGATCTCAGCCCCGGGCTGGAGGAGAAGATCCGCGTCTGCAACGCCATCTACACCGTGCGCTTCGGCGTCCGCCTGCGTGGCTCGATCCACACCTTCACCGGCTACCGCGCCGTCCATTCCGAGCACATGGAGCCGGTGAAGGGCGGCATCCGCTACGCCACCAGCGTCCACCAGGACGAGGTGGAGGCGCTGGCGGCGCTGATGACCTACAAATGTGCGCTGGTGGAGACGCCCTTCGGCGGCTCCAAGGGCGGCCTGCGGATCGATCCGCGCGCCTGGGAGGAGCATGAGCTGGAGCAGATCACCCGCCGCTTCGCCTATGAGCTCGCCAAGCGGGACCTGATCAACCCGGCGCAGAACGTCCCCGCCCCCGACATGGGCACGTCGGAGCGGGAGATGGCGTGGATCGCCGACCAGTACCGGCGCATGAACACGACGGACATAAACGCCGCCGCCTGTGTCACCGGCAAGCCCATCAACTCCGGCGGCATCCAGGGCCGGACGGAGGCGACGGGCCGCGGCGTGCAATACGCCCTGCGCGAATTCTTCCGTCACCCGGAGGATGTCGCGGCGGCCGGCCTCTCCGGCACGCTCGACGGCAAGCGGGTCATCGTGCAGGGCCTCGGCAACGTCGGCTACCACGCCGCCTCCTTCCTGCAGAACGAGGATGGCTGCCGCATCACCGGCATCATCGAGCGGGACGGGGCGCTCTCCAACGAAGACGGGCTCGACGTCGAGAGCGTCAAGGCGTGGATCGACCGGCACGGCGGCATCGCCGGCTACCCCGACGCCAGCGTCATCAAGGACGGCGCCGTCCTGCTGGAGCATGAGTGCGACATCCTCATCCCCGCCGCGCTGGAGGGGACGATCCACCGGGAGAACGCCGAGCGCATCTCTGCCCCGCTGATCATCGAGGCCGCCAACGGGCCGATCACCGCGGGCGCCGACGAGATCCTGCGCAGCAAGGGCACGGTCATCATCCCCGACATGTATGCCAACGCCGGGGGTGTCACCGTCTCCTACTTCGAGTGGGTGAAGAACCTCAGCCATATCCGCTTCGGCCGCATGCAGCGCCGGGCGGAGGAGGCGAGGCACCTCCTCATCGTGAATGAGCTGGAGCGGCTGTCGGCCGACAAGGGCCTCGGCTGGACGCTCTCCCCCGGCTTCAAGAGCCAGTACCTCAGGGGCGCGGGCGAGCTGGAGCTGGTGCGCTCGGGCCTCGATGACACGATGCGCTCGGCCTACCAGTCGATGCGCGAGGTCTGGCATGCACGGGACGAGGTGAAGGACCTGCGCACCGCCGCCTACATCGTCTCCATCGGGCGGGTGGCGGCGAGCTATCAGGCCAAGGGGCTCTGAAAAGCGGGCCCGCAAAAGGAAACGGGGCCGCTTTCGCAGCCCCGTTCCATGATCCGAAGATCGAAGAAGCGATTACTCGCTGACGTCGTCGGCGACCTCGAGGTCGGCCTCTTCCTGATCGGTGATGTTGAAGAACTCGGCGATGTAGACCATGTCGCCGTTCATCTCGGTGTTGAACTCAACGGCGTCACCGATATCCAGACCTTCCGGGAACGGGTCGTCGAGACGGAAGTGGTACAGCGTCTCGTCTTCCTCGATGCGCAGCAGGCCGGCGCCTTCGTCCCAGCTCTGGACGGTGCCGGTGATGGCGAGGTCCATGTCCTGCGCGTAGACGGCACCGCCGGTGATCGTCAGGGCGGCGAGGGCAGCGGGGGCAAGCTTGAACAGCTTAGTCATAATAAGGCTCCACATATGTCTGCCGGTCCAGGACCGGCTTGGATTGTGCGGCGGGCAAGGCAACGGAGGCCCTGTGTGCCGCTTGGGGAATGACGTGTTGCGAGTCTCGGCTGAGGAAAGGAGTGCTCACGTTCTTGTTACCTCAAACGACAACCGCCCTCACGTTTCCGTGAAGGCGGGTGCCGACATCCCGGGTGGCAGGGAGGACCACCCGGCATGTTCCAGGGGCCTTGGGCCTCAGATCTCGTCGAAGCTCGTGATGTACTTCACGCCGTTGCGCGTCACGAAGGTGATCTGCACCTCGTCACCGCGGGAGACATCCGGGAAATCGTCGTAGGACTGGCGGAAGTGGTAGGCGCCTTCGCCCTGGATCCAGATGGTGTTCGAATTCTCGCTGTAGTGCGTCACCGTGCCCGTCGTCACGTTCGAGGCATCCTCGGCGGCCTGCACGGCACCGGCGGAAACGCCGGTGACAAGGAGGGCAGCGGCGATGGGGGCGAAAATCTTGGTCATGGGATATACTCCTCAATGATCCGGCCTCTGGCCGGACGTTTCTGATTGCGACCTTCTGGCGAGGTGCGGAGCTAACCCGGGATCGTCTGCGCCGTCGTCTCTTGTCGTGAGACCGAGTTGGGGAAGCCGGGCCCCCGGCAAAAGCCACGATCACCGCTCCGTGATGACTTGTCGCGAGCCGGTGATCGCCTCTTCCTTTTTTCGACGGAGCCACGTCTGCCAAACGTTTCAGCGGGTTACGCCGGGGGAGAGCTTGTATTTTCTGCCGCGAAAACAGGCAGAACGGCCCCTCGGGCCCCTCGTTCCTCACAACCCTTCACAGCCGCTTTGGCGCGGGAACAATCCCGCGGCAGCCGGTCACGCCCCCTCGGTGCGTGCCCCTCTGGCCATTTGTCACGGCCCGTGCTTCCATCGCTCCGACAGGGGTTCTCGCGTGCGTTACTCAGCTTTCCAGATCGCCAAACAGGCCCTTGGCCTCGGCAATGGCTGGCAGCCCGTCTGGCGGGAGCCGGACCCGAAGCCTGCCTATGACATCGTCATCATCGGCGGCGGCGGGCACGGGCTGGCGACGGCCTATTACCTCGCCAAGAACCATGGCCTTACCAATGTCGCGGTGCTGGAGAAGGGCTACATCGGCTCCGGCAACATCGGCCGCAACACCACGATGGTGCGCGCCAACTACTACCTGCCGGGCAACAGCGAGTTCTACAGCCACTCCCTCAAGCTGTGGGAGAGCATGGAGAGCGAGCTCAACTACAACGTCATGCACAGCCAGCGCGGGCTGATCAATCTCTTCCATTCCGACGGCCAGCGCGACGCGATGGCCCGCCGCGGCAACGCCATGCGCAACCAGGGCGACGATGCCGAGCTGCTGACGAAGAGCCAGCTGCGCCGGATGATCCCCTACCTCGATTACGACCAGACGCGCTTCCCCATCCACGGCGGGCTCCTGCACCGGCGCGGCGGCACCGCCCGCCACGATGCGGTGGCCTGGGGCTATGCCCGCGGCGCCGACCGGCGGGGGGTGGACCTGATCCAGAACTGCGAGGTCACCGGCATCGACATCGAGGATGGCCGCGTGACGGGCGTGCAGACCACCCGCGGCGCCATCCGCGCCGGCAAGGTCGCCATGATCGCCGCCGGCCGCTCCGGCCGGGTGGCGGAGCTGGCGGGGATGCGCCTGCCGATCGAAAGCCACGTGCTGCAGGCCTACGTGACGGAGGGGCTCAAGCCCGCCATCAACCACGTCATCTCCTACGGCATGGGCCATTTCTACATCTGCCAGTCCGACAAGGGCGGGCTCGTCTTCGGCGGCGATCTCGATTTCTACCCCTCCTACGCCCAGCGCGGGAACCTGCCGGGCGTCGAGCAGGTGATGGAGGCGGGGATGACGCTGATGCCCATGATCGGCCGCGCCAAGGTGCTGCGGCAATGGGGCGGCGTCATGGACATGTCGCCCGACGGCTCGCCGATCATCGACCGGACGGATGTCGACGGGCTCTACGTCAATTGCGGGTGGAACTACGGGGGCTTCAAGGCCGTGCCCGCCTCCGGCTGGGCGACGGCGCACCTGATGGCGACGGGCAGCCCGCACGAGACGGCGGCGCGCTTCCGGCTGAACCGCTTCCGCGACGGGGTCGGCGTGATGGACGAGGAGGGCAAGGGTGCGCAGCACAATCTTCACTAGCCTCGCCGCGCTCGGCCTGCTCGCCGCCTGCGAGGCGACGCCGCCCGCCAGCCCCATCCCGGCGGCGCCGGCGGAGGCCCTGCCGGCCGACTGCCCGAACGCCGCCGCCTGCGAGGTGGCCAGCCTTCTGGCGGATGACATGTGGTTTCACCGCGACGAGATGGAATACGACGGCGTCACCGTCGAGCGGATCGAGGCGATCGGCCCCGTCCTCTACATCGAGAGCCGCTTCCCCTTCTCCTCCAGCGACATCGCCCAGGCCAACAAGGCCTTCATCGAGCGGATCGGCATCGAGGACATGCGCAGCGTCTTCTGCGACGGCTCCCCTGAATCGGAGGCGTTCTTCGCGCTCGGCGCGCAGGTGCGCATCCGCTACGTGACGCGCAACCGCGTCGCCTTCTTCGACCACCTGATCGAGGCCTGCTGATGCGCATCCGCTGCCCCCATTGCGGTGAGAGGGATCGCCGGGAGTTCACCTGGATGGGTGCCGCGCTGGAGCGTCCCGGCGGCAGCTGGGGCGAGGAGATGCACGCCTACGTCTTCCTGAGGGAGAACCCCGCCGGCCCGCTGGCCGAGCTGTGGCACCACGATCCCTGCGGGGCGATGGTCCGCGCCGTCCGCGACACCCGCACGCATGAGATGATCGAGCCGGGGGATGCGCCATGAGGCTGGCCACCGGCGGCATGATCGACCGGGAGACGCAGCTCTCCTTCCGCTTCGACGGGCGCATCGTCCATGCCCATCCGGGGGATACGGTCGCTTCGGCGCTGCTCGCCTCCGGCATCCGGCTCGTCGGGCGCTCCTTCAAGTACCACCGCCCGCGCGGCATCCTCACCGCCGGGTCGGAGGAGCCGAACGCCCTCCTCACCGTCGGCAAGGGCCCGGGGCGGGAGCCCAACGTCCGCGCCACGGTGCAGGAGGTCTGGGACGGGCTGGAGACGCAGAGCCAGAACCGCTGGCCCGCCCTCAGTCTCGATCTCATGGCGGTGAACGACCTCGCCTCGCCATTCTTCGGCGCCGGCTTCTACTACAAGACGTTCATGTGGCCCCGAAAGGCGTGGGAGGCGCTCTACGAGCCTGTCATCCGCCGCGCCGCCGGCCTCGGCGCCCTGCACCGCGATCCCGGCCCGGGGGAGGACGAGAAGGCCTTCGCCTTCTGCGACCTCCTCGTCGTCGGCGGCGGCCCCGCCGGCCTGATGGCTGCGCTGGCGGCGGGCCGCGCCGGCGCCCGCGTCATCCTCGCCGAGGAGGATACCCGCCTTGGCGGCCGCCTGCTGGCGGAGCGGGAGCATGTCGGCGGCCAGCCCGGCGCAGAGTGGGCCGCCTCCGTCGCGGCGGAGCTGGCGGCGATGCCCAACGTGCGCATCATGACCCGCACCGCCGTCACCGGCGCCTACGATGGCGGCACCTACGGCGCGCTGGAGCGGGTCGGCGCCCACCTCGCGCCCGAGGCGGATCGCCCCCGCTACGCCTTCTGGCGCATCACGGCGAAGCGGGCCGTCCTCGCCGCCGGGGCGCTGGAGCGGGCGATGACCTTCTCCGGCAACGACCGGCCCGGCGTCATGATGGCCAGCGCCGTGCGCGCCTACCTCAACCGCTGGGCCGTGGCGCCCGGCAAGGAGGTGGCGATCTTCGGCACCGGCCGGGCGGCGCGCGCGACGGCGGAGCAGCTGCTCGACGCCGGTGTCACCGTCACCGGCCTGATCGACCCCGATCCCGGCGCCCGCGAGGCGCAGGATTACCCCGTCTTCCCCGGCGGCCATGTCATCGGCACGCACGGGCGGCAGGGGCTCTCGCTCGTCAAGATCTCCCACGGGCTGGTCGAGCAGAACATCCGCGCCGATTGTCTCGCCACGGCCGGCGGGTGGAACCCGCAGGTCAACATCGCCTGCCATCAGGGCGCCCGCCCCGTCTGGGATGCCGAGCGCGCCGCCTTCCTGCCGCCCGAGGGCTCCGTCCCCGGCCTCACGCCCGCCGGCTCGGCCAACGGCACCTTCTCCACCGCCGCCTGCCTCACCGAAGGCTGGCGCGCCGGCGCCATCGCCGCGGAGGACATGGGCCACAAAGCCCCCGCCGCCGACCTCCCCGAGGCGGAGGAAGAGGCGGGCGCCACGCCGGCGAGCTGGGTCTACGAGGGGCCGGGCCGGGCGTGGCTCGACTTCCAGAACGACGTCACGACGAAGGACGTCAAGCAATCGGCGGCCGAGGGCTTCTCCGCCCCCGAGCACATGAAGCGCTACACGACGCAAGGCATGGCGACGGATCAGGGCAAGATGTCCAACGTCAACGCCCTCTCCGTCCTCGCCGCCGCCACCGGCGTCGCCGGCGGCCCGGCGGGGACGACGACGTATCGCCCGCCCTACGTGCCCGTCCCCATCTCCGCCATGGGCGCCGGCGCCCGCGGCAGTGGCTTCGCCCCCATCCGCCGCAGCGCCTCCGACGCCGCCGTGCGCGAGCGGGGGGCGCCGATGGTCGAGGCGGGCCTGTGGTACCGCGCCAGCTACTTCCCGCGCGCCGGCGAGAAGACGTGGCGCGAGGCCTGCGACCGCGAGGTGCGCATGGTGCGCCACAAGGTCGGGGTGTGCGACGTCTCCACCTTGGGCAAGATCGACGTGCAGGGCCCCGATGCCGCCGCCTTCCTCGATTTCGTCTACACCGGCGCCATGTCGACGCTGAAGACCGGCCGCGTCCGCTACGGGCTGATGCTGCGCGAGGACGGCTACGTCATGGATGACGGCACCTGCGCGCGCCTCGGCGACAGCCATTACCTCATCACCACCACCACCGCGGCCGCCGGTCAGGTGATGCAGCATTTCGACATGGTCGCGCAGGTCCTGCGCCCCGATCTGGATGTCACCTTCACCTCCGTCACCGAGGCCTGGGCGCAGTTCGCCGTCGCCGGCCCTCAGGCGCGTGTCCTCCTGCGCACGCTGATGGAGGATGACACGCCCCTGCAGATCCCCTTCATGGGGGTGACGGACGCGCGGGTGATGGGCGTCCCCGGCCGGCTCTTCCGCATCTCCTTCTCCGGCGAACTCGGCTTCGAGGTCGCGGTGCCCGTGGCCTACGGTGCCGCCCTCTGGCGGCTGATCGTGGCGCAGGCGGAAAGCCTCGGCGGCGGCGCCTACGGGATGGAGGCGCTGAACGTCCTGCGGGTGGAGAAGGGCTTCATCACCCATGCCGAGATCGACGGGAGGGCGACCGCCGGCGACATCGGCCTCGGCAGCATGATGAGCACCAGGAAGGATTACATCGGCCGCGCCGCGGCGGAGCGGGAGGGGCTGACCGACCCGGGGCGCGAGCGCCTCGTCGGCCTCAAGCCGGTGGACGGCGCGCGGCTGACGGCCGGCGGCTTCCTCTTCTCGCGCGGGGCGGCGGCGGAGCGGGTGAACGCCGAGGGCTACGTCACCTCCGCCTGCCACTCCGCCACGCTCGGCCGCGACATCGCGCTCGCCTTCCTCAAGCGCGGGCCGGAGCGGATCGGCGAGGTGGTGCGCTTCGTCGATCACCTGCGGGGGACGGACGTGCTCTGCCTCGTCTGCGAGCCCACCTTCATCGACCCGGCGGGAGGGCGGATGCGTGCCTAGGTTGTTCGAGGCCCCCGCCTTCGCCGAGCTGCCGGCCCTGCCCGGCCTGTCGCTGGCCGAGGGCCAGTGGGGGGTGGTGACGGAAGTGGCACCCTTCAAGGGCGAGCTGGAGGGGATCTCCTCCGCGCTGCAGGAGGCCTTCGGCCTCGACTACCCCGCCCCCGGCGAGAGCCAGACGGGCGACAAGGCCCGTCTCCTCTGGGTCGGCCCCGGCCGCGCCCTGCTGATCGGCGCCGAGCCGCCCGAATGGCTGGGCGGCCGCGCGGCGCTGACCGGGCAGACCGGCGCGCAGGCGGTGCTCTTGGTGGACGGCCCGGCGGTGGAGGCGGTGCTGGCCCGGCTGGTGCCGGTGGACCTCTCGGCGGAGGTCTTTCCCGAGGGGCGCACCGCCCGCACCCTCATCGGCCACATGACGGCCTCCGTCACCCGCCTCGGCCCGGCGACCTTCGAGCTGGTCGTCATGCGCTCCATGTCCGGCAGCCTGCTGCACGACCTGACGCGCACCGCCCGGCAAGTCGCCGCCCGGCCCTGAGGGCCCGGCGGCGGCCCCCGGGGGCTCAGACGCTCCCGGCCTCAGACGCTTCCGGCCATCGTGTTGATCTGGTTGGTCAGCGACTGGATGCGCAGCTCCAGCCAGATCCGCCCGGCATCCACCGCGTCGACATAGCTCGCCAGCGTCGGCGACAGCGCCGGCACGCGGGCGGCGATCTGCGGCGCGAAGACATAGGCGAGCGCGAACACCGCCAGCAGCAGCAGCGTCAGCGTGAAGCCCCGCCGGAAGCCCCGTCGCGTCGCGCTCTCCGTCTCGTCCCGGTCGCTGGCCGGCGTCGCCGGCTCCTCGTCGGCGCGGAGGGAGGAATGAAGCTCGTCGATGTCGGGCAGCAGCTCGCGGCGGGCGACGTTGCCCTCATCGGTGCCGGGGCCCTCCCGCCTGGGACGCCGGCTGGCCCGCTCGGCGGACGGCTCCGGCCGCGCCGGGCGCTCGGGCTCCACCCGGTCGGGCGCCGGCTTGAGGATCGGCTGTTCGGCCACCTTCGGCTCGGTTCGCGGCCGCTCCGGCAGCTCCAGCTCCGTCTGCGTCTCCACCCCGGCCTCGCGCTCCATCCGGCGCTTCTCGGCCTCGCGGGCCGCCTCTTCCCGCAGGATCGCGGCCACCTCGGGGGTGACGGAGGGGCGGAAGACCTGCGGCTCGTCGTCCTCGTCATCCCAGCTCGGCGGCGGCGGCGGCGCGCGCCGCTCCCCCTTCGGCCGCACGCGCAGGGGGGCCTCCGCCTCCTCCTCCGGCTCGGGCCGGCGGAGCGGCGACAGTTGCTCCGTCTGCGGCGGCATCGTCCGGGGCGGCATCGCGCGCGGCGGTGTGCGCAGCGACGGCGACGGCGACGCCGACGGCGCATCCTCCGCCGCGACGGAGGCGCCCGGCTCCTCGAACCAGGTGTGGCTGCAGGCCGAGCACTGGACGTCGCGCCCCTCTTCGGGGATCACGTCGTCCGGCACTTCGTACTGCGCGCCGCAATTGGGGCAGATCAGGCGCATGGCGCGTGGGACTCCCGGCGGATTTCTGCCGCTCGACTGCTCATCTTACAAACCCTTAGCCGTCACGCCCCCCCGCGCCAAGAAGGCGGGGCACGTGCGATTGATCCTGTTGCCGATATTCGGCATTAAGCGGCGTCAGGCGGGGGACCGGTGTGATCGAGCTGAAGGACGTGGCCTATACCTACGGCGGGGCCGAGCTCTTCTCGGGTCTCGGGCTGACACTTGCGCCCGGCTCCTTCCACTTCCTCACCGGGCCCTCCGGCGCTGGAAAGACGACCCTCCTCAAGCTGTGCTACGGCGAGCTCACGGCGACCTCCGGCGAGGTGACGCTCTTCGGCGAGCCGCGCCGCGGCCTCTCCCGCGATCAGCTGGCGATGACCCGGCGGCGCATCGGCGTGGTGCACCAGGATTGCCAGTTCCTCGATCACCTGCCGCTGGCCGAGAACATCGCCCTGCCGCTCACCGTCGCCGGCCGCGGCGACGAGGCGGAGGGGAACCTCAAGGATCTCCTCGCCTGGGTCGGCCTGACGAAGCAGGCCGGCCAGCGCCCGCCGGAGCTCTCCGGCGGCGAGCGGCAACGCGCGGCGCTGGCGCGGGCGGTCATCACCTCGCCCGACGTGATCCTCGCCGACGAGCCGACGGGCAACATCGACTGGGAGATGTCGCAGCGCCTGCTCCGCCTGCTGGTGGAGCTCAACCGCATGGGCAAGGCCGTCCTCATCGCCACCCATGATCTGGAGCTGATCCGCGCCGCCAAGGCACAGGTCTCCGCCCGCGTGCTGCGCCTGACCGGCCGCAAGCTGCAGATGGCCGGGGCGGAGCTCTAGATGGCCCGCCTGCCCCGCGCCCTCACCCTCATCGCCGGCGATCCCGGCGCCGACCGCTCTGTCCCGCCCTCCGGCTTCACCGCCTGGCTGACGCTGGGCGCCGCCGCCGCCATGGCCTTCCTCGCCGTCTTCGTGCTCGCCTTCTCCGCCGCCACCGGCCGGCTCGCCGACCGCTGGTCGGAGGAGCTGGCGCGCACATCCACCTTGCGCATCTCCGCCCCGGCGGAGGAGATGGCCGCGCAGACCGCCGCCGCCATCCGCGTGCTGGAGCAGACGCCCGGCATCGCCGCCGCCCATGCCCTCACCGACGAGGAGGAGGAGGCCCTCCTCGCCCCCTGGTTCGGGTCCGACCTGCCGCTCGCGGCGCTCCCCGTCCCCCAGCTGATCGAGATCGTGGAAGAGGGCGAAGGCTACGATGCCGCCGGCCTGCGCGCCCGGCTCATCGCCGAGGTGCCGGGCGCCGTGCTCGACGATCATGCCCGCTGGCGTGAGCCGCTCGTCGCCGCCGCCTCTCGCCTGCGCCTGCTGGCCTTCGTCTCCGCCATCCTGATCGGCGCGGCGCTGGTGGCGATGGTGACGCTGGCCGTCCAGTCCTCGCTCGCCGCCAATGCCCAGATCATCCGTGTCCTGCGCCTCGTCGGGGCGCGCGATGTCTACATCGCCCGCGCCTTTGTCCGCCGCTTCACCCTGCGGGCGCTGATCGGCGCTGCCGGCGGCACGGCGGCGGGCGTCGCGGCGCTGTTCATCCTGCCCCGCTCCGACGTCGCGGGCGGCTTCCTCACCGGCCTCGGCTTCGCCGGCCAGTCGTGGCTGCTGCCCCTCGCCATCCCCGTCGTCGCCGCCATCGCCGCCTTCTGGGCGACGCGGGCGGCGGCGCTCAGCCGGCTGAGGGCAGAATCATGAGCACGTGGCGCCTGCGCTGGCAGGGGGTGAAGTCCCTCGTCTTCATCATCGTCGCCTATCCCCTGATGGCGCTCTACGCGATCGTCTTCCTGCCCTACGCCCTCGTCTCGCCGCTCGGCGCCAGCGCCGCGGCCAAGTCATGGGCGTGGACGGCGCGGTGGCTGCTGAAGGTGATCGTCGGCCTGCGGACGGAGGTGCGGGGCGAGATCCCGAAGGGCGAGGTGCTGATCGCCGCCAAGCACCAGAGCTTCCTCGACATCATCATGATCTATTCCGTCGTCCCGCGCGGCAAGTTCATCATGAAGCGGGAGCTGCTCTGGGCGCCGATCATCGGCCTCTACGCCTGGCGCGCCGGCTGCATACCCGTCAACCGCGGCAAGCGGGCGGAGGCGATCCGCTCCATGGTGGCCGACGTGCGCGCCGGCAAGTCGCTGCCCGGGCAGGTGGTCATCTACCCGCAGGGCACCCGCATCGCTCCGGGGGTGAAGGCCCCCTTCAAGGTCGGCGCCGCGGCGCTCTACCAGGAGCTGAAGCAGCCCTGCATCCCGGCGGCGACCAATGTCGGCCTCTTCTGGTCGAAGAGCGGCCTCATGCGGATGCCCGGCCTCGCGGTGGTGGAGTTCCTCCCCGCCATCCCCCCCGGCCTCTCCAACCAGGCCCTGATGGCCCGGCTGGAGGCGGAGATCGAGACAGCCTCCGACAGGCTGCTGCTCGAAGGCGGCTTCTCCGCCCCCTCGCTGCCGAAACGGGAGGCCTGAATGCAAGTGATCGACAGCATCCCGGCGCTGGAGGCGCTCTACGGCCGCCCCGGCGAGGCCGCCCTCCTCAAGGTGACGGATCACCTGACGGAGGAGTACCGCCGCTGGATCGCCGCCTCGCGCTTCACCATCCTCTCCACCGTCGGGCCGGAGGGCACGGATGCCAGCCCCCGCGGCGACGACGGCCCCGTGGTGCAGGTGCTGGACGCCCGCACCCTCGCCCTGCCGGACTGGCGCGGCAACAACCGCATGGATTCGCTGCGCAACATCGTCCGCGACGGGCGCGTCTCGCTGATGTTCCTCGTCCCCGGCTCGAACAACGTCATCCGCGTCAACGGCCGCGCCGTGCTGACGGACGATCCCGCCATGCTCGCCCGCTTCGACCGGGCGGGCACCCTGCCCCGCACGGTCACGGTGATCACCATCGCCGAGGTCTATTCCCAATGCGCCCGCGCGCTCCTGCGCTCCCGTCTCTGGACGGCGGGGGACGAGAGCGCCGGCCTGCCGACGGTGGGGGAGATGCTCTCGGGCGTGAAGGCCGATTTCGACGGCGCCGCCTACGATGCCGACTGGCCGGGCCGCGCCGCCAAGACCATGTGGTAGCGCCCAAAGCCCACGATGTCCGCGCGGACATCGTGCACGGAATTCGCGCGAATTCCGTCAGCCCCGGCGCCGCGCCTTGCGCGCCCGGATCAGCGTGAACACCCCGGCGGAGACGACGATGGCCGCGCCCACCGCCACGTGCAGCTCCAGCGTCTCTCCGAAGACGAAGAGCCCGATGGCGCTGCCCCAGACGAGCTGGAAATAGGCGAAGGGCTGCACCATGCTCGCCTCCGCCACCTCGTAGGTGCGGATCAGCGTCCAGTGCCCCGCCGCGCCGGAGACGCAGAGCACCGCCATCCACGCCCAGTCCCCGCCCGTCATCGGCTCCCAGAACCACGCGCCCACGGCGGTGGCCAGCACCGCGCCGGTCACGCCCGTCCAGAAGAAGGACGTCGCCGCGCTGTCGCGCCGGGCGACATAGCGGTTGAGCAGCGAGTAGAGCGCGAACATCACCGCCGCGATCAGCGGCAGGATGGCGGCGGGGGAGAAGACGCCGAACCCCGGCTCGAGGATCACCAGCACTCCGACGAAGCCCACCCCGATGGCCACCCAGCGCCGCCAGCCCACCGTCTCGCCAAGGACGGGGCCGGAGAGCGCGGCGACGATCAGCGGGTAGGCGGCGAAGATGGCATGCGCCTCCACCAGCCCCAGCGCCACGAAACCGGCGACCATGACGAAGATCTCCGTCGCCAGCAGCAGCGAGCGGAAGATCTGCACGGCCGGCTGGCTGGTCGTCGCCGCCTTGCGGATGGAGCCGGACTGGGCCCGCGCGATGGAGATGACGAAGGCGGCAAAGAACCAGTAACGGATCATCACCACCATGAAGACGTTGTACTCCTCCGCCAGATGGCGGGAGATGCCGTCCTGGCAGGCGAAGATAATCGTCGTCAGCATCATCAGCGCGATGCCCTTGCGCGCATCCGCCTGCATCAGAGCACTCCCGCCGTCATGTGGCGCTTGGCCCCGTAGCCGGTGCGCCGCTCCACCGTGAAGCCCGCCTCCGCCAGCGCCCGGCGCACATGGCCGGCGGCGGTATAGGTGGCGAAGCTGCCGCCGGGCGCGGTGTGCCGGGCGACCTCGGCAAGGAGCGGCGGCTCCCAGAGCTCGGGGTTCTTCGCCGGCGCGAAGCCGTCGAGGAACCACGCATCGGCCCGCCCGCCCCAGCGCGCCAGCGTCTCGCGCGCATCCCCCTCGATCAGCGTCAGGAAGGCCGGCCCGATATGCCAGGGCGGCGGGCCGGCTTCCATCGCCGCGCGCAGGGCCTCCGCCTCCTCCTCCAGCGCCGGGAAGGCGGCATGGGCGGTGGCCAGATCCTCCGCCGCCATCGGGAAGGCCTCGAAGGAGGCATAGGCGAAATCGCCCGCCGTGCCGCTGGCCTTCCATGCAGCAAGCGTGACGAGGAAGTTCAGCCCCGTCCCGAACCCCAGCTCGGCGATGGAGAACCCGTCCCGGAAGCGCCCGGGCAAGCCATTGCCGGCGAGGAAGACATGCGCCGTCTCCGCCGCGCCGTCGGCGAGGGAGAAATACGGGTCATCGAAGCGGGTGGCGACGGGCACCCCCTCCTTCCACGCCACCTCAGCCCGCTTTTCCTGCATCGCACCCTGCCCTAGAACGGCGGGACCATGCGGGGGAGGGCCGGAATTGTCCATGCGTGACCTGAGAGCGGGGCGAGCGGGCCTGCCCCTCCCGCCGGCGCGCCTCTGCGAGGGCGCTGAACGTCGCACTCGCCCGTCCCTGAGGATGAGCGCGCGCATCTCGACTTGCCGAGGCGCCCATGGCTGACCTCACCATCATGGGCGCCGGCGCCTTCGGCCTCTCCATCGCCTTCGCCGCCGCCCGCCGCGGCGCCCGCGTGCGGGTGATCGACCCCGGCGGGCCCGGCGCCGGCGCCTCCGGCGGCGTCGTCGGTGCCCTCGCCCCCCACGCGCCGGAGGGGTGGGACGCGCTCAAGGCCTTCCAGTGGGAAGCCCTGCTGAAGGCGGAGGACTGGTGGCGCGCCGTCGAGGAGGCCGGCGGCCTCTCCCCCGGCTACGCCCGCCTCGGCCGCCTCCAGCCCCTGCGCGACGAGCCTGCCGTCGCCCGCGCCCGCGAGCGGCAGGCCGGCGCTGCGGATCACTGGGGCGCGGCGGCGACATGGCGCGTCATCCCGGCCTCCGACGCCGGCCCCTTCGCCCCCGCCTCCCCCTCCGGCTGGCTGATCCACGACACCGCCTCCGCCCGCCTCTCCCCCTCCGCCGCCTGCGCCGCCCTCGCGGCCGCGGTGACGGCACTGGGCGGCGAGGTGCTGCGGGAGGGGGCGTCGGAGGGCCCGGTGATCTGGGCCACAGGCGCCGCCGGCCTGTCCGAGGCCGGCCTCGGCGGCGGCGTGAAGGGCCAGGCCTTGCTCCTCCGCCTCGACCGCCGCACCGCCCCGCAGATCTCCGCCCCCGGCCTCCACATCGTCCCCCACGCCGACGGCACCGTGGCCATCGGCTCGACGACGGAGCCGGAGGCGGAGGGTCTCGGGACGGACCACCGCCTCGACAAGGTCCTCGCCAAGGCCGCGTCGCTGATCCCCGAGCTGGGATCGGCCCCCGTCCTCACCCGCTGGGCCGGCCTCCGCCCCCGCGCCCGCCAGCGCCTGCTTCTTGGCCGGTGGCAGGACGGCTACATCGCCAACGGCGGCTACAAGATCGGCCTCGGCCTCGCCCCGCTGGTCGGCGAGCGCATGGCAGAGCTGGTGCTGGACGGCCACGCAGACATTCCCGGCGAGTTCACCCCGTAGGCCGCCGGGCCAAGCCGATCCGACACCGTAGGGTGGGTTTCCAACCCACCTCCCCGCTCTCCACCCCGCGCACCCCTCTCCGGCGCAGGGCCAGCGCCTGCCCGTGGGGTGGCGCTCCGACGGTCGAGCGGCGCACTTTATGCCAGCCACACCCCTCCCCGATCCGGGCGGAGCACCAAGCCCCACCAGAGCGCCAGCCCGCGGGACGGGCAGGCGCTCGCCCTGCGCCTTTGGCGCGCACCGGGCGGGGGCAACGCTCGGAGGTGCCACCAATGGCTCCCGCCCCCAAAGCGAGTCGCCCGGCCCCCTCCCTTGCTCCCGCTCCGCCCCTCGCTCATGGTGCGCCCAGCACCTCAAGGAGCCTCTCCCATGCGCCACGGCGGCCAGATCCTCGTCGACCAGCTCGTCCGTCTCGGCGCGCGGCGCGCCTTCTGCGTGCCGGGGGAGAGCTTCCTCGCCGTGCTCGACGCCCTCCACGACGCGCCGATCTCGCTCGTCACCGCCCGGCAGGAGGGCGGGGCCGCGATGATGGCGGAGGCCCATGCCAAGCTGACCGGCAACCCCGGGCTCTGCTTCGTCACCCGCGGCCCCGGTGCCGCCAACGCCGCCGCCGGCCTCCATGTCGCGCGGCAGGATTCCACGCCGATGATCCTCTTCGTCGGGCAGGTGCCGCGCGGCCACAAGGATCGCGAGGCCTTCCAGGAGGTCGACTACCGCGCCGCCTTCGGGGGCCTGTGCAAGTGGTCCGCCGAGGTGACCGATACCGCCCGCCTGCCGGAATACGTCGCCCGCGCATGGCACGTCGCCACCGCCGGCCGCCCCGGCCCGGTCCTCCTCGCCCTGCCGGAGGACGTGCTCTCCGGCACCGCCGACGTCACCGACCTCGCGCATCCGCCCATCGAGCTGGCGCCGACCTTCGAGAGCACCGCGCAGGACGCGCTCGGCTGGCTGGCCGGGGCGGAGCGGCCGCTGATCGTCGCCGGCGGCCCGCACTGGTCGGAGGAGGCGGCGGCCGATCTCGGCCGCTTCGCCACCGCCCAAGGGCTGCCCGTGGCGCTGAGCTTCCGCCGGCAGGATTACCTCGACAACCGCCACCCGGGCTATGCCGGCGACCTCTCCGTCGGCGGCAACCCCAAGCTCTTCGCCCGGCTGGCGGAGGCGGACCGGGTGCTCCTCCTCGGCACGCGCCTCGGCGAGAACGCCTCGAAGAGTTACACGGCGCTGGAGCCGGGGCGCCCCGGCCCATCGATCCTGCATGTGCATGCGGGCCCCGAAGAGACCGGCCTCGTCTGGCGCCCGGACATGAGCGTGACGGCCGACGCCATCTCCTTCATCCGCGCCCTCGCCCGGCAGGCGCCGCTCGGCCGCGACTGGTCGGGCTGGACGAGCGCGCTCCGCGCCGATTACGAGGCTTGGGTCTCCCCCCGCCAGACGCCGGGCGCGGTGAAGATGGAGGAGGTGGTCTCCTGGCTCTCCGAGAATCTGGGCGAGGAGGCCATCGTCACCAACGGCGCCGGCAACTACGCCGCCTTCCTGCACCGCTACTTCCGCTACCGCCGCTTCCGCTCGCAGCTCGCGCCCACCTCCGGCTCCATGGGCTACGGGCTGCCGGCGGCCATCACCGCCTCACTGGAATACCCGGACCGGCCGGTCGTCTGCATGGCGGGCGACGGCTGCCTGCAGATGACGGTCAATGAGCTCTCCACCGCCGCGCAATACGGTGCGACGCCGATCGTCGTGGTCGCCAACAACGGCCGCTACGGCACCATCCGCGCCCACCAGGAGCGGACCTATCCCTCCCGGGTGGCGGGCACCGACCTCGTCAACCCCGACTTCCCGGCGCTCGCGCGAGCCTACGGCGGCCACGGCGAGCGGGTGGAGCGGACGGAGGACTTCCCCGCCGCTTTCTCCCGCGCGGGGGCCTCCGGCACCTTCGCCATCATAGAGCTGATGCTCGACCCCGAGGCCCTCTCCCCCGGCCAGACGCTGAGCGAGGCCCGGGCGGCCGGAGAGGCACGCCGGTAGGGGCGCGGTCGGCGGGGCGGGCTGCAGGACGGGCTGCAGCCCGCCAAGCCCGCGCCCGTTCCGCTAGGAGACATCCGCCAAAGGCGACCCCGCCTCACGCCGGCCCGTGGGGTGGCGCTGCACCGGCTGAGCGGCGTGCTTTATGCCAGCCACGCCCCTCCCCGCGGCCCGCTCAGCGCGTACGACAGCCAGAGCGCCAGCCCGCCGGGACGGGCCGGCGCTCGCGCGGCGCCTGCGGCTTGATTCCGCGCGAGGGGAAGCAGCGGCGGCCGGGTCTCCGAAGCCCTCGTTCCGAGCGAACCCCGTAGGGTGGGTTTCCAACCCACCTCGCCCGGCCCGCCGCCCCCTCACACGCCGGCCCGTGGGGTGGCGCACCGACGGCTCCGCTGCACGCTTTATGCCTGTCACGCCCCTCCTCGCTCCCCGCGAAGCACCAAGCCCACCCAGAGCGCCAGCCCGCCGGGACGGGCCGGCGCTCGCGCGGCGCCTGCGGCTTGTTTCCGCGCGGGGGGAACTGCGCAGAGGTCTCTCCTCAAGGAAACCGACGAAACGTGGGTCCTAACCCCACCCGACGAGGCGCACCAACCGTAAGGCGGGTCTTCAACCCACCTCCCCTTCGCCTACGCCCGGCGCTCCATCACCGACAGGCCCAGCGCGCCCTGCACCGTCGCCGCGATGTCCTCGGCGGCGAGCCCGGCGACGCGGTACATGTCCTCCGGCGAGCTCTGGTCGATGAAGATGTCCGGCAGGCACATCGGGCGGAAGGCGAGGCCCTTGTCGAAGACGCCGCGCGTCGCCAGCAGCTGCGCCACGTGGCTGCCGAAGCCGCCCACGGCGCCCTCTTCCACGGTCACCAGCGCCTCGTGATCCCGGGCCAGCCTCAGGATCAGCTCCTCGTCCAGCGGCTTGGCGAAGCGGGCGTCGGCCAGCGTCGGCTCGATGCCCTTGCGGGCGAGCAGGTCCGCCGCCTTCTCCGCCTCCGCCAGCCTCGTGCCGAGGGAGAGGATCGCCACCCGGCTCCCCTCGCGGATCACCCGGCCCTTGCCGATCTCCAGCGGCTCCGGCGCCTCGGGCAGCTCGACGCCCACGCCCTCTCCCCTCGGGAAGCGGAAGGCGATCGGCCCGTCGTCATGCGCCGCCGCCGTGGCAACCATGCGCACCAGCTCCGCCTCGTCGGCGGCCGCCATCACCGTGAACCCCGGCAGGTTGCTCAGGTAGGCGACGTCGAAGGCGCCCGCGTGGGTCGCCCCGTCCGCCCCGACCAGCCCCGCCCGGTCGATGGCGAAGCGCACCGGCAGGCGCTGGATGGCGACGTCGTGGACGACCTGGTCGTAGCCGCGCTGCAGGAAGGTGGAGTAGATGGCGCAGAAGGGCTTCATCCCCGCCGCCGCCAGCCCGGCCGAGAAGGTCACCGCGTGCTGCTCGGCGATGCCGACGTCGAAGCAGCGGTCCGCGAAGCGGTCCATGAAGGCCTTCAGCCCCGTGCCGTCCGGCATCGCGGCCGTCACGGCGACGACGCGGTCGTCCTTCTCCGCCTCCTTCACCAGCGCGCCCGAGAACACGCTCGTGTAGCTCGGCGCGTTGCTCTTGGCCTTGCTCTGCTTGCCGGTCACCACGTCGAACTTCGACGTCGCGTGCCCCTTGTCGGCCGCGTCCTCCGCCGGGGCGTAGCCCTTGCCCTTCTTCGTGATCGTATGGATCAGCACCGGCCCGTCCGCCCGCGCCTTCACGGTGCGCAGAACGGCCATCAGCTGCTCCATGTCGTGCCCGTCGATGGGCCCGACATAGGAGAAGTTCAGCTCCTCGAAGAGCGAGCCACCCACGGCCATGTGCTTGAGCACGTCCTTCGCCCGCTTCGCCCCCTCGCGGAACGGCCCGGGCAGCAGGCTCACCGCCCCCTTCGCCGCCGCCTTCAGGTCCTGGAACGGGGCGCCGGCGTAGAGGCGGGAGAGGTAGGCGCTCATCGCCCCCACCGGCGGCGCGATGGACATCTCGTTGTCGTTGAGGATGACGATCATCCGCTTGCCGAGATGGCCCGCGTTGTTCATCGCCTCGTAGGCCATGCCGGCGCTCATCGCCCCGTCGCCGATCACCGCGATGGCGTCGCCCACGCCCTCCGCCCCCAGCTCCCGCCCCATGGCGAAGCCCAGCGCGGCGGAGATGGAGGTGGAGCTGTGGGCCGCCCCGAAGGGATCGTAGGGGCTCTCGCTGCGCTTGGTGAAGCCGGAGAGCCCGCCCTTCTGGCGCAGCGTGCGGATGCGGTCGCGCCGCCCGGTGAGGATCTTGTGGGGATAGGCCTGGTGCCCGACATCCCAGATGATCTTGTCGCGCGGCGCGTCGAAGACGGCATGCAGCGCCACCGTCAGCTCCACCACGCCCAGCCCCGCGCCGAGATGCCCCCCGGTGACGGAGACGGCGGAGATGGTCTCGGCCCTGAGCTCCTCCGCGAGCTGGTCGAGCTCGCGCAAGCTGAGGGCCTTGAGGTCCGCCGGGGTGCGAACGCGGTCGAGCAGGGGCGTATGGGGCGTCTGGGTCATGAATGGGCCATATAGGGCGTCCGGGCCGTCTATCAGGTCAATTTCTACGGGTCACGATAAAGCGTGCGAGGGCGCGCAGCACATCCGCCTCCTCTCCGAAGGGCGCGAGGGCCTCCACCGCCTCCTCCACGAGCGCCTCGGCCTTGGCGCGCGCCGCCTCGGGGCCGAGTAGCTCGACGAAGGTGGCCTTGCCCCGGCCGGCATCCTTGCCCGTCGCCTTGCCGACCTCCTCGGGGCTGCCCTCCACGTCCAGCAGGTCGTCGCGGATCTGGAAGGCGAGGCCGATGGCATCGGCATAACCCGTCAGCGGCGCCGCATCGCGGCCGGAGAGCATCGCGGCGACGGAAGCGGAGTAGCGGATCAGCGCGCCCGTCTTCAGCCGCTGGATCTGGGTGATATGCGCCATCGGGTCCGCCGGCCGGGGCCCGCGCTCGGCGGCAAGGTCAAGCCACTGCCCGCCCACCATGCCGTTCACCCCGCCGACGCCCGCCAGCCCGGCAACGGCGCGGGCGAGCCCTCCGGGCACCACCGCGGGATCGTCGATGCGGGCCAGCGCCTCGAAGGACAGCGCCTGAAGCGCGTCGCCGACGAGGATGCCCATGTCCTCCCCGTAGGCCTTGTGAACGGTGGGGCGCCCGCGGCGCAGGTCGTCATCGTCCATCGCCGGCAGGTCGTCATGGACGAGCGAATAGGCGTGGAAGGCCTCCACCGCCGCCGCGACCATCTCCCCCGTCTCCTGCGACAGACCGCAGAGCGCCGCCGTCTCGATGGCCAGCGCCCCGCGCACCCGCTTGCCGCCGTCCACCGCGTAGGCCATCGCCTCGGCCAGCCGGCCGAGCTCTCCCTCCGCGCCCGGGATCAGCGCCGTCAGCCGTGCCTGCACCCGCGCGCCATGCGCGGCGAGGGTGGCCTCAGGCATTGAAGTCTTCGGTGCCCGCTGCCTTGCCGCCGGCGAGGGTGATCTTCTGCACCTTCTCCTCGGCGTCCTTCAGCTTCGCCTCGCAGTGCGTCTTGAGCGCCGCGCCGCGGTTGTAGAGGGCAATGCTCTCCTCCAGCGGCACCTCGCCGCGGTCGAGCTTGGTCACCACCTGCTCCAGCTCCGCCAGCGCGGCCTCGAAGCTCATGCTCTCCACCGGTGTCTCGCTCATGACCGCTCCTTCAGTTGGCCCACGTGGGACGCCACGCTCTCGCCCAGCGCGGCGAGGTCATATCCCCCTTCGAGCAGGGAGACCAGCTTGCCGCCGCAGAGCTCGTCCGCCAGATCGAGGATCATACCCGTCAGCGTGGCGTAATCCTCTGTCCGCATCCGCAGCCCGGCCAGAGGATCATCCTCATGTGCATCGAAGCCGGCGGAGACGATGAGAAGCTCGGGAGAAAAGTCGCGGACCTTCGGCAGGATGTCCCGCGCCCAGATGTCGATGATCTCGCTCCCCTTGGTGCCGTCCCTCAGCGCGACGTTGAGCACATTGTCATGCTCCCCCGTCTCGGAAGGGTCGCCGGTGCCGGGATAGAGCGGCATCTGGTGGGAGGAGGCGAAGAAGATCCGCGCGTCGTCCTCCACGCAATCCTGCGTGCCGTTGCCGTGGTGCACGTCGAAATCGAGGATGGCGACGCGGGTCAGCCCGAGATGATCCAGCGCCGCCTTCGCCGCGATGGCGGCGTTGGAGAGCAGGCAGAACCCCATCGCCGTCTCCCGCTCGGCATGGTGGCCCGGGGGCCGCGTGGCGACGAAGGCATTGCCCGCCTCGCCGCCCAGCACCAGCTCCACCGCCTTCACCGCGGCGCCGGCGGCGCGGAAAGCGGCCCCGAGCGATCCGGGGGAGAGCTGCGTGTCGGCATCGAGCCGCCGCCAGCCCTCCTCCGGCTCGGCGCGGCGGAGGCTGTCGAGATAGCGCTTGGGGTGCACGCGCAGGATGTCGCTCTCTGCGGCGAGGGGGGCGTCGGAGCGGGCAAGCTCCATTCCCTCCAGCGCCGCCATGACGGCATCGAGCCGGGCGACTTGCTCCGGGTGGCCCGGCGGGTTGATATGCTGCCAGCAATCGGGATGAGACAGGAGAGCGGTGACCATGGCGCGAGGGAAGCAGCTTGGCCGGCGGCTGGCAAGGGCAGTGGCGGCGGGCTGGATGGTGATGGCCGGCGCGGCCGCCGCACAGCAGGAGCCGCGGGAGGGTCGCGAGGTCTCCTCCGATCTCGACGGCGACGGCGTGGCGGAGACCTTCACCCTGCGCCTGACGGAGGAGAATATCGCCCTCCTCGATGTCACCGAGGGCGACGCCCCCGTGCGCACCTTCTACGATGTCGCGTGGTCCGGCGCCTCCCCCGGCACCCTGCCGTCGCTGGAGCTGGCGCCAAACGGCTCCCTGCGCATCCTCTCCGCGAACGAGTCCATCGGCCGCGAGCGCTGGCGTCTGGCGCTGACCATCGCCTACCGCGACGGCCATTACCGCGTCGCCGGCATCACCTATGACTGGTACGACACGCTCGATCTCTCCGCCGGCGGCACCTGCGACGTGAACCTGCTCACCGGCTCCGGCACGGTGGAGATCGGCCCCCAGCGCGGCGAGATCACCGCCCTCGGCGGCGCCCCGCGCCTGATGGACTGGCGCGCCGAAGCCGGCCGCGAAGGCGCGATCTGCGGGCTCTGGTAGCCGGGCACCGCGCGGACGTTGAAGACGACGCGACAGCTGTCTCCCGGTGCTCCACCTGCCAATCGGGGAAGGCCCCCAGCCCCGCAATGGCCCTTGTCGCCGCTGGCGGGCATCCCCGGTCCTGGCGAGATCACCACTCACGTCGGCGCCCCACGTGATCGACCGGCGCCGAGGCGGGGCGTGCGAGACGACCCGCCGCCGGCCCGGCATCACCGTCCCGGCGCCCCCGCCCGACCGACTGACGCGCTTCGGCAGGCCGCCAGGCCCCGACCTGCGGCGCCCAGCCTCCTACCGCAGCGCCTCGGCCAGAAAGTCGAAGACGAACCGCAGCCGCCGCGACTGGTGGATCTCCCGGTGCGCCACCAGCCAGACCGGGAAGGGAAACGCCTCCAGCCCCGCGAAGGCCCTCGCCACCGCCGGCTCCGCATCGCCGATCCGCTCGTCGATGATGGCGAGGCCCAGCCCCTGCTTCACCATCTCCCACTGCACCAGCATGTTGTCCGCCCGATAGGGAAAGTTCGCCGGCCCCACGCCGATCCCCATCCGGTTGAGCACCGCGATGATCATCTCCGTCTGCCCCAGCGAGATGTAATCCGCCCGCGCCAGATCATGCGGCGTGTCCACCGGCCCGATCCGCTCCAGATGTCCCCGCCCGCCATAGAGATGCGCCCGCGCCTCTCGCAGCTTGCGGGCGACGAGGTCCGGCTCCGTCGGGCGGTAGTTGCGGATGGCGATGTCCGCCTCGCGGCGCAGCAGGTCCGACGTGTCCATCGTCGCCACCAGCTCGATCTCGATCCTCGGCTCGGCGGCATGCAGCCGGGCGAGGATCGGCGGCAGCACCAGCCCGGCGTAGACCTCGCTGGCGGAGATGGAGACGCGCCCCTCCATCCGCTCGTTCTGCCCGTAGGCCGCCATGGAGAGGCGCGCCGCCGCCTGCCCCATCTCCCTCGCGTGGTCGATCAGCGCATGGCCGGCGGGGGTGAGGGCGAGGCCCCGCCCCACCCGCTCGAAGAGCACGACGCCCAGCTCCTCCTCCAGCGCATCCACCTGCCGCCCGAGCGTCGGCTGCGCGAGGCCCAGCGCCCGCGCGGCGGCGGAGAGGGAGCCCTCCTCGGCCGTGACGAGGAAGGCCCGCACCCGCGTCCAGTCGAAGCTGACGTTCCGCCAATCCATGCATATCCGCATAGCAGACCGACGGGATAGGTCAATTTCCTTGAGGCGCCCCTCGCGGTACACCTCCCTCAGCGCCGGACGACACGGCGCCTTTCACAAGGACCAACCCCATTCGAAAGGGGCCGCCACCCGGATGCCATTGCCGGGCCCGGCCTCCCCTTGCCCGACGACAGGAGCCCGCAATGCTTGACCTCTTCAACCACCCCGCCTCCCCCGCCTTCGGCCGCCTCACCGGGGCCCTCTACCTCTCCATCGCCGTCTTCGGCGCCTTCGCAATCGGCTACGTCCCCTCGCAGATCGTCCAGCCCCAGATCGGCGCGACGCTGGAGACGATCCTCGCCCGCCGCGGGCTCTTCACCCTCGGCCTCGGCGCCGATGCGCTGGTGATGCTGATCGAGGTGGTCACGACGACGATGCTCTTCGTCCTCTTCCGCCATGTCTCCCCGGTGCTGGCGGGCGCGGCGGCCATCGCCCGGCTGATGATGGTGGGCGTCATGGCCACCATGCTCTTCTTCCAGGCGGGGCTGCTGATGATCGCTCAGACGGGCGGCTCGCCGGCGACGGCGGAGGTCCTCCTGCACATGCACCATGCCGGGGTGTGGATCTGGCAGCTCTTCTTCTGGCTGCACCTGATGATCCTCGGCCAGCTCGTCGCCCGCTCAGGCGTGCTGCCGCGCTTCCTCGGCCACGCGATGAGCGTCGGCAGCTTCGGCTACCTGCTCGACAGCCTCTATTCCTTCGCCTTCCCGGATGCCGCGCTGCTCGGGCAGGTGCGCATCGGCTTCCTCGTCATCGTCACCTTCGCCGAGGTCGGCTTCGCCCTCTGGCTGGCGATCCGCGGCCCGCGCCCCGTCGCCCCGGCCGCCCGCCCGGCCTTCGCCTGAAGCCTCCGGCGGCCGGGCGCCCCGGCCGCCGCCACCCCAATCTCCCAGGAGACACCCCCATGAAAGCCCTCAAGGTCACCGCCTACGGCGGCCCCGACGTCCTCGCCCTGACGGACGCCCCCCGCCCCACGCCCAAGGCCGGCGAGATCCTGATCCGGAACGTCGCCTCCCCCGTCTCGCAGGCGGACGTGATGATGCGCGCCGGCACCCCCCGTGCCGCCCGCCTGATGCTGGGCCTGCGCCGGCCCAGGGCCGCCATTCCCGGCACCGGCTTCGCCGGCCGGGTGGTGGAGGTCGGCCCCGGCGTCACCGCCTTCGCCCCCGGCGACGCGGTCTTCGGCGAGACGGCCCTCGGCTTCGCCACCCATGCCGAATACGTCGCCGTCCCCGCGGATGGCCTCGTCATGCCCCTGCCCCCGGGGCTCGACTTTCAGGCGGCGGCGCCGCTCTGCGACGGGGCGCTGACGTCGTGGAACTTCCTCTACCGCCTCGGCGAGATGACAGCTGGCCAGCGGGTGCTCATCAATGGCGCCTCCGGCAGCCTCGGCACCATGGCCGTGCAGATCGCCCGGGATGCCGGCGCCCATGTCACCGCCGTCTGCTCTGGGAAGAACGCCGCGCTCGTCCGTCGCCTCGGCGCCGACGAGGTGATCGACTACCACGCCGCCGATTTCTGGAAGGAGGGCGCCCGTTACGACATCGTCTTCGACACCGTCGGCAAGGTCCCCTTCCGCCGTGCGCGCCGGGCGCTGCGCCCCGGCGGGCGCTACCTCTCCCCGGTGCTCGACCTCGGTCTGATGCTCGCCACCCTCACCTCCCGCCTCGGCCGCCGCCGGGCGATGTTCCAGGCGACGGGGCTGCAGAAGCACGAGGTGCTGCGCCCCATGCTGGCGGAGATGACGGCGATGGCGGCGAGCGGCGCGCTGACGACGGTGATCGACCGTGTCTATCCGCTGGCGGAGGCCTCCGCCGCCCATGCCCACGTGGAAGCGGGCCACAAGGTCGGCAACGTCGTCCTCTCCATCGCCGCGGCGGAGAGTGACGCCGCCGCGGCCTGACTCGCCCCCTTGAGCGACCACGCGCCGCCCCTCCCCCGGGGCGGCGCGCCGGCGTTGACACTCGGGCATTTCCCCCGCCTAAGACCGGCAGGGAGGATGGATTTATGAGTTTTCACAAGCCGGACCACTGGGTCTGGGACATGTGGTTCGCCGACGATGGCGAGACCTTCCACATGTTCTACCTCCACGCGCCGACCTCGCTGGGCGATCCCGACCTGCGCCACCGCCATGCCCGCATCGGCCACGCCACCTCGGCCGATCTTCGCAGCTGGGAGGATCACGGCCAGATCTTCGAGCCGGGCGATGCCGGCGCCTTCGACGCCACCTGCACCTGGACGGGCAGCGTCGTCCGCGGCGACGACGGGCTCTGGCACCTCATCTACACGGGCACGACCTTCACCGACCCGGGCGACCCCGCCTCCGCCGAGAATATCGAGACCATCGGGCAGGCCGTCTCCGAGGATCTGCACGCCTGGGTCAAGCGCCCCGGCCCCGTGCTACGGGCCGATCCGCGCTGGTACGAGACGCTGGGCTCCTCCTCCTGGCCGGAGGAGGCGTGGCGCGACCCCTGGGTCTGCCGCGCCGCGGACGGGCAGTGGCAGATGCTGATCACCGCCCGCGCCAACGACGGCGAGGGGGACGACCGCGGCGTCATCGCCCACGCCACCTCCCCCGATCTCGCGGCGTGGGAGGTTCAGCCCCCGCTCAGCCGCCCCGGCGCCGGCTTCGGCCATCTGGAGGTCTTCCAGATCGTGGAGGTGGAGAGGACGTCCTTCCTCCTCTTCTCCTGCGACAGCGCCAGGCTCACCGGCGCCCGCTCCGGGCAGACAGGCGGCATCTGGGCCGTGGCGGAGGAGGACGGGGGCTGGCCCGTCGAGGCGGCCGAGCTGGTGGTGGACGAGCGCCTCTACGCGGGCCGCGTCGTCCATGACCGCGCCGGCCGGGCGATGCTCATGGCCTTCCACAACGCCGGCGCGGGCGGCTTTCGCGGCGGCATCGATGACCCCCTCCCCCTCGCCGTCCGGCGCGGCGGCCCCCGCCCCCGGCTGGAGCTGGCGGAGGGCTGAGGCGCCGGGGCTCGATGGGCCCCATGGGAGGCGCCATGCGCGACCTTCCGGAGCCCCGCCAGGCGGTGCACGCCCGGTGCACGCCGTGTGCACGCCCGGTGCATGGGCGTTGACGAGGGTGTGAGGACAGTCCGGGGCTCCTTTCAGAGCCCGGAGAACATGGTAAAATTTCCCTTCATCGCCATATTGCTGCCGCCACCCCGTGGGAAATCCTGAGCCATGGAACCGATCGTCTCGATAACCTACAGCCTCGGCATGATGGCGATTGCCACCATGGTCTATGGCGGCGTCCAGCGGCGCCCCTGGCCCAAGTACCAGCGCCACCTCGTGATCGGCGCGGCCTTCGGCCTGACGGCCTCCGCCGTGATGCTTGAGCCGCTCCACGTCGTGCCCGGCGTGTTCGCCGATTTGCGCAATCTTTTCATCGCCTTCGCCGCCGCCTTCCTCGGCCCGCTCGGGGCGGCGGTCAGCGTGGTCATCGTCAGCCTCGCCCGCCTCGCGATCGGCGGCGTCGGCGCCAGCTACGGCGTCATCGCCATCGTCTTCGCCGCCGTCGTCGGCCTCATCGCCGGCGCCCTGGGGATGAAGCACCGGGGCTCCAGCATTCGCCACGCCATCCTCTTCGGCGTCGCGACGACGCTGCCCACGACCCTCGTCTTCTCAATTCCGGACACCCCGGTGGAGCGCGCCGCGATCGTCGTCGCCAGCCTCCTCGCCGCCAACATCCTCGGCTCCGTCACCTTCGGCCTCCTCATCCAGCGCGAACGCCTCATCGCCCGCCGCGAGCGGCTGCTGACGGACACGGCGGACCATGATCCGCTGACCGGTTGCCTCAACCGACGCGGGCTGGAGCGGCGGCTGGAGCAGCAGGTGCCCAGCGCCCGGCGCGGCACCGCGTTCCTGCTGATCGACATCGACCGCTTCAAGGGCATCAACGATACCTACGGCCACAACACCGGCGACGACGTGCTGGTGCAAGTGGCGGCGACCCTCAACGCCGCGGTTCGTCCCGGAGACCTGATCGCCCGCCTCGGCGGCGAGGAGTTCACCGCCATCCTGCAGAACGTCACCGAGCGCGAGGCCCGGCGCATCGCCGAGCGTCTGCGCCGGACCATCGAGCAGAAGGTCTACATCGACGCGCCGGAGCCGCTGACGGTGACGGCCAGCATTGGCGGCGCCCACTTCAACCATACGGTGCCGGAATGGCGCGAGGCGCTGACGCTAATCGACCGGCGCCTCTACGCCGCCAAGAACTCCGGCCGCAACCGCACGGTGATGTCGGAAGCGGCCTGAGCCAGCGCTCGCCGGTAGCTTGTGACCGGCACTCCGCATCCAACGCGCTGTCCCATCTCCCTGTCTGCCACCCCGCGGTTCGATCGCAGCGCCGGGCGAGCGCCTGCCCGTGGGGTGGCGCTCCGACAGGGCCGCTGCAGCGCTTTATGCCCGCCAAGCCCCTCCCCGCGGACTGCTCAGCTCCAAGCCCAGTCAGAGCGCCAGCCCGCCGGGACGGGCAGGCGCTCGCCCGGCGCCTTCGGCTTGATTCCGGGCGGGGAACAGCTCGGGCGTAGCGCTTGGTTGGGGGAAAAGGGGCGACAGAGCTGACAGAACTCCAACGAAATCGCTCGCCTAGCCGCCGGACAACTAGCCGCCCGACCCGTCAGGCGCTCCCCGGAAACGGGTTGCCCTTAAGCGCCTTGGCGAGGTGCACGGTGTTGGCGGCGGCGAGCTGCATTGTCTGCGTGACCACCTCCGGCGGCTCGTCGAGGTCGCCGTAGTCCGTCCCGTGCATCGCCTCGCCAACCCAGTAGCAGCCGGCATTGGCGGGGATCGTGAAGCCGACATCGCTGAGCGCCTGGAAGCAGGCGGCGTGGGTGGCGTGGGCGCCATCCTCGTTGCCGACGACGCCGACGAGCGCCACCTTGCCGAGCGGCGGCATCCGGGACTGGTCGTCGCTCTCGCCGAGGAAGGCATCCATCCGCTCAAGGATGCGCTTGCAGATGCTGGAGGGCTGGCCGAGCCAGATCGGCGTGCCGAGGATGAAGATGTCGGCGGCCAGCACCTTCTCGCGCAGCGCCGGCCAGTCGTCCCCCTCCCCCTCGTCGGAGGTGACGCCGGGCAGGATGTTGTGATCGGCCGCATGGGCCTTGTCGCAACTCACGCCATGAGCGCGAAGCTGGTCGAACATGTGCTCGACGAAGAGGTCGGTGGAGCTCGGCTTGCCCTGTCCGGAGCGGCGCAGGGAGCAGGTGAGGGCAAAGGCGGAGAGGGCATCGGCCATGGGGCAGGTCCTTTCTCGAATGGCGTTATGCGGGGACAAGCGACGAGCGCCTGGTAGGTTTCCGCGGCGGTCTCTTCACAATCGGGCGGGAACCTCGGGCGGGGGGACATGGTTGCCTAAGGAACGACCACCCCGGGAGCCGCCATGCAGATCGATCTCACCATCAACCAGAAGAGCTACAGCCTGGAGCTCGACAGCCGTGTCACCCTGCTCGACGCGATCCGCGAGCACGTGGGGCTGACCGGCAGCAAGAAGGGCTGCGACCATGGCCAGTGCGGCGCCTGCACGGTGCTCGTCAACGGCCGGCGCATAAACGCCTGCCTCTCCCTCGCCGCCATGCACGACGGCGATGAGATCACCACGGTGGAGGGGCTGTCCGACGGCGAGCTCTCTCCCCTGCAGGCCGCCTTCATCAAGGAAGACGGCTTCCAGTGCGGCTACTGCACTCCCGGCCAGCTCTGCTCGGCCACGGGCATGCTGCAGGAAATCTCGGAGGGCTGGCCCAGCCACGTGAGCGACAGCCTCGACGGCCCCTATGAGCTCAGCGAGGCCGAGCTGTCGGAGCGGATGAGCGGCAACCTCTGCCGCTGCTCCTGCTACCCCGGCATCAACGCCGCGATCCGCAGCGTGGGAGAGAAGGCATGAGGGAGTTCGATTACGTTCGCGCCACGGACACGGCCCGCGCCAGTGTCGAAGGGCAAGGAGCCGAGACGCGCTTCATCGCCGGCGGCACCAACCTGCTCGACCTGATGAAGCTGGAGGTTATGGCGCCCTCGAAGCTCGTCGATATCTCCCGCCTGCCGCTGGACCGGATCGAGGAGGCTGACGGCGGCCTGCGCATCGGCGCCACCGTCACCAACAGTGACCTCGCCGCCGATCCCCGCATCCGCGCCAGCTACCCCGTCCTCTCCCGCGCCCTGCTCGCCGGTGCCTCCGGCCAGTTGCGCAACAAGGCGACAACCGGCGGCAACCTGCTGCAACGCACCCGCTGCCCGTATTTCTACGACACCGACACGCCCTGCAACAAACGCAGCCCCGGAGAGGGCTGCGCGGCGATGGGCGGCGAGACGCGCAACCACGCTGTGCTCGGCACCAGCGAGACTTGCATCGCCCTGCACCCCAGCGACATGGCCGTCGCCATGCGTGCGCTGGATGCCAAGGTGGAGGTGCAGGGCGCCGGCGGCGAGACCAACAGCTTCGCGATGGAGGAGTTCTACCTCCTGCCGAGCGACACGCCGCATATCGAGACGATCCTCGAGTCGGGCGACCTGATAACCGGCGTGCACCTGCCTGCCCCGCGCGGTGACCGGCAGGTCTATCGCAAGGTGCGCGACCGCGCCTCCTATGCCTTCGCGCTCGTCTCCACCGCCGCGGTGGTGAAGATGGAGGACGGGCGCATCGCCGATGCCGCCGTCGCCTTCGGCGGGCTCGGCACGATGCCGTGGCGCGACCCCGAGGTGGACGCAGCTCTGACGGGCGAGGCGCCCTCGCGCGCGCTCTTCGACAAGGCGGCCGACCTCCTCCTCCGCGAGGCGGAGGTGACCGACGGCACCGCCTTCAAACTTCCCCTCGCGCGCCGCGTGCTGCGCGCCGTTCTCGAGGAGGCCACGGCATGAGCTACGAGCTGAAAGTCGACGACAAGGAAACGACAGACCGCGCCGCCGGCCTCTCGCAAGGGCTGCTCGGCACCGCCGCCGACCGGCCCGAGGGCGTGCTGAAGGTGACGGGCCGTGCCACCTATGCCGCCGAGGACATGCCCGAGGGCACCGCCTTCGGCGTGCTCGTGCGCGCGCCGGCCATGGGCCGGGTGGAGCTGGGCAATGCCCCGGCGGTGGAAAAACTGCCGGGCGTGCTGGCCGTGATCCATGACAAGCGGATGCTGCGCAATCCAGCCCAGGGCATGGCCGGCGAGGCACCGGTGCAGGGGGTGGCGGAGGCCGACTATGTCGGCCAGCCCATCGCCCTCGTCGTGGCCGGCAGCTTCGAGCAGGCCCGTCACGCGGCGGAAGTGATGGAGGTGCGCTGCCTCGGCGAGATCCGCCCCGTCTCCCCGGGCGCGGTGGAGCCGGAGGTGCCGGAGAAGAAGCAGAGCAGCATGGGCGACCTCGACGCCGCCATGGCGGCCGCAGTGCACAAGGTGGATGCGACCTACTCCACCTCTGCCATGAGCAGTGCAGCGATGGAGCCTCATGCCGCCCTCGCGTGGTGGGAGGGGGACAAGCTGACCGTCCGCGCCTCCCTCCAGATGCTGAAGTACAACCGGGCGGAGCTGGCCGATTCCGTCGGCATCCCGCTGGAGAACGTGCGCATCCTCTCGCCCTACGTGGGCGGCGGCTTCGGCTCCAAGCTCGGCGTCTCGCCGGAGGTGGTGGCCGCGGCCATCGCCGCGCAGCAGCTGGGGCGGCCGGTGCGCGTCGTCCTCAATCGCCGGCAGGTGTTCGAGACGATCACCCGCCGGTCGGAGACGGAGCAGCACATTCGCCTCGCCGCGGATGGCGAGGGACGGTTGACCGGCGTTGGCCACGACGCGCTCGTCTCCAACCTGCCGGAGGAGCCCTTCTCCGAGCCGGTGACGCAGGCGACGCCCTTCAACTACGAGGGCGCGGCCCGCACCATCGGCCACCGCGTCGCCCGCATCCATCGCCCCGCCGCCGGCTCCGTCCGCGCGCCGGGGGAGGCGGTCGGCGTCACCGCGTTCGAGATCGCGATGGACGAGCTCGCCGTCGCCGCGGGGATCGACCCGGTGGAGCTGCGCCTGCGCAACATCCCCGCCGAGGTGCCCGGCACCGGCAAACCCTTCTCCTCCCACATGCTGGCGGAATCGCTGAACGACGGCGCCGCCCGCTTCGGCTGGGCGGATCGCGCTGCGGAGCCCCGCGCCCGGCGCGAGGGCGAGTGGTGGATCGGCAGCGGCGTGGCCAGCGCCTTCCGCGTCAACATGCTCTCGGAGGCCGAGGCGCGCGTGGTGCTGGGGCCGGAGGGCGCCATCGTCGAGACGGACATGACCGATATCGGCACCGGCACCTACGCCATCCTCGGCCAGATCGCCGGCGAGCTCCTCGGCCTGCCGCAGGAGAAGGTGGAGGTGCGCCTCGGCGACACCGCCTTCCCACCCGGCTCCGGCTCCGGCGGCTCCATCGGCGCGGCCTCCACCGGCACCGCCGTCTGGCTCGCCGCGCAGGAGGTTCGCGCGGCCCTGGCGAAGGAGATGGGCTGCGAGCCTGACGACCTGACGCTCAAGGACGGCCGCGCCACCTGCGGCAATATCAGCCGCGACATAGCCGAGCTGATCAGCGGCGAGAGCCTCGAGGGGCACGGCCACGTGCAGCCCGGCGATGCCTCCAGCAAGGTGAAGCAGGCGACCTTCGGCGCCCATTTCGCGGAGGTGGCTGTCAACGACGTCACCGGTGAGGTGCGCGTGCGGCGGATGCTCGGCAGCTTCGCCGCCGGGCGCATCCTCAACCTCAAGACGGCGCGCTCCCAGTGCCATGGCGGCATGACCTGGGGCATCGGCATGGCGCTGACGGAGGAGCTGGTGCACGACCGGCGCGACGGCCACATGGTGAACCGTGACCTCGCGGAGTACCATGTGGCGGTGAATGCCGACGTACCGCCGCTGGAGGTGCATTTCCTCGAGGAGCGGGACCCGTGGACCGGCCCGATGCAGGTGAAGGGCATCGGCGAGCTCGGCATCTGCGGCGCCGCGGCCGCGATCCTCAACGCCATCCACCACGCCAGCGGCGTCCGCCTGCGCGACCTGCCGGCGACGCCCGACAAGGTGCTGGCCGGGTTGGAAGAGCTGGGCTGAGACGACGGCCGCCCGCGGCTCAGGCTGCGGGCGGCCCTTCCTCTGCTGGACGGGGCCTGCCGCAGGCCTATCCTTCAGGAGCATGATCCGCACAATCCTGGCCCTTCTGGCCCTCCTCACGCTCTCCTCCCCCGCACTCGCGCAGGATCGCGTCACCGTGGGCGTCATCGAGCGCCCTCCTTTCGCGATGCAAACGTCCGATGGCGCCTGGTCAGGCATGGCCATCGACCTCTGGCGCTTCACGGCGGAGGATCTGGGGGTGGCCTACGAATATGTCCCGGTAGAGGACACGGGCGCGCTGGAGCGCGGCGAGGTCGACCTCGTCATGCCAGTCTACGCCACGCCCGACCTCGCCGCCCGCTTCGACCTCAGCCAGCCGATCTACACGGCGACGATGGGCGTCGCCTCCCCGACGAAAGGCCGCGTGCTCTCCGTCCTGGAGGGCTTCGCCTCATGGCAGTTCGCCCGCCTCGTGCTGGGCCTCGCGGCGCTCCTGCTGGTCGTGGGCGCGCTCGTCTGGCTCCTTGAGCGGGGCCGCAACTCAGAGCAGTTCGCCCGCAGCCCGATCCGCGGCCTCGGCGACGGCTTCTGGTGGGCCGGCGTGACGCTGACAACTATCGGCTACGGCGACAAGGCCCCGCAGACACTGGCCGGCCGGGCCGTGGCGATGTTCTGGATGCTGGTCGGCCTGGCGGTGAGCGCCGCGCTGACGGCCTCCGTCGTGGCGCTCTCCGGGATCAACCGGCAGATCGAGGCGCCGGAAGTCTTCGCGGAGAGCGTCGTCGGCGTCGTGGAGGGGAGCACGACGGCCCTCTACCTCGGCCACGAAGGCGTCGAGACGCGGGGCTATCCCGACGTCGCGAGCGCCTTGGCGGCGCTCGACGAGGACGTGGTCGACATGGCGGCCGCGGCGGCGCCGGTGCTGTCTCACGCGATCGACGAGGACGGAGCGTTGAGCTTCACGGTCCGCACCACGCGCCTTGATCCGCACTACCTTGCTCTGGCGTTGCCGCGCGATTCTGCTTTGACCGCGCCATTGGACGTCGCGCTGCTGCGAAGCCTGACGGCGGAGAGCGGGTGGGAGGTCATCGAGAGATACGTCTCGCCGTGAGCTGTCGTCGCGGTCTCATGAGCGGCAAGCGTGCGAGGCGACGGCGCAGGCCCTCGCCTCGCCAGCCCTCACTGCGGCTGCAGCAGCAGCCGCCCCAGTCCCTCGCCCGCCCACTGAGCGGAGGCCACCAGCGCCCCGCTCGCATTGAAGTAATAGTAGTTGGTGAACGCCTGCTCCGGGTTGCGGCAGCTCTCGACGACCGCGCGAACGGGCACCGGGCCGGAGGCGGTCTGGATCGTCGTCCCCTGCCCCGGCGTGATCTCGCAGACATAGGCGCGCAGGAGCACATCTTCGCCGCCGGTGTAGAAACCGTGGTAGCGCTCCACCTGACCCGTCCGCCCGGAGGCGAGGTAGGCGGCGGTCTGCGAGGCATCCGTCGAGGCGAGGTCGTCGCCGAAGCCGCGCGTGGCGACGAGCATGCCGTTGTTCAGCGTCACCGAGATGTCGTCGGCGCTCATGTAGGTGCGGTAGCCGGCACGGCTCTGCACCAGCGCCATGACACCCGTGAAGCCGAGCTCCTCCAGCCCCACAATCAGGCGGGGCGCCCCCGCCTGGTCGGCGGCGATGCCGCGGAAGGGCGGCGCGATGGAGGGCGTGCCGCCCGATGGCAGGGTGCAGGCACCCAAGGAGAGCAGCAGGGCGCCGAGGCCCGCAAGTCGCGCGATCATCTCCAGAACCTCCCCCAGCTGTCGCCCAATTCCGGCTCCGTGTAATCATGCGTCAGATCGTAGAGCCGGTTACGCACGTTCAGGCGCGCACCGCCGTCCCTGAGGACCGGGCGAAGCGTCTCGGTGAAGGTGTCGCGCGTCGGCTCACCGGTCAGCGCCGAGATCGGCAGCGAGATCGTGATGCCCTTGTCGAAGGCACCCTCGCCGAAATCGTCGAAGGGGACGTCCGTCAGGGTGAAGAAGGCGCCGATGCTGATGCCATTGTCGAACTCGCGGTCGAGCGAGAAAGTCGCGCCCCAGTCACCGGCGAGGTAGCGGCCGGCGTCCATCTGCGCGACGAAGCCGTTCTCGAAATCGTAGTAGACCGAGCCATGGCCGGTGACGATGTCATAGTCTTGGAAGCCGATCCCGTCGAAGTCGCGCTGGACGGCGTAGTTGACCTCGGCGCCGAGCGCGAGACGGCTGGCAACGGGCGCCCAGAGGACCTCCGCCGACGCGCCGCCATACATCCGCTCGAGGATGCCGAAGGTGAGTCGGCCGTAGAGCTCCGGCCCGGGGCGGAAGAACTTCTCTGTCGTGAGCCAGGCGATCTCGGTATCGGAGTTGGCGTCATAGAGGGCGGAGTCGGAGCGCACCCGCGGCAGCACGGATTCGGAGCGACGCTCCTGATCGTCGAGGTTGCCGACGATCGGCTGGCGGAGCTGGCCGGAGAGGACGAAGCCCGGCAGGGGCTCATAAGACGCGGTGAGCGCCGCGCCGAGCGTCACGCGGACAGGCGCGTCCGGGTCGAAGTAGGAGGTCTGCGTGTAGGGGCGCAGGGACCATGCGAAGCCCGAGCCCTCTGGCACCGGCACGTCGCTGCCGTCCGAGATGTCGGCACGTACGAAGCTCGACCACGTGCCTTCGAGATCGAACTCCAGCGCCTCGAGGTCGCTCCGCCGGAAGCGGATCTCCGAGGTCGGCATCCCCTGGACGACAGGGACGATCACCAGCGTCTCGATCTCGGCCGGCAGCGCGTTCGCCATCACCCGCGCCGCCCGGCCGATGGCCTGCGACTCCGGCTGGTACGTCGGGTTGTCGAGCCGCAGCACCGCGGCGTTGCCCGAGATGGTGACGCCCTGCGACGCCATCCCGAGCGCGTTCAGCTCGCGCTCGATCCGGGCGGTGGCGGCGGGCTCATAGCCCTGCGCCGACCATCCGAGCTCGGCCGCGCTGCGCCGGGGCGCCAGCGGCGGCGGCGAGGCGGCCCGGCCGCCGGGGCTGATGAGGTTGCCGGGGAAGAAGGTGCGGGCGACCGTCAAGCCAACGGTGTTGCCATAGAGGTAGTAGCCGGTGACCTCGGTGCCGCCGTCGAAGCGGTAGCTGGCGGAGACGTTGATCGGGGAGTCCTGGGTGAAGCCGAGGCGACGGGCTTCGAAAGGATAGGTGTCGCTGGAGTACTCGGCGGCGAACGAAAGGTTGTCGCTGGGCGTCCAGCGGACGCCGCCGAAAAGCGCCGCATCGCCGCGGAAGAAGACATCCGGACGGATGCGGCCAGTCCCTTCGATGCCCCGGCCATCGGTTGGGCGGTTGTCAAAGTAGTCGTCGAACACGGCAAGGGGGTTGTCGAAGGCATTCCGCCCCGCGAGCCGCCCCCATCCAATGCCACCGGTAACCTGGACACCCGAAACGATCTCCTTGGTCGCCGAGATGTACTCCGAACTGTAGAGCCCTGTCCCGCCAACATCTATGAGCCCTAGGCGCAACGAGGGAAGGTACTCCCCCTCCTCGGCGATCAGGATATGGACGTCGAAACTGCGATCGAAATAGCCGGCATCGGGTAGAGCAATGTATCGGAAGACTCCGGTCACCTGCGGCAAAACCTGGAAGGCCATGGTCGCGCGATACTCGCCTTCGAAGTAGGAGAGCGTCAGTGCCAGTGAATCAGGCGGCAGAGCCTCTCCGCTTGGCATGTCGATGAGGCCGGGAAGACCGAAGGTGTTGAGATACGGGCGGCTTTCTTGGGCCAATGCGGCGGAGCTCGTCAGCACCGCCATAGCGGCTCCCCGAAGCAGGCGCCTCGCTACCTTCCCCGTGCGGCCGAAACCAGCTGCACCTGTCATCTTTTCTGGCACCTGTCGCTCCATTCCCCGGCAATGTCGCGATGATAGCAAATCGGATCTCGCCGAAACCAGCACTCCAGCGCGAAACTGACAGCTGTGGCAGAAGGGACGCGCATCTCATGTTCCAACCGGCTTATCACGAAGCGGTTGCGCTGAGCGGGAGGCTCTTTCAGGAGCGCCGAGAAGTCGGGCCCGCTGCCATCTGAAGTTGATCAAAACCCGCGCGTTGTCCTGAGAAGTTGGTCAGGTGAGCAGCCGCGTATACCGCTGTTCGGCAGGTAAGAACGAGACAACGTCTCTTCAGAAGTCCCATCCGCTGAACAAAGATGAAAGATCTCGCCCGGCGCTTGATCAAGCAATAGAGAGAGACCTTCCCACAATACGCAAAAAACCCCGCCTGTTTGGCGGGGTCGGCCTGATCCATCTTGGTTGCGGGGGTAGGATTTGAACCTACGACCTTCAGGTTATGAGCCTGACGAGCTACCGGGCTGCTCCACCCCGCGCCAAGTTCCGGTGATTTATGTCAGTTCAGCGACGGCCACAACCCTCTGAGCAGAGGAATCAGAGGAAAATTTGGCGTCAGATTTTGAGCGGATTCAGGCGGTCAGCTGGCGCATCGCCTCGGCCGTCGGGTGCTGCCAGAGACGCGAGGCAAATGATCCTGTTGCAGCATTACCAAGGCCGAAACGCATGCCCTCGCCATGTCCTCAGACAACGCAAAGAACCGCCAGCACAACGTGCGGGCCGGGCAAAGCGTAAGCTATCAGTAGAGGGAAGGGAGACATCGTTAAGAGAGAAGACATGTTCCTTACTAGATCTGGCAGTGACCTACTCTCCCACGTCTTAAGACGCAGTACCATCAGCGCAACGGTGCTTAACGGCCGAGTTCGGGATGGGATCGGGTGTTTCACTCGTGCTATGACCACCAGATCAAGGAAGGAACATGTTCATCATGCGCTCGTTTCGGAGCGCATGTCCAAGTCATCACTGTCAGTGTACGGCTTCTGTCTCCAGTCTTGCTGTTTCTGGATCAGATCAAGCCTATCGGACCATTAGTACCGGTCAACTGAGCACGTTACCGCGCTTACATCTCCGGCCTATCGACGTGGTGGTCTTCCACGGTCCTCAAGGGATACCTTGTTTCGAGGGGGGCTTCCCGCTTAGATGCCTTCAGCGGTTATCCTTTCCGATCATAGCTACCCTGCACTGCGGCTGGCGCCACAACAGGTCCACCAGTGGATCGTTCACCCCGGTCCTCTCGTACTAGGGGCAACTCCTCTCAAGTATCCTACACCCACGGCAGATAGGGACCGAACTGTCTCACGACGTTCTAAACCCAGCTCACGTACCTCTTTAAATGGCGAACAGCCATACCCTTGGGACCTGCTCCAGCCCCAGGATGAGATGAGCCGACATCGAGGTGCCAAACACTGCCGTCGATATGGACTCTTGGGCAGTATCAGCCTGTTATCCCCAGCGTACCTTTTATCCGTTGAGCGATGGCCCACCCACTCGGGACCACCGGATCACTATGGCCGTCTTTCGACTCTGCTCGACTTGTCAGTCTCGCAGTCAGGCTGGCTTATGCCATTGCACTCAACGAGCGATTTCCGACCGCTCTGAGCCAACCTTCGCGCGCCTCCGTTACTGTTTGGGAGGCGACCGCCCCAGTCAAACTACCCACCACACAGGGTCCCGGATCCGGATAACGGACCGCGGTTAGACATCAAGCGAAGCAAGGGTGGTATCTCAAGGGAGGCTCCACAGAAACTGGCGTTCCTGCTTCAAAGCCTACCACCTATCCTGCACATGCTTGGCCTGATGCCAGTGTGAAGTTGTAGTAAAGGTGCATGGGGTCTTTCCGTCTAACCGCGGGAAGCCTGCATCTTCACAGGCAATTCAATTTCGCTGAGTCGATGTTGGAGACAGCGGGGAAGTCGTTACGCCATTCGTGCAGGTCGGAACTTACCCGACAAGGAATTTCGCTACCTTAGGACCGTTATAGTTACGGCCGCCGTTTACTGGGGCTTCAATTCGGAGCTTGCACCCCTCCTTTTAACCTTCCAGCACCGGGCAGGCGTCAGACCCTATACGTCGTCTTGCGACTTCGCAGAGCCCTATGTTTTTAGTAAACAGTCGCCACCCCCTGGTTTGTGCCCCCGGCCTCTACTTGCGTAAAAACCGGGCCTCCTTCTCGCGAACTTACGGAGGTATTTTGCCGAGTTCCTTCAACATCGTTCTCTCAAGCGCCTTGGTATTCTCTACCAGTCCACCTGTGTCGGTTTAGGGTACGATCATATGGAGGGCTATTTCCAGGGACTGCTAAACGGCCCGACCAATCCGATAAGGTCGAACAATCTTCGCAATCCGTCACCATCTCCTGGCCCAGGAATATTAACCTGGTTCCCATCGACTACGCCTTTCGGCCTCGCCTTAGGGGTCGGCTTACCCTGCTCAGATTAGCTTTAAGCAGGAACCCTTGGACTTTCGGCGTGAGGGTCTCTCACCCTCATTATCGCTACTCATGTCATCATTCTCACTGGTGATCTCTCCACCGGATGGCTCACGCCCCGGCTTCACAGAAAACGCCTCTCCTCCAATCCGGGCGAGCCCGGTAAGGAGGAATGGCGTTATGTCACACCACGCTCTGCTACCACTGCATACGCAGTCCTAAGCTTCGGCTCATGGCTTGAGCCCCGTTACATCTTCGCCGCAGGACAACTTGTTTAGACCAGTGAGCTGTTACGCTATCTTTAAAGGATGGCTGCTTCTAAGCCAACCTCCTGGTTGTTTTGGTCGTCCCACCTGCTTTCCCACTTAGCCATGAATTAGGGGCCTTAGCTGTAGGTCAGGGTTGTTTCCCTCTCCACGACGGACGTTAGCACCCGCCGTGTGTCTGCCAGATAGTGCTCCTCGGTATTCGGAGTTTGGTTAGGATCAGTAAGTCTGTGGGACCCCATTACCCATCCAGTGCTCTACCCCCGAGGGCATTCGTCTGACGCTCTACCTAAATAGATTTCGCAGAGAACCAGCTATCTCCGAGTTTGATTAGCCTTTCACCCCTAGCCACAACTCATCCCGACCTTTTTCAACAGGTGTGGGTTCGGTCCTCCAGTGAGTGTTACCTCACCTTCAACCTGGTCATGGCTAGATCACTCGGTTTCGGGTCTGATCCCACAAACTCATGCGCCCTATTAAGACTCGCTTTCGCTACGCCTACACCTAACGGCTTAAGCTTGCTTGTGAGACCAAGTCGATGACCCATTATACAAAAGGTACGCCGTCACCTCTCAAGGAGGCTCCGACTGCTTGTAGGCGTTCGGTTTCAGGTACTGTTTCACTCCCCTCGTCGGGGTGCTTTTCACCTTTCCCTCACGGTACTGGTTCGCTATCGGTCAGTAAGGAGTACTTAGCCTTCGAAGGTGGTCCTCCGATCTTCAGACAGGATTTCACGTGTCCCGCCCTACTTAATGCGTCCTATCATGCTTCCTATACGGGGCTGTCACCCGCTATGGCCCGACTTTCCAGACGGTTCTAGTCACACTCAAGGCTCGGCTGGTCCCCGTTCGCTCGCCGCTACTAGGGGAGTATCTGTTGATTTCCTTTCCTCCGGGTACTTAGATGTTTCAGTTCCCCGGGTTTGCTCTTTTAACCCTATGTATTCAGGTTAGAAGTACCTGGTTCAGCCGCCTATTGATTGCCGAAGCAAACAATAGATGACTGTCAGGTGGGTTGCCCCATTCGGAAATTCCTGGATCAAAGCTTATTCTCAACTCCCCAGGACTTATCGCAGAGTATCACGTCCTTCATCGCCTCTTACTGCCAAGGCATCCACCAAACGCCCTTTTCGCGCTTGATCTGATCCAGAAAAAGCAAGACTGCCGCCTTTTGACTTCGGCGTCTTGTCTGCCGGCTTTCTTTCGTCCACCGGCGCTCTCTGATCAGAAGTCGTACATTCCCGCCACCCTCT
>NZ_JAAFYS010000001.1:10000-37500 GCF_012070395.1 Pseudoroseicyclus tamaricis | reverse complement strand
GCGAAACGTATCGCCTTCGGCCCGCGATGCTGCCGGCCTGAACGTCCATGTGCTGCCTAAGCTGCGGGAGCCGTCGGCAAAGAGGTGATGTCTCGGGTTGCCCCGATCAAGGCCTACCGACCTGCCGTCATGCCCCACAGGGCTCCCGATCAAGAATGCCCGGTGTCACCCCGCCGCTTGCCGCCGGTTGGTGGCCCGCGCGATGGCGCGGGCGGAGCGGACGGCCTGGGCCATGATGGTGAGGGTCGTGCCGGAGACGCCGCTGCCGGCGAAAGTGCTGGCATCGACGAGGGTCACGCCCTGCACATCCCACAGGCGGCCGTGATCATCCGTCACGCTAACGGCCGGGTCGTTGCCCATGCGGGCGCCGCCGCATTCGTGGATGCCGGCGCCCATGACCATGACGCGGTGGAAGAAGCGCTTGAAGAGGAAGCGCATCAGGCGGCTCTCGTCCGGATAGGCGCCCCGCCCCCATTCGCGGATGCCATGCGGCGAGCCGAGGAATTCCACCACGCCGCCGGCGCCGTTGATGGTGGAGAGGAAGGCCTCTTCCTGCTCCGCCAGCAGCGCGTGGTCCGCCCCGCGGATCTTGCAGATGATATGCGGCGCGGGCAGGCCCCAGCGATCCTTCTTGCGGGGGTCGAGCATCACCCGGTTGTCGGCATGGGGCTGCATCTGGCCGAAGCCGAAGAAGAGCAGCGCCGACGGGTCGCCCTCCGGCACCGGGCTGCGGCCGATGGCGCCCTGGAAGGAGAACTCGCCGCGGTCCGGCGAGGCCCGGTCGAAGCGGGGGATGAAGATGCCGCCCGAGGGGTCGTAGAACGGGTCTTCGGGAAAGCCCGCGACCTCGGCCCAGCCCGGCACCTCGGGAAAGGCGCCGAGGCCGAGCATGGGAAGCTGGTCCATGAAATAGCGCCCGAGCAGGCCGGCGGAATTGCCGAGGCCGTCCGGATGCGCCTCATCCGCCGAGTTGAAGAGCAGGCGGATCGTCTCGATCGGCGAGGCGGCGCAGAGGATCTGGTCCGCCCGCAATGTCTCGCGCGCCCGGCTCTCGCGGTCGATCACCTCGACGCCGGTGGCCCGGCCGCCCTCCGTCAGGATGCGGGCGGCGATGCTGTCGTAGCGGATGGTGAGGAGCCCCGTCTCCAGCGCGGCGCGCAGGGGCGGGAAGATACGGTCGGGCGTCGGCGCCACGGCCCGCCAGGCGACGGCGTGGCGGGCGGGGAAGCGGCGTTCGAGGTTGGCCTTGAACGCCTCCTCCGCCGGGGAGAGATGGGCGGGGTGCTTTGCCACCGGGTCCGGCAGCGATTCCACGCCATCGGCATTGCCGTAGAGGCCGAGGAAGCCTTCCACCTCGTCGTAATAGGGCGCGAGGTCGTCATAGCTGATCGGCCAGTCCACCCCATTGCCCGTCAGGCTGTGGGCGCGGAAATCGTCATCGCTCCAGCGCATGAGGACGCGCCCGAAAGTGTGAGAGCGCCCCCCGGCCTGTCGCCCGCGGATCCAGATGTAGGGCGCATCCTTCGGCGTGGTGTAGGGATGGTCGCGGTCGCTGACGTAGAACTGGCTGAACATGCCCCGGTAGAAGGGCGCGCGCGCCTGCGCCCCCTGCCCCTTCAGCGTCGCCATCGCCCGCTCGATCACGTTGATCGCGGCGGGTTTGGCGGGCTTGCGGGCCGGGTCGAACTGCTCGGGGCCGACCTTCGGGCCCGCCTCCAGCATCAGCACCGTCAGCCCCTGCTCCGTCAGCTCCTTCGCCGCGAAGGAGCCCGAGGGGCCGGAGCCGATGACGATGGCATCGTAGGCGGGGTCGCGCATGTCTGTGTCAGTCCGTCTGAAGGAAGATCAGGCCGTGCCGCCGATGCGGCGCAGGCTCTCGATGCTGCGGCGGGCGAAGCGGCGCCAGTCGCCCGGCATGTCATGCTCCACCACCATCAGCTCGGCGCCCGCCTCGACCGAGGCATCCCAGAGGGTCTGCCAGTCGAGCACGCCGTGGCCGAGATCGGCGAAGCCCATCTGGTCCTCGTTCTCGCCCTCTGCGGCCTTGTCCTTCACATGCACCGCGGGGATGCGGCCGGAGTACTTCTTCAGCCACACGAGCGGGTCGGCGCCGCCGACGACCATCCAGGCGAGGTCGGGCTCGAAGGGCACCGTCTCGCCGAGAAGGTGGTCGATCGGGTAGGAGCCATCCGCGAGGGGGACCATCTCGAACTCGTGGTTATGGTAGGCGAAGGTCAGGCCGCGGGCTTTCATCTCCTCGGTGAACCGGGCGAGCTTCGCGCCGATGGCCTTCCAGCCCTCGGCGTTGCTCGGGCGATCCTCGGGGTCGATATAGGGCAGCACCACCAGCCACATGCCGTAGGCCCTGGCGATCTCCGCCACCAGATCGGGCTGGGTCTCGAAGATGTCGAAGGTGAAATGCCCGCTCTTGGCTGTCAGCCCGTGGCGCTTCATCGCGGCGGCATCCTCGCGCACCGTGTCCATGCTCTCTGGCGGGCCGAAGAAGAAGGGCTGGATGTCGGTATAGCCCAGCTCGGCGAGGAGCGAGAGCTGCTCCTCCATCGTCTCCGCCTCGCGGGAGGAGAACATCTGGAACGACAGGTCGTTGTTCGGGATCATGGGGAAGGCCTTCCTGGGAAAGGGGCGGGCGGGCTCAGGCGAGCCGCTGGCCCGTCCGGGGATCGAAGAGATGGATGCGGGCGGCATCGGGGCGGATGCCGAGCGTGCTGCCCTCGGGCCCCGCGATGCGCTCGCGGAACACGCCGGCCACCGCCGCCTGCCCCATGCGCAGCGAGACCATCGTCTCCGAGCCGGTGGGCTCGATCAGCTCGATCTCGCAGGGGATGCCGCCCTCGGGCGCCAGCTCCATATGCTCGGGGCGGAAGCCGTAGGTGACTTGTCGGCCGGCAAGGGCGGCGCCGCTGCCGGCCGGCAGCGGCAGGCGGATGCCATCTTCGGTGACGACGGCATCGCCCTCCACCTTGCCCTCGACGAAGTTCATCGACGGCGAGCCGATGAAGGCGGCGACGAAGGTATTGGCCGGGTTGTCATAAAGCCCCAGCGGCGTGTCGCATTGCTCGACCCGGCCGGCGCGCATCACGACGATCTTGTCGGCCATCGTCATCGCCTCGACCTGGTCGTGGGTGACATAGATCGTCGTCGTCTTCAGCCGGTGTTGCAGCTGTTTGATCTCGCTGCGCATCTCGACCCGCAGCTTGGCATCGAGGTTCGACAGCGGCTCGTCGAAGAGAAACACCTGCGGGTCGCGCACGATGGCCCGCCCCATGGCGACGCGCTGGCGCTGCCCGCCGGAGAGCTGGCGGGGATAGCGGGTGAGCAGCGGCTCCAGCCCGAGGATGACGGCGGCGCGATTGATGCGCGTCTCGCGCTCAGCCCTGTCCATGCCCTTCAGCTTCAGCGAGAAGGCCATGTTGTCGCGCACCGTCATGTGCGGGTAGAGCGCGTAGCTCTGGAAGACCATGGCGATGTCGCGGTGCTTCGCCTCGACATCATTGACCACGCGCTCGCCGATGGCGATCTCGCCGCCGGTGATCTCCTCCAGCCCGGCGATCATGCGCAGCAGGGTCGACTTGCCGCAGCCCGAGGGACCGACGAGCACGACGAACTCGCCCTCCTCGATCTCCACCGAGACGCCATGGATCACGGCGACGTCGCCGTAGCTCTTCTCTGCCTTGCGGATGGACACGCCCGTCACGAGAGCTCTCCTTCGACTATTGTGGTCTGGCCCATTCCGCTCACCCCTTCACCGCGCCGCCGAGGATGCCGCGCACGAAGTAGCGCTGCAGCGAGACGATCAGCACCAGCGGCACGATCACCGACAGGAAGGTCGCAGCCATGAGCGGGCCCTGGCCTTGCGTCGTCTGCGCGACGAGGCCGGCGAGGTTGACGGTGATCGGCGGCGAGACGCCCGAGCCGCCGAGGAACAGCAGCGGAATGAGCAGGTCGTTCCACGACCAGAGGAACGCCATGATGCCGAGCGAGGCCATGATCGGGCGCGACAGCGGCAGCACGATCGACCAGAAGGTCCGCAGCTCGGAGGCGCCGTCGAGATTGGCGCTCTCGTAGAGATCCTTGGGGATCGAGGCGATGAAGCCCCGCAGCAGGAACACCCCGAAGGGCAGCGTGAAGCCGACCTGGTAGAGCCAGATGCCGGGGATGCTGCCCGACAGGCCCACCTGGTTGTACAGGCGAAGAAGCGGCACCAGCGTGATCTGCGGCGGCGTCACCAGAAGGGCGACGAGCAGCAGTGACAACGCCGTGCGCCCGGCAAACTGCATCCGCACCAGCGCGTAGGCGCCGATGACCGACAAAAGAACGGTCAGCACCGTGGTCGGGATGGCGATGGCCAGCGAGGTACCGAGACTGCCGGCTATGTTCATCTGGTCGAACGCGAGGGCGTAGTTCTGCAAGCTCAGGTCGGGGCGCACCAGCGCCATCCACCAGCCGGAGCTCGCCGTGTCGGCCTGCGTGCGGATAGAGGAGACGAACAGCGCCAGGATCGGCACGAACCATCCGACGATGAAGAGGATCACGACGACATGCACCAGCGCGCCGGGCAAGCGTATCCGGCGGCCCTTGCGGGCGCGGGGCGCGAGGGTCCGGGGGGTGATGGCGGGATCAGGTGCGCCGGTCACGAGCGGGCCTCCGAGCGGAACTGGAAGATGTTGATGAGCGCGACTGGCAGGGCCGTGAAGAGCAGGATCACCGCGATGGCACTGGCATGGCCGAGGTTGTTGACCGCGAAGAGCTCGTAATACAGCCGGTTGGCGATCACGTCGGTGCCGAAATTGCCGTTGGTCATCACGTAGACGATGTCGAACACCTTGAGCGCGGCGATGATCATCGTCGTCAGCACCACCAGCACCGAGGGCAGGATGTTGGGCAGGATCATCGAGCGGAAGATCCGCCACTCGCCGGCACCATCCAGCCGCGCCGCCTCGAGCATCTCGCTGCCGACGTTCTTGATGGCCGACGACAGGATCAGCGTTGCAATGCCGAGCTGCAGCCACACGGCCACGAAGATCAGCGCGAAATTGTTGACCACCGGCTGGATGAGCCAGGGCAGTGGATCGGCCCCGAAGAGCGCACGGATGGCGTTGAGCGTGCCGATCTGGGGGCTGCCGGAGGGCTGGAAGCTATACATCTGCGTCCAGATCACCGAGCCCGCGGTGAAGGAGATCGCCGTGGGCAGGATGACGATGGTCATCGCCAAGGGCTCGTAGCGCACCTTGTCGAAGAGCGTGGCGCTCGCAAGCGCCAGCACCAGCGTGATCAGCGGAAAGGCCACCAGCCACAGGAGGTTGTTGCCGACGATGTCGAGCATCTGGCCCGAGAAGGCCCAGGTGTAGTTCTGCCCGCCCACCCAAGTCTCGGCGCGCGCATCCTGAAACGAGGTGAAGATCGTCACGATCACCGGGTAGATCAGGATGAGGATCACCAGGATCAGCGGCAAAAAGAGCCAGACCCAGGGCCGGGCGCGCCGCCCTGCCCCCCCAGGGAAAAGGGACAGGGCGCGCTCGCCCGCGCCGAGGGCCGCAAACACGGCCGCAGGCAGCCCGATCGCGCCAAGCACGATCATCAGCGGAACGAAGGTCAGGGTATCGGTCACGGATGGCCCCCCGGGTCTGGCATGCGGACGGCCTTACTCGGCCGTCGTCGCCTCGATGGTCTGAAGAACCTGATCCAGGTTGTCCGGCGATTGCAGGACGCTCACGATGCCCTTGTAATAGGCGGCGCTCGTCTCGGCATCGGCCAGAAGGTTCGGACCCGCGGCGAAGTCGGTCGCGCCCTCGGCGAGGAACTGCTCGGCGATGCGCTGCAGAAGCTCGCTCGGGTAGGTGTCCGCCGGCACATTCTGGTTGGCCACCGGCCAGCGGTTCAGCGAGGCGAGATAGGTCTGCGCCGGAGTCGAGGCCATGTATTCGAGGAAGACCATCGTCTCGGGCCGGTCGTTGAAGGCCACCGCGAGCGCCGACTGGAAGAGCTCCGCGTCGTAGAAGGCCTCGTCGCTCGCCGGCACGCGGAAGAAGTCGATGTTCTCGCCGGGCACGGCGGCGTCGCCGAGCAGGCCGGGTGTCCACGCGCCCCACATCACCAGATCGCAGCCCGCGGGATCGGCCACGAGGCCGTTGTAACCGGTCGCGATGGAGGTGGAGAGCGCGCCGATCGGGCCGCCCTGCACATGGCCCTGCGCCGCGATGACGGTCAGGAATTCCTCGAAGGCCCAGCGGACCTCGTCGCTCGTCCAGGACAGCTCGCCATTGCCCCATTGCTGGTAGAGCTCGGGCCCCCACTTCTTGAGGAAGAGATTGTCGACCATCTGCGCCCCGGGAAAGCCGCTCGACGGCCCCGCGCCCTGCGCGGCGCACCAGGCGGTATTGCCCGCTTCGGCCTCGGCCATGGTGTAGTCGACGAGCGCCTGCCACTCGCTCGGCGCCTCGGGGCCCTCATAGGCCTGCGGGTTGTACCAGACCATGAAGGGGTTGAGCCCCTGGAAGACGCCCACGAGCGTGCCGTCGAAGGTCGCCGTGTCCAGCAGGGCCTGCCCGAAGTTGGCGGTCATCGTCTCACCGAAGGCGGCGCCGATGTCCTGCAGGGCGCCCTCGGCCGCGTAGTCGCGGGCGATGCCGAGCTGCATGTCGGCCACGTCCGGCGGGTTTCCGGCCTGCATGCGCGACTGGATGATGGCGGGCGAATCCGGCGTGCCGGTGTAGCGCACCTCGATGCCGGTGCCCTCGGTGAACGCCTCGTAGACCTGCTGCAGCGTCTCGCCCTCGGCGCCGCTGTTCTGGCCGATGAACTCGATATAGCCCGTCAGCTCCTGCCCTTCGGCGATGCGCTGCGCCTCGGCGACGGCGGCATCAAAGGCGGCGGTCTCGTCCTGCGCGAAAGCGGCGGAGCCGAGCGCGGCCAGCAGGATGCCGGCGGACAGAATACGGGTGGGGTGTTTCGTCATGGACATGCCTCCTCATCGTCCCGCCGAGTCCTCCACCCGGCGAGGATCAGCATAGCGGCGCTTGACACGGGTGCGTCAATCTTGAACTTGGTTATGTCATTTTTGACAAAAAGGGCGGTGGGCATGGCAGAGACTTCCGGTAGGCGCGTTCCCGCGCTCGCGGGGCGCGACGAGGCGGTGCTGGTGCAGGGCCTCCGCCACGGCCCGCGCAGCCGGGGTGAGCTGGCCGAGTTGACCGGCTGGTCGCGCAATACCGTCGCCGCCAAGCTCGCCCGGCTGATCGACGAGGGCTGGGTCCACGAGGCGCCCGAAGCACAGGGGGAGCGCGGCCGCCCCACGGCGGTCTACCGCGTCAATCCCAGGGCGGCGTTGGTGCTTGTCGCCCGCTTTGACGCCGACGGCATCGGCTGCGCGCTCTGCACGCTCGACGGCCGCATCGCCATCTCGGAGGAGCGGCGGATGCCGGGCGATCTCACCGCCGAGCAGACGGTGGCGGAGCTCGACGCCATGCTCGGCCGGATGACGGAAACCTCCGGCGTGCCCCGCGCGCTCGTCCGCACCATCGTGATTGCCGTGCCCGGCCCCGTCTCGGGCATGACGCGCACCGTGCCGTGGTCGCGCGTCGGCGTGCTGCCCGCCGATCTCGGCGCCCGCTTCGGCATGGACGTGGTGATCGAGAACGACGCCAACCTCATGGCCCTCGGCATGCGCAAGGAGTTCGACCCGGGCGACGCCCTGCTCTTCATCCTCGTGCAGACGGGGATCGGCGCCGGGCTGGCGCTGCCCGGCGGCTTGCACCGCGGCCTCGCGGGCTGGGCGGGAGAGATCGGCCATATCCCCGTCGCCGCCGCGGGCGAGACCCCCTGCATCTGCGGCAACCGCGGCTGCGTCGCCGGCATTGCGGCCAACCCCGCGCTCATGCGCCAGTTCGCCCGGCCCGAGCGCCCCGTCAGCAGCGTCGAGCAGATGGAGCGGCTCGTGCAGGAGGGCGACACGCAGGCCATCGTGGCTCTGCGCGAAGCGGGGCGGAACCTCGGCGAGGCGATGACCGGCGTCGTCACCGGCCTCGCGCCCGACGTCATCGCGGTCGGCGGCCGCATCGCCCGGCTGGGCGACCACGTGATCACCGGCATCCGCGAATCCCTCGCCCTGCGCATGCCCCCTGCCCTCTCCTCCCAGCTCCGCTTCGCAGCCTGCGACGATCACTACATCCGCCTCACCCGCGGCGCGGCGGACCTGGCGCTGGACGTGATGGTCGGCGGGCGGGCGAAGTGAGGGGAGGTTCGGACAGAGCCGAACGGCAGACCTTTCGATACCAAATTCGCTCTTGTGGCTGTCCCGTGTTCCGCAGGCAGAATACTCCGAGCAGTCAGTGAAAGCGTCTGGCAAGCTAACCTCCCGGACCCCCACGGTGGCCCTTTTCCCGTCGGCGGGGCGGGATAGCCTCGGCCGTCGCGCTGTGACCGCCTTGAAGGAGCTCCGGTGATCATACCCGACACGGGCCGCCGGTCCGACCTCATCGGCGCGCTCTGGATGGTGCTCGCCGCCGCGCCGCGCCGCGCTCCCTTGGCGTGACAGTGCTGGGCTTCTGAGGCTTCGTCGGCGCGATTATCGCGGGCGGGCATACCTGGGCCTGGGAGGGCGCGCCGCCTGTCATGCCTGGCCCTGTCGCGACCACCTGCCTGGTGGCCGCGATGCTTATCGGCCCCTTCGCCTATGGCGCCCTGATGCGCGCGATGCGCACCGGTGCCGTCTCCGCCGTCACGCCGTTCCGCTACCTGCGCCTGCCCTTCGGCGCGGGCCTCGGCATCGCGCTTTTCGGCGAGAGCCCGGGCTGGCCGATGCTGATCGGCTCGGCGCTGATCGTGCTGTCGGGGCTGGTCATCATCCGACGGGGGGAGGCAGGCCGCGGGGGCGTGACGCGGCCTGCCTCCGGGCGGCGTCACTCCAGCAGCAAATGGATCGCCCCGCGCGGCGGAACCTCGACGGAAAGGACAGGCCCGCCCAGGCTGTCGCCCGGCAGCGCCGTGCCATCGGGCGCCACGCGCTTCGCCGAGGCGATCTCGCGGCCGGGGGTGGAGAGGCGCACCTCCGCCGCGGCGCCGGCATTGACCAGCGTCACCAGAAGGCCCGCCCCGCCCGGCGCCGGCCTGACCCGCGCGGTCACGCTCTCCGGCCCATCCAACTGAAGGAGCTGATGGGGGGCCTGTTCGGCGCTGTCATAGGCGCGCACGATGAGGGGGGGCGTCGTCTCCAGCTCGGCGAAGCGCGCGGATTCGGCAAGGTCGAGCGCGGCCCGGGGCAGCAAGCGGAAGCGGAAGGGGATGCCGCCGCTCTGCACGATGGGGAAGTTCGTGTCCCAATGGTTGTTCGTCAGCCAGAAGGCCACGACCGGATCCTCCCCCTGCCGGCCGCTGCCGACATTGCCGGTCTGGATGCCGAAGGGCTGGGCCAGCGGTGCGTCGGGCGAGGCAATCGTCAGCGCGGCGCTATCGGTGCCGATCGCCGCGAAGCGCTGGATGCCGAGCCAGGCCTCGCAGGAGAAGGGGATCTGCTCGCGCGCCACGTCGATCACCGCGTCGCCCACATCGAGATGGATCGAGGGGCTGGCGCCGGGCGCGCCGAACAGCATGTAGACGGATTCGGGCGCGGTCACGGGCGTCTTGAAGAGCATGGCATCGACTTCGATGCCCTCCCCCTGGACCGGGAGCCGATAGGTGATCCGCGCGCTGTCGCCATGGGGCCAGGCGAGGTGGACGGTCAGCGAGATGCCCATCGGCGTGACGTCCGGCGACTCGACCGTCACCTCAGCCGCGGTCCACCGGTCGAAATCTGTGCCCTCGGGCCAGCGGATCGTCTCCATCCGGCTCCAGTCGTAATCGCCGCCGAAGGTGGCGAAGCGATCCTTCGACGGGTCGGGCAGCGCCTCGTAGACCATCCGGCCAAGCGGCGCGTCCGGCGCCACGCAGTCACGGCCCGTCTCCTTGTCCACGAGCGAGCGGAGCGCGCCGTCGGCGGAGTCGACCTCCAGTCGCCAGCGCGGGTTCTCGATCCAGCCGTCGCCGGACGCGAAGCCGCGCGTCTGGGGCGCGGTGACGGGGCGGATGACCGCTTCTGAGAAGGGCGGCAGATCCGCCGTCAGCACATGGGTGGCGCTCGGGCGCTGCTCCGCCCTTGTCTGCATGCCTGTCATGAAGCGCTCGGTGGAATGCGCATCGAGGATCGTCTGCGGGGCGGAGCCGGCATGATCCGCCGGGACCGGCCAATACAGGTGGCGGGGGTAGGCCGAGGGGTTGGCGACGTAATAGGCGTGCTCTTCCACCGGGCCAGGATCGAAGGCATTGCCGCCGTGCCGCTCGCCCTTGCTGGTGACGCGGCGCAGGATGTGGTCGCCCTCGACCGCTCCGTCCGCCACCTCATGCGCGCGCCGGCGCCCCTCTGTCGAGGCGGCCTCGAGCGCGAGGGCGAAGCCGTGATGGGCCCGATGGGTCTTCCAGCTCAGCTGCATCCGCGCGAAGGGGGAATCGGGGTCCGCATGGGTGTTGTAGGCGCCCCAGGTGTGCTCGTCATACCATTGCAGCTCGTCCGCCGCCCGGTCGAGGAGGCTGTCGTCGCCGCCCTTCGTGAACGCGGTCAGGAAGTCGATGGTCGGCAGCAGCCGCTCCGCCTGGCGAGCGACGACCGTCTCGTAGGCGGTGGAGCCGACGCCATCGACCCAGTAGTCCGACCAGTCGCCGGCATGGACAGGCAGGGGGCTGCCCTCCTCCGCCACCGATTGCCGCATGGTGCGCATCGCTTCCGTCACCGTGCAGATCCGCATGGCCGGGCTGCGGCCCTCGCCGTTCCAGCGCTCGACGAACTCCGAGAGGCCGCGCGTGGCGAAGCCGTTGTCGGGCGCCGCCTTGTTGGTGACCGGCATGATGACCTTGTCGTAGGGATAGCCGCCCCGCTCCTCCAGCCGGGCGAGCACGCGGTCGATATTGGCCTGCGTGTCCTCGGGGTCGTCATTGCCGAGGAAGAAGGTGTTCGTGCCGGTGGAATAGTGCCAGCCGTGGTAGGTGAAGAGATCGCGCCCGCTTGGGCTGCGCCAGTCGAAGAGGCGCTGCATACTGTCGAAATGCGTGCCGCGGTGCGGGTTCGATTCCAGCAGGAAGCCCTCGATGCCGAGGTCGATGAGGAGGTCGGTCCAGAACCAGCCGAGCCCGTTGACGTCGCATTGCATCGCGACCTTCGGGTCCAGCCCCTCGTCCTTCAGGAGCCGCAGGTGCTTGAGCGAGCGCAGCGCATTCGCCGGGCTGATGAGCGGCGTCCAGTGGACGGGCATCGCGGCGGCATCGACCAGTCCGTCGGCGTAGAGGCCGCGGAACCTGTCCTTCTGGCCCTCGCTCGCATGGCGGAACCAGTCTGCGGTGATGGCGCTCACCTCGCAGGTCCAGCGGAAGCGCGCCTCGTCGGGGCGATCCCGCTCCGCCTCCACCAGATCGAGCGCATCGTCGATGATCCGGCGCTGATGGCGGAAGAGCGTGTCGGCATAGTCGGTGTAGCCGATATCGGTGTGGGTGTGGTTGATCAGCAGGATGTCGCGGATGGCCATGGAAAACCTCGGGATCTTTCGGGGGTTGGTCAGACGAAGGCGAGCGTCAGCGGTGAGCCGACAGGCAGCCTGAAGGACGGGGTGGGGTCGGGCAGGCCCTCGGAAAGGGGCCAGACGGTGACCTCGTCCGCCTCCTGGTTGGCGACAAGGAGGTGCCGGCCGGAGGGGGAGAGGGTGAGATCGCGCGGTGTCGCCCCGCCGGACGGGGCGCGATGGAGGGTGGGGGCGGTGCCGTCCGGGCCATCGGCCGCGAGCACGACGATCTCGTCTGTCAGACGGTTGGTGGCATAAAGATGCCGCCCGCCGGGATGGGCGACGAGCCCCGCCGGCTGGACAGCGGCGCCGCCCGGAGCGGCCAGGCTTTCAGCATGTAGGAGCGAGAGGCGCCCGGTGCCGGTGTCGAAGCCCAGCGAGGTGACGCCGCCGATCAGCTCGGCGATCAGCCAGGCGCGATCGGGCGCCGGCCCGAAGACGAGATGCCGGGGGCCGGTTCCGGGCGGCAGGGCGGTGTCGAGCTCCGGGCTGCGGCGAACGCCTGCACCCGACCGTTCGTAGGCAACGATCAGGTCGATGCCGAGATCGCAGATGAAGAGGAAGCGCCCGTCCGGTGACCATGTCGCGCAATGGGCATGAGGGGCCTCCTGCCGGTCGGCGTTCGGGCCCGAGCCCTCGTGGCGAAAGGTCTGCCGCTCCCCGGTGGCGCCGTCGAACAAAGCAAGCCCGGCATCCGGCCCATCGTCCCGCGGGCCGCCATAGCTCGTCATCGCGACCAGCCGGCCGTCGGGCGAGGGGGCGGCGTGGCATCCCTCCCAGCCGCCGGCGGGCCAGATCGGGCCGATCTCGGGGGTGCCATCCGCGCCAAAGCCGATGCGGGTGAGGGCGCTTTCCGCGCCCCCGTCGTGATCGGTGACGACCCAGGCGCTGCCGCCCCCCGGCGCGATCCAGGAGGCGTCCTGCAGGGGCAACGGAGCCCCCTCGCGCTGCAGGGTGCCGGCCCTCTCGTCAAAGGTGCAGACCACCACGCCCTCGCCATTCGCCGGCCCGATATGGGGGGCGGGGCGCGTGAGGCTTCCGATCAGCAGGCGGGGCATCATCCCTCCAAAATTGGCTGTTGACCAAACTAGTATGGTAGCATTATCAAAGCCGCAACACCTTTCGGAGCGGATGAGCGCATTGACGAAGAAAGCCTACATCGTGACCGGCGCAGCCAAGGGGATCGGCCGGGCCGTCGCCGGCAGACTGGCCGCGGACGGCGCCGATCTCGTCCTGATGGACATGGACGAGGCCGCGCTCGACCACGCCTGCGCAGAGCTGAAGGCGGAAGGGGTGGCCGGTTCGGTCGCCGATGCCGCGGCCTGCGAGCGGGCGGTCGAGGTTGCCGGGCGCGCCTATGGCCGGCTCGACGGGCTGTCGCACAATGCCGGCATCCAGCGCTACGGCGATGTCGTCTCCACCACGCCCGAGGCCTGGCAGGAGGTGATCGACACCAACCTCACCGGCGCCTTTCTCATCGCCCGCGCCGCGATGCCCGAGATCCGCCGCGCCCGCGGGGCGGTCGTAATGACCGCCTCCGTGCAGAGCCTTGCCGCGCAGCAGGGCGCGCTCGCCTACGTCGCCGCCAAGCACGGGCTGGCCGGGTTGATCGCGGCCATGGCCGTCGACGAGGCACCGCGGGGCGTGCGCGTGAACGGCGTCGCGCCCGGCTCGGTCGATACACCGATGCTGCGCGATGCCATCGCGCTTGACCCCAACCCCGAGGCGCTTGGCCGGGCGATCGACGCGATGCATCCGCTCGGGCGCCGCGCGACGGCGGCGGAGGTCGCCTCGGTCGTGGCGTTCCTGCTGTCGGACGAGGCCTCCTTCGTGACGGGCGAGATGGTGCGGGTGGACGGGGGGCTCCTCTCGCGCATCGGCGGGGCACCCGAGGCGGGGGACAGGGCATGAAGATCGTCGACATCAAGGCCACGACCATCGCCATTCCGCTCGAGGCGCCGCTGCGCCATGCCCACGGCGCTCACTGGCACCGCTTCGTGCGGACCATCGTGGAAGTCGTCACCGATGACGGCCTCTCCGGCTGGGGCGAGCTGGGTGGCGGCGGCGAGGCGGCGGAAGCCGCGATCACCGGCCTGCTGCCCTATCTCAAGGGGCATGACACCCTGCAGCTGGAACAGCTGCGCTGGAAGATCATGAATCCCGTCGCCTCGCTCTACAACAACCGGATGCAGCTGCATGCGGCCATCGAGATGGCCTGCATGGATGTCGTGGGCAAGGCGCGGAACATGCGCGCCTGCGACCTGATCGGCGGTGCCCTGCGCGAGGAGGTGCCCTTCGCGGCCTATCTCTTCTACCGCTACCCGGGCGAGGAGCGGGGCGGGGAGACCCAGGCCGACGAGATCATCGCCGAGGCCCGGCGCCTTAAGACGCTTTACGGCTTCACCAGCCACAAGCTGAAGGGCGGCGTCTTCTCGCCCGACCATGACATCGAGGTCTATACCGCGCTCGCGGACGCCCTGCCGGGAGACCGCTTCCGGCTCGATCCCAACTCCGCCTGGAGCGTGGAGGAGGCGATCCGCGTGGCGGAGGCCGTGAAGGGGGTGCGCAACGATTATCTCGAGGATTTCTGCTTCGGGCTGGAGGGGATGCGACGGCTGCGCCAGCGCGTCTCCACGCCGACCGCGACCAACGTCGTCGTCGTCAATTTCGAGCAGCTCGCCGCGAACATCCGGCAGGAGGCGGTGGACGTGGTGCTGCTGGACACGACCTTCTTCGGCGGCCTGCGCCAGGCCTATCGCGCCGGGCAGATCCTCGAGGCGTTCCAGTTCGGCGCCGGGGTTCACTCCTCGGGAGAGGCGGGGATACAGCTCGCCTCGATGCTTCACCTCGGGGCGGCGCTGCCGAACATGAGCTTCGCGGCCGATGCCCATTACCACCACCTGCAGGACGATATCCTCGTCGGAGGCAAGATGGCGATGGAGGGAGGCCGCATGAAGGTGCCGCAGGGCCCCGGTCTCGGCATCGAGGTCGACCGGGAGAAGGTGGCGCAATACGCCGAGCATTACCGCGAGGTGGGCGGCTATGCCTATGACCGCGATCCCGGTCGCCCCGAGTGGTATGCGACCTGGCCGGAGACGCGATTTGCCGACCCACGTGCCGGGGGAATGAACTGATGGCCTCCGTCGATCTGAAGGATTTCGTCAAGCTCTATGGCGACCATGTCGCCATCAAGGGCATCGATCTGCATGTCGAGGACGGGGAGTTCTGCGTCTTCGTCGGCCCCTCGGGCTGCGGCAAGTCGACACTTCTGCGCATGATCGCCGGGCTCGAGACGATCTCGCACGGTGATCTGACCATCGGCGGGCGTGTGGTGAACGACGTGCCCTCGCGGGATCGCGGCATCGCGATGGTGTTCCAGAGCTATGCGCTCTACCCGCACATGACGGTGCGCGACAACCTCGGCTTCGGCATGAAGATCGCCGGACAGGACAAGGCCGAGATCGACCGCCGCCGCGAGGGCGCCGCCGAGATGCTCGGCCTCGGCCCCTACATGGAGCGGCGCCCGTCCGAGCTGTCCGGCGGCCAGCGCCAGCGCGTCGCCATCGGCCGCGCCATGGTGCGCGAGCCGGAGGTCTTCCTCTTCGACGAGCCGCTCTCCAACCTCGACGCCAAGCTGCGCAACCAGACGCGGCTGGAGATCAAGCGCCTGCAGCAGCAACTGGGCGCGACGGTGATCTTCGTCACCCATGACCAGATCGAGGCGATGACCCTCGCCGACAAGATCGTGGTGCTGCAGGACGGGCGCGTCGCACAGACGGGTGCGCCGCTCGATGTCTTCGAGCGTCCGCGAAACCTCTTCGTCGCCGGCTTCATCGGCGCGCCGGCGATGAACGTCCTGCCCGCCGAGATGGGCGAGGGCCCCGTCGTCCGCGCGCTGGGGCTGGAGATCCCGGTGGAGCCGGGCCGCTTCGACCTGCCGCCCGCCGGTGCGCCCGTGACGCTCGGCATCCGCTCGGAGGACATCGTGCCGGAGGGGCACGGCCAGCGCCCGCAGACCGGCGCGGACCTGTCGGGCCAAGTGAAATTCTCAGAGGTGCTCGGCAACGAGAGCCTCGTCTTCTTCGATGTCGGCGGCGTGGAGCTCGTCTCCCGGATGCAGCGCCCCCGACCTGTCCGGGAGGGGGAGGAGCTTTCCTTCCGGATCGACGGCACGCGCATCCACCTCTTCGACAGTGAGACGGAAACGACCCTGCGCAGGGACTGACCCGGCGCGCAGCAGAATTGACCAGGGAGAGAGACATGAAAATCAAGACATTGATGGCCTCGGCCGCGATCACCGCATCGGCATGGACCGCCGCGGCCGCGCAGGATGCCACCTTCTACTACGACAAGAACGGCTGGGACGAAGGCTTCGCCGCCCTCATCGAAGGCGCGTCCGAAGCTTCCGGGCTCGACATCGCCGGCCAGCAGCTGACGCCGACCGACCGCTACCAGGCCTATGTGATGTCCTCCATCGCCGGGGGCGCGGCCCCCGCGATCTTCACGTGGTGGAACGGCAAGCAGCTCGACAGCCTCGTCGAGACGGGCGAGATCGCCGACCTCACCGAGCTGTGGGACGAGGCCATCGCCAACGGCTGGTTCTCCGAAGCCGAGCGCGAGCTCTTCTCGGTGGATGGCACGCCCTATGCCATCCCGCTGAACGTGGCGCGCTGGCCGGTGCTCTACAACAAGGACGCCTTCGCCGCCGCCGGCATCGACGCCCCGCCGGCCACCTGGGACGAGCTGCTGGCCGATGCCGACGCGCTGAAGGAGGCGGGCTACATCCCCTTCAACGCGCCCGCTGTGGGCGGCTGGATGGGCTTCATCTGGTTCTCGGAACTGATGGTGCGCACCGATCCCGACGCCTTCGTTGGCCTGACGGACGGCACCGTGCCCTACAACGGCCCCGAGGTGCAGCGCGCGATGGAGATCTGGACCGATTTCTACGAGCGCGGCTATTTCACCGACGCGCGCGAGCAGGACGAGACCCGCTTCATGGTGAACGAAGAGGCGGCGATGTATCTCATCGGCGAGTGGACCGCCGGTATCCTCGCCAACCGCGGCATGGAGCCGGGCGAGAAGATCGGCGCCTTCCTGATGCCGCCGGTGGATGCCGAGACGGAGAACACCGTCATCGTCGAGGCGGCGCCCATCGTCTTCTCCGCCGACGCGATGGAAGAGATGCCGGCCCTGATGGACGCGGCCCGCTACCTGATGTCGCCCGAGGCCGGCAACGCGCTCGGCCAGGCGAACGGCATCTACAGCGGCAACCTGATGACGGATGCGCCGAACGCCATCGTCTCAGACGTGAACGCCATCATCGCCGAGGACGCGCCACGCTCCGTCGTGCGCTGGTGGGAGGCGGTGCCTCCCGAGCTGCAGGGCGACCTCGTCTCGCAGATGAACGCCTTCATGCTCGACCCGACGGCGGAAAATGCGCAGCGTGTGATGGATGACATGCAGTCGCTGAACGAAAGCTACTGGGCCTTCCAGTAAGTCAGCCAACCGGCCGCGCCCCTTCAGGCGGCGCGGCCCCTCTGCCTGAAGCGAGCCCGCCCTGATGCAAGCCCCCCAGACCCCTCCGATCAGCGCGGCGATCCGCGCAGAGGCCCACCGAAGGGAGGTCGCGGCGCGCCGCCGGTCGGGGCGGGTGGCGCTTGTCTTCATCGCGCCGGCGCTCGCGCTTGTCGCCCTCTTCCTGCTGCTGCCGGTGCTCTTCAACCTCGGCCTCAGCTTCACGCGGTGGCAGCGCTTCTCCGGCCTCGACGAGTTCGGCGGGCTGATGAACTACCAGCGCCTCTTCATGGTGCCCTACCTGTCGGAGGTCGTGATCAACACGGCGATGTGGGTCATCGGCGCGATCACCCTGCCGCTCGCCTTCGGGCTCGGCCTCGCGCTCCTTCTGCGCGGCGTGCCGGGGGAAGGGCTGTTCAAGGCGCTGTTCTTCCTGCCTCGCGTCCTCGCCCCCGCGGCGGTCGGCACGATCTGGTTCTACGTCTACGCTCCTGACGGCGTGATCAACACGCTAGCAGGCGCCGCGGTGGGGCAGGAGATCGATTATGGCTGGCTCTTCGAGAGCCACACGATCACGCCCGCCATCATCATGACCTTCGTCTGGCAGACGCTGGGGATCAACATGGTGCTCTTGCTGCTTGGCATGGCCGCGATCCCGCGCGACCCGATCGAGGCGGCGCATGTCGACGGCGCCTCCTCCTGGCAGATATTCCGCCACATCATCTGGCCGCTGCTGCTGCCGACGGTCTTCGTCGTGACGATCCTGAACGTGATCGCCGGCTTCACCGCCTTCGACCTCATCTGGGTCATGGGCAACGGCTATCCGGCGCAGCGCAGCCTCAGCCTCGCCGTCTTCATGTATTACGAGACCTTCTCGAACAGCCGCTGGGCCTTCGGCGCCGCCATCGCGGTGATGCTGAGCGCGCTCGTCATCCTCGTCAGCTGGGCGCTGACGGTCATGCAAAGCCGCGTCGAAGCGCGGATCAGGTAAGGGAGCGGGACATGGCCGTAGACATCAGCGATCCCGCTTTCCTTGAGGGGCTGAAGCGCAAGGAGCGGGCCCGGCAGCGGCCGAGCTGGCTGCGCCTCGCCATCGCGAGCCTCCTGCTCGTCGCCTACCTGGTGCCGTTCTACTACCTCTTCGTCACGATCTTCAAAACGACCGACGAATACCTGCGCAGCAGCGTGCTCGACCTGCCGAATTCGCTCGCGCCCTTCTGGGACAACGTGGTGCAGGCCTGGACGCTGGGGGGCATGGGCCGCGCCTCGATCAATTCGATGAGCTACGCTGTGCTGGGCGCCGGGCTGGCCACGGCCCTTGCCGCGGCGGCGGCCTACGGGCTCACCCGGCTGAAGCTGCGCAGCGCCAACGCCTGGTTCATGCTGATCTTCGCGGGCACGCTCTTTCCCTTCCAGATGTTCCTCGTCCCCCTGTTCTTCGGCTTCCAGCGGACGGGGCTGATCAACAGCTGGGGCGGGATGGTGCTCGTCTATACCGCGATCTGCATCCCGTTTCCGCTTCTCGTCCTGCGGGGCTCCTTCGGGGCCATCGCCCGCGAGATCGACGAGGCCGCGCGGATCGAGGGGGCGAGCGAGTGGCGCGTCTTCGCCTCGATGATCGTGCCGAACGCCAAGGGCGCGCTCATCGCGCTCTTCCTCATCCAGTTCACCTTCATCTGGAACGACCTGCTCTTCTCCTCGATCCTCGCCGGCTCGCCGGAGGTACGCTCGATCATGGTGGCGCTGCAGGCGCTGCAGGGAACCTATTCCTCGACGGGGCCGAACGTCGTCGTTACCGCCTCGCTCCTCAGCAGCGTGCCGACGGTGCTTCTGTTCATCTTCCTGCGCCGCTACTTTATGTCCGGCCTCCAGCTCGGCACGTGACAGCATGAAAGGACAGGCTGTGAAAGAACAGGGCCTCCGCCAGCCGACGAGCCTGCAGCGCACCGGCGCGGGCTCGATCACCAGCCAGGTCCACAACCTCCTGATGGAGCGCATCCTGTCGATGGAGCTCAAGCCCTTCGACGAGGTGTCCGAGGCCCGCCTCGCGAGCGAACTCGGCGTGTCGCGCACCCCGGTGCGCGAGGCGCTGGCCCGGCTGTCACGGCTGAACCTCGTCGATGTCTATCCGCAGCGCGGCACGTTCATCGCCCCGATCAGCATCCAGCGGGTCGCCAAGGCACGTTTCATCCGCGAGTCCCTTGAACGACCGCTCTCGCGGCTCGCGGCCGAAAAGATCACGCCCGACATGGTACAATCGCTGGCGCGCGAGATCGCCCTGCAGAAGACCTTCGCCTCGCTGGACGATCACGCGAGCTTCCTCAAATCCGACGATACCTTTCACGTCCTCATCGCGCGCGCCGCCGGCATGCATGACATCTGGGACGATCTCGGAGAGATCCGCATCCACATGGATCGCATCCGCCGGCTCTCCCTCCTCGGCAAGGCGCGGATGAACGCCATCACCGCCGAGCACGAGGGCATCTTCGAGGCCATCCGCGACGGATCGCCCGGCCGGGCCGAGGATTGCACGCGCCAGCACCTGCTCTCCGTCTTCACCGATCTCGACGCGATCCGGGCGGAGCATCCCGAGTATTTCCACGACAGCCTGGCTTCGGCGAGAGCATGACGGGCGAGGGCCGGACAGGCGAGCTCCGCGCGCTCGCCTGGTCGCACGGGGTGCTGAGCGTTCAGTCCTTCGGCGCCATGCTCGGCCCCACCAGCTTCGTGCTGCCGGGCGGACGGCAGGTCTCGCCCTTCTGGATCGCGCCCTGGGCAGGCGAGGAGCTGCCGGCGGAGGTGGACGCCATGACGGCGGCCCTCCGCGGCGAATGGCCCTGCGTGCCCTTCGGCTATCCCTTCCCGGCGGAGGATTTCCCCGACCGCTGGGATCGCGCGGTGGAGGAGGGAGCGCGACGCGGGCCGGTGCACGGTTACGGCTCCAATGCGCATTGGCGCTTCGATCCCCCGCGCGACGACCGGATCGCCCTGCAGATCGACTACCCGGCGGACGATCCCGTCCGCACGCTCCGGCGCACCGTGACGCCCGTGCCGGGCGAGGCGGCCATCGACTTTACGCTTGTCATCGAGGCGCGCCGCGCCTGCCGCCTGCCGGTCGCCCTGCACGGATGCTTCGCGCTGCCCCGGGCCACGGGGATGGCTCGGCTTCAGGTGCCCCGCTTCCAGACCGGCCGGACCCATCCGGGCAAAGTCGAGCCCGGCGCCGCCCTCTATGCGCAAGACAGCGCCTTCACCGATCTGGCCTCCGTGCCCACGCGGGATGGCGGCAGCGTCGATGCCACGCGCCTGCCGTTCGATCATGGCGTCGAGGAATTGCTTCAGCTCGACCACCCGGACGGGCCGCTGCATCTCGTCAACGAGGCGGAGGGCTATCGCGTCACCTTCGACTGGGATCGGGCCATGCTGCCGAGCGTCGTCCTGTGGTATTCCAACCGGGGGCGGACCCATGCGCCTTGGACCGGGCGCAACCTCGTCCTCGGCATCGAGCCTGCCTGCACCGCCTTCGGGCTGTCGCCGGAAACCTCCTGCGGCGACAATCCGATCAACCGCGCCGGCACGCCGACGGCTCTGGAGCTGCCCGCCGGCGACAGCGTGACGATCCGCTACCGCATCGGCGTGAGTGACGCGGACGGGTCGCGCTAGAGCACCATCCTGCACCAGCCCAGGTGCGGCCTGCCTGCTCTGGGGTGGTGCAAGCGTCGCGTGTGGCCATCGTGCCAAACAGACTACGTCTGGGCGGAGGTCACGCGAATAGCGGGGCCCGGCAGACATCGTTCGAGACCATGGAGGCGCAGATGGACCCCTTGCCCTGGTGGAAGACCGCCACCGGATACCAGATCTATCCGCGCAGCTTCTGTGACAGTGACAGTGACGGCGACGGGATCGGGGATATCCCCGGCATCATCTCGAAGCTCGATCACCTCGCCGATCTCGGCATCGGCTTCATCTGGCTCTCGCCGGTCTACGCGTCGCCGATGATCGACAACGGCTACGACATCTCCGACTACCGGGACATCGCCCCCGCCTTCGGCACGCTGGACGACATGGACCGGCTGATCGCCGAGGCGAAGGCGCGTGGGATCGAGATCGTCATGGATCTCGTCGTCAACCATTGCTCGTCCGAGCACCCGTGGTTCAATGCGGCCCTCGCCTCGCCAGAGGCGCCGGAACACGATTATTTCGTCTGGCGCGAGCCGCGCGCTGGAACGACCGCTCCGCCGAACGACCTGCTCTCCGCCTTCGGCGGCCCGGCCTGGACCTATGTGCCGTCGCTCGGGAAATACTACCTGCACCAGTTCGCCAGCGCGCAGCCCGATCTCAACTGGGAGAACCCGGCGCTCAGGGCCGAAATCTACGCCATGATGAACTGGTGGTTCGATCGCGGCATCGGCGGCTTCCGCATGGATGTGATCGACCTGATCGGCAAGGATGTCGGCGCCGGGATCATGGCGGAAGGCCCTAACCTGCACGCCTATCTGCAGGAGATGCATGGCGAGACGCTGGCCGGTCGCGATGTCGTCACCGTCGGCGAATCGTGGAGCGTGACGCCGCAGACCGGCATCCTCTACTGCGGAGAGGATCGGGGCGAGCTCTCCATGGTCTTCCAGTTCGAGCATGTGAAGGCCGGCTGGCACGAGACGTTCGGCAAATGGAAGCCGCTGCCCTTCGACCTGCCGACCTTCAAGAAGGCCTTCTTCGACTGGCAGATCGCCCTCGCAGATGACGGCTGGAACTCCCTCTTCCTGACGAACCACGACCTGCCGCGGCAGGTGTCGAAATACGGCGATGACGGGGAACACCGCGTGCGGTCGGCCAAGCTCCTTGCGACGGTGCTGCATTTCATGAAGGGCACGCCGTTCATCTACCAGGGCGAGGAGATCGGCATGACGAACAGCCGGTTCGAGCGGCTGGAGCAGTTCCGCGATGTCGAGCTCTTCGGCCATCACGAGGCGGTCATGGCGCAGGGGCACAGCCTCGAGGAGTTCATCTCCGGCGCCAATGCGAACGGCCGCGACAACGCGCGGACCCCGATGCAATGGACGGCCGGGGAGAATGCCGGCTTCACCTCCGGCACCCCCTGGATCGAGGTCAATCCCAACTACACCGAGATCAACGTCGATGCGGACCGGTCGGACCCCGATGGTCTCATCGCCTTCTACCGCCACCTCGTGCACCTGCGCCAAACGCTTCCGATCCTCACGCAGGGGACCTTCCGGCCCTTCTCCGCCGAGCACGAACAAATCTTCGCCTATGCCCGGGGCTTCGACGGGCAGCGCCTCTCCGTCGTCGCGAATGTCTCCTCCGAGCCAGTCAGCTACGACATCCCCGAAGGTCTCGCCTGCCGGGGCGCCTGCCTCGTGCACAACTTTGAGCCGCGTGCCGAACTCACGGGCCGCATCGAGCTCGCCCCCTGGGAGGCCGTCGCGATCCTGTCCGAGTAGGGCCCTGCCCCGCCTGCGTCCCGTCTCGACCGGCACATGCCGGTCGATCGAAACGAGGACCCGCCGTCACCCCTGCACCGGCGACGGCCCGAGAGCCGTCGTTGATCGTGGTTGACACCTCTCCCTCCCCGGCACTATCCCTGTCCCACGATTAAGCGCTCAATCATAGCAGCCGCCCCGTGACCACCCGGCCCGACAAGCGCCCCCGGGCCATGACGCAGCGCGATGTTGCGCGGGCGGCGGGGGTGTCGACGGCGGTGGTGTCGGCGGTGCTGAGCCCGAAAAAGAACTCCTCCATCCGCGTCGCGCCGGAGACGGCGCAGCGGGTGCATGAGGCGGTGCAGCGCCTCGGCTACGTGCCCAATCTCGTCGCCCGCTCCCTCGCCGGCGGCGAGCGCAAGCTGCTCGGGGTGTTCACCTAAGAGCCGGTCTTCCCCTCCGACCGCGCGAACTTTTTCTACCCCTTCCTCCTCGGCATCGAGCGGGGGGTGAAGCGGGCGGGCTACGATCTGCTGCTCTTCACCTCGAAGGGCGGGGACGGCGAGGGCCGCAAGATCTACCCCTCCGGCGCCAACCGCCTGCGGCTGGCCGATGGCGCGATCCTCTTCGGGCAGGAGCCCGACAAGTCCGAGCTCACGCGCCTCGCGGCGGAGGAGTTCCCCTTCGTCACCATCGGCCGGCGCGAGATCAGCGCCGGCGAGATCAGCTACATCGCCGCCGATTACGCCACGGCGACGCAGGATATGGTCGCTCATTGCGCCGAACAGGGCCACGAACGCATCGCCTATCTCGGCGAGCCGGAAGCGCGCGAGCAGCACCTCGACCGCGAGCGCGGCTACTGGGCGGGGCTGGAGGCGGCGGGCCTCGTCCAGCGCCATGACTGGCTTCTGCGCCTCGCGCCCGGCGAGATCGACGGTGCCCGGCTGGCCCGCCTGCGGGGCCAGGGCGTCACCGCGCTCCTGACCGAGAGCGCCGCCCATGCCGAGGCGGCGGAGGCGGCGCTCGCCGGCCTCGGCCTCGCCGTCCCCCGCGATCTCTCCATCGGCGTGCTCGCCGCCCCGATGGAGGACCGGCCCGAATTCCGCCGCTGGACCCGCATCCGCATCCCCCGCGAGGAGATGGGAGAGGCGGCCGTCGGCGCCCTCCTCGACCTGCGGGCGGAACGCACCGCCAGCCCGGTGCAGCGCGTCCTGCCCTGCACCCTGCAGCCGTCTGAGACGGTTCAACCCCCGCCAAGATGACATCATTTCCATGGGAGGAACACGATGACTGAACACGTCCCGATGATTAAGCGGTTCATCACCGCTGGAGCGCTCGCCGCCCTCGCCACGGCGGCTCATGCGCAAGACATGCGCATGACCGTCTGGACAGGCAGCGAGGCGCATCTCGACATGCTGAACGGCATCTATTCTTCAAGCGTTGGGCATGCGAATAGGCACGGGCCGACACTTAAGCTGCTCGCGTCGAGGGCGGTAGCGAGTGATGCGGCGCTTGATGATGGGCCCGGCGCCGAGGCGGGATCCCGTAGCGCGCATATTATATGTGTTGTCAAACGGTCGGCGGTCATGCCCCGTACGGATCCCAGTGAATCCCCGGCTTCAGTCCGCACCCTCCCGCCGGTTGGAGCTTCGCGTGACGGATCGGGCAGAGCGGACGGCCTGCGCCATGATGGTCGAAATCTTCGGCTGACCGGTCACGGCTGCTTGAGGCGCGTCTGCTGGCGGCAGAATTATTCGAACGCTCTTGGAACTGCCACCCGAACCAACTAGGCCAAGGCCCCAGAACTCGGAAAAGCCCAAGCGGGGAACCGGTGGGGCTGGCGGTGAAGGGAGACATCGTTAAGAGAGAAGACATGTTCCTTACTAGATCTGGCAGTGACCTACTCTCCCACGTCTTAAGACGCAGTACCATCAGCGCAACGGTGCTTAACGGCCGAGTTCGGGATGGGATCGGGTGTTTCACTCGTGCTATGACCACCAGATCAAGGAAGGAACATGTTCATCATGCGCTCGTTTCGGAGCGCATGTCCAAGTCATCACTGTCAGTGTACGGCTTCTGTCTCCAGTCTTGCTGTTTCTGGATCAGATCAAGCCTATCGGACCATTAGTACCGGTCAACTGAGCACGTTACCGCGCTTACATCTCCGGCCTATCGACGTGGTGGTCTTCCACGGTCCTCAAGGGATACCTTGTTTCGAGGGGGGCTTCCCGCTTAGATGCCTTCAGCGGTTATCCTTTCCGATCATAGCTACCCTGCACTGCGGCTGGCGCCACAACAGGTCCACCAGTGGATCGTTCACCCCGGTCCTCTCGTACTAGGGGCAACTCCTCTCAAGTATCCTACACCCACGGCAGATAGGGACCGAACTGTCTCACGACGTTCTAAACCCAGCTCACGTACCTCTTTAAATGGCGAACAGCCATACCCTTGGGACCTGCTCCAGCCCCAGGATGAGATGAGCCGACATCGAGGTGCCAAACACTGCCGTCGATATGGACTCTTGGGCAGTATCAGCCTGTTATCCCCAGCGTACCTTTTATCCGTTGAGCGATGGCCCACCCACTCGGGACCACCGGATCACTATGGCCGTCTTTCGACTCTGCTCGACTTGTCAGTCTCGCAGTCAGGCTGGCTTATGCCATTGCACTCAACGAGCGATTTCCGACCGCTCTGAGCCAACCTTCGCGCGCCTCCGTTACTGTTTGGGAGGCGACCGCCCCAGTCAAACTACCCACCACACAGGGTCCCGGATCCGGATAACGGACCGCGGTTAGACATCAAGCGAAGCAAGGGTGGTATCTCAAGGGAGGCTCCACAGAAACTGGCGTTCCTGCTTCAAAGCCTACCACCTATCCTGCACATGCTTGGCCTGATGCCAGTGTGAAGTTGTAGTAAAGGTGCATGGGGTCTTTCCGTCTAACCGCGGGAAGCCTGCATCTTCACAGGCAATTCAATTTCGCTGAGTCGATGTTGGAGACAGCGGGGAAGTCGTTACGCCATTCGTGCAGGTCGGAACTTACCCGACAAGGAATTTCGCTACCTTAGGACCGTTATAGTTACGGCCGCCGTTTACTGGGGCTTCAATTCGGAGCTTGCACCCCTCCTTTTAACCTTCCAGCACCGGGCAGGCGTCAGACCCTATACGTCGTCTTGCGACTTCGCAGAGCCCTATGTTTTTAGTAAACAGTCGCCACCCCCTGGTTTGTGCCCCCGGCCTCTACTTGCGTAAAAACCGGGCCTCCTTCTCGCGAACTTACGGAGGTATTTTGCCGAGTTCCTTCAACATCGTTCTCTCAAGCGCCTTGGTATTCTCTACCAGTCCACCTGTGTCGGTTTAGGGTACGATCATATGGAGGGCTATTTCCAGGGACTGCTAAACGGCCCGACCAATCCGATAAGGTCGAACAATCTTCGCAATCCGTCACCATCTCCTGGCCCAGGAATATTAACCTGGTTCCCATCGACTACGCCTTTCGGCCTCGCCTTAGGGGTCGGCTTACCCTGCTCAGATTAGCTTTAAGCAGGAACCCTTGGACTTTCGGCGTGAGGGTCTCTCACCCTCATTATCGCTACTCATGTCATCATTCTCACTGGTGATCTCTCCACCGGATGGCTCACGCCCCGGCTTCACAGAAAACGCCTCTCCTCCAATCCGGGCGAGCCCGGTAAGGAGGAATGGCGTTATGTCACACCACGCTCTGCTACCACTGCATACGCAGTCCTAAGCTTCGGCTCATGGCTTGAGCCCCGTTACATCTTCGCCGCAGGACAACTTGTTTAGACCAGTGAGCTGTTACGCTATCTTTAAAGGATGGCTGCTTCTAAGCCAACCTCCTGGTTGTTTTGGTCGTCCCACCTGCTTTCCCACTTAGCCATGAATTAGGGGCCTTAGCTGTAGGTCAGGGTTGTTTCCCTCTCCACGACGGACGTTAGCACCCGCCGTGTGTCTGCCAGATAGTGCTCCTCGGTATTCGGAGTTTGGTTAGGATCAGTAAGTCTGTGGGACCCCATTACCCATCCAGTGCTCTACCCCCGAGGGCATTCGTCTGACGCTCTACCTAAATAGATTTCGCAGAGAACCAGCTATCTCCGAGTTTGATTAGCCTTTCACCCCTAGCCACAACTCATCCCGACCTTTTTCAACAGGTGTGGGTTCGGTCCTCCAGTGAGTGTTACCTCACCTTCAACCTGGTCATGGCTAGATCACTCGGTTTCGGGTCTGATCCCACAAACTCATGCGCCCTATTAAGACTCGCTTTCGCTACGCCTACACCTAACGGCTTAAGCTTGCTTGTGAGACCAAGTCGATGACCCATTATACAAAAGGTACGCCGTCACCTCTCAAGGAGGCTCCGACTGCTTGTAGGCGTTCGGTTTCAGGTACTGTTTCACTCCCCTCGTCGGGGTGCTTTTCACCTTTCCCTCACGGTACTGGTTCGCTATCGGTCAGTAAGGAGTACTTAGCCTTCGAAGGTGGTCCTCCGATCTTCAGACAGGATTTCACGTGTCCCGCCCTACTTAATGCGTCCTATCATGCTTCCTATACGGGGCTGTCACCCGCTATGGCCCGACTTTCCAGACGGTTCTAGTCACACTCAAGGCTCGGCTGGTCCCCGTTCGCTCGCCGCTACTAGGGGAGTATCTGTTGATTTCCTTTCCTCCGGGTACTTAGATGTTTCAGTTCCCCGGGTTTGCTCTTTTAACCCTATGTATTCAGGTTAGAAGTACCTGGTTCAGCCGCCTATTGATTGCCGAAGCAAACAATAGATGACTGTCAGGTGGGTTGCCCCATTCGGAAATTCCTGGATCAAAGCTTATTCTCAACTCCCCAGGACTTATCGCAGAGTATCACGTCCTTCATCGCCTCTTACTGCCAAGGCATCCACCAAACGCCCTTTTCGCGCTTGATCTGATCCAGAAA
>NZ_JAAFYS010000001.1:0-7500 GCF_012070395.1 Pseudoroseicyclus tamaricis | reverse complement strand
ATCTACGGATAGCGTCGGGGAGTCGCAAGAGGTTTTTCGCGGGAAGACGCATTTTTTGTGACAAACGCGAAACGTCGCCTGTTTTCAATGCGTTACGAGGGAACTCTTTGCGCTCTTCCGCGTGTGTCCTGCCAAAACCTGGGCGGTTTACGAATCCTCGCACCAGATCTTGGGGTTGTCCACAGGCTTACCTCAAGACCCGCCCGGAATCGCATGCGAGCTACGGGTCACCTTCGCCGGCGACACCCTCCTCCTACCGTAGAGGCACTCCACAGATCGGCCCCTGCATCGGGAATCGCGGGTGAATCGCCCCCTTCCGGAAACGCCGAAGGGGCAGCTCCGGTGAGCCGCCCCTTCTCCTGCGCGTGCGCGCGCGAGCTATATATGGGCCTCACGTCGTGGCGCGCCGCGGGGCCGGTTGGCGCCGTTTCTTCGGCACCAGGCGCAGGGCCAGCAGCACGGCGATGATCCCCGCATAGATGAAGGGCTCCCACGGGAATCCCTTCACCAGCCAGATGAAGTGGATCGCCGCCAGAATCGCCGCCGGGTAGACCAGCTTGTGCAACTGCCGCCATTTCGGCCCGAGCTTGCGGACCGAGAGGTTGTTCGACGTCGCCGCCAGCGGGATGAGCAGAAGGAACGCCCCCATGCCGATGGTGATGTAGGGCCGCTTCAGGATGTCGGCCCAGACGCGCGCCAGCGTCTGCACGTCGAGCAGAGCCCAGACACAGAAGTGGGCGAGCACGAAGAAGAAGGCCGTCACGCCGATCGCCCGGCGGAACTTCATCAGGTTGATGTTCGCCCAGCGCCGGAGCGGCGTCACCGCCAGCCCGGCGATGATCAGCTGGATGGCCGTCAGCCCGTACTTGCGCTCCAGCGTGTTGATCGGCTCGACGCCAAGCCCGCCGGTGAGGCCGAGGTAGAAGTACCAGGCCGCATAGAGGAACCCGGCGACATAGATCGCCCAGGCCGGCACCTTGCGGAGCGTGCTGTTTATGGTGTCGGTCACGGCCATCAGAAGTAAACGTCCAGATCCATGTCTTCATAGAGCGGCGCGACTTCGCTGTAGCCGTTGAACATCAACGTCGGCTGGCGCGACGAGAACAGCCCGCCCCCGATCACCCGTTCCGATTCCTGGCTCCAGCGCGGGTGGGAGTGCAGCGGGTTCACGTTGGAATAGAAGCCGTACTCGTTCGGGTTGATGATGTTCCACGTCGCCGGCGGCTGCTCCTCGACGAAGGAGATGCGCACGATGCTCTTGATCGACTTGAAGCCGTACTTCCACGGCACGACGAGGCGGATGGGCGCGCCGTTCTGCTTGGGCATCGGCTCGCCGTAGAGGCCGGTGGCCAGCATCGCGAGCGGGTGCATCGCCTCGTCCATCCGCAGCCCCTCGACATAGGGGAAGGGGATCACGTTGCGGCGCACGCCTGGCATGTTCTCCGGCTGAACGGTCGTCTCGAACGCGACGAACTTCGCTTCCGGCTTCGGGCCGAGCTTGGCCAGCACGTCGCCGAGCTCGATGCCGTTCCACGGCACCACCATCGACCACGCCTCGACACAGCGGAAGCGATAGATGCGTTCCTCGGTCGTCAGCCCCTCTGTCAACTCGCCCAGCGAGTACTCGCCCGGGTTGTCGCAAAGCCCGTCGACAGTAATCGACCAGGGGCTGATCTCCATCTGATCGGCATAGCGCATCGGGTCTTCCTTGCCCGTGCCGAACTCGTAGAAGTTGTTGTAGGAGGTGATGTCCTCCAGCGGGTTCGGCTCCAGCGCGTCCTGCGCGGAGGCCGAGCCGGCGATGGAGGCGGCGCCGAACCCGGCGCCCAGCCCCGCGGCTCCGGCCATGATCTGGCGCCGGTTCAGCCACGCCGCCTTGGGCGTGACATCGGCATGGGTCAGGTCGTTCTTCCAGCGGTAGGCCATTGGGGTCTCCTTATCCTGGCGTCAGCAAACAACATAAGACACGTGCCTGTCCCGACGATTGCACGCCCGTCACAACGGGTTGACGACGTGTAACGTCACAGCCGCGTGATACCGACCTGCTCGCCGCTCCCTTCCGGGCGCGTCTCCCGCCCCCGCCGGGCCCAGCCGCCCCTGTCTTTGGTCCTGAAAAATCCTCGGGGGGGCGCCGCAGGCGCGGGGGGCAGACAGCCCCCCTCCCCGGCCCGCCGCCCCGCGACGAACCCGCCGCCTTGCCGCCCCCCGCGCCCGGGACTAATCGGAACGCCATGTCGATCCGCTCCGCTCTCCCCCGCCCGGACATCCTTCTCAGGCAGGCCCTGGCCCTGGGGATCGGCTTCGTCTCCGCCTGGGTGGCGCTGCGTATCTCGCTGCCGCTGCCGTGGATGCTGGGCCCGCTGATCGGCTGCACCCTCGCCGCCATCCTCGGCGCCCCCCTCGCGGGGCCGACCCAGCTGCGGATGGTGGTGATCCCGGTGATCGGCGTCCTGCTCGGCTCGGCCATCACCATGGAGGTGCTGCGCTCGATGATCGGCTGGTGGCCGGCGTTCCTGACGCTGGCGCCCTTCCTGCTCGCCGCGCTCGCCGGCTCCTACCTCGTCTTCCGCCGCGTCGGCGGGTTCGACCCGGCGACCTCCTTCTTCTCGGCGATGCCCGGCGGGCTGAACGACGCGATGCTCCTCGGCGCCAGCGCCGGGGGGGACGAGCGGCGGATCGCGCTGGCCCATGCCACGCGCATCCTCGTCGTCGTCTTCCTGATCCCGCTCTTCTTCTCGATCGTCTACGGCGCCACCGGCTCCTCCGGCGGCGGCGGCGCGCGCTTCGTCGCCCTCGGCGCCCTACGCCCCGTCGACTGGGCGTTCCTCACCGCCGCCGCGGCGGCCGGATACTGGGGCGGCAAGTGGCTGGACCTTCCGGCCTACGCGGTGATGGGGCCGATGATCACCTCCGGCGCGCTCCACGCCGCCGGGGTGGTGGAGACGGCGCCGCCGACGCAGATCGTCAACTTCGCCCAGCTCGTCATCGGCACCGTCATCGGCTGCCGCTTTCTCGGCACCACGCTGCGCGAGGTGGGGCGGGAGCTGGCGGTGGGCAGCGTCTCCGCCGGGGTGATGATCCTCATCGCGCTGGTCTTCGCGGTGCCCGCGGCGGCGCTGATGGGGATGCCGCTGACGCAGGCCTTCCTCGCCTATTCCCCCGGCGGCCTGGCGGAGATGAGCCTGCTGGCGCTGTCGATGGGGGAGGATCTCGCCTTCGTCTCGGTCATGCACCTGACGCGGATCGCCCTCGTCGTGGCCATGGCCCGGCCCGTCTGGCGCCTCGTCCAGCGCTGGACGGCGAAGAGGAAGGGCTAGGGCCGCGGCACCCCGGCGCCGCGGCCCTGCCTCATCAGTCGAGCGTGAAGCGGTCGAACAGCTTCGCCGGCTCGCCCGGGCGCGCCGTGTCGAAGACGTAGGAGCTGACCGTGGCGCCGTCCGCCCCCGTCTCCAGAATGGTGAAGGTGGACAGCTCGTTCGACGACACGCAGGGCAGCGGCGCGCCATCCTCGTAGCTCATCGGCGAGAACTCCGTCGGCATCACCGCCTCGTAGCCATGGGGGTCTCCCGTGACCGGGTAGTTGGTGGCGTCGAAGCGCGGATCATCCGGCGCGCCGCCGCGCTCGGCGTAGCCCTCGAGGTAGCAGCCGTAGGTATTGCCGACGTTCGACGTCTCCATGATGTTCACGCCCTGCGGGCTGACCATCCGGTACCACAGGTGCGAGTGCCCGGTATGGACGAGATCCACCCCCGCCTCGCCGAGCAGCGGCTCGATGTCGTTCACGAAGATGTCCTCCTCGAGCGGGTACTCGTAGCGGACACCGGTCAGCCGGCCGTCGTCGTCGCGGTCGAGGATCTGCACCGGGTGGGCGAAGACCGGGATCGAGTTGTCGCCGAGCCCGTGCGAGGGGTCATGCATCAGCGCCACCTTCACAGGCGCGCTCCGGAACTCTTCGCTCTCCAGAACGCCCTGCAGCCACTCGTACTGCTCGGAGCCTTCGGCCATGTCCTCGAAGATGAACTCGCCCCAGCCCCAGTTGTCGGGGGTGTTCAGGTTGGCGTCGGCCTCGCGGAACTTGCCGGTCGTCCCCGGATCCATCGAGGGCGAGCGCCAGATGCGCGTGCCGTAGAGACCGATCAGGAAGACATCGCCAAAGCGCATGGCATAGTACTGATCCCCCGCCGGGCCGGTGCCGGGCATGGTGAAGATCTCTTCGTAGGTGATCGTGTTGAAGGAGTTGTCGCGGATCCACGCCTCGCGGATCTGCGGATCGCCCTCGGGATTGTAGAGCTCGGCATTGGCCTCGTAGAGCGCCTCGGCCACGGCGCGGGGGCGCGGGTCGTTGAACTGGCTGCCGATCGGATTGGCCGGGTTGAAGCGGCCCATGACCTCGTGATTGCCGATCACCGGGAAGAGCGGCGCGTGCTGGATGATCTCGCCGCCACGGTAGGTCGCGGTGGTCGTCGTGGTGACGCCATCCTCCTCCCGCGTGCGCTCCAGATCAAAGCTGGCGCGGCCCTGCAGGCCGGGGAAGTAGGCGAAGCCGCGGGCATCGTCGAACCACTCCGAGGCCCGGTCCGGCACGTTCTGCAGATCGCCGGAGAAGAAGACGGCATCCAGCTCGCCGACCGTCTCCGTCACCATCTGCATGTTGGCGGGAGTCATCGGCTTGAGCTGGTGATCGGAGGTCAGCAGGATGCGCAGCGGCTGGCCCTCCCCCGGCAGCGGCTGGAGCGAGAACTCGCGGCTCTCGACAACGTCGCCGCCCTCGTCAGTGGAGCGGACGAAGTAGGGCACGCGCTCGCCCGTCGCCAGACCGTCGACGACGGCCTCGTGGCGCCAGACGTCCCGGGGAGTGTAGCTCTCGAAGAGAGAGCCGTCGCCCGCCTGCGTGCCGACATGGGAGCCGGCATCCTCGGCGAGGCGCGACATCTTCATCGTCTCGGCGGCGATCTCACGGCCCTCGGCGATCACGACGTGGTCCGTCCCCTCGAACTCGGTGAACCAGACGACGTTGACGCTGCCGTCCGCGGGTGCCTGCAGGAAGGGATCGGTCAGAAGCCGGGTGTCGGTCTCGTCTGCCTGGGCCTGGGCGATGGCGGGGGCCACAAGGGCGGTCGCGGCGAGGAGGGCCGCGCGGGCGCGGGGAATGGGCATGATGAGCCTCCGGTTGGGCGTGATGGCCGAAGGCTTGGGGGCAGAACCTGTCAGGGGCGTAACGGGGGTGTAAAGGTTTGCTGAAGGCCGCGCTGACCAAGGGTCAGGGGCGGGATGGGAGGCAGGGGGAGACAGCAAAAGGGCGCGCCCCGCGATTGGCGAGACGCGCCCGAAAGGGAGCGGCGAGCGGGCCGGCTCAGTGCACTTCCGGCACCAGCACCTCGCGCTTGCCGACGTGGTTCGCCGGGCTTACGACGCCTTCCTCCTCCATCTGCTCCACGAGGCGGGCCGCCTTGTTGTAGCCGATGGCCAGCTTGCGCTGGATGTAGGAGGTAGAGCACTTGCGGTCCTTCGCGACGATCTGCACCGCCATGTCGTAGAGCGCATCCTCGCCGTCGCTGTTGCCGCCGAGGCCGAGCACCTCGTCGATGGAGGTGCCGCTCTCGCCGCCATCGTCCGGCCCCTCGACGACGCCGCCGACGTAATCCGGCGGGCCGTAGGCCTTCAGATGGTTGACGATCTCCTCGACCTCCTCGTCGGAGCAGAAGGGACCGTGGACGCGGTTGATGCGCCCGCCGCCGGCCATGTAGAGCATGTCGCCCATGCCGAGCAGCTGCTCGGCGCCCTGCTCGCCGAGGATGGTGCGGCTGTCGATCTTGCTCGTCACCTGGAAGGAGATGCGCGTCGGGAAGTTCGCCTTGATCGTGCCGGTGATGACGTCGACCGAGGGGCGCTGCGTCGCCATGATAAGGTGGATGCCCGAGGCGCGCGCCATCTGCGCGAGGCGCTGGATGCAGGCCTCGATCTCCTTGCCGGCGACCATCATCAGGTCGGCCATCTCGTCGACGATGACGACGATGTAGGGCATCGTCTCGGGCACCGTCTCCTCCGTCTCGAAGATCGGGTCCCCCGTTTCCTCGTCGAAGCCGGTCTGGATCGTACGCTCGAAGTTCTCGCCGCGGGCCAGCGCCTCGCGGACGCGGCCGTTGTAGCCGTCGATGTTGCGCACGCCCATCTTGGACATCTTGCGGTAGCGGTCCTCCATCTCGCCCACGACCCACTTGAGGGCCACGACCGCCTTCTTGGGGTCGGTCACGACGGGGGAGAGCAGGTGCGGGATGCCGTCGTAGACGGAGAGCTCCAGCATCTTGGGGTCGATCATGATCAGCCGGCATTCCTCGGGCGTGAGCTTGTAGAGGAGCGACAGGATCATGGTGTTGATGGCCACCGACTTGCCCGAACCGGTGGTGCCGGCGATGAGGAGGTGAGGCATCTTGGCGAGGTTGGCGATGATCGGGTCGCCGCCGATATCCTTGCCGAGCGCCAAGGGCAGCTTCTGGTTGCCGTCGCCGAAATCGCGGTGCGCGAGGATCTCGCGCAGCAGCACCATCTCGCGGTTGGAGTTCGGCAGCTCGATGCCGATGACGGAGCGGCCGGGCACGGTCGAGACACGGGCCGACAGGGCCGACATCGAGCGGGCGATATCGTCGGCCAGCCCGATGACGCGGGAGGCCTTGAGGCCCGGCGCCGGCTCAAGCTCGTACATCGTGACGACGGGGCCGGGCTTCACGGCCGTGATCTCGCCCTTCACCCCGTAATCGTCGAGCACAGACTCCAGCATCCGCGCATTCTCCTCCAGCGCCTCTTCGGAGAGGTGGTGGCGGCGGACGGTGCCCGGATCCCGCAGGAGGGCGAGGGGCGGGTAGTCGTAATCGGCGAACTTCTCGTCCAGCGGCAGGTTCGGCTCCGCCTCGGCGCGGGCACGGGTGGAGGGGGCCTGCGTCTTGCGCGGCGTGGGCTGGACGACCTTCTTCACCTTCGCCTCGATCCGCGGCGCGGCGGCGGGGAGCGGCGGCGGGGGGAGGTTGTCGGCCTCGAAGGCCTCCTCCTCGTCCCACGTGTCCTCCAGCAGCGCATCCTCTGCGGGCGGCATCGACGGCAGCTCGGGCTCCCGGGTGGCGCGCAGGGTGCCGGGGCGGGCGACGAGCGGCGGCTCGGTGCGGGGGCCGCCGGAGACGGGCGTCTGGTTGAGGATCAGCGGGCGCGGGCCACGCGGGCGCTCCGGCTTCGGCGGGGGCGGCGGGTTGGCGGCCTCGCTGCGGGCGCGGATGGCGCCGGCGATGCGGGCGCGGATGCGATCCTCGGGGGCAAGATTCTCCTCCGGCTCGGGGGCCGGCGCGGCCGGTTCGGCCGCCGCCTTGCGGCCAAAGCCGGGGATGCGGGAGAGGAGGCCGCCGGCCACGCTCGCGGACGCCGCTGCGGGAGCGGCGACGGGCGCGGGGGCGGCGGCACGGGCAGCGGCGGGCCGGGTGGCGGCGCCGAGGCGGGGCATCTTCGGCTCCG